>CP073694.1:0-1200000 GCA_018228705.1 Dysosmobacter sp. Marseille-Q4140 | reverse complement strand
GGATCTGGCCCGGTACGGCGCCTATTACCTGGGCGATACCGGTGAGAAGGTGATTTACCTGACCTTCGACTGCGGCTATGAGAACGGCTATACGGAGGCCATTCTGGACGCGCTGAAAAAGCACAGCGCACCGGCGGCTTTCTTCGTGGTGGGCAATATGGTGGAGACGGCGCCGGACATCGTCAAACGCATGGCGGCGGAGGGCCACATCGTGGGCAATCACACCTACCACCACCCGGATATGTCCGCCATCTCGGACCAGGCGGCCTTCCAGGAGGAGCTGGCGTCGCTGGAGGCGCTGTACCGGGAGACCACCGGGCAGGAGCTGTCCAAGTTCTACCGCCCGCCCCAGGGCAAGTACAGTGAGGAAAACCTGAAACAGGCCCAGGCCCTGGGATACACCACGGTGTTCTGGAGCCTGGCCTATGTGGACTGGTACGTGGACGACCAGCCCACGGCGGAGGCCGCCTACGCCAAGCTCCTGCCCCGGATCCACGACGGGGCCATCGTGCTGCTGCACTCCACCTCCGCCACCAACGCCGCCATTTTGGATGACCTGCTGACCAAGTGGGAGGACATGGGCTATCGGTTTGCCTCGCTGGAAGAACTTCCCCAGCTAAATCGTGGGATTTAAAACTTTTGAAACAATCTCTGCTGGTTTGCTTAACAACTCTGCGGTATCGTAATACTTGCAAGAGACAAAAACTTCTTTTCATCCAATCTTCCGCCAAGGAGGGAGCCGGGATTCCGGCTCCCTCCTTGGTGTTTGGAGAGCGGAGAAGGGGGTTGCATTTGTAACTGTCATATGGTAAAGTAACATATGTAACAAGACACAGACACGAAAGGGGGCGGCGGCGGTGCCGGAAACGGAGAAGCTGCGGCGGCTGGCTCATGTGGCCCGACGGTATTATCTGGAGGACCGGAAGCAAAGCGACATCGCGGCGGAACTGGGGGTGTCCCGTCCTCTGATCAGCCGGATGCTCAGTGAGGCCAGGGAGCTGGGCGTGGTGGAGATCCTGATTCACGAGCCCGGGACCCGGGCGTCCAGCCTGCTGGACCGGCTGCGGATGACCAGCTCCATCCGGGGCGGCGTCCTGGTGGAGGACGGCGAGGATGAGGACGCCACCAACCAACTGCTGTCCCAGGGAGCTGTGGACCTGCTGCGGCAGATCGGTGCCCGCCGCCTGGGAGTGGGCTGGGGCTATCTCATCGGCCAGCTGGTGACCTGGCTGGAAAAGCACCCCCAGCCGGACAGCTCCGTCACCGATATCTGCCCTCTGGTGGGCAATGCCAGCATCCCTGCCCGCAACTACCAGTCCAACGAAAATGTGCGCCTGATGGCCCAGCAGCTGGGCGCGGCGCCCCATTTCCTCTACCTTCCGGCCCTGCCGGACAGTCTGGAGGAAAAGCAGGTCCTCTGCTCTACGGAGGTCTACCGCCAGATCCACCAGCAGTGGGAGCAGATCGACACGGCCCTGGTCAACATCGGCGACTATCCCTCCAGCCCGGACTTCGCCTCCCTGGTCCGGTACGGCAGTCTCCTCCAGCAGCAGCACGCCTGCGGGCGGATGCTGGTCTACTACTTCAACGAAGCAGGGACCATCATCCAGTCGGACCAGGACTTCGCCATCCAGGTCCCCCTGGAGACGCTGATGCGCTGCCCCAACATCGTGGGGGTCTGCTCCGCCAACACCAGTGCCAGAGCTCTGCGGGGTGCGCTCCGCACCGGGGCCTTCACCCACATCGTGGCCCGGGCCGCCCTGGCTCAGACCCTCTTCGGACAGTGACCGGCACGAAAGCTCCCGGACGCGGCAGCGTCTGGGAGTTTTGTTTGCACATTTTGACCAAGGCGATCCGCCGCGCTCTATGGGATACGGAGAAAAGCGTCAGGAGATATTGACTTCTGTAACTGCCGGTGTTACGTTAAATGCACAAATGTAACATTTCGGATGGGGAGGAGGTGACAAGTGATGACGAAAGATCAGCTGGCGGCGCGTTTGCAGCACGCCTGCGGGGCGGTGATGGCCGCGGAGCAGGAGCTGACGGAGATCGACTCCAAGTTCGGCGACGCCGACCACGGGCTGACCATGACCAAGATCGCCGGGGCCATTTCCGCCGCGGTGGAGGCCGCGGACGGCGGCATCCAGTCCATGCTGGACGACGCGGCCATGGCCGTCATGACCCTCAACGGCGGCAGCGCCGTGCCGCTGTGGAACACCTGGCTGGACGGGATGCAGGAGGCCGCCCCCGAGGGGGAGGAGGTCGATGCGGCGGGCCTGCGGGCCATGTTCGCCAACGCCTTCGCGGAAATCGATGATATGTCCGGCGCCAAGGTGGGAGACAAGACCATGATGGACGCCCTGATCCCCGCCAGCGAGGCCATCGCGGCCTATGCCGGGGAGGATGAGCAGGAGCTGTTCTCTGCGGCGGCCGCGGCTGCGGAAGCAGGGGCTGAGGCCACCAAGGGCTTTGTGTCCAAGTTCGGCCGGGCCAAGAGCTACGGCGAAAAGACCATCGGCACGGCGGACGCCGGCGCTACCTCCATGGCGTATTTCTTCCGGGGCCTGGCGCAGGCCTGAGTACAAGACGATATCTGTGGAATGGGAGATGTTTACTATGAAAATGAAGAAGTTCATCAACGCCCCCGAGACCATCACCGACGAGGAACTGGTGGGTCTGGGCCTGGCCTATCCCGACATCGTGGACGTGGACGGCCACCTGGTCATCAGCAAGGACCTGGAGACGGCGGACCGGGTGACCATCGTCACCTACGGCGGCTCCGGCCATGAGCCCGCCCAGGCGGGCTTCGTGGGCCGCGGCATGCTGGACGTCCAGGCGGTGGGCGACATCTTCGCCGCTCCCAACGGCCAGCTGGTGTTCGACGCCATGAAGCTGGCGGACAAGGGCCACGGCGTGCTGCTGCTGACGCTGAACTACGCCGGCGACCAGCTGGCCGGCAAGCAGGCCATGAAGCTGGCCAAGAAGGCGGGCCTCAACGTCCGTCAGGTGGTCACCGGCGAGGAGATCCAGTTCGACCCCAACGGCGAGGACAACAAGCGCGGCCTGGCCGGCGCCGTGGCCCTGTACCACATCGCCGCGGCTGCCGCCCGGGAGGGCAAGAGCCTGGACGAGGTGGCCGAGATCGCCCAGCACTATGCCGATAACATGGCCTCCATCACCGTCAAGTCCACCGACGCCACCCATCCCCAGAACGGCATGTCCTTCGGCGACCTGGGCGAGACCGACCTCATGGAGATCGGCGCCGGCCAGCACGGCGAGGGCGGCGGCGTCCGGGTGCCCATGATGTCCGCCAAGGAGACCGTGGCCACCGTGGCCGAGGCCCTGTGCAAAAATCTGGACCTCAAGAGCGGCAACAAGGCCTTCGTCATGATCAACGGCTGCGGCGCCACCACCATGATGGAGATGCTGGTGCTGTTCAAGGACACCGTGGAGTTCCTCAAGGCCAAGGGTGTGGAGGTCGTCGCCAGCATGGTGGGCGAGATCCTCACCGTTCAGGAGGCCGCCGGCTTCCAGATGAACATTGCCAAGTGGGACGACGAGACCCTGCGGCTGTGGAATACCCCCTGCCACACCCCGGCGTACAGCAAGGAGTGAGCCATGGCGGACGCAATCGGAAACAAGGCCGCCCACGACTACCATCTGGACGTGCCGGCCCCGGAACAGGGGTTCTTTGCCAAGGGTCTGGGCCACGGGGACTGGGGAGCCAAAAACCGCCTGTCCCGGCTGTTCAATCCCAAGAGCGGCAACACCGTCATGCTGGCCTTTGACCACGGCTACATCATGGGCTCCACCGCCGGGCTGGAGCGGATCGACGTGACCATCGCCCCCCTCTGCCAGTATACCGACGTGCTGATGGGCACCCGGGGCGCCATCCGCGCCTGCATCCCCCCCACGGTGCACAACGCCATCTGCCTCCGGGCCACCCACGACGCCAGTGTCCTCATCGACGACATGAGCACCGGCAATGGCATCGGCGCCGACATGGAGGCCGCCATCCGCATGAATGCCGCCGCCGTGGCCATGCAGTGCTTCATCGGCGGGGCGGGCGAGGCCCAGTCTCTGGAGACCCTCTGCCGGGCCGTGGACGCCGGGGAGCGCTACGGGATCCCGGTGCTGGGCGTCACCGCCGTGGGCAAGGAGATGGCCCGGACCACGGAGTACTTCCTGCTGGCCACCCGGATCCTGGCGGAGCTGGGCGCCTCCTTCGTCAAAACCTACTACTGCGACCACTTTGAAAAGGTGGTCTCCGCCTGCCCGGTGCCCATCGTCATCGCCGGCGGCAAGAAGCTGCCGGAGGCCGAGGCCCTGGAGATGGCGTACCGGGCCATCTCCGACGGTGCCCGGGGCGTGGACATGGGCCGGAACATCTTCCAGTCCGAGTGCCCTGCCGGCATGGCCCAGGCCATCGCCAAGGTGGTCCACGAGGGCTACACCGCCGCCCAGGCCTACGAGGTGTATCAGGAGATCCTGCACAGCCAGGGCTGACCGCCTGCCGGAGCTGGCACAGCGCGTTGACAATCAGGCGGCGCAGGTTTGACCGCCGCTGGAGAAAAAAGGAGGAATTCCCATGTCCGCCACTTATATGCACATCGGCATCCCCATCACCAACCGCAAGCCCAACATGACCTACAACGAGGGCGCCAAGTTCTGGGTCAGCAACGTGGACGACTACGACTACAAGATCGAGTATCTGAAGTTCGAGGAGGGCACCCCCTTCCCGGAGGAGATCCACCGCAACCCCCATGTGGCCTACAAGGTGGACGATCTGGAGAAGTATGTGGCTGACGCCGACAGCGTCATCTGCGGGCCCATGACCGCCAATGAGAAGGGCGACCGCCTGGCCTTCGTCTGGAAGGACGGCGCCATCCTGGAGCTGTACCAGGAGGCCTGAGGCCCCACCGCACCATTATAAATGTAAAAGAGGAAGCCCGCCGCGAAACGCGGCGGGCTTCCTCTTGCCGTTATACCACCTGGAAGAGGTAGAATTTCAGATAGTTGGTCTCCTCCACGCCCCAGAGGATCGGGTGGTCGCAGCACTGCTGCCGGGCCTCGATCTGCCGCAGCTGGACGCCTGCGTCATGGGCGGCGTCGGCCAGCATGGCCAGGAATTTGTCCTCCGTGGCGAAGTGGGAGCAGGAGCAGGTGGCCAGATATCCGCCCCGGGGCAGCAGACGCATGGCCCGGTAGTTGATCTCCTTGTACCCGCTCAGGGCGTTGCGGACGGTTTTCCGGGACTTGGTGAAGGCCGGCGGGTCCAGAATGATGAAGTCGTACTTCACCGGCTCCTTCTCCAGTTGGGGCAGCAGGTCAAAGACGTTCTCGCAGAGGAAATCCATCCGGTCCGTCAGGCCGTTGCGCGCCGCGTTGGCCCGGGCCATCTCCACCGCCGCCTCCGACACGTCCACGGCGGTGACGTGGGCGGCGCCGCCCAGGGCGGCGTTAAGGGCGAAGGAGCCGGTGTGGGTGAAGCAGTCCAGCACCGTCCGCCCCTTGGCCAGGCGCCCTACCGCCCGGCGGTTGTACTTCTGGTCCAGGAAGAAGCCGGTTTTCTGTCCGTTCTCCACGTCCACCAGATACCGCACGCCGTTCTCCGTGATCTCCGTCACCGGCGTCTCGGGGACCGCCTCTCCCGGCAGAGGGAACCAGCCCTTGTACTGGGGCAGGCCCTCCTTATCCCGGAGGGCCACATCGTTGCGCTCGTAGATGCCCCGGACGGTCTGCCCGTCCTGCCGCAGGATCTCCGCCAGCATAGGCAGCAGCATCCCCTTGATTTTCTCCATGCCCACGGACAGCACCTGCACGCTCAAAAGGTCGTGGAACTTGTCCACGGTGAGCCCCGGAAAGGCGTCCGCCTCCCCGAAGAGGATCCGGCAGGCGTCCAGGTCCTCCGGCGCTAGGACGGCCTTCCGATACTCCCAGGCCCACTGGAGCTTCCGGTGCCAGAAGGCCTCGTCAAAGCGGTCGTTGGCGTTGCGGGAAATCAGCCGCACACGGATCTTGGACTGCTCTGACAGAAAGCCGGTGCCGAGATATTGGCCTTTTTTGCCTACTATATCCACCAATCCGCCGTTTTCCGCCGTTCCCTCCATGGAGAGGATCTCCGCGTCGTAGACCCAGGGGTGTCCCCGGGTCAGGGCGGCGGCCGCCTTGGGCGTGACGGTGTATCTGGGATAGCTGCGTTCCGTTTTCATCATCGTTCTCCTTACCAGCACGGTTACTTCCCTCCCAGTGTAGCACATTTTTTCCCTCCGCGCCATAGATTGAGAAAAAGGAGGAGTAACCATGCCCATCATCTACCTCAGCCCGTCCACCCAGGAGTGGAATGAGTACGTCACCGGCAGCGGCTCCGAGGAATATAACATGAACCTGCTGGCCGACGCTCTGGAGCCCTACCTGCTCGCCAACGGCATCCAATACCGCCGCAATTCCCCCGACATGACCGCCGCCTCCTCCATCCGGGAGGCCAACAGCGGCTGGTACGACTTTTACCTGGCCCTCCACTCCAACGGCGCCCCGGAGGGCCGATACGGCCAGGAGCGGGGCATCATCGCCTTCTACTACCCCGGCAGCAGCGAGGGACAGCGGGGCGCGGAGCTGATTGCGGAGCAGCTTCGCCAGATCTACCCCCTGCCAAATAAAGTTACCACCCGGGCCACCACCACCCTGGGCGAGGTCCGCCAGCCCCGGTTTCCGGCAGTGCTGGTGGAGATCGGCTATCATGACAACTACGCCGACGCCACCTGGGTGGAGGGGCACATGGACGCCATCGCCCAGCAGCTGGCCCGGGCCCTGACGGAGTTCTTCGGCCTGCCCTTCATCTACCCCATGCCTCCGGTGGAAGGGACCGTCACTGTCAGCTACGGCACGCTGAACCTGCGCAGCTATCCCTCTTCCACCGGAACCATCCTGGCCAACATGCCGGACGGTGCCGCCGTCACCGTCTTCGGCGAATGGGAGGGGTGGTACGTGGTCCATTACGGGGACTACGTGGGGTATGCGGCGGCGGCCTACATCGACACCCAGGGCCAGTGAGCCGTGCCGGGTCAAAGGCCCGGCCGCCGCGGAAGCGGCGTCAAGCGGTCCGCGCAGGGGACCCTTGGGCCGGGCGGGCTTCGCCTGCCCGGCCTGCGGCGCCTGCCGGTGCAGTGTAGGCGGGCTGCATATTTATCGCAATCCCATCGGTTTTTCTTGACAGCTGTCCTGTAAATGATTAAACTAGATAAAGATAATTGTCGGCAGGGGACAGGGGACCCCCCGATTATTTTCTGCATCGTGCGGCCCGCCGGGCCTGCATATACAACATTCCGCATATACCATATACCGAAAACAGGAGGAAGAGCAATCGTGTTAGACGCCATTATCGCCGGTCTGATCGGGCTGGCGGTCGGCGGCGCGGTCTGCTTCCCCCTCGGTATCCGCTACCGGAAGATCGTTTCCGAGAAGGAAATCTCAAGCGCAGAGGAAGAGGGAAAGCGCATCATCAATGAGGCCATCAAGAGCGCCGAGACCAAGAAAAAAGAGGCACTGCTGGAAGCCAAAGAAGAGATTTTGAAAAGCCGCAGCGAATACGAGAAGGAAGAAAAGACACGCCGGGCCGACCTGCAGCGGCAGGAGAACCGTCTGCAGCAGAAAGAGGAGAATCTGGACCGCAAGACCGAGGCCATCGAGAAGAAGGAAGAATCCCTGGCCCAGAAGCACGTGGCCATCGACAAGGAAAACGAAGAGATCAAGGTCATCAAGCGCAGCCAGACCGAGATGCTGGAGCGGATCTCCGGCTTTACCGCCGAGGAGGCCAAGCAGTATCTGATCGATCAGGTGGAGGCCGAGGTGACTCACGAGACTGCCCTCAAGATCAAAGAGGTGGAGTCCCGGATGAAGGAGGAGTGCGAGGCCCGCGCCCGGGAAGTGGTGGCGCAGGCCATCCAGCGCTGCGCCGCGGACCAGGTGGCCGAGATGACCGTCAGTGTGGTTCCCCTGCCCAATGACGAGATGAAGGGCCGCATCATCGGCCGCGAGGGCCGCAACATCCGCACCATCGAGACTTTGACCGGCGTGGACCTCATCATTGACGACACGCCGGAGGCCATCACCGTCAGCTGCTTCGAGCCCGTGCGGCGGGAGATTGCCCGCCTGGCACTGGAGAAGCTGATCGCCGACGGCCGCATCCATCCCACCCACATCGAGGAGATGGTGGAGAAGGCCCGCCGGGAGGTGGAGGCCACCATCAAGGCCGAGGGCGAGCGCGTCACCTTCGAGTGCGGTATCCGCAATCTCCACCCCGAGCTGGTGAAGATGCTGGGCCGCCTCCACTACCGCACCAGCTACGGCCAGAACGTATTGCAGCACTCCGTGGAAGTCAGCCACATCGCCGGCATGATGGCCGCGGAGCTGGGCGCCGATGTCCAGGCCGCCAAGCGGGCCGGACTGCTCCACGACCTGGGCAAGGCCGTGGACCACGAGCTGGAGGGCACTCATGTGTCCCTGGGCGTGGAGTTCGCCCGGAAGTACAAGGAGCGGGAGGACATCATTCACGCCATCGAGGCCCACCACAACGATGTGGAGCCCCGGACCATCGTGGCCTGCCTGGTCCAGGCGGCGGACGCCATTTCCGCGGCCCGTCCCGGCGCCCGGCGCGAGAATCTGGAGAACTACATCAAGCGCCTGGAGCAGCTGGAGACCATCACCGGCACCTATCCCGGCGTGGACAAGGCCTACGCCATCCAGGCCGGACGGGAGGTCCGGGTCATGGTCAAGCCCGAGCAGGTCAGCGAGGACCAGATGGTCATCCTGGCCCGGGAGCTGGCCAAGAAGATCGAGGAAGAGATGGAATACCCCGGTCAGATCAAGGTCCACGTCCTGCGGGAGACCAAGGTTGTGGAGTATGCGAAATAAGGAAAAAAGAAGCGGCGGGCGTGCAGCCCGCCGTTTTTCTTCTGCCGGGATCGGATGACGCGCTTTGGCGGCCGTACGCGGGCGAGGCCCAGCGGCGACCTGCACCTACGGTCCCTTACCATGCATCTCCACCCGCCAGAGAGAGCCGGATGCCCGGTCCGTTGTCATCGGGACCTAGATAGGTGGTCTCCACCGTGTATCGTCCGGCGGACTCTGTCAATGTCAGGCGGATCACTGCATTGCTGCCGTCCTGGGCGATTTCTGCCTGGGAGAGAAAACGGTTGGACCCGTTGGGCAGCGGCCCCGTGGGAAAGCACCCGGGATACAGGGTCCCCGTCGTCTGAAGACGTTCCAGATCCTCCGGTGTTTCGCCCTGAGACAGGGCCATGCAGTCCAGATAGGTGTCATGGCAGGTGATGGTCATGACGTTTCCGCCGCAGGCGATCTCCGTCAGCGGCGGCGCACAGAAGGCTGCATCGAAATCCTGGCCGGACATAGGGCCGAACAGGATCTCCAGGCCAGTCACGGTCACACGGGCGTCCAGCACCGCCTCTGAGCGGCCCTCCATGCCAAAGGAGGAGGGCTCGTCCAGCGGGGCCCAATAGGTCTCCAAAGCGGCGGTTTCGCCGGAATGGTAGACATCATAAGAGACGAGGGCGCCGTCCTGGTCCCACGCGTCGGAAAAGGAGACGGTCCCGCTCTGGGGAAAGTCCCGGTACGCACTGTCGAACAGGACCCCTTCCGTGGTAAAGCGGACGCAGCCCGCGTAGAGGATCTCGTAGTCCCGGATGCCTGAAAAGCCCACATACAGCCGCCGGCGGATGCCGATAGAGCCAAAGACCCAATCCAGAGCGGGGCGGCTTTCCGGGCCGGTCTCCACCAGAAAGTCCTCCTCATAGGCGGTGATCCGGAGGACCTCCTGCTGCTCCTCCTCGTAGACGGCCCGAAGGGCCTCCTCTGTTATGGGCAGCGGAAGGGAGTCTCCGGCGCACTCCGATTGTTCCGAAGCTGGTCCGGCGGCCTGGGACCCGCATCCGGTCAGCAAAAGCAGGCACAAGATTGCCAGGGCGGATCGTTTCATGATATCCCCTCCTTTATATATGTATATATGCAGGATAGCATTTGAGGGGGAAAAAGTCTTTACAGAGTGGAAAAAAGCCTTTACAGATCGATTACAGTTGACTTTTTCCTGCGGAGTGGATACAATAAATGTTCAGTGTAAACTGCGCCGGGAAGCGGCGCTATCATAGAGAACGCTATCATAGAGAAAAGGATGGAGACTATGGCACAGGATAAGAGACAAGTGGACGCCATCACCGCCCGGGACGTGGACTTTGCCCAGTGGTACACCGACGTGTGCAAGAAGGCGGAGCTGATCGACTACACCTCCGTCAAGGGCATGTTCATCTACCGGCCCTATGGCTACGCCATCTGGGAGAATATCCAGACGGAGATGGACCGGCGCTTCAAGGAGACCGGGCACGAGAACGTGTACCTGCCGGTGCTGATCCCGGAGTCCCTGCTCCAGAAGGAGAAGGACCACGTGGAGGGCTTCGCCCCGGAGTGCGCCTGGGTCACCATGGGCGGCAGCGAGAAGCTGGAGGACCGCCTGTGCGTCCGCCCCACCTCCGAGACCCTCTTCTGCGAGCACTACGCCAACATCATCCACTCCTGGCGGGACCTGCCCAAGCTCTATAACCAGTGGTGCAGCGTGCTGCGCTGGGAAAAGACCTCCCGTCCCTTCCTGCGCCACCGGGAGTTTTTGTGGCAGGAGGGCCACACCATGCACGCCACCGAGGAAGAGGCCCGGGAAGAGACCATGCGGATGCTGAACATCTACGCCGACTTCATGGAGAACTACCTGGCCATGCCGGTGATCCGGGGGCGCAAGACCGATAGGGAGAAGTTCAACGGCGCTGAGGAGACCTACACCGTGGAGTGCATGATGCACGACCACAAGGCCCTCCAGGCCGGCACCAGCCACTACTTCGGCGACGGCTTCGCCAAGGCCTTCGACATCACCTTCACCGGAAAGGACAACCAGCTCCACCATCCCCACCAGACCAGCTGGGGCGTCTCCACCCGGATGATCGGCGGTATCATCATGACCCATGGCGACGACAACGGCCTGGTCCTGCCGCCTCGGGTGGCCCCCATTCAGGCGGTGGTGATCCCCGTGGCCCAGCATAAGCCCGGTGTGCTGGAGGCCGCCGACGCCCTGCGGGACCGGCTCAAGGCCGCGGGCGTGCGGACCAAGATGGACGACTCCGACAACTCCCCCGGCTGGAAGTACGCCGAGTATGAGATGAAGGGCGTGCCCCTGCGGGTGGAGATCGGCCCCAAGGACATGGAGAAGGAGCAGTGCGTCATCGCCCGCCGGGATACCGGCGAGAAGGTCTTCGTGCCCCTGAGCGAGCTGGAGGAGACCGTCAAGCGCCTGCTGGACGCCGTCCACGACAATATGTTCGCCATGGCGCTGAAAAACCGGGAGGAGAACACCTTCGACATCTCCACCCCTGAGGAGGCCAAGGCCATCGCCGAGGGCAAAGGCGGGTTCCTCCGGTCCAAGTGGTGCGGCTCTCTGGAGTGCGAGCTGGCCATGAAGGAGCGGGCGGGCGTCAGCTCCCGCTGCATGCCCCTGGCCCAGTCCGGCACCGAGGGCGTGTGCCCCGTGTGCGGCAAGAAGTGTACCACCGACATCTGCTGGGGCGTGGCCTACTGATCGATCCGAAATACCGCAAGCCGGCGCGGGGACTCTCTCCCGCGCCGGTTTTTTCCCTCTCCGGCTTCCGAAAAACGGAAAAAATGGGGGGAAGTTCCGCTCCGGCAGACCTGCCGAAAAAAACTTGAAAATTTCATGAAAAACAGAGAAAATCCTCTTGACATCGCGGACCGTTTCTTATATTATAAGTAAGTCCGCGACGGGAGGGTCATGCCCTGCGCCGCGCACCTGCGATGAACCGGGAGATTGCTCCGCAAGGAGGTAACTTCCGGGGAGTATGTCCGATAATCGGGCGGCTGAGAAGGAATCTGTACGTCGCGTAGATCGCTGCGCCATGTCTGGATACCGGCCGTTTCTTGCGCCGGTATTTTTCATGAGCCGGAATGATACGCACGGTTAAGCGTATAGAAAAATTCTCTCGCCGTAGGTCGTCGAGACTTCGTGAAACAACCTACGAAATCAGGAGGAAACAACCATGGCACAGAAAGAAATGATCCGCATTCGTCTGAAGGCCTATGACCATCAGGTCATCGACCAGAGCGCAGAGAAGATCGTCGAGACCGCCAAGCGCACCGGCGCCGAGGTCTCCGGCCCCATTCCTCTGCCCACCAAGAAGGAAGTCGTCACCATCCTGCGCGCGACTCACAAGTACAAGGACAGCCGCGAGCAGTTCGAGCGCCGCACCCACAAGCGCCTGATCGACATCACCAAGTCCTCCCCCAAGACCGTGGAGGCCCTGATGGCTCTGGAGCTGCCCGCCGGTGTGGAGATCGAGATCAAGCTGTAAAGCTGCGACACCTTATTTTATTAAATTGTTTGCTGTCCCAAGTCCATCGTCTTGCGAGATGGACGGGTCATGTCGGCAGAGCAATGCCTCCGGGACCCAACCCGGACGTATCTAAGCCGACCAATAACCTTTAAGGAGGAATATACATGAAAGCGATCATCGGCAAAAAAGTGGGCATGTCCCAGATTTTTGACGAGAACGGCCATGTGATCCCCGTCACCGTGATCGAGGCGGGTCCCTGCGTGGTCGTGCAGAAGAAGACTTCCGAAAAGGAAGGCTATGAGGCTGTCCAGCTGGGCTTCGAGGATGTCCCCGAGCGCAAGCTGAGCAAGCCCGAGATGGGCCACCTGAACAAGGCCGGCGCTGCCCCCAAGAAGCACCTGCGTGAGTTCAACCTGGACAACGCCGCCGAGCTGAACGTCGGCGACATCGTCAAGGCCGACACCTTCAAGGCCGGCGACTTCGTGGATATCACCGGCATCTCCAAGGGCCACGGCTACGCCGGCGTCATCAAGCGCCACGGCGCCCACCGCCTGAAGGAGACCCACGGCAGCGGCCCCGTCGGCCGTCACTCCGGCTCCATGGGCGCCAACAGCGACCCCTCCAAGGTCTTCAAGGGCAAGATCGGCGCCGGCCAGATGGGCGTTGACCAGGTCACCGTCCAGAACCTGAGCGTCGTGAAGGTCGACCCCGAGCTGAACATGCTGGTTGTCTGTGGCGCGGTCCCCGGCCCCAAGGGCGGCCTGGTGACCATCAAGTCCACTGTCAAGGTCCACAAGGTCAAGCAGGCTGGCGCCGACATCAGCAAGAACCCGCAGAAGGCTTCCGGCCGCAACCCGCAGAAGGCTTCCGCCAGAAACAAGTAAGAAAGGGGTGCTAGATAATGTCTTCCGTGAAAGTTATGAACATGGCCGGCGCTGAGGTCGGCATGGTTGAGCTCAGCGACGCCATCTTCGGCATCGAGCCCAACGAAGCGGTGGTCCACGAGGTCGTCAAGAACCACCTGGCCAACTGCCGGCAGGGCACCCAGAGCGCCCTCACCCGCGCTGAGGTTTCCGGCGGCGGCCGCAAGCCCTGGCGTCAGAAGGGCACCGGCCACGCCCGTCAGGGCTCTACCCGGGCTCCCCAGTGGACCCACGGCGGCGTGGTGTTCGCTCCCAAGCCCCGCGATTACAGCTACGTGCTGAACAAGAAGGTCAAGCGCCTGGCCCTGAAGTCTGTCCTCTCCGCCAAGGTGGCCGAGGGCAAGCTGGTGGTCATCGACGCCATCAAGATGGACGCCATCAAGACTGCCGATTTCCGTAAGTTCCTGGACGCCGTGAAGGTGGACGGCAAGGCCGTGGTGGTCACTCCCGCCGTGGACCAGACCGTCGTCAAGAGCGCCCGGAACATCCCCGGCGTGCTGACCACTCCCGCTGTGCAGCTGAATGTCTACGACATCATCAACGCCCAGTACCTGGTCGTGGATCAGGCCGCCCTCGCAAAAATCGAGGAGGTGTACGCGTAATGGCTACCGCTTATGATATCATCATCCGGCCCATCATCACCGAGCGCGCCATGTCCGGTGCCGCCGACAAGAAGTACGTCTTCGAGGTGGCCAAGGACGCCGGCAAGATCGAGATCAAGAAGGCCGTCGAGGAGATCTTCGGCGTGAAGGTCGCCTCCGTCAATACCCTGACGGTGCCCGGCAAGGAAAAGCGCATGGGCGCCGGCCGTCCCGGCATGACCAAGACCTGGAAGAAGGCCTATGTCCAGCTGGCGGCTGATTCCAAGACCATCGAGTTCTTCGAAGGCATGGTCTGATCAACGGAAGGAGAGTAAAGCGATATGTCTATCAAAACTTTTAAGCCGACGACTCCCTCCAGACGTCAGATGACGGTCTCTGGTTTCGACGGCATCGACAAGAAGGCCAAGCCCGAGCCCAGCCTGACCACTTCCCTGAAGAAGTCCTCCGGCCGCAACAGCTATGGCCGCATCACCGTCCGCCATCGCGGCGGCGGCAACAAGCGCAAGTACCGCATCATCGACTTCAAGCGCGACAAGGTCGGCACCGCCACCGTGCTGCGTCTGGAGTACGATCCCAACCGCTCCGCCAATATCGCCCTCGTGGAGTATGAGGACGGCGAGCGCCGCTACATTCTGGCTCCCGTGGGCCTGAACGCCGGCGACAAGGTGGAGTCCGGTCCCCAGGCCGATATCAAGGTCGGCAACGCTCTGCCCATCGCCAACATCCCCGTTGGTACCGTGATCCACAACGTGGAGCTGCATCCCGGCAACGGCGCCCAGCTGGTGCGCTCCGCCGGCACCGCCGCTCAGCTGATGGCCAAGGAGGGCGGCGACGCCCAGATCCGGATGCCCTCCGGTGAGGTCCGCATCGTGCGCACCAACTGCATGGCCACCATCGGCCAGGTGGGCAACATCGAGCACGAGAACATCAACATCGGCAAGGCCGGCCGCAAGCGCCACATGGGTTGGCGTCCCACGGTCCGCGGCTCTGTCATGAACCCCAACGACCACCCCCACGGCGGCGGCGAGGGCCGCGCTCCTGTCGGCCGTCCCGGCCCTGTGACTCCTTGGGGCAAGCCGGCCCTGGGCTACAAGACCCGCAAGGGCAAGAACCCCACCAATAAGTTCATCGTCAAGCGCCGCAACGAGAAGTAAGGAGGCAAGTCAATATGAGCAGATCCATCAAAAAAGGCCCGTATGTTGCCCCTGAGCTTCTGAAGCGGGTCGAGGAAATGAACGCGAAGAACGAGAAGAAGGTCCTGAAGACCTGGAGCCGCAGCTCCACCATCTTCCCCGCCTTCGTCGGCCACACCATCGCCGTCCACGACGGCCGCAAGCACGTGCCCGTCTATGTCCAGGAGGACATGGTCGGCCACAAGCTGGGTGAGTTCGCGCCCACCCGCACCTTCCGCGGTCACGCGAAGGATAAATAAGTAAAGGAGGATGCAGAACATGGAAGAGAAAAAGATTGCTAAAGCGTATCTGCGCTATGTCCGCATCGCTCCCCGCAAGGTCCAGATCGTCTGCGATCTGATCCGCGGCAAGGACGCCGGCACCGCCATGGCGATCCTGATGCAGACCCCCAAGGCCGCCTCTGAGCCTCTGATGAAGCTCCTCAAGAGCGCCTGCGCCAACGCCGAGAACAATTTCCAGATGGACCCCAGCAAGCTGGTGGTCTCTGAGGTGTTCGCCACTCCCGGCCCCATCCTCAAACGGATGATGCCCCGGGCTCAGGGCCGCGCCTATCGTATCAACAAGCGCACTTCTCACGTCACCCTGGCCGTGACGGAAAAGGCATAAGAGGGAGGAGAACAGTTTATGGGACAGAAAGTGAATCCCCACGGCCTGCGCGTGGGCGTCATCAAAGACTGGGATTCCCGTTGGTATGCCAGTGATGAGAAGGTCGGCGATCTGATCGTCGAGGATCAGAAGATCCGCAAGTACCTGAAGAAGACCCTGTACGGCGCCGGCGTTCCCAAGATCGAGATCGAGCGCAGCAGCGACGTGGTCACCATTTTCCTGCACTGCGCCCGGCCCGGCATGGTCATCGGCAAGGGCGGCGAGCAGATCGAGCAGTATCGCCTGGCCGTTGAGAAGCTCATCGGCAAGAAGGTGAAGCTGAACATCGTCGAGGTCAAGAACCCCGACATGAACGCCCAGCTGGTGGCTGAGAACATCGCCCAGCAGCTGGAGAAGCGCATCTCCCACCGCCGCGCCATGAAGAACGCCATGGCCCGCGCCATGCGCGCCGGCGCCAAGGGCATCAAGACCTGCTGCTCCGGCCGTCTCGGCGGCCGCGAGATCGCCGGCGTGGAGCACTATCACGAGGGCACCATCCCCCTGCAGACCATCCGCGCCGACATCGAGTACGGCTTCGCGGAGGCTGCCACCACCTTCGGCCGCATCGGCGTGAAGGTGTGGATCTACAAGGGCGAGGTCCTCTCTCAGACCCTGCGCACTACTCCCCGCACCATGGACACCTCCAAGCCCTATCAGGAGCGCCGTGAGCGCCGGCCCCGTCGTGACGGCGACCGCCGCGGCGGCTTCAACCGGGATCGCCAGGGCGGCGGCTTCAACCGCGGCCAGGGTGGTTTCAACCGGGCTGGCCAGGGCCGTCCCCAGGGCGGGTTCAACCGCACCAACAACACCAGCCGCCCCGCTGCTCCCGCGGCCCCCGCGGCACCTAAGGAAGGAGGAGCCCAGTAATGCTTCTGCCGAAGAGAGTCAAGTATCGCCGCGTGCACCGCGGCCGTATGACCGGCAAGGCCACCCGCGGCAGCACCATCGCCTACGGTGAGTATGGCCTGCAGGCCACCGAGCCCGGCTGGATCACCAGCAATCAGATCGAGGCTGCCCGTATCGCCATGACCCGCTACACCAAGCGTGGCGGCCAGGTCTGGATCAAGATTTTCCCCGATAAGCCCGTGACCAAGAAGCCCGCTGAGACCCGCATGGGTTCCGGTAAGGGTTCTCCCGAGTTCTGGGTCGCCGTTGTGAAGCCCGGCCGTATCATGTTCGAGATCGCCGGCGTGTCCGAAGAAGTTGCCCGCGAGGCGCTGCGTCTGGCCAGCCACAAGCTGCCCATCAAGACGAAGATCGTCGCCCGCACCGAGGAAGCAGGTGAGTGAAGATGAAGGCAAGTGAAATCCGTAAGATGACCCCCGAGCAGCTCAACGAGAAGCTGGCGGGCCTGAAGAAGGATCTGTTCTATCTGCGCATGCAGCACGCCACCAACCAGCTGGACAATCCCGTCAAGATCCGGGAGACCAAGCACGACATTGCCCGAGTCAAGACCGTGCTGGCGGAGCTCGCCGCCGCTGACCAGAAGCAGTGAGAAGGAGGTAAGGTAAGATGAACGAAGAGAAGAGAACTTCCTCCCGTAAGACCCGGGTCGGCAAGGTGGTCTCCGACAAGATGGACAAGACCGTCGTGGTCGCTATCGAGGACCGCGTGGCCCATCCCCTGTACAAGAAGATCGTCGGCCGCACTTACAAGCTGAAGGCTCATGATGAGCAGAACGCCTGCGGTGTCGGCGACAAGGTCAAGGTCATGGAGACCCGCCCCCTGTCCAAGGACAAGCGCTGGCGCGTGGTCGAGATCATTGAGAAAGCGAAGTAAGGAGGTGCCGCAGTATGATTCAGCAGGAAACGTTTCTGAAGGTTGCCGATAATACCGGCGCCAAGGAGATCAAGTGCATCCGTGTCCTGGGCGGCTCCAAGCGGAAGTTCGGCAACATCGGCGATGTGATCGTTGCCTCCGTCCGCAAGTCCACCCCCGGCGGCACTGTGAAGAAGGGCGAGGTCGTCAAGGCCGTCATCGTCCGCAGCGCCAAGGGCGTCCGTCGTGCCGACGGCACCTACGTCCGCTTCGATGACAATGCCGCCGTCCTGATCAAGGACGACAAGAACCCCAGAGGTACCCGTATCTTTGGGCCGGTGGCTCGCGAGCTGCGTGACAAGGATTACATGAAGATCCTGTCCCTCGCCCCCGAAGTGATTTGAGGAGGGCAGCGAAATGGCTATGAATATCAAGAAGGGCGATACCGTTGTCGTCCTGTCCGGCAAGGACAAGGGTAAGAAGGGCAAGGTGCTGGGCACCGTTCCCGGCTCCCTGAAGGTGGTTGTGGAGGGCATCAACATGGTGACCTGCCACGTCAAGCCCCGCAAGCAGGGCGAAGAGGGCGGCATCGTCAAGCGCGAGGCTGCCATCGCCTCCTGCAAGGTGCAGGTCGTCTGCCCCAAGTGCGGCAAGGCCACCCGCGTCGCTCACAAGATCGAGGGCGACAAGAAGGCCCGCGTGTGCAAGCACTGCGGCGCTGAGCTGTAAGAAAGGAGCGAATGACTACCATGGCTAGACTGAAAGAAAAGTACAACGCCGAAGTGGCTCCCGCTCTGATGAAGCAGTTCGGCTACAAGAGCGTCATGCAGATCCCCAAGATCGACAAGGTCGTCGTGAACGTGGGCTGCGGTGAGGCTCGTGAGAATTCCAAGGTTCTGGAGAACGTGGTGGGCGACCTGGCCCAGATCACCGGCCAGAAGCCCATTATCACCCGCGCCCGCAAGTCCATCGCCAACTTCAAGCTGCGCGAGGATATGCCCATCGGCGCCAAGGTCACCCTGCGGGGTGAGAAGATGTGGGAGTTCCTGGACCGTCTGTTCAACGTGGCTCTGCCCCGCGTGCGTGACTTCCAGGGCATCAACCCCAACTCCTTCGATGGCCGCGGCAACTATGCCCTGGGCATCCGGGAGCAGCTGATCTTCCCCGAGATCGAGTACGACAAGATCGACAAGATCCGCGGCATGGATGTGGTCATCTGCACCACCGCGCACACCGATGAAGAGGCCCGTGCCCTGCTCCAGCAGGTCGGCGCTCCCTTCGCCCGCTAAGGAGGAAGAGGCAAATGGCTAAGAAATCTATGATTCTCAAGCAGCAGGCTCCCGCCAAGTTCTCCTCCCGGAGATACAATCGCTGCAAGCTCTGCGGCCGCCCCCACGCTTATCTGCGTGACTACGGCGTGTGCCGTATCTGCTTCCGGGAACTGGCCTACAAGGGCGAGATCCCCGGTGTGCGGAAGGCCTCTTTCTAAGACGGCCGCCGCACCGGAGGGCCCCGGACCGGGCGCCCTCCCCGGAGAGCTCCGGCTCTCCGCCCCAACTTTTGTAACCGTGAGTTTTTGATATGGAACTCTGGTGATTCGGATGGCGAAAGGTCATGACCAATTGGGCACCACGCGCGAGCGGACTGCTCCATTGGCCATGATACCTCGCTGCCGCAGCGGTCCCAAAGGGTCCGCAACTCTAAAATAGGAGGATTTATTATGCATATCACCGATCCGGTTGCGGATATGCTGACCCGCATCCGCAACGCCAACAGCGCCAAGCACGACACCGTTGATGTCCCCGCCTCCAACATGAAGAAGAGCATCGCTCAGATCCTGCTGGACGAAGGGTATATCAAGAACTTCCAGGTGGTGGACGACGGCCTCCAGGGCATGATCCACATTACCCTGAAGTACAACGCGGGCAAGGAGAAGGTCATCACCGGCCTGCGCCGCGTTTCCAAGCCGGGCCTCCGGGTCTATGTGGGTGCCGATGAGCTGCCCCGCGTGCTCCGCGGCCTGGGTATCGCTATCATCTCTACGTCCAAGGGCGTCATGACCGACAAGAAGGCCCGCGAGCTCCATGTCGGCGGCGAGGTCCTGGCATTCGTCTGGTAAGGAGGGTATTTGAACAATGTCTAGAATTGGCAGAATGCCCATTACCGTTCCCGCCGGCGTGACCGTCAGTGTCGCCGAGGGTAATGTGGTTACCGTCAAGGGACCCAAGGGTGAGCTCAGCCGTGCGCTGCGCCCCGAGATGATCATTAAGCAGGAAGGCAACACGATCACCGTGGAGCGTCCTTCCGACGACAAGCTGCACCGGAGCCTCCATGGCCTGACCCGCACCCTGCTGAACAACATGGTCGTCGGCGTGACCGACGGCTACAGCAAGGAGCTGGAGGTCAACGGCGTTGGCTACCGTGTGGCCAAGGAGGGCAAGAACCTGGTCATGAACCTGGGCTTCTCTCATCAGGTGATCGTTTCCGAGATCGAGGGCATCACCATCGATGTCCCCGCTCCCAATAAAATCATCATCCGCGGATGCGACAAGCAGGCCGTCGGTCAGTTCGCTGCCGAGGTCCGCGAGAAGCGTCCTCCCGAGCCTTATAAGGGCAAGGGCATCAAGTACGCCGATGAGGTCATCCGCCGCAAGGTCGGTAAGACCGGCGCCAAGAAGTAAGGAGGTGTGCCGATATGATTAAAAGACCGAATACCAATGCCCAGCGCATCAAGCGCCACAAGAGAGTGCGGGCCAAGATCTCCGGCACTCCCACTGCTCCCCGTCTGAACGTGTTCCGCAGCGAGGCCAACATCTACGCCCAGATCATCGACGATGTCAACGGCGTGACCCTGGCTTCCGCTTCTTCCCTGGACAAGGCCATCGAAGGTTACGGCGGCAACGTGGCCGCTGCCACCGCCGTTGGCAAGCTGCTGGCCGAGCGCGCCAAGGCCAAGGGTATCGAGACCGTGGTGTTTGACCGCGGCGGCTACCTGTATCACGGCCGCGTGAAGGCTCTGGCCGAGGGTGCCCGCGAGGGCGGCCTGCAATTCTAAGGGAGGAGGAACGACAACAATGCCTAGATTTGAAAGAGAGCAGAGCGAGTATATCGAGAAGGTCGTTTCCCTGAACCGCGTCTCCAAGACCGTCAAGGGCGGCCGTGTCATGAAGTTCTCCGCCCTGGTCGTCGTGGGTGACGGCAAGGGCAAGGTCGGCTACGGCCTGGGCAAGGCCGCCGAGGTTCCCGAGGCCATCCGCAAGGGCATCGAGGCCGCCAAGAAGAACATGATCACCGTGACCCTCTCCGGGACCACCGTTCCCCACGAGACCATCGGTGAGGCCGGCGCCGGCCGCGTGCTGATGAAGCCCGCTGCCCCCGGTACCGGCGTGATCGCCGGCGGCGCCGTGCGTGCCGTCGTGGAAGCCGCGGGCATCAAGGACATCCGTACCAAGTGCCTGCGCTCCAACAATCCCAACAACGTGGTCGCCGCCGCCTTCCAGGGCCTGAAGAACATGCGTGGTCCTGAAGAGGTCGCCCGCATCCGCGGCAAGAGCGTCGAAGAGATCGTGGGTTAAGGAGGCGCTGAACATGGCAAACTTAAACATTAAGCTCGTCAAGAGCCTGAACGGCCGCCTGGAAAAGCAGGTCGCCACCGCGAATTCCCTGGGCCTGCGCAAGATTGGTGACGTCACCGTGCAGCCCGACAACGACCAGACCCGCGGCAAGATCGCCAAGATCGGCTACCTGCTGCAGGTCACCGAAGTGAAGTAAGGAGGCACGAAAGATGAAACTGAGCGAACTGTCTCCCGCCGAGGGTTCCGTCCGGTCCGCATACCGCAAGGGCCGGGGCGCCGGCAGCGGCAACGGCAAGACCGGCGGCCGCGGCCACAAGGGCCAGAAGGCCCGCAGCGGCGGCAAGATCCGCGTTGGCTTCGAAGGCGGTCAGATGCCTCTGGCCCGCCGCATCCCCAAGCGCGGCTTCAACAACATCTTCGCCAAGCCCCTGGAGATCATCAACCTCAGCGCCCTGAACGCTTTCGAGGACGGCGAGACCGTCACTGCCGAGGCTCTGCTGAGCAAGGGGATCCTCTCCAAGTGCGAGTACGGCTACAAAGTCCTGGGTAACGGCAAGGTTACCAAGAAAGTCACTGTCAAGGCTTCTGCTTTCTCCGCGTCTGCCAAGGAGGCCATCGAGGCAGCTGGCGGAAAGGCAGAGGTGATCTAACGTGATCCAAACGATTCGCAAGGCCTGGGGTATCTCCGAGCTGCGGAAGAAAATGGTGTTCACGCTGCTGATCCTGCTGATCTTCCGTATCGGCAACGCCATCACGGTCCCGTATGTGAATGTGGCGATGCTGGAGACCTATCTGGATCAGATGGGCGGCACCATCCTGGGCCTGTACAACGTCATGAGCGGCGGTGCCTTTGCCCAGGCAACGGTTTTCGCCCTGAGCATTCAGCCCTATATCAACAGCTCCATTATCATCCAGCTGCTGACCGTGGCCATTCCGGCCCTGGAGCGGCTGGCTAAGGACGGCGGTGAGGAAGGCCGGAAGAAGATCCAGTCCATCACCCGCTACACCACGGTGGCCATTGCCATTCTGCAGGCCTTCGGCTACTATATCATGATGAAGAACTACAACCTGCTGACCGCCAACGGCGAGGGCATCTGGCCCGCTCTGGTGATCATCGTCAGCTTCATTGCCGGCTCCTCCTTCGTTATGTGGATGGGCGAGCAGGTGACGGAGTTCGGCGTGGGCAACGGTATCTCCATCATCCTGTTCGCGGGCATCCTGTCCCGCGTGCCCACCATGGTGTCCTCCGGGATCGCCTTTGGCTCCCAGGCGGCCATCAACTGGCTGTGGGTGCTGCTGCTGATCGTGGGCATGCTGGCCCTGATCATCTTCATCGTGTTCATCAACGACGCCGAGCGCCGGATCCCCGTCCAGTACGCCAAGCGCCAGGTGGGCCGGAAGATGTATGGCGGTCAGTCCACCCATCTGCCCATGAAGGTGAATATGTCCGGCGTTCTGCCCATCATCTTCGCCCAGAGCATCGCGTCCCTGCCCGTCACCGTGTGGACCTTCATCGGCACTCCCGCCGAGGGCACCGTGTCCCGGGCCATCTACGACGCCATTGATACCAAGTCCGTGATCTATATGGTGGTCTACTTCATCATGATCATTGGCTTCAGCTATTTCTACTCCAGCATCCAGTTCAATCCGGTGGAGATCGCCAACAACCTGAAAAAGCAGGGCGGCTTCATTCCGGGCTTCCGTCCCGGCAAGCCCACGGTGGACTTCATCCGGAAGGTGCTGAACAAGATCACCCTGTTCGGCGCCATCTATCTGGGTATCGTAGCCATCTGCCCCCTGATCATCGGCAAGTTCGTCTCCAGCGCGTCTCTGGCCATCGGCGGCACCTCCGTCATCATCGTTGTGGGTGTTGCCCTTGAGACTGTCAAGGCCCTGGAGTCCCAGATGCTGATGCGTCAGTACAAGGGCTTCCTGGAATAAGAAAGAGGCGTTTCGCTTATGAAGCTGATTTTGTTGGGCGCCCCCGGCGCCGGCAAAGGCACCCAGGCCGAAAGGCTGTGCAAAGAGCTGAACATTCCCACCATCTCCACCGGCAACATCCTCCGTGCCGCCATCAAGAACGGCACCCCCACCGGCATGAAGGCCAAGTCCTTCATGGACGCGGGCCAGCTGGTCCCCGATGAGGTCATCATCGGCATCATCACTGAGCGGCTGGCGGAGAGTGACTGCGCGAATGGCTATATCCTGGACGGGGTGCCCCGCACCATCGCCCAGGCCGAGGCCATGGAGAAGGCCGGAATCGTCTTCGATGCCGTCATTTCCATCGAAATTTCTGACGAGACCATTATGGAACGCATGAGCGGACGCCGAGTCTGCGAATCCTGCGGGGCCAGCTACCACCTGGTGGCTGTGCCCCCCAAGCAGGAGGGCGTGTGCGACAGCTGCGGCGGCAAGCTGGTGCAGCGCAAAGATGATGCCCCCGAGACCGTGAAGGCGCGCCTCGAGGTCTATCATAGGGAGACCGAGCCTCTGAAGGACTTTTACGCCCAGCGCGGCCTCCTGAAGCCCGTGGAGAACCAGCCCTCTGTGGAAGAGACTTCCCGGGCCATCCTCCGCGCACTGGGGAGATGAAGCGATGATCACGCTGAAATCCCCCCATGAGATCGAACTGATGCGCCGGGCCGGAAAAATTACCGCGGCTGCCCGTGCTTTGGCAGGGGAAATGGTAAAGCCCGGCGTAACAACCCAGGAGATCGACCGCGCGGTGGAGCACTTTATCCGCAAGCAAGGCGCAGTTCCCTCGTTCCTGCACTACAACGGCTATCCGGCCAGCGCCTGCATCAGCGTCAACGACGAGGTCATCCACGGCATCCCCGGCAAGCGGGTGCTGCAGGAGGGCGACATCGTCAGCGTGGATGTGGGAGCGTACATTGGCGGGTTCCACGGCGACTGCGCGGCCACCTTCCCCTGCGGCGTGATCTCTCCCGAGGCCCAGGACCTGATCGATGTGACCAGGCAGAGCTTTTTCGAGGGGATCCGCTTCGCGAGAGAGGGGCAGCGGCTGTTCGATATCTCGGCAGCCATCCAGCAGTATGTGGAAAGCCACGGCTATTCCATCGTCCGGGAGTATGTTGGCCACGGCGTCGGCGCGCAGATGCACGAGTCGCCGGAGATCCCCAACTACGGACATCCCGGCCGGGGACCGCGGCTGCTCCGCGGCATGACCCTTGCGATCGAACCCATGGTGAACGCCGGTTCTCCTGCTATCCGTGTCCTCAGCGACGGTTGGACCGTCAGGACGCTGGACGGCAAGTGGGCGGCCCACTATGAGAATACGGTCCTGATCACTGACGGTGAGCCGGAGATTTTGACGGCGCCCGCCATCTGACGAGGAAGCGTATGGAAATTGCAAGATCAAATATCGTAAGATCCGCCGCCGGCAGGGATAAGGGCAAGCTTTTCGTGGTGTTGGCCACGGAGGGGGAGTACCTGCTGCTGGCCGACGGAAAGGGACGGAAGGTCGAGTCTCCCAAGCGCAAAAAGCGGCGGCATGTGCTGTTCGTGGCTGCGGATGACACCCGGCTTTCCGAAAAGATCAAACGCGAAGAGAAGATCAGCAACATCGAACTTCGCAGGACCCTCGCGGCCTATCGCGGGGAAGCTCATCCGGAGCAGGAGGGATAACGTTTGGCAAAATCCGACATGATTGAGGTGGAGGGCGTAGTGGTCGAGGCCCTGCCCAACACGACGTTCCAGGTGGACATTGGAAATGGACACACGATCCTGGCACATATTTCCGGAAAACTCAGAATGAATTTCATCAGGATTCTGCCCGGCGACAAGGTGACGGTGGAGATGTCCCCGTACGATCTGACCCGCGGCCGGATCACCTGGCGCAGCAAGTGAGCCGCCAGGCGAGCAGTCAATGACATGAAACCGCTGAAAGGAATGGTTTAGAGCTATGAAAGTAAGACCGTCCGTGAAGCCCATGTGTGAAAAGTGCAAGGTCATTCGCCGCAAAGGCCGTGTCATGGTCATTTGCGAGAACCCCAAGCATAAGCAGAGACAGGGCTAAGATTTAATTGGAGGTGCTTTAAGAGTATGGCACGTATTGCCGGTATTGACCTGCCGAAGGATAAGCGTATCGAAATCGGCCTCACCTATATCTACGGCATTGGCAGAAAGAGCGCCAAGGACATCCTGGCGCAGACGGGCATCAACCCCGACACCCGCGTGAAGGATCTGACCGACGCCGAGGAGCAGAAGCTCCGTGACGCCATCGACGCCTATACCGTCGAAGGCGACCTGCGCCGCCAGACCGCCCTGGACATCAAGCGCCTGAGCGAGATCGGCTGCTATCGCGGCATCCGGCACCGCAAGGGTCTGCCTGTCCGTGGCCAGCGCAGCAAGACCAACGCCCGGACCCGCAAAGGTCCCAAGAAGACCATCGCTAATAAGAAGAAGTAAGGAGGGAGATCAGAGATGGCAACTGCTAAGGCTTCCGGCGGCAAGAAGGTCATTCGCCGCCGCCGTGAAAAGAAGAATGTGGAGCGTGGTCAGGTCCACATCCGTTCTTCCTTCAATAACACCATGGTGACCGTTACCGATTCTCAGGGCAACGCCCTGTCCTGGGCTTCCTCCGGCGGACTGGGTTTCCGCGGCAGCAAGAAGTCCACTCCCTTCGCGGCCCAGACCGCGGCTGAGACCGCTGCCCGCGCCGCTATGGAGCATGGCCTGAAGACCGTCGAGGTCTTCGTCAAGGGCCCCGGCCAGGGCCGTGAGGCCGCGATCCGCGCTCTGCAGGCCGTTGGCCTGGAAGTGACCATGATCAAGGACGTCACTCCCATCCCCCACAACGGCTGCCGTCCGCCCAAGCGCCGCCGCGTGTAATCGAAAGAGGAGGTAACAAGCACTATGGCTAGAAATATGCAGCCGATCGCCAAGCGCTGCAAGGCTCTGGGGATCTCTCCCGCCGTCATGGGCTACGCCAAGAAAGAGACCAACCGGAATCCCGGCGGCCAGATGAGACGGAAGAAGAGCGAATACGGCATCCAGCTCAACGAGAAGCAGAAGGTCAAGTTCATCTACGGCATTCTGGAGAAGCAGTTCCACGACTACTATGAGGCTGCCGCCGCCGCCCCCGGCAAGACCGGCGACAACCTGCTGATCCTGGTGGAGCGCCGTCTGGACAATGTTGTGTACCGCATGGGCTTCGCCATGACCCGCCGTCAGGCCCGTCAGCTGGTGAGCCACGCCCACTTCACCGTCAACGGCAAGAAGGTCAACATCCCCTCTTATCTGGTCAAGGCCGGCGACGTGATCGAAGTGGCCGAGTCCAGCCGTTCTTCCGAGGTGTTCAAGCGCCTGGTGGGCCAGGACGCCCCCATGTTCCTGCTGCCTCCCTGGATGGAGCGGGAGAAGAACACGCTGAAGGGTACTGTGACCCGCCTGCCCGCCCGCGAGGACATCGACGTCCCCGTGGAGGAGCATCTGATCGTCGAGTTGTACTCCAAGTAATCGGAGGACACCCTTTAGGATGATATGGATGTTCGGCGGCCGGCGCCTGTGCGCCGCCGCTATGAGATGATGAAGGAGGGCAACTGCATGATCGAAATTGAAAAGCCCCAGATCGAGTGTATCGAGACCCCGGGCGACGCCACCTACGGCAAGTATGTGGTGGAGCCGCTGGAGCGCGGATACGGCACGACCCTGGGCAACGCGCTCCGTCGGATTATGCTTTCCTCTCTGCCTGGCACCGCGCCGACCACCATCAAGATCGCCGGCGTCCAGCATGAGTTCTCCACCATTCCCGGTGTGAAGGAAGACGTGACGGAGATCGTTCTGAATGTGAAAGGCCTCCTGACCAAGCTGCACAGCGAGACTGTGAAAACGGTCTATATCGAAGCGGTGGGCCCCTGCGAGGTCACTGCCGGCGACATCAAGGCCGACGGTGAGGTGGAGGTGCTGAACCCGGAGATGCACATTGCCACTCTGGACAACGGCGCCACGCTCAATATGGAGATCACCCTCTCCCACGGCCGGGGCTATGTGCCCGCCGACCGCAACAAGCCCCAGCAGAACATCATCGGCACCATCGCCGTGGACTCTATTTACACCCCTGTGTATAAGGTGAACTACACCGTGGAGCCCACCCGCGTGGGCGCTTCCAGCGACTTCGACAAGCTGACGCTGGAGGTCTGGACCGACGGCACCATCTCCGCCCGGGACGCCGTGTCCCTGGGCGCCAAGATCCTGTGCGACCACTTCACCCTCTTCACCGACCTCAGCGAGAACGTGGGCAGCAAGCCCACCGTGGTGGAGAAGGCCGAGGCCCAGCGGGACAAGGTGCTGGAGCTGACCATCGAGGAGCTGGACCTCTCCGTCCGCAGCTTCAACTGCCTCAAGCGCGCCAACATCAACACCGTCGAGGACTTGATCTCCAAGACCGAGGACGAGATGATGAAGGTCCGCAACCTGGGCCGCAAGTCCCTGGAAGAGGTCATCAACAAGCTGGCCATGATGGGGCTCCACCTGGCCGACGAAGAAAACAACTGATTTTAAACGCCGCGGGGCGGCAGCCCCCGGCTCACCAAAATCCCTTTGAAGGAGGAAGACCGAAATGCCCGGAACTCGTAAGCTCGGCAAGACCTCTGAGCAGCGCATGGCGATGCTGCGTCAGCAGGTCACGGATTTCCTGGACCACGGCAAGATGGAGACCACCGTCACCCGTGCCAAGGAGATCAAGCCCCTGGCTGAGAAGATGATCACCCTCGGCAAGAAGAGCGACCTGGCCGCCTATCGGCAGGCCATGAGCTTCATCACCCGTGAGGATGTCTGCAAGAAGCTGTTCAAGGAGATCGCTCCCAGCTATGCAGAGCGCAACGGCGGCTACACCCGCATCGTGCGCACCGGCATCCGCCGCGGCGACGCTGCTGAGACCGCCATCATCGAACTGGTGAAATAAATTTCATATTCAAGGCGAGAAAAGCCCTTTGCAATGCGGACCTAGGCGCATTGCAAAGGGCTTTTTGCCGTATTGCGGCAGGGGGGAAGAGGATTTGCTTTTCCTGGGCCCCTGTGATAAGATAAAGGCAAACAGAGGAGGTGCGGGAAATGCGGAGAGTGCGGTGCTATGACTGCGGAAAGTCCTACAACTATGACGAGGACTGCTTCTGTCCCAACTGCGGGGCCTTCAATCAGCCCCAGCGGAGCCTGCGGATCGGCGCGGACGGCTCCGTGGTCCGGGTGGACGGCATTAACGAGGCCAACCACGCGGGTTCCTTCGTCCACCAGGAGCTCCACGAGGAAAAGCGGGAGCGCCGCCGGATCGGCCTGGATAAGAGTGTCCAGCGCATCCAGCGCACCGTGTCCCGCCCCACGGCATCCAGACCGGCCCCGACGGCCGGCATCCAGAGCCGGGACCGTAGACAGAGCCGGCAGCAGGGAAAGAATCCCGTCGGAATCCTTGTGTGGATCCTCATTCTCATCATGCTCTTCAATCTGCTGCCTCGGATCCTGTTTTTCCTTTGAGCCCCCGGCTCGCATCTGTACTCGCTCAAAAGCGGCCCAAAGGGCCGCTTTTTTTGCGCAGTTTTTGACAGCAGTATTTTTCTTCCCTCTGCGCAAACTAACCGGGACAATGACGGAGGAATGGATGCGGATGGGAAAACAACGTTTTTTGTGCCTCCTGGCCGCGTTGGCCATGGCGGCGGCCCTGTGCGGGACTTGCCCGGGGGAGGATAGCGCACAGCCGGCAGCCGGCGGCGCTCAGCTTCCGGCAGGGGAGAAGTATGTGGCCTTGACCTTTGATGATGGTCCCAAGGCCGGCACGACTGACGTGCTGCTGGACGGTCTCCTGGAGCGGAGAGCCAGCGCCACCTTTTTTCTCATCGGCCGCCAGATTGAGGCCAACCAGGCTCTGGTGGAGAGAATGGCCGCAGAGGGACATCAGGTGGGCAATCACACCTGGAACCACACCCGGCTGGAAGGGGCTGACGCCGCCCTTATCAGCCAGGAGGTGGGGCAGACGGATCGGCTGCTGCGGGAGCTCCTGGGACCGGGGGAGTACTGGGTGCGCCCGCCCTACGGTGGTGTGGACGAGACGGTACGAGGAACGGTGACTGTACCCATGGTGAAGTGGTCCGTGGATCCCCGGGACTGGGAAAGCCTGAACGCGGATCAGGTGGTCCAGGCGGTGATGGAGGCGGTGGAGCCCAACTCCATCATCCTGCTCCACGACATCTATCCCTCCTCTGTGGAGGCGGCACTGCGGCTGGTGGACCGACTGCGCCAGGAGGGATATGAGCTGGTGACGGTCCGGGAGCTGTTGGCCCTCAACGGCATCGAACCGGAAAACGGGGTGCTGTATTGCTCCGGTGACCACTGAGAAACAAAAAAAGAACGCCCTCTGGGCGTTCTTTTTTGCTACTTACATCAAGATCAGCAGCGCCAGGGTCAGCACCAGGAACAGGGCGCCGACCCACTTGGTGGCCCGGGCCAGCTTGGCGTCCAGAGTGCGGGCCTTGTTCTTGGCCAGGAAGGAATCGGCTACGCCGCCGATGGCGCCGGACAGGCCGGCGCTCTTGCCGGACTGGAACAGCACAATCAGAATAATGGCCAGGCCGCAGAGCAGCTGCAGAATCGTGATAACGAGAACCAAAGCGTCCATAGGGGTCAACCTCCAGCATTTTCAGCCATGCAATGTGCATGAGCAGTGATTTCACAGATATATATGATAGCATAGTTTTTTCCCTATTTCAAGGGGATTTTTCAAAAAGCGATGCGGGAAGAGCAGCTGAGTTTCCCAAAAACAAAAAAAGTCGGAAGAAAATGGAACAAATGTTTGCATCTCGCCGAAGGATGTGTTACAATCAAGATGCAACAATGACGGACCCAGCGGGAACAGGAGGTCGCCATGGCGGAGCTATCCAAAATGCAGCAGCAGATCTATGATTTTTTGGTATCCTATATTCGGAGCCGGGGGTATCCGCCCTCCGTGCGGGAGATCGGGGAGGCGGTGGGGCTGAAGTCCCCCTCCACGGTCCACTTCCATCTGAAGCACCTGGAGGAGGCCGGCGTCATCGAAAAGGGCGCCGGGAAGGGCCGCACTATCACTCTGACGGCTCCGCCGCTGCCGGAGGACAAGGTGCCCATTGTGGGCAATGTAGCCGCCGGCAGCCCCATTCTGGCCCAGGAGTGCATCGAGGACTATCTGACCTTCGACACCGGCGGCCGCAGCGGGGAGTTCTTTGCCCTGCGTGTCCGGGGCGAGTCCATGCTGGGCGCCGGTATCCTGCCCGGGGATTTGGTGGTGGTGCGACGCCAGGAGACGGCCAACAACGGCGAGATCGTGGTGGCCATGATCGAGGACGAGGCCACGGTCAAGCGCCTGTCCCGGAAGAACGGCCGTACCTGGCTGATGCCGGAAAACGACGCCTACTCTCCCATTGACGGGACCTATGCCCAGATCTTGGGGAAGGTGGCGGCGGTGATCCGCCGATACTGAAATACGACAAAATCCGAATACAGAGGGGACAGCAGCGTCACTGCTGTCCCCTCTGTATTCTTAAACTGGTGGAAATCCTTAGGGCCGGTGGTGCCGGGGCGCCGGAGCTTCCTGCAGCTGCGCGCGCAGCTTCTCCAGCGCCCGCTTCTCGATGCGGGATACATAGCTGCGGCTGATGCCGAAGGAGGTGGCGATCTCCCGCTGGGTCAGGGGCACTGTGCCGCCCAGTCCGTAGCGCAGGCGGACGATCTCCGCCTCCCGGGGTGTCAGGTTCTCCCGGATCAGACGCCGCAGCTGCAGGGCGCTGTCCCGGTCGTGGATGTCGTCCAGCATGGTGTCGTCTACACCCACGATGTCCATCAGCTGCAGGGCGTTGCCCTCCTTGTCGGTCTCGATGGACTCTGACAGGGACACCTCACCCTGGAGCTTGCGCTGGCTGCGGAAATACATGAGGATCTCGTTTTCGATGCACCGGGCGGCGTAGGTGGCCAGCCTTGCCCCCTTGTCCGGGTTGAAGCTGGTGATGCCCTTGATCAATCCGATGGTTCCAATTGAGATCAGGTCCTCCTGGTCGGCGCTCTGGGTGTAGTATTTTTTGATGATATGGGCCACCAATCGCAGGTTTCGCTCAATCAGCACGTCCCGGGCGGCGCGGTCCCCCTTGGCGTATCTCTCCAGATACTCCCGTTCTTCCGCAGCGGACAGCGGCTTGGGGAACGAGCCGCTTCCGGACAGGCGCAGGGAGAACAGCAGTGTATTGGCAAACAGCAGCAGTGCAGCAGACAGCATAAAATCCCTCCCGCCCATTTCTATGCGGTCCGGGGCAGTCCCCATGCCCGCAAAAAGCCTTTGCCCGGCGGCAGCTGCGGTGGTATACTGGGGAAAACACCTGCGCCAGGGAAGGGAGGTGCGCCGTGGCCTGCTTTGTCTATATGCTCCGCTGCGCCGACGGCTCTTTATATACCGGCTCCACCACGGATCTGGACCGGAGGCTGGCTGCCCACCAGAGCGGCCGGGGCGCCAAATACACCCGCAGCCGCCTGCCGGTGGAGCTGGTCTACCGGGAGGAAGCGTCGGACTGGTCCGCCGCCCTGCGCCGGGAGGCGGCCATCAAGCATCTGTCCCGGGCGCAGAAGCTGGAGCTGATCGCCGCATCGTCCGGAGTGACGAACTGAGTCAAAAAGAGATCCCCCGGCACGGGTTTATCCGTGCTGGGGGACGTTTGTTTGGCACTCAGCCCTCCCGCAGGTGGATGACACAGGAGGACAGCTCGTAAAAGGGATTGGTCATGGTAGGTGTCAGCCCCTCCACCACGCCGGCCTGAACCAGCACGGAGGTAGACTTGAAGCACACGGGGATCAGGGGCGCCTGCTGCTGCAGATGGCGGCACAGGGCTTCCATGGCGGTGCTCCGGTCCGTGGCGGAGGCGTAGGCTGCCAGAAGGCTGTTGGTGGTTTCGCTGGCCCAGCCGCCGTAGTTCAGGGAGCCCCCGATGGCCAGCAGCGGGCGCAGATCCCAGTCAGCGGTGAGCTTGACCTCACCGTAGTACAGATCAAAATTCCCCGCGGTCAGGGCGGCGGTATACTCCGCCCAGGGCAGGGCCTTGACCTCGATAGTCACGCCGGAGGCGGAGAGGGTCTGGGCCAGGTATTTCGCGGCGGAGACCTTGAAGCTGTTTTCCTCATTTACCAGCAGAGTCAGGGTCCAGGTGCGGCTGTTCACCGCCTCGCCCAGCGCCTGGGCAAAATCGTCATAGACGTACGTCTGCTCCAGCTCCTCCGGATACAGGGGTGACACCGGGGAGACCGGGAACTGGGCCGGCAGGGCGTGGCCGGAGAGGAAGGCGCTGGTCAGGGCGGCACGGTTGACTCCCTGGCTGAACGCGCGCCGCACGGCGGCATTGTTGAAGGGCTCCCGGGTGGTGTTGAGCCCCAGATATTGGAAAATGGTGGTGTCGGCGTCCTGGAAGCTGACATTGCCGGTAGCGCTGATGGGGTCGCTGCCGGTGAGATCGGCTGTGAGCAGCTGGACGTCATGGGAGGTGAACTGATAGAGCATGGACTCCCGGTCCACTGCGGAGGACAGACCAATCCGTTCCACCGGCTGCTCGGTGCCCCGCCACCAGCTGCTGTTGGCCAGCAGGCAGGGACCGGCATCATCCTGAGCGTAATAATAGGCGCCGGTTCCCACCGGGACCAGTTCTCCCTCCGTGCCGGACTTGACGATAGGGATGTCCAGCAGGGAGGGGAAGCCGGTGTTGGCACCGGCCAGGATCACGGTGACCGTGCCTTCCCCGGCAGCGGCAGAGGTCATCTGAGCCAGACGGGCACCGTAGCGCTGGGAGCTTTTGGCTCGCCACAGGGCCTTCGTGACATCGGCGGCGGTCAGGGCGGAGCCGTCGGAGAACTGCACGCCGGAGCGAAGGGTAAAGACATAGGTAAAGGTCTCCGGATCATAGGTGTAGCGCTCGCACAGGCAGGGCTGTGGCTCCAGCTGGGTGTCCAGCTCAAAAAGCCCCTCGTACAGAAGGGAGCCGACCACCTGCTGCATCCCGTCGGCGCAGGTGATGGGGTCCAGGGTCTTGCCGGCGTCGTAGGGCAGGGAGAAGGACAGGGGAAGCAGGACTTCTGCCTCTTCTTCCTGGGCTGTCTCATCCTCCAGCTCTCCGGGGATCAGAGAGGTGCTCATATCCGCCGGGTCCTCCTCCCAGCAGCCTGTCAGAGACAGCAGGAGCAATCCGGCCAAAAGCAGGGATAGGATACGCATTTTCATCGGCTCTCCGCCTTTCCTGAACAGATTCGCTCCCTCACAGGATGATGACCGCCACCTGAGCGCCCCGGGCCTGGCCCATTTTCCGATGGGACCAGAACCAGTCCCGGCGGCAGGCGGTGCACAGGCCGCACAGGTCGATGTGCTCCGGCGCCAGGCCCGCCCGCAGCAGCCACAGGCGGTTGAGCCCCGTCAGATCCACGTGCCACTTGGGGCCCCGGCGCTCCAGATAAGGCGCCGCGGCGTCCCCCAGGGCCGCCGTCATGGCCTCCGGCACGTCGCCGTCCGTCTCGAAGCAGCACTGGCCGATGCAGGGGCCCACGGCGGCCAGCAGGTTTTCCGGTTTTGCGCCAAAGACCCGGCACAGTTCTCTTGCGGTTTTTTCCACGATCCCGGCGGCGCAGCCCCGCCACCCGGCATGGACTGCACCGGCGCAGCCGGTGACCGGGTCGTGAAGCAGCAAAATGCCGCAGTCGGCGGAAAAGACCACCAGAGGCAGATCCCGTTCATTGGTGATCAGGGCGTCGGCCTCGTAGTCCCGGGGCCGGACCAGACCCTTGCCGGCGTCGGCGGCGGTGACGGTGCGGACAGTGGCCTCGTGGACCTGCTTGCTCAGCACCGCCCGGTGCTCGTCCGCCCCCAGGCAGGCGAAGAAGCGGCGGTAGTTCTCCGCCACGTTCTCCGGCGCATCGCCTCGGCCGGGTCCCAGGTTCAGGGAGTCCCAGGGCGCGGGGGAGACGCCGCCCGGCCGGGTGGAGAAGGCGTGGCGCACGCCGCCCAGCAGGGAGGAGGTCAGAAGGACAAGACCGTTTTCTTCATGAGTGGAAAAAGGCATAGAAAGCTCCTTTGCGTCAGTGTGGAGAGCGGCCGGACCGGCCGTCAGGAGGGGGTCTGGGGATCGTTCACCGGATCGGCCAGCCGCCGGGAGCCGAACCACCAGATGGCACCGATCAGGAACACAACGGGTGCCGCGTACAGCAGCACCACGATCACGGCAGCAAGGCTGCCCTGCCCGGAAAAGACCCCGCCGAACAGGGCGGCGAAAAAGCACAGCCCCAGGGAAAACACCATGAGCCCGATGCCGAATACCATGTTCTGGATGCTGCGCAGCAGTTTGGCAGATTCGTTGTCTTTGTGCATTTGACGGCGCTCCTCTCATAGAAACCGCCCCCTGCCCTCCGGCAGTTGGAGAACAGGGGGCGCTGAAACGTACGCTGGCTTCTGCGTTCAGCGGAAGCAAAAAAACGGGACCATATTCGTCAGGGCACCCCTGCCGGACATTCCCCGACCCGCGCGGCCGGGGGACGCGCACACCGGCGACACGGCGCCGCCGGCGGCGGGGGAGGCGAGGGGAAAAGCAGCGGAGCCTGCCTGCGGCAAGGTTTTGCCGCCGTGCCTCAAAACGCTTGGACGCGCCTGACGGCGCGGTTCGCGTCCGCTCGCATCGGCCCCGGCACCGGGTCAATCAGGATGGTAGTCCTTGCAGGTGCACTTCTTCCACTTGAGACCGCTGCCGCAGGGGCAGGGGTCGTTGCGGCCGATCTTGGTGACCTTCACAGGCTGCTTCTTGGGCGCGGTACCGTCGCCGCCCACGTTTTCCACCATGCCCTTGGCCACCCGCTCCCGCTTGACCTCCTCGTTGGTCTTGAGACGGACGGAGAACATCCGGCGGACGGTCTCGGCCTGGATGGCCGCCACCATCTCCTCGAACATGGTGAGAGACTCCTGCTTGTAGGCGATGACGGGGTCGGTGTTGGCGTAGGCCCGCAGGCGGATGCCCTGTTTGAGGTCATCCATGGCGTCAATGTGGTCCATCCAGTACTCGTCCACGACCCGCAGCAGGATGACCCGCTCCAGCTCCCGCATGATGGGTGCGGTGATCTCCGTCTCCTTGGCCTCGTAGGTCTTTTCCGCGGCGGCGCAGAACAGGTCGGTGAAGTCCTGCTCGGTCTTATCCGCCAGGTCCGCCTCGGTGAAGTGGAAGGTGCCCTTGGGGAAATACAGGCCGTCCAGGCCCCGCAGCATCTCCCGGACGCCGGCGGCGTCCAGAGCCTGGTTTTCACCGAAGGCCATGGCCACGTGGTCGGAGATGGTGGAGCGCAGCATGGAGAGAATGGTCTCCTTGATGTCCTTGCCGTCCAGCACCTGGCGGCGCTGATCGTAGATGATCTCGCGCTGCTTGTTCATGACGTCGTCGTACTCCAGCACGGACTTACGGGACTGGAAGTTCCGGGACTCCACAGTGGTCTGGGCGTTTTCAATGGCCTTCGTCAGCATCTTGTTCTCGATGGGGGTGTCCTCATCCAGATCGAACCGCTCCATCATGTTCTGGATGCGGTCGCCGCCGAACAGGCGCATCAGGTCGTCCTCCAGGGACAGGTAGAACCGGGTCTCGCCGGGGTCGCCCTGACGGCCGGCGCGGCCGCGGAGCTGGTTGTCGATGCGGCGGGACTCGTGGCGCTCGGTGCCGATGATGAACAGGCCGCCGGCGGCACGGACCTTTTCCGCCTCGTCGGCGATGCGGGCCTTGTGCTGGGCCATCTTCTCGGCGAAGAGCTTCCGGGCGGCCAGGATCTCCTCGTTGTCGGTGTCGGCGAAGCCGGTGGCGTCGGTGATGACCTCCTCGGCATAGCCGGCCTTGCGCAGATCGGCGGTGGCCAGATACTCGGCGTTGCCGCCCAGCATGATGTCGGTGCCGCGGCCGGCCATGTTGGTGGCCACGGTGACGGCGCCCAGCTTGCCGGCCTGGGCCACGATCTCGGCTTCCTTCTCGTGGTTCTTGGCGTTGAGCAGGCTGTGGGCGATGCCCTCCCGGGCCAGGAGCTTGCTCAAAAGCTCGTTCTTCTCGATGGACACGGTGCCGACCAATACCGGCTGGCCCTTCTCGTGGCAGGCCTTGATCCGCTCTATCACCGCCCGGTACTTGCCCGCCTCGGTCTTGTAGACCACGTCGTGGTGGTCGTGGCGCTGGTTGGGGCGGTTGGTGGGGATCTCCACGATGTCCAGGTTGTAGATGGTGCCGAACTCCTCCGCCTCGGTCATGGCGGTACCGGTCATACCGGAGAGCTTGTCGTACAGGCGGAAGTAGTTCTGGAAGGTGATGGTGGCCAGGGTCTTGTTCTCGCTGGCCACGGTCACGTGCTCCTTGGCCTCGATGGCCTGGTGCAATCCGTTGGAGTACCGGCGGCCGAACATGAGGCGGCCGGTGTACTCGTCCACGATGATGACCTCGCCGTCCTTGACCACGTAGTCGATGTCCTTCTTCATGACGCCGTGGGCCTTGATGGCCTGGTTGATGTGGTGGGAGAGGGTGGTGTTCTCCGGGTCGGACAGGTTCTCCACGTGGAAGAACTCCTCCGCCTTGGCAATGCCCCGGGCGGTCAGCATGGCGGTCTTGGCCTTCTCGTCGACGATGTAGTCGGCGTCGGTATCGGTGTCCTCTTCCTCCTTGTTGTCCACCTGGACCACCACCTGCTTTTTCAGGCGGGAGACGAACATCTCCGCCATGTCGTACAGCTGGGTGGACTTGTCCCCCTGGCCGGAGATGATGAGGGGGGTCCGGGCCTCGTCGATCAGGATGGAGTCCACCTCGTCCACGATGGCGAAGGCGTGGCCCCGCTGGACCAGCTCGGTGGAGTAGATGCACATATTGTCGCGGAGATAGTCGAAGCCCATCTCGTTGTTGGTGCCGTAAGTGATGTCGGCGGCGTAGGCCTTCTGCCGTTCGGGGGTGGTGAGGCCGTGGACGATCAGACCCACCTTCAGCCCCAGGAAGCGGTGGACCTTGCCCATCCACTCGCTGTCGCGCTTGGCCAGATAGTCGTTGACGGTGACGATGTGGACGCCCCGGCCCGTCAGGGCGTTGAGGTAGGCGGGGAGGGTGGCCACCAGGGTCTTGCCCTCACCGGTCTTCATCTCGGCGATGCGGCCCTGGTGCAGCACGATGCCGCCCACCAGCTGGACCCGGTAGGGCCGCAGGCCCAGCACCCGGTCCGCGGCCTCCCGCACGGTGGCGAAGGCCTCCGGCAGGATATCGTCCAGCGTCTCGCCGTTTGCCAGGCGCTCCTTGAACTCGGCGGTCTTGGCCTGGAGCTGGGCGTCGGTCAAGGCCTTGTACTCGTCGGCCATGGACTCGATCTTGTCCACCACCGGATAAATGGATTTCAGCTCCCGGGAGCTGTAATCTCCGAAGAGAGTTTTCATCAGACCCATGTTTCTGACTTCCTTTCCGCTTTTGGGCGCCGCGGTCAGGCGGCGCCGGAATGAAACCGCCGGAGAGGCGGTAATGACAGAGAAAATGGGCGGGCAGACATAAATAGAATAAGTAAGTGCCCGCTCAAAAGCAAAAGTAGCATACCACACTTGCCCGAGGATTGCAAAGAAAAAACGGCTTTTCCGAAAAAAGTTCACAAATCCACCGGGAAAACCACCAAAACCGCCGACCCGGACCGGCCTTTTCCGCCGGTTTTCTATCAAAAAGGACAAAGGCCGGGCCGTTCCAAAGGAACGGCCCGGCGGGATCCGTCTCCGGAGCGGGCGGGGAAGCGCGCCTAGATCTCCGTGTCCAGCAGCATCCGCACCCGGCTGGCCACGGTGCCCTCGCCGGTGGAGGGGTCGAAATCCACGCCCACGATCAGGCTCCCCGGGAGCTTGCGCTGGAGGGCGGCGTACTGGCCCCGGGCGCAGATGTGGCCCGGCAGGCACCCGAAGGACTGGCAGCACAGCACTCTGCGGTATCCGCACCGGACCCATCCGGCCATCTCCGCCGCCATGAGCCATCCGGCCCCAAGCGCGCAGGACATGGGGGCCAGGCCCCTGGCCTGCTCCTTGAGCTGCCGGTAGGGCGGCAGGGCGGAAAAGCCCGCGTCCTGCAGGATCTCCAGCATCCGCCGCTGGGTGCGGCCCAGCCAGGCCCCCAGAGCCCGGCCTCCCAGCCGCACGGGCAGGGGCCACACGTCCAGGTGGGTGTCGAGGTAGTACAGGGCATACCAGCTGATGCCGTTCAGGCCCACCTCGCAGCCGTGGGCTTCCAGATAGGCCACCATGTCCCGGTTGCCCAGGCGGCAGTTTTTCGTGTAGATGTCTCCGGCCAGCCCCACCTTCCGGAGGGGCCGGTCCGTCACCGGCACCGCCCGGAAGTCGGCGGCCATCTCCCGGCACCGGCGCAGGATGCCGCCGTCCGACAGGTTCTGCCCCCGGCGCAGGTCCTCTCCCAGAACCGCCAGCCACCGCTGCCGCAGGTCCTCCGTCCGGCCCGGAACGGTCTCCCGGGGCCGCCGCTGGGCGGCCATGGCGGACAACGCGTCCCCCCAGAACAGCGCGGCCCTGGCCCGGAGCAGCATCCCCGGCCCCACCGGCAGGGCGGCGCTCCGCTCGAGCCTGCGGACATTGAGGCTCAGCAGGGCCACCTGGGAAAAGCCCGCCTTGTCCAGAATGGGCCGCAGCAGCCGGATCAGGCAGGAGCCCCGGCAGGCGTCCCCCGCCTGGGCCACCAGCACGCCGGTCCGCTCCGGGTCGTATTTCCCGGACCGCAGGGCGTGGAGGACCTGCCCGGTGATGAGGACGAAGGGCGTGCACAGGTCGTTGTGGACGTACCGCCGGCCCAGGTGCTCCAGCTCCCGCCAGTCCCCCTCCAGCAGAACCACGTCCCACTGCCGGGAGGCAAAGGCCCACCGCAGCAGGGGGTAGTGGGCATCCAGCAGGGAGGGGATCAGCAGCGTCCGCTCAGCCATGGGGATCCTCCAGCCGCTCATCCAGCAGCATCCGGATCCGGCTCTGGACCGTGCCGGGGCCGGTGCTGGCGTCGTAGTCCACGCTCACCAGCCGGGCTTGGGGCAGCTTGCGCTGGAGTGCGGCGTACTGACCCTTGCCGAAGATGTGGCCGGGAAGGCAGGCGAAGGGCTGGATGCACAGCACTTTCCGGTAGCCCAGCCGGGCCCAGCCGTTGATCTCCGCGGCGATCAGCCACCCGTCCGCCACGGCGACCCGCAGGGGGGCGTAGCCCTCCGCCTGGCGCTTGAGCTCCGGCAGGGGCGGCAGGGCGGTGTAGCCCGCCTCACGCAAAATGGCGATCATCTCCCGCTGGATGCCGGACAGGTACCGGAACAGCAGCCGGTAGACCCGCCGCAGCGGCGCGGAGCCCTTGAGCATATGGGTGTCCATGTAGTACAGGGCGTACCAGGTGATGCCGCCCACGGCGATCTCGCAGGGCTCCGCCGCCAGATACCGCTCCAGATTCCAGTTGCCCAGGCGGCAGTACTTCGTATAGATCTCACCCACGACGGCCACCTTCTGCGCCGGCCGCGGGACCGTCTCTACTGCCCGGAAGGACGCCGCCATCTCCCGGCAGCGGACCAGGAGCTCCCGGCGGAACAGGTTCCGGTCCTGGGCCAGATCCTGCCCCAGGGTGTCCATCCACTGACGCCACAGGGCCTCCGCAGTGCCGGGCACGGCCTCGTAGGGCCGGGTCTGGTTGCGCAGCAGGGCCAGCGTGTCTCCCCACACGGCGGCGGCCAGGGCCCGCCGGACCATGGAGGGGGTGATGGGCAGGCCGGTGTCCCGGTCGATGCCCCGGACGTTGAGGCTCAGCAGAGCCACCTGCTCATAGCCCAGGCCGTCCAGCACCCTGCGCATCAGCCGGATGCCGCAGGAGCCCCGGCACTCGTCCCCGGCCTGGCCGAAGAGGACGCCGGTGCGGGCGGGATCGTAGTTCCCGGACCGCAGGGCGGAGAGCACCTGCCCCGCCACCAGGAACACCGGGTAGCAAAGCTCGTTGTGGAAGTGCCGCAGGCCCAGCTCCGCCAGCTGCGGGTCGTCCTCCGTCAGCAGCACCGGCTCCCACTGCTCCGACGCGAAGGCGTATTGCAGCAGGGGGAACCAGTCGTCCAGCAGGGACGGGATCAGCAGTGTCCGTTTTTCCGCCATGGGCCCACCTCCTTTTTCCCCAGCATACCGGAAACGGAGCGGCGATACAAGGCGGAAACGGTTACAAATTACCCGCCTGTGGCCCTTGCTAGCGGCGCGGGTTTGTGCTAAACTGACAAAAAGACCCGGGCCCGGTTGGCCGGGACGGAAATTTGAAGGAGGACCTCCCATGAAGCTGAGCTTTTTCGGCGCCGATCAGTGCGTGACCGGCAGCTGTCACTGTCTGGAAGTCAATGGCAAGCGGATCCTGGTGGACTGCGGACTGCAGCAGGGCCGGGACGAGGTCTCCAACGAGGAGTTCCCCTTCGCGGCCAATACCATCGACGCCGTGCTGGTGACCCACGCCCACATCGACCACTCCGGCCGCATCCCCATGCTCATCAAGCAGGGGTTCCAGGGCCGCATCCTCACCACCCGGCTCACCGCCGACCTGCTGGAGATCATGCTGCTGGACTCCGCCCACATCCAGGAGTCCGACGCCGAGTGGAAAAACCGCAAGGGCGAGCGCTCCGGCGCGCCCCACGTGGACCCCCTGTACACCATTGAGGACGCCCAGCGGGTGAACGAGTTCATGACCACCTGCGAGTACGGCGAGACGGTGGATCTCTGCGAGGGCGTGAAGGTGGAGTTCGTGGACGCCGGCCACCTGCTGGGCTCCGCCTCCATCATCGTGGACGCCACGGAGGGCGGCGTCACCAAGCGGCTGGTGTTCTCCGGCGACATCGGCAACGTCAACCAGCCCATCATCCGGGACCCCACCCTCCTGACCGGGGCGGACTATGTGGTCATGGAGTCCACCTACGGCGACCGCAACCACACGGAGGTGTGGAGCTATACCGACGATCTGGCGAAAATTATCGACGAGACCATCGCCAGAGGCGGCAACGTCATCATCCCCTCCTTCGCCGTGGGCCGCACCCAGGAGCTTTTGTACTTCATCCGGGAGATCAAGGACGCCAGAATGGTCAAGAGCAACCCGGACTTCCCGGTGTACATCGACTCGCCGCTTGCCAAGAAGGCCACCACCATTTTCACCGGCGACCTCCACGGCTACCTGGACGAGGAGGCCCTGGAGCTGGTGCAGGACGGCACCCATATGTTCAACTTCACCAACCTGCGCATGACGGAGACCAGCGAGGAGTCCAAGGCATTGAACATGGACCCCACCCCCAAGGTCATCATCTCCGCCTCCGGCATGTGCGACGCGGGCCGCATCCGCCACCACCTCAAGCACAACCTCTGGCGTGAGGAGTGCACCGTGGTGTTCGTGGGCTTCCAAGGGGAGGGCACCCTGGGGCGGAGCCTCCTGGAGGGCACCAAGAGCGTCCGGCTCTTCGGCGAGGAGATCGCCGTCCACGCTCAGATCGTCAACTTCCAGGGCCTCTCCTCCCACGCCGACCGGGACCATCTGCTCTCCTGGATCCAGTCCTTCCGTTCCCCCAAGCCCCAGCACGTGTTCGTGGTCCACGGCGACCGGGAGGTGGCACCCTACTTTGCCAAGAGCGTGGAGGCCCTGGGCTTCACCACCCACGCCCCCCAGTACACGGAGGTCTACGACCTGATCGCCGACGCCGTCGTGGACCGGGGCTACCTGCCCGAGCGCAAGGCCAAGACCGCGGCGGGCACCCGTGCCAGCGCCGCCTACGAGCGGCTGGTGGCCGTGGGCAACCTGCTCATGGAATCCATCAAGCGCTCCAAGGGACGGGACAACAAGTCCCTGGCCCGCTTTGCCGACCAGCTGCGCCAGCTGCTGGAGAAGTGGGAGGCGTAAGCAGAGAAAGGAGCCGTTATGGACAGCAACAGGAGGCAACGCACACTTGTTATTTTGCTGGCGGTTCTGCTGCTGGCCGCCGGCGCGGTGTATACCGCTCCCCGCATGAAACTCTCCGGCCCCGCCGGGTATACGGCGGAAGGCGCGGCGAACTTCAATGCGGACTGTCAGGCGGGGGAGCCCTGCCTGCTGGGATCGGTCAACATCCGGTGGCATAACCGGGGCCCCCTGGACTGGACGCTGCCCTATACCATTGAGAACATCACGCTCTGCGACGGGGACGGCCATCCTCTGGCAGAGCAGCCGGAGAGCCTGGCGTACGATCTGGCGACCACAAATGTTTGGCCCGGCGCCGGGATCTACGAGGACCGGCAGGCGCTGCTGGCGGAGTATGCCCAGGCGGACCTGAAAGAGCTGCCGGCGTCGTTTGCGGCGGGCAGCCGGGAGCTTGGCGCCCTGGTGCTGGTGGAGCAGCCTTTGACGGAGGACGCCGGGGCATGGCGGGTGAAGGTGGAGTACCGCCTGCTGGGTCTGATCCCCCAGTCGGCGGAGACTGCGCTCTTTGCCGGCATCGGAGGGGAAGCGTGACAGGCGGCCCCAATAGCGTTGATCGCGGCCCGGCCCAGCGCCGGGCCGCAGCAGTCAGTGGAGGAGAGTGTCCTATGGAACTGCGGATCCTCAGCAGGGAAAAAAGCCGGAAGCCATGGCCCTTTGCTGGCGGGTGTTCCTGCAATTCGAGGCGCCGGACTACCCGCCGGAGGGCGTGGCGGCCTTCCGGTCCTATATCGAAGATGCGCAGACAGTGGACGCCCTGACGGTGCTGGGCGCCTTTGACAACGGAGTGCTGACGGGCGTCCTCGGTGCGGAGGGGAACCATGTGGCGCTGTTTTTCGTGGATCCGGCCTATCACCGCCGGGGGGTGGGCCGGGCCCTGATGGCGCGGCTTCTGGAGGACCGCCGAACGGAGGCGCTGACGGTCAATGCCGCCCCCTACGCCGTGGAGATCTACCGCCGTCTGGGATTTCGCCCCACGGACCGGGAGCGGCTGGCTCCCGACGGCATCCGCTACCGCCCCATGGAGCGGCTCCCGGAATCAGACTGTTCAACATCAACGCGCCCGTAAAGGCGGACGAAGGATCTGCCTGTGAGCGGTACGCGGCCCCGGCAGCTGATACAGGTTCCCCATCGAGGGGAACAGGAGCGGATGACCGCGGGCTTCCCGCAGCCCCGCCGCTCCCGCCGGACAGCGAAAAGAATCCCCGCCCCTCCGGGGCGAGAAACAAGAGGTTTCCCAATGGAAAAACTGCAAGAAAATCACATTTATACCGGCACCGTGGAGGGCTACTCCAGCGACGGCTACGGCATCGTCCGCCTGGACGGGGCCGTGGTGTTCGTCCCCGGCGCCGTCCGGGGCGAGACGGTGGATCTGAGGATCACCAAGGTCATGAAGACTGCCGCCGCCGGGAAGATCGTGAAGATCCACGCCCCCTCCCCGGAGCGGGCGGAGCCGGAGTGCCCCTATTACGGCCGCTGCGGCGGCTGCGACTTCCAGCACCTGACTTATCCGGAGGAGCTGCGGGCCAAGCGCCAGCGGGTCCAGGACGCCGTCACCCGCCTGGGCGGGTCCGCCGTGGAGGTGGAGGAGATCCTGGGGGCCAAGGACCCCACCCACTACCGCAATAAGAGCCAGTACCCGGTGGGCGCCGACGGCGCCATCGGCTTTTTCCGGGAGCGGAGCCACCAAGTGGTGGCGGTGGAGCGGTGTCTGATCCAGCGGCCGGAGGCGGACCGGACCGCAGAGGCGGTCCGCGCCTGGATGCGCCGCTACAAAATCTCCGCTTACGACGAGACAACCGGCAAGGGCCTGGTGCGCCACGTCTACGTCCGGGTCAACCGGGCGGGGGAGAGCCTTTGCTGCCTGGTGGTCAACGGCCGGGGCGTGCCCCGGGAGCCGGAGCTGGCGGCCCTGGTCCGGGCGGCGGCGCCGGGTACCGTGGGCGTGCTCATCAACTCCAACACCCGCAAGGGCAACGTGGTCCTGGGGGAGCGGTACCGCACCGTCTGGGGCCAGGACTATTTGATGGACACCCTGCGGGGACTGACCTTCAAGCTGTCGGTGCCGTCGTTCTATCAGGTGAACCCGGCCCAGACGGAGGTCCTCTACGGCAAGGCCCTGGAATTTGCCGCCCTGACGGGAACGGAGACGGTGCTGGACCTGTACTGCGGCATCGGCACCATCACATTGTGCATGGCGGGCTCCGCCAGGCGGGTCATCGGCGCGGAGATCGTGCCGGAGGCCATTCAGGACGCGGAGGAGAACGCGGCGCGCAACGGCATTGAAAACGCGGACTTCTTCTGCGGCGACGCCGCCGATGTGGCAGCCCGGCTGGAGGGGGAGGGCCTGCGGCCGGACGTGGTCACTGTGGACCCGCCCCGGAAGGGCCTGGCGCCGCAGGTCATCGCCTCCATCGCGGCCATGGGGCCGGACCGGGTGGTGTACGTCTCCTGCGACCCGGCCACCCTGGGCCGGGACGTGAAGCTGTTTGCCCAGGCCGGATATGCGCTCACCCGGGCCTGCGCTGTGGACATGTTCCCTGGCACCCGCCATGTGGAGACCGTGGCGCTGCTGGCGCGGCAGGCCGCTGCGGGCGCCGCCCGGAGCTGAGGGGGCGGAGAGCTCCCGGCATCTCATTCCTTTTGGGAAAGGCGACAGAAGTGTCTCTACCAATCTCCCGCAGATCCGTGTATCATACGGAGCATAAGGAGGGAGAACCTATGGATTCGTTCGGTAAGAAAGTGAGAGAACTGCGCACGGCGGCCGGATTGAGCCAGGAGAAGCTGGCGGAGCAGCTGGAGGTCGCCGAAAAGACGGTGCAGCGGTATGAGAAGGGCCTGCGGCCGGACACCTATGGTCTGGCAAAATTGGCCTCCTTTTTCAACGTCTCCGCAGATTACCTGCTGGGCTTGAAAGGGTATGAGCAGCAGCTGCTGGAGCGGGAGAGCAGACTCAAAGGCGCGAAGGGATACAACAGGCTGTACGCCCATTACCTCAAATGCCTGAACGATTACGAGATCTCGGAGGACAAAGACTATTACTGGATCGAGCTGGGGGATGACTTCATGGGCGGGCAGACCCAGTGGGTCGGCTGGGCGGATAAGGAACACCGCCTGGAGCTTCGGGCACTGCGGCCGGTGAAGCCCAGAGAGGCCGTGGCCCTGTGCACAAAGGTGTCGGGTAAGCCTATGGTCCTCAACAGCCAGCTGGACGCAGAGGTCTTTCGCATTTACGGCGGACAGGCCATCGTGCGGGAGGATATCTGCAAGGCCTGGCTGCCGGAGTTTCTGGAGGTGACTGCTGCGGAAAATCCGGAGCTGGCCGCCCTGCGCAGATATGACAGACTGCTTGGGCGGACCTGAGGCTCAGGAGTCCCGGAGGAGCGGAGAAACTGCAGTTCCGGGGCAAAACCCGCGGAAAAATCCTTTCCGGCGGCTTTTCTTTTCCGGCGGGCTGTGGTACAATGACCTCAACTTGGACCGGCCCGGGGCGATGCCCGGCGGGACCGGATACGGAACGGGAGGCGGAGACGATGATGAACGGCTTATTCACCGCGGCGGAGCGGTATCTGCGGCGCTGCAAGTGGTGGGATATCGCGCTGTTGAAGATGTGCCTTTGCGCCATGGGCGTGCTGATCGGCCTGGCGGTGCCGGCACGGCGGAAACGGACGGCGGCCTGGACAGCCTCGGCAGTGTTCGTGGTCACCTATATCCCCCTGATGGCCCGCTTTTTGCAGGATCTCCTGGGTCTGCGGACCCCTATCGAGGACATCTACCCCCCGGATGTGGACCTGACGGAGGATATTCCCACCGCCGCGCCCTGAGGGGAGTTGTAAAACGCCGGAAAACGGTGTATGATAAAGGCACCATCGAAATTTGAAGGAGAACATCCGGAACAGGAGGAGCCCCCCTATGAGCAAAACTGCACGCATGGTCATGAAGATCATCGGCGCCAGCCTGGCCCTGGCGGCTTTCGTCTGCCTGCTGATCGGCGGGTGGCATGACCTGACCGTCGGCTGCTGCGGCATGAGGAAACGGCTGAGCCAGAAATTCAGCTCGGAGTACGACGACTACGCCGACGAGGATCTGTACGACTGAGAAAACAGGTGAAAAACCGCCGGGTCCGCTTTTGCGGACCCGGCGGTTTTTTGCGGATGCGGAGTCTCTCCGGCGGCGCGGCGGAAACCGGCCGGTTTTGCATGCTTGCGGCAGTTTTATACAAAAAACAGCCGGGAAAAACATCCCGGCTGTGCATGCTGCCTCCTTGACAGGAGAGAAATTCCATGGTAAAATAAATCGCTTATGTAGTGATGGCGGCTAGTACGCCATTCTTCATTACCTGCGTTTACCATAGCACATTTCCCACTCCATTGCAAGAGCAGGTAACAATATTTTTAACAACAGCACCGTGCGTATCAAATGCGCCGCGGGGCCTGCGCCCCTCCGAAAAAACCATGCGTCTCCGCCGGACAGGGCGGCGGCGCGGCAGAAAGGTGAATGAGAAGATGGCCAAAGACAAGCTTTACGGAAAGACCCTTCGTAAGAACTTTGCCCGGCACGAGGAAGCCATGCCCATGCCGAACCTTCTGGAGATCCAGAAGACGTCTTACCAGTGGTTTTTGGACACCGGCCTGCGGGAGGTGTTCGCCGACGTTGCGGCGATTACCGACTACCAGGGCAATCTGGAGCTGACCTTCATCGACTACAAGATGGACGAGGCCCCCAAGTACGACGTGGAGGAGTGCAAGGCCCGGGACGCCACGTATGCCGCCCCCCTGAAGGTGAAGGTCCGCCTGCGCAACAAGGAGACCGAGGAGATCAAGGAGCAGGAGATCTTCATGGGCGATTTCCCGCTCATGACCCACTCCGGCACCTTCGTCATCAACGGCGCCGAGCGCGTGGTGGTCTCCCAGATCGTCCGCTCCCCCGGCGTGTACTACGGCAAGGAAGTGGACCTCAAGACCGACCTGCCCATTCTGACCTCCACCGTGATCCCCTACCGGGGCGCCTGGCTGGAGTATGAGACCGACGCCAACGAGGTCTTCTGGGTCCGCATCGACAAAAACCGCAAGATCCCCATTACCTGCCTGATCCGGGCCCTGGGCCTCAAGACCGATCAGGAGATCCTGGATACCTTCGGCGACGATCCCCGGATCGTGGTGACGCTGGAGAAGGATCCCTGCAAGAACTACGAGGACGCCATGCTGGAGATCTACCGCAAGCTGCGTCCCGGCGAGCCCCCCACGGTGGAGGCTGCCGAAACCCTGATCCACAATCTGTTCTTCGATCCCCGGCGGTACGATCTGTCCATCGTGGGCCGGTACAAGTTCAACAAGAAGCTGTCCCTGTGGCACCGTGCCGCCGGCTACAAGCTGGTCTATCCCGTGGCCGACCCCGCCACCGGCGAGATCCTCTTTGACGAGGGCCACCTCCTCAGCAAGGAGGACGCCCGGGAGCTGGACGCCGTGGGCGTGGGCGAGGTCACCATCGACGTGGAGGGCCAGAGCCTGCGGGTCATGTCCAACAAGATGTGCGATATGAGCCGGTACGTGGACTTCGACCCCCTGGCCGAGTGCGGCATCAAGGAGCGGGTCCGCTTCGCCGTGCTCCAGGAGCTGCTGAGCCAGTACAGCGGCGAGGAGCTCAAGGACCAGATCCGCCTGCACAAGGACGATCTGGTGCCCAAGCACATCATCGTGGATGACATCCTCACCTCCATCAACTATATGAACGGCCTGGCCCGGGGCATCTCCGTCAAGGACGACATCGACCACCTGGGCAACCGCCGCCTGCGCTGCGTGGGCGAGCTGCTGCAGAACCAGTTCCGCATCGGCTTTTCCCGGATGGAGCGGGTCATCCGCGAGCGCATGACCATCCAGGATCTGGATGTGGTCACCCCCCAGAGCCTCATCAACATCCGCCCCGTCACCGCCGCCATCAAGGAGTTCTTCGGCTCCAGCCCCCTGAGCCAGTTCATGGACCAGACCAACCCCCTGGCCGAACTGACCCACAAGCGGCGCCTTTCCGCCCTGGGCCCCGGCGGCCTGAGCCGTGAGCGCGCCAACATGGAGGTCCGCGACGTCCATTACAGCCACTACGGCCGCATGTGCCCCATTGAGACCCCCGAAGGTCCCAACATCGGCCTGATCTCCTACCTTGCCACCTACGCCCGGATCAACGAGTACGGCTTCATCGAGGCCCCCTACCGGGCCGTGGACAAGGCCACCGGCAAGGTCGCCATGGACGTGACCTACATGACCGCCGACGAGGAGGACAACTACATTGTCGGCCAGGCCGCCGAGCCCCTGGACGAGAACGGCTGCCTCATCAACGCCCGTATCACCGCCCGGCACCGGGACGAGATCGTGGAAGTGGACCGGGAGCGCGTGGACTATATCGACGTCTCTCCCCGCATGATGGTCTCCATCGCCACCGCCATGATCCCCTTCCTGCCCAACGACGACGCCAACCGTGCTCTGATGGGCGCCAACATGCAGCGCCAGGCCGTGCCTCTGCTCAAGCCCCACGCCCCCATCGTCGGCACCGGCATGGAGCACAAGATCTGCATCGACTCTGAGATCGCCGTCCTGGCTGAGGGCGACGGCGAGGTGGTCTCCGTGGACGCCCGCCACATCACCGTCCGCTATGACGACGGCCATGTGAAGGACTACAAGCTGACCAAGTTCCTCCGGTCCAACCACGGCACCTGCATCAACCAGCGGCCCATCGTGTCCGTGGGCGAACGGGTCCACGGCTGGGGCACCAACCCCGACGGCTCCATCCAGGATCCCACCGTCCTGGCCGACGGCCCCGCCACCGAGCAGGGCGAGATCGCCCTGGGCCAGAACATCCTGGTCGGCTTCATGACCTGGGAGGGCTACAACTACGAGGACGCCGTGCTGCTCAACGAGCGGCTGGTCCGGGAGGATCTGTACACCTCCATCCACATCGAGGAGTACGAGATCGACGCCCGTGACACCAAGCTGGGGCCCGAGGAGATCACCCGGGACATCCCCAACGTTGGCGAGGACGCCCTGAAGGACCTGGACGAGAACGGCATCATCCGCATCGGCGCCGAGGTCCGCTCCGGCGACATCCTGGTAGGCAAGGTCACCCCCAAGGGCGAGACCGACCTCACCGCAGAGGAGCGGCTGCTGCGGGCCATCTTCGGTGAGAAGGCCCGGGAAGTCCGGGACACCTCTTTGAAAGTTCCCCACGGCGAGAGCGGCATCATCGTGGACGCCAAGGTCTTTACCCGGGAAGCCGGCGACGAGCTGGGTCCCGGCGTGAACATGGTGGTCCGGGTGTATATCGCTCAGCGCCGCAAGATCCAGGTGGGCGACAAGATGGCCGGCCGCCACGGCAACAAGGGCGTCGTCTCCCGGGTTCTGCCCCAGGAGGATATGCCCTTCCTGCCTGACGGCACCCCGCTGGACATCGTGCTGAACCCCCTGGGCGTGCCCTCCCGTATGAACATCGGCCAGGTGCTGGAGGTCCATCTGGGCTACGCCGCCCACGCCCTGGGCTGCAAGGTGGCCACCCCCATCTTCGACGGCGCCCGGGAAGAGGACATCACCGCCATGCTCAACGAGGCGGGCCTGGATCCCGAGGGCAAGAGTGTCCTGTACGACGGCCGCACCGGCGAGCCCTTTGACAACAGGGTCACCGTGGGCTACGTCTACTTCCTGAAGCTGCACCACCTGGTGGACGATAAGATCCACGCCCGCTCCACTGGCCCGTACTCCCTGGTCACCCAGCAGCCTCTGGGCGGCAAGGCCCAGTTCGGCGGCCAGCGCTTCGGCGAGATGGAGGTGTGGGCCCTGGAGGCCTACGGCGCCGCCTACACCCTGCAGGAGATCCTGACCGTCAAGTCCGACGATGTCACCGGCCGTGTCCGCACCTACGAGGCCATCGTCAAGGGCCACAATGTGCCCCAGCCCGGCGTGCCCGAGTCCTTCAAGGTCCTGGTCAAGGAGCTCCAGTCCCTGTGCCTGGACATCCAGGTGCTGGACAAGGACGGCAACGCCATCGAGCTGAAAGAGGACGAGGACGCCATGGACACCTTCAACCTGGCCCGGATGGACGCGGACGACGACCGTCATCGCGCCTTTGCTGAGGAGGCCGAGTTCCAGGAGTCCGGCTTTGAATTCGAGGACGCGCCGGAGGACGCCGGCGCCGACATCGACGTGGGCTTTGACGAAGAATGATCCAGAACTGGTTCTGTTCGTCTGACAAATCCATTCTGAATCATTTTTAAGGAGGAAATCGCGACATGATCGATAACAATACCGGCAACAACATCGCCTTTGATGCCATCAAGATCGGCATGGCCTCCCCGGAGCAGATCCGCGAGTGGTCCTACGGCGAGGTGAAAAAGCCCGAGACCATCAACTACCGCACTCTCAAGCCCGAGCGGGACGGCCTGTTCTGCGAGCGCATCTTCGGACCCACCAAGGACTGGGAGTGCCACTGCGGCAAGTACAAGAAGATCCGCTACAAGGGCAAGATCTGCGACCGCTGCGGCGTGGAGGTCACCCGGGCCAAGGTGCGCCGTGAGCGCATGGGCCACATCGAGCTGGCCACTCCCGTCAGCCACATCTGGTATTTCAAGGGCATCCCCTCCCGGATGGGCCTGCTGCTGGACATCAGCCCCCGGATCCTGGAGAAGGTGCTGTACTTCGCCAACTATATCGTCACCGACCCCGGCGAGACCCCGCTGACCAAGAATCAGATCCTCTCCGAAAAGGAGTACCGGGACTACCGGGAGAAGTATGAGGACGACTTCCAGGCCGGCATGGGCGCCGAGGCCGTGAAGAAGCTGCTCCAGGACGTGGATCTGGAACAGCTCTCCGCCCAGCTCCACGCCGAGCTGAAGGAGTCCTCCGGCCAGAAGAAGGCCCGGATCGTCAAGCGGCTGGAGGTGGTGGACGCCTTCCGCCTCTCCGGCAACAAGCCCGAGTGGATGGTCATCGACGTGCTGCCCGTGATCCCGCCGGAGCTGCGGCCCATGGTCCAGCTGGACGGCGGACGGTTCGCAACGTCCGACCTCAACGACCTGTACCGCCGGGTCATCAACCGCAACAACCGCCTCAAGCGGCTCATCCAGCTCAACGCCCCGGACATCATCGTCCGCAATGAGAAGCGGATGCTCCAGGAGGCCGTGGACGCCCTGATCGACAACGGCCGCCGCGGCCGGGCCGTCACCGGCGCCAACAACCGCGCCCTCAAGTCCCTGAGCGACCTGCTCAAGGGCAAGCAGGGCCGCTTCCGCCAGAACCTGCTGGGCAAGCGCGTGGACTACTCCGGCCGCTCCGTTATCGTGGTCGGCCCCGAGCTGAAGATCTACCAGTGCGGCGTGCCCAAGGAGATGGCCGTGGAGCTGTTCCGTCCCTTTATCATGAAGAAGCTGGTGGAGGACGGCACCGCCAACAACATCAAGTCCGCCAAGAAGATGGTGGATAAGGGCGTCACCGAGGTGTGGGACGCTCTGGACGTCATCATCAAGGACCACCCCGTCATGCTCAACCGCGCCCCGACGCTGCACCGCCTGGGCATCCAGGCCTTCGAGCCGGTGCTGGTGGACGGCCGCGCATTGAAGCTGCACCCCCTGAACTGCACCGCCTTCAACGCCGACTTCGACGGCGACCAGATGGCCATTCACGTGCCCCTGTCCGCCGAGGCCCAGGCCGAGGCCCGCATCCTGATGCTCTCCGCCAACAACCTGCTGCGTCCCCAGGACGGCGGCCCCGTCACCGTCCCCACCCAGGACATGGTGCTGGGCTCCTACTACCTGACCATGGACCGCATGGGCAAGGCGGAAAAGGGCGCCGAGACCATCTGGTGCGAGGATGCCGGCGACACGGACCTCACCGCCCAGTCCGAGGTGGACGCCGACGCCTTCCAGGCCGCCAACGCGGCCCTGGCCAAGGACCAGAAGAAGGCCACCTACCGGCCGGTGCGGATCTACGCCAGCGAGGAAGAGGCCCTGATGGCCTACAACGAGCACGTCATCGGGCCCCACTGCCCCATCCTGGTGCGCCGGACCCTGACCGTGGACGGCGTGGAGCACACCGCCGTGGTGGAGGCCACCCCCGGCCGCATCATCTTCAACCAGAACATCCCCCAGGACCTGGGCTTCGTGGACCGCACGGACCCGGCCCACGTGTGCGACTACGAGATCACCTTCACCTGCGGCAAGAAGCAGCTGGGCCAGATCGTGGACCGTACCATCAACAAGCACGGCTTCACCATGGCCGCCGAGGTGCTGGACGCCATCAAGGCCACCGGCTACCACAACTCCACCCTGGCCGCCATCACCGTCTCCATCGCCGACATGACCATCCCGCCCAAGAAGTACGAGATGGTGGCCGCCTCCGAGCAGGCGGTGCTGGACATTGAAAACCAGTACAAGATGGGCTTCATGACCGACCACGAGCGCTACAAGCAGGTGGTGCAGGTCTGGGAAAAGACCACCAACGACGTCTCCGACGCCCTGCAGAAGAACCTGGACCGCTACAACCCCATCTTCATGATGGCGGACTCCGGCGCCCGCGGCTCCATGAAGCAGATCCGCCAGCTGGCCGGTATGCGCGGCCTGATCGCCAACACCGCCGGCCGCACCATCGAGATCCCCATCAAGGCAAACTACCGCGAAGGTCTGACCGCCCTGGAGTACTTCATCTCCAGCCGGGGCGCCCGCAAGGGCCTGGCCGACACGGCTCTGCGTACCGCCGACTCCGGTTACCTGACCCGCCGCATGGTGGACGTCTCCCAAGATGTCATCATCCGCGAGGAGGACTGCCATGTGACCCACGGCATCAAGGTGGCGGAGATCAGCGAGAACGGCCAGGTGATCGAGAAGTTCTCCGACCGTCTGCGCGGCCGCTTCCTGGTGGGCGACGTGGTGGACACCGCCACCGGTGAGGTGCTGGTGCCCAACACCAAGATGATGGACGAGAGCGACGCCAAGCTCCTGGAGACCCACGCCTGGGTCCAGGAGAACTACCGCGAGGGCGACCGCTGCGCCTTTGATCCCGCCGTTGACGAGCATCCCACCGTCATGATCCGCACGGTCCTGACCTGCAAGGCCCACAGCGGCGTGTGTGCCAAGTGCTACGGCATGAACCTGGCCACCCAGCAGCCCGTGGGCCCCGGCGAGGCCGTCGGCATCATCGCCGCCCAGTCCATCGGCGAGCCCGGCACCCAGCTGACCATGCGTACCTTCCACACCGGCGGCCTGGCCGGCGGCGACATCACCCAGGGCCTTCCCCGTGTTGAGGAGCTGTTCGAGGCCCGCCGTCCCAAGCGGATGGCCACCCTGGCAGAGATCGGCGGCAAGGTCAAGTTTGAGGAGGCCGCCAAGGGCAGCCTCCTGAACATCATCGTCACCGCCGAGGACGGCGACACCCGTACCTACGCCGTGCCCCACACGGGACTGCAGGTGAAGGACGGCGATACCATCGAGGCCGGCGCCCAGCTGACCTACGGCGCCCTGAACCCCCACGATGTGCTCCGCATCCGCGGCTCCGACGCCGTGTACAACTACCTGATCCAGGAGGTCCTGCGGGTGTACCGCCAGCAGGGCGTGGATATCAACGATAAGCACATCGAGGTCATCGTCCGTCAGATGATGCGCAGGGTCCGCCTGGAGGACGCCGGCGACACCAAGCTGCTGGACGGCTCCATGGTGGACGTCCTGGAGCTGGACGACGCCAACGAGGAGATCGACCGCCGCAATGCCGCGGGCGAGCGCCAGGAAAACGGCGAGCCTTTGCGCCACGCCGTGGGGACCCAGCTGCTCATGGGCATCACCAAGGCGTCTCTCGCCACGGACTCCTTCCTCTCCGCCGCCTCCTTCCAGGAGACCACCAAGGTCCTGACCGAGGCCGCCATCAAGGGCAAGGCCGACCACCTGGTGGGCCTGAAGGAGAACGTCATCATCGGCAAGCTGATCCCCGCCGGCACGGGCCTGACGGCCTACCACACCTTTGCGGAGGAGCTGGTGCCCGAGACCGCTTCCCCGGAGGCGGAGACCGAGCCCGAGCTGCCCGTGTTCGAGGGCTGAGCTCCGATCGTTCCCTGCATTTTCCCCGAAGCGGGGCTGCGGATGATTCCGCAGCCCCGCTTTTTGCCACGCAGAGGCCAAAAAACGCCGGAAAGTCCCCGCCTTTTTTGAAATTTGCCTTGACGGATGAATTTTCCCATGATATAATCCTTATCTGCGCGGAATAGAAATTCTGCGAATTTTGCCATGCATTTTCAGGAGGAATTCCCGTGATCACGGAACTTGCTTCCCAGGAGAAGGTCGTCGGCGTGAAGCAGTCCCGCAAGGCGATCCGGGAGGGCCGGGCCAGGCGGGTGTATCTGGCCTGCGACGCGGACCCGGCCATCACTGACCCCATCGCCGCCTCCTGTGCCCAGGCGGGTATCCCGGTGGAGACGGACTACACCCTGACCCAGCTGGGTCAGGCCTGCCGCATCACCGTGGGCGCTGCCGTGGTGGCGGTCCTCGCCCTGTGAGGAAAATTTGGTTTTTTCGGAATAGCCGCAAGGCGTTCCGCAAAAAATAAAGGCTGTCGCCTGCGGCGGCGGCCGGAAAATATGGAAAGAAAGGAGAACACTAATGCCTACTTTTAACCAGCTGGTCCGGAAAGGAAGAGAACAGGCTTCCTACAAGTCCACTTCTCCCGCGCTGCAGTTCGGTCTGAACACCCTGAAGACCAAGACCACCAACCTGCCTTCTCCCCAGAAGAGAGGCGTGTGCACCGCCGTGAGAACCGCGACCCCCAAGAAGCCCAACTCCGCTCTGCGTAAGATCGCCCGTGTGCGTCTGACCAACGGCTACGAGGTCACCGCCTATATTCCCGGCGTGGGCCACTCCCTGCAGGAGCACTCCGTGGTCATGATCCGCGGCGGCCGTGTCAAGGACCTCCCCGGCGTCCGTTACCACATCATCCGCGGTACTCTGGACACCCAGGGCGTCTCCGGCCGTATGCAGTCCCGTTCCAAGTACGGTGCCAAGCGCCCCAAGCAGAAGTAAGATCTGCGAAACACTGAAAGCTTTGCCGAATAGGTTTATATATATGTGCGAACATGTTACCGCTTCGGCAGGCATACACGGAAGGCTGCAACATGCCTTTTGAGTACCTATGAGATCATAGAATTATTATGAAGGAGGGAAGCATAGTGCCCAGAAGAGGTAATGTTCCCAAGAGAGAGATCCTGCCGGATCCCGTTTACGGCTCCGTCCTGGTCACCCGGCTGATCAACAACGTCATGCTGGACGGCAAGAAGGGCGTGGCCCAGAAGGTGGTCTACGCTGCTTTCGACCAGATCAAGGAAAAGACCGAGAAGGACCCCGTTGAAGTGTTCACCCAGGCCATGGAGAATATCATGCCCAGCCTGGAAGTCAAGGCCCGCCGCGTGGGCGGCGCCACCTATCAGGTGCCCATGGAGGTCCGTCCCGCCCGCCGCACGACCCTGGGTCTGCGGTGGCTCACGACCTACGCCCGCGCCCGCAGCGAGCGCACCATGGCCGAGCGTCTGGCCGGCGAGCTGATGGACGCCGCCAACAACACCGGCTCTGCCGTGAAGAAGCGCGAGGAGGTCCACAAGGCCGCCGAGGCCAACAAGGCCTTCGCCCATTTCCGCTGGTAAGTTAGGAGAGACAGTATGCCGAGAAAAACATCTCTGGAAAATACCCGTAATATCGGCATTATGGCTCACATCGATGCGGGCAAGACGACGACGACCGAGCGTATCTTGTTCTACACCGGCGTGAACTATAAGATCGGTGAGACCCATGACGGCACTGCCACCATGGACTGGATGGCGCAGGAGCAGGAGCGCGGCATCACCATTACGTCCGCCGCCACCACCTGCTACTGGTCTGGTTCCAAGAACCAGTTCAAGCCCACCCGGATCAACATCATCGACACTCCGGGCCACGTGGACTTCACCGTTGAGGTGCAGCGTTCCCTGCGCGTGCTGGACGGCTCTGTGACCGTGCTGTGCGCCAAGGGCGGCGTGGAGCCCCAGTCCGAAACCGTGTGGCGCCAGGCCGATAACTACAAGGTCCCCCGCATGATTTACGTCAATAAGATGGACATCATGGGCGCGGACTTCTACAACGTGCTGCACATGATCGACGAGCGTCTCAAGTGCAACGCCGTTCCCATCCAGCTGCCCATCGGCTCCGAGGATACCTTCAAGGGCATCATCGATCTGGTGGAGATGGATGCCGACATCTACTATGATGACCTGGGAAAGGACATGCGCGTGGAGCCCATCCCCGCCGACATGGTGGACCTTGCCAACGAGTACCGCGAGAAGCTGATGGACGCTGTCTCCATGTTCGATGATGAGATCATGGAGATGTATCTGGGCGGTGAGGAAGTTCCTCAGGCCAAGATCCGTGCCGCCATCCGCAAGGCCACCATTGCCAATGAGATGGTGCCCGTGGTCTGCGGCACGTCCTATAAGAACAAGGGTGTTCAGAAGATGCTGGACGCCATTGTGGACTACCTGCCCTCTCCTCTGGATGTGCCTCCCATCAAGGGCGTCAATCCCAAGACCGACGAGGAGGAGGAGCGTCCCTCTGACGACAACGCCCCCTTCTCCGCCCTGGCCTTTAAGATCATGACCGACCCCTATGTGGGCCGTCTGAGCTTCTTCCGCGTCTATTCCGGCCACCTGACCACCGGTTCTTCTGTGCTCAACAGCACCAAGAACGTCAAGGAGCGCATCGGCCGGATTCTGCAGATGCACGCCAATCACCGCGAGGATATCGAGGAGGTCTTCTCCGGCGATATCGAGGCCGCCGTGGGTCTGAAGAATACCACCACCGGCGACACCCTGTGCGATGAGAAGCACCCCGTCATCCTGGAGTCCATGGAGTTCCCCGAGCCCGTGATCCGCGTGGCCATCGAGCCCAAGACCAAGGCCGGTCAGGAGAAGATGACCATGGCCCTGATCAAGCTGGCCGAGGAGGACCCCACCTTCAAGACCTACACCGACGAGGAGACCGGTCAGACCATCATCGCCGGCATGGGCGAGCTGCACCTGGAGATCATCGTCGACCGTCTGCTGCGTGAGTTCAAGGTGGAAGCCAACGTGGGCGCCCCCCAGGTGGCCTACAAGGAGACCATCAAGAAGTCCGTGGATCAGGACACCAAGTACAAGCGCCAGAGCGGCGGTTCCGGCCAGTACGGCCACGTCAAGATCAAGCTGGATCCCAACGAGTCCGGCAAGGGTTACGAGTTCATCAACGCCGTTGTGGGCGGCTCCATTCCCAAGGAGTTTATCCCCGCTGTCGACGCCGGTATCCGCGGCGCCCTGCAGGCCGGTGTTGTGGCTGGTTTCCCCGTTGTGGACGTGAAGGTCACTCTGTACGACGGCTCCTATCACGAGGTGGACTCCTCCGAAATGGCGTTCAAGATCGCCGGCTCCATGGCCTTCAAGGAGGCTATGCGCAAGGCGGATCCCGTCCTGCTGGAGCCCATCATGAAGGTCTCCGTCATTGCCCCCGACGACTACCTGGGCACCGTGATCGGCGACCTGACCGCCCGCCGCGGCCAGATCCTGGGCCAGGAGGCCCGTCCCGGCGCGCAGCAGGTGGACGCTCTGGTGCCTCTGTCCAACATGTTCGGTTACGCCACCGACCTGCGTTCTTCCACCCAGGGCCGCGGCCAGTACACCATGGAGCCCCACAGCTACGCGGAACTGCCCAAGAGCCTGCGTGACAAGATCGTCAGCGAGCGCACCAAGCCCCAGGACTGACACCCGCTGGAAAAAGTTATTGCTTTTCCCGGCAAGATAGGGTAAAATAAGCAATGTTGATTATTTCACGTTGCAACAAACACAGATTTTGAAAATTGACAGGAGGATTTTCAAATGGCTAAGCAGAAATTTGAAAGAACCAAGCCCCATGTTAACATCGGCACCATTGGTCACGTCGACCATGGTAAGACCACTCTGACCGCCGCCATCACCAAGTGGCTGTCCTACCAGGGCAAGGCTCAGTTCGAGGCTTATGACGCCATCGATAAGGCTCCCGAGGAGAAGGAGCGCGGCATCACCATCAACACCGCTCACGTGGAGTATGAGACCGAGAAGCGTCACTATGCCCACGTGGACTGCCCGGGCCACGCCGACTATATCAAGAACATGATCACCGGCGCTGCTCAGATGGACGGCGCCATCCTGGTCATCGCTGCTTCCGACGGCCCCATGGCTCAGACCCGTGAGCACATCCTGCTGGCCCGTCAGGTGGGCGTGCCCGCCATCGTCGTGTTCCTGAACAAGTGCGATCAGGTCGACGATCCCGAGCTGCTGGAGCTGGTGGAGATGGAGGTCCGCGAGCTGCTCTCCAAGTACGAGTTCCCCGGCGACGACATCCCCATCATCAAGGGTTCCGCTCTGAACGCTCTGGTGTCCGAGTCCACCGATCCCAACGCTCCCGAGTATGCCTGCATCAAGGAGCTGATGGACGCTGTTGACGACTATATCCCCACTCCCGACCGCAAGGAGGATATGCCCTTCCTGATGCCCGTCGAGGACGTGTTCACCATCTCCGGCCGCGGCACCGTGGCCACCGGCCGTGTGGAGCGCGGCATCCTGAAGCTGAGCGAGGAAGTCGAGATCGTTGGCCTGACCGACGAGAAGAAGAAGACCGTCGTCACTGGCATCGAGATGTTCCACAAGCTGCTGGACTACGCTGAGGCCGGCGACAACATCGGCGCCCTGCTGCGCGGCGTGGACCGCAACGGCATCGAGCGCGGCCAGGTTCTGGCTAAGCCCGGTTCCATTCATCCCCACACCAAGTTCAAGGGCCAGGTCTACGTCCTGTCCAAGGACGAGGGCGGCCGTCACACCCCCTTCTTCAACAACTATCGTCCCCAGTTCTATTTCCGCACCACCGACGTTACCGGCGTGATCACCCTGCCCGAGGGCGTCGAGATGTGCATGCCCGGCGATAACGTGGAGATGAGCGTTGAGCTGATCACCCCCATCGCCATTGAGAAGGGCCTCCGCTTCGCTATCCGTGAGGGCGGCCGTACCGTTGGTTCCGGCGCTGTCACCGAGGTGGGCGAGTAATCTCCCTCTCATCCAGCGTATAAAAAGAACTGCCGCGTATGCGGCAGTTCTTTTTTTGCCTCACGGCGTTTCCGGAAAGGCCAGGGTGTCCTGAAAGCCGTCGGCTCCGGCGCAGAGGATGTCCCCGGCCACCGGTGCCTCCTCGCAGACGTAGAGGTTCACCTGAACGCCCTCGGCCCGGCCAGGGTAATTGGTGACGGTGTAGGTGTAGCGGGAGACCTGCTTGCCGCAGCAGGCGGACAGGTCGAAGCCCTGCTCCGCCTGGAGCTCGTTGTAGGTCACGTAGGGTTCCGTCAGCTCCTCCGGCAGCAGGAACTGCAAGGTTTCCACCGGCTCCGGCTCTACCTCCCAGCCCAGGGACTGAAGATAGGCCACCCGGTCTTCGTTGGCAGCCAGAGTGATGGCTGGCGCCGGTTCGCCGCCGCCCCGGCCCAGCAGCAGGAATACGACTGCCGCCGTCAGGGCCAGGACGATCAGCAGCAGAACAGCTTTCGCTTTTTTGGAAAATCGCGCGGTCCAAATCACCATGTGCATCCCTCCTGCATCTTCCTATTCATTTTTCGCCGGGATTATGATACCATGTGAAAAAAGAAAAGCAGCCGCCTAAAGGCGGATACCTGAGAGGAGCGCGCATATATATGGAATCACAGCGCCTGGACAAGATCATCGCCTCCACCGGCCGTTTTTCCCGGCGGGAGGTAAAGCTCCTGGCCCGACAGGGCCGGATCCTGCTAGACGGACGAGCCGTCCGGGACACGGCTGAGAAGGCAGACCCGGAGTCGGCGGAGATCCTGGTGGACGGCGAGCCCCTGTGCTACCGCCGCTGTACCTGGGTCATGCTCCACAAGCCTGCGGGCTATCTCTCCGCCACAGAGGACGGCCGGGGCCCCACGGTGCTGGACCTGCTGCCGGCGGAGCTGCGGCGCCAGGGTCTGTTTCCGGTGGGGCGGCTGGACAAGGACACCGAGGGGCTGCTCCTCCTGACCAACGACGGACAGCTGGCCCACGATCTGCTCTCCCCCCGGCATCATGTGGATAAGGTCTACTATGTCCGCACCGCCGGGCGTCTGACAGAGGCGGACTGTGCCGCCTTTGAAGCGGGCATGACCCTGGCCGACGGCCTGCGGTGCCTGCCGGCCGGACTGGAGATCCTGACGGCGGGGGAGGAGAGTGAGGCGCTCGTGACGCTGCGGGAGGGAAAATTCCACCAGATCAAGCGGATGCTTGGCCAGCTGGGCAAGCCGGTACTCTATCTCAAACGATTACGAATGGGCAATTTGACCTTGGATCCGGCTTTGGAGAAGGGTAAGTATCGTTTTTTGACAGATAAAGAGCAGGACCAGTTGAAAAATTTTTGAGGTAGGCAGAATAAAATTCAAATCTTCGACAAAAAGGTGACAGCTTTTTTGTTGAAAAAAGAAAAAACGTCTTGCAATTTGCCAAAATTACCGATATAATATTATCATTGACAAAATGCACAAGATGACCGTGTGAGTTAAGGTGAGGAGGACGACCATGTCTGGAAGAATTTTTCAAAATGTGGTGCTGCAGCTAAAGGAGAACACTGATCGCACGGTGGGCGTCATTGACGCCGAGGGGATCGTCATTGCCTGCAGTGAACTGTCCATGATCGGCCAGCGCTGGGCAGAGCATGTGCCTGTGATCAACGGCGCCGGCGGCTCCATGATCTCCTCGGAGGGAAAGACCTTCAAGGCGCTCAACGGCTGGGGCAACCAGTTTGATTATGCCGCCTTTGCCTTCGGCGACAATGAGGTCAGCCGCACCGTCTGCGCCATGGCTACCGTGGCGCTTAATGCAGCCAAGTCCTATTACGAGGAGAAGCACGACCGGGGGTCCTTCATCAAGGACATCATTTCCGACAACATCATGCTGGGCGACATCTATATGCGGGCCAAGGAACTTCGGGTCACGGCAGACGTGCCCCGGGGCGTGTTTGTGGTTCGCTCCTTACGCAAGGGGGAGTCCGTGCCCACCGATGTGGTCCAGTCCCTGTTCCCGGACCGGCAGAACGACTTTGTCCTCAGCATCGGCGAGGGCGACGTGGTGCTGATCCGCCAGATGCCCGACGGCACCGGATTGAAGGATCTGAACAAGATCGCCTCTGCAATCGAAGAGACCCTCCGCTCCGGCAGCGAACCCACTGTGGTGGTGGGCATCGGCACTGTGGCTACCCACCTGCGGGATCTGGCCAAGAGCTACAAGGAGGCCCAGATCGCCATTGAGGTGGGCAAGGTCTTTGACACGGAGAAATATGTCATCAACTACGAGAACCTGGGCATCGGCCGTTTGATTTACCAGCTGCCCACCACTCTGTGCGAGATGTTCCTCCAGGAGGTCTTCAAGAAGAATCCCATCGACGCCCTGGACAAGGAGACGCTGTTCACCATCCACAAGTTCTTCGAGAACAACCTCAATGTCTCCGAGACCGCCCGGAAGCTCTTTGTCCACCGCAACACCCTGGTATATCGGCTGGAGAAGATCAAGAAACTCACCGGCCTGGATCTGCGGGAGTTTGACGACGCCATCACCTTCAAGGTGGCCCTGATGGTCAAGAAGTACCTGACCAGCCGGGGCATCGACTCCTGATCCGGCATACATCCGTATCTGCAAAACTCCGCGGCGGCAGCCGCGGAGTTTTTTTCGGGCGCCGGGAAAAGACTGTCATTTTTGTTACTTTTTTTACGGGGCCAGGGCAAGTTGTTGTTGCGCGCGGGGGAAAAACCGTATATAATGTGCCTGTATGAAGAATTATGTCGACCTGCTGCCGAACCGGCGGCAGGTGTTTCGGCAAGTAAACGCGCGAGGTGGCTCATGATACGCTTGAAAGATGTGGAAATGGAATATGAGAACGGGACCAAGGCTATCCAGGGTATCAGTCTGACCATTGAGGACGGAGAGTTCGTCTTTTTGGTGGGCCCCTCCGGCTCCGGCAAGTCCACCATCATCAAGCTGCTGACCGGGGAAGTGGAACCCTGCGCCGGCCGCATCATGATCAACGGCTTCTCGGTCAGCAACATCTCAGAGCGTCAGGTTCCGCTGATGCGCCGGACTCTGGGCGTCATTTTCCAGGACTTCCGTCTGATCGAGAAAAAGACCGTCTATGAGAACCTGGAGTTCGTCATGCGGGCGGTGGGATCCCCCCTGAAAGAGATCCGCAAGCGCATCCCCTATGTGCTGCGGCTGGTAGGGCTGGAGGAGAAGGCCAACAGCTATCCCACAGAGCTCTCCGGCGGCGAGCAGCAGCGGGTGGCCATCGCCCGAGCCCTGGTCAACAATCCCGATACCATCATTGCCGACGAGCCCACCGGCAATCTGGACCCGGAGCGGTCCCTGGAGCTGATGAGCCTGTTGGTGAAGATCAACCAGCTGGGCACCACCGTGGTGGTGGTGACCCATGAGAAGGATCTGGTGGACCGCTTCGGCAAGCGGGTCGTCACGATTGAATCCGGCCATGTCACCAGCGATGGCGTGGGCGGCTATGTGGGAGGACACATCCATGGCTAAGCACAATTTCGGCTATTTTTTTCATGAGGGCATCAGCAACATGTTCAGCCATGGCTTCATGTCCTTTGCCGCCATCGGCATCACGGTGGCTTGCCTTTTGATTATGGGGACCTTCACCTTGGTAGCGGTGAACGCCAACGCCCTGCTGCTGGACCTGGAGCAGGAAAATGAGATCCTGGCCTATGTGGACGACAGCTACTCCACCGCTCAGGCAAAGGCCCTGCAAAAGGAACTGGAGGCCATCCCCAATGTGGTCTCCGCCACCTTTATCTCCAAGGAACAGGCTACGGAGGACTTCGCCGCCGACTACCCTGACGAGGAGCTGTTCCAGAATCTGGACCCGGCGATCTTCCAGGACCGCTACGCCATCAAGGTGGAGGACCTGTCCCAGCAGTCCCAGACCTGCAGCCGGGTGGAAGAAGTGGATGGTATCACCGATGTCAACGCCCACGAGGAGATTGCCGGCGGATTCTTGACGGTCCGGAACGTGGCAACGGTGGTGTGCGTGGCCCTGATCGCCATTTTGTTCATCGTGTCGGTGTTCATCATCTCCAACACCATCAAGCTCACCACCTTTGACCGGCGGGATGAAATCGCCATCATGCGCATGGTGGGTGCTACCAACGGCTTTATCCGCTGGCCCTTCGTGTACGAGGGCCTGATGATCGGTATTCTGGGCGCCGTGATCGCCTTCGGGCTCCAGTGGGCGCTGTATGCAGCGGTGGCGCAGGGGGTGGATACCAACGACACCATGCAGCTGATCGAGATTATCCCCTTTAACCGGCTGTGGCTGCCGGTAGCTGCCACCTTCGCCGGTGCCGGCGTATTGGTGGGTGTGGGAGGCAGCCTCTCCGCCATTCGGAAATTCCTGCAAGTGTGAGGTGCGGCTTATGAAGAAACAGACCAAAGGACGCCGCTTTTTCCGGGCCTTGCTGGCTTTGACCATGGCGCTGCTGCTGTCCGCCGCAGAACTGACGCCGGCCCTGGCGGTGACCCAGGCGGACATCGACGCACTGAAAAACGAGTCCAACGACCTCAGCGCCGAGAAGAAGGAGCTCCAGGCCAAGCTGGAGTCCCTTGCTGCGGACAAAAGCACCGCCATGGAGCGCAAGACCCTGCTGGACCAGCAGATCGCCAATACCTCCGCCCAGATCTCCAACGTGGAGGAGCAGATCCAGCAGTATGCTGCCCTGATCTCCCAGAAGGAAGAGGAACTGATCCAGGCCCAGGAGGACGAGGCGGCCCAGTACGACCTGTTCTGCGACCGGGTCCGGGCCATGGAAAAGCGGGGCGAGGTCAGTTACTGGTCCGTGCTGTTCCGGGCGGACAGCTTCACGGACCTGCTCAGCCGTCTGGACATGATCAATGAGATCATGGCTGCCGACCAACGGGTGATCGACCAGCTGAAAGACCTGCAGGCCCAGATCGAGACCGCCAAGACAGAGCTGGAGACCAACAAGGCCGAGGAAGAAGCGGCCAAGAGCGAGCTGGAGGCCCGCAAGAGTGAGCTGAATACCCAGCGCAGCGAGGCCAACGCCCTGATCCAGCAGCTGGCCGCCAACGAAAGCGAGACGGAGGCTGCCCTGGATGAGCTGGAGGCGGAGCAGGATGCCATTCGGGCGGAGATCCAGCGGCTCAATGAGCAGTTGATCGCCCAGCAGGCTGCCAATGGAAACTCCGTTCAGTCCAATCCCGGCGGCTACATCTGGCCGGTGGACAGCCGCTATATCACCTCCACCGTGGGCGGCCGTGCCTCTCCCGGCGGCATCGGCTCCACCAACCACAAGGGCACCGACATCGGCCGGGTGGGCTACACCAGTCCGATTTATGCCTCCAAGGCCGGAACCGTCATCGTCTCCCAGTACTCCAGTTCCTATGGAAACTACGTGGCTATCTCCCACGGTCCCGGCAACACCACCCTGTATGCTCATATGTCCAGCCGGAAGGCATCTGTGGGACAGTACGTCAACCAAGGCGATGTCATCGGTATTACCGGCTCTACCGGAAACTCCACGGGACCCCACCTGCACTTCGAGGTGACGGAGAACGGCGTCCGGGTCAACCCTCTCAGCCACGGGGCAGAGCCGCGGATGGGCTATCTCACAGGCTATACGCTGTCCGGTTCGGCCTGATCCTGCGCCTCCTTCTGAAAAGACACATAAACTGCCCTCCCGCTCCGTAGGTATGGAGCGGGAGGCGGTTTTTTTATGTTTGGACTGTGGATCTGGGTCCCGCCGGAGCGGGGACAACGGGCTGTAAAAACAGCGGAACGGATGGTGCTCCATACGCATCTTTACAGCGTTCAGGTGGCGCGGGGACCGCGGACTCCGGCGGCGGTGATCCGGCGTCGGGCGGCTGCCGCAGCCCGAAAGCTGGAAAAGGCCGGGGTACGGCGGGTGGTGCTTCCGGATGACTTTGCGTATGGGGATGTATTGGAAAAGCGGGGGATCGGAGCGGTGGACACCCTGGCACTGCGGCGGGAGCTGGCGGCGGAGCAGACCTGCCGGGGACTGGAGGACCGGGGCCTGAGCGGAGGGACGGTGGCGGTGTCGGCAGATGCCATGAGCGCCGAACTGGTGCGGACTGTGACGGAGCTGTCCCTGCGGTGCCGGTATGTGCTGCTGGACGTCCCCTACGGCGGACCGGACCTGGCGGGCCGGCTGCGGCGGGAGTACGGCGTGGCGCTGCGGCTGGAGCCGGATCTGGCCCGGCTGGGGGAGGCGGAGGCCCTGGTGCTCTTCGCGCCCCGGACGGATCTGCGCCGGAACAATCCGGTGGTGGTAGAGGCTTACCGGGGTAGCGAGGCACCTCTGCCGCCGCTGCTGCTGCCGCCGGCGCTGGAGGAGCAGCTGCCGGCAGGCTGCTGCCGCATCCAGCTTCTGGCAGCGCTGCGGGAGAGCGGCGCCCTGCGGCCTGGTCAGATCTCCCTGGGACGGAGCGCAGCGGCGGGAAATGGCTCTGGCGCTTGACATTCTGAAATCCAACCTCTATAATACAACTCTATGATATTATAGAATAAGTATGTTCAGGGAGATGGAGGGGCCATTTTCCCAGGAAAATAGAATGCGGAAAGGAACTTTGGACATGGAAAAAGAGTACAAGATGAGCGCGGCCCGGGCGCAGGAGCTGCAGGAGGAACTGAATTATCTCAAGACCACTCGTTCCGACGAGGTGGCTGAGCAGATCAAGGTGGCCCGGGGCTTCGGCGACCTGAGCGAGAACAGCGAGTACGACGAGGCCAAGAACGAGCAGGGCAAGCTGTACTCCCGCATTGCCGAACTGGAGGAGATCCTCCAGCACGTGGTCATCGTGGACGAGGCTAACGCCCCCACCAATGTGGTCACCATCGGCTGCCGCGTGACCGTGGCCGATAAGAGCGGCAAGGAACTGCCCGCCTATAAGATCGTGGGCTCCCAGGAGGCGGATCCCATGCACGGCGCTATCTCCGAGGAGTCCCCCTTCGGCAAGGCCCTGGTGGGTGCCAAGGAGGGCGACACTGTCACCGTGGAGGCCCCCCAGGGCGCCATCGTGTACACGGTGCGTAAGATCGAGCGGTAAGGAGCGGAAGAGATGGCTGAACAAAAGACGAACCAGCAGCCCGAGCAGGACCTGAGCCAGCAGAGCAAGGTCCGCCGGGAGAAGCTGGCGGCCCTCCAGGCCGAGGGCCGGGACCCCTTCCAGATCACCCGCTTCGACTGGGACCACACCTCCGCTCAGATCAAGGAGAATTTTGACGCTCTGGAGGGCCAGAGCGTCAAGGTGGCCGGGCGCCTCATGAGCAAGCGGGGCATGGGCAAGGTCAGCTTCTGCGACCTCCAGGACCGCGACGGCCGCATCCAGCTCTACGCCCGTCAGGACGAGATGGATGAGGAGATCTACAAGCAGTTCAAGAAGTACGACATCGGCGACATTGTGGGCGTGGACGGCGAGGTGTTCCGCACCCAGCGGGGCGAGATGAGCGTTCGGGCGAAGACCATTACCCTGCTGAGCAAGTCCCTGCTGCCCCTGCCGGAGAAGTTCCACGGCCTCCAGGACAAGGAGCTGCGCTTCCGCCAGCGGTATGTGGACCTGATGGTGAACCCGGAGGTCAAGCGCAATTTCGCCATCCGATCCCGGTTTATCAAGTTCATGCGCAACTACCTGGACGACATGGGCTATATTGAGGTGGAGACCCCGGTTTTGAACACCATCGCCGGCGGCGCCGCCGCCCGGCCCTTCATCACCCACCACAACACCCTGGACATCGACATGTATATGCGCATCGCCACGGAGCTGCCCCTGAAGCGGCTGATCGTGGGCGGCATGGACCGGGTGTATGAGATCGGCCGCATCTTCCGCAACGAGGGTATGGACCCCAAGCACAACCCCGAGTTTACCACCGTGGAGCTGTACCAGGCCTACACGGATTTCCACGGCATGATGGACATTGCCGAGGGCATCCTCTCCGGCGCTGCCCAGGCCATCCTGGGCACCTATCAGGTCCAGTGGCAGGGCGAGGACATCGACCTGACCCCCGGCTGGCGCCGGCTGACCATGGTGGACGCCGTGAAGGAGTATGCCGGAGTGGACTTCGGCGCCATCACCGACGACGCCGAGGCCGTCTCCGCTGCCAAGGCCATCGGTGTGGAGCTGGCGGACGCCGCCGAAAAGACCTGGGGCAACGCCCTGTACGCCTGCTTTGACCAGAAGGTGGAGGAGCAGCTGGTCCAGCCCACCTTTATCACCATGTACCCGGTGGAGGTGTCTCCGCTGACCAAGCGCAGCCCGGCGGATCCCCGGCTCACCGAGCGGTTCGAGCTGTTCATCTGCCGCAGCGAGCTGGCCAACGCCTACTCCGAGCTCAACGACCCCATCGACCAGCGAGAGCGCTTTGAAAAGCAGGTGGAGCAGCGGGAGCGGGGCGACGAGGAGACGGAGATGCTGGACGAGGACTTCCTCACCGCCCTGGAGTACGGCATGCCGCCCACCGGCGGCATGGGCATGGGCATCGACCGGTGCGTCATGCTCCTGACCGGGGCCGACACCATCCGGGAAGTGATCCTCTTCCCGACGATGAAGCCACTGGATTAAAGACCCGTTGCGGCGCAAGGGTTTGCGGGTTTTTCACGAGCCTGAAAGAGCGGTTTTACACCAGTTTTACACCAGTTGGATTCAGCAGTAACACGTTTTTACACCTGATTTTACACCAGTTTTTAGAGAGCCTCCTAAAAGAGAAAGTGCCCGTGGCAGTTGAGCTACGGGCACTTTTTTTATACTTTTTCAGTTATTTTTATACACGGCGGTGCAACAAATGAAATGGGTTTAATTAGAAGCCATTGCGCGGGGGTGAAATGACCGGCTACACACGGCAGCTATTTGAATCCTCTGTCCACAGATTTTCTTTCTCACGATTTTTATATTCTTCCTGCTCTTCAGAAGTTGCCGGCCGGATCATGGCCTTTCCGCAGTCCGGGCAGGTATCCTCAGACGTTCTAAGGAACAGGTAATGACAATTATCACAGGCATATAGCATTTCAATCAGGCCTCGCTTTCGTGTTTACCAGTGTAGCACGGAGCGGGGCTTTTTTCAATCTATCAGGAGGGAGGCCGGCGAGATGAAGTGCCTGCTCAAATATCAATGGGTCAAACTACCCCGCAATCAGCTTCCGCCCGGCAAGGGCATTATGGCCTCTTGGGCTCGATTGGCCTCCCGTGCAGCCTTTAGGACTGGGCAGGCCCGGTACTGCGGTTACACCAACAAAGTGAGTGCCGGGGGCTGGGCAGGCGGCATCGTCGGTCTGAAGAGTATCCTGGCAATCAAACGTCGGCGGCAGGCCCTTGAACATATGGACACTCTGGCTGACCTCGGTTATATTACCTACTCACTGGACACAAAAACAAAGAAACTGACCTATCAAGTCACAGATTGGGTCGTAAGATGCTCTGGCGAGCCCTGTATGGGCCGTGAGGCGGTTTATGCGACAGAGGGGTATGGATTCCTCTGCCTGCCCAGGAACGTCACACAGAGGCTTGCAGAGCGGCATTATCAATTTGCTGAGGCAGACGCATGGCTCGACCTCTGGTGCCACACAGTTTGGCAGGAGCCCAGCAATGCGTTTTCCTTCTCGGCACCGGCTGTTCAGTTTGGGCAGTACGGCGCTGTTTTGACATTGGAATCCCTTGGCAGGCGTTGGGGATGGGAAAAGACGAAGGTCTGGCGCTTTTTCAGAAAACATGCGGATGCCTTCCCGCTGTATAAGCTGCCAGGCGCTTTCGGCTGCCTCATCTTCAATGCAGTCTATCCGACTGGAGAACAATTCACCTTGCCGTCCCAGGACAAAGTCGAGCGCATTTTGAGAGAAATACGCACAAAAGACGGGAATACGCACGAAAACCAGCAGAGCGACCATGCTCGCATCTGCAAGCTGGTCGCTTGGTACAGTCGTGCAGTGCTGCCCCGGGAACAAGAGGAGCGCCGTGTTGCATCTGAGGACTGCTATATTACGCGCGCGTATTTTTCTCCGTGTAAGATTTTAGAGTATGTTAGGGAGGACTGCCAAGGGATATCTCCAGCGACGCCAAATTTTGAATTATTCCGCGGAACCTTGCCACGGGCCGGGCCTGCGGATCAGGATGATGGAGGTATTGAAAATGGCAGATTTGAAGGCATCCCTCTGTGGTGAACTGCCGAATCAGGATAGTGCGATCCCCCAGGAGCAGCTGCGCGCCTTGCTGGAGCGCAGGGGGATCGTGGGAGATCCGGACATCCCCAATGCGAAAGCCCGGCTTGCGGAGCAGGAGCTTCGCCGGAATATGTACCATAACACCCAGGTCATGCTCAAGCACTACCGGGACATCGTCTGGGCCTTGGAATGCTTCCCCAGTGAAGTCGCACAGGAGCTGGATCAGCCGCTGAAGGATCTGGACGCGCTGCTCAGCGTAGTGGACACGCAGGTGGCGCTGGGGAACGCGAAGTTGGAGCACCGCCTGCTCAGCATTCGGAAGTCCCGCCTGCTGCTGGACCGGATCAATGAGGCCCTGACGGTCCTGCGCCATAAGCCGGGCAACGGGGAGCTGATGTATAACATCATCTTCCAGACGTTCATCACGCCGGACAAGCCCAGCCATACGGATATCCTGTACCGGCTGGATATCTCGGAGCGGCACTATTACCGGCTCCGCCAGCAGGCGGTCAACATCTTATCCATCCGGCTGTGGACGGCCCCAGCCGGCTGTCTGGATGCCTGGCTGGAGCTTTTGACGCTGCTGGAGGGGTGATGTCCTACTCTGCGGCAGAAAAATGGCAGAAAATTGGCAAGGTCGGTGCGGATGACAAGGGGAGTGCAGATGTGCTATCCTGTTATCGTCCAAAACTGGACCTGACGGCAGGGAGCCGCCTTGAAGTGATTGAGAACAGTCGCTTCGAGGCGGCTCTTTGCTGCAAATATGACGAAAAGGAGGGAAGCAAATGGCAAAGGACGAGAGCAGGAGGGATCGCTGGGTGAAGGCGTCCCAACGGCTGCGCAACGCTTTCCAGATGGCGGCGGTATCCTGTTACATGATGGTGCTGTTCGCCCAGCCGGCGGCTGCTGCGGACACCATGTGGACACGGTTCAGCACGATTATCGCAGATGTCTATGGCGAGCTGGTGGGCATCTCTACCATCGTGGCAGTGACTGCGGCTGCGGTGGCGCTGTTGGTGCGGATGATCTCCCGCAATGAGCGGGCCGTCGCAGAGGCGACCAGTTGGCTGAAGAGAATCGTCGTGACCTGGATCGTGCTCAATACCCTGGGCTTTGTGGTCGCCTACCTGCAGCCGCTGATTCAGGGCGGACAGTACACGCCGTCGACTACTCCCTGATTCCAGAAAGAGCAAAATCAAACCTGAGGAGGATATGTCAGTGAAGAACAAAATCTTATCTCTCACCGCATCGCTCCTGCTTTTGACCATGCTGACGCTGCCTGCGGGCGCGGTCAGTTTGGACGTGACGGATCCTGACGCCATGCTCCCGGTCGATATCATCCTCGACCAGGACAACAAGGAGATCCGCAAGGTGTATGATCTCTCGCCCAACACCGATCCCTCCACGCTCCCCATGGGGCAGTTTGAGCGGGATGGCCTCCTGTACGACTGCACCGATGTGCTGCGAGAGGTCATCATCGGCAGTGAGACGCAGGTCATCACCCAGGAAGAGAAGGTGGACAGCGACAAAAAGGACATGGACACGATTTTGTCCCTGCTGCCCCAGGAGAAAGAGGTCACCACGGAAGAGGGGTTTACCGGCACCCTCACGCTGGATCTGGACAGCATCAAGACCGAAGCGGCCGGGTATGGCAGCAGCACCCAGCCGGTCACAGCCACCAGGACCTACCCCAATCTTGCAAACCAAGACCTCAACCATCTGCCGAAAAGCATCACTGAGGGCGGACGGACCCTGACGCTCCAGGATGTCCAGTGGCAGACGGACAACACCTACAACGCCGATGACTATGAGATCGGGGATCGTTTTACTGCTGTCTGCACCTACGGCGGGAGCAAAACAGTCAGTTATGTGACGGGCTATACCACCACAGCCAACTACTCAGGTGAGGTCTACCGCACTGGGGTCACAGTGATCCGCTACACCGTCATTTTCACCGGCACGCCGATGGAGCCTGTTGCGGAGGAGCAGTCTCAAAGCGGCGGCCTCAACTGGCTCATGGTGGCCCTGCCCGCGCTGGTGGCTCTCGGCGCCGGTACCGGAGGAACATACTTTTTCATGAAACGGAAGGAGCGAAAGATGTATGAGGAACTGGCTGAAAGCAACGATGCTGCTGCTGGCCATCACAGCGATGATGGCGACCCCGGCACTGGCGGCGGAGTATGAGTTTGACGACTCGGACGGCCCCATGTATGCTCCGCCCACCTCCGTTGACCAGGTGATCGTGGTTGGCCGAGGGGTGACGGAGAGCAGTAACATCGACCGCAGCAAGAATACCGCCGTCATTGCGCCGCCTTTCGGCAGTCCGGAGTCCTATCTGCCTGGTGCCGGCACGACACTGATCCCCCAGTCCGGAACATCAACTGGCAGCAGCACCATCAGCGGTGAAACAATCTACCTGCCGCCGGCGTCCTACGATGAAAGCACCCCGGCCGCGGATACCAGCCTGAGCAGCAACAAGTTCACCCTCCCGGACGGCCTCTTTTATGAGGACGGCAGCCTGGGCCGGCTGAAGATCCCCTCTCTGGGGCTTTCCGTCAAGGTGTATGAGGACGAAAGCCTGGAGAGCCTTGCCAAAGGCGCCGGGCATTTCAAATCCACCTCCTGCTGGGACGGCAATGTTGGGCTTGCGGGCCATAACAGAGGTGTGGCCAACCACTTTGGACAGATCCACACCCTGGAGGACGGCGACAAGATCACTTACACCACGAAGCTCGGCACGCGCACCTATGAGGTGTTCTATGTGGGGCAGATTGAAGAAACGGATTTCTCCCGCCTGGGCCGGAGCAGCGAGAATATGATCACGCTGATCACCTGTGTCCGAAATGTGCCGGAGATGCGCTGGTGCGTGCAGGCCCGGGAGATCACCTGACAGTATTTTTGCAAAACTGACCTCTTTTCGATGTAATTAAGTCAAATATCAAGAAAAGGGGGAATCAGTATGCGTAAACTGCCCATCCTGCTGTTTACTGCCGTCTTTTCGCTTTCTTTGGCCCTGCCGGCGTATGCGGCGGAAAGCAGCAACAAAGAACTGAAAGCCGCTTCGCAGTACCTGAACAGTCATGGGATCATGGTCGGGGACGGGGAGGGGAATATGAACTTCAGCGCCCCGCTGACCCGCGCCCATCTGGCCACGATTCTTGCACGGCTGCACGGCGGCTCCGGACAGGTGGAGGAAAGCCGAGACTTCTATGCCGCCCAGTGCCAATTTCAGGACGTTCCAGACTGGGCCCGGCAATATGCCGGTTACTGCGCCTACCACGGCCTCATGGTCGGCTATGGCGATGGCCTGTTTGGCGCGGAGGATCCTGTGACGCCCACGGCAGCCTGCACCGTGATTCTGCGGTATCTGGCTCTGCCAGACCTGGTGTGGGATTACAACAGCGCCTGTAGCACCGCCTGTGATCTTGGCCTAAGTGAGCCTGCTATGACGGCTCAGGGAACCATATCCCGCGGTGATCTTGCGGTCATGCTATACCGCGCACTGACCGGAAACTTCCAGAGGACCTCCGCTGGAGCGACCGGAGCATCTGTTTCCATCAGTAGCTACAAGGGGAACATCCTGAAGGCGGGTACACGAAGCGGCCTGCTGGTCTATCCGTCGGACGCGCAACTTGAGCTGGTATCCAGCAATCCGGAAATCCTTACGGTAGAGCAGATCGCCGGGAATTGGGTCGCGGTCGCAAAGTCGCCCGGTACTGCAAGCATTTTTGTAGTTGCGGCAGACGGGGAACAGGGCCGTCTTACGATCACGGTATCCGATGTTGACGAAGGTCGGCCGGCAGCAGGAACTGATTACGCAGATAACCTGGAGATCCGAACAGAGATCCTTGCCCTTGTCAATCAGGTCCGGCAGAAATACGGCCAGTCCGCAGCCCCGGCCGATCAGTCGCTCATGGACGCGGCTCAGGACTATGCCACGCGCCGGAACACCTGGCACGACAGCCAGGAGGAGTGTGAGCTTGTCCTCGCTCATGGATATCCCTATGGGTTCAGCTGCAATTTAACAGTATTTACCAGCGTGACCGCGGAGGATGTTGCCAAAACCGCAGTGAAAAACTGGGTAAACTCCCCTGGGCATCTGCGAGCAATGCTCGACCCAAAGGCGGACAGTCTGGGCGTCGGTGTGGTGCGGTATGAGGGGGTGACCTACTGCTATTTATTTGTCGGAATGTCCGGCACCATCAATCCATACGCATAATACCTCAAACGCGGAAAGCCTTCCAGCAGCAGCTGGGAGGCTTTTTTCTTACACAATTTTCGAGAAAAGGAGTTTATCTGCATGGAAAAACTGAAACAATTTCCTGCTGCGCAAAAGCGCCTCGTTTGTATCCTGCTGGCGCTGATCTGCATGCTCGGACTCCTGCCCAGCACCGCTTTCGCGGCCGGCCCCAATACCATCGTTATGGAGGATTGCACGCATAACGGTGTCTATTATGAGTCTGCTGCCCTTAGCACCTGTTGGCTGCACCAGATGAAATTCGACTACAACGGTGACACCGTCATGGGATTTTGTGCCGATCACGGAGGCGGCATGGGCTGGTCACTTGAGGGGCATGAATGGAACAATCCCAGGGAAATTACCGACCCCACCGTGAAGACCATGCTGGCGTATTTCTATGCCCACAGCCGCGGGATCTTCACGGACCAGGCCCGCGCCCTGGGGGTGGACGAGGTCTGGAGCAGCGACTATACCTGGACCATGAACGCCTGGGTGCAGGCGGTGGTGTGGCGCTATCAGGAGAATCTCTTCTCTGATCCGGTAGCTGCCTGCGCCGAGGAGCTGCTATACGTTTATAACAATCTGGAGCACACCAACTACACCAGTATTGACGACGTTGTAGACGGGACCACTCTGCGCGACCGGGCGCAGTATATTTTGGATCTGGGAGCCCAGGGCGTCTGGGGCGACTGTAAAGTCTACGAGTACGACTACGCCGGCCCCGGTTCCGCCCAGCATCCGGCCTATGATGTTCAGAGCATCATCATTGGCGACTTGACCGTCACACGGGAGCGGTACCAGATGACCGTCAAAAAGGTGGATGCGACCAATCCCAACCTTGCGCTCCCCGGCGCCCGGTTCCTGGTGCAGAATGCCAACGGCACTTTTAGCCAGGAAGTCGTCACCGGAAGTGATGGAACTGTGACGATCACCAATCTGGAGGCCTCGACTTACTCTGTGACGGAACTGGATCCGCCGGATAATTACCAAATCGACAATGCCGGCCCTCAGTATGTCGTTCTGCCCAGCGCTACTGGTGAAACGACTGCAACTGTGACCTTCACTGACACCCCTATCCGTACGGGCGAAGGCAGCATCCGCAAAGTCGATGCCGATGATCCCACCAAGGGCCTGGCCGGCGCGGTCATCAAGATCGAGGGCGTGGACAATGAGTTCGTGGGCACGTACATCACCGGCGCAGGGGGCTACCTGGAGGACGTGCCCTGGGATGCCATGCCTATTGGTTCTTTTGTCGCGTCTGAGGTGACCCCGCCGAATGGGTACACCACCAGCAGTGATCCTGACAAGGTCCGCCAGGAGTTCTACTGGGACGGCAAGCATGATGTCGATTTGATTTTTGAAAACGACGCCAAGGTCAAAGTTCAGCTGATCAAGCTGGATGACTCAGATGACCCCATCGAGGGCGCCGTGTTCAATGTGGTCAAAGACGGCCAGGTGGTTGCCACGGAGGCCACCGACGCGGACGGCAGCATCATCGTTCCCAATGTTACCGAGGGGATGTACGCCTTTTTCGAGGTATCTGTCCCGGCCCCGTATGCCAAACTGCAGCAGCCGGTCATCGCCCATGTGGATCAGGCCACTGTGGACGGCGGCGGCACCGTCACTGTCACGGCGGTGGATCAGATGCTTCCGACCCTCACCATCCTCAAGCGGGACGGACAGACGGGTGAGGTGGTCCCCGGCGCGGTGTTTGAAATCACTGGCATTCATTACGGCTACCACATGGATGTGACCACCGGGCCGGACGGCACCGCGACCCTGACCGGCCTCCCCGTTGACAGCTACGAGGTGACGGAGATCTCCGTCCCGGACCCCTATGTGGTGGCGGCGGAGCCGACTCAGACCATCTGGCTGGGCCCTGGCGATGACCGTCAGTTGATTTTTGATAACCTCAAGCAGCCGGAGCTGACGATTGCAAAAGTAGACGCCGCGGACTCTACCACCCCGATCCCCGGCACCGTCTTTCGGATCGAGGCAATCGACGGCGATTATCAGCATGATGTGACCACCGGCCAGGATGGCACCGTCACCCTGCGGGTTCAGCCGGGCACATACAAAATCACAGAGCTGTCCGTTCCGGCCCCCTACTACCTCCCCGATAAGGACGCAGACCGGGAGCAGACGATCACGCTCAATGCCGGCGATGATAAAGAGGTGACGTTCAAGGACCACAAGGCCCCGGAACTCACCATTTATAAGGTGGACAGTATTGCAGGCGCTCCTGTTGAGGGGGCGCGTTTTCACGTGACCTATGCCAGCAATGGCGAAGCCGCAGATGCACCTGCCACCATCGACTATGGCGAGATCGTCACCGATGCCAACGGCGAGATCAAGCTCCACGAGCAGGGCCAGCGACTGTACCCCGGCGAGTTTACCATCGAGGAAGTTGAGCCTGCCCCTGGGTTCCAGATGAAGGAGCCCACCCGCCAGACAGTCATCCTCCACGGCGGCGAGAGCAAGACGGTGCGTTTTGAGAATACGCCGCTCAACGCAATTATTGTCGAGAAGTATGATTCCGTCACCGGTGAAGCCTTGGCTGGGGCCACCTTCCAACTGAGATTTTTGGGTGGTACCTCGGGCACCGGAGGAACCATCATCGGGCAGAAAGTGACCGGGCAAAACGGCACCGCCATCTGGACCGGCCTCACTGCGGGCACCTATATTTTGGAAGAAGTGGATCCGGCGGATGGATACAGCATTATCCAGTCCTCTGAGACGGTCTACCTGGCCGACAGCGGCGAGCAGTCCGTAATCACCGTGAGGTTCCAGAATATGCCGGACGGGATTTTGCTCGTCCGCAAGGTCTGCGCCACCAACCCCAGCGTTACCCTTCCTAATGCCGAGTTCAAAGTCACCTATGCGGACGGCACCCTCATCGGCGACAGCAACGGCATTTTTAGGACAGATGAAAACGGTGAGATCCGAATTGAGGGTCTGGCCCCCGGCAAGAGCGTCATCGTCACGGAGGTCTCCGCGCCGCCGGGCTATATCATCGACACACAGAGTCAGACGGTGCAGATTAAAGAGGGCAGAACTGTCACATTAACCTTTAAGAACCAGCCCAAGGGCGAGCTGATCATCCAGAAACGGGACAGCGCCACAAAGCAGCCCCTCCCCGGTGCGGAGTTCAGAGTTACAACCGCCGCCGGCTGCGAGGTGGGCTTGGATGGGGTAATCGGTGATTCCACCCTCACCCAGAACGGTATTTTTACGACCGACAGCAATGGAGAAATCCGCATCACTAATCTGGCCCCCGGGGCATACGTCATTTCTGAGATCCGCAGCCCGTCCGGCTATGTGATGGACGCCCCCTCCACCAATGTGGTCATTGGAGAGGGCGGCGATACTCAGACGGTGGTCATTACCAACTCCAAGGCCGGGTCCCTGGTCATCGACAAGCGGGATTCTTTGACAGGGGAGCCGCTGGAGGGAGTAACGTTCAAGGTCACTACTTCTACCGGCGAATTTGTCCCCGACGAGAACGGCTACATTTCAAGTAATGGCCTCTACAAGACGGACAAGGACGGCAATATCCAGATCGACGGGGTGGTGGGTACCTTGGTGGTGACGGAGGTGGAGACCATCCCCGGCTACACCATCGACCCGGCCCATCAGACGCAGACCGTCCAGGTCAATCCCAACGACACACAGACGCTCTACTTTACCAATACCCCCTCGACGACCCTCGTCATTGAGAAGTACATCGAAGGCACTACTACGCCTCTGGAGGGCGTTACCTTCCTGGTGACCGACAGCTCCGGCGCGGTGGTCGGTCCATCCAACGGCGAATATATCACTGACGAGGCGGGCCGAATCGTGATCGACGATCTGGAGCCCGGTACCACTGTCACCGCCCGGGAGATCAAAACGCTGGAGGGCTACGTCCTGGACGGCGCCCCGAAGTCGATTAAAATCAAGGCCGGCGAGGTGCAGATCCTCCGGTTTTACAACAGCAAGCAGGGCACCCTCGTCATCCGGAAACTGGACTCCGAAACCCATGAGCCTCTGGCCGGGGTGGAGTTTGAACTGACCTATGCGGACGGGGGCTATGTGGACGACGCCAACGGGCACCTTTCCAGCAAGGGCCTCTACACGACCGACCAGAACGGCGAGATCCGCATCAGCGGCGTGACTGGAACTATCGTGATCAAGGAGACCAAGACGATTGAGGGGTACACCATCGACGAGGCAACCCGCATCCAGACGGTGGAGGTCAACCCCGAGGACACCCAGACGATCACGGTGTATAACGATCCCATCGGCGGTGTGGAGATCCTGAAGGTTGATGCCAACCGAACCAGCAAGCGGATCCCGAACACGACCTTTGAAATTAGAAAGATCGACGATGAACTGATCGACACCGTCACGACGGATAAAAATGGCCGTGTGTTCTGCGCTCTTGAGAACGGCGCCTACTACGCCGTTGAGATCGAGGCAGGGGAGGGGTATCGCTTAGACGATACGCCGCATTATTTCGAGGTTGAAAACGGCAAGACCACCTCTATCAGCATTGAGAATGAGGCGTTCAGCGGTCTTCTCATCCATAAGGTTGATTCTACCACCGGAGAAGGGATCTATGGCGCGCATTTCTTGGTGTATGACAGCAGTAAAAACCCCATCGGCGAATACGTCAGCGATGACCGGGGCTATGTCTATGTTGAGGGACTCTCCAGCGGGCGCTACTATGTCCGAGAGTTGGACAACGAAGGCTACCTGGTGGATGATGAGCTGAAGACCGTCTATATCCGGGACGGGGCTACCACCGAGATCGAGTGGGAGAACACGCCTATCACAGCCCAGATCCAGATCTGGAAGAAGTCCGCGGACGACAATGCCATCAACGGCTTCCCGGCCGGGACCCCGCTGGAAGGCGCGGTGTTTGAGATCTACAACAAAGCCAATGCCCTTGTGGATACCATCGAGAGCAACAGCAGGGGACTTGCGGTGTCTAAGCCGCTGCCTCTGGGCCGCTATATCGTGAAGGAAGTGTCCAGTCCCCAGTATTACTCCGTCAGCGAGGAAGAAGTGACGGTGTATCTGGAGCATGAGGGCCAGATTGTTCAGATCGAGTTCCTCAACGAGAGCGTCTACACCAATGTGTCCATCGGCAAGAGCGGCTACACAGAAGTCGTGCCCGGCCAGGAGATCCGCTACACCTTCAAGGACATCGCCAACAACTCCACCGTTCCGCTGGACAGCTTCTACTGGCGCGACACGCTGCCGACCGATGCCGTGCGGCTGGATAAGATCATCACTGGCACCTATTCGGCCCGGCTGAACTACAAAGTCGTGTTCCAGACCAACCTCTCCAACACCCAGCGGGTGCTGGCCGACAACCTGAACACCTTGCAGAACTATACCCTGGACGCCTCCCCGGCGGCGCTTGGGCTGGCCTCCAACGAGTATGTGACCCAGGTCACCTTCCTGTTCGGCCGTGTCCCCGGCGGCTTCCGGCAGGTGGAGACTCCGTACATTTATTGTGATGTCCTGTCCGACCTGCCCCACGAATACCGCTTCGCCAACAAGTGCGATGTGGGCGGTATGTGGCGGAATCAGTGGATCCAGGCGACTGACCGGTGGGTGACCATCATCTACCGCGGCGGCCCGGTCCCGACCCTGCCCCGGACAGGCTACTAAGCACAACCGACCGATGATGGGGGCGGCCTCTGTGCCGCTCCCATCCATGTTGAGGAAACGAAACCATGTTAGATTGGATCTTTGAGGGCATAGCGACCTGGGTGGCCAGCGTGATGACCCAGATCATGGATGCCATCTCCGGGGTGTTCATCGGGGCACTGGGCACGGACATGACCGCGATGGAGGAATACTTCCCATTCGCTGTCAGTGCCTACACCATCATCCAGTACACGGCCTGGGCGCTGCTCTTTCTGGTGGCGGTCTGGCAGATCTTCCGCGCCTTCAGCGGCCCGCTGGCGGAGACGGAGAACCCTCTTGCAATTCTGGCGCGGGGCGCGATTTTCGGCTTTTTAATCGCCTATGCAAAACCCATCTTCAGCCTCGCCCTGGACATCGCGCGGGCGCCGTACACGGCGCTCATGGACTCCACGCTGGATCCCGGCGATTTTACCTTCGCGGGGATCGAGCAGGCGCTCACCAATGGGCTGACCACCCTCGTCTCAGTATCCACGGTGGTCGGCCTGATCCTTTTGATTATCCTGATGATCGCCCTGGCCTGGAACTACTTCAAATTGCTTCTGGAAACTGTGGAGCGGTATGTGCTCGTGGGCGTTCTCTGCTATACCTCGCCGCTTGCCTACGCCATGGGCGCGTCTAAAGCCACCTCGCGGGTCTTCCAGAGCTGGTGCCGGATGGTCGGCTCCCAACTGCTGCTCCTGGTGCTCAATGTGTGGTTCCTGCGCGCCTTCAACTCGTCGGTCGGCCAGTTCATTGCCAACGGCGGCGCGCTGACCAATGGCCAAGGCAATATCTTCCTATGGCTCTTTTGTGCCCTGGCGCTGCTGAAGATTGCCCAGAAATGCGACAGCTATCTGGCGGCACTTGGCCTGTCTGTGGCCCAGACGGGCAGCAGTATGGGCATGGAGATGCTGATGGCTGCCCGGGTGCTGACCGGCTTCTCCAGAGGCGGAGGCGGGAATGCCGCTTCCGTATTCGGAGGGGGAGCGCGGGGCGGCGCCGGTGCTGCTGCTGCCGGAACGGCCGGCGGTGTCGCCGCCGGAGGGATCCTGTCCGGCTTCATGAACCGATACCGACCCAACAGCTTTGTCCGCGATGCCGTGGTGGACGGCGGGAGCCGGATGGGCGCGGGCGGCGGCGTAGGCTTCGTGGGCAGGGCCTTCGGCGGCATGGCGGCCCGCAACGGGGCCACGCTGACGTCAAACTCCATATCCTCTGTGGCCACGCGGCCACCCAACGTCTCCGGCACCATCGGCGGAGAGATCGCCGACCGTAGCATTCCGGGCTATATGCCCCAGCTGGCGGGGGGAGCCGCGGCCAATATGACCTATTCCGGCACCCAGATCACCGGCGGGCACATCAGTACCACCGCCACCGCGCCGGATGGGCGGCAGGCCAAGGTAGACCTATACAGTACCGCCCAGCATGAGGCGCCAAGCACGCCGCACACGGTGGTCACGGCCGCCGACGGGAGTCAGTGGTATCAGGTTGCCTCCGGAGAGGGCATGGGCGCCTTCTATGCCACGCCCGCCTTTACTGGCGATGTGTCCGAGGCGGCCCAGGTCGCCGAGGCATTCCCCAGCGCACCGGACGGCACCCTGCTGCGGCAGGTGGACGAAGGGACTCTGGAGGCCAGTTACCCGGATGGCGGGAACAGCCTTTGGTACAACAGCGCCTACTTCCAGGAGCCGGATGCGCCCCATGAGGTTATCCAGGGTGCGGACGGCCTGAGCTGGTACGCGATGACGCCGGCTGCCGCAGTCCCGGAGTTCGAGCCGGAGACACCGGCGCCGTCGGGTGGTGGTCTGAGCCCATCTGCCCAGTACAACGCGGCGCTCTTTGGCCAGTTCATGCCTGGCTTCGACCAGCCGGTGGTGTCTGTGGACAGCTCCCGGTCCGCCGACGGTATTCTGGAGGTGCGCCACGAGGACGGCACCGGAACGGCTTTCTACGACCGGACCATGTATCAGGCGCCACGCGGCGACTACCATGTGTTTGAAGACAGCGGCGGCAGCCAGTGGTACGCCATCCCCGGCACGCCCGCTGTGGAGCGCCGGCCCGTCTATGAGGACGGCAGGCCGGTCTACGATGGCGACAAGCTGCAGACGACGACGGTGGAAACTATGCGCTACAAATCCACGCCGTCCCGCCACACGCAGCCCCAAAAGCGGCCTGTGACGGAGCGCAAGCCACCCAATCGGAAGAAACCCTGATCTGCGGGCAGACGCATCCATCTTCGGGCGCGTCTGCCCGACTCTTTTACCAGAAGCGAGGTGATCCCCTTGTCTGAAGAACAGCGCTTCGGCGATGGGCAGGACAACTACCTGCAAGGCATGCGGCAGGCCTCCGAGGCGGCGCGGCAGTTTGGCTCCGCCGCCGGCGGCGCCGGCGCCGCTGGAGCTGCAGGCTCCGCTGCGGGTGAGGCCGCGGCCAATGCGGCCGCAGCGACGGTGAAGGCAGGAGTAGAGGCTGGCAAAGCGGTGTCAGGAATTGCGGCGGGCACCGCAGTCGGCGGCCCTTGGGGCGCCGTTCTGTCCGCCGCCTGGTCGCTCCGGCACACTCTGTTCAAGATCCTCATTTTTATCTGCCTGTTCCTTCTCTTCATTATCATCGCGGTGGTGTCCCTGCCCTCCATCGTGTTCAACAACATTTTCCACACTGATCCATCCACCGTCGATCCCAACGGGCCGACGGAGGTGTCCGCAAACTTCGATGACCTGTCCGCCGTGGTGTCAGAATGTATCCAGGCCGGCTATGACGCCGCCCTGGCCAGGGTAGATCAAATCATCGCGGACGGCGGCTATGACTATGAGCTTTCCATGGAGGCGCTGGTCAACAACGCCCTCGTATCCGCAGACTACGACACCTGCTACGCCCTGGCGGCCTACTCCGCGTCCATGGGCCAGCGCGGCACCACAAAGGCGGATCTGCAGAGCAAACTCAATGCGGTGGCCGATCAGATGTATCGCGTGACCTATGAGGTAAAGGAGGCGCAGGTCCCGGCAGAGAGCAGGGAAGATACAGATGAGGCGGGGGAGGGCAGTGATTCGGAATCGGAAGAGGAGCCGGAAATGGAGACGGTGGAATATGTCGTCTGCACCATCCATCCCTTCGACCAGTCCGTGATCCTGGATGCCTTCGGAGTGGATGTGGACGCCACCTATGACCAGTTCAGCATCACCTATGGCGAGGCCATCCTCAATATGTCCAATGCCCTAAAGATGACCATGTACGGAACCGCCAGCGACGGAAGCGTGCCGCCGATCAGTGATGCGGAACTGAACCTGTTCCTGGCCAGCCTGGACTGCAGCGGCAAGCGGAAGGAGCTGATGCGCTGCGCCCTGTCCCTGGTGGGCCGTGTTCCATATTTCTGGGGCGGGAAAAGCGCCCCCGGCTGGAACAGCGAGTGGAACACGCCAAAGCTGGTGACTTCCGCCGGCTCCAGCAGCACAGGAACGATCCGGCCCTACGGGCTGGACTGCTCGGGGTTCACGGAATGGGTCTATCAGACGGCGCTTGGCGTCACCCTCTACGACGGGACATGGAACCAGTGGGATGCCACCCACGCCATCACCGAGGAGGAACTGCTGCCCGGCGACCTGGGCTTTATGGCGGTGCCAGGCACCGTCCCGGTCAATCATGTCCTGCTCTATGCGGGCGAGGACGCCGACGGAAATAAGCTCTGGGTCCACTGCGCCAGCGGGACAGGGGTGGTCCTCAACTCACCCGATTATGTGACCCAGTACCGCCGCAGGAACGATGTTGACCTGGAGGGCGACCTTGTCCCGGCGGCGCTTGATGTGGAGGAGGCCGGCGCAAGTGGATGACCGAGAGTTCAGCAATGTCTATACGATCCCGCCCAACTACACCGATTCCGGGAAGCTGTTGGGCGGTATGCTGGAGACCCGCAACACGATAGAGGCTGTGTTTTTGCTTCTGCTTGTGGGCTACCCAGAACTGATGTGGATGCTCCTGCCGGTCACCGCAAAGGTTGTGGTGATGACCATGACGCTGCTGCCGATGGGCGTATTCGCGCTCATGGGGATCGGCGGCGATTCCCTGCTCCAATTTGCCACGCACATCGTTCTGTTCTGGATGCGGCGTCGCCAGCTCCATTACAGGAGGATAGGTTATCACTATGGCACATCAGACACGCACAGGAAACTCCCGGGGGCGAAAGGCTCCGCCCGCCCGGGGAAGGCAGGCCGAGCGCCTGGAGTTCGTCCAGGACTACATCCCGATCAAAGACCTGCGAAACGGCATCGTTGAAACCACGGACGGCCGCTACCTGAAGATCCTGGAGATCGAGCCCATCAATTTCCTGCTCCGCTCCAATGAGGAGCAGTGGGGCATCATCTCCACCTTTGCCAGTTGGCTCAAGATCTCGCCCATGCGCCTGCAGTTCAAATCCGTCACCCGCAAGGCCGACTCGGACCGCTATGTGGCCGGTCTGGAGGCGGACATTGAAAAGGAAGATGTTGCCGCCTGCCGGGAACTGGGCGAGGGCACCATCCGCTTTATCCAGGAGGAGGGGAGCCGGGAGGCCCTGACCCGCCGGTTTTTCCTGATCTTTCAGTATGAGGCGGTGCGCCGGCAGTCAGACACCGACTACGGGGAGGTCTACGCCGCCCTTCAGACGGTGACCCAGAACGCCAGGACCTACTTCGCCCAGTGCGGCAACAGTATCGTGCAGCCCAAGGATGAAGACGCCTTTGTGGCGGAGATCCTCTATATGTACTTCAACCGCCGCTCCTGCGTGGAAGACCCTTTCCAGAGCCGGCTCAACCGCGTGGTGGTGGATGCCATGACGGCAAAGAAGCGGGTGGTGGGCGTGGATCCCGTGCCAAAGATCCGGGCCGTCAATTTCGTGGCGCCCCGTGGCCTCGATCTGAGCCATCCGGGCTATATCGTCATGGACGGTATGTACTACACCTACCTCTATATCCGCAAGAGCGGATTCCCGCAGCAGGTGCGGGGCGGCTGGATGTCCTCCCTGATCAATGCCGGCGAAGGCGTCGATGTGGATCTGCACCTTCGCCGGGAGATCCGCGGCAAGACCATTGACCGGGTGGCCCAGCGCATCCGGCTCAACCGCACCAAACTGCGGGAACTGCAGGACACATCCACGGACTATGAGGAGCTTGCCGGCTCCATCCAGGCGGGCTACTACATCAAGCAGGGCCTGTCCAGCAGGAATGAGGACCTGTTCTATATGACGGTGCTCATTACAGTGTCCGCCGCCACCCTCGACGAGCTCCAGTGGCGCAAGCAGCAGATGACCGACCTGATGAAGTCAATGGACATCCAGGTGGGGGACTGCCTGTTTCAGCAGGAGGCGGCGCTTCGCTCCACCATGCCGTTTCTCTACCTCGACCCCAGCCTGGAGCGCAAGTCCAAGCGCAACGTGCTCACGTCCGGGGCTGCATCCACCTATATGTTCACGAGCTTTGAGCTCTCGGACGACAACGGTATCCTGCTGGGCCTCAACCGGCACAATAACTCCCTGTGCATCGTTGACCCTTTCAACACCAAGGTCAATAAGAACGCCAATTTTACCATCTGCGGCACCTCTGGCGCCGGCAAGACCTTTACTATACAAGTGATGGCACTACGATTAAGAATGCGCGGCGTCCAGTGTTACATCCTGGCGCCGCTCAAGGGCCATGAGTTCAAGCGGGCCTGCCATAAAATCGGCGGCACTTATATCAAACTGGCACCCGGCTCCAGCGCCTGTATCAACGTCATGGAGATCCGGCCCACCCTCACACCGGAGATGGAGCTGATCGACGAGCTTGATTACAGCGATATCGACTCCATGCTGGCGAAAAAGATCCAGCAGCTGATGATCTTCTTCTCCCTCCTGATTCCGGATATGTCCAATGAAGAGGAGCAGTTGCTGGACGAGGCGTTGGTAAAAACCTACGCCAACTTCGGCATCACCCACGACAACAGTTCCATCTATGAGGATCCCGGCAGCGGAAAGGTCAAGACCATGCCCATTCTGGGCGACCTCTATGAAGTGCTCAAGGAGAGCCCGCTGACCGCCCGCCTTGCCACCATCGTCAGCCGGTTCGTCACCGGCAGCGCCCAGAGCTTTAACCGCCAATCGAACATCAATCTGAGTAACCGCTATGTTGTCCTGGACATTTCCGAGCTGAAGGGCAAGATGCTCCCCGTTGGCATGATGATCGCGCTGGACTATGTGTGGGACCAGGTGAAGGCCGACCGCACGAAGAAGAAGATGGTATTCATCGACGAGATCTGGAAACTGATTGGCGGCTCGGCAAACAGGCAGGCGGCGGAGTTCTGCCTGGAAATTTTCAAAATTATCCGAGGGTACGGTGGAGGTGCAGTTGCAGCGACACAGGACCTGTCCGATTTCTTCGGGCTGGAGGATGGCCGCTACGGGAGGTCCATCCTCAATAACTCAAAGACGAAGATTATTCTGAACCTGGAGCCAGATGAGGCGGAATACGTCAAGGATGTCCTGAAGCTCACCCGCACCGAAATCCGCAGCATCACCCAGTTCGAGCGCGGCGAGGCCCTGATCTCCAGCAACAGCAACAAAGTGCCGGTCATCATCAAGGCGTCCAGGGAGGAGCAGCAGATGATCACCACCGACCGCGCCGAGCTGGAGGCCATGCTCAACGAACTGAAGGCGGTGGCCGATACCGCAGAGGCTGCCGCTGTCCCGGACGGTGAGGCGGTTGAAGATAGCCGCGGCCAGGCGCTGAGTTAAACATCACATTATTCTCAAGTTAAGGAGGGCAGCACTATGAATCTTCCCGCACCTCTGCCTCCCGCAGAGCAGGCCCACTGCCGCCGCACGGCGGCACTATCCGAACTGCTGGCCAAGCTGGCCGGCTTACCGGACTCCGAGGTGAGAACAGTTACCCAGTCCGCCCTTGTCCACGACATCGGCAAGACGGCCATCCCGCCCGCCATCCTTGGCAAGACCGGACCGCTGACTGAAGAGGAGCATGCGATCATGCGTATGCACACTGCCATCGGCGCCCATATCCTGATCCATACCCACGGCGCCATGCGCACCGCCTCCGCCGTGGCGCTCCAGCACCATGAGCGCCTGGACGGCAGCGGCTACCTGGGCCTGCGCGGGAATGAGATCCATCCCCATTCGAAGCTGGTCGCGGTCGCCGATGTCTTTGACGCCCTGCTTTCGCCCCGCCCCTATAAGCGGCCGTGGAGCATTCGGCGTACCTGCGATTACCTCTCCAGCCTCGCCGGCGTGAAACTGGACGCCAAACTCGTCGGACTTCTGCTGGACCACCTCCCGCAGGCCCTGGCGCTGCGCCATGAGGAAATACGCATAAGGAGCAGATTACGCATTCCTGCAGATTATGCACACAAGGGGAAGGGGGTGATTGGCCCATGCTGCTGCAGGAGGAACAGTACATTATCCATTGGCTGACGGAGTATGGCGCGCTGACCAAGACGCAGGTGGTCCGCATGCTGAAGGATAAGCCGCCCCAGACGGCGGAGAAGATCATCCGGGGGCTGAAGCGTGACGTGTTGCTCTATGACATTTCCGGCGGGTACTATCTGGGAGTTGACCCCATGTGCCAGCCGGACCCGCGCATGATCCTCGCGGTGTGGGTGCTTTTGCAGTTCATTGACAAGGTGGAGCCCATGGCCCACTACCCGGCCACCTATCCGTCCCAGATCTTTTTCCTCAAGGAGGACATCGGCTATGAGATCGTCGTCCTCTACGACGGGGAGCAGCATCTGGCCCGCCTGCTCCAGCCGCAGGAGGATCTGCGGTACATCTTTGTCCTGCCTCATATCCACATGGCGCAGGAGCTGGTGCTGCCGAGTGTCCCGTGCCTGTTTGCCACGGTGGACTACAACGGTCAGGAGGTGCCCGATGTGCGCTTTTACACAGAGAGCGAGGGCGGCCGGGATGGCGCAGTCTGACTTTGGGCAGGCTTTGGCCGGGGCCGAGCGCCGGATGGAGCGCGCCGCTGTGGAGCTTGCCCGCACCCGGCGCCTGCTGGAACGGGAGGATATGGCGGGCGCGTTCGGTTCTGCCTTTGCCTTCTCCGCGGAGGTGGAGAAGCTGGCCCTGCTCGCACGGGTGCTTCCGGCCTATACCGGGCACCCGAAGGCAGCGGAATTGACGGAGCAGATGCTGCTGGACACCGTGCCCATTGAGATGGGCTACGCCAGGCGGGGATGGTTTCTGCTGAAGATCCCCGCGCTCCTTCCAAAGAAGGGAACGGGATCGCCTATCTATATCCAGCAGTATCTCTATCCCGCCCTGCGCCGCTACTTCGACGGCAAGCCGCCGGCGTGCTACCGCAGCTGCGTGCTGGCTTACCGGCATGTGTATCAGCGCGGCAGGCCGGAGCGGGCCTACCGCGACCATGACAACATTGAGGTCAACATGGTGACCGATATCATCACGCTCTACCTGCTGCCGGATGACGCCCCCCGGCGGTGCGCCCATTACTACTGCAGCACAGCCGGGGAGGTGGACTGTACAGAGGTGTATGTGGTGCCCGCCAGCCGGTTTCCCGAGTGGCTGGCGGCGGAGCAGGCGGACGATCTGAAGGAGGATACCCTGTATGAAACGAGCGAAATATGGGCCTGAAAAGATACGGGATTTTAGGCCCGTTTCCAGGCCGCAGGCACACGTAAATCCGAAACGGCGGAAGATCCCCGAAAAGACAGGGGTTCCCAAGCGCGACCGGGAGCCGATTTGCGGCAAAGAGAGCAACAGCCATGCCTTAAATCCCGATGACCCCGGGCAGTCCGAATGATCACGCTCCGGCCCGGCAGCCACGTCTGGCGCCTGCTGCTCCTGCTGGCCATCTGCGGGGAGTACCCCTACCGCTCCCTTCACCTGCTGGGTAGTGTCCGGACGCTGGAGGAGCTGGTCAGAAGGCTGGAGGTGGTGCAGCACTTCCGTACCCCCGCCGGGGCAGACCTCGGCGCCTGTAAAATGCTCACCACCAGCGGGAGGGGGAACAGGCGGACGATCCGGCTGTATAAGAGCGCCCTATCGCTCCTGCAGGCCCTGCACCCGGCAGCCCTCAGCTGGTATCTTGCCGCCACCGGCGGTCACCGCTTTTCCGGGAGTGTAAGCCATGTGGAGCGAAATCATCGGGTCGCGGAATCGGTGGCAATCTGTATGGGGGCCGGAGTGGAAACACGCCCCTTCCTGCTGCCGCCCCTGCAGAAGCAGGCGATCCGGCAGGTCGTGCCGGCATATGCCTGCTTTTACCCGGCAAAATCGGTCAAGCAGCTGGACAATACCGAGATGAACAAGACCATCTTCACCCGCCTCACCGGCGCCATCTTCAGCCCGGGGTACTGTTACGCCGTCTACAACACAAGGGACGCCGTGATGAAGTGGAGCGGGATGGGCGAGTTCAAGACCGCCCGGCACCTGGAGGAGCTGGCCCGCATGAATGCGGGCCCCGCCCGGGCAGACCATGCCATCCTGCTGGGGGAGCATATGGACCTGGCGCTGCAGACCCTACTGGAGTCCGACAAGAGCCGGCGCATGGAGCTGCGCTTTGACCGGATCTATCCCCATGTGCATTTTATCCCCATGACCGAGCAGGGCTCCCGCCTCCTACGCCTCCTGACGCTCTCAGACTGGCATGAGCAGGTGCTTGCCGCGGTATTCCCGGAGCGGATGCGTGTGAGGTTACCCGGTGTGATGGAGTATGACGCACAGGATGGGAACACCCTGATTCTCTCCCACCTGGATGGCGACATCGCCCGCCTGGTGCGGGTGCGGCAGGCGCTGGAGCACAGCGGCGCGCCGTATGAGATTCTGTGCTTCCCCTGGCAGAGTCAGTTTGTGGACAGGTACATAGGCGGCCGGGCACAGCTGCGGGAGATCGGCTTGCCGGATCTGGAAGATGCCCTCGGACTCAGAGCAGGGGAGGGGGCAGACGAAGGGAGTTGATGCGATGAAAAGTAATTCTGTGCGCGCAGCGGGAATCGTCCTCGCCGTGATCCTGGGTGTGGCGGCGCTGCTCTATCTGGGCGGCCTCATCAGCCAGCTCACCATTGGCTACCAGAAGTGGCTGGCCGACGGCGGCATGACCGGCAAGGCCACCATGGGCGCCATCTATTTCTCGCCCCTTGTGTGCTGGCGCAGCGCCATGACGGGGAGCGGCCTGAAATGCACCTTATTCACGGCGGTGCTGGCAGGCGGCCTGTTCGTATTTGTACGGCTCCAAAACCGATTTGGGAGCAACGACTACGACCCCCGCAACTTCACCCGCAGCAAGCGGGGCACCTACGGCACATCCGGCTGGATGAGCGAGAAGGAGATGCGCTCCGTGCTGGAGGTGGCCGGTCCGGAGCGTGCAAAGGGGATCATCCTGGGCAAGACGGAGCGCGGCTCCGTCATCTGCCTGCCGGAGGACACCCGGCTCAATAAGCACATCGCCGTCTTCGGCGCCAGCGGCACCATGAAGTCCAGGGGCGTCATCCGGCCGGCCCTGTTCCAGAGCATCCGGCGCGGCGAGTCGGTAGTGGTCGCGGATCCAAAGTCGGAGATGTTCGCCGACACGGCGGAGCTGTTCAAAAAGCACGGCTATAAGGTGCGGGTCTATAACCTTCTGCAGCCGGAGTACAGCGACTCCTGGAACTGCATGTTTGACCTGGGCGGCGACACACTCATGGCCCAGATCCTCACCGACGTGATCATCTCCAACACGAAGGGCGATGAGAAGGGCGACCACTTCTGGGACAACGGCGAGAGCAACCTGCTCAAGAGCCTGATCCTTTATGTGGACCTGGACAGCACCCGCACGCCGGAGGAGCGGAACCTGGCCGCCGTCTATCAGATGCTCACCCAGCACACGGAGAAGGAACTCACCATGCTCTTTGACCGGCTGCCCATCGGCCATCCGGCCAAGGGGCCGTACAGCCTGTTCAGCCAGGCCAGCGACACCGTGCGCGCAGGCATCGTCCTGGGCCTTGGCACCAGACTCCAGGTGCTCCAGAGCGAGGCCGTGCGGCGGATCACCCGCAGCTCCGACATCGACCTGTCTGAACCGGGCTGGAGCAAGTGCGCCTATTACATCATCCTGGACGATCAGAACTCCTCCCTGGAGTTCCTGTCGGCCCTGTTCTTCGCATTCCTGTTCATCAAGCTCGTGCGCTACGCCGACAGCACCCCGGAACAGCGCTGCAAGGTGCCGGTCAACATCATCCTGGACGAGATGAACAACATCGGCACCATCAAGGATTTCGGCAGGCGGCTGTCTACCATCAGGTCGAGAGCGCTCCAGGTCATCATGTGCTCGCAAAGCCTTCCCCAGCTGCAAAACCGCTACCCCAATAACCTGTGGGCGGAGCTGCTGGGCAACGCCGACACCCAGATCATGCTGGGCGCCACGGATGACGTGACTGCGGAGTACTTCAGCGCCCGCAGCGGGGACATGACGGTGGAGGTCAACTCCACCATGACCACACGGCAGAGTCTCGCCCTGGCGCAGGTCATCCCCCAGTACCGCTACACGGAGGGGATCGGCCGGCGGCGGGTGCTGACCCCGGACGAGGTGCTCCGGCTCCCCAACGATGAGCTGCTGATCATCCTGCGCGGCCAGAAGGTGCTCCGGGCCAAGAAGTTCGACTTCACCGAGCATCCCTATGCCAAAGAGTGCGAGCGCACCAGTATCCAGCGCTACCAAACCGACCCGGCGCCGGCTCAGCCGCTGGAGCCACCGGCTCAGTCCATGCCTGCTGAACCCGACATGGACAAACCGCCCGGACCGGCGCCTGCCGCCGCCGCAAAGCCGCCCGTTAAAGCGAAACCGCCACAGGCAAAGCCGAAGGCGCCCGTCCCCAAGTCACCGTCATCTGGCGGTCAGCCCTCGGAATTCCCTGCAAAGTCCGCCAAACGGCCCAAGACGCTCTACGAGAGCTCCCGGCCGCCGGCGGATTTTTAATTGTCCGCCCCCATAACCCACATCATCAACCAAAGGAGGAACCCATACCATGGCAAGAACCAAGAAAGAGATTGAGGAACAGGCTCCCGATGCGGAGCAGGAAACCACCGGGACTGAGTCTGATCCCGTCCCCCAGACTGAGCAGGAAACGCCGCCCGGCGAGGTGGCCAATGCCGGTGTGACGGACCTGGAGCTGGCGGCTGCCAAGAGCCTGGATCCCGACGCGCCCCAGACCGACCTGGAATCGGGCGACGATCCCGATGGCCAGGCAGCTCCGCCCCAGACTGACCCGGAATGGGACCCGGATAGCCAGTCTGAGTCTGGCCAAGAAACCTTTTCATCCCAGACTGACATGGAATCCGCCGACTCGAATGCCGGTTCCCAGACTGACCTGGAACCAGCTGAAGAACCCGGCGATGGCCAGGCATTTGATCCCACGGCCGATCTCGGTTCCCAGACTGAGCCGGAAACAGAACCGGACGACAAAGCCTCGACTCAGTCTGAAGGGGACGCTGCGGCTGAAGGGGACGCCGAGCCGCCTGCCCCGCCCAGGCGCCGGCGCACCTCCCGCAAGAAGGCGGCAGAGGTGCAGGAGGCGCAGGACGGGGGAGAGGATGTGCCCGCGGAGGAGGAGCAATCCGAATCCGGGCAGCCCCAGAAACTCCGCATGCCGGGCAGGCGCCGCCAGCGGGTGGTATCCATCGACGCTGAACGGACGGTGGAGACGGATACAGACCGGCTGCGCAACGACCTGCTGGACCTGGTGGAGTCCCTCAAGAGCAAGAAGATCCTCACCGGTACGATCCAGGGCGTGGAGCGGCTGGCGGATAACCCGGAGATGTCCTATGCCGTCATCTACCACGGCGACTTCAAGGTCATCATCCCGGTGCTGGAGGCCATCGAGGAGCCGGAGGACTACCGTGGCCAGCCCAAGGGCGACGTGCTCCACTACCTGCTCAACAAGCGGCTGGGCGCGGAGGTGGATTACATCGTCAAGGGCATCGACCAGGAACACAACGTGGTGGCGGCCAGCCGGTTGGAGGCCATGGCGCTCAAGCGCAGGGAGTACTACTTCCGTACCGACCGGGACGGCAACTACCAGATCTATGAGGGCATCCGCGCCGAGGCACGGGTCATCTCCGTCATCCGGGCGGGCATCTTTGTGGACCTGTTCGGCGCGGAGTGCTATATCCCCCTCCGTGAGCTGTCCTACCAGCGCTGGGTGGACGCCGCGCAGCACTATCAGCCCGGCCAGCGCGTGCTGGTGCGGGTGCTGGAGGTGGACCGCAGCGACCGCAACCGGCCCAGGGTGACCGCCTCGGTGAAGCAGGCAATGGAGAACCCCTATGAGAAGGCGCTGAAGAAGTATGTGGTGGGCAACCGCTATGTGGGCACCGTCAGCATGGTCGATCTCAACGGCGTGTTCGTGTCCTTGGACGGCGGCATCGACTGCCTGTGTACTTATCCCAAGCGCGGCCGGCCGCCCCGGGGCGCCAGGGCGACGGTGCGGATCCTGGGCATCAACCACGAGAACAACCGGATCTGGGGCGTCATCACCCACATGTCCACCACGCGCTGAGGGGAGGGGAGCGGACCATGACGATCCAGAGACGGCTCCGGGTGACCCTCCTGACCGCCCTGTGCCTGGCCATGTGCCTTTGTACCACGGCCTTCGCGGATACGGACGGCACCGAGCCGAAGATCACCCAGCAGCCGGACCAGCTGGTACTTCAGCTAGGCACGCGCTGGGCGGGCGTGGAGTTTGAACTGCGCACCGATGCCGGAGTCTTCCCGGCCCCCATCATAGTGGACGAGACTGGTGTTCTGACCATGGATCTGGGCGGCAGCACCACCTACACCCTCAGCTGCATCAACTCCACCGTCCCCATCCCTGACCCGCCCGCAGAGCAGGTTCCTGATACCCAGCAGCAGCCGGACAGCTCAGCCCAGCAGCCTTCCGGACAGGTACAGCAGCCGCAGGAGCAGGTCCCCGCCGGAGAGCCTGCCGGCGTCCCCATCGCTCCTATGGTGGTGTTTTTCGTCGGCCTCGCCTGCGGGATCGGCGGCCTTGTGGCCCTCTACTTCGCCAAGCGACGCCGCCAGCAGGCCGACTACGACGAGTGGGCGGAGGAGGATGAGGAACAGTATTGACCGGCAAAAACCGCCCCAGACTGAGATAAAATCTCCCAGACTGAGATGGGCAAAAAAGTGGCGGAAATCGCGCAAAAACTGCGTTTTTTCATTGACTATTTGCCGGCATCCTGTTATAATTTCATTGTAGCAAGATACTGCGCGCAGGCTCTCGATACGCCGGGGCGCCTTGGCGTCAGACCTGCCGGTGCAGGCGGGGAATCGTGACGGAGCCGCTGTCCCGCGGCCCCACAAAGCGCAGGTCTTGTTGATAAAATATGTGGCCGGAAGGCCGCTGAAATACAGTGCAGAGTCAATGGCTGGATGCGACACCAATACTCCAGCACCTGGCTCTGCATTGTCTTTTTTCAGCGGGCTTCCGGCCTTTTTTGTTTTTCAGCCGGCTGTGATAAAGCCGGTGCGAGTAGGAACTATGGAAGATCTCTTCCGGAAAGGTGGGATACAAGGTGAGCAAGAGATCAAGACGCAGCCGGACAGGGGTGCTGCCCGGCGCCGGACGCCTGCGCTGCCACTGCGGCAGCCCCGCTGTGCTTCGAAGCGCGGAGGGCCTTTGCAGGACGCACCGGCCGGGTGCGATGGCCTATGTCTGCTCCCGGTACCCGGCGTGCGATTCCTATGTGATGGCGCACCCAGGCACCTTGGAGCCCATGGGGAGCCTGGCCGGGCCGAAACTGCGGCAGCTGCGCTATGCCGCGCATCGGGAGTTCAACAAACTGTATCAGTCCGGACTCATGAGCAAGCGGAACGCCTACCAGTGGCTGGCCATGACCGTACAGGCGCCCATGGCCCACGCCCATATCGGACATCTGGGCGAGTATTACTGTCAGGTGGTCATTGACGAGAGCCGGAAACTGCTCCGGGAGCGGCTGGAGCAGCAAAACAAATTGAAAGAGGTAGCAGGAGGTGTATGATATGCTGTCGCCGCTTACGAAGGAGCAGCGGATGAAGGTAGAAGAGAACATGGGACTGGTGGGCAAGGTGATCCAGGACTGCGTCCATACCCTGGGCGCCGGGAGCATGTTCGACTACGACGACCTGTTCCAGATCGGCTGCCTGGGGCTTTGCAAAGCGGCCCAGACGGATAAACCGGGGCACACGGTGGCCTTTTCCACCTACGCCTACCGGCTCATCCGCAATGAAATCTATACCGAACTGGAGCGCGCCACCCGCCGGGGGCGGGAGGTCGCCACCGATCCTGCCGAGCTGCCCTGCACGGTGCTGGACGATGATACCCCGGAGCAGCGGGAAGCCTGCTCGGCGCTCCTGGTGCGCCTGGAGCGGGCGGAGGCCGGGGCCGCCGGCGTGACAGCCAAGGGGTTCCAGGCCATCCGGATGCTGATGGACGGGTACACCAACCGGGAGATCGGGGAGATGTTCGGCGTGCCGGCAAATCATGTAACGGCGTGGGTGTCCAGGGCCCGCAAGGCCCTCGGCGCTTCAGAGTGATGGGCAGGTGAGAACTCCCTTTTTAAGGAAAGTAGTGATTTCAAAGAAAATTGAAAATTCCCGTCAAATTGACGGAAATCCCGACAGCTTATTAAAATTTCTCTCTGTCTGTCGGCATAGAAAAAGGACAGTCGATTTTCTCGGCTGCCCTTGTGGGGAAACAAAGTTATTCTTCTGCGTTTGAATCAAGTGTTCCTGCACCGTCATCGGTATATAGGTCGGCAGGGATTGAACTAACAGCAAGTTGTTCTTCTGGCGACAAGGAATTATACCATTCAAGCCATTCAAGAGTTTCTTCGGTCAAGTCAGATTTGCTAAATGACTGTCCATTAAATTCAATGGTTCCATTAGAACCTATATCCCCAGAAATAGGGGTCAATGCCTTTAATAAATCTTCGCCTGTAACACCTAACTGAGCACCATCACTTGCAAATGGAATGTGCAACAAATATTCTCCGTCTACTTCATAAACATAAATATAGATGCCAGAACCAATATCTTGTGTATTGCCCAAAAGGGAAAGGACTTCTTCTCTTGTCATAGCTGGCTCTAATTCTCTTATCTGTTCAGATGTTACTTGTGTCGGCACGTCAATCTGCTCTTCGTTACCTGGCAATAGGTTAAGGATTTCTTCGGTTAATGGACTACTTTCTCCAGCATCGATGGTTTTTACTGCTTCTTTTATTTCTTTGTGGGAGTAGTCGCCCAAATCTTCAACAGGAATACCGAGGGAATTCAGATAATCGACTGCCGCATTATATTGAATTGTATCAATAGCAAATGCGGTTAATGGTACCATCAAGCACAAACAAGCCGCAATAGCTCCCCACTTTACCCAGCCGGGCTTCTTTGCTTTGTGATATGCCCTTGCCTCGTTGATATGATTCTCATTGATGTCACCGAGGACTTCATACAGTTTTTCATTCGTCATAGTTCAAAGCCCCTTTCTAAAAGGTAGTTGTGTAGTTTTAGGCGGATGCGGTTAAGAGTCATTGATACAGCTCCATCATTCATATTGTGCCGGACGGCAATTTCTGAAATGCTGTCGGTGTACCAATATCGGCTGATAAAAATGCTTCTTTTCTTTGGTGATAGACGATCCAAAAATGTATCAATGGCTTTCGTGAGTTCCTTTTGGTCAAATGCCTGCTCAACATCATCCTTGCCAGACACCAGGTCAGAAAGTTCCTCCAGAACCACAGGCAATTCTCCGCTACCTCGTTTATCGGCGGTATTGTGTTTATACCTGTTAAACGACAGGTTTCTTGTAATTTTTCCAAGGAATGTGGACAGAATGCTTGGCCTGTAAGGCGGCATGGCGTTCCATGCGTTTAAGTAGGTATCGTTGACACATTCTTCAGCATCTTCCTGATTGCCCAGTATATTCTTAGCAATCGAGGTACAGTAGTTCCCGTATTTGTCAGATGTGGCATGGATGGCCTGCTCGTTTCTATCCCAGTATAATTGGACTATCTGTGCATCATCCATCGGTTTTCACCTCGCTTCCTTATTTACCTTTTCACCTATATACACAACTTTTGAACTCGAATCTCACACATTTTTTTGAAAAAAACTTTCTCTTTAATCATACCATATTGTTATCACTGTAGTATATAGCAATAGGACCACCATCCAGTTCTGAATGATAGTCCTGCCTGCCCAAAGGGAATGCTTGCTGTTTGGTGAAACCGACGGAGTTTGGGCCATCACTACTTATCTTGAAAAGGGACGGTGAGAAATGGGAATTGCTTTTCCGGCCGGAACCACCTATAATGGCACTTAGATTTTGTGTTTGTGAGGTTTCGGCCATGGGGAGAGCATCCACGAGAGAGAATAAGAACATCTATCAGACCACCCGGGAGGCCATGCACCTGACCCGGGAGGCCGCCGGCGAGCTGCTGGAGTCCATTCCGCCCGAGCGCATCGAGAAGATCGAGAACGAGCGGTCCCTGCCCCACCCGGACGAGGTGCTGACCATGGCGGAGAAGTACAAGCAGCCGGGCCTTTGCAACTACTACTGCGCCAATCAGTGCCCCATCGGGCAGGAGTATGTGCCGGAGGTGAAGATCAAGGACCTCTCCCAGATCGTCCTGGAAATGCTGGCCTCCCTCAACTCCATGAACCGGCGCAAGGACCGGCTGATCGAGATCACCGCCGACGGCGTCATCAGCGACGACGAGCTGGAGGACTTCATCCGCATCCGGGAGGAGCTGGAGCGCATCTCCATCGCGGTAGAGACGCTGCAGCTGTGGTCGGAGCGGATGCTGGCCACCGGCGCCATTGACGCTGAACGGTATGAGGAATATGAGCGCCGGCGTGCGGAGCGGGATTGAACCGGGTATTTTGCCGCGGCAGTGGAAATAGAGGGGCCTAATTTGCCAAACCGATGCTGGAAGCCGCTGGTGCGGGATGGTAGAATACGGGTAAGCAGAGAGAGCAGATGCTCCTGTGAAGTTTGCGCAGCGAGGTGACGGCGATGGATCCAAAAACGAGACTCCTGGCGATCCGCCTGATGGAGAACCTCCGGAAAAATCCCGCTTACGCCCAGACACTGGGCGTCCAGGTGACCTTAAAGAGATCCGCCTGAAGGGTTGGGCTCCCATCCCGATCCGGCGGCGGCTGAGGGCTTCACAGCTGGGTGAAGCCCTCTTTTGCAGAGAGAATTGATGCCTTGGGAAGGGAAAGGAGCGAAACGAGATGAACGGCTATGACCAGCAGCTGAAGGAGCTGCTCGCCCAGTGCGCCCGCAAGCGGAAACTGGAGGCCTCGGCCGCGGAGCTGCGGCGCCAGCGGGATACCTACGCCGCCAGGGCGGAGGAGCTGAAAGAAGCCATGCGGGAGGAGCAGGCGGATGTGGACCGGCTGGAGGGCCGGAGCCTGGCCGCCTTCTTCTACAACGTGGTAGGGAAGATGGATGAAAAGCTGACGCAGGAGCGGCAGGAGGCCTACGCCGCCCGGGTGCGGTATGACGCGGCGGCCCGGGAGCTGGCCGGCTCGGAGGAGGATCTGGCCCGGTGCCATGCGGAGCTGGAGGAGTTGGACGGCTGCGAGGAGCGGTACGCCGCGCTGCTCCGGGAGAAGACCCAGGCGGTCAAGGCCGCCGGCGGCGCGGCCGCGGAACAGATCCTCCGCATGGAGGAGCGCGAGGCCTACTTAGAGAGCCAGGAGCGTGAGCTGGGGGAGGCGTCCGCCGCCGGGCAGAGCGCCCTGGCGACGGCCGATGGGATCCTGGAGAGCCTGAGCAGCGCGGAGGGCTGGGGCACCTGGGACCTGATCGGCGGTGGGCTCATCGCCGACCTGGCCAAGCACAGCAGGCTGGATGAGGCACAGGCGGCGGTGGAGTACCTGCAGTCGCAGCTGCGCGCCTTCCGGACAGAGCTGGCCGACGTGACCATCAGCGCTGATTTCCAGGTCAATATCGACGGCTTCCTCCGATTTGCCGACTATGTGTTCGACGGTATCTTCGCCGACTGGGCGGTGCTGGACCGGATCAACCAGGCCCAGGCCCAGGTGGAGGACACCCGGGCGCAGATCTGCGCCGTCCTGGACCGCCTGGGGCAGATGGCGGACCAGGCGGAGCGGGAGCGGGCCGGACTGCGGCAGGAGATCGAGGGCCTGGTCAGCAGCGTGCCCATGTAGGATAAATCGCTAAGCGGTATGGGAAACAAGAGGGAATAAGGAGAATAACGAGTATGGATGATGACGCGGGTGCCCAGGCGCCCCAGTTGCTCTGGATCAATTGGACGGACCAGGTGGTGTCCTTCCATTCGGAGGAGGGGTTTGATCCGGTGGCGTTCCCCGACCACGACGCCATGCTGGCATATGTGTTCCAGAAGACCTCCAACGGCTTTCGCATCCAGTGAGAGGCCGCTGGGAGAAAATCGACTGCAAGGAGTAACCCATGAAATTTATCATTGAGCACCTGTCCAAGCGCTTTGAGCAGAAAGAGGTGCTGAAAGACATCGACTTTACCTTTGAGGAGGGGAGGATCTACGGCCTTTTAGGCCGAAACGGCGCCGGTAAGACGACGCTCTTCAACTGCCTGAACCGGGACCTCAAGGCCGACAGCGGCAGCTTTTACATCGAGGAAAACGGTGAGCGCCGGGAGGTGGCGGCGGAGGACATCGGGTATGTCCTCTCCACGCCCACGGTGCCGGAGTTCCTCACCGGTCGGGAGTTCCTCAAGTTCTTTGTGGACATCAACGCAGACTCCATCCGGGCCCCCAAGCCCCTGGATGAATACTTTGCGGAAATGAGCATCGCCCCGGAGGACCGGGACAAGCTGCTGAAGGACTACTCCCACGGCATGAAGAACAAGATGCAGATGCTGGTCAACATCATCGCCCAGCCCAACATCCTGCTCCTGGACGAGCCGCTGACCAGCCTGGACGTGGTGGTGGCCGAGGAGATGAAGAACCTGCTCCGGTCCCTGAAGGACGGGCGGATCACCATTTTCTCCACCCACATCCTGGACCTGGCCCTGGATCTGTGCGACGAGATCGTGCTGCTCAGCCACGGGGAGCTGGAGGTGGTGGAGAAGTCCAACCTGGACGACCACGCCTTCAAGGAGAAGATCATCGCGGCGCTGAAAGAGGAGAGCTATGCTTAAAACACTGCGCATCTCATTCGCCCTGAAAAATACATACCGGGTCAACGGCATCCTGCACTCCCTCAAGCAGATCCCCCTTTTGAAACGGGTGCTGCCCGACCGGCTTTATCAAGTGCGGGGGCTGAAGATCTTCGCCAACATCCTCTCGGTGCTGTGGAAGATCGTGTCCATCTTCCTGGGGAAGCTCCTCTACTTCCTCACCATGGTCTGCGGCGTGGGGCTCCTCTACGAGCGGGCGCCGGCGGGCCTCGGGTTCCTGCACATCCTGCTGTTCCTGACGCTGATCGGCTCGTATATGAACACCAGCCTCTTCAACCCCACCCTGGACAAGTACTACGCCATGATCCTTCTGCGGATGAACGCCCGGTCCTACACCCTGGTAAACTACGGCTACGCCCTGGGGAAGGTCGTGGTGGGGTTCCTGCCCTTCACCATCCTCTTTGGCCTGGACCGGGGCGTGCCGCTGTGGCTGTGCCTGCTGATCCCTGTCTGCATCGCCGGCGTGAAGGTGGCGGTGGCCGCCGACTCCCTGCGGGACTATGAGAAGCACGGCTATGTCCGCAATGAGAATAACCTCCAGAAGATAGCCTGGCTGCTGACGGCGCTCCTGCTGGCCCTGGCCTATGTGCCGCCCGCCGTGGGTTTCGTCCTGCCCCTCTGGGCCTCGGCGGCGCTGTTCCTGGTCTGGATCCCGCTGGGGCTCCTGAGCCTTCGGCGGGTGGGAACCTTCCGCTACTACCGGGAGATGAACCAGGAGCTGCTGGCCCAGATCCCGGGCCAGATGGACAAGGCCAGAGCGGCGGTCAAGACGGCCAATGAGAAGAACATCTCCGCCGACACGTCCATCACCAGCCGAAAGAAGGGCTTTGAGTTCCTCAACGACCTGTTCGTCAAACGGCACCGGAAGATTTTGTGGAAATCCGCCCTGCGCATCGCCTATGTCTGCCTGTTTCTCTGCTGCGGCGCGGTGCTGCTCATGGTGATCCAGCCCGGCACCAAGGCGGACATCAATAAGATGGTCATGACGTGGCTGCCGTACTTTGCCTTCATCATGTATCTCATCAACCGGGGCACCGGCTTTACCCAGGCCCTGTTCATGAACTGCGACCACAGCCTTCTGACCTACTCCTTCTACAAGCGCCCGGGGTTCGTGCTCAGGCTGTTTCGCATCCGGCTGCGGGAGATCATTAAGGTCAACGCCGTGCCGGCGCTGGTGATCGGGTGCGGCCTGGCGCTGATCCTCTATATCTCCGGCGGGACGGACAACCCCCTCAATTATGTGGTGCTGGTGGTCACCATCCTCGCCATGAGCGCCTTCTTCTCCATCCACTACCTGACCGTCTACTACCTGCTGCAGCCCTACACGGCCGGCACGGAGATGAAGAGCGGGACCTACCGCATCGTGATGGTCCTCACCTATGTGGTGTGCTACGCCATGATCAACGTCCGTATGCCCATCCTGATGTTCGGCGCGATGTGCATCGCCTTCTGTGTGGCGTACTCCATCGTGGCCAGCATCCTGGTCTATAAGTTCGCGCCCCGGACCTTCCGGCTACGGACGTAATATAGGAGATCTTCACCGAAGAAAAGAGCGGGGGAGCTGTGCCGGATGGCGCAGCTCCCCCGCCTTTTTCGTTTTTATGGGCCACCGTAGGAAGAAACTCACGGCAGAGTCAAGAAAAATGCCTCAGCCGGAGGCTGCGGAGAAGAACATGACAAAGTAGATCGGGAGATAGGTGATCTTCCCCTTGCTGGATACCTTGCGCTCATTGGACAGTACGAATGCCTTCTTGATATGGTAGTCCTCATTTTGGACAAAGGTGTTGAGCGCGCTGTGTACGGTATAGTCCTTGCCGGACTTGACCTCAAGGGGGACGGCGGAAAGGCTGCTATAATCGTCGATCAGGTAATCGACCTCGCCCTTGCTGCGGTTGTCATAGTAGTACAGCTTATAGCCATGGGCGGCCAGTTCGCCGGCGACGACAGTCTCATAGACGGATCCCAGATTGATGCTCTTTTCATCATCCAGGACGGCGCGGATATTGTTCCCGTAAAGAAGGCACGTCAGGAGTCCCACATCGTTGAGATAGAGCTTGAGCAGGTTTTTCCCTGCGGACTCGATCAGCGGGAAAACCGGATTGGAGATGGCCTGAACGGGCAGGGCGATCCCGGCGCTGATCAGATACTCAAACTCGTCGCTGTAATCGCGGAAGGTCTTTCCCTTCTTATCCTCGATGCTCTTGGCCACCACGCGCTTTTTCTTGTTCTCCATATTGGAGGGGATGAGGTCGTAGATGCGCCGGATCATCAGCTTCCGCTCCTCGCCGTATTTTGAGGCGTCGGCGGCATAGTAGTCATGGATCTCCCGCTGGATCTCCCGCACAGTCTGTATGTTCTTCTCCGCCAGATAGGTATTGACCGCATCGGGCAGCCCGCCGACCAGCAGATACTTGCGGAACAGATCCATTACCTTGTTGTGCGTCGCCTCGTCCAGCGCCTCCAATGCCTCAAACCTCCGGCGCATAGCGGTGATGGCAAATTCATTCAGCCCATTCGCATACAGGAACTCCTCAAAATCCAGGGGGAACATCTGGACCTTTCGGATGCTGCCCATGGGAATGGAGGGGGTCTGCGCCAGCGTGACGCCCAGCAGCGAGCCGCTTGCGATATAGGTGAACCGGCCGTCCTGAGCCAGAAACTTGAGCATGGTGAGCAGGTGAGGATAGGCCTGGATCTCATCCAGGAAAATCAGCGTATTTTCCTTTTCCTTCATCCTGTCGCCGGCGAGCATACTCACCTGAAGGTAGAAGTCCTCCACCGTCCGGACGTTGGCAAACAGCCCGGCGCCCAGCGCGTCCTCCACCAGGTTGATCTCGATGTAGTTCTCAAACAGCTTCTGCCCCACATAGCGGACGATGTAGGTCTTGCCCACCTGACGTGCGCCGTCAATGAGCAGGATCTTGTTCGAGCCCGATTGCAGATGTGCCTCGATCAGAGAGGCTATTTTTCGGTAAAGCATACGGCACCTCCTGATGAACAGATTTTTCAATAGGATTATACTGCATATAGTATGACTTTTCAATAGATTTTATATTCAAAAATCCGAACTTATCAAATAGAGGGACCGCCGGAGAGAACTCGTTTAGCCGCCGGGGTGATGACTACGCAGGGGGGGCGGCAGCAGGGAGTAACTTCAGAGTCCGACTGGATATTTTCCAATCCATCTTGATACTTTCCTTAGAATTGCCTGTTACCATAGCGGCAGAATCTGATAAGGAGACTTCTGCTATGGAAACGACACGCGCATTGACTAAGACCGGCGGCATCACCGAGACGGGGCTCAAGTGGATCGCCCTGGTCACCATGGTGATGGACCACATCCACTACTTCTTCGGCTTCACCGGCATGATCCCGGAGTGGTTCAGCATGGTGGGGCGGCTGGGAGCGCCCCTGTTCCTCTTCTGCCTGGTGGAGGGCTTCACCCACACCCACAGCCGGAAGAAGTACTTCGCCAAGGTCTACATCCTCTCCGCCGCCATGTCCGCCCTGCTGTTCTTCATGGCCTTCGGCGGCATCCTGGTGCGGCCCGACGGGTTCTACCCGGGGAACGGCATGATGACCACCTTCGCGGTGCTCATGGTGATCTGGCAGGGCATCGACTGGCTGGGACAGAAAAAGGTCCTGCCCGGGCTGGCGGCGGTGATCCTCCCCCTGGCCTGGCCCATCCTGGCAAGCCAGCTGTCTGTGGCCTTTCCCGCTCTGGCCACGCCGCTGGGCTTTGCCGCCTACTCGGTCCTGCCCACATGGGGCACCACCGGGGACAGCGGCTGGCCGGTGCTGGTGATGGGGCTGGTGCTCTACCTGTTTAGAAAGCGCCGGGGTGTGCAGGTGGCGGCCTTCTCCGTCTACTACATCCTCTATGGCGTAGTCTATATGGCCGCCATAGCCTCCGCTATGGCCCCGGACTTCGTCTGGTGGCAGCTCTTCACCCAGTACTATGAGATCTACGGCATCTTGGCGGCGCCCCTGATGCTGTGGTATAATGGCCGGCGGGGCGGCGGGCATAAGCTGCTGTTCTATGCCTTCTATCCCGCCCACATCTACATTCTCTACGCCCTCTCCTGGGGGCTGTACCTTCTGCTGAACTGAGGTGACATGATGGCCCATATCCTGGTGGTGGATGATGACAAGGATCTCTGCGCCCTGCTGAGGACCGCCCTGGAGCGGGACGGGCACCAGGTGTCCACCCGCCTGAGCGGCCGGGAGGTGGACGAATCCGCTTGCCGCTGGGCGGACTGCATATTGCTGGATGTGATGATGCCGGGGGAGGACGGGTTCGCCCTCTGCCGCCGCATCCGGGGGCTGGCGGACTGCCCCATCCTCTTCCTCACCGCCAAGACCGAGGAGGCCGACGTGCTCACCGGCCTGGGGCTGGGCGGGGACGACTACCTCACCAAGCCCTTCCGCGTCGCGGAGCTGCGGGCCCGGGTGGCGGCCCACCTTCGCCGGGAGCAGCGCACGCCCCATGCCCGCCTGCGCCGGGGGGCGCTGGACTTCGACCTGGGGGAGCGGGCGGTGTACTGGAAGGACACGCCCTTGAAACTGACCAAGGGGGAGTACGCCATCTGTGAGTACCTGGCCATGCACCCGGGCCAGACCTTCTCCAAGGAGCAGCTCTATGAGGCGGCCTTCGGCTACGACGGCGAGGCGGACGCCTCGGCCGTGACGGAGCACATCAAGAACATCCGGGCCAAGCTGCGCCCGGCAGGGGAGAGCCCTATTGAAACCGTCTGGGGGGTGGGCTACAAGTGGAAAAATGGATAAGACGGCCCGCCGGCCTCACCGCGCTGTTCTGGCGGTATCTGATCACCACCGGCGTCGTGGTCATCCTGCTGGCGGTCCTCTGGTGGTTTGGCATGACCACCATGATGCGGTATGGCATCGTGTATCCGGCCAACACCGCCGCCAGCGGGGTGGAGGCGGTGGCCCAGGCCCTCTCCTCCGGGGAACTGGACACGGAGGAGATCCCCTACTTTTACCGCTGGGCCATCTTTGACGGGGGCGGGCAGGTGCGGGACCCGGGGAACATGGATGAGAAGCACCTGGACTACGCCGAGGCCGCCCTGGCCGGGGAGCGGGACCCCCAGGGAATGTTCTACTCCCAGTACCACCGGCTGACCCAGCTGCCGGACGGGACCACCTGCGTAATCCAATATGACTACTCCATGCCCTACGGCGCCGAGGTGCTTCAGCGCCGCCTGCCGGAGTTCCAGACCTGCGCCACCATCGTTCTGCTGCTCGCCTGGCTGACGGCGGGCGCCATTTCCACCCATCACTTCGCCGGCCTCCTGCGGCGGGACGCCGCCCTGCTCACCGGCGCCACGGAGGCCATCGCCCAGCGGCGGCTGGACGTGCCCATCACCGGGCGGGCGAGGGTGCGGGAGTTCGGGGCGACGCTAAAGGCCATGGACGACCTGCGGCGGAACCTGGCGGAGTCCCTGGAGAGCCAGTGGGGCATGGAGCAGCAGCGCCGGCTGGAGCTGGCGGCCCTGACCCACGACCTCAAGACCCCCCTCAGCGTCATCAGCGGCAACGCGGAGCTGCTGGGGGAGGACGCCTTGACCGAGGGCCAGCGGGAGAGTGTGGACGCCATTTTCCGCAGCGCCCTCCGCCTCCAGGACTATGTGGCCCAGCTACGGGCCATGACCGGCTCCGAGGCCGCCCTCAGCCGGAAAAAGGAAACGTTTTCCCTCCCGGCGCTGGCCGAGGGCTGGCGGGAGGTGGGCCAAAGCCTCTGCGGGGCAAAGCCGGCGGTGTTCCGCTGCCCGGAGGCGCCCCGGCTGGAGCTGGCGGTCTACCGGGGGGACCTGGACCGGGCGGTGAGCAATCTGCTGGACAACGCGGCGCGCTACACGCCCACCGGCGGCGCCGTCACCCTGTCCGTGGCCGCGGACGGCGAGGCGCTGACCATCGCCGTGGAGGACACCGGCCCCGGCTTTTCCGCGGAGGCCCTGGCCCGGGGGGGCCAGGCCTTCTACACCAGCGACGCCAGCCGGCCCCAGGAGGGCCACATGGGGATGGGCCTCTATTTCGCCGCCCAGACCGCGAAGCGCCACGGCGGGGCCCTGCATCTTGCCAACACCGGCCACGGCGCCAGGGCGGAGCTGGTTTTGCCGATCAACTGAAGCCTGCCGGCTGCCCCTCAAGGGGCAGCCGGCAGGCTTTATTGCCGCTTTCTGGGGATGTTAAGACCCGTTGCTTGCGGCAACGGGCAATTTCGGCTACAATAACGGCAGCGACGGAAAGAAAAGAGGCTGTCCTTTATGCTCAACGAAAATATAAAAGCGATCAGAAAAGCAAAGGGCCTTTCCCAGCAGGAGCTTGCCGTCAAGCTGAACATTGTGCGGCAAACAGTTTCAAAATGGGAGCAAGGCTTGTCGGTTCCAGACGCCGATCTGTTGATTGCCCTGTCGCAGGCGCTGGAAACGCCTGTGAGCACGCTGCTGGGAGAAACAGTTATGGAGTCGGAGGCGGATCGCTTACAAGCAATTTCTGAAAAATTGGAGGTGATCAATTTGCAGCTGGCGCAGAGGAAGACCATGAGAAGAGCTATCATTCGCTGGCTGCTGATTTCCATATGTGCCATGATCCTCGTGATGTTTGCGGCCCTGATTATAGTAAACAGTCCTTATTTGGGCTGGGATTACAGTGACCCTGAAACCGCTGTCCTGGGAGTGGCGTTCCACGCCTTTGAATGGCTGTTTGTCAGAGTGGCGCCTGTTATCTTGATCGCCGCACTCATCGGAATTTTCTTCACACGCAAAAAGGATTGAGTGGATCAACAGGAGTGTTTCTCAAATGAAAAAGATCATCGGAATTGCTGCCGCGGCTGTGATTGTGCTGGGCCTGAGCCTCGTTATTTACAATCAGATTATTCCTGACGAATATGTGCCTGCTGATGATGAAATTGCCCTGCACCTAAAATTGGACACAGAAGAAGATGTTGGGCTGCTGGTTTATGATTATCGCGCAGGCGGCCGCGAATACAGCGGCGGCATATCCAACGCGGACGGATCGCTGATCCAGCACGACTCGGATAATATTGTGGTGTGGAATCGGGAGGAACTCAATCTCTCTTCTGACACCTTCGAGCTGTCCATGCAGTTTAGAATCATAACCGAATATGTGGCGCCCAACTATGAAAATGTATATCCGGATGACATCACAAAGTATATGGAGCCAATCTCGTGGGAGGCACACTTTGGTGAATCCTATTGCATTACCATCACCGGGGATCAGACAAATGGATATCAGGCTGTATTGAACTGATTTGATTAGAGGACACAGCCGAGTCCGACAAAGGCAAGTGAATGGGATTTGCCGCCCAATCTGGCCAATACCGATCACGGCGCCAGGGCGGAACTGGTTTTGCCGATCAACTGAAGCCTGCCGGCTGTCCCTCATGAGGCAGCCGGCAGGCTTTTACATTAGTCCTTTTGCGGGAGGATCTCCCCGCAGAGATAGGCGAACTGCGGGAGTTGATCCATAAAGGGTTTCCAGCGCCGGCGGATCTCGGCGCGCTCCAGGGGATCGGCGTTTTCCAGCCCGTGGTCGTTGTCGGTGAGATATAGGGTGTCCATTCCGATGCTCTCCAGGCACTCCCGGCAGAGGTCTTCCGCCGACTCGATCCGGCGGCCGGTATCCACATAGAGCGGCTCCAGGCCGATGGCCAGCCAGACGTAACCCACCTTGTCCGACCACAGCAGCTCATAATCCGGGCACTGCTGGAGATGCTCCGCGAATACCATGCGGACTTCATCCAGTTCCTTTTTCTCGGTTTCCGTGTAGATCATGATCTTATACCTCCTCAGTTTGTAGTGTGTCCTCTGTCATTTGGCTGATTGCGAAATGCTCACGGATACAGTATAATGAAAATTCCGGGAGGTGTCGTTATGAAAGAGAAAATTCTGGTCATCGAGGATGATCCCACCATCCAGGCGCAGCTGAAAAACCTCCTGGCCGGAAACGGGTATGAGGTGGAAGCGGTTACGGACTTTACGAATCCTGTGGAGCAATTCCGGGCGTTTGCGCCCCACCTCGTCCTCCTGGACATCAAGCTCCCTGGGAGCAGCGGCTTCGAGATCTGCTCCCAGATTCGGGCTTTCTCCGACCTGCCGATCATCTTTGTCACCAGCAGCAACACGGACATGGACGAGCTCAACAGCATCATGCTGGGCGGGGACGCCTTTATCACAAAGCCGTACAATCCGGCGATTCTGCTGGCCAAGATCGCCTCCCTGCTGCGAAAGGCGGGAGCCAGTTCCCAGGCCGCTGAGGTCCTCACCTGGAATGGCGCCGAGCTGCACCTGGAGAACAGCACCATCGCATACGGCGGGAAGGCGGCGGAACTGACCAAGAACGAGGTCAAGATCCTCTACTACCTCTTCAAACACGCCGGGAAGATCTGCTCCCGCAGCGACATCGTGGACTTCCTCTGGGACAACCAGCTCTATGTGGATGACAACGCCCTGAGCGTCAACATCACCCGCATCCGGGAGAAGCTGGCCGGCCTCGGCCTGACAGATTTTATCAAGACCAAGCACCGGCAGGGGTACACCATATGAGCGGGAAATTGTTTCTCAAAAACCATCTGCCCGTCATCCTGCTGAACCTGCTGGGCGCGTTGGCTCTGTCCCTGTTCCTGCTGGCGGTGGGGAACGACATTCAGACGGTCCTGTTCATCCTTACCGCCTGGACGCTTGTCCTGGCCCTGTACCTTGCCGCCGGCTATGTCTCCCGAAAGAAACGGCTGGAGAAGCTGCTGGAAATGGCCGGGCAGCTGAAGGAGCGGTATCTGCTCCCCGAGGTCATGCCGGTGCCGGACCAGGCGGAGGAGCAGGTGTACTATCAGCTCCTGAAGATGGCCGGGAAGTCCATGCTGGAGCGGATCGGCGAGGTGGAGCGGGAGCGGGGCGAATATCGGACCTACATCGAGCAGTGGGTCCACGAGGTCAAGACGCCCATCACCGCGCTGAAGCTGCTGTGTGAGAACAACCGCTCCCCCTTTTCCCGGGAGGTGCTGGCGGAGCTGGAGAACATCAACCGCTGTGCGGAGCAGGCCCTCTACTACGCCCGCAGCGAGCACACAGAGAAGGACTACTCCATCCGGGAGATGAGCCTGGCGGATGTGGTGCATGGGGCCATCGCCGACAATAAGTATCTGCTGCGGCAGTGCGATATGGCCATCACGGTGGATGACCTGGAGATAGTCGTCTATGCCGACGATAAATGGGTGCGCTTTATCCTCAATCAGATCATCAGCAACGCCGTCAAGTACCGCTCCCCGGAGCAGCCCGTCCTGCACATCTTCACGGAGCGGTCGGGGGACCAGGTGCTCCTGTCCATTGCGGACAACGGGATCGGCATCCCGGAGAGCGATCTGCCGCGGATCTTCGAGAAGGGCTTTACCGGCCAGAACGGGCGGACCATCCACAGCTCCACCGGCATCGGCCTGTATCTCTGCAAGCGTCTGTGCGACAAGCTGGGGATCGGGCTGTCCGCATCCTCAGATGGCAGCAGCGGAACCACCATCACCCTCGCCTTCCATATCAACGACTTTATCACAGGGGTGCAGAGCTGACCGGCTCTGCACTTCTTACATTTTTGTAAGAACTGTGAAAGAAAAGTTGATACAAAAGCGGCCGCGCGGCAGGTACAATAGGGGCAAGAAACGAACATAGGAGGCAGGACACATGGAGCCTATCTTGAAGCTGGAGCACATCCAGAAATACTACGGCAACGGGGGAAATGTCACGAAGGCCGTCCAGGACATCAGCTTTTCCGTCCCGGAAGGGGAGTTCCTGGGGATCATGGGGGCCTCCGGCTCCGGCAAGACCACCCTGCTCAACTGCATCTCCACCATCGACACCGTCAGCGCCGGCCACATCTATCTGGAGGGGACGGACGTGACGGAGCTGCGGCCCAAGTCCCTGGCCCGGTTCCGTCGGGAAAACCTGGGCTTTGTCTTTCAGGACTTCAATCTGCTGGATACCCTGACCATCTCCGAGAATATCGCCCTTGCCCTCGCCATCAACGGGGCGCCCGCCGGTGCGGTGGAGCCCCGCATCCGGGAGATGGCCGAGAAGCTGAATATCCGGGACATCCTGGATAAGTACCCTTATCAGGTATCAGGGGGACAGAAACAGCGGTGTGCCTGCGCCCGGGCCATCATCAATCACCCAAAACTGCTGTTGGCTGACGAGCCCACCGGCGCGCTGGACAGCCACTCGGCGCAGATGCTCCTATCCACCATCCAGAGCATCAACGAGCAGCTGGGCGCCACCATCCTCATGGTGACCCACGACGCCTTCACCGCCAGCTATGCCAGCCGAATCCTGTTCCTGCAGGACGGGAAGATTTTTACCGAATTGAATAAGGGCAGCGACAGCCGGAGCGCCTTCTTTGAGAAGATCCTGCATGTCCTGACTCTGCTGGGAGGAGGGGAGAGCCATGTATGCTAAGCTCGTCCTCCGAAACGCCCGGCGGTCGATCCAGGACTACCTGGTCTACCTCCTGACCATGACCGTCTGCGTCACCCTGTTCTATTCCTTTCTCTCTATCTCCAGCAGCTACTACGAGCCGGATATTGGAACGGAGTATGACTTCACCATGCTCAGCGACGGCATGAAGCTGGCCATCTGCGCCGTCACTCTGATTCTGCTGTTCCTGATCCGCTTCGTCAACCGCTATATGCTCCGCCGGAAACAACGGGAGTTTGCCCTCCAGTCCGTCATGGGGATGGAGCAGCGGACCATCGGCCGGCTCTTCTTCGCAGAAACCTTCCTGATGGGGCTGGTGTCCATTGCCGCCGGCATCTTTCTGGGGGTGTTCTGCTCCCAGTTCATCACGGCGCTGCTGCTCACCTCCTATGGAAAGCAGTATGAGATCACCTGGACGATGTTCCCTGACACTGTGCTGCTGACGGCGGGATTCTTCATTCTCAGCTTCCTGGTGGTGGGCCTCTCCAACACCCGGGCCATCCGGAAGATGAAGATCATCGACATGCTCACGGCGGACCGGGAAAACGGGCCGGCGCTTCGCAAAAGCCGCTGGATCTGGGTGCTTGCGATTATCTTTGAAGTGTTCTCGGTCTGGATGTGTGTGACCGGGGTGCAGAAGGTTCTGTTCTACTGGGACAGCCGCTTTGCGCTGCCCGTGCAGCTCATGTTTGGGGGGAACATTCTGTTTCCGGCCATGAGCCTTCTGTGGCCGGTCCTCTGGATGCTCCGGCGGAGGAAAGGCGGGTTCCCGGCGCTCCTCTCCGGGCTTCTACTCTGCTCCCTTCTGAATACCATTGCGGCGGCCAGCATGCCGGCGCTGAACAGCCGTTATCTTCTGGCCCTGGGAGGTGGGGGCGTCAATCAGTACCTGCTCTTTGTCCTGGTGGATCTGATCTTCCTGATCTGCGCCCTGCTCTATCTCGCCAGCAGCTTTCTCGCGGCGTGGAAGGAGGGGGCGCCGGAGCACCGCTACAAGGGAGAAAACCTGTTCTTCTTCGGGCAGATCATCTCCAAGCTGAGCATCACCAGTAAGACGATGTCGCTGACCTGTGTGACCCTGGTGCTGGCCATCTTCCTATTCATCGCCGCGCCGATCCTGGTGGGGTGGGCCTCCGGATACCTGGACGAGCGCTCCATGTACGATGTGCAGATCTTCTCCCGGTATAACGACGTGTATGAGGAGGCGGACCTGCCCGACGACAACTATGACGAGGTCACGGCGTACCTTACCGGGCACCATATCCCCGTGGCAGGCGACTGCGCCTTCAGCCTGTACCTGCCGGAGCGGGCGGACTTCCACAACCGGGTGAAATACGAGTTCCCCGTCGCGGCCATCGCCCTGAGCGACTACAACGCCATCCGGGAGATGCTGGGCTATACGCCCATCACCCTGGCGGACGGAGAATTTGCGACCCAGTGGAAGGCCATCGCCACGGAGGAAGAGCGGGACAGCTTCCTGCGGGAGCATCCGCAGGTGCAGACCGACGCCGGTACGCTGACCCTCTCGGCGCAGCCCTTCTATGAGGACTCCATCGGGGAGACGGCCTACAACTCCTACACGGATGTCCTCTACATCTTCCCGGACAGCGTGTGTGAGCAACTGCTCCCGGTGATGTGCAACCGCTACATCACAACAGAGGAGGCCATCTCCTATGACAACGCCCGGGAACTGGAGCAGGCCTTTACCGGCCAGTACCCGGAGCTGGCTGACACCGGCGTATCCTACTCCATCCGGCTGAGCACCCTGCAGGTGAACAGCACGAAGGCCGGGAACTTTGTCCTGCAGGCCGCCATGCTCTACGGGGCCGTAGTGCTGATGGTCATTTGCCTCACGGTACTGTCCCTGCAGCAGCTCCTGGACGCGGGCCAGTACCGCTACCGCTTCTCCGTCCTGCGGAAACTGGGCGTGGAAGAGGGACGCATCGGAAGGCTGGTGCTCCGGCAGCTTGGAGTGTGGTTTGGGCTTCCCATCGCCGTAGCGATTCTCGTTTCAATGGTGGTGATCGTCTATTTCCTGCAGACCGTGTCCGCGGAGATCGCTGCCTACATCGGGTTCGGCACCCTGATGGCGCAGATCGCTGTGACGGCGGGGATCCTGATACTGCTGCTGATCTGCTATTTTCTCAGCACCTGGCTGCTATTCAAAAAGGCCATCGGAACGGCTCCAGACGGGAGGGCGCTTCCCATATGAAGAAGGCTGCCGGCTTCGTCAAGCCGGCAGCCTTTTGAGGATGCTCTTGTCTTCCCAACCAATAGAACCTATAATAGGGGATAAGATCGGTGCCTTCAGGAACCGCTGAGCACCGACATAATTCCAGAATAGGGAGGGGGATGGATTTTGGTCAAGATTGCGATATGTGACGACGAAGAAAAGTCTGTTGCCCTGCATGAGCGGATGGTCAGGGAGTGCCTGCAAGCGGCGGGGATCGGCTGTGAGATCACAACCTATACCCAGAGCCGCAATCTGCTTTATGATATCACTGACGACGCCTTTTTCTATGATTTGATCCTGCTGGATATCGAAATGCCGGGGATCAGCGGCATGGAACTCCCGCAGCAGATCAAGGGATTTTTACCCAACGTCAGGATCATTTTTGTGACCTCGCACACGGAATATGCCATTGACGCGTTTGAATTGTCCATCTTCCGCTATGTTCCAAAGAACAACCTGGAAGCAAAGCTGCCCGCCGCGGTGCTGGACGCCGCAAGACTGATTGAGCTGGAAGCCGGACAGGAGTACACCATCCAGACCGCCAGCCGCCTGGAGAAGATCCCGTTCAAGGATATATTCTATGTCCAGCGGGATGGGAAAAACGCCATGATTGTATCAAGCACCGGGACTGCGAAAGTCAGAAAGAGCCTGCAGCAGGTATTCGACGAATTGAACACGCCGGAGTTCATCTTTATTGACCGTGGCTGTATTGTCAATATCATTCACATTATGAAAATCAGCGGCGGGATGGCGGTGCTCAAGAATGGCGAGCAGCTGCCCATCAGCCGCTCCCACCTGCAGGAGGTAAAGCAGAAGATCAATGAGTTCTGGGGGGCGCATATATGATGGCATGGCTGCTGACGCTCTCCTATTTTTTCACCAATGAACTCCGGCTGTTTGCCGGGCTTTTCCTGGTATCCAGGGTGACAGGATTTCAGCCGAGAAGAGCTGCCATGCTGCTTGCCGGCATCGGGGGTGTCCTGGTCACAGCCCTGCAAACGGTGTCCCAGTCCGCGATTGGGCCGCTGGCCGTTGAGCTGCTGGTGATAACCGCCGTCTCCTGGTATTACCTGCGGGATAAGCTCAATCTATGCCTGTTCCTGGCCTTCTTTTACGAAGTTGGGGTTGGGCTGTGGGATTTCCTGCTGCAAGCCGGCCTGGGCATCCTGTTTCATTCGCGGAGCTTTCTTGAGCCGGCGGCTTTGGAATCCCTGGCCGGCGTTTGGCTGACGCGCGCGCTGATGCTGGGCGGCGCAGTTATGCTGATCCGGCAGAGTGGGCAAAGCGGCGGGGCAATGCGGAGCTTGTCGGTCCTTGTCATCCTCGGCATGGTCGGAGCGGTGACCTTGTCTGAGCAAAAGACGCTCCCGCTGGACGAGGACCTGGTGGGGACCTGGATCATCCTCTCCATGGTGCTGATGTTCGCAATCCTGTTTTATCGAGTCAACCGCCAGCGTGAGATGGAGTCGGAAATCGCGCGGCTGAAGCAGGAGCAGGCTGAGATCGTGGAGCGGGATTATCAGGCGCTGCGCCGTACCTATGAGGGCAACGCCAAGCTCTATCACGATCTGCACAATCATATCGAGGCTATTTATCAATGCCTCCTGCAAGGGGATACGGAGGAGGCAGCCCGGTACTGCGAGGATCTGAGAACCCCCGTCCGGGAGATTTCCCAGACGGTTTGGACGGGCGACAAGGCCCTTGACTACTTGATCAGCAGTAAAATGGCATTGGCGGAGCAGGAGCAGATCAAAACCAGGGTCAACATCGAGTATCCCCACAATACCAATATTCGCAGCGTTGACCTGACAACCATTTTAGGGAACCTGCTGGACAACGCTTTGGAGGCGGCGCAGGCCGCACCCGATGACCTGCGCTTTCTCAATCTGACCATCCGGCGGATCAACGCTATGCTGATCATCAAAGTGGAAAACGGATATGGGCATGACCTGAAACGGGAGGACGGGAAACTTCTGACCACAAAACCGGACAGAGCATTTCATGGATGGGGACTGAAGAGCGTACAGACGGCAGCAGACCGCTATGATGGGACCGTCAGCACGGATGATAAGGACGGCATATTTCAATCGGTCGTTACGCTGTCCTTCCAGGCGATCAAAACGGAATAACCTCCATGCGAGGTGCGGCGGGCAGCCTTTGGGACGCCCGCCGCTTTTTCGTGGTCAAAAACCTACCGTTTGCGGACATTTCCGCCGGCGGGCTTCTTTTGGTGTATGCTTGCATTGTAAACAAGAAGCCCGCAAACAAGCAAAAAGGTAGGAGGTTATCCATATGCGTCACTTTTATTTCCGTTTGATCCTCGGCATCGTTTTTATCGGCTGTATGATTTTCAGCTTCGTCACCATGAACATCCCGTTTGCACTGCTGTATATCTTCCTTGGCGGTTCCTTCCTGTATTCCGCCTATTCGATCTGGAAGAAGGACAAAGAGAATCGGGGGTGAGCGGTATGAGCAGCACGGCACTTCTTTCCCTCAACAATTTAAGCGTCTGGTACACCGCCGGCCATCCCGTACTCTCTGGGCTTTCGCTGGATTTGGGGGAGCATGAGGTTGTCGGGCTGATCGGTCTGAACGGCGCCGGGAAAACGACCCTCATCAAGACCGTGGCAGGTCTGCTGCCGGGCTACCATCTGGATGAGGCGGCATGGGACGGCCATTCGTTCTCATTCCGGGACAAGGCGTTCAAGCGGAGCCGGTACATTGTCTTTGCGGAGGATCGGTCGTTTCCGTATTTCACATTCCGGGAGTACCTGGCGTATGTGGCTGCGTCCTATGGCGTGGCCTTGCCGGATGTGACCGGCCTGGTAAAAGGCTTCCACTTCGAGGACTATACCGACGTGCTCCTAAAGGAGCTGTCCACCGGCAATCTGAAAAAGGCCTATCTCATTACGGCATTTGCCCTGCGGCCAAAACTGCTGCTTTTGGATGAGCCTGTGAACGGGCTCGATTTCCAAAGCACGGAATTTTTGTACCAGCTCATGGGCGGCTATCAGCAGTATGGGACACTCCTGTTTTCGTCCCATATTTTGGAGAGCATCTGTTTGACCTCTGACCGCGTGCTGGTTTTGGAGCAGGGCAGGATCGGCCGGACGTTTACCGGCACGGAGATCGCTGCCGGGAAGATCCGGGAGGTGCTGGCTGATGAAGAACACCATTAAGGCACTCTCCAAGCAGTTCTTTGGGGCCAAGTATGAGAGCGCCAGAAAGAGTCTTTTGGCGGCGGCGATCCTGTTTATCGCCATCTACGCGGCGGAAATTCGGGTTGCGGTTGCCCCCGCGATCCTCTATCTGACGTCCACCTTGTTTACCGCCGGCGTCATGTGGCAGGTGCTTACCGGACGGCGGCAGATGGAGGCCATGCAGGGAATGTTGATGCTCCCTCTCGATCACCGCGGTTTTGTCTTTGGCTATGTCTTGGTGCTGGGGGCGCATACCCTGGTGACCAAAACGCTGCTGGTCTGGGCGCTGTTCTTTGCGGCCGCCTCATGGAGAATAGGGGAGATCGCCCTTGCGGTCCTGTGCGGCTGTATGGCGTGTGTGGTGACGGCGGCGGGGTATCGGATGTGCCGGAGAGGTCATGCTGTGCTGCCGCTCCTTTGGGCCGCCGGCATCCTGGCCGCTATTTTGCTCTTGCGCCAGTGGGCGGCGGTCCTTTCTGCGGCGGCGGTGAGTGTGATCACCGCAGTACTGTATCTGGCTTTTGCGGATGCCTATGATTTTTATAGTGCCGGCGTTGCAAAGAAAGCTGTCCGGCATACAGGCCGCACCGGGAACGTCTTCACCTACCTGTTGCGCTATTTGATGGCGAACAAGACATACCTTATCAACACTGCGGGCCTGGCCGCGGTCGCCGGTTTTCTGCCGCTGCTGTTTGGCGAAGTTCAAGGCATGAATATGTTTCCCATCGGCCTTGCGATCCTTTGCCTCAACACGCCCATCTGTACACTGCTGTCCTGCGACCCGGATTTGGAGCAGGCGATCCGCGTGCTGCCCGGACAGGCGGAGCGGTTTTGCCGAAAGTATTGCCTGTTTATCTTCGCAATCAACAGCATTGTCGCCTGCATCTACCTTTGCAGCTGGCAGCTCATCAACGGCGGCACTGGTTTTGTCCATGGGATAACGCTTCTTCTGTTTGCTCTGCAAAGCGCCATCCTTTCGGTCGTTCTGGAGTGGAGGTATCCGATCCGTGGCTGGAAAACCGAAAGCGATCTGTGGCATCATCCCCGCAAATACCTCGTCCCGCTTATTATGCTGCTGGCTGCAGCACTGGTTGGGATATGGCCGCCGGCTCTTTGGATTTGGGCTGCGGCTTTGCTGACGGAGTGCTGCGTTTTGCTTGTTGTGACAAGGAGAGATTGACGATGAAAAATTCAAGGTGCTGCCCCAAATGTCATTCGGAAAAAATCGTGCGTGTGCCGGATCATCCGGCACGACACGCCAGTGGGAACAACATCTATACCACAAGGATGACCTTGTTCGGTAAAATTCCAGTGATCCGCTATGTTTGCTGTAATTGCGGTTATGTGGAGAATTGGGTGGAAAACGCGCAAGAGTTGGACGAGATCAAAAAGACATTCGGATAAGGAGACACTGCATGAGCTGGGACATTGAAGTACGCGAGAAAGTATATCAGCGCCTTGCCAATGAGATTTTCTTTCGTATCCTTCATGGGGAGTATGGGTTGGGGACAAAAATGCCCTCATACACAGAGCTTTCAAAAACGGCCGGGAGCAGTCCGGAAACCGTTAGAAAGGCATTCAGTGAACTGTGCCGCCTCGGCCTTATTGATAAGACTCGGTATGGTTATTTTGTGACATCAAATCATGGCCATATCTCTGCGTATCGTCAGAATTACCTCGCTGATTTGGAAGGGAAGTACTTGGATGCAAAAGCAAAAGTCAGCGTAGCGGCTGATGGGGGAATAACTTGTTCAAAATAGTACCCGCCCTGATACTTTCCTTATATTTCGCTGGTAAGATTTCTCCGATGGCAGAGACTTATTTCAGTACCTTATAGTCCACTGTATCACGGCCGCGAGTAAGCAAGAAGGCGGACGGTCCAAAAACCGCCCGCCTTCTTTCAGGCATTGCTTGCGGGCAGGGAAATGAAAACCTTCAGTCCGTGGGATGTCCCCTGCTCAAATTGCACCGTCCCGCCGTGGGCCTCGGCGATCTGTCGCACCAGCTTGAGGCCCGTGCCGTGGGCGGCGGAGCCGTCGGCCTCCAACTGACGGGTGGGATCGGCCACCGACGGAATGCCTGCCGCCGCGCCGCCCGCCACAAAGAGGACCACCGATTTCCCCTCGGCTCTGGCCCCCAGACGGATGGAGCCGCCCGGCGCGTTGTGCCGCACGCAGTTGGTGAGCAGGTTGTTCACCGCCCGGCGCAACAGGAAGGGGTCTGCCTCGATTTGGGGCAGGGGCTCCGACGGCAGATCCATCTCCAAGTCGAAGCCCTCGCCCATGCCGCCGTTGAGGAAGTCGGCGGCGGTCTGGCGGAGAAACGCCTCCACCTGGAGGGGCTCCTTCCGCAGGGCCTGCATGGCGCAGTCCAGCCGCATGGTGAGGTTCAAGTCGTTCACCAGGTCCCGGATCTCCTGACTCTGGGCGCGGATGATCCCCGCCTGCTTTCGGCGCTCCGGCGGCAGATCCGCCGCCCCCTCCATCTGGGCGGCGTAGCCCATGACCATGGAGAGGGGGGTGCGGATATCGTGGGACACGCCGTTGATCCAGTCGGACCGGGCGGCGTCCCGCACCCGCTGGGCCTGCCGGAACCACCGGCGCACCGCGAAGTAGGCCAGGAGCAGCACGCACCCGAGGGCCAGCAGAAAGATGCCGCCGATCCACAGGGGCGCGTCGTGGAGCAGACGGGACTGCATGGAGATGTCGTGCTTCCACATGCTTCCCTTGGGCGAGCCCACCACCAGCAGGCCGTCGTCCCGGATGCGGCATTGCACCGGGTAGTCGCCCAGATACCACCGGGTGAAGGAGGCCACGTCCGTGAGGGTATAGTGCTCCGGCACGTCGGCGGGTTTACGGAGGGACCAGATCACCTGTCCGTCCTCTCCGATCAGGATGGCCCAGCGGTCATCCCCCAGCAGCGCATCCCCGGAAAAGTCATACTCCGTCCCGTCATAGGTCAGGGCGTCGGAGACACGGGTGATGGAGACGCTCCAACTCCGGCCGCCGTCAGAGTAGTAGAAGGCGAGGGCCAGGATGCCCGCTATGGTGATGACGGCGATGAGCGCCGCCGAGGCGGTCACCAGCATGGCCCCCTTGAAAATGCTCCGTAAACTCATTTCGTCCCCTCCCGGCTGAGGCGGTAGCCCAGCCCCCGCACCGTCAGCAGATAGTTTGGGTGGGAGGGGTCCGCCTCGATCTTCTCCCGCAGGCGGCGGATGTGGACCATCAGCGTGTTCTCATAGCCCACCAGAGGCCCGTCCCACAATGCGGCGCACAGGGCGTCGATGGTGACGATGTTGCCCCGGGCATCCCACAGCTTCTTCAACAGAATGAACTCCTTGGCGGTGAGAGCGGTCTCCGCCCCGTTTCGGCGGACAGCGCTCTTGCCCCAGTCGATCTCCGCGTCCCCCAGCCGGGCGGTCTGGACCTCCTCCCGGTACACCCGCCGGAGCACCGCGTGCAGGCGGAGCAGCAGCTCCTGAGGGAGAAAAGGCTTGGTGATGTAGTCGTCCGCACCCAGGCCCAAGCCCTGCAGCCGGTCGGCGTCCTCGTCCCGGGCGGAGAGGAACAGTACCGGCACGTCCCGGTTTTCCCGGAGTTTCCCTAACAGGGAGAAGCCGTCCCCGTCCGGCAGGTTCACGTCCAGCAGCACCGCGTCCGGCGCCGCGGCCCGGAACTGTTCCAGCGCCTGGGCGCAGGTGAGGGCGGAGGTTGTCTCATAGCCGACCTGGGTTAGGATCTCCTTCACCATGTTCTGCAGGGCGGCCTCGTCGTCCACGATCAAAATGCGATAGGCCATACTGCGGCCTCCTTTATCATTTTCCCTTTCATTATACCAAATCCTGTCCATCCGTCCAGACCCGGCCGAAGAAGTAAGGTAAACGTAAGGTGGGCTTCATCGGGGCGTAAGGCAGGGGTGCTATCCTTGGGGACATAAGGAGGTCTTGCCATGAACATCATTGAGACACACGACCTGTGCAAGCAGTATGGAAACGCCCTGCGGGTGGCTCACCTGGATCTGGATGTGCCCGAGGGCAGCGTCTACGGCTTTCTCGGCCCCAACGGGGCGGGGAAGTCCACCACCCTGAAAATGATTCTGGGCCTGGTGCGCCCCACGGCGGGGGACATCCGGGTGCTGGGGAAGAAGATGGATGGCGGGAGCCGCCTGGCCGTGCTCCGGCAGGTGGGGAGCCTCATCGAGAGCCCCAGCTACTACGGCCACCTTACCGGGGAGGAGAATCTGCGCATCGTCCAGACCCTCCGGGGGGTGCCGGAGAAAAATATCCGGGAGGTGCTGCAGATCGTCCGGCTGGATGGTCAGCGAGGCAAGAGGGTGGCCCACTACTCCCTGGGCATGAAACAGCGGCTGGGCCTGGCGGCGGCCCTGCTGGGCTATCCCAAGCTGCTGATCCTGGACGAGCCCACCAACGGCCTGGACCCGGCGGGCATCCAGGAGATGCGGGAGCTGATCTGCTCCCTGCCCGAGCGGTTCGGCATGACGGTGGTGGTATCCAGCCACCTGCTCAGTGAGATCGACCAGATGGCGGACCATGTGGCCATCATCCGGGAGGGGGAGCTGGTGTTCCAGGACACCCTGGAGGCCCTCCACGGCCGCAGCCGCCACCACCTGGCCCTGCGCACCACCAACAACGCCGTGGCCCGGGCCATCCTCCAGGAGAAGTCCGTGCCCTGCCAGGAGGAAGGGGGATACCTCATCCTCCCCATCCTCTCTGACGAGATCGCCGCCCAGCTCACCCGCCTGCTGGGGGCGCGCAATCTGGGCGTCATCCGCTTAGAGGAGCGGCAGAAGAGTTTGGAGGACATTTTCCTGGAGCTGACGGGAAAGGCGGCGAGCCTGTGAAACTGCTGAAGCTGGAGTTTTTCAAGTGCCGCCGGCGGAAGATCCTGCTGGTGTGCGCCGCTGTATTGGCGGCGGAGTTGCTGTGGATCGTCTCCACCTTCCTCCGCCAGGACGCCGAGGATCTCCGCCAGGGCTGGATGCTGTTGCTTTACAATCTGGCTATGGTGGACGCCATCATCATGCCCATCAGCGTGGCCACCATTGCCAGCCGAAACTGCGAGCTGGAGCACAAGGGGACCACCCTGAAACTGCTGGAGACTATGGCGGCGCCGGGAGCTCTCTATGCTGCCAAGCTGGCCTGGGGCGCCCTGGTGCTGACCGCCCTGCTCATGGTCCGGTGGGCGCTCTTCATGGGGGTGGGCATCCTGTGGCAGTTCCCGGGGGAGGTCCCTTGGGGGAGGTTCGGGATCTTCACCCTGATCTCCTGGGCGGTGTCTATGATGGTCTACGCCCTGCAGCAGGGCTTGTCCCTGCGCTTTGCCAATCAGGCGGTGGCCCTGGTGTGTGGGATCTCCGGGAGCTTTCTCGGGATCTTGTCCCTGCTGTTCCCGCCGGCCCTGACCCGGTGCGTCCCCTGGGGCTACTACGGCCTTTTGTCCCTGGTGGGGATGAACTGGAATCCGGACACCCGGTTCACCTGGTTCTACTGGGAGTGGCCGGTGCCCACCGACCTGGTGTTGCTGTGCCTGTGGGCGGCGCTGTTCCTGCTGGTGGGACGGGCGCTGTTCGTGCGGAAGGAGGTGTGAGGGATGCTGCTGCGTTGTCTGAGGGCGGAGCTCATCAAGTTCCGCCGGTCGCCGGTGTGGCTGGCCTTTGTGGTGCTGCCCATTTTCCCGGCCATCCTGGGCACCATGAACTATCTGGGGAATCTGGGGCTGCTGCGGAGCGAGTGGTACAGCCTGTGGAGCCAGCACACCCTGTTCTCCTCCATGTTCTTCCTGCCGGCCCTGCTGGGGGTGTTCTGCGCCTGGCAGTGGCGGCTGGAGCACACGGACCACAACTGGAACAGTTTTCTCACCGCGCCGGTGCCGGTGGGGGCCCTGTGCTTTGCCAAGCTGATCTGGGCGGCGGTCATGTCCCTGCTCTCCCAGGCCTGGATCGGGGCGCTGTTTATTATCAGCGGGAAGATCGTGGGGCTCACCGGCCCCATCCCGCCGGAGCTGCTCGGGTGGCTGGCGTGCGGGGCCATCGGCGGCGTGTCGGTGTGCGCGGTGCAACTCTATTTCAGCCTGATCATTCGTGCCTTCGCCCTGCCGGTGGCCTTTGGCCTGGTGGGAGGCATTGCGGGGCTGATTGTCACGGCCCAGGGGTTCGGGTACGCCTTCCCGTACTCCCTGCTGTGCATCGGGATGCGGGCCAACAATCCGAATATGGAGCTGGACTTCGCCCCCTTCCTGCTCTCCGCTTTTGGCTACACGGCGGTGTTCACCCTCCTGGCCGTCCACCATCTCCGGCGGCACGATGTGGCGGCGGAGTAAATAGGCGGCAGGGAGAACGGCAAACAAAGGGCGGGCGGCCCTTCGCAAGCCGCCCGCCCTTTTCAGACATTCCTTGTGGGGATAGAAATGCAAATCTCCAGTCCATGAGGCACAGCCTGCCAGAACCGCACCGTTCCCCCGTGGGCCTTCACGATCTGCCGCACCAGCTTGAGGCCCAAGCCGTGCTCACCGCCCTGGGTGCTGGAGACATCCGCTTCCCGGTTCAGCGCCTCCAGTCGGGCGGCATCCATTCCAACGCCATCATCTGTCACTGTGCAGGTGCATCGCCCATCTTCCGCGCCTATCGTGACGGAGATATGGCAGCCCTGGGGATTATGGACGATGCTGTTGCGGATCAGGTTGTCCAGCATCCGCCGGAGAAGGGCGGCGTCACCCTCTATTCTGGCAGCGCGGCCCGGATGCGTCTCGGAAAATGTGATTTCATACCGCTCCGGCAGACCGTCGTTGAGCACCTCGCTCACCGCTTGCCGCCCGATCTCCACCAGATCTACTGCCTCCCGGCGGATGGGCTGGAGGGCGTATTCCAACTTGGTGGTCAGGTTCAGATCCTCCACCAGAGATTTCAGCCGCTCCCCCTGCTGCCGGATCATCCCGGCATGGTGCCGGGCCTCGGTGGGGAGAGTGTCGTCATCCTCCAGTTCGCTGGCGTAGCCCAGCACCATGGAGAGGGGGGTGCGGATGTCGTGGGACACGCCGCGAATCCACTCCGCCCGGGTGTTATCCTTGCGCATCAGGTAATCCCCGGCTCGGTTGAGCCCCGCGTTGATCTCCGCCAGTTCTCCGTGCTCGTCCAGGGGCTGGTAACTGCCCCGGCTCAAATCCTGGATGCCCCGCAGGATGGGGGACATGGCCTTCTCCACCCGGCGGGTGTTCCGCAGCGTCAGGAAGACCATCAGCAGCAGGTTGCACACAAAGACCGCGATGGCCCCCATCAGGAACATCATCAGGGAGGAAAGCTCCATGGAAAAGTAGTATTTCACTAGGGTGCCCGGTGCAAATCCCACCACCATCAAGGCGCCGTCCTCCCGGCTCCACACCTTCACCGGATAGTCCTGAAGATACCAGCGGCTGAAGGAGGCCACCTGGGCGCTGGTATAGGATCGGGGCAGCTCCTCCGGTAGGCCCTGCTCCCATACCACAGTGCCGCGTTCATCTAAAAGCATGGCCCAGGCGTCATGCTCCCGCAGCAGGGCCGGCGCCGTATCGTCTGCCGTCCAGACGCCGCCCTGCTGCGTCACATGGCCGGACACCTCCCGGACAGACAGCCCGTTGTCTGTCCCGCTCATGTATCCAGCGACCATGACGCCCAAAACCAGAGCAATGTTGACCGCAAAGAACAGCGTCAAAATGCCAATGGTGGAGAAAATGTAGCGCCGGAAAAACCGCTGTACCGGGTTCACGACTTCGCCCCCTTCAGATTGAGCCGGTATCCCAGCCCCTTGGCCGTCACCAGAGAGACCGGCTTGGAGGGATTAGCCTCGATCTTCTCCCGCAGGTGGCGGATATGGGTCGAGAGGGTGCTCTCGTAGCCCTGCCAGAACTCCCCACAGATCGTCTCGCACAGGATGCCGGTGGTGACGATCCTTCCGGCATTTTCATAGAGTTTCTCGAACAGCTGCAATTCCTTTGCCGTTAAGGGCGTCTGTTCGCCGTCCTTCCATACTTCGGCTTTCTCCAAATCCACCGTGGAGGCTGCCAGTTCCACCTTCCGGTTGGGCTCCGGGTAAGTCCGGTGGAGGATGGCCCCCACCCGGAGCAGCAGCTCCCTGGGCAGGAAGGGCTTGGGAAGGTAGTCGTCCGCCCCGGTCTCCAGCCCCTCGATGCGGTCCTCCGCCTCGCCCCGGGCGGTAAGCATCAGCACGGGCACGCGGCTGGTGCGGCGGATCTCCCGCAGGACCGCAAAGCCGTCCATCCCCGGCATCATCACATCCAGGACGATCAGCGCCGGCTGCTGCTCACGCCAGATCTGGAGAGCCTCTTGTCCGGAGGAGGCGGTCACGAGATCGGTGTAGCCTGCCCGCCGGAAGATGGAACACAGCATCGCCAAAAGGTCCCGGTCATCGTCTACCAATAAGATTTTATGCTCCATCATGGGACACCCCCTTCCTTTGCCCATATTATACCGCTAAAGTGTCGGCCTGCCCATGCCCTGCGCAAAATCTCAGAGAAAAATTAAGGTTGGCTCAGCGTTATCTCAAGGTACGGGTGCTATCCTGTTGCTACCAAGCAAAGGAGGTACCGCTTATGAGCGACTGTATCATTGAAACCAAGGGCCTAACCAAACGCTACGGGGACCAGGTCAGCGTCTCCAGTCTGGATCTCCATGTACAGAAGGGACGTATCTACGGCCTCCTGGGGCGCAATGGGGCGGGCAAGACCACCACCATGAAGATGCTCTTAGGGCTGACCGTCCCCACATCCGGCACGGTGACCATCTTCGGCCGGTCGCTGAAGGGGAACGAAAAGCGCGTCCTGCCCCGCATCGGCAGTCTCATCGAGTCCCCCGGGTTTTACCCCAACCTGACCGGGACGGAGAATTTGCAGATCTTCGCCCGGCTCCGGGGCCTCAAAAGTCCCAACTATATCAAAGGGGCGCTGGAGCTGGTGAACCTGCCCTACCGGGACAAGAAACGCTACGCCCAGTACTCCCTGGGCATGAAACAGCGGCTGGCCATCGCCCTGGCGGTGATGCACGACCCGGAGCTGCTGATCCTGGACGAGCCCATCAACGGCCTGGACCCCATCGGCATTGCCGAGGTGCGGGACTTCATCCGGGCGCTGTGCGACGAACGGGGCAAGACCATCCTGCTCTCCAGCCATATCCTCTCCGAGATCGCCCTGCTGGCAGATGACATCGGGATCATCGACCACGGCGTCCTCCTGGAAGAGGAGAGCCTGGCGGAGCTGGAGCAGAAGAACGGGAAGGTCCTCCGGTTCACCGTGTCCAACGCACCGGTGGCCGCCCAGCTGCTCCAGCAGGAGATGGGCGTGCGGGATGTAGCTGTGGAGAATGGGCAGGAACTGACCGTCCGGGATCTCCGCCTGGACACCGGCGCGGCGGTGCGGCGGTTCGTGGAGGCGGGGCTGGTGGTGTCCGACGCCCATCTCTACGAGGACACCCTTGAGGACTACTTCAAGCGCATCACAGGGGGTGAGGGCATTGCTTAAACTCCTGTGGTGTGAGTTTGCCAAGCTGCGGCGCAAGCCGTTGTTCTTCGCTGCTGCTGCCGTGTCCGCCCTGATCCCCCTGGGGTGCGCCCTGTTCCTGCCGGACTTCCAGGAGTTTACCAGCGGGGCCGAGGCGGTGGATGGCATGATGTCCACCCTGTTCCAGATGAGCGCCTATCTGCTGCTCATGCCGGCCCTGGTGGTGCTGGCCTCCAACCTGCTTTTTGAGGAACAGGACAACGACACGCTGAAGAACCTGATGACGGTGCCGGTGAGAAAGCCGACCTTGGCCATGGCAAAGATGGCCCTGCTGTTTCTTTTTGCCATCGCTTTCATGGCGGTGGGCGGCCTGGTGATCCTGCTGATCGTGCTGGCCGCCGGGTGGGAGCCCGTGGGCTTCTGGCGGCTCTTTTTTGTGGGCGTCGGCCAGGGGATCATGATGTGGGCCGGGGCATTGCCCTGCATCCTGCTGGTGGTGCTGCTGAACCGGAGCTATATCGTCTCCGTCATCATCACCTTCTTCTACACCTCTGTCAACTACATCTTCGGCCTGAACGACCTCTTTATCACCCAGCCCTTCGGCCTGAACCTGGGGACGCTGCTGCCCGGGCCGCTGACCTTCCGGTGGTACTTCCAGTATCTCGACTTTTCTAATGCCGGTGCCGAGATGCTGGGACTTTTGGAGCGAGTCAGCCCCTATTTCGTCACCACCGCCCAGGCGTTTCTGGTGACTGGAGCGGAGGCCGCGGTGTTTCTGGCCTTAATTGCGCTGGTCTATAAGCGCCAGGGCGTTTGAGGAGGTGTTGAGTATGTGGAAGATGATCCAAACAGAGTGGTGGAAGCTGCGGCGGTGCCAGATCCTGCTGGTGGGCATTGTGGCTCTGGCCCTCTGTCCGGTGGTGCAGTACGGCAGCCAGCTGATCGTGAACCCGGAGATTCGGGACCCAAACTATGATATGCTCCACCTGTTCGCCAATGTGGTATGGGGCAATACTCAGGTGTTTCTCCCCATCTCCCTGGTGATGATCGGCGGGTGGCTGATCGACCGGGAGAATACCCATGACACCATGAAGAACCTGCTCACCGTCCCGGTGTCCTATCCCAAACTCCTGGGGGGCAAGCTGGCGGTCACCGGCCTGCTGTCCCTGCTGTTTGGCCTTTACAGCGTGGCCGTGACGGTGCTCACCGGGATGCTGGCGGGCCTCCCGGGACTGACGCCCGGGGTGCTCCTCCAGCAGGGTGGACAGGTGGTGGCCGCGGCGCTGACCACCTTCCTGGTCTGTATGCCCATGATTTTGATTTTCGGGCAGATGCGGGGCGCCTATCTGGGCGGCTCCATCCTGACCTTTTTCCTGGGATACTGCATTTTGTTCTTTAAGAGCGGGCTCCTGCTCTCCGCTTACCCCTTCTCCGCGGCGCTGGTGCTGGCCGGCTTTGATATGCAGGAGTACAACGGTGCCACCGAGGCACCCAGCATCCCGCTGGCCCTCCTGGGCATGACGGCGGTCATCGTTTTGACGGCTGTGATCTTGGCCTTCTCCAGACCCAGCAGCAAGGCCGGGAGTACGAAAAAGAAAAAGGCCGGTGGACGCCGGCAGGCAAGGAGGAAAACACGATGAAAGAAAACCGAAAGCGATGGACACCGCTCCTGACCTGCGGCCTGTTCTGCGTCCTGCTGCTGTCCGGCTGTTCCGGCATGATGCAATCACTGGCGGATGGGACGGATGCGGTACTCAATGGCTTGGCGGAGGGAACGGATCAGGTCGCCGGCGCTCTGGCGGATATGACAGACGCAGCCCTCGGTGCCGCGGCCGACGCGACGGATGACTCAGTGAAGGACGCCATTCTGGACGCCTACAGCTCGCTGATGGATACCGCCGGCTCCTGGGCGCTGACGCCGGACCGCTCCCTCCAGGGGGAGCGTGTCCGGGGCGAGGACGACTACACCGGCACCTATGCGGCTGACTATGAGGACTTCTCCGGTACGGAACTGCTCTTTGGCGGTACCACGCTGGACCGGGAGGCCGGGGATACGGTAGAGGTCACTTGCTCCCTTGCCGTCGAAGAGGGGGAGGCTGCCATCTTCCTGTGCTCCGGCTCGGAGGAGCCGGTGCTCCTGCTGTCCGAGAGCGGGGATTACTCCGGCACCATCGAGGTGGGCGGTGGAAGCGTCTATCTCGGTGTCTGGGGCGAGGGCGTGACCGGGAGCGTGTCCATTCAAATCGAGTAAACTGTGAGGTGCGTCATGCGGATACTGAAAAAACTACTGGTGCGGATCATTCTGCTGATCGTAGCCGCCGGGATTTTGTGCGGCAGTGTGGTGGCTGTTCTGGGCTATCTGATGTATCGTGACGCACTCAAGGAGCAGAGCTTGGAGGACAAGGTTGCAGAGGTGCAGGCAGATCCCAGCTACACGCCGCTTGCAGACCTGCCGGAGATCTATCTTGATGCGGTCGTGGCAGTGGAGGACCACCGCTTTGAACAGCATTGCGGCATCGACATCATCGCCATCGCCAGAGCTGCCTGGAACAACATCAAGTCCTGGAGCCTGCGGGAAGGCGGCAGCACCATCACCCAGCAGCTTGCCAAGAACCTGTATTTTACCCAGGAGCGGAGTTTTATCCGTAAGGCTGCGGAGGTTTTCATGGCCTTTCGGCTGGAGCAGACCTACTCAAAAGACGAGATCCTGGAGCTGTATGTCAACTCCATTTACTTTGGCGACGGCTATTACTGTGTCCGGGACGCCAGCGCGGGCTACTTTGGGAAGGAGCCTGCGGACATGACGGATGACGAAGCCACGCTGCTGGCCGGAATCCCCAATGCGCCATCCGTCTACTCGCTGACGGCGAACCCAGATCTGGCTGCGCAGCGGCAGCAGTATGTTCTCCAACAGATGGTGAAATACGGGTATCTCGGCGAGGAAGAGGCGGCGGCAATTCTGCAAAACTGATCATGCCGCAGAAGATCCCGGGGAGGTGAGCAGCTTGGAGGAGATTATTGTCATTCGGGCGAGGGATCCGGACGGCAGCGTGTTCAAGGCCGTCATGGACGCGCTGAAGGGTAAAAGGGCAGAGGTAGTCGATGTTGCTGCCCCTGCGACCTCCGTGCTGCGCATCGGGGAACTGGAGCTCAATCATAAGCACCGCCGGGTGCTCATGGCGGACAGGGAAGTGGAACTCAATCATGGGGAGTATGCCATGCTCTACTGCATGGCCAGTTCACCAGGGCAGGTGTTCTCCAAAGCGCAGCTCTATGAGGCCGCTTGGGGCGAGGAATATCTACGCGGGACAAACTCCGTGGAGAATACCATCTGGCGGCTGAGAAGAAAACTGGAGGAGGACCCCAGGCATCCGGGATACATCAAGACGGTGGTGGGTGCAGGCTATAAAATAGATATTCATAACAGGCAATCGGGAATGGAAGATTGAAAGGAACTGGATGCCACCCATTAAAGGGCGGCATCCAGTTCTTTTTTCATGCCCTATTACCGGCTTCCCACTTTCCGGAACTCTCCCGGCAGCAGCCCGGTGCTCTTCCGGAACAGCTCCGCAAAGCGGCTGGAGGTGGAGTAGCCAACGGTCTGAGCGATCTGGCCGATGGATAAGTCTGTGTTGGTCAGCAGGTACTCCGCCTGGCTCATGCGGCGCTGTTGGATGTACTCTGTGATGGTGCAGTCGTAAACCTTTTTGAAACTGCTCTTGAGTTTCGTGGTTCCCATGCAGGCAATCTGCGTCAGCCGCTCCATGGGGATCTCCGCGGCATAGTGGTCGCTCAGATAGGCGGCCACGGTCTGGATGCGCTCCAGATCCGCCTGAGACAGTTTGATGGGGGCCGCTGGACGTTTTTTCTGGTACTCCACCACCAGGGACAGGGCTTCCGCCACCTTGCTCTCATAGAACAGCTTGGCGGCGATCCCATCCCCGCGATAGTTCTGGACTTCAGAAAGCAGTCGGGACATCTCCGGGAAATCAGTGGTCTGGTCGATTTTGCGGAACGCCTCCACTGGGTTTCGGTATTCTTCCGGGTATTGCTTCTTGAGGTAGTCCTCATAGTAGGCCGGCATGATCTCGATGCCGATGGAGCGGATGGGGATGTTCTTGTGGATCAAAACCTGATACGGTTCATACCCGCCGATATAGGTCTTGATGCACCCGGCGGACAGCCGGCGGTAGGGCGACAGCTCTTCCCCGGAGATGGAGTCATAGCGAGTAATGCTCAGGCACTCCGGCAGGGAGAACTCCAGCAGGGAGTCCTTATGGAAGAAAAAGTTGTGGATCTTAATGTCGTAGAGGTCCTTCTGTCCATAGGTCCAGTAGGAACCCTCCCCGATTTCCTGGGAGATTTTCCAGCAGAGGCCCAAGGCCCCATACTGGTGATCGTCGGGGTCGGGGGTAAAACCGTGGCCCTTCAGCATGGATACATAGTATGGCTCCGTCATTTCGGGCATAACAAAAGACTCGCCTCCTCTTTACAACGGTTGGACGAACTTTTGCAACGAAGAGACGAACCTCGTCTCAAACCCTTGCAAGATGTCCAGACCACGTGTAGTGTATAGGCGATGGTTAGCGACATCTAACCGAATGGTAGCACATCGCCTATGAAAAGTCAACACGTTATGAAACAGGAGGAAAACTATGAGCAACCAAGCCAATTCACTGAAGAAGGGCCTTACGGTCAAGGACCTTGTGACCACTGGTATTTTCAGCGCCATCTTTTTTGTCTTTACGTTGATTGGCGGTCTGCCCTTTGCGCCAAACCCGGTTCTGACCTTTTACATGCCCATGGGTGCGGCGCTGCTGTGCGGCCCCATCTATTTGCTGATGGTCGCTAAGGTGCAGAAACGCTGGAGCGTCACCATCCTCGGCATCATCATGGGAATCATCTGGTTTGCCACGGGGATGCACTGGGCGTTCTCCCTGGGGTACATCGGCATGGGGATCATTGCGGACCTTGTGGCCGGCGCCGGTCACTACCGCAACAAGGCCATCAACCTGCTGTCCTACATGCTGATCTCCCTGGGCGGCATCTACACCTATGTGGTATTCTTTATCGACCCGGAGGGCTGGGCCAGCACCATGCTGGATAACGGCACGGAGCAGTCCTACATTGACACCATGAGCGCCTCCGCGCCCTCCTGGCTGCTGGCGGTCATCGTCGTCGGCACGCTGGTCATCGCGGCCTTCAGCGGGTGGGTCGGCGGCAAGATGCTGAAGAAACAGTTCGAGAAGGCTGGGATCACCGCATGAACGGCGGAACATCCCCACGGCAAAGACTCTGGCTGGATCCAAGGACGAAAATCCTGCTGCTCCTGCTCTGCATCCTCTCCGCCATGATAGCCCCGTCCCTGTACTATGAGCTGGGACTCGTGGTGCTGATTGGGCTGTTTGGCGCCTGCTGCGGAAAGTGGAAGTACGCCTGGAAGGGCGCGGCGTTCTACGGGCTGATTGTCCTGATCACCTTCTGGATCATGGACACCATGACCGGGACCTGGCGCACCATGTTCATCGCATTCCTCGGCCTGTTCCACAAGGTGTACCCCTGCGGGGTGCTGTCAGGCATCGTCATCTCCACCACTAAGGTCAGCGAGTTTTTGTCAGCTATGAACCGCGCGCATGCGCCGAAAAAGCTGGTGATCCCGCTGGCGGTCATGCTCCGCTATATCCCCACCATTCAGGAGGACTGGCGGTTCATCAAGGACGCCATGCGGCTGCGGGACGTGTCGCCGTCCCTGAAAGGGCTATTGACCCATCCCGGCATGACCGTGGAGTGTATCTATGTCCCGCTGATGATGGCGGCGTCCAAGGCGGCGGATGAACTGTCCATCGCCTCCATCACCCGGGGAATCGAGAACCCAAAACCCAGGACCTGCCTGGTGCAGATTCGTATGAGGTTTGCGGATGCGCTGGCAATCCTCTGTTTTGGCGCCTTTTTCGCGGCGGGCCTCTATGGGAAGGGGGTATTTGGATGATCGAACTGAAACAGGTATCCTTTACCTATCAGGGGCAGGAGCATGACGGCCTCCGGGACATTGACCTGACCATCGCGGATGGGGAGTGCGTCCTGCTCTGTGGGCGCAGCGGATGCGGCAAGACTACCATCACAAGGCTGGTGAACGGACTGATCCCTCAATTTTACCAGGGAGAACTTCAGGGCCGTGTGCTGGTAGACGGGCAGGAGATCAGCAGCCTCCCCATGTACCAGATCGCCGCCAAGGTGGGGTCAGTGTTCCAGAATCCCAGAACGCAGTTTTTTAACGTGGACACGGACAGCGAGATCGCCTTCGGCATCGAGAATGAGGCCCGGCCGCCCCAGGAACTGGCGGAGCGCGTGGAGCAGACGACGGAGGATCTGCGCATCCAGAGCCTTCGCGGCCGCAATATCTTTGAGCTGTCCGGCGGGGAAAAGCAGAAGATCGCATTCGCATCCGTCTACGCCATGAACCCGGAGATCTATCTGCTGGATGAACCATCTTCTAACCTGGACATGACCTCCATCCAAGAATTGCGGGAGCATCTGCGGCTGGTCAAGGGCCAGGGCAAGACCATCCTGATCGCAGAGCACCGGCTCTATTACCTGATGGACATAGCAGACCGGATCGTGTATCTGGACCGAGGAGAGATCAAAGGGATATTCACACCGGAAGAGCTCCGTCGGCTGTCCCAGGACCAGCGGGAACGGATGGGGCTGCGGGCCACAGATCTGATGGATGTCCTTCCGCCACCCAGTCGTGCTCCAGTCGGGGAAACGGTGTTGTCGCTGAAAAATGTCTCCCTGCGCTATAAGAGGCGCACCATCCTTCACGGGATCGGCCTTTCCGCCGGAAGGGGAGAGGTCATCGGCGTGGTGGGCCACAATGGGGCCGGAAAGACCACATTCTCTCGGGCCCTGTGCGGGCTCCACAAGGACTGTGACGGTCAGTTCCAGTGGGATGGCGGGCCGATGGAGCGCAGGGACCGGCTCAAGCAATCCTACATGGTGATGCAGGATGTGAACTACGAGTTGTTCGCCGAGAGCGTGGAGGCGGAGTGCTCCTTCGGCATCCGGAACCCGGACAGAGCCTTGGTAGACGCTACCCTGGAGGAACTGGGGCTGGCCCCATACCGGGAGCGCCATCCCAATACCCTGTCCGGCGGTCAGAAACAGCGGGTGGCCGTGGCCGTCAGCATGATCTGCGGGAAAGACCTGCTGGTATTCGATGAACCCACCAGCGGCTTGGACTTTGACAGCATGGCGCAGGTGGCGGGGCTGATCCGCCGCCTATCCGACATGGGAAAGGTCATCTTCATCGTCACCCACGACTTTGAATTTGTCTGCCGCACTTGCTCCCGGGTCCTGCATTTTGACGAGGGCGAGATGCCCGATGATGTACCCGTTATCATGGAAGCCCTCCCGAAATTGAGAGAGCTGTTCTCTGTTTCAAATGGAAAGGAGAGGTGACCGATGAAACAGAAAAAAGTCAACCGTGTGGCCCTGCTGCTCCACTGGGCGGGGGAGCAGAAGGTCTGGCTGTTTCTGGCAGTCTTTTTGTCAGCGGCCGGCGGGCTGTGCATTGTTGTCCCCTATATGGGGATCTATCAGCTGATGGACGCCGCCTTCAACGGAACCTGTACCAGGGAACTGGTGGTGCGGATCGTGGCAATGATCGCGGCGGCGGTGACTCTGCGCTTTGTGCTGTTCGGCGGCTCCGGGGTGGCGGCCCACAAGGGCGCCTACGGGGCGCTGTTCAAGGTGCGCTGCATGGTGGCGGAGCACATGGCCCGGGCGCCCCTGGGGGCGCTGAATGAGCGGCGCACCGGGGACATCAAGACGGTGCTGAACGAGGATATTGAGAAACTGGAACTGTTCCTGGCCCACAACCTGCCGGATCTGGTGTGCTATCTGGTGGGGCCGGTGGTGGTCTTCGCCTACCTGATGACCGTCAATATCCCCCTGGCGCTGGTCTCTCTGGTGCCGCTGATCCTGGCCGTCGCTGTGATGGGGGTCATGTTCCGCAATACGGATGACCTGATGGACCGGGCCAACCGCTCCATCAGCACCTTGAACTCCGTCATGATCGAGTACATCAACGGCATGAAACTGATCAAGGCCTACAACATGGGGAGCAAGTCCTTTCAAAAATTCTCCGATGCCATCCGCGAGGAAAACGCCATGTGGAATGAAACTTCCCGGCGGATGGGGCCGCCCTATGCGGCCTTTGTGGTCATCATCGAGTGCGGCATGCTGCTGATGGTGCCTCTTGGCGGGATGTTTTTCCTGAGAGGCTCCCTGACGGCCAGCGCTTTTCTGCTGTTCCTCTATGTGGGTTCCCTGTACCTGACGGAGATTCGGCCTCTGCAGGAACTGGGAACCAACTTCGCCAATGTGCTGGGCGCCGTTACCAAGGCAAAAGAGATTCTGGACATTCCTGTCTATCAGGGCGGGAGCGACTTCCCAGAGAACCACGACATTGAGCTGAGGAATGTGCGGTTTTCTTACGACGGCAAGACTGACGTGCTGCAGGGCGTCAACCTGAAGATCCAGGACGGCGAGCGTATGGCCCTGGTGGGGCAGTCCGGCGCCGGCAAGAGCACCATCATTGAACTGGTCTCCCGGTTCTATGATGTGCAGGAGGGCGATGTGCTGATCGGCGGGAAAAATGTGAAGGAGCTGGACTACGACACCATCTTGAAAAATGTGGCCATCGTGTTTCAAAAGACCTTCCTGACCCGGGACAGCGTTTTGGAGAACATCCGCATGGGGAGCAGCGCCAGTCTGGAGGAGGTGCGGGCTGCCGCGAAAGAGGCCCAGATCGACGGCTTTATCATGTCCCTGCCGGATGGCTACGACACCAAGGTGGGCAGCTTCGGCTCCCGGTTCTCCGGCGGCGAAAAGCAGCGCATCGCCATTGCACGGGCCATCCTGAAAAATGCCCCGATCCTGATTTTGGACGAGGCCACCAGCGCCTCCGACCCGGAAAACCAAATGGAGATCGACAAAGCCATTCAGAACCTCTGCAGGGGCAAGACCGTCATCGTAGTGGCCCACCGGCTCAGTGCTCTGAAACTGTGCGACCGGGTGGCCGTGGTGGAAAACCACACGATTACCTGCATCGGAACCCATGAGGAAGTCCGTCGAAAGAACGCCTACTACCGGAAAGCATGGGAGGACTATGAAAAGGCCCGGAACATCACCTATCGGCTGGAAGGGGGCGCGGGCAATGCGTGAGTACAAGGTGAATGGCTCCATAGGAGCCGAAGAGGGTGGCCTGGGCCACGAGGTATTGAAGAAGAATCGGAATTTCTATATTGGTGTTGCAGGGACTGTGCTGGAAGGCATGCTCTCCGGCAGCCTCTTCATGCTGCTCTATGCGGTGATGCAATTCTTGTGGTCTGGCCAGTTTGACATGGATCAGGCCCTGGTGCTGACCGGGGTGATCGCCGGGATATTCCTGCTCCGTATCCTGATTTACAGTTATGGCTATACCAAGGCCCAAATCGGCGGTGCGGAGGTCAGCCGGAACATCCGCCTCTTCATGGGGGACCACCTCAAGCGTATCCCGCTGTCCCGCTTTACTCAGGGGCAGACCGGCGACTACATCAACACTATCACCAGCGACGTCAACAACTATGAAAAGATCCTGACCCATAAAATCGGGGACCTGGCGAAGAGCTTCGCCCTGTCCATCATGCTGATCGTGTTTGTCATGACCGTCTACGTCCCTGCGGGACTGATCCTGCTGGCGGCTGATCTGCTGCTGATTCCCGGCCTGTGGCTATCCTTCCGCATGGTGCGGAAATACGGCCAGGAGAAGAACGACATCTGTGCGGAGAATGTCAGCAGCATTGTGGAGTATGTATCCGGTATCCAGACCTTCCGGGCCTACGGTGTGGGTGGCCTGAAGAATAAAACCGTCATTGACGCCATGCGGGCATTCTGCCGCATCAGCTATGTGTATGAGGCCAAGGTGCTCCCGGTGGGGGCGGGACTGAGCATCCTGACCTGGCTGGCCTGCCCGCTGGTCATCTGGGCAGCGTATGCGCCATGGGCGGCCGGGACACTGGATACCGTGTCCTACCTGCTGATCTGCATGCTGCCCCTGTTCTGCGCGAAACTGGCCAACACCATCTTTGTGGACCTCACCAGCTACAAAAACCTGATGATCTCCAAAAGCAAAATCCTGGGCGTTATGGAGGAGCCGGAGGAGAGCGGCAGCATGGAGCCGTTCCAGACGGATACCCATGAGATCACCTTTGACCATGTGGATTTTGCGTATGTCCCCGGAGAGCCTGTGCTGAAACAGGCCACCTTTACGGTGCCAGACCAGAAGCTCACCGCCATCGTGGGGGACTCCGGTTCCGGCAAGTCCACCATCCTGAACCTGATCGCCAAATACTATGAGCCGAGCGGCGGCACCATATCCATCGGCGGCAGGCCCACGGGCCGTGTGGCGGCGGAGCGGGTGCTGGAGCAGATCTCCATGGTGGATCAGGATGTGTTCCTCTTTGATGACACCATCCGTGACAATATCCGCCACGCACGCCCTGATGCCACCGATGGGGAAATCGAGGCGGCTTGCCGGGAGGCCAACTGCGACGGCTTTATCCGCAGCATGGAGAAGGGCTATGATACCCCCACAGGGGAGAATGGCAATCTGCTCTCCGGCGGCGAGCGCCAGCGCATCTCTATTGCCCGAGCCATTTTGAAAAACAGTCCCATTCTGCTGCTGGACGAGGCTACGGCGTCCCTGGACATCGAGAACGAGCTGGCGGTGAAACAGGCCATTGCCAATCTGCTCAAGGAGAAAAAGACCGTGGTGATGATTGCCCATACCCTGTCCATTGTCAAGAATGCGGACCAGATCCTGGTGGTAGCAGACGGGAAGATCGCAGAGGCCGGTACCCATGAGGAGCTGCTGGCCAAGAACGGGAAGTACGCGGCCATGTGGCAGGCAGAGCAAAAAATATCCGCCTGAGGGGAGGACGCCATGAAACTCCACGCATCTGGAGAGGATTACCTGGAGGCCATTCTGGTACTCCAAAAGCAGAAAGGCATGGTGCGCTCTGTAGATGTGGCCCGGCATCTGGAGGTCACAAAGCCAAGCGTCTGCAATGCGGTGGCGACCCTGCGGGACGGAGGCTTTCTCACGATGGACGAGGGCTATTTTCTGCATCTCACCGATGTAGGGCGAGAAGTGGCGGAGCAGATCTATGAAAAGCATCGGTTCTTTACCGACCGGCTGATTGCCGCTGGCGTGGACCCGGCAACAGCTGAACGGGACGCCTGCCGGATCGAGCACGTCATCAGTGATGAAAGTTTCGAGAGGCTGAAAGCTGCCGCGAAACCAGAATCGTAAGCACAGCAAAGGGAGGAGGCCGTGCAGGCGGCCGCCTCCCTTTGCCATTGGGGGTGAAATTGTGGATGAAATTATCATTATCCGGGCTGCCGACCCGGACGGCAGCGTGTTCCAGGCCGTCATGGACGCGCTGAATGGCAAAAGGGCGGAGGTGGTCAGCATCGCTGCCCTGGTTGCCCCCGTGCTGCGTATCAGAGAGCTGGAGATCTATCACAAGCACCGGCGCGTGTTCATGGCAGGCAAGGAAGTACACCTCAACCATGGAGAATACACCATGCTCTACTGCATGGCCAACCGACCTGGGCAGGTGTTCTCCAAAGCGCAGCTCTATGAGGCCGCTTGGGGCGAGGAATATCTGCACGGGACAAACTCCGTGAAGAATACCACCTGGCGGCTGAGAAAAAAGTTGGAGGAGGATCCCAGGCATCCGGCTTATGTGAAAACAGCGGCTCGCATCACAATAACTGGATCAGCGCCAGGCTGCGCAAGATTGTTGCAGCCTGGCGCTGATTTTTCATAAAGATTTACAGCGACCACTTGCCGGCCTCGGCCCTTTGAGTTACAAAGTTCCGGTAGATGCCCTCCTGGCCGATCAGCTCCCCGTGGGTACCCCGCTGGACGATGCGGCCCTGATCCAGCACCAGGATCTGGTCGGCGCTGCGGACGGTTTTCAGCCGGTGGGCGATCATCAGCACGGTCTTCTCCCGGGTCAGGGCCTCCATGGCCTTCTGGAGCTGGTCCTCGTTCTCCGGATCCACGTTGGCGGTGGCCTCGTCAAAGATGACGATGGGGGCATCCTTCAGCAGGCACCGGGCAATGGAGATCCGCTGCTTCTCACCGCCAGACAGGGTAGCCCCGCCCTCACCGATGACCGTGTCGTACCCTTCCGGCAGGGCGGAGATGAAATCATGGCAGCAGGCCTTCTTCGCCGCATCCATCACCTGCTCGTGGGTAGCGTTGGGACAGCCGAACTTGATGTTGTTCTCAATGGTGTCGTGGAAGAGATACACCCGCTGGAACACCATGCTCACCTGATCCATCAGGGATTCCAACGTGTATTCCCGCACATCCCGGCCGCCGATGGCGACCCGGCCGCCCTCCACGTCCCAGAACCGGGCGATCAGGTTGCAGAGGGTGGTCTTGCCGGAGCCCGAGGGTCCCACGATGGCGGTGGTGGTCCTGTCCGGGATGGTGAGGGACACATCCTTCAGGATGGGCCGGCTGCCGTAGGAGAAGTCCACATGGTCGAACACGATGTCGTGGGAGTCCGGATGGAGCGCCGCGCCGTTCTGATCCATCTCCGGGATGCCGTCCACCTGGTTGGCGTGGTCGATAGAGCTGCCCACCAGGCGCAGGGCGGACACGCCGCTGCCCGCGGACTGGATCTGGGAGAAGATCAAGAAGGAAATGATCACGGACATCAGGGCATTGGCCAGTGTCAGACTGCCGCTCAGATACAGCCACACAGCGGCCGCCAGGATCACCACGCTGAACAGGTGGAGGGCCATTTCCTGAGCCCAGATGTAGGGAGTGAACAGTTTTTCCACCGCCAGATTGTTGCTGCGGCTGTCCTCCAGGGCCTGACGAACCCGTTTGTCCCCCTTGCCGGTGAGGTTGAAGGACTTGATGACGCTCATGCCCTGGAGCTGCTCCAGCACCGCCTCCACCAGCCGGGCCTCGTCCCGCTGGCGCTTGGGGGCGATTTTAGCGGACTGTTTTTCCATGCGGGAGAGGAGCAGCAGGTACAGCGCCATTCCAGCCAAGGCCAGCAGGCCAATGCGCCAGTCCCAGAACAGGACACACAGCAGCATGACGGCGGAATTGATGAGCCCGCCCAGGATCGTGACCAACACCATGGCCCCGGCGCTCTCCACCTCGTCCAGAATGGTAGTGGCGATGCCGGTGAGTTCCCCTAAGCTCTGGTCGTTGAAATAACCCATGGGAATGCGCTTGAGCTTATCACCCATGTGGAGGCGCTTGTTGGCCACCATGAAATACCCGGCGTGAGTCTGCTGCAGCTGGCTGAACCGATTCATGATCGCCCGGCCCAGAATGCTGACCAGCAGCAGGGCCAGGGCCTGCCAGGCCGGTGCGGCAGAAGTGGAGCCGTCCACCAGGGCCAGGACCACCACATAGATGGCCGCGATCTGGAACATGTGGAAGATGGCGTAAAAGAACCCCAGCACCATGGACTTGCGGATGTTTCTTTGTTCCTCGCCGGCAAAACGCCAGATCTTTCTCAAAACCTCGATCATGCCTGCTCGCCCTCCTTTACCCCCATGTGGGCCTGCCACATCTCCCGATAGAGGGGGCAGGTGTCCAACAGTTTCTCGTGCTTGCCAGTGGCCTCGATGCGGCCGCCGTTCACCACCACGATCTGGTCCGCGCCAGTGATGGTGCTCAGCCGGTGGGCGATGACCAGCACCGTCCTGCCCGCAACCAGCTTGCCCACTGCACGCTGGACCAGGGCTTCGTTTTCTGGGTCAATGTAGGCGGTGGCCTCGTCAAGAACGACAATAGGAGCATCCTTCAGCATGGCTCGGGCGATGGCTATGCGCTGCCGCTCCCCGCCGGAGAGGTGGGCGCCGCCTCCGCCCACGATGGTGTCATAGCCCTGTTCCAGGGCCCGAATGAAATCGTCGCACCCGGCGGCCTTAGCCACAGCCTCCACCTCCTGTTCGGCGGCATTGGGGCGGCCCATGCGGATGTTCTCCCGGACGCTCTCGTCAAAGAGGTAGTTGTCCTGGGACACAAAGGCCACCTGGTCATAGAGCTGGGGTAGCGGGATTTTCTTCAGATCCTGCCCGCCCAGGGTGATGGTACCGGCGGACACATCCCAGAACCCGGCGATCAGTTTGGCGATGGTGGACTTGCCGGAGCCGGAGGGGCCCACAAAGGCAGTCATGGTGCCGGCGGGGATGGTGAGGGACACGTCGTGGAGGACCTCCTTGTCCGCGTGGTAGCCGAAGGACACATGGGAGAGGGCGATGTCCCGCCCCTGGAACTGCACCGGGGCGTTCCCGTGGTCTTGCTCCTCACCGTTCAAAATCTCGTCCACTGAGCCCACGATGGTGCCTACCTTAGCCAGACTATCCACAAAGTCCATGGCGGAGAGCAGCGGTCCGGCGATGCCCAGGGACAGCACGATGGTGGTGATGAAGGTCTCCACCGGCAGACTCCCGCCGGCATACAGGAGCCAGCCCACCGGCAAAATGGTGATCATGGTGGTGGGGGAGATGGCCTTGGACAGGGAGATGGGCAGCTGGCAGCTTTTCATCCAGTGGTAGAAGTAGGAGGCGTTGGCCTTTACGCTGTCGGAAAACCGGGCGTAGGACTGCTTCCCCTGATTGAAGGCCTTGATGACCTCAATGCCGCCGATGTACTCCACGATGGCGCTGTTCATGGCCTGGGTGGTCTTGACGGAGCCCTCGTACTGCTTGCCGTAGTTGGCCATTACCGCCATCATGAAGGCCATGCCCACCGGGATGGACACCAGGCTCAGCAGGGCCATCCTCCAGTCCAATATGAACAGGTAGACGAGGATGCACACCGGCCCAAGCACGTTGGCGGTCATCTCCGGCAATAGATGGGCCAGGGGCCGCTCCATGCTCTCCACCTGGTCAACGATGACCTGCTTCATCTGGCCGCTGGAGGTATCCAGGATGGTGCCGAGAGGCATTCTGGGGAGTTTCTCCAAAATTTTCTCCCGGATGGACTTCAGAATGGAGAAGGTAGCCTTGTGGGAAATGGACAGGGCCAGGGAGTAGAGGCTGGCCCGCAGCAGAAACCCCGCCAGGGCCACGGCGCACCAGATCAGGTAGAACGAAAATTCCTGGTTTCCGGACAACAGACCGAGGATGATCTGAGCGGCGGCAAAGTAGGGGGCCATGCCGCACAGCACCCCCACCACGGCGGACAGGATGGCCTGAATCAGGCTGCCGTGCTGTGCCTCACCCAGTTCCCATAGCCGAAGCATGGGATTTTGTTGCTTCATCGTGAATTCCTCCTTAATGGTTAGTGATTGCTAACTTTCTGTGAAATCAAAAGGCTGCACCCAGAAGGGGGGACAGCCTGCTTGATTCAGGGCTGGGGATCGAACACAGTGCCGAAGCCCGCCATATGGTAGTCGTTGAGCATCTTCACATAGCGATGGGCGGCGGCCCGGTCCATGTTGTGGCGCACCACCTCGAACATGCCGTTGAAATAGGCGGTGACGATGATGTGGATGAACTCCTCCGTCACCTGGCCGGACTTCACGCTCTCACAGCCGATGACCTCCATGTACTGGTAGGTATACTCCACCTCGATATCCACCAGTTCGTCCAGGAAACAGGCGAACCGGGTGCCGTGGGCCCCGTCCAGCAGGAGGCGGAACACATCGAAGTGGTCGTAGATGTAGTCCAGCAGGTCCATCTGATGGCGGGCGGTGTACTGCCCCATCTCCGCTTTCTGCGTCTCGCCATCCAGCTGGTGGAAGCTCTCCTGGATCTCCCGGAACATGGCCCGGAACTCGTCCACCACCGGTTCTACAATCGCCCGAAACAGACCCTCCTTGTCCCCAAAGCGGGTGTAGATGGACCCGGTGCTGGTGCCCGCCTCCTGGGCGATAGCCCGCAGGGAGGCGTCCAGAAAGCCTTTGGACAAAAACTCGTCCTTGGCGCACTCCAGCACCCGGTCATAGACGCCGGGCTTCTGCTTTGCCATACCTTCACCTTCTTTACAGCATATTCAAAACATTGTTATAAAACGATGTTATGAATATAGCATACTGTATTCTCATTGTCAAGTCCTGTGCAGAAAAAGGGACGCAGCGCCGGAAAGGCACTGCGTCCCAAACCTATGATGGATTTTCTGCTATGCACCGGCTTGGCGGTTCCACCCCCGGCTCTGCTGCCGCACGGTGACGAAGTTCCGGTAGATACCGCCCTCCTCCATCAGCGACTGATGGGTGCCCCGCTGAACGATCTCCCCATTGGATACGACGAGGATCTGATCCGCGCCCCGGATGGTGTTCAGCCGGTGGGCGATGACCAGCAGGGTCTTGCCCTTCACCAGCTCTGAGATGGCCTGCTGGATGTAGCTCTCATTGTCTGTGTCCACACTGGCAGTAGCCTCGTCCAAGATGACGATAGGGGCGTCCTTCAGGATGCAGCGGGCAATGGAGATCCGCTGCCGCTCCCCACCGGAGAGGCTCTCGCCCCCTTCACCGATCACTGTGTCGAACCCGTCGGGCAGGGCCATCACAAAGTCATAGCACCGGGCCTTGCGGGCCGCCTCCAGCACCTCCTCCCGGGTGGCGTCCGGGCGGCCCATGGCGATGTTGTTGTAGATGGTGTCCTGGAAGAGATAGACCCGCTGGAACACCATGCTGATGTGGTCCATTAGGTCAGAGAGTTTCACCTCACGCACGTCCTTTCCTCGAACCAGTACCCGGCCGCCTTTCACATCCCAGAAACGGGTGAGCAGGTTGGCGATGGTGGATTTGCCCCCGCCGGAGGGTCCTACCAGGGCCAGCATCTGGTTCCGGGGCAGGGAGAAGGAGATGTCGTGGAGTACCTCTTTCTCCCCATAGGCAAAGCGCACATGCTGGAACTCCACCTCCGGGGCTTCGCCGGTATCCGGGATGGAGTCCCGGCCGTCGTCCGGCAGCTCCGGCTCGTGAAAGACCTCCTCGATCCGGTCCATGCAGCTGTTCATGACGGTCAGCCGGGTGGCCTGGGTATACAGGGCCTTGATGGGGCCGAACAGGTCAAAGACGAAGAGCATGATGCCCACCAGGTAGGGGACGCTCATGAGTCCGGCGCTCTCCAGCGCCAGGGCGATGGCCTCGATGGCCGCCGCCCCCAGGCCGTAGGCCAGGTTCAGCCGCAGCTGCCAGGGGGAGTGGTCCTCCTCAAACTGAAGACTGGTGTCGCAGCTCCTTTGGAAGTTATCGGTCAGTTCCCGGGACTTTTCTCCCAGAAGATTGTAGGTCTTGATGATCCCGATGCCTTCCACGAAGTCCAGCACCGCCTCGGTGAGATTCTCGTTCTGCTCCTGCCGCGCCACGGAGTCCTGGAGGGCCTCACGCTTCATGCCCCGGGCAATGAGCAGCACGATGCCGATGATCGCAAGGGCTGCCAGACCGATCCAGAGGTCAAAGCAGAGCAGGAAGACCACCAGGATGGCTTGGGCAAAAATGTAGCTCATCATGTCCGCCAGTACGGTCATGCAGTTTTCCTCAATGAACACCATGTCGGAGGAAAGGACGGAGCTGATTTTGCCAATGTTGCCCTCGGTGAAGTAGCCCATGGGCATCCGCCGCAAGTGGGCACCCAGATCCATCCGCATGTCCGAAAATACCAGGAAACCCGCCGCGGACTGGAGCCGGTCGGCGATGTGGTGAAAGAGGACCTGAAGCAAGACGCAGACCACCAGGGCGATGCCGTACCAGAGGCAGTCGCCGGCGGTGATGGTCCCCTCGTAAAAGCTGGAGAGCACCAGGAACGCCAGCATGATCGGCGCTTTGGCCAGCAGGGATTTCAGGAACGAAAAGACAAAGGCGATTTGGATCCGCCGCTTATACCGGCCGGAGACCGCCAGAATCCGTTTCATCAGTTGGATCATTGTACCGCGCCTCCTCTCTGATTCACGCCCCATTGGGCGCTGTCCTCCGCAGCCTGCCAGAGCTTTTGATACGCCGGGCAGCGGCCCAGCAGCTCCTCGTGGGTGCCCACATCGGCCACAGTGCCCTGCTCCAGCACGCAGATTTGATCCGCATTCACGATGGAGTGGAGCCGGTGGGCGATGACGAGGACTGTCTTACCCCGGATCACTTCGGCAATGGCCTCGTTCATCTTCTCCTCATTCTCCGGATCCATGAAGGCGGTGGCCTCGTCCAGCACCACGATAGGGGCGTTTTTCAAGATCGCCCGGGCCAGAGAGATGCGCTGCCGCTCCCCGCCGGAAAGCATTTTGCCCCCGTCCCCGACCATGGTGTGGATGCCATTCTCCAGCCGGGCAAGGAACTCCCCGCACTGGGCCTTCTCCGCCGCGGCCAGAACCTCCTGATCCGTGGCCTCCGGACGGCCCAGGCGGATGTTCTCCAGCAGGCTCATGTTGAACAGGAACTGCTCCTGGGCCACATAGGAGATCTGGTCGTTGAGGGCCTCCACGCTCATCTCCCGGATGTCCTGGCCGCCCACGCGGATGCTCCCGCCGGTCACATCGTAGTAGTGGACCAGGAGCTTGGCCAGGGTGGACTTGCCGCTGCCCGACTCCCCCACCAGGGCGGTGAGGCTCCCCTCCGGCGCGGTGAGGGAGATGCCGTGGAGCACCTCGTCCTCCTGATAGGCAAAGCGGACATCCTCAAAGGAAACGGAGTGATCCTCACCAGAGAAGCCTGCCTCTGTCTGCTCCAGAGCCGGTGCGCCCATCAGCTGCTCCAGCGCGGTGATCTTGTAGTTGATCTGGGGCAGGGTGGACATAAACCCCAGTGCCCGCAGCAGGGGCGCACCCACGCCGAAGGACATGCACAGCACCAGGGCGAAGTCCGGCAGGGTGGAGTATCCTACCAAAACCAGGTACGCCCCGATGGGCAGGGTGAACAGGGCCACACAGGGCAGGATGCTGTTGTAGAGGGCCATCCAGGGCCAGCAGACCTTGTACCAGGCCAGGGTGAAGTCCCGGTAGCCCCGCACATCCTGCTCAAAGCGCTGGTAGGACTCCCCATCCCGGTTGAAGACCTTCACCACCTCCATGCCGTTGATGTACTCCACGATGGTGTTGTTCATCTTCTGGGCGGAGGCATAGTAGGCTCCCATCTTGCTGGTGCCGGCGCGGTACATGGCCATCATAGCCACCAGACCCAACGGCAGAGCACACAGGGAGAGCAGTGCCAGCTTCCAGTCCACGAAGAACATGGCGAGAAAGACAAAGGCAGGCACCGCCAGATTGGCCAGCCCCTCCGGCAGGGCATGGGCCAGCAGCAGCTCAATGGAGTCGATGTCGTCAATGAACATCTTCTTCAAGGCGCCCACGCCCTTCTCCTGGATCACGCCCAGGGGCTGCCGCTCCAGCTTTCCCTGGAGGGAAGCCCGCAGGTTTTTCAGGGTGTTGTAGGCCGCCCGATGGGAGAGGGACAGGCCTTTCACATACAAAACAGCGTACAGAATCCCGCAGACGGCGATGGCTGCCACCCGCCACGCCGCGTATCCAAGCTCCAGCGATTCTCCCAGCAGCAGGGGCCGGATCAGTTGGTAGATGAACAGGAAGGGGAGCACATTCATGACGATGCCGATGAGCATCACCGCCATAGAGAGATAGGTAGTCTTCCGATACTCGCCCGCATACTCCAAAACTTTTTGAAACACAGTCGAACCTCCTTTTTTTGAGATTAGTTATTGCTAACTCTTGGCCGGTGAAAAACCTCTCCGCTGGAGAGGCTTTCCCTATTTCTGAAAATGCAGCGCGCCATGCCAGTTGAACAGGCCGCAGACGATCCGGCAGTGGGCCTCGATCTGTTCCCAGGTGAAGTGATGGATGAAGGGCTCATAAATCGTGGTCCAGAAAGCGGACAGCAGGATGTGCAGCTCCGCCGGCTCTACATCGTTCCGGCACAGGCCACGCCGCTGGGCCTCCGCCAGATAGGCGCTGGTGGCCTTCGTCAGAAGCTCCACCCAATCGTGGGGGAAGTTGGCGTACCGGGTCCCCTGGGAGCAGGAGAGCAGCAGATAGAAGTCGTCCCGCCGGTCGTAGAGGAAACGGAACCACCACATCATGTCCGCCCCATCCATGTCCCACGCCTTGATCAGTTCCTGGTTGGACATGGCCGTGGGGTCCTTATCCCCCCGGGCATGGGCCACTTCGTACAGGTCCGACACCGTCTGTTCCACCACCGCACAGAACAGCTCCTCCTTTCCCTTGTAGCGCTTATACAGCGCTCCTGTGGTGACTCCGGCCCCCTCGCAGATGGTCTTAAGGGACGCTTTTTCAAAGCCGCTTGCCAGGAACTCTGTTCGGGCGCTCTCCAGGATCCGGGGATCAATGGAGCGGTCCGCCACTGCCATACAATCGCCTCCTCAATAGATAATTTGATTACCGATAATCTAATTATCAATATAGCATGGAGGGTGGAACCTGTCAAGGGGAAACTGCGGAAAGAGCTGTTTACATTTTTCCGCGTTTCTGGTATAATAGCCCCGAGGTGATGCTTATGCAGCTAAACTTTGAGGGGATCGCGGTGGGTGCGGCGTCCCTGCTGATTATCGGTGCATTCCATCCGCTGGTAATCTGGTGCGAATACCACTTCACCCAGCGGGTCTGGCCGGTGTTTCTGATTGCGGGTCTGCTCTTTCTCTGTGGGGCCTTGTTCGTTCAGGGACTGATCTCCATTGTTTTGGGGCTTTTGGGGGCAGGCTGCCTGTGGAGCATCCGGGAGCTGAAGGAACAGGCCCATCGCGTAGAGCGTGGATGGTTTCCCAAAAATCCTAAAAGAAAATAACCGACTGCCGCAGGAAGGATTTTCCGTCCTGCGGCAGTCGGTTTCTTGACAGCGGGGGTACAATTTTATATAATTGCGCTATGGTTAGCAATAACTAACCAAAAGCAAATACAATGCTTACCAATAAAAAGTTCCGAAGGAGTAAATGCTATGATGGATCATTTGAATCAAATGGACACCCAGGAGAGCACCGTCAAGGTGGACCTCCTGCACCTGGACCCCACCGACCCGGACGGGGGCTGCTGCTGCGGCCATCACAGCGGCAGACATTGCTGCGGGCGGCACCGTCATGGACAGGAGAACCAGCCTAATGCGGAAGAGTGAGAAATAACAAAGGCATCAAGGATCTGCCAATTTGGAAAACAGATTGTGAAGTACGCCTGGAGGACCGGTATCACCCGCATAGAAACCTGGGCAGGGGCTCACTGCTCTGGGGAGCAGGATCTCCATGTCCTCCGCAGATGAATCCGGAAGGGGAGATGACCATGAAGCCAGATTATCGGAATTGGATGCCCAGGGGCATGATCGTGGGGCTGGGAACCGCCACCGGCGTACTGGCGGCGGGAAGCGCGGCTGCAGTCAGATCACGGCTGCCCATGGGCCGGACGGCAAAGCATCTTGCCGGAGCAGTCCTGGGCCTGGGCGCTGTGGGATGTCTGGCGGGGGCGGCGTGGAGCCTGTACGCCCGGGCGATGTTTTCCTACGAGGGCGGGCGGCAGTTGTCCCGGCAGATCATCGAGGGCGTCGCCTCATACATTGAACTTCCGGAGGGCGGCGTGGGCCTGGATGTGGGGTGCGGCAGCGGGGCGTTGACCATCGCCTGTGCCAAAAGGAACCCCTCGGGCCGCATGGTGGGCATCGACCGCTGGGGCGTGGAATACGCCTCCTACAGCCGGAAACTCTGTGAGCGGAATGCCCGGGCAGAGGGGGTGAGCAACATCACCTTCCAGCAAGGCGACGCCCGCCATCTGGATTTCCCGGATGAGACCTTCGACGCAGTGACCAGCAACTACGTCTACCACAACATCACCGGCGCGGACAAGCAGACGCTGCTGCGGGAGTCCCTGCGGGTACTGAAGAGGGGCGGCGTCTTTGCCATTCATGACCTGATGGAGCCCTCCCGGTACGGGGATATGGACGAGTTTCTCCGCAAGCTGCGGGAGGATGGCTTTCAAGAGGCGCAGCTGCTCCCCACGGCGTACGGAAGTTTTATGACGCCCTGGGAGGGAAAGACCCTGTTCCTCTCTGGCTCCGCCCTGCTGGTGGGCAGGAAGTGAGGGGATATATGCAGCGGCATCCCATTGAAAAGAATTCCATCCAGGAGACATTGGTGATTCCTCTGTACGGCCGGGCGCTGTGTACCAGAAAGTTCCCCCAGTTGTTTGCCGACCAGACGGCAGCGGAGCTGCTGGAGCAAATCGACTATGATTTTTCCGCCCTGGAGCAAAGATCCGGCGGCCTGCTCCAGACCTTCGGCGCCCTGGAGGTCGCCATGCGGCAGAGCGACCTGGCCTTTGAGGTGCGGGACTACCTGAGCACCCATCCCAAGGCCGCCGTGGTCAATCTGGGCTGCGGCTTGGACCAGACAGGCCGGGCTTGTGACAACGGGCAGTGCTACATCTATAACATCGACCTGCCCGACGTCATGGTGGTGCGGGAGGCACTGCTCCCCGCCGGGGAGCGGGAGCGGAACCTGGCGGCCGACCTGAACGACCTCTCCTGGTTTGACGCCATCGACGCCCCGACGGAGGACGGTGCGGTGTTCTTTGCCGCCGGCGTGTTTTACTACTTTCGGACGGAGCAGGTGCGCGCCCTCTGCGCGGCCATGGCGGAACGGTTTCCGGACGGGCGGCTGGTATTTGACGCCGCCGGCCCGGCGGCGGTGAAGCTGATGCTGAAAACCTGGGTCAAGCAGGCGGGTATCCGGGATGTGGGGGCGTATTTCTCCGTCCGGGATGCGGAGAAGGAATTGACGTCCTGGTCGAACCGCATCTCCATATCTAGTCGGGGTTATATGCTGGGCTATCAGGATTTGCGGGGTCCGGGAATCCGTAATATCCATCGTTTGTTGGCCGGGATCGCCGACGGGCCGATGAAGCTGCAAATCGTGCGGATGGAGTTTCAAGCCAGAAACGGGGTGAGTTCCTGATGAACGAACCCTTTATTTTCCGTGTCAGTGACTGCTACTACATCCAGGCAAGCTATCCCTCTCCGGCGGAGCACCGGCATTTCGCCGCCCATTTGGTGTTTGCCATGGAGCGGCCCTTCACCGCCCTGGTGAATGGCGTATCCGTGGAGGCGGCGGGCATCGCTATCGGCTCTGATGTCCCCCACACGATTTTGAGCGAGGCCCCGACTCTGGTGGTGTTCATCGACGAGCTGATGCCTATGAGCCGCTGTGTGAAGCACACCCTTTTGCGGGGCGCTCCCTGGCGGACACTGGATACGTCTGTTTCCTCCGAGGTAGGGGAGCGGTGGCGGGATGTGCGCACGGAGGCGGATGCGGCCGCCGCCGCTGCCGAAACCGAGCGGCTGCTCGGATTGCAGGAGCAACGTACCTCTGCGGAGGATCCGCGGATACTGGAGGCGGCCGCCTACATGAAAGCAACCCCCGCCCTGGAGCAGCTGACCATCCGGGAAGTGGCCCGGGCCGTCCACCTGTCTCCCAGCCGCCTGACCCATCTGTTCCGGCGGGATACGGGAATCTCTCCCCATCTCTATCTGGCAAACCTGAAGCTGGAACGGGCCTTCTATCTGCTGGAGACGGGACGCTCCCTCACCCAGGTCTGCATGGATGCGGGCTTTGCCACCCCGTCCCATATGGCGGATACCAGCCGCAAGCTGTATGGCATGTCCATGACTGAGGTGAAGCAGATTTTCCTGACCGGCCTCGGCCAGAACAGCAGATGAACAGAAGTAAAGCAAACAAGGCCCTGCTATAATACCCCTATCTTACAACAAGAAAGGGGAATTGTGATGTCTGCACTTACATTTCCCACAGGGACCTATCACTTCAACGACCATCCGCTCTTTGATTTCCAGCTCAATCGGGTGGTCATGTGGAACCACGGGGACCCGGCGGAGGTCCAGGCCCGGGGCGAGGAGATTACGGACTTTCCCTCCTGGGAGCGGGCCTTAAAGGAGCTTTCCGCCCAGGCGGAGGCCCGGGAGGACTGGGCGGCAGCCGCCGGGTATCTTCGGATGGCGGAGTTCTTCATGGTGCCGGATACCCCGGAGTGTCATGCCGTCTATGACCGGGCCAGGGAGATCTTCTATACACACTTTACCTACCTGTTTGCGGAGCAGGGCGGCCCCATCCACCGGGAGGAGGTGCCCTATGCGGACGGCGAATTGCCCTGCTGGCGGGTCATGCCCGACGGCGCCTCCAAGGGTACGATTCTGTTTCACGGCGGAAATGACTCTCTGCTGGAGGAGTTTACCGACGCGCTTTTGTACCTGGCACAAGGCGGCTATACAGTGCTGGCCTTTGAGGGGCCCGGCCAGGGGGCGGCCCTGCGGAAATCCGGCCTGACCTTCACACCGGAGTGGGAAAAGCCGGTGGGCGCGGTGCTGGATCACTATGGGGCGGACAATGTGACCATCATCGGCGTCTCCCTCGGCGGGGAGCTGTGCATGCGGGCGGCAGCCATGGAGCCGCGCATCCGGCGGGTGGTGTCCTGGAGCGTGCTGCCCAGCATCTATGGCGCGCTGATGGCAGATAAGCCGGCGGAGATCCAGGCGAAGCTGGAGCGCTGGCTGGACGAGAACAACCGGGACGCCATCCTGGACCTCTACGCCGGCCTGGCGGAGCGGGAGCCGCTGTTCCGCTGGTCCATCCAGCACTCCAACTACGCCTACGGCACCTCCGATGTGTACGAGTATCTGCAAAAGGCTCGGGCCTTCACCATTGAGCCGGTAGCGGAGCGGATCACCCAGGATGTGCTGCTTCTCAGCGCCCGGGAGGACCTGCTGGTGGACTTCGCCCTCTATAAGCAGGAGATTGACCTGTTGAAAAACACCCGCTCCCTGGAGTTTGCGGTGCCCGGCCGGGCGTTAAACGGCCAGGCCCACTGCAACATGGGTAACACTAGGTTTATGCTGGACCTGATTCTGAACTGGATCGACCGGACGCTGGAACGATAACAGCGGCAGGCCCCTATAAAATCGAAACCGACTTGCAAGAGGAAGGGCACAGCTCATTCGAGCCGTGCCCTTCTGTGATGCTCCAGTGGCGGACAGCCGAACTGCTTGATAAGGACTGCCGCCAATTTGCTCAGGTTTTTATAGCCTACCTTCTCCGCGGTTTCCGCCATCCGTAAGTCCGTGTTCCACTCGGCGCACAGGATATTCCGGGTTTCCTAGGCAGTGGCCACCTGGGAGCGGTTGAAGTGAAGTAAAGAGCAGGAGCTTCCCAACCATAAACGGGAAGCTCCTTCTGTTTCTGTCAGGCGTAGGCAAACTCGATTGCGGAAGGCAGTTTGGTGCAATAGAGCCGGTAGAAATCCACATGAGAAAGATGTTCCAGCCATGCAGCGGATGGACAGAGGGCGTAATCGGCCTCCTGTCCGCTGCGCCGCCCGGTGCAGGCGGGGTAGACGATCAGATCCCCGTTTGCCGCATAGAAATCGCAAAGCTCACGGGAGAGAATGCGCTCTGCCACCCGGCGGGCCGCCCACTCCTGCGCAGAAGCGCGGGCACAGAGATAAGAGGGGATCAGGACCGGCCCCTCCTGGGGGACGCGGAGAAAGGTCTCCCGGCCGTCCGCTCGGAGGGCATAGAGGGAGGGAACCAGGGCGGTGCTGGTCTGCCCCTGACGCACCGCCTGAAAGGCCCCGATTGGCATATCGGCCACCAGACTCTCCCCCAGGAGCTTGGCGGCGGCCACCTGGCCCCACCGCTCCCACACGGACTTTACCACCGTTTTTGCCGCGGAATTGTTGATGCCCCCGAAAGCTAGCCCGCGCCAATCCGGCAGAGAGGTCTTGGCACAGGCCTCCGGCTCCCGGGTATAGTACACCAGCGGGATGGAGACAAAGGGCAGAAGACAGGGGCCCCGCTGTACCGCATTCAGCATGGGGCTCTGCCGCAGCGGGACCCAGTCAGCCGCCGGATAGAGATTCGACTTGAATTTGGAGAAGATCCGCAGATCCTCAAACACCTCCAGATCGGCGGAAACGATGAGGTCCGGAAGTATGGCGTCCGGCCGGGCCAGGTACTCGGACATACGCTCCGGATATCCCAGACCGAAATAGCGCACCTCCAGCCGGATGCCGTCCCCCCGCAGCCGTTGGGCCAGGTCCTCCAGGAAAGCCTTCTCCTGGCGGTGCAGGACGCAGATGTGGTTCCAATAGAGCAAAATAGACGTCATGCCAGGTAGGCTCCTTTCCGCATCTGGGTTTGATAGCGTCGCTGTTCCCGATAAGCCCTGCCCAGCGCTTCATAGAGGGCAGCCTCTCCGGCGGTGCGCTCCACCACGGCGGTCACCGCGCCGCCGGCCAGAACGATGCGCCGCCGGGCCATCAGGGCTGTGTGGGGATCGTGGGTGACAACCAGCACCAGCTTGTCGCTCTTCTGAAGCAGGCCCAGCGCCCGCTCCTTGTCGATGCCCGCGTTTTCAATCTCGTCAATGAGGACGATAGGGCTGTCACAGATCAGGGCGATATCCGCAATCATCAGCGCACGGGACTGGCCGCCGCTGAGCTGGTTCAGCCCCTGCCGGAGAGCCACCGGTTCTGGGGTGATTTCATTGGCAAGGGCCAGAACTTCTGCCGGGGCTGCCCTCCGGTCACGGCAGCGGGCGTGGAGTTGAAGAAAATCCTCCACACTGACATCCAGCACAAAGCGCATATTCTGGCCCAAATGGGCCACCAGATGGGCGGATGTGCTCTGCCGCTCTGCCAGTGGGACCGGCACTCCGTCCAGCAGGACCCGGCGGCCTGTGATGGAGTCTCCGCAGGCCAGTTGCTCGATGTCCTTGATGAACCGGGACTTTCCGGAGCCGGTGTTGCCAACAATGGTGTATAGCCCCCCGCGTTCCAGGGATATGGAGTCAAAGGGCTCCGGTCGGCCGTCTTTCCCGCAGCCGGCCAGGATGGTCACACTCCGCATACCGGCGCCTCCTCAAAGGAAATTTTGCCCACCACGCCCTGCTGGAACGCGCTGCCCACCCGCCGCTCGCCTACGCAGTAGGAGCATACGCCGCTGGGCATGGTGTGTCGGAGGGCGTCCCTCTCGAAACCGGTGCATACCGGCCGGGCCAGCAGCCACTGTGCCAGCAGATCCGTGCCGTAACCGGCCAGCCCGTCCACTGGGAACAGTGCCGCGGACGGGTTGAGGATGCGGATCTGCCAGGAGATGATCTCCAGCTCCGCCTGGGACACCATGTCGATCTTGGTGAGCACCACAAAGTCCGCCTGAGTGAGCATGGGACCCAGCTGCCCCGGCGCCCTGCAGCTGGCGGTGCAGTCCAGCACACAGCCAGCGGCCATGTGCTCCGTAGCCGGGGAGCAGCGGTGGCACAGTCCGGCCGTTTCAATGACCAGGGCGTCCCGCCCCAGGCGGTCCGCCCACCCCCACAGCTCCGACAGATTAGAGACAAGGAAATGGTCAGGGCAGATATCCCCGCTCAAACCGGTGACACAGGGAAGCCCCAGGCTTTGAAAGACATCCGCGTCCCCGGTTTTCAGACAGTCGATCTTGCACACGCAGGGCGCCATGCCGCCGTGGGCCAGCAGCGGGAGCAGGCTTTTCAGAACAGACGTCTTTCCCACGGCGGAAGCGCCGGAGAAAAGGAGCACTTGACGCGGCATCGTGAACCTCCAATCTTGGAATTCGATTGATTAGCCATAGCTTACCACAGGAGATGCAGGATTGTCAGTATCAAATGAGACTGGCCGGCAAGCTTTTTTTCTTGACTTACGGCGGGGTTTCAGAGTAGAATATAGCAGTAGGTTAGCGATGGCTAACCAAGGAGGGGCGTGATCTGGAGCGAATGATCATACAGGAAAAACTGGCATCGTCACCCTTTTTGGCGGGCGCATCCCTACCGCTGGAGCAGGTGACCTCAAAGAGGTTCCGTGCGGGCCAGATCATCAGCGACAAGCCGAGCGGCGTTTCATCCGTGGGGATGATCGTGTCCGGACGGGTGGAGGTCTATTCCGTGGCACTGGATGGAAAGGATGTGCAGCTCAATGCCCTGACTGCGGGGGAGTGTTTTGGCGTCTGTAATCTGATGGCCAGCGCCGAGCTGGAAACGGTCTTGCGATGCGGGGAAGAGACAGAAGTCCTATATATTCCTAAGGCGGTCCTACTCTCCTGTATGGAGCAGGATGCAGGACTTGCCATGCGCTATGCGGCCCTGTGCAACCGGAAGGTCCAGTTTCTGCTCCGGCGCATCGAGCTGCTTACGATGCAGTCCTGCCGAGGCCGGCTCATTGCCCATCTCCTGGAGCAGCAGGATGAGAAGGGCGTGGTAAGGCTCGCCGGGTCCCGGGAGGATCTGGCCCGCCGTCTGGGGGTCAGCCGGGCCGCCCTTTTCCGGGAGCTGTCCGCGCTCCAGTCCATGGGAGCGGCCGCAGTGGACGGAAATTCCATTCGGATCCAGGACCGCCCGTTGCTGGAAGAACTGCTCTAGCACCCCTCCGACACAAAATGATGAACATTTAGAAAGGAACAACGGTATGAAAAAATTGCTCTCTCTGCTCTGTGTCCTGTCCCTGTCTGCCGCGCTGCTGGCAGGCTGCTCCACCGCCGGGGATGCCGGCACCTCGGAAACGCCCGGTTCGAGCAGCACGCCATCCGACGTGACAGAGATGGCCGATCCGATCGACGTCAACGTGATGGCCCTGAAGGGCCCCACCGCAATGGGCATGGTGGAGTTCATGAATGAAGCGGACAGTGGAACGATCACAGACAACAACTATCACTTTAATATCACCGCCGCCACCGATGAGGTGTCTGCCGCCCTGGCGCAGGGGACCACGGATATCGCCGCCGTCCCCGCCAACCTGGCTTCTGTCCTTTACAACAACACCGAGGGCGGCGTGCAGGTGCTGGCCATCAATACGCTGGGCGTGCTTTACATTGTGGAGAGCGGAGACACGGTACACTCCGTGGAGGACCTCCGGGGCAAGACCATTTACGCCAGCGGCAAGGGAAACACACCGGAGGCCGCCCTGAATTATGTGCTGACCCAGAACGGTATCGACCCCTCCGCGGATGTGACCATTGAGTGGAAAAGCGAGCAGGCCGAGTGCCTTTCCGCCCTGATGGCGGAGGAGAACGCCATCGCCATGCTGCCCCAGCCCTTCGTCACCACCGCCCAGGCCCAGAGCGAGAGCCTGCGGGTGGCGCTGGATCTGACGGAGGAGTGGGACGCCCTTCAGGCTGACAGCGAGACGCCCTCCACCCTGGTCACTGGCGTGGTGGTGGCCCGGACCACCTTTGTAGAGGAGCATCCGGAGGTGGTATCTGCCTTCCTGGACCACTATCAGGAGTCGGTGGACTATGTCAACTCCAATGTGGAGGAGGCCGCCCAGCTGGTGGGCCAGTATGAGATCGTCACCGCCGAAGTGGCACAGAAGGCCCTGCCGGAGTGCAACATTGTTTTCATTGAGGGAGCCGAGATGAAGGAGAAGCTGTCCGGCTATCTGTCGGTTTTGTTCGAGCAGAATCCTCAGTCCGTGGGCGGCGCCCTGCCTGACGACGCCTTTTACTTCAGCCGCTGACTTTCATGAAAGGCCGCCGAACCATACGGGCCTGGGCTGTAATCTTTTGGCTGCTCCTGTGGCAGGCAGGCGCCATGGCCATCGATCAGCGCATCATCCTGGTCTCTCCCCTCCGTGTGCTGGCGCGGCTGACGGAACTGATCCCCACGCTGGATTTTTGGGGCGCCATCTGGTATTCCCTGGTGCGCATCACAGCGGGTTTCCTGCTTGGAACAGCGGCCGGAGTTGTGCTGGCGGCTCTGTCCGCCCGGTTCCGCCGGGTGGAGGAGCTGCTGGCGCCAGCCCTCCTGGCCATCAAGTCCATTCCGGTGGCCTCCTTTATCATTCTGGCGCTGATCCTGTTTTCCTCCAGGAATCTGGCGGTGCTGATCTCCTTCCTGATCGTCCTGCCGGTTCTCTATACCAATCTGTTGAGCGGCATCCGGGCCGCAGATCCGCAGCTGCTGGAGATGGCTCGGGTGTTCCGGATCCCCACACTCCGCAGTATCCGCTATGTGTATCTGCCACAGGTGCTCCCTTACTTTCGGTCGGCCTGCGGCTCCGCTCTGGGCCTGTGCTGGAAGTCCGGCATCGCTGCCGAGGTCATCGGTATGCCAGACGGCTCCATCGGCGAACAGCTCCAGCAGGCCAAGATCTACTTGAACACGCCGGATCTGTTCGCCTGGACGCTGGTGATCGTGCTGGTGAGTCTGGTTTTTGAAAAGGTATTCCTGATCCTTCTGAAGTGGGGAGAACGCACACTGGAGAGGATGTGAGCTATGAGGGATATTGAGATCAAGGGGCTGTGTAAAGCCTTTGACGGGAAACAGGTTCTCCGGGACTTTTCCGCCGTTCTGCCGGCGGGGCAGGTCACCGGGCTCATGGCCCCCTCCGGTGCGGGCAAGACCACCCTGCTGCGGATCCTCATGGGGCTGGAGACACAGGACCGGGGGATCATCACGGGCCTGGATGGTCTGCGCCTGAGCGCTGTGTTTCAGGAGGACCGGTTGTGTGAGAACCTGAATCCGGTGTCTAACCTCCGCCTGGTGACCCCGGCTTTGAGCTGGGAGGCGGCGGAAGCCGCCCTGGCCACCGTAGGGCTGACGGACTGCCCGCGCCAGCCCGCCCGGGAGCTGTCCGGCGGGATGCGCCGCCGGGTCGCCATCCTCCGGGCACTGCTGACGGAGTACGACCTGCTGTTCCTGGACGAACCCTTTAAGGGCCTGGATCGGAAAACCAAGGAGATCGTCATGGCGGACACCCGCCGACGGTGCGCCGGAAGGACGGTGCTGTTCGTCACCCACGACCCGACGGAGCTGGAGGCTATGGGCGCCGTACAGCGGCTGGAGCTGTCCTGAACCCCCGACGTGCCGGCAAGGGTACAACAAAAGCAGAAAAGCAGAAAAAGTGGATGCCGGATGGTAGCTACTCATAAAACAGCATCAACAATCAACTGAAACAGGGTGGCTGCCATACGGATTGCCACAAAAGCGGGTAAGAGGTCAAAGACTTCTTGCCCGCTTTTTCTGTGCCGCGTGGAACGATAGAAAGGCATTTTTGCGCTTTCAAGGGATACGATACTACTTGTTCTGTTTCCGTTCTCTGCAAGTCGCATAAATCAAGGCTTTTCGCCTGCCTAAATGTCCACGCTGGCATGGCAAAATGTTACGCAGTAGACCGCCATTTTTGAGGGTGGGGATATAAACACTCAACTCTTGTGTTTTCAAGTCTGCAAAACCGCGTTGTGTAAGGCGCTCTCGCTCTCTATTGCGTAACACATCATCATAGATTGAGGGCGCAAGCGGTCTATCCGTTTGCGCCCTCTTGATTACCCGACAGCAAAGACGGGCAAAGCCGTCAAGGACGCGAAGCGCGAAGTTTATCCTTGACGGCTTTTTCTGCCTTTGCTACTTGTCATCTGTCAAAGCGGAACTTGGGTAGTGCTTCCATTAAGGACGCTTTGAGATAATCTTGAATATCGTCGTTGATACTCCCTTGAAAGTAGGACAGATATTTGATGTAGCCGGTATAGGTTTGAATGACGGTGTTCACCGCTTCCGGCTCCCCGGCGGTTGCCTTTACAATCGTTTCATAGGGCAGCAAATTGTATTTCCTATTCTTCATCTTCTAACGCCTCCAGTTCTTTTCGTATGAAGCGCAATGACCTTTTTCGTCTACGAAAGATTGTGCTTCTGCAAACTCCGAATAGCCTTCCGATTTCCGTATCGCTGTAACCGAGGTAGTACCGCAAAAACAGCACTTCACGCCGCTTTTCCGGCAGACGCAAAAGCGCGGCCGCTAACTGCTCGCTTTCTACAATGACCGTTTCCCCACGAACGGTAAAAGTGGTAGGCATATCGTATTTCACAAAATACTCGTCTGTTGTGGCAATCGGCTCAAAATCAAACTCCCGAAGATAGTCGAGTGATACCTCAAACTGTTGCTTCCGCCGTATTTTCTTGTAAATACCCAGCGCCGCATGGTAAAGGACAATCTTGCAAAAGGCGTTGAAAGTGCGCTCGATATGTTCCCGATACTGCTCACTATTCATCATTTTTCTCACCCCCTTTCTTCCCAAGCAGGGGGCAAAATACCAAACGCCCACGCAGCATAAAACCGCATGGGCGTTTGGTACAGGAACTATAAGAGATAACTATATGACTTGTGTGTTCATACTCATAGGCGCAAAATCCCATGCAAGCGCAAGGGCTTTTTTTGACCGCAGGTTATGAGAAGAAAGATAATGAAATACAGACATATTGACACATCCCCAATACTGCTAAACGATAAACTTCTCTATGGCAGCAACGATTTTCTTGATTTCTGTATTGGTGGTGTTGATACATAAGGCAGCACCGCACAATTGCTGAGGCAAGCGCTGTCGAATCACCTATCAGGCAGGAAACCATAGGCTTCCCGGCGCATTTCTTCGCGAGAGCGCACAACTTCAAGCCGCCAGGCAGGGCCTGTCAGCCAGAAGCAGATTCGCCAATGCGAACATGATATTGAATTTGGCTCGCTGTTTTTCGAGCCCTCGGTATCGCGTTTTTCGAAATTGCAGCTGTTTCTTGACGACACCGAATACGTGCTCTACTTTTGCCCGAACAGAAGACTTTGCGTGTTCTACTTTCTTTGCGGCATACTGGCCGCTCTTGCTCAGCTTTTTTAATTGAGATGGACGTCGGTTAATTTTGTATTTGATCTTGCGTCCGGATTTGTTCCGAACGATCGCGTCCTCACGGTTCCCGGCTCCAAGATAGCCACTGTCGCCGTAAACGACATCTTCCTCACCGGTCAGCAGGGATGAAGTCTGCGTCACATCATGGACATTGGCTGGTGTCGCCTCCACTGTGTGTACCAGTCCGCTGTCCTTATCCACCCCAACATGGGCTTTATAGCCAAAGTGCCATGTGTTGCCCTTCTTGACCTGATGTGCATCCGGATCCCGCTTTTTCTCCTTGTTCTTGGTGGAAGACGGCGCGGAAATAATGGTGGAATCTACGATCGTTCCCTTTTTCAGGATAAGGCCCTGTTCAGTGAGCGCGGTAACAACTTGTGCAAACAGTTTCTCCTGCAGTCCATTCTTCACCAGCAGGTTCCGAAAGCGGCCAATGGTATCTCCGTTCGGCACCTGATTGCTGGAATCAACGCCGCAGAAATCTGAAAATGCCCGGCTGTCGATTGCCTCCGCCGCTGTTGCTTCATCACTCAGGTCATACAGATTTTGCAGCAGATACAACCGCAGCATGGTCTCCAGTGGATAGGGTTTATTGCCGCGCTCTCCTTTGTAATAGCACGGCTGGATCAGCGTAAGCCATTCCTTCCACGGGACGATCCGCTCGATCTGGGCTAGAAATTCTTTCTTCTTTGTCCGTACCTGCGCCAACTCATCACTAAGCGCAGACATTGTCATCTGTTTATCCATGGTCTTATTATATCACTCCTGGCAGTATCGCGCCTACTTTTCTGTGCGGTATTGCCATAAATCGTAGTTTGCTTTATTGCCCCAATCTTGTTCTGTATAAAATTGGTAGTAACGTGCTCTTTTCTTATCAATAGATATAATTTTTTGCTGCAATTCTTTATCCGTCATCGCCGCTGCGTCGGCTCCCTTTTCCCTGCAACGGGCAATTTTAGAACTTATATCCGCATATACAAACAAGCGAAAAGGGTTCAAATCTTGCAAAACATAGTCTGCACATCGTCCTACAATGATACAATCCGATTTCTCTGCCATTTCGCGGATTATTTCGCTTTCCTGCTTATAAATGGACAGACGATTTTCCAATGTATAGTTGGTAGGAATACCAAAAGTGCGAGCAGTTGTTATTGGTAACAGCGGCAGGGGCCTGCTTTCCTCCACTTGCAACACATAACTTTCCGCTAATTGAGTTCGTTTCATCAATTCATCAATAATCTCTCGGTCGTAATAGGCAATATTCAGTCTTTCGGCTAAACGCCTGCCAACTTCTCTTCCACCGCTTCCAAATTCACGGCCTATGGTAATGATCCGCTTCATATCATGTCCCTCCTTAAAATCCAACTTTCTGATTTTCTTTCTTGCGCTTTATGAAAACAATCAAAACAACTGCTATAATCGCCGTCATGATTTCACTGATAGAATGGCAAAGCCATACGGCTTCGCTGCCAAAAATCAGCGGAAGAACGGCAACCAAAATTGGCGGCCATATGACGCTACGGCATAGAGATACCGTAAGGGCGTTACTTGTGCGCCCATTTGCCTGCCAATAAGAAATCATTAAAATATTAAATCCTGCAAGGAAGAAACCGGAAAAGTAAGGTAGGCTTTTACTTTCCATAAAGTTGATTAGTTCAATATCTCCCGGATTGAAAATCGTGAAAAAGCCGCGAGAGAAGAACACGATCAAGACATAGCACAAAACGCCTATTGCTAAAAATGCTTTAATGGAAAAGCCAAGTAGAGATTTGCTCCGTTTTTCTTCCCCTGTCCCCATAAAATAACTAAATACGGGTTGCAAGCCCTGCGCCATACCAAGAAACAGTGTCAAAATAATCAACATTAAGTAGCCGATGACAAGGTAGGCTGCAAGTCCGATTTCCCCAAAGCCATAATGCACAATGGCAAAGTTATATACAAAGGTAATAATGCCAATAGTAAACTCCATGATAAAGGACGGGAAGCCAAGTACATAGACCGAGCAAATGCTCCGCCACTTCAGTTTGAATTTCGTTAAGTACAAATCCCCGCGCTTGAATATGAAATGGGGCAGCATAATTAAAACGCTGAAAATGGGGCCAAGTGCGGTAGCCAATGCTGCACCGGCAATCCCCATGTTCAATGGGTACATAAACACATAGTCCAAGACAATATTTGATACAGAGCCAAACATGAGGGCAAACATGGCAAGTTTTGGACGGTTATCATTACGCACCAGACCGCTTAACAAGAAACTGAAAAGCAGGAATGGGGAAAAGGTAATGATGTACCACATATAACTGATTGCTTCATCATGGATAACCGGAGTTGAGCCTAAAAGTTCAGCAAGCGGGTGAATAAAAATATTTCCCAATACGCTAATCAACAGCCCCATAACAGCCGTACATAGGGCGGCAAGGCTAAAAATGTGGCGTGCTTTTTCTTTCTCACCTTGACCGAGATGTGAGGAAATCAAAACGCCCGCGCCTGTGGCAACTGCCATAGACAATGCAATTAGTATCTCGACAAGCGGAACAGAAACGGCAGCGGCGGCCATAGCGTCGCGGCCAAGTCGATTGCCAATGAATACACCGTCAACAATCATATAGACCGAGTTAAACAGCAACCCTATCATTTGCGGTACGGCATATTTGGCAAATAAAGTGTGTGATTTGCCTTCATACATGATAATCAATCCTCCTAACAAATAAAAAAAGGCCAGCGTTTGTGTAACGCTGGCCTACTACACAATAAAATGAAACCCCGGCGGGCTGATTTTATTTACAGTCTATTTAATTTTTCCTTTTCTTTTACAAGTCCTATCGCCTCTTTTCCTGTTATGTGGTCGATTTTCATTTCCAACATACAAAGAGGTTTCAACCCGCGGCTTATGGCATCATCACGGTTTGCGGCAGTATCTTCCGGCGCATATTTGATTGCCAGTTTTTCCATCGCTGCTCTCTTTTCGAGATCACCTTCGATTATCCGTATTTGTCCAAAAGCAATTACACTTCTAAAATAAGTTGTGTACTCCTCCGGCACAACTAAATCTTTATCAATCACACAAAACGACGCTTTTGCAGTTCTTTGAATAGCGTCTATTTTATGACCGTTTTTTGCGCCGTGAAAATAGATTTTCCCGTCGTCATACACATAACTGATTGGAACGGCGTAGGGATAATCGTTGTCGCCCAAAAGGGCAAGCACACCAGATGTCCCCTTATGCAGAATATCCGCAATCTCTTGCCGCGATAGTTCCTGTTTTTTTTGCCTCATTTCTCGAAATATCATATTGACCTCCACAAAAAAATAGACGTTTTTTTTTACTCCTTCCATGGCCGACTGGAGTAAGAATAAGCGTTTCTCGGCAGAAACATATTTTTATTTAGAATATCACAAATTGCATGGTAAGTCAATATCATTTTCCGGATTTTCATTTTTATATAGTGAGGGGGAAAGTGCAACAAAAGCTGCCTTTCAAACGGGATATTGAGTGAGAGAAAGTAAAGGGTTTGGGATTTTCCCAACAAGCCAAAATCGCAAATGGGTACTCATTTGCTGTGCTTGCTCCCTACTCAAAACAAAGGAAAGGACGGGAAAGGAATGGAAAAGAAGCGAACAATCAAAGACGGGCAAATCGTTGTAAAAAATCCACTCTATCAAGAGTTGCCCACACACGAAGTTACAATTCAATCCGGCAGGACGTTCTATCGTTTTACGGGAAGCTACGACGGAAGCCGAAGCCTACCCCATAAAGTTTTACGGCTTATGGGGCACTCCCCTATTGATGAAAAAGACGAGGAGCGTTAAAATGAGTATAAGCAATCCTGTAATGGCAGACTGCCCGCCGATGAAAGGAGCAGAAACGATGTTAAGGCAGTCTGGCAAGATTACCGCCCTCTATTGCCGCCTATCCCGCGACGATGAACTAACGGGCGACAGCAACAGCATTGTAAATCAAAAGGCGATTTTAAGTAAGTACGCAAAGGAAAATCATTTTTCAAATCCATTGTTTTTCGTGGACGATGGATATTCCGGGACAAACTTCAACCGTCCAAGTTGGAGCGAACTTTTGGAAAAAATCGAAAACGGCGAAGTGTCCACCTTGATCGTCAAGGATATGTCGCGGCTTGGGCGTGATTATCTGAAAGTGGGATTTTATACCGAAGTCCTGTTCGTGGAAAAGGGCGTGCGTTTTATAGCTATTAACAACGGCATAGACAGCGCAAACCAGCAGGACAGCGACTTTACCCCCTTTCTCAATATCATCAACGAGTGGTATGCGAAAGACACCAGCAAGAAGATACGCGCGGTGATGAAGTCAAAAGGCGAAGCGGGGGAACACCTCTGCACCAACCCGCCATACGGCTACAGGAAAGACCCGGAAAACAAAAAGCGGTGGATTATCGACCCCGAAGCTGCCGAAGTTGTCAAGCGGATATTCGCCCTTTGTCTGGACGGTTACGGGCCGTCGCAGATTGCCCGTATTCTGAAAGATGATAAAGTCATAACGCCGACAATCCATTTTCAGCAGACAGGCAGGGCGACAAGGAACGCGCCGCCGGATAATCCCTTTAACTGGACGGGCGATACAATAGCCGACATTTTGGAGCGTCCGGAATATCAAGGGCATACAGTAAACTTCAAAACCTACAAGCAGTCCTACAAGAGCAAAAAGACCTGCAATAATCCCGAAGAAAAATGGCTTGTGTTTGAAAATACCCACGAAGCAATCATTGACGCTGACACATGGGCGCGGGTGCAGGAATTGCGGAAGAACAAACGCCGCCCGACGAGGACAGGAAAGACAAATATGTTTTCCGGCATTGTGCGCTGCGCCGATTGCGGTGAAAAGCTGTATTACTGCACAAGCAGGAACTTTGAAGCAAGGCAAGACCACTTTGTCTGCTCTACTTCAAGGCTCAAAGGGAAAGAGGTTTGCGCGACGCATTTTATCCGCGCCGTTGTCTTGGAACGGGGCGTACTCGCCCACATGAGAATGACGATTGCCTGTGTTGCGAACCATGAAGAACAATTCCGCAAGGCTATGGGTGCGAAGCAGAAAGCCGAAGCAAAAAGAGAACTCGCGGCGAAGCGTCGGCAACTGACGCAGGCAGAACGACGGATAGAAGAACTTGACCGACTATTCAAGCGTATTTATGAGGACAACGTAGGCGGAAAACTATCTGACAGCAGATTTCAAATGCTCTCTGACGACTACGAGCAGGAGCAGAAAGAACTGCGGGAAAAGCTGTTGCGGTTGAATGAAGAAATTACAGAACAAGAGGAACAGGCAGAGAATATCGACAGGTTTATCTGCAAGGTGCGGAAGTATCTCGACTTGAACGAGCTGACACCCACTATCCTAAACGACATGGTAAAGGCGGTATATGTTCACGCGCCGGACAAGTCGAAGGGTTATCGGGAACAACAGATTGACATTTCCTATGACCTTGTAGGAATACTCCCCGCGTCTTTACTGATTGACCTGCAAAACGGAGAAACGGCATAGCCGAAGCTACGCCGTTTCCTGAAAACATTCTTATGCTGTTTTATGCGTGCCGCCCCGAAGGGCATCCACTTTTTTCATGACGCGGCTCAAAGAACCGTTACCTCCGCGTTCTTCTCACCGAATTTTTCACGCAGCATCTGGCAGATCCGGGGCCGCTCCGCCCCCTGTTTTTCCTGCTGCTTGATCAGCTTATAGGCTTGGAACAGAGTGGAGGGACCGATCTCCGAACTGAAATAACCGATCCCCTGGTTCCAGGCCAGCAGCTCAAACACATCGTCCAGGGCCGCTGACTCCACCCCGCAGGCATAGGCTTTGATCAGCTCTCTTGTGGCCTGCCGCATCCGTCCGGCGCCCACGGCGTTGACCAGGGAGAGGAGCAGCCGCATTTCATAAGGCAGCGTCCGCTTTTCGCTCTGCCAGGTCAGCGACCAGAAGTCCGCCGCGATCCGGCCCAGCTCCTCGTCGATCATGGGATAGTTGAGCAGGGCCAGGGGCTTGAAGGGCGTATCCTCCCCGCCGTCCTTTTTCTCCACACGGCAGAACGAAACATGAAATTCAGCCGGCCCGGCCTGCTCGGTATGGTGTTCAAACCCAAGGGCCTCCATGGCGGCATAGAGCGGGTGGGGCTCAAAGGTCTGGATGACGGTGAAGCCCTCGCCTACTTCCAGTCCCATTGCTTTCTGCTTCAGGCCCGGGAAAAAGTTCCCCTGCAGATGGCGTACATCGACGACCTGGAAGTTGGGCGCCTGATCTTTCCAATTTTCGTAACTCATGCGCTGTCTGCCCCCTTGATTCGGTATTCATAGATAATGGTCCGGTTTTCGGAGCCATCCCGGAACGGCGTTTCGGCCACCCTCGCAAAGCCGCGCTTCTCATAAAATTCCCATGACGCCAGCGTATTGGTCAGCAGACGCACGGTGTCCGCACCGTCAGCCCTGGCTCTGGACAGAAACTGTGTGACCAAGGCCGTCCCAAGCCCTTTCCGATAGGCTGCTTTGGACGCAAGCGCCACAAGCTCCAGGTCGCAGGCTCCGAAGGTCTTGCTGTCCCGCTCCTGTAATTGGGAGGAGAAATGATCCCATTGTTTCTGAAAACGCTCCGACATTTTATAACGCTTCAAATAGTATTTGAGAAACATCCTGCACCACAAGCCATAGTGCCTTTTGCACCCATATCGGTTTGCCAAAGTCCGGTCAAAGGCTTTGTCGTATTTCCCGCAGATAAACCCCACGACCTGCCCATCCTCCGCCTCCGCAACAAAGGTGAAGTTGCATTTTTCAATCAAGACCTGGGCATAATCCCGCAACAGGAGCTTGTCGCAATGATCTATAGGGGCCGTAAAAAAGCCTTCATACAGGCACTCACCGCAGGCCGCGGCGTCTCTTTCTGCGTATGGACGGATCGTAAACACCATGATCGTGCTCCCCGTATGTGAGTCTTACTTCAGTTATTCCGAAACGGTTGCCACTCGAATGTCCACTTCCCGCCCTCTTTCAAGACGAGTTGGGGAGACTGTTCTGTCAGCAAGGTGCGGTCAAATTCAGATTGAACATCCGCTGGAAGTTTGGAAAACCCCTCCGGGTCAAAGTGACGGAACAGGTCTCCCCAGGTGGAGTCTGCTGCCGGCGTGAATCCTTCCGTTGCCGCAGGTTCCTCCAACGGGGACGGTGACTCGCTTTCTGCATCCCCGTGATTCATCATCCCGCAGCCGGTTAGCAGGCAAAAGATAGCAAGCGCAGCCAGAACCGTTTTCCACCGTTTCAAAACAATCCCCCCTATTCAGCGGTTCCCAGTCCTGTTCCTGGATATCTCCCGTGCAGGCGTCCTTCACTCCTGCTCTGCGCGGTGATCCGTTCCGCCGGTGTCCACCGGCAGGCGGCGCAACAAAGGGGCAGCACACGGCCGCCCAGCAGTGCGTGCTCCACCACCCAGAAATCGTGCATGGACAGATAGGAGACAAACTCTCCAGCGTTCCAGCGGTGGTAAACATGGAAACCGGTTCGCTCCATACACCAGGTGCGAAGCCTTGCCAGCCGCCCTCCGCCGTGGACAAAGGTAGGGGCAAACAACCATCCGCCCGGCTTCAGAACCCGCTGGATCTCCCGGAGCACGCGATCCGGCTCCGGCAGGATGTGCAGGGCATTGGCGATGACCACCGCGTCGAAGGACTCCGGCGCGTAGGGCAGATGGGCGGCATCCTGGACAGAGAAGTGGAGGCGTGAGGAGCCGATCCGCTTTTTCGCCTCCTGGATCATAGCGGGAGCGGCGTCCGTGGCCTCCCAGAGCCGGACATAGGGCGAGAGCGGAAAGGACAGCTGCCCCGTGCCGCAGGCCAGCTCCAGCACGTTCATATCCCGGGAGAGATGGGGCCGGATCCGCTCACACACCGCCGCGTACAGCGGTGCGGAGCGGTCCATGGACCTGGTATAATGCCGGGCAGTCTTCTGCCAAAAAGCCAATTCAGATTCCTTCATGGTGCGATGCCTCTTTTGTGGTTAGTATATGCTAACCATAAGATACTACAACCCGCAAAAGATTGCAAGTCCCCGCGAGGAGCAAATGTGTTGAGAGAAACGAGTAGATGACCATGAAGGATGCCGGCGCCTCTCTGTTTTCTCAGGCGAGGGCCGCGCCCAGGGCCCGGCAGGCCGACAGGGCCTCCTCATCCGGAGCCTCGTTGCAGATCACGCTGTCACAGACGAGGTTTGCCCCGTCGTCGTTGCACCGGGCCTCCCAGCTGCGCATCCATTCGCCGTCGCCCCATCCGTAGGAACCGAACAGGGCGATGCTCTTCCCGCTCAGCCGGCCCTCACAGGCGGTAAACATGGGCTCAAACTCACTCTCCTCCAGCTGCTCCGACCCCATGGAGGGGCAGCCAAAGGCAATGGCGTCATACTCGCTGACCTGCTCGGGGGAAAACTCGGAGGCGGTGAGCAGGGACACCTCGGCCCCCTTTTCCTTGGCACCTTCCACGACCGCCGCGGCCATGGCCTCGGTGTTGCCGGTGCCGCTCCAATAAACAACTGCGATTTTGCTCATAAGAATCAACAACCTTTCTGATTTACTTGGATTTGGAAAACATCAGCCAGCTACCGTGAGCTGCTCGATGGACTTCCCCTGTTCCCACTGCTGGGAATAGATTTTGCTGCATTTTTTGTACCTTCGAAAGATACACTTGGCCGCTTGTTCATCACTGTAGACCTTCCAGCAGCCAACGCACTTGTGATTGCACGCTTTATTGAGAATGAAACCCAGGACATCCTCCGGCGGATAGCTGAGAAACAGGCCGATCTCATGGGGGAATTCTCCGTCCGACCGCAGACGTTGGATCAGGTGGATCACACACCGGTTGGAATCTTCCGGCGTATAACCATATTGCAGGAGCAGTCCCCTGGAACAGTGATCTGCCAGATCACACTCCAGCGCATTGGGCCGGTAGACATAGATAAGGGCACGGCCTTTCTGAACTCTCAGCGGCAGGGCGCGGATCCCCTTGGGGACCAGCTTCCTGTTCAAGCGGCATAATTCTTTTGTCAGTGCGGCTTTGCAGGGGCAGGCGCAGGAAAACAGGTTTCCGGTTTTGATCCCTGCCAAAGTCGGGGCGCAGTGGCGAATGACCAGGTCTTCTGACATAAGCTTTATCCCCCGAAAAGAAATGGACTTTCTGTTTGACGCTGTGCGATATTCACGTCAAAGCAGTTTTTTATGACTGTTATGAGACTGTGGCTTCTCATGGTGTAAGAACCAATATGCGAGCTTTTTAATCATCTGACAGATCGCGCAGATGACAGCACAGAACAGCAAAGCGGCCAAGCCATATCCCAAAGACTGTACTGCCTCGTTCATCGTACCGCCTCTTTTCTAATCTTCTCCGCGCAATATTGATGATGGGTACCGCTGGCTCCGTTAAGTCAGCAATTCCAACAGTTGCCGGATGCTCTTCTTGCCAAAGGAGACCTGCTCCCCGCTGTTGACCACCAGGCAGGGGACGCTCATGACCTGGTACTTTTCCCGCAGGTCGGGAAAGTGATTCAGGTCATAGACCTGGGCGGTGATGTTGGGATTTTCCGCGGCGATGCGCTGGGCCGCCGTCACCAGTTCCGGGCACATGGTACAGGACAGCGACACCAGGATCTGCAAATCCATTGGCTTTTGGAGCGCCTGGATCGCGGTCCGGCTCTCTTCGTCCAGCGCCTGTCCCGGCCCGGCGGCGTTATAGAGCCCCAGGACGAAAGAGGTGAACTCGTGGCCGCCTGGGACGCCGTGAAAGGCAAGGCCCGTCCAGCCGCCGTCCGCCTGGAACACCCGGACGCAGGGCAGGTGATCCACATCGGCGGGGTCGCCCAGTTCCACAGATAATTTACCGCTCTGTGCCGCCAGCTCCTCCATATACTGCCGCAGCTCGGCGGAGAGGGGCGTTTCATCCAGATACAGACGCAGAATCAATGGCGCGGCCATTCGGGCGAATACGGTATGGAGCTGGGAGAGCATATCTCCTGTGAAAAGGTCGCTGCCTATTTTCGTCAGGGTTTCCGGCACTGCAATCCAGCTGGCCGGTGGCTGAGGATGGAGGCCGGTCTTGGCCTGCATGGCGGCGCACAGCCGCTCCAGCTCCGTGGCGGCCAGGGCGCCGTCTCCCACAGCGGTGACCACCTGCCGCAGGGGCTTGACACATACGTCCCCGGCGGCATACAGGCCGTCCGCCGTGGCCTTCTGGCTGCGGTCGGTGAGGATATAGCCCTGCTCGTCCAACTCCGCCAGCCCTTGCACCAGCTCCGTGGCCGGCTCATATCCGGCAAAGACGAAGACGCCGAAAGCCTCTCCGTCCGCCGCGTGGTGCTTGGTCACCTGGCCGGTCTTTGTGTTGCGATAGCGGATGAACCGCAGGGCGGTGTCACCGGACACCTCCTCCACCACTGTGTTGGTGAGGACTGTGATCTTCTCATGGTTCCGGGCGGCGTCCGCCGTGGTCTGGGCGCAGGTGAAGCCATCGCCCCGGATCAGGATGGTCACATGGCGGGCGTACTTGGTAAGAAACACGCTCTCCTCAGCGGCCGCGAAGCCGCCGCCCACCACAAAGACATCCTTGCCGGTAAAGAACTCCCCATCGCAGGTGGCGCAATAGGCAACTCCCCGCCCCCGGAACTGTGCTTCACCCTGGAACCCCACCATACGGGGATGGGCGCCGGTGGCCAGCAGGACGCCGAAGCACTTCAAATCGCCACGCCCAGTGCGCACAGTCTTCACATCACCGCTCAGATCCAGTTCGGTGACCTCCGCCAGGAGGAATTCCGCACCGAAGGACTCGGCCTGTTTCCGCATCGTTTCCGTGAGCGCGGCGCCGCTGGTTCGCTCCACCCCGGGGAAATTGACCACTTCTGCGGTAATGGTGATCTGCCCGCCGAAGTGGTTCTTTTCCACGACCACGACCCGGTAGCGGGCCCGGGCCAGATAGAGGGCGGCGGTGAGTCCCGCCGGCCCTCCTCCGATGACCACGACATCGTAGAGATTTTCCATCCGCTCCATGGCTTACAACTGCCCCACCAGATCCAGGCTGGGCTTCAGGGTCTCGGCGCCAGGCTGCCACTTCGCCGGGCACACCTCGTCTCCATGCTCCGCCACGAACTGGCAGGCCTGCACCTTCCGCAGAAGTTCATCGGCATTCCGGCCCACATTGCCGGCGTTGACCTCATAAGCCACGATTTTCCCTTCGGGGTTCACGATGAAGCTGCCCCGCTCGGCCACGCCGTCCGCCTCGATATAGACCTCAAAATCTTTGGCCAGACAATGGGTGGGGTCGGCCAGCATGGGATACTGGATATTCTGGATGCGCTCGGAAGCGTCATGCCACGCCTTATGGACGAAATGGGTATCGCAGGAAACAGAGTAGATTTCGCAGCCGATGGCCTGGAATTTCTCATAGAGATTGGCCAGATCCTCCAATTCTGTGGGGCACACAAAGGTAAAATCGGCAGGATAGAAGAAGAACACGCTCCACTTGCCCAGGATGTCCGCCTTGGAGACAGCTCGGAAAGCGTTGTTCTGGTAGCACTGTACGGTGAAATCGGCAATTTCTTTCTGAATCAGGGACATGGGTGATTCAACCTCCATTCATATTTCTTGAAGTTAGTTGTCGCTAACCGTAAAAGAATTATATAGGGTTTTCTATCTCCTTGTCAAGAGGGAGTGCGCACGGCTCTGAATATGTATCGCTCGACTCAATAAAACCGCTTCTATAATAAGTCGGCGGGCTTGATTTTTGCGTTAAGCAGGTGTATACTGCTCTTGGGTTAGTTATTGCTAACCTATTTTGAGGGATGAGGGTGCCTATGGAACTTTTTCGATCTTTCCTTCGCAACACACGAAAACCGGAAGGTTTTCTGGGCAAGTGCATGGTAGCCAGCATGAATTATGCCCATGCCGCCCTGGCGGACTGGGGACTGGGCTGTTTGCCGAAAACAGGTCCCGTCAGGATTGCGGAACTGGGCTGCGGCGGCGGCCGAAACATCCGGGCCCTTCTGCGAAAATACCCTGCCGCAACTGTCACCGCCCTGGACTATTCGGAAATATCCGTGGAAAAGGCCAGAAATATCAATCAGGAAGAACTGCAGGCCGGCCGCTGCCGTGTCATACAGGGAGATGTTTCTCGCCTCCCTTTCGAGGATAGGGCATTTGATCTGGCGACTGCCTTTGAAACGGTATATTTCTGGCCCGGCCCCACGGAGAGTTTCCGGGAGGTGTACCGCATCTTGCGGCCGGGCGGCATCTTTCTGATCGTCAATGAAGTGGACGGAGAAAATCCCCGAGACAGCAGGTGGCTTTCTGTCATTGATGGGATGAAGATATTCAACCGGAGCCAGTTTGTCACCTTTCTCACCGAGGCTGGTTTTTCTAAGGTCATCGTGAAGCGGGATGCGAAAAGACACTGGCTCTGTGTGCTGGCGATCCGGGAGGATGCGGGGTGTTCAGGCAATAAATAACAAGAGAGGTCCCTTATGAAAAATGCGGGAGGATTTCTATGAACTGGACGCGCAGCATCTTGGACGGGCTCGCTATGGCGGCCTATTTTAACCTGTTCGCCGCAGCGGCTGCACTGTATAAGCCCCGGCTGATGTTTCCCTGCTATCCGTCCGCCATCATCAAGGCGGCCAAGGAGCCGCCTACAAAGCGAGAAGCTGCCGGATATTGGCGGTGGATCATCTTGTGGGAATGGCTCCCGCTGTTGCTTTACGGCGCCCTCAGCGCGGTGGCGGGCGGGACACATGGTTTTTGGCGCCTGGCGTTGACGGGCTACATCCAGTGGATGATGGTCAACCTAGGCGATCTGTTTTTCCTTGATGTGTGGCTGATCCAGAAAAAGACGAAAAACCGTTTTGTGATCTCTGGCACAGAGGGACATCCCGGCTATGAGTTCAAGGCATGGATGAAGGATTATGCGTTACCGGAGCATCTGCTCCAGTGGCCGCTTTTGCTGTGCCCGCTGCTGGCGGCGGCTCAGGCGGGATTGGGACTGTTATTGCAGAAATTATGATACGAGGAGATGGTCGGATGAAACATGAAAAATCCCGACATGAGGAGATCCACCTTGGTACTCACGGCGAGGACTATGGAAGTTGGATGTCCAACCCGGTCTTTTACATGATTGGCGGTCTGCTGGCCCTATCTGTTGTGCTGGCGGTGCTGTCCTTCACAGTGTTCCGGCTGCCATGGCTAGGAGCGGTTTTTTCGGTGGCCGCCGCAGCATTTCTGGCCCTGCTCTGTTGGTGCGGCTGGATACGCAAACAATACGCTTTCGGCGGCGGTGGGATGATGGAGCGGACCCACCAGTGCCTGCTCGCCCACCTGGGCTTCGATGGCAAGGGGACGCTGCTGGATGTGGGCTGCGGCTCCGGCGCCCTGTCCATCCGGGCGGCCCTCACCTGGCCGGAAGCGCAAGTCACCGGTATCAACTATTGGGGCGTGGCATACGGCTACGGCCAGCCCATGTGCGAGAAGAACGCCGCCAGTGAGGGTGTAGCGACCCGGTGCCGGTTTCAGCACGGGGACGCCCATCAGCTGGACTTCCCCGATGATACCTTTGACGCGGTCGTAAGCAACTATGTCTATCACAATATTACCGGCGCGGATAAGCAAGCACTGCTGCGGGAGACCCTGCGGGTATTAAAGCCCGGTGGGGTATTTGCCCTGAATGACGATATGAAGCCCCGGATGTACGGGGACATGGAGGCCTTTGCCCAGGATCTGCGGGAGGCCGGATTTCAGGAGGTGCGGCTGGTGGATACCGCCACGGAGGTGTTCGGTTCCCAGCGGCGGGCGGCCATGATGATGCTGGGAGAGTCTCGGATGCTGGTTGGGCGAAAGTGATGGATATGGCAACGCATTCCCTGACGCATCTTCCAGCAGGATGCCGGCAGTGATGCGAAAGTCGTTGAGGCTGCTGCATATGCTGGAAACAGCAAACTGAATTTTAAAAACAGTGGAGGGATAGACGATGTGGAAGTACACGGTCCATGTGGAAGGCATGATGTGCGGCATGTGCGAAAGCCATGTAAACGACGCGGTACGGAAGGCGTTTCCGGTGAAGAAGGTCACCTCGTCCCGGAGTAAAAAAGAGACCACGGTGATCGCAGAGACGGAACTGGACGAGGATGCCCTGCGCACGGCCATTTCCGCCACCGGATATGAGGTGGGGGAGATCCGGAAGGAGCCTTGGGAAAAGAAGGGACTGTTCGGCCGGTAAAGAGCCGGGATACCGACAGATGGAGAGGGGGGAGAATTTTGCTGGCGGAATTTCTGGCGGATCGGGGAGACTGGGCTCAGGTGATGCCCGGCGCACGGGCCTGCCTGTTCTCCCTGGAGGAGGGGACTTTCCCCCTGCCTCTCCAACTGGCCCCCCTGCACTTTGAGACCCTGTTCTGTCTGCGGGGCGCCGTGACCTTGACCCGGCGAGACGGGTCATCCCTGACAGCTGGCGCCCGGCAGGTGCTGAGTCTCACCGATCTCTCCAATCTGACCGGGGCCAGCGTGGATGCGCCTCTGGAAGGAATTCTCGTGGCGGTAGACGCCCGGGGCGCCCGAGAGAGTTTGGAAACCATATGTAATCTGCTGGGCGGCTTGATCCTGGACACAAGCCGGGTACGGCGGTGGATGACCAGCCGGGGCGGCTGCGCCGTGGAGGGGCCCACCCACTGGAGCCGGGCGGCCTTTGCCGACCTGGAACGTCTGCCCCAGAGCGAGCGGGCCCGCTGGTGCGTGTGGAAGTCAGTGGAACTGCTCTATCTGCTCTCTGCCCAGGATGAACAGAGAACGGAAGCCCTCTTGGGTCCGATGCTGGACCGGGGTGTCGCCCAGTCGCTAGCAGAGATCCGCCGGTATATGGAGGAACACCTGGACGAGCATCTCACCATTCCGGCCTTGAGCCGCCGGGCCTGTCTCTCCGCCACTACCGTAAAGGAGGGATTCCGCCGCCTTTACGGTCTGCCGGTCCATACTTGGCTGCGCCAGCGGCGGATGGAACGGGCGGCGGAGTTGCTGCACACGACCGAGCTAAGCCTGGAAGGCGTGGCCAAAGCAGTGGGCTATAGCAGTGTCAGTCAATTTATCGCTGCTTTCAGGCAGCAATATGGGCTGACACCGGGCCAGTATCGCAAAAATGTCTAAACAGGCAACTATTTGACCGATTCAGAGATGTGCTTGAGAGGGATATCTGCTATACTATTTAAATACGCTAAGAGCTAAGCTTGTTTCCTGATAGGAGGAGATCTTGATGAAGCAGCATCGTTTCTGGGCCTGGGGCGCCGTGATCTGCATGGTCATGGTGATGATCACGGGCTACAAGCGCAAATAAGTACATAGCAGAAAGGAAGAATCTCTCATGATGAAGCACTATGTCAAACTGGCCTGCTTCGTGGGCGGCGCTCTGTTCGGCTCCGCCGGCGTGAAGCTGCTTGCCAGCAAGGACGCCAAGAAGGCCTATACCCACATTACCGCCGCCGGCCTGCGGATGAAGGACAGCGTAATGGAGACCGTTACCTCTGTCCAGGAGAACGCCGCCGACATCCTGGCCGCCGCCAAGGACATCAACGAGGCCCGGGCCGCCAAGGAAGCCGAGGCTCAGGTAGAGGGCCAGGAGGCCTGAAAAACCGCGGAAGGGAGCCGGTAAGCGGCTCCCTTTTTCCATGAGGAGAGATCGATTATGAGAGCGACCATCGTACATGAGAGCCGGGGCCGGATGCGCCTGCGGCTCCGGCAGAAAAATATGACCCTCCGGCAGGCAGACCTGCTGGAGACCTGGCTGAAGGGCCAACCTTGGACGAGAGAGGCCGTGGTCCATGAGCGCACCGGCTGCGTCATCGTGACCTACGCGGGAGATCGGGAGACGGTGCTATCCGCTATCGGCGGCTTCACCTGGGCCGGGGCGGAGGAAGCGGTTACCCTTCCCAGCCACAGCACCCGGGAACTGAACCGGGAGTTTCAAGAAAAACTGGTGGGCAAGGTGCTGATGAAGGGGGCCGCCGCCCTGTTTTTGCCTGCCCCGCTGCGGATCGCCCGGGTGGTCTGGCACATGGTACCATTCCTTCACAAAGGCATTCGATGCCTGGGGCGGCGAAAAATCAAGGTGGAACTGCTGGACGCCCTGTCCATCGGCATCTCCGCATGCCGCCGGGACTTTGGAACCGCCGGCACCGTCATGTTCCTGCTGGAGATCGGCGAGTTGCTGGAGGATTGGACGCGGAAGAAGTCCGTGGCCGACCTGGCGGAGAGCCTGTCCCTCCATGTGGACCGGGTGTGGCTGAAAACAGAGGCCGGGGAGGTGCTGGTTCCCATCGGCCAGGTAAAGCCCGGCGACCGGGTGCTGGTTCGGGCCGGAGGCGTCATCCCCCTGGACGGCGTGGTGGCGGAGGGGGAGGTCACCGTCAACCAGGCCTCCCTCACCGGCGAGTCCGTCCCCGTGGCCAAGCATTCCGGCGGCGCAGTCTACGCCGGCACTGTGGTGGAGGAGGGCGAGTGCATCCTGGAGGTGAAGCAGGCCACCGGCCAGGGCCGTTACGACCAGATCGTGGAGATGATTCAGCGCTCCGAGCAGATGAAGTCCGCCGCCGAGGCCAAGGCGTCCAGTCTGGCGGACAGGCTGGTGCCCTACACCTTTGCCGGGAGCCTGCTGAGCCTGGCCCTCACCCGGAACGTGACACGGGCGCTGTCGGTACTCATGGTGGACTTCTCCTGCGCCCTGAAGCTGGCCATGCCCCTGGCGGTGCTCTCCGCCATGCGGGAGGCGGGACGGGAGCACATCACTGTCAAGGGCGGTAAATTCCTGGAGGCGGTGGCCAAGGCGGACACCATCGTTTTTGACAAGACCGGCACCCTCACCCACGCCTGCCCACGGGTGGCGAAGATCGTCCCCTTCAACGGCAAGGAGGAGGCGGAGATGCTCCGCCTGGCCGCCTGTCTGGAGGAGCATTTCCCACACTCCATGGCCAACGCCGTGGTGGAGGAGGCCCGCCGCCACAAGCTGCACCACGAGGAGCGCCACGCCAGGGTGGAGTATCTGGTGGCCCACGGCATCGCCAGTTCGGTGGACGGGGAGCAGGTACGCATCGGCAGCGCCCACTTCATCTTCGAGGATGAAAAGGTGACCATCCCGGAGGGGGAACAGGAGAAGTTCGACGCCCTGCCCCCGGAGTACTCCCAGCTGTATCTGGCCATCGACGGGGTGCTCTCCGCCGTGCTCTGCATCTCCGACCCCGTGCGGGAGGAGGCGAAGGACGTGCTCTCCGCCCTGCGGGGCCTGGGCGTGAAAAACGCCGTCATGCTCACCGGGGACAGCCCCCGCACCGCCACCGCTATTGCCAAGGAATTGGGGGTAGACGACTTTCGGGCCGGAGTGCTCCCTGCGGACAAAGCGGACTATGTGTCCGCCCTGCGGCGTGAGGGCCATACCGTCCTCATGGTGGGAGACGGCATCAACGACTCCCCGGCCCTCTCCGAGGCGGATGCGGGTATCGCAATCAGTGACGGGGCGGCTATCGCCCGGGAGATCGCCGACATCACCATCGCCGCCGACAGCCTGTGGGAGCTGGTGCGCCTGCGGCAGCTGGCCATGGCCCTGATGAACCGCATCCAGAACAACTACCGCTTTGTCATCGGCTTCAACGGGGCCCTCATCGGCCTGGGCATAGTGGGTATCCTGCCTCCGGCCACCTCCGCCATGCTACATAACCTGTCCACTCTTGGAGTAAGCCTTCACAGCATGAGCGCACTACCGGTAGCCGGTCAGGCGACAAAGGTGCTGAAGGATCTGTAAAGTTCGGAAGATCCCGCATGAGTTTATTTCCATCATCGACTGAACGGAGGGTTGAATATGAAGAAGGAAATATTCTATCTGATTGGCGCCGTGGCCGGTGCGCTGCTGGTGTTGCTGGCAGTACCGCTGGGAAACGCCTATATTGGAAATTATCTTTCGGTTTATGGTGGGATGGACACCCAGAGCTATGTACTGCTTATGCAGAGCGCGGTAACGGGCTTTCAGATCCTGGGCGGTGTTCTTCTGGGACTCTTCGGCGCGGCGTATCTTTTCCGGCGCAAACCGTAAGCAACGATTTTATTCTCGAATGCCCCGGCGTGCAGTTGTACGCCGGGGCATTTCTCATCGTGCTCTTTGGGGAATTTCCTTCCATGTGCTCCGTGGAGAATTTCCTTCCACCTCTTGACAAATGGATCCGACAGCTATACTATAGCATTGTTATATAACGCTGCTATAAGGAGGCTGCCACAATGGAAGAGAACACTCCCACCACATTGAAAAGGATCCAGGAGGCGGCCATGACCGAATTTCTGGACAAGGGCTTTCTGGGGGCCTCCCTGCGGCAGATCGTGAAGAACGCCGGGGTAACTACCGGAGCTTTCTATGGCTACTTCTCCAGCAAGGAGGCTCTATTTGCCTCTATTGTAGAACCCCACGCCAAGGCACTGATGGGCCGGTTCATGGAGGCCCAGACCTCCTTTGCTGAGTTGCCCGAGGAACAGCAGCCGGAGCATATGGGGATAGAATCCTCGGACTGTGTCCACTGGATGGTGGACTACATCTGCCAGCACCGCCAGGCAGTGAAGCTGCTCCTGTGCCGGGCGGAGGGCACCGGCTATGAGCAATTCATCCACAACATGGTGGAGGTGGAGGTGGAATCCACCCTCCGCTATATGGAAGTGCTGCGGCATCTGGGGCGGGATGTGCCGGAACTGAGCCGGCCCCTGTGCCACATCATCGCCAGCGGGATGTTCAGCGGCCTCTTTGAGATCGTGGTCCACGATATGCCCCGGGAGCAGGCACAGCGGGACGTGGAACAGTTCCGCCAGTTTTACACCGGAGGATGGCTGAAATTGATGGGGGGATGACCCCTGTCTTTTTTGGATATTGGTTAGTTATTGCTAACTTTCAAAAGGAGGTTTTTCCATGAAGCAAAAGAAGAAGAACGATATAGCCGCCCTGCTGGACTACGCGGGGAGCCACCGGGGGCTGACCTTTCTGGGTCTCGGCCTGTCGGCGCTGTCCATGGTGTGCAGCATGATCCCTTACCTCTGCATCTGGCTGGCGGCCCGGGATCTGATCGAAGTTGCTCCAAACTGGACGCAGGCCCAGAGCGTCGCCCGGTACGGGTGGCTGGCCTTCGGGGCTGCCTTCGGGGGCATCGTGCTGTACTTTGGGGGGCTGATGTGTACCCACCTGGCGGCTTTCCGCACGGCGGCCAACATCCGCAAGCAGGGCGTGGCCCATGTGATGAACGCCCCTCTGGGCTGGTTCGACGCCAACGCCTCCGGCCTCATCCGGGGACGGCTGGACGCGGCGGCGGCCGACACCGAGACCCTGCTGGCCCACAATCTGGCAGACATCGTGGGTACCATCACCCTGTTTATTGCCATGCTGGTGCTGATGTTCGTCTTTGACTGGCGGATGGGCTGCGCCTGCCTGCTGGCGGCGGTGATCTCCATCCTCACCATGTTCGCCATGATGGGGGGCAAGAACGCCCAGATCATGGCGGAGTACCAGGCGGCCCAGGACCGCATGACCAAGGCGGGCACCGAGTATGTCCGGGGCATCCCGGTGGTGAAGATCTTCCAGCAGACGGTGTATTCCTTCAAGGCGTTCCAGCAGGCCATTGAGGAGTACAGCGCCAAGGCCGAGCACTATCAGGCGGACGTGTGCCGGACGCCCCAGTCCATCAACCTGAGCGTCACCGAGGGGGCCTTCGTGTTCCTGGTTCCGGCGGCCCTGTTCCTGGCCCCGGGAGCCCTGGCCACCGGGAGCTTTGCCGGGTTCGTGACAGACTTCGCCTTTTACGCGGTGTTCTCCGCCATCATCTCCACGGCGCTGGCCCGGATCATGTTCGCCTCCTCCGGCATCATGCTGGCCGGCACCGCCCTGGGCCGCATCCGCATGGTCATGGAGGCCCCGGAGCTGAAAGCACCAGAGCGCCCCAGGGCGCCTCAGGGCAGCCGGGTAGAGTTCCGGGACGTGAGCTTCACCTACGACGGGGCAGAGACGCCCGCTCTCAGCCATGTGTCTTTTACAGTAGAGCCGGGACAGACCGTGGCCCTGGTGGGCCCCTCCGGCGGCGGCAAGACCACCGCCGCCAGCCTGATCCCCCGGTTCTGGGACGTGTCCTCCGGCGCGGTGCTTGTGGGCGGCGTGGATGTGCGGGACATGGACCCCCACGCGCTCATGGATCAGATTGCCTTTGTGTTCCAGAACAGCCGGCTGTTCAAGACCTCCATCCTGGAGAACGTCCGGGCCGCAAGGCCAGAGGCCACCCGGGAGCAGGTGCTCGCCGCCCTCATGGCCGCCCAGTGCGGAGACATTCTGGAAAAGCTGCCAAAGGGCATGGACACTGTGATCGGTACAGAGGGCACCTACCTCTCCGGCGGAGAGCAGCAGCGGGTGGCCCTGGCCAGGGCCATCTTGAAAGACGCCCCCATCGTGGTGCTGGACGAGGCCACCGCCTTTGCCGACCCGGAGAACGAGGCCCTGATTCAGAAGGCCTTTGCCCAACTGACGAAGGGCCGCACGGTCATCATGATCGCCCACCGCCTGTCCACCGTGGTGGGGGCGGACAGGATCCTCGTCATGGACCAGGGGCGCATAGTGGAACAGGGCACGCACGAGGAGTTGACTGCCGCCGGCGGGCTGTATGCCAGGATGTGGGCGGACTACAACCGGGCGGTCCAGTGGAAGATCACCAGCGAACGGTGAGAAAGGGGGAAGGGAAATGTTCAGCAAAGCGTTTCAGCGCAAATACGCCCTGACCGACCAGGGCCTGAAAAACACCAAAAGCGGCGCGTTCTGGACCGTCGTCACCAACCTGGTGGTCATGGGCGGCATGGGCATCCTTTACCTGCTGATGGGGGGCTTTATGGGCACCCTGACGGACGGCGCGCCCCTGCCGGGGGCGGCGCTGCCGGCAGTCCTGACCGTGGGGTTCGTCCTGCTGTCCTTTGTGACCCACCTGCAGCAGTACCGGGCCACCTACGGCCTGGTGTACGGTGAGGTCAAGACCACCCGCCTGCGCCTGGCGGAGCGGCTGCGGAAGTTGCCCCTGGGCTACTTCGGTAAGCGGGACCTGGCGGACTTAACTGAAACCATCATGGGGGACGTAAACCGGATGGAGCACGTGTGGAGCCATGTGCTGGGATACCTGTACGGGGCCTACATCTCCACTGCCATCATCGCCCTGTGCCTGCTCTTCTACGACTGGCGGCTGATGATCGCCTGCCTTTGGGGTGTGCCGGTAGCCTTTGGGCTGCTGTTCGGCAGCCGGAAAATCGCCGCCCAAAACTCCGAAGTGACAAAAAAAGCCGCCCTTCGGGTCTCAGACGGCATCCAGGAGGCGTTGGAGAATGTCCGGGAGATACGGGCTGCCAACCAGGAGGAGCGGTATCTGGCCGGTCTTTATGAGAAGATCGACCAGCACGAAAAAGTCACCATCCGGGGCGAACTCACCACCGGATTGTTTGTCAATGCCGCCAGCGTGATCATGCGCCTGGGCGTAGCGACTACCATCCTGACGGGAGCCAGCCTGATTTTGTCCGGACAGATCGACTTCATGGTGCTGTTCCTGTTCCTGCTGGTCATCACCCGGGTGTACGCCCCCTTCGACCAGAGCCTGGCTCTTATCGCGGAAATGTTCATCTCCCAAGTATCTGCCGACCGCATCAACGAGATCTACGAAACCCCTATCGCCAAAGGGGCGGAGACCTTCCGGCCTCAGGGCCACGACATTATCTTTGACCATGTGGGATTCGCCTACGATAAGAAACAGGTGCTCCGTGACGTGAGTTTCACCGCAAAAGAGGGAGAAGTCACAGCTCTGGTGGGGCCATCCGGCTCCGGCAAAAGCACCTGTGCGCGTCTGGCCGCCCGCCTGTGGGATATTACGGCCGGCCGCATTACCGTGGGCGGCGTGGACATTTCCACGGTGGACCCGGAGGTACTTCTTACCGACTACTCCATGGTGTTCCAGGATGTGGTTCTCTTTGACGACACGGTGATGGAGAACATCCGCCTGGGCAAGCGCGGCGCTACGGACGAGGAGGTACGCGCCGCTGCCAAGGCCGCCAACTGCGATGAATTTGTGGAGCGGCTCCCCCAGGGTTATGACACGCCCATTGGGGAGAATGGCGCCAAACTCTCCGGCGGGGAGCGGCAGCGGATCTCCATCGCCCGGGCACTTCTAAAAGACGCACCCATCGTCCTGCTGGACGAGGCAACCGCTTCCCTGGACGTGGAAAACGAGACAAAGGTACAGGGGGCCCTTTCCCGTCTGCTTCAGGGCAAGACGGTGCTGGTCATCGCCCACAGGATGCGTACCGTGGCGGGAGCCGACCACATCGTGGTGCTGGATGACGGCCATGTGGCCCAGCAGGGCGCCCCGGCGGAGCTGATGGAGCAGGGCGGCCTCTACCGCCGCATGGTGGAGCTCCAGAGCGAGAGCGCCCAGTGGCGGCTGAACGGTGCGGAGGCAGAACCTTTCTGAAACCGGACGGAAAAGGGCACGGCTCAATCGAGCCGTGCCCTTCTGCGATATTCCAGCGGTGGGCAGCCGAACTGCCTGGCAAAGACCGCCGCGAATTTGCTTTGATTTTCGTAGCCCACCTGTGCCGCGATCTCGGCCACCCGCAGTTCGGTGTCCCGCAGCAGCTCTGCCGCCCGGCGCATCCGTGCCTCCCGCAGGAAGATGGATAGATTTTCCCCGAACACGCCCCGGAAGTAGTTTTTCAGGCTGGTTTCGCTCACCTGAAACCGCTCTGCCAACTCCCGCGCCGTGTAGTTCCGGCTCAAATCGGCGCACAGGATCTCCCGGGTTTCCCTGGCAATGGCCACCTGGGAGCGGGTGAAGTAGCGGAACGACGGACTGGCCTCCACAGGCTGGCGCTTCACTTCCCAGAGCAGCCGGGCGGAGAGCAGCTTGATCAGACCCAGTTCCTGGGAATCCCGCAGCTGCCACAGTTCATCCAGCGCCGTCTGAACGGTGGGCGGAGTAGAGGCCAGATACAGGCGGCGGTGGGTGTGCAGATGCTCCATGATCTCCTCTGGGCTGACCTCACTCTCCTGAAAGAGCGGATAGGGCCGCCGGGACAGCGCATCCAGATCAAGAAACAGTTCGATCCCCTCATAGAGACTTCCGGGATAGCAATATTCCTCCTGGGCCTGCTGTGTCCCCACAGCCATATACCCCTGGGAGAGAAAGGCGAACTGGCCGTCATCCAGGGCCACCTCACAGCGGCCCTTCTGACAGAAATTCAGAAGGAGGATATTGTTTGCCTCGGCCTGCGCCAGAGGCCAGACCTGGGTATCAATCCGGTTGAAGGAGAGGATCACACCTTCCCACAGGGAGAACAGCCGCAGACTGCCGTTTTCCGATCCGCGGAGTGTCATCACGGCGGCCTTCCCGTCGGGACATACCTCCACGCCGCCGGGGAAACGTCCGGCATCAAAGAGCTGTGACAGGTTGGACATAGGCGTTTCCTCCGTTGTGTTCTCATGCTCTGATTGTATCGAACCGGGAGCAGGCCGTCAATGGGACAAGGAAAATCAAATGCTGTTTGGAGCCAAAACGCCGGAATGGAGTTGGTGACAGGCAGAGAGATGTGCTATTCTGTCCCATGGTTAGCAATAACTAACGATTAGAAACAGGAGGAACAGAAACATGTCTCAATCATTGGAACAGGGAAAACGGAAACTGACAGCAAAGGACGCCATCACCGCCGGCGCACTGGGAGCGGTGTGCATCGCCATCCGCTTTGTTTTTATGCTGGTGGGCGGCGTCAGTCCCTATGTGTGGTTTGCCACCCACTTGATCGACGCCATCCTGATTGGGCCGGTGTTCATGCTGATGGTTGCCAAGGTGCGAAAGAACGGTCCCTTTCTGCTCACCAGCCTGGTCACCGGCGTGGTGCTGGTAGCCGCCACATGGATGTTCCCCATCACCGGGCTGGTGGGCGGACTTCTGTGTGAGCTGTGCCTGCGGGCCGGGCAGTTCAGGCAGAAGAGCTGGCTGGTGCTGGGCTTCTTCTGCTTCAATCTTGGATTCATCGGGGACTTCCTGCCCCTGTGGTTCACCAAAGAGAGCTATCTGGAGTATGCCGCCCAGATGATGGATGCCGGCTATATGGCCACCATGGAGGGCCTGCTGACCTGGCCGGTGTTCGGGATCATCGTGCTGAGTATCCTGGTGGGGTCCATCCTGGGCGCCCTGCTGGGCATGAAGCTCATGCGCAAGCACTTCGTCAAGGCCGGGCTGGCACAATGAGGGCGCAGGCTGCCCGCGGTTCCTTTCTGGACCCACGGACCAAAATCCTGATTTGGCTGCTGGCCAATGTGGTGGTATTCACCTGGGCTCCGGCGGTGTTCCGCGTCGCCGTGATGCTGGCCTACTTCGGCCTATTCCTGCTGGAGCGGAAGGGAAAGATGCTGGCGGGCCTGCTGCTTGTCTACCTGGTCATCGTGGCAGTGCAGTTCTGGCTGTTGCCGCTGCTGCCCGGCTCCCTTGCCACGGTCTTTGCCACAGTGACCTATTTCCTTCTGGTCTTTCCCTGCATTGCCGGCGGGGTTTACATCATTGCCACCACCAGCGTCAGCCAGTTCATGGCCGCTCTGGAGCGGTTGGGGGCGCCCCGGAGCTTTTCCATCACTCTGGCGGTGACCCTCCGTTTTCTGCCGGCGCTCCGCCAGGACTTCCGGCATATCCGGGACGCTATGGCCCTGCGCCGGATCCACGGCCTGGAGGAAAAATTGGCGTGTGTCTATGTCCCCATGCTCATGGGGGCGGCCCAGACAGCGGAGGAACTCAGCGAGTCGGCCACCGCCAGGGGCATTGAGCATCCGGGGAAAATGTCCTCCTGGCGGCCCATCGGATTTCATGTTCAAGATGCGGCCGTGACTTTGCTGTTCCTGGCCCTGTGCGTGGGTGGGATCTGCTGCAAGGGGGTGCTCCCGTGATCACCTTCGACCATGTGACGTACACCTATGAGGGGCAGACGGAGCCCAGCCTTCGGGACTGCTCTTTTACCGTAGAACCGGGAGAACTGATCCTTTTCACCGGTGAGAGCGGGTGCGGCAAGACCACGATCATCAAGCTCATCAACGGGCTGCTCCAGCATGGAGGAGGCGGGACTTTGGAAGGCACCGTCACAGTCAACGGTCGGGATGTGGCCGGGACGCCCCTGTGGGAGCTGGCGCAAACCGTGGGCTCCGTGTTTCAGAACCCCAAGTCTCAGTTCTTCAATCTGGACACCACCGGCGAGGTGCTCTTTGGCCTGGAGAGCCGGGGGGCCTCTCGGGAGGAAATGTCCCAGGCCCTGGATTCCGCCGTTCAGGTCTGCGGCGTGGGCCCGCTCCTGGATCGGAATATCTTTGCTCTGTCCGGCGGGGAGAAGCAGCGCATCGCCTGTGCCAGCGCATGGGCCATGGGACCGGAGGTGTTTGTGTTGGATGAGCCCTCCTCCAATCTGGACGGAGAAGGCATCCGTCAACTGCGGGACATTCTGAGGCGGCTGAAAGCAGCGGGGAAAACCGTCCTGGTGGCGGAGCACCGACTGTGGTATGCCGCAGACCTGGCTGACCGGGTGTTTTATCTGCGGGAAGGGCAGCTGGAGCAGATTTACACCGGGGCGGGGTTCTTGGCTTTGACGGAAGAGAAACGGCGCTCCATGGATCTGCGGAGTTTGACGGAGGTACCGCTGCCGGAGCCGCACCCGTCATCGGAAACGGGTGGCCTGACGGTACGAGGCCTTCGGGCCTCCTACGGCGGCAGAACAGTCTGGGAGGATGTGTCCTTTACCGCACCCCGGGGACAGATCACAGCCATTACCGGTCACAACGGGGCGGGCAAGACCACTTTGGCCCGATGCCTGTGCGGTTTGATGAAAGAGCAGGCCGGGACGATCCTGTGGGACGGAAGCCCCATGGGCCGAAAGGAACGACGGCGAAAGGCTTTCCTCATCATGCAGGATGTGAACCTCCAGCTTTTTGGGGACAGCGTGCTGGCGGAAGCGCGGCTGGGCAGTACAGCCACAGAGCAGGAGGCTCTGGCCATCCTGGAGCGGATGGATCTGGCCCAGTACGCCCAGGCGCACCCGTTGGCGCTCTCTGGTGGACAGAAGCAGCGCCTGGCTATTGTGGACGGCTGCCTCAGTGGAAAAGAGTTGCTGATCTTCGACGAACCCACCAGTGGTCTGGACTACGCCCACATGCTGGAGGTGAGCAGGCTCCTCCGGGAGCTGGCAAAACAGGGGCTGTGCGTGGTGGTCATCACCCATGACGGGGAGTTCCTGCGGGAGAGCGGCGCCCAAACGGCGGAGTGGGCGCCAAAGGAACGGCTCCAATAGTATTTGCAATACAACGGAAGGAGGCTCACGCATGGCATTGCACGCATCCGGCGAGGACTATCTGGAGGCCATCCTTGTTCTCCATAAGAAGATGGGCATGGTGCGCCCCGTGGATGTGGCCCGGCACATGGAGGTCACAAAGCCCAGCGTGTGCCATGCGGTGGCGACCCTGCGGGAAGGGGGCTTCCTGACAATGGACAGCGACTATTTCCTGCACCTGACCGATGTGGGGCGGGAAGTGGCAGAGCAGATCTATGAAAAGCACCGCTTCTTTACCGACCGGCTGATTGAAGCCGGCGTAGACCCGGAAGCGGCGGAACGGGACGCTTGCCGGATGGAGCACGTCATCAGCGATGAGAGTTTTCAGCGCCTCAAAGCGGTGTCTGAGCAAAAATCTTGAGCACAGCAAAGGAGAGGGGCCGTGCTTGCGGCCTCTCTCTTTTTGCGTAAAAGGGGGATAAGCATCCGATGGAAGAAATTATCGTTATCCGAGTCGCTGACCCAGACGGCAGCGTGTTCAAGGCCGTCATGGACGCCCTTCAGGAGAAAAAGGCAGAGGTCATCGACATCGCTGCTCCTGCTCCCTCTGTGCTGTTCCTCGGCGAATTGGAAATCCGCCCCGCTTACCGGCAAGCCCTTCTGGCGGGAAAGGAAATCCGCCTCAACCACGGGGAATATGCCATGCTCTACTGTATGGCTAAGACACCTGGCTGCGTCTACACCAGAGAACAACTTTATGCGGCGGCCTGGGACGAGATATATCCCTATGGGACAAATACCGTGGAAAACACTATCTTCCGGCTACGACAGAAAATAGAGGCAGATCCAAAACATCCGGTTTACATCAAAACCGTCTTTCGGAGTGGATATAAGTTAAATAAATTATAGATGCCAACCAGTTGCTTTTGTGCGTAGAGATAAGAATTTCCGATATATTCCATCCTCTTGTAATAATTCAGCGTGCCTTCCTCGTTGAACGATTTTTCCGTGATCTATCACAACAATTTGATCTGCATTCCTGACAGTACTCAGTCGGTGCGCAATCGAAATTAAAGTTTTGTTTTTTGTCAACTCCTGGATGGCAGATAAAAGTGCCTGCTCATTCTCCGGGTCCACGCTGGAAGTCGCTTCGTCCAAGATGATGATGGGAGCATCTTTCAAAATGGCCCTGGCGATGGAAATACGCTGCTTTTCTCCACCGGAGAGAGTTGAGCCACCCTCCCCGATGATCGTGTCGTACCCATCCGGGAGGGACAAAATGAAGTCGTGGCAGCAGGCCCGTTTTGCAGCCTCCACCACCTGTTCATGGGTGGCTTCCGGCCGACCAAACCGGATGTTGTTTTCCACAGAGTCGTGAAAGAGGTACACATTCTGAAAGACCATGCTGATGTATTCCAGCACGCTGTCCGCAGTATAATCCCGCACATCTTTTCCGCCGATCCGAACTGTCCCTTCCTGCACATCCCAAAAGCGGGCAATCAGATTGCAGAGTGTAGTCTTGCCGCTGCCGGAGGGCCCTACAATCGCGCAGGTGGTATGCTCCGGGATTTCCATCGAAATATCATAGATTACCCGTCGATTCCCATAGCCAAATGAGATATGTTCCAGAGAAATACCATAGTGGGACACAATCAGTTTCTCCGTGCTGGTATCCATCTTTGGAATATCGGTGACTTCCTCCAGTCGGTCCAGTTCTGTATTGATCTTTTTGCTCAGAAAGGCGCTGTTGCCCATTGTCTCCAAATCGGAATAAACCGTAAACGCACAGAACAGGAAAGTCAGGCAATAAGGCAGGCTGATTTGCCCCGCCAGATACAGCAGAGCTGCCGCCGCAATCAGCACACAACTCATGAGCTTAAAGGTCAGCCCATAGAAACGGAGGACACCAGCCGTAGCCTTTTCCTGGCCGTAGTCCGCATCCCATTTTTTCTGGAACGCAACGCGGACTTCCCGCTGTCCTTCGTCACCTTTAGAGAAAGAACGCAACACCGAAATACCCCGTATGTATTCCATCACCTTACCGACCAGGTGCTCCTGGGCCTCCTGGTAAATGGGGGCATATTGAGCAGCACGAAACCTCACCCAGCGCAGGACCAGCATCCCAAGCGCCAGCCCCACAAGGCTCAATCCCGCAATCACCGGGCTGAAAAAGAACATCATCACGGACATCAGTACAGCCATAGCCACACCACTGGTCATCTGCTCAATCGCCAGCATGGAGTAGCCCTCCAGGTCGGCAATCGTGGTGGTGAGCATGGCCTGGATGGTGCCCAGGTTTTGTTCTGAGAAATATCCCATGGGTGCCTGTTTCAATCGTTCCCCAATCTCCAGACGGTAATCCCGAAAAATGTCATAGCCAGTCCCGCTCATGGTGCGGTCATACATCCACTGGAAAAAGAAATGGCCCAGTACGCTGCCCAGAATTACGCCAAAAGCCTGCTCGATGATGCCCGGCGAGAGTTTATCCAGATGGACCAGAATCCAGAATACACCGAACATCATAAACCCGTTGAAGAATGATTTCAGAATGTTGCAGACGATTCCTGCAACGATTTTTCCACGGCTGTTTCCCGCAATCTTAAAGACGCGACGAATCATTTCAAACATCTTCTGCGCCTCCTTCCATAGAGCCGGCGTAGTCCTGCCACATCTTTCGATAAAGGGGGCAGCTTTGCAGAAGCTCCTCCTGGATGCCTCGGCCCACAATCTCGCCGTTAGAAACAACCAATATTTGGTCGGCATTGCGGATCGTATTCAGCCGGTGAGCTACGACAATCAGAGATTTTCCCGCCACCAGTTTGCTGATGGCCTGCTGGATCAGTGCCTCGTTCTCAGGGTCGGCATAGGCGGTTGCCTCGTCCAAAATGATGACGGATGCCTTTTTGAGCATGGCCCGCGCAATGGTGATGCGCTGCCGCTCTCCACCGGAAAGCCGGTCCCCGGCATCACCGGCCATGGTATCATAGCCCTGTTCTAACTGCATGATAAAGTCATGGCAGTTGGCGGCTTTGGCGGCAGCCTCTACTTCCTCGTCGCTGGCATCAGGGTTTCCCATACGGATGTTTTCCCGAATAGATTTGTCAAAGAGAAAATTGTCCTGGGCCACATAGCTGATCTCACTCATAAGCTGTCCGAACGGAATGCTGCGAATATCCTGCCCGCCAAAACGGACCGTACCAGAGGTCGCATCCCAAAAGCCGGCCATCAGTTTGGCAATCGTGGACTTCCCGGAGCCGGATGGACCGACAATGGCTGTCATGGTACCGGGTTGTGTCTGGAATGAGATACCGTGGAGGACTTCGGCTTCGTTGTAAGCAAAACGAACATCCTCAAATTGGAAGCCCTGTGATCCAAGTTCTGCGGACTTCGTGGGGCGAACAAGTTCCGGCGTCTTCAAAAAGGCAGTGACCTGTTCCAGATTACCCTTGATCATGCTGACCTGCTCCATGGCCTCGGAGACCTTCATCAGCGGCGCAATAAAACCCAGAGGCACTACCAGAGCTACCAGAAAGACAGGGAGAGAAAGACCTCCCTCCATATAGAGCCACGCTCCCACTGGAAGGGTCCCCAAAAGCGTAGAGGGTAGAACAGCCCGGGCTGCTGCGTTCCAAAGCCAGCATTGGCTCCACCATGCCATGGTGGAGTCGTGGAAGTAACAGACCGAATCAGCATATTTTCCATAGGAAGCTGCGGATCGGTTGAACGCCTTGATGACCTGAATGCCGTTGACATACTCCACCAAGGCGCTGTTCATCTCATTGGCGGAGCGCATATAGTTCTCCATGCGAGGTCCGTAACCACGCATCATGGCAGCAAAAAAGAAGGTTCCCAGTGGAATTGTCACCAGTGCAGCCAGCCCCATCCGCCAATCCAACAGGAAAATTAGGAGAATACTGCACAGAGGTGCGGCGATGTTGGATGGCAGTTCCGGCATGAAATGGGCCATGGAGTCCTCCAGCTTCGCCACATTGTCCACAATCAGATTTTTGAAAGTTCCGGTGGGCGTTTCCAGCATGACACCCATGGGGACCTTCGCCATCCGGTCCGTAATGGCCTCCCGGATATTTTTCAGTATGGTAAAGGAAATTTTGTGGGACATTAGGGAAGACCGCCAGGTAAGCAGCATTTTTATGATCTGGCAAACTGCGGAGCCTCCGCAGAGAAACAATACCAGCGTGGGCGTTGCAGTCCCCTGGTACAAGGCGTCCGCGAGGACAGCCACCATTAAAAACGGGCCCATGCCAAACAGTTCTCCCAAGACAGCCAGGAAGATGGAGAGACGCATTTTACCGTTGTTCTCTCCCACAAAAGCAAAGAGCTGACGAATTGTTCCCGCTTCTTTCGACTTCATAACCAGCCTCCTTTCAGGCCACAAAAAATACAAGGAGGGTATTGCAATTTCAAGTACCCTGTGCTAAAATCCAAATTACAGCGTAATATTACAGTGTAATTTTAGTATAGGACGGAGGGACAGCAAATGTCAAGAGACTTTCAGCAGACCCACGAAAATCTTTTGCTCTGCGCCCAAAAGCACTTTCTGGAATATGGTTTTGAGCGGGCCAGCATCCGGGAGATCTGCAAGGACGCCCATGTGACCAACGGAGCTTTTTATAACCACTTTGAAGATAAGGAGGCTCTGTTTGGCGCGCTGGTGGAGCCTGTTGTCCAGGAAGTCAAGGCCATCTACGAGGCATCGGTAAATGAGCACATGGAACTGGCAAAGACAGATGACTTGAAATCCCTCTGGAAACTGTCGGAGAAAACGCTGTCGGCCATTATCGAATACATCTATGAGCATTTTGATGTGTTCCGGCTACTTCTTATGCGGGCGGAGGGCACGCGGTATTCCTCCTTTTTGGATGATGTTGTCTGTCTGGAAACCCAGGTCACGCTGAAATTTTTTGCGGAACTGAGATCCCGGGGTATCCAGGTCCGCGAATTGGCAGAAGAGGAATGGCATATTCTGCTCCATTCGTATTTTGCATCCCTGGCGGAAGTAGTCATGCACGATTTTCCAAAAGAGGCAGCATTGAAATACGCCCATACGCTTGTATCCTTTTTTAACTCCGGATGGCAGACAATTTTGGGGATTTGATCCCCAAAATTTTTGCACAATAGTTAGCATCCACTAACTAAACGACATGGAGGTGAAACCGCAGTGTCCCCTTTGCGCGGGGTATTGCAACACTCAATTCTTTTCAGAAAGGACATATTCAAAAATGGAAAACACAAAAAAGCTCACAGGTAAAGACCTAATCAATGTTGGCATTTACACAGCCATGACCCTTGTTATTTTCTTTGTTGTCGGCCTGCTTACCGCACTGCCGGTGGTCTACCCGTTCCTGTTCATAATTTGGCCCATCGTCTGCGGCATTCCTATGATGCTTTACTATACCAAGATTCAGAAGTTTGGTATGCTGACCATCACAGGTATCATCGGCGGCATCTTTTTCTATCTGATCGGCTACGGCTGGATCGGCCTGCTCGGCTGGGTGCTCGGCGGCATTCTAAGCGATGTCGTGCTCAAAATCGGCGGCTATCAGAAATTCAAGGTCACTGTTCTGAGCTATGCCTGCTTTTGCCTCGGTATCATGGGCTGCCCCGCCAATCTCTGGTTTGCCGGCGAAGCGTATTGGGAAAACATCCACACCTCTATGGGCGATCAGTACGCAAACACCTTGCAATCCCTGATGCCTTCCTGGATGTTGTATGTGGGCTTTGCGCTACTGTTTGTGGGCGGTATTCTGGGCGCGCTGCTGGGGCATAAAATGTTGAAAAAACACTTTGAGAGAGCTGGCATTGTGTAATGGAGCAGCTTCAAGCGGTTATTGAAAACAGAACAGGCTTTTGCTTGGACCCACGAACCAAGCTGCTGCTGATGGCCGTTGTCGCTACCGCAGAATTTCTATACAGCCACACCGCTTTTATGATTGTGGTGGCGATGATCCCTTTTATCCTGCTGTTGACTAACCGGCAGTATAAGACGGCAACCGTGTTCTTTTGCCTGTTCGCAGCGGGGCTGTTTGTGCAGGCTATCCAGAACTCGGTACAGTTCCCGATGATCGTCAATATGCTGGTAGTTCTGCTGGTAGGGCTGGTCCTGCGGCTGTTTCCGGCCTTTGTGATGGGGGCCTACATCATCAAATCTACTACAGCCAGCGAGTGCATTACCGCGCTGGGCAGGATGCATATTGGGCGGCAGATCACCATTCCGCTCTCCGTCCTGTTTCGTTTTATCCCTACCATGCAGGAGGAATCGGCCGCCATCAAGGACGCCATGCGGATGCGGGAGGTCCAGTTCGGGACAAAGAAATTCTGGCAAAACCCCGCGGCCCTGATTGAATACCGTTTTATTCCCCTGATGATCTCGGTGGTCAAAATCGGGGATGATCTCTCTGCGGCGGCCCTGACCCGCGGCCTGGATAACCCGGTCCGGCGCACCAATATCACAAAGGTCGGTTTTACCGGCTGGGACCTGCTGACGGTACTGATCGCCGGAACTGCGCTACTCTCTACATACTTTTTCAGTCCATGGTAAGGAGGTGATACTGTGATCGAATTGAAAGATGTTTCCTTTACTTATGAGAGCGGAGAAACCGAGAACAACCTGAGCCATATCAACCTAACAATCCGGGATGGCGAAACCATCCTGCTCTGTGGAGAGTCCGGCTGCGGCAAGACGACGCTGACCCGGCTGATCAACGGCCTGATTCCGCATTACTACGGCGGGAAATTGACTGGGCAAGTTCTTTTAGATGGGAAAGAGTTAAAAAACTATCCTCTTTATCAAATCGGACAGCGGGTAGGATCTGTATTCCAAAATCCAAGGACGCAATTCTACAATGTAGATACTACCAGCGAGATCGTTTTTGGGTGTGAAAACATGGCTCTGCCGGTCTCGGAAATGAGGGAACGTCTGGAAAAAACTGTTCATAGTCTCAAGCTGGAAAAACTGCTGAATCGGAGCTTATTTGCCCTGTCCGGTGGAGAAAAACAGAAAATCGCCTGCGCCTCTGCCGACGCAATCCACCCGGACATCTTTGTGCTGGACGAGCCATCCTCCAACCTGGATATTGCCACCATCGAAGATTTAATTGGTGTGATCCGGCACTGGCAGTCCGAGAAAAAGACGGTGATCGTCGCGGAACACCGGCTTTATTATCTTGTTCCCTATGCAGACCGAATTCTCTACATGAAGCACGGAAGTATTGTACAAGAATTTACCGGGGCAGAATTCCAAAAATTACCGCCCGATAAATTGCAGGGAATGGGGCTGCGGGCACTGGACCCATTCCATCTGCCCCCAGAGGCCGCTCCCAAACCGGCCGCTCCGCAACTACATATCAAGGGGTTCCAGTTCTCCTATGAAAAGCACGGCCCCCTCAATGTGGATATTCCAGACCTGACCCTGCCCCAAGGGGAGATCATTGGCATCATCGGGAATAACGGTGCGGGAAAATCCACCTTTGCCCGGTGTCTGTGCGGCTTGGATAAAAAAGCAAAAGGTGTGCTTGAAATGGATGGGGTCCCCTATGACGCAAAGCAACGCAGGCATATCTCCTATATGGTTATGCAGGATGTAAACCACCAGCTATTTACGGAAGATGTGCTGGACGAGTTGCTGCTCAGTATGGGCGGCGAAGACGAGAAAGCGGATACGACCCGTGCCAAGGAGATACTGAACAGCCTTGACCTGCTGGACAAAATAAAACTGCACCCCATGTCCCTGTCCGGTGGTGAAAAACAGAGGGTGGCGATTGGCAGTGCAGTAGCTTCGGGCAAAAAGATCCTGATATTTGACGAGCCTACCAGCGGATTGGATTACCGGCATATGCTGGAGGTGTCGGACAACTTAAACCACCTAAAAGAGATGGGAAAGTGCCTGTTTCTGATCACACATGACCCGGAACTCATTTATAAATGCTGCACCTACCTGTTGTTCATTCAGGGGAGCAAGGTGCTGTGGCATCGGCCGATGGACGGGGATGCAGTGAGTCTCTTGCGGGCTTTCTTCTCCCACGAGCAAGGAAATGGTGCGTGCAATGCCTCCTGATAAAAAACTGTACGCGTCCGGTGAGGATTACTTGGAGGCCATACTTGTTCTCCATAAGAAGACGGGCATGGTGCGCTCCGTGGATGTCGCCCGGCACATGGAGGTGTCCAAGCCAAGCGTGTGCCATGCGGTGGCGGCCCTGCGGGAAGGGGGCTTCCTGACGATGGACAGCGACTATTTCCTGCACTTGACCGATGTGGGCCGGGAAGTGGCGGAGCAGATCTACGAAAAGCACCGTTTCTTTACCGAGCGCCTAATTGCAGCAGGTGTGGACCCGGAAACCGCTGAGAAAGATGCCTGCCGGATCGAGCACGTCATCAGTGATGAAAGTTTCGAGAGGCTGAAAGCCGCCGCGAAAACAGAATCGTAAGCACAGCAAAGGGAGGAGGCCGTGCAGGCGGCCGCCTCCCTTTGCCATTGGGGGTGAAATCGTGGATGAAATTATCGTTATCCGGGCCGCCGATCCGGACGGTAGCGTGTTCCAGACCATCATGGATGCGCTGAAGGGTAAAAGGGCAGAGATGATCGATGTTGTCGAGCAGTCTGCTTCCGTGCTGCGTATCGGGGATCTGGAGATCCATCACGAGCAACGCCGGGTGCTCATGGCCGGCAGGGAAGTGGAGCTCAATCATGGGGAGTATGCCATGCTCTACTGCATGGCCAGTTCACCAGGGCATGTGTTCTCCAAAGCGCAGCTCTATGAGGCCGCTTGGGGCGAGGAATATCTGCACGGGACAAACTCTGTGGAGAATACCATCTGGCGGCTGAGAAAGAAACTGGAGGAGGATCCCAGACATCCTATATATATCAAAACCGTCTTTCGGAGTGGATATAAGATAGTTAGCGGAGACTATTGACTGTTCGCTTCTTTTGTGCTATATTAAAACCACTGGTTTGAAACCGAAGGTTTTAATTGATGAGGTGGTCACTTGGCGAAAAGAACAGCAGGTGTGACAGAAAAACTCATGGAATGCGCAAAAGAAGAATTTCTCACAAATGGATATGAGAATGCCTCTCTTAGAGTGATAGCAGAAAAAGCTGGCTCCAGCAAAGGGGCAATCTATATTCGATATCCGGACAAAGAGAGCCTGTACCGCTCCCTCGTACAGCCTGCCATGGATGCTTTTTGTGGCCTGATACAATCGGCGTTGGAGCAGTTTAACCAGTTACCCGGAGCTGAACAGACCAGCCAAATGTATTCTTTCTCTGATCATGGCTTTTGGGCCTCAGTAGACTATATCTACGACCATTTTGACGAGTTCAAGCTGCTTTTGACCAGTGGAGAGAACAGTACATATCAGGAATTCCTCCACCGAGTCGTGGAAATAGACAATCAATGTACCATGCGCTATATTCAGGCATCTGGGAACGACGCAATCTCCAGCGGCCGCCTTACACCAGAGTTGAGCCATCTACTGTCCAGCGCCTTTTATACTGGGATGTTCGAGGTGGTCATCCACGATATGCCAAAGGAGCAGGCGGTCGAGCATATCCAGAGGATGCGGCGTTTCTATACCGCCGGCTGGAAAACCATCTTCTTCGGAGATGGAGGTGAAGACCAGTGAGCGGGTGGATCGACCGGAGTGGCTGGATTCATTGCCCTACCTGCGGCAACAAAACTCGTACCAAGGTGAATCCAGACACAATCCTAAAGCGTTTTCCGCTGTTCTGTCCTAAATGCGGAACGGAACACATTGTTGATGTGCAGGGACAAAACATCATATTGTCAGAGCCAGACGCCAAGACGCAGAGCCGATGATGTGCAGGATAATCCTGCGAGTCATCGGCTTTTTTCTTTGGCATTTGGTTAGAATTCGCTAACTTCAGGAGGGATACCATGCAGAAACAAAAGAATCCATTTAGCTTGATGGCGTTTATCAGACCGCACCGGGCAGGTTTTATTGCCTCGACTGTCCTTGCTGTTATCAGCGTGGCCAGCGGGATGGTGCCATACTTTGCCGTGGCAAAGATGGTCAACCTACTCATTTCTGCTGAAAAGAACTTTTCGATTTATCTGATTTGGGGAATGGTAGCTCTGATCGCCTATCTGCTCAAGTCTGTCCTCCACGGCATTTCTACTCGATGCTCTCACGAGGCCACTTTCCATGTGCTGTCGGAGTTGCGGAGGGCTGTGGCGGATAAGTTGACTCGTGTTTCCATGGGCTATCTGACCGATACACCGTCGGGCCGGTTGAAAACGACCATGGTGGAGCGCGTGGAGCAGATGGAGGTCCCACTGGCACATATCATTCCGGAAATGACCTCTAATCTGTTGGTCCCTCTCGCTATTGTGGTTTGCCTCTTCGCCCTGGACTGGCGTATGGCGTTAGTATCGCTTATCACCATCCCTATTGGGATGCTCTGTTATATGGCCCAGATGAAAGAGTATCCGAAAAAATATGGTGCGGTCGTTCAAGCCGGAAAGCACATGAGTGCCACCACGGTGGAGTATATCAACGGTATTGAGGTCATTAAAGCGTTCAACCAGAGTGCAGCATCCTATGGGAAGTTTACCGATGCGGTTCGACAAAATGCGGATCTTATATTGGACTGGATGAAGTCCACGCAGGGCTACTCCGCCCTGATGATGACTATTTGGCCCGCTGTGCTGATCGGCGTTCTGCCCATTGGATGCGTCTTTTGTCGGAATGGAAGCCTGACCGCCCCGGATTTTATCACGATTGCAATCCTGTCCCTCGGTATCGTGGGGCCATTGGTAGCGGCGATCTTTTTGACTGATGATTTCTCCAAAATTGCGACCATCACCGGGGAAATCGGCGCTGTGCTGTCCGAGCCGGATCTGGAGCGGCCTGTGCAGAGAAAAGAACTGCATGGGCTGGACATTGGCCTGCGGGATGTGAGATTCGCTTACAAAGATAAGCAGGTTTTGAACGGCGTCACACTGAACATCCGGCAAGGCACGACCACTGCGCTGGTAGGACCGTCTGGTTCCGGCAAATCCACCATCGCCAAGCTCATCGCCTCCTATTGGGACGCTGGCAGCGGGAGCATCACTATCGGCGGAGAGGATGTAAAAAACCTGCCGCCAGAGCAAGTAATGGACCTCATCGGATATGTCTCCCAAGATAACTTCCTGTTCAATGTCTCTGTCCGGGAAAACATCCGCATGGGACGGCCGGAGGCTACCGACGATGAAGTGGAGGCTGTGGCGAAGGCCTCCGGCTGTCATGAATTCATCATGGGGCTGGATCACGGGTATGACACTGTGGTAGGCGGCGCAGGCGGACACCTCTCCGGCGGGGAGCGCCAGCGGGTCGCTATTGCGCGGGCCATGATGAAGAATGCCCCGATTGTGATTTTGGACGAGGCGACTTCCTACACAGACCCCGAGAACGAGGCGGTGCTTCAGGACGCCATCGGCAGGCTGACCCGAGGAAAGACACTTATCGTTATCGCCCACCGCTTGAGTACCATAACCGATGCAGACCAAATCGCTGTGGTGGATCAGGGAAAAATCCTGGATGCGGGAACACATGAGGAGTTGTTGAAACGGTGTCCCCTCTACGCTCAGATGTGGGTGGCCCACACGCAGGCGAAGGATGCGGATACGGGAGAAGGAGGTGGCAAGCATGTTTGACGCATATAAACGGTTTTTTCGCTTTGCCGGGGAGCAGAAAGGCTCCTGGTACAAAGGAATGGCCTTTGAGTTGCTGCGGAGCATTTTTGAGGCTTTGCAGTTTGCGGCGCTGTTGGTTGTGCTCCGCGCCCTGGTAGAGCAGAACATGCCCGGGATCACCCCATGGGTGGCCTTTGGGATCATGACGGTCAGCGTGGCCGGGGCCGCCCTGTGCTGGTATCTGGCCCACAACAGCGAGGGGCACGCCGATTACTGTATGTGTGCGGAGAAGCGCATCCATATCGGAGAACGAATGAAGTACATGCCTATGGGCTACTTCAACGCCCAGAGCCTGGGCAGCCTCACCGCAGTGGCCACCTCCACCATGGAGGACTTGGAGAGCATGTCCTTTGCGGTAATTGCCCGGACGGTGGTGGGCATGATCCGGACCACCATCTTCTCTTTGGCGGTCCTGTGCTTTGACTGGCGCATTGGGCTGATCTTCCTGCTTGGTATGCTCCTGTTCCTCTGGGTCAATTCGCTTTTACTGAAGAAATCCAGAGAATTGTCTCCGGGACGGCTGGCAGCCCAGACAAGACTTGTGGACGCTGTGCTGGAATACATACAGGGCATGAGCGTGGTACGCGCCTTCCATGGAGATAAGGCGGCTAATCAGACGCTGAACCGCACGATTGAGGAGACGGAACAGCAGAATTTCAAGCTGGAGCGCAAGCGTATTCCCTACAATGTTTTGGAGCAAATTGTCCTGCGTGTCACGGCGGTGGTGGCGATTCTGCTCTCAATCTGGTTTTTCCTGCAAGGTAGTATGACCCTTTTTGCTTGCCTGATGGTGGTGGTTTCCGCTTTCTTGGTATACAGCGAGCTGGAGTCTGCCGGTGAGATGTTCTTCATGCTGCCTATGATCGACGCTTCCATCGACCGGGTGGAGGAGATTGACTGCGCACCCCGGATGGACGAAGGCGGCTCCGTACAGACACCGAAACACTGCGATATTTCCTTCGAGCATGTGGACTTTTCCTATGGGGAGCGGAAAATCATCCGCGATGTCAGCTTTACTATCCCGGAAGGGACAACAACTGCCATTGTGGGACCCTCCGGCTCCGGCAAGACCACCCTCACCAGTCTTATGGCAAGGTTTTGGGATGTGGACAGCGGCACGGTCAAGCTGGGCGGCATCAATGTGAAGGACTATGCGCTGGATAGTTTGATGCGCAATTTCAGTATGGTCTTTCAGCGCGTGTACCTGTTCAACGACAGCATTGAGAACAACATCAAGTTCGGCAAGCCGGATGCCACCCATGAGGAGGTGGTGGCCGCGGCAAAGGCGGCTCGGTGCCATGACTTCATCACGGCCCTGCCGGACGGCTACGATACCATCATCGGTGAGAGCGGCGCCACGATCTCCGGCGGAGAACGCCAGCGGCTCTCCATCGCCCGGGCCATGCTCAAGGACGCGCCGATCATCATTTTGGACGAGGCCACGGCCAATGTTGACCCCGAGAACGAGGCGGAGCTGCAGGAGGCCATCGAAGCCTTGACCGGAGGCAAGACCATCATTATGATTGCTCACCGTCTGAAAACCGTAAGAAATGCCGATCAGATTCTGGTGTTGGACCACGGGGAAATCGTTCAGCACGGCACACATGACCAGCTCATTGGGCAACAAGGAATCTATGCCGACTTCATTTTGAATCGGAGAGCGGCGATAGACTGGAAAATCAACGCATAGTACAAGGAGGCGGGGGTGTGAGTACAAAACGATTCCTACTTCAAAAAATCCTACAACTGTTCCTGACTTTATTCCTGGTGACGGCGATTGCCTTCATTCTGATGAAGCTCTCTCCGATTGATGCTGCGGAAGCCTATGCGCGCCGCGTCTTTACGGTGGACAATTCCCGAATTGAATTGATCCGGGAAGAAATGGGCTTAAACCGCCCGCTTGTCGTGCAGTATTTGGACTGGCTGGGAAATCTGCTTCACTTCGATTTGGGAACTTCCCTTGTGGACAACAAGGATGTGTTTCTCATTGTGGGGACGGCCGCAAAGGAAACCGCCTGCATTGTTCTGCTGGCGACTGTCCTTCAGGCCGTTGGAGCTTTGATTTTAGGTACTCTGCTTTACCTGGCCCGCAGGAATTTTGCTGGAAAAGTGCTGGGCTTCGTGTCCATCGCGGCAATTTCCATACCGGCCTTTTATCTGGCGACATCGTTTATTGATGTGGTAGCGGTGCGCTGGAATCTTATAAATGTAGCGGGAAACACAGGATTGATGCGATACCTTCCTGCGGCGCTCTGTCTGGCAGTAAGCGGGATCGCCTTTTTCGGGCAGATGCTCTCCAAGGCCATTCAGCGGGCCATGAATGAGGACAGCATGCTCTATGCCCGCTGCCGTGGCCTCAGCGACCGCTACATCGTAGTGCGCTATGCTCTGCCCCAGGCGGTCATCTCCATTGTCCCCACCTTTATGCAGATGATGGGGATGTGTATGGCGGGGTCCGCCATTGTAGAGAACATCTTTTCCCTGCCGGGCCTTGGATACCGTATCGTGGACAGCCTGACAAACCGGGATCTACCGGTCATCTATGCCACGGTGCTGTTTCTGGCCTTTGCCCTGGTGATTTTTAATATTTTGGCAGATATTATCCAGAGGCTTCTCCAGACCAGAAAGGGGGGCGCGGCATGAAACATCTAAAATGGCTGATTCCTGTTTTCATCATTGCCTTCTGCTTCCTCGGATTCCTGATTGCGCCCAATGACCCAGAGGCGATGGACATTGTGAACAAGTATGCGGCTCCGAGTGTGGACTTTCCGCTGGGAACAGACCAGTTTGGGCGCTGTGAGCTTTCCAGGCTCTTATATGGCGGGAAGGTGACGCTTGGAATCGTCCTGCTGGGAGGCAGCATCGTACTTGTCCTCGGAACTTTAATCGGGCTATGGCTCGGACGGGCAAACGCCGCCAAAAGTCTGGCGTTCAGCAGCCTGTTGGACGCGGTGACAGCCATCCCGCCGTTGGCATACCTGATTATCTTCGTGGGCATTTGGGGCAACAGCATCCCTACCATGCTGGTGGCGTTGACCGTTTCGCTCATTTTACGAATGATTAAGCTGGTCAAGACGCAGACAGAGCTGGAGCTGGATAAAGCCTATGTGCTGTGCGCCGTCTCCTCCGGGGCTTCCCGGAGCCGGGTGCTGTTTGTCCATATCCTACCGAATATCATCCGGCCGCTGGTGCATTTTCTGTGCCTGTCCTGTGCGGAGATGATTATGAATATCTCGGCGTTCTCCTTTATTGGCCTGACGCTGGGCGATGATGTGATTGATTGGGGCTCCATGCTCTCCGAGGGGCGCAGTATGCTGATGACTCATCCCTCTCTGCTGTTTCTGCCGATCCTGTTCATCTTTCTCTGCACGCTGGCCTTTAACCTGCTGGCAAAGCAGTTGGAGGGAGGTGAGCAGGCATGATGGAAGTCAAGGATTTGACCGCCCGGACACGCAAGGGAAAGCTCCTTTTGGATCATGTGAGTTTTGTCCTGGAGCCGGGTGGCTGTACGGGCCTGACCGGAGCCAGCGGTAGCGGAAAAACAACCCTTCTGAAAGCCTTGTTGGGGGTTTCGGACCCAGATGTTGCAATCTGCGGAGGGCAGCTTCTTCTGGACGGGAAGGACCTTCTTCAACAGGCGGAGAAAGTGAGGCGGGAACTCTGCGGCACAACATTAGGGTTTATCCCGCAAAATCCCATGGCCGCATTAAATCTCCATGTGTCGATTGGCGCACAGATGACTGAGACCTTCCGCAAGCGGCTGCATATCGAAAAGAAGACCGCGCAGAAATTGAGCATGGAGGCGCTGAAAAAGGTCCATCTCACTGACAGCGAGCGTGTTTACCGGGCTTATCCGGGGCAGCTCTCCGGCGGGATGCTCCAGCGCGTTACGATGGCAATTTTGATCGGCTTGTCTCCGCGGTACATATTCGCGGATGAGCCTACCTCTGCACTGGATGAAGAGAATAAATCGTATCTCATTCAGGAACTGGCGCGGATGAAACAGCAGTCGGCAATTCTGTTTGTCTCCCACGATGATGCGGCGATCCGAACACTTTGCGACGAGCTGCTTGTCATGCAGAACGGGACGATTGTGGAGCGGGGGACGATCGGCAGCCTGTTTGCTTCACCACGGGAGGAATGGACCAAAGAATTTGTGCGGCTCGCCAGTACAGAGGAAGGAGGTGGCTGGACATGGAGCAAATCACCGTTACCCATGTGAGCAAGGATTTCCCGGATGCCTCCGGCAAGCCGTTCCATGCCCTGCGTGACATTTCTTTTACCTGGACCAAAGGCGAAAATATCAGCCTGATGGGTGAAAGCGGCAGCGGAAAAAGCACAATGGCCCGCCTTCTGATTGGGCTGGAGCGCCCGACCCAGGGCAAAATTCTGATAGATGGTGAGGACACCGGCAAATGGACCTACAACCAGTGGCGTAGACACAGGACCAAGATACAGGCTGTTTTTCAGGATGCGACCGGCAGCCTAAACCGGCAGTTCTCTGTGGCCCGAAATCTGGAGGAGGCTCTGCGCAATCTGACCAAACTGACCTCCCAAGAGAGGAAAGCACGGATTTTGGAGCTGATGGACCTGACGGCCACCAGCCGCAAGCTGTTGGACACTCCTGCAAGAAACCTGTCCGGGGGTGAACAGCGCCGGGTAGCTCTGTTACGGGCTTTAGCTGTCCGGCCGGATTATCTCATTTTGGACGAACTGACCAGCGGCCTGGACTTGATTTCTCAAAAGGCGATCCGGGAGGTGCTGGAGGCATACCATCGGGAGTACCGATGCAGCTACCTGCTGATTACCCATGATATGAAGTTCGCATACAGCCTGTCCCAGCGAATTTACGAGCTGGAGCACGGGCAAATCATCCGTATCGGTCAATCTAACATTGACATAAATTCAAAAGAAAGGACATGACCCATGAAAAAATCGAAACTTGCTCGTCTCCTTGCCACGGCTTGCTGCTTCGCTATGCTTCTAACGGCTTGCAGCAGTCCAACCCCTTCGGAATCCGAAAGCACCCCGCCCTCCAGTACGGGGGCGGACACAGAGGAAAAAGTCCTTACCTTTGCCATTGGAGCGGAAACCACATCCCTGTCCACCCTCTACATGAACAACTCCCTCTGCTGCACATCCAAGTTGGTGTATGAGAATCTGGTGGACTTCGACAACGGAGAAATTGTCCCCGGTCTGGCAGAGAGCTGGGAATATAATGATGACCAGACAGAACTCACTTTCTATCTGCGGCAGGGAGTTACCTTCCACAATGGAGAGCCGTTTAACGCCGAGGCGGTCAAGACTAACTTGGAACACAAGCAGTCCAATCCATCTTTCTACACGCTGAAGGGCATCACCGATATTACGGAAATGGAGATCGTCGATGACTACACCATCACACTCCACTATGACCACCCCTTTTATGCCTATCTGCAAGATTTTTGCTGGTCGGATGTGTGCCCCATGAGCGCGCCGGAGTTCATTATTCCGGGTGACTTCCAAACCATTTCCGGTGTGGCTGGCACGGGTCCCTATATCTATGATGAGTATGTGGCCGGCGAGTACACCCGTTTTGTCCGCAACGAGGACTACTGGGGCGAAAAGCCCTATTGGGACGAGATCATCGTCAAGTATATTCCTGACTCCACCTCCCGCCTGCAGGCACTCCAGACCGGCGAGATCGACATGATCTACGGTGCCAGTCTGCTGAGTTATGAGGAATACGACCAGGCCCTTACCATGGACGGTATTGCGGGCCAGATGGCGGATAAGGACACCCGTGTGCAGATTATCACTACCAATGCCACCCGTCCCTATATGTCTGATCTCCGAGTACGGCAGGCTGTGGCTTACGCCATCGATAAAGAGGAATTGTCCCAAGCTACTTCTAATGGTTATGAGCCTGCGGCAGATATGATTGTTACTCGTGATACGCCCTATGCTGATGTAGAATTGGAAACCACCTACGACTATAACCCCGATAAGGCGAATCAGCTTCTGGATGAGGCCGGTTGGGCCATGAATGAGAGCACCGGAATCCGTGAGAAGGACGGTGAGCCGCTGAATCTGTTGCTGACTTTGGAATCTGATTATAGTGCAACCAGTATGCCTACCGCCGAGGTCATCAAGAGCCAGCTCGCGGAGGTGGGGATTGATGTGACCATCTACGGCACCGAGCAGATGCAGTGGTACGCTGATTATCTGGAAGGTAAGTTCGATCTGACCCTGTGGCACAGTCAGTTTGCTTTTGCTTCGCCCCACTGCTGGTTTACCCCCATGGACAGTATGGTGCCGCAGACCCCCTCCCTGCCCGGCATTGAGGGCTCCGATGAATTCCTTGCTACCATTAAGAATCTGACGAACATGGTGGATGAGCAGGAGGTCCGCAATACTTATACCTACCTGTTTAACTTCGATGTGGGGACGGTGCTGGATATTCCTCTGACCTATCAGAAGGATATGATTGTCTATAACACAGACAAGATCTCCGGCTATACCTTTACCGGAACGCCCTACTTCTTCGACATTCTTTCTCTGGAACCCGCTGAATAAGGAGAGTGTAAAATGAAGCTCCATGCGTCAGGCGAAGATTACTTGGAAGCCATACTTGTTCTCCATAAGAAGACGGGCATGGTGCGCTCCGTGGATGTCGCCCGGCACCTGGAGGTCACAAAGCCCAGCGTATGCCATGCGGTGGCGACCCTGCGGGACGGGGGCTTCTTGACAATGGACAGCGACTATTTCCTGCACTTGACTGATGTGGGCCGGGAAGTGGCGGAGCAGATCTACGAAAAGCACCGCTTCTTTACAGAGCGCCTAATTGCAGCAGGTGTGGACCCGGCAACAGCGGAACGGGACGCCTGCCGGATCGAGCACGTCATCAGCGATGAGAGTTTTCAGCGCCTCAAAGCGACGTCTGAGCAAAAATCTTGAGCACAGCAAAGGAGAGGGGCCGTGCTTGCGGCCTCTCTCTTTTTGCGTAAAGGGGGATAAGCATCCGATGGAAGAGATTATCGTCATCCGGGCCACTGACCCGGACGGCAGTATGTTCCAGACCATCATGGATGCGCTCCGGGGAAGGCGAGCGGAAGTTATTGAAATGACCGTGCCTTCTCACGATATCCTCACCTTTGGGGATATAGAGATCCACCCGGACCGCCGGACGGTGCTCAAAGCAGGGGAGGAGGTGCGCCTGAACCACGGAGAGTTCTCCATGCTCCTGCTCCTGGCCAGTGCTCCTGGGCAGGTGTTCAGCAAGGATCAGCTCTATGACGCCGCCTGGCATGAGGAATACCGCTATGGGACCACCGCGGTAGAGAATATCATCTGGCGGCTGCGGCAGAAGTTAGAGGACGATCCCAAGCACCCGGTTTACATCAAGACGGTCATCCGAAGCGGATATAAAATAGAAAAGCCAAGATAAGGATAGAGGCGGCGCCAGCATCGGCACCGCCTCATTTTCTCTCCCGGCTCATCGCTTGGCACAGACGAACCATCGCCCCTTCTCCATCCAGAGGTAAGTTTCCCTGCCCTGAATCATGCAGGTGTAGCGGTCCCCAACGCCGCCCACGCTCTGGCAGGCCGCCCGCCGGACATCCAGGATCTTGTCCACCGGGTACTTGTGGCTCTCGTCAAACTCGATCTCCAACGGCCGCAGTTTCCCGTCTGCGTCAAACCGGACGATGACCGGCACATATCGCTTTTCATGCTCCATCGGTGTTATCCTCCAAAGTATCCGACCGGGTGGACGGTGTGATCGTCCCGCACATTGATATGGCCCAGGCGCGGGTCGGTATCCAGCAGGGCGCGGCGGACGCTCATGTAGCCGTACCGCCGGCGGAGGTGGTCCACCGCCCGGTCGATCCGCTCCCATTTGTCCCGCCGCTGATCCTCTGCGTAGAGGGACATCTGGACAGTGCCGACAGCCTCTACTAAGCCGGCGCCCCGCAGCCCGATGCTCCGGATCGGGCGCTCCCAATGGTAATTCCGGCGAAACAATTCTAAACCCACCTCCGCCAGCTCCTGACTGGAGCAGGAGGGGGCCGGCAGCTTCCGCTGCCGGAGCATGGAGCGCAGTTCCGTGTCCCGGACATAGATTTCCACCACCGCGCAGCGGGACGCCAGTTCCCGCATCCGGGAGCAGACGCTTTCGGCCAGCAGGAGCAGCATCAGCTGCACATCGCCTTCCGATACCAGGTCCCGGGGCGTAGTGGCACTGTTGCCGACGGACTTGACGTTTGGAATATGATCCGTCTTCTGCACAGGGGAGACATCCCGCCCCTTTGCGAACATACTGAGGACCAGCCCCATTTTCCCAAGGCGCCGCTGCAGCACATCTTCCGGGCACTCCGCCAGCCGGCCGATGGTGTCGATCCCAATGGCCCGCAGCTTTTTGGAGGTGGCAGGCCCCACATAGAGCAGGTCTTCCACCGGCAGGGGATAGACGATCTCCTTGTAGTTATCCTGCTCGATCCGGGTGATGGCGTCCGGCTTTTTGTAGTCGCTCCCCAGTTTGGCGGTAATCTTGTTGTTGGCCACGCCGATGCTGGCCGTGATACCCAGTTCAGACTTGATCCGGCTGCTGATCTCCCGGGCGATGGTCATGGGGGAGCCGTACAGCCCAACGCTGCCCGTCACATCCAGCCAGTTCTCATCCAGGCCAAATGGCTCCACCTGGTCGGTGTAGTCCTCGTAGATCTCTCTGGCATAGCGGCTGATGCGGATATACTCATCCATGTCGGGGGGCAGGGTAACAAGCTGGGGGCACCGCTGTTTTGCCTGCCAGATGGCCATGCCGGTTTTGACGCCGTAGGGCTTGGCGATATAATTCGCGGTGAGTACGATGCCGTGCCGCTCCTCCTGGCTCCCACACACCGCCAGCGGCGTGTCCCGCAGTTCCGGATGGCGCTGCATCTCGACGCTGGCGTAGAAGCAGTTCATATCACAGTGTAAAATGTGGCGCGTGCCCATCGGCGTCACCCCCTTTGCCTTCATAATAGAACATTTGTTTGATAAGCGCAAGAGCCGATTTCTGGAAAATGGCCGGAAGCTGTTTTCCCACATCCCTGTTTATGGTACACTATATTTTGTACCAGCGCGTACAACTTGTTGCATAGGAGGCCCAAAGTCATGTGTGGTCGGTATCAGTTCACGGCGGAACAATGCGAAGAAATTCGGCAGATTGCCGAAGCGATCCAGCGCAAGTATGGTGCCGGCGCGTGGACGCCGGGGGAGATCCGGCCGTCCAACCATGCCCCGGTCCTGCTGGACGGCGCCGGAGGGCCGGTCCCAAAGCTGATGAAGTGGGGATACCAGCTGCCCGGCACGCTGGTCATCAATGCCCGGGCTGAGACGGCGGCAGAGAAGCCCCTGTTTCGGGACAGCGTCCGAAGCCGGCGCTGTCTGATCCCGTCCACAGGATTTTATGAGTGGGACGGCCAGAAGCGGAAGTATCTGTTCACCCTGCCCCGGGAGGGCGCCCTCTATATGGCGGGGCTGTATGACCGGCGGGGGAGCGAGGAGTGCTACTGCATCCTGACCACGGCGCCCAACGCATCCATGCGGCCCATCCACGACCGGATGCCCCTGATCCTGACAAGGGAGCAGCAGCAAAGATGGCTGACCGACGCCGATGCCGCGACTGAGATCCTTACCGTGGCGCCCCCGGAGCTAACACGCGCGTCAGCGGAGGCCCAGATCAGCCTGTGGTAGAGAGGTAGGGCAGGGGAGGAGCCGCTTTCAGGCGAAAAATAAAGAGGCCGCCGATCTTATGGGATCGACGGCCTCTTGCTGTGACAGAGTTGCAGGCGCTAAGATGGATGGCTCAGACCAGCTTCCCCATCTCCATCAGGACGGTGGCCAGCGACGCGGTCTGCTCGTTGAACTCCTGCAGAAGTTCCAACAGGCTTTCCTTGGTCAAAAGCCGCTCGCTCTCCATTATGAACAGCTCGTACTCCTGGCTGTCCACCGCGTCGTAGGGCAGGCAGAGGATGCCTTCCTGCACCAGGCAGAGGACGCACCCGCTGAAGTCCAGGCAGCCATAAGGGATGCGCCAGATCAGGTCACGGCGCAGCGCCTTTCCGTACGGCTCATAGAAGTCCTCCAGACTGACGAAGGTGGTGCCGGACTCCTCAAGGATGTGGCAGACCCACTCCTCTTTAGGGAGTTCGGACAGAGCCAGGGGCTTTTCCATAAATGGGATGGAGTGCGGCGTGTAGGACTGGCACCGCTTTTGATCCATCCGGATCTCGCCGTCCAGTTTACAGGTGCCGTCTGCTCCGCAGCTGACGCAGTCCGGGGTGTGGCAGATCAGCTTTGTCGGCATGAAAATCCCTCCTTATATTTTTCAGATGTGATGGGCGCCGGCTATTTCCCCGGCTCCGACTGCGCCTTCCCGGCGGCATCGTCCCAAACCTGCTGGGCCAGGGCCTTCTTTGCAAAGGATAGGATGTGGTCAAGGCATCCGTCCCGCACCAGGGAGGGGACGTGTTTCGAGCAGAATTTGTCGATCTGCTCCGTCTGCCAGATGCTTTGGAACAGCAGTTCGGCGCCCAGCGCCTGGGCCATCTCGCCCAGCTGGCTGTCGGGGTTGATTTCCGTGCCCTCGAAGATGCAGTACGGCAGACCGAGTTTGCTGAGTACGGATTCCACCCTCTCCCGGAACTGGATCTCCGTGAGCAGATCGGAGGTCAATGCCACCTGCCAGTCGGGCGATGCGGCGCCGGCGTATCCGATGGTCACGGTGCCGAAAAGAAATTTCCCATCCTGGCGCAGCGTCACTTTCCCGGGTAGAGGCGCCTCAAACAAAATTTTGGCGCACCCGTTGGTCGCGGCCAAGTCGCTCCCGCACACGATGAAGCGAAGTTCAAATTGTTCCATGGTGATGTTCCTCCTCAAGACTGGAATGATTGTGATGTATATATAAAAAGCGCACGGAAAAGGGTGTCTCACTAAGGGATTTAATTCCTTGGAAAAATATCGGCATAGTTTGGAGAAATCCGGCTATGCCGATTTTTTCTGTTCCTGGGGCAGTTCGACTGCTCCGATGAAGTTCCAATGGATGAGGATGGTCTGCTTTTTCGTTCTGGTACCCGGCACCTTCTCCGGCGTGAACACATCGATGCGCTCTACCAAGGCTCGGATGATCTCTGCATCCAGTTCCTTGACCTCGGTGTACTTTTTGACCTGTGCGAGGAAGGAGTCGATGTTGAGTCGTTGGGTCTTGGCTTGGGAAAGGGTCTCACGCAGGACAATCACCCGTGCTTGGAGGTCTTTCTGCTCTTGCTCATAGGTGGCAGCCATCTTGGTAAAACGCTCATCGCTGATTTTGCCATCGAGGTTAGCCTGTTGCGGATGCCGCAGTCTCGAAGGCTGTGAAGGTGGCAGGGATTTTTACATTTGCCCTTCGTGCAGTACCCGGTGTGTAGGGCACCTTGGTTTTGTCGCCGTCCCGCAGTTCGTACTGCCAATAGCAGAACTGGCCGTTGTCCTTGAGGAACTGTGGTATTTTTTCAAACTGAACTTGCACTGTGTGTGCCTCCTTTCGATTTTGTGTGTTGCCCCTTACAGTTGGCACTTGGTCAGCAAGGAGCCGTTCTGACGATGGTCGAGGAGTTTTCCTGCTCCCATTACCCACTGGAGGTCAAATCCCGGTTTGGCCGAAAACTTTGGAAACTTTCTTCCCTCTACTTCTCTTTGGAGATGGGCGGTGCGTTTTGACGAAGAAATTCATAATTTTTATGAAATTTCTGTTGCCCTCACTTACATGGGAGAAATGTCACCCCCCACTACCCACTGGAGGTGAGATTGCGGTTTGAACAGAGAACTTAGAAATTTTCTTTCTTCACTCACCACCGGACATGAGAACGCCGATTTTTTCAACGAAAATCAAAAATGTTTCTTTCCTCTGCCTATAAGCGAAAAATTTGTCCGAATCGAACCCCCTTTTGCTCAAAAAGGAGCAGAAGTTGTTTTTCGTCCTCTCACTTATCCACTGCGGATAAAAATGCCGTTTGGCCGAAAAACTGAAAAAATTTTTTTCCGTCCTCTCACCAATCCATCTGGACAGAAAAGGGCTTATTGGCCGAAAAAAGAGCAAAAAAATAAACCCTCCCGCAGTAAAAACTGCGAGAAGGCTGCTTGGTATTGAAAAGTTCACATTTGCGTGATATAATATTTTCATATGTGATTGAAAACACGCACGGAGGTGTAATATGGCTGTTAGTTATAAAAGACTGTTCCACCTGCTGATTGAAAGAGATATGACAACAACAAAGCTTCAGCAGCAAGCCGGATTTTCCTCAAATATCATCCCCCGTATGAAGAAAAACGGGTATGTATCGTTAGACACCATTGAAAGTATCTGCCGCACGCTAAATTGTGGTGTGGATGATATTCTGGAATTTGTGCCGGGCGACGGCGAAAACGGAGGTGACAACAATGGCGAATAAACTGGAACTTACATGGTATGGAAAGGACGAGCCTATTCGCATCGAGCCTCGTCTGCTGATTGAGAATGCGGCGCTCTCCAACACCGCTGCCGACCCGGACACCGAGAATATGTTGATTCATGGTGATAACCTGTTGGCGCTGAAAGCTTTAGAGACCCGGTTTGCGGGTCAGGTGAAATGTATATACATAGATCCACCTTATAACATTGGCGCAATGAATGAGTATTATGAAGACTTGATTGAGCATTCCCTGTGGCTGAATCGTATGCGCCCCAGAATTGAAATTTTGAGAAACCTTCTTTGTGAGGAAGGTGTAATATTCATTCAAATCAGCGACGAAGAGCAGGCCTACCTCAAAATTCTGTGCGATGAAATCTTTGGTCGTGCTAATTTTGTTAACATGGTGTCCGTGAATATGAAAAACATTGCCGGTGCATCCGGTGGCGGTGAAGACAAACGCTTGAAGAAGAACTGTGAGTACATTCTTATCTATGCAAAGAAATACGATTTTCTTCCCCTATTCAATGGACCTTATGAGTATACAGAACTCTCTGTGATGATTCAGCAGTATCTCGCTGAAGGGAAGAGTTGGAAATATACCACAGTTTTGGTTGATCCGGGTGAAAAAGAATATATTGGTTCTACTGTCGATGGCGATGGCAACGAAATTAAGGTTTATAGAAGAATCAACCCTGTTATGATGTCCATCAAGCAGATTGCCAAGAGAGATGGCATAACTGAGGAGGATGCCTATCGAAAATATGGCATTAATATATTCCAGACTACAAATGCGCAATCCTCCATAAGAACGCGCATCATGGATTATCGCCAAGAAATGGGTATCGATGATGATGTCCTATCCATCGAGTATGTACCTCGCACAGGAAAGAATCGTGGCACATTATATGAACAGTTTTACAAAGGTGATAAATGTAGACTTTTCGTATGGTTGCGAGATACATCAGAAGTTATAGATGGCAAATTATATAAAAAGGATTTGCAGGGTACTTATTGGGATATGAATGCTTGGATGAAAAATGTGGCAAAGGAAGGTAGCGTTGATTTCCCTAACTCTAAAAAGCCAGAAAAACTGATTCAACAGATTATTGAGATGTGTACACAGCCTGGTGACCTTGTTTTGGATAGCTTTCTCGGCTCTGGCACCACTGCGGCTGTTGCACATAAACTTGGCAGAAGATACATTTGTGTTGAAATGGGCAATCATGCGTACTCTCTATGCAAGCCCCGTTTGGATAACATTATCAGCGGCACCGACAATAGCGGTATCACAAAGAGTGCTGAATGGATTGGCGGTGGCGGCTATCGTTTCTTTGAATTGGCCCCGTCTCTCATCAATCGTGACCCCTTTGATGAATATGTTATCAACGAAGAATATGATGCAGATATGCTTGCCGCTGCCGTGGCTCTGCACGAAGGTTTCCACTATCAGCCGGATGGAGGCTTGTTCTGGAAACAGTCCGTTGGCAACGAGAGCAGCTATCTCTTCGTGACCACACGGCATCTCAACTGCACCTATCTGGATTCTATCAAGGACACGATGGAGGATGGAGAATATCTCATCATTGCCTGCCGTTCCTTTGATAGCGGTCTGGACAAGGCATACAGCAACATCACCATCAAAAAAATTCCGCAGATGCTTCTCAGCCGGTGTGAATTCGGCAAGGCTGACTACAATTTGAACATCGTGCATCCGCCGGTATATGACGATGAGTGGGATGAGGAGGATCAGGATGAATAATTATTTTCCTCAATATACCACTGACTATATTAGCGGTGTCATGTCCCTGCGTAAACCGCAGGAGAAATCTCTCAAAATTCTGGAGGAAATCGTAAACAGTGTTATGCTCCGCAAGGGTATGAATTTGAAAGCCGCCCTTGGCGCTGTCCACGCTATGTACCCGATCTGCTCCGATTTTGAGCGTGATTTCATGTCACTGACCTTCGCCCTCGCCACCGGCGTTGGCAAGACCAGACTGATGGGTGCTTTTATTGCCTATCTGTATACTCAGCACGGAATCAAGAACTTTTTTGTCGTTGCGCCCAATGCCACCATCTACGATAAGCTGAAGAGAGACTTGAGTGATAACAGCAGCGCTAAGTATGTATTCAAGGGCCTCGGCTGTTTCAGTACTCCACCGCAGATTATTACGGATGATGATTACCGGGATAAGACCATATCTCTTTTTGAATCCGATATTCGCATCTTCGTATACAATATCGACAAGTTCAACAAGGAAGGCGCTAACATGAAAAAGGTGAACGAGGTCATTGGTGACTCGTTCTACCAGTATCTTTCCAATCTGCCGGATTTGGTGCTTATCATGGACGAATCGCACCATTATCGTGCAGAGAAAGGTGCACAGGCTCTTAACGAACTGAATCCGCTGCTCGGTCTGGAACTGACCGCTACACCGCTTGTGACCAAGGGGGCAAAGCAGGTGCCGTTCAAAAATGTAGTCTTTGAGTATCCGCTGTCCAAGGCTATCGAAGATGGCTATACCCGTACTCCGTTTGCGGTCACCCGCTCCGATATTGATTTTTATAATTTCGGTGATGAACAGCTTGATAAAATGATGCTTCTGGACGGCATTACCTGTCACGAAAGCACCAAACGCAAACTGGAGGTCTATGCCGCTAATCACGGCAAGCCTGTCGTGAAACCGTTTATGCTCGTTGTGTGCAAGGATACCGACCACGCAGCGTGGGTGGAAAGTTTCATCAAATCCGATGAATTCCGCAACGGTGCATACCGCAATAAGACCATCATTGTACACTCCAAGCAGAAAGGCTCCGAGACTGAGGCCAACACTCGTCTGCTCCTTGATGTCGAAAACCCGGATAACCCGGTGGAAATCGTCATCCATGTCAATATGCTGAAAGAGGGATGGGACGTTAATAACCTCTATACCATCGTGCCGCTTCGCACCGCTGCATCGAAAATCCTGCGTGAGCAGATGGTCGGCAGAGGTCTGCGTTTGCCGTATGGTGAGCGTACCGGGGACAGAGATGTGGATGCAGTCATGTTGACTGCTCACGATAAGTTCAACGATATTCTGGAAGAGGCTCAAAAGGGCGATTCTATCTTCAAGGCCGGTAATGTTATCAAGGTTGAGGAAATTGCGCCAGAGCAGACCACTTACACACAGTTGACCATTGAGCCTCCTACGGATACAACCCTCGATAAAGCCTATGAGCATACACAGTTGCCGAAAACCGATACCACGGATGCACTGCTGAAAAAGGCGGCTGAAATCATCAGCACCGAGGTTTCACACCATATTCAGCACACACCGGGCCATACTGTCACACCGGCACAGGCGCAGCAGATTGTGGAAACGGTCAAGCAGAAGGTTGTTGATGATAGGGACTTGGGCGAGATTTTCAAAGAAAACGAAATGCCTCTGGCTGCATGGATGCTCTATCAAACGGAAGAAACCCATCGTGCCGCCGTTAGCAAATTTATTCCTATCCCTCGCATCAAGGTTACCGATGCAGGCGTGGAGGAATATGTATTCTTGGATTTTGACCTCGATATGGCTGAATTTACCCATGTGCCTATCAAAAATGAACTCCTCGTGCAGAACTTGGAGGATATGCAGGACAGACAGCGTATCAAGGGTGAGGCAATCGATTTTGAGGGCTATAATCCGAAAAAGGTCATTCTGGAGCAGCTTCGCAAAAAACCAGAAATCGACTATGAAAAATGCTCCGCTCTGCTGTTCAAGCTGATCACGCAGGTCTGTGACTACTATGCAGACCGCTACGGTATCAATGGTATGCAGAATATTATAATGATGTACAAGCGTGACATCGGCAACAAAATCTATAAGCAGATGCTTCAGCACTTCTACTGCGAGAACGGATTCCTGCAGGAAGAAGTAATCGGCACCAGAGACTACAATCTGGAACAACATTACAACTATGTTGAGCGTGTCGGCCTTTTTTCTGCTTATACGGAAAAAATCCAGTCTGTCCTTTTTGATGGCATCAAAAAGGGTGTGTTTGACCGAGCCAAGTTTGATAGCCACCCGGAACTGCTTCTCGCACGGGTATTGGAATATGATACCGATGTGCAGAACTGGCTTCGTCCGGCACCGCAGGAATTTAATATCACTTATAATCACGGACACGGCTACGAACCGGACTTCGTTGTAGAAACCGAAAGCGTCATCTATCTCGTTGAGGTTAAGGGCGAAGATAAACTCAACGACCCGGATGTCATAGCCAAGAAAAAGCGCGGTATCCAGTACTGCGAAGTTGCTACCCGTTGGGGCAAGGCGAATGGTTATAAGGAATGGAAATATCTGTTCATTCCGTCCAAACAGGTCATGCCGAACTCCTCGTTTATGCAATTAGCAAAGCAGTTCCATACACTATAAAAGTAAAGGAGTTGAAAAACAATGTTATTGACTAAATTTCGTGTAACGGAGTTTCGTTCTGTGCAAGATAGCGGTTGGATTGATACCGAACAAATAACTGCTCTCATTGGCACCAACGAATCTGGTAAGACGAATATAATGCTTCCGCTCTGGAAACTCAATCCTGCAGCAGAAGGGCAAATTGATCTGCAAGATGATTTACCTCGTGACAAATATCATATTTATCGCAATGCACCACAAAAGCCGATTTTTATTCGTGCCCAATATGCATTGAGTACTGAAGAGCAAGCAGAACTCGCTGAAATCATCCAGTGTGATGTAGTAGCAGTGTCTGAAGTAATTATCTCCAGAGACTTTGACGGGAACTATACCTATGAATTCCCTAATGAACCTACACATGAAACTGAGGACGATGCCTTTGTTTCGATGGAAGGCGTTACAGAGTTCATTGATTCTCATATGCCGAAATATGTGTATTATTCGAATTATGGAAATCTGGATTCGCAGATATATCTGCCACAGGTTCTGCAGAATATGAATAAAACAGATCTTGGTGTAAAAGAGGCTGCAAAGGCGCGAACGCTAAAAACCCTATTTAAGTATGTGAACCTTGACCCAAAAGAAATTACCGAGATGGGTACTGAAACCAATGGTACTCCTAATGCCGCTCAAATTGATGCTACTGCCAAAAAGAAAAAGGAGAGAGAAATACTTCTGTCCTCGGCAGCTGCCGGCTTTACGAAATCGTTTAACGAGTGGTGGAAACAAGGAAATTACACCTTTGATTTCAAGGCGGACGGCAGTTATTTTAGAATTTGGGTTTCTGATTCTGTGCGCCCAGAACCTATTGAATTGGAGGCTCGCAGCACAGGACTACAGTGGTTCTTCAGCTTTTATCTTGTTTTTCTGGTTGAAAGTGAATTGCACCACAGGAATGCTATCCTTTTGTTGGACGAGCCTGGATTAACACTACACCCGTTGGCGCAAAAAGATCTTTTCCTGTTCTTTGAGAATTTGTCTCAGAGCAACCAGATGATATATACAACACATTCGCCGTTCATGGTTGATTCTAATCATTTGGAGAGAGTGCGCTCCGTTTATGTCGACGCATCTGGCAAAACTGTAGCAAGCGCCGATCTACGCGCGGCAGAACGCCTGAAAGGGAAAAATCAACCGCAGTCTATATATCCGGCTCATGCAGCTCTTGGGCTTTCTGTATCAGACACATTGCTGATAAATTGTAATCCCATCCTTGTCGAAGGAGAATCTGATCAGCTATACTTATCGGCTCTAAAAAACCTGTTAATTTCCAAAGGAAAGATTTCACCGTTAAAGGAAATTGTTTTTATTCCGACAGGTGGCGTAAAGGGCATCAAAGCTACTTCAGCAATTCTCTCCGGTGTGAATGAAGTTAAACCACCGGTGCTTATTGATGGAGATAAACCGGGCGTAAAAATGTTCAATGAGCTTAAAGCTGATTTCTATGCGGCAGATACAGATAAACTGATTATGGTTACAGATTTTTCAACTGTTCCCGAAGCCGAAGTGGAAGATTTACTGCCCAAAGCAAAATTAGCCAAAGTAATTGCACGCTTTCTTCCCCGACCCGAGGATACTGATGAAGAATTTGATGATGTCGTTGTAGACAATAAGCCGATTTGTAATCAGATTGAAGAGTTTGCCAAAGCACAAGGTATTGATCTTGGGGGTAAGGGATGGAAAGTTCGTTTGGCTGCTATGGTTAAGCGAGAGATTCTCAAAGGAACAGACAAGGTGATTTGTGAAAGCGACCCTGAATTCGCTAAAATCTTGGAACTGTTTACCCGTTTTTCGTAATTCTGACTGAAGAAGACCACACAGCAGATTCTGCAGCCTGTTGTGTGGTCTTTCTGCTCACAGTTTGTTATCTGGACTTATCGCATCTTCTATGGCATAGTGTCTGTAAGCGTCAAAAAAAGCGCCGGATTGAAGAAGGAAAAGGGATATGGGAAAATACCACCATAGCGCGGAGCAGGCGAAGGTAGCGTCAACTTGCCGGAAGTGCCGGGTAGTGCTGCAACTTTCCTGAAAGCCATGTACTTGCCCCAACTTGCCGGCAGTTTCGGATAGTGCCCTGACTTCCCGGAAGAAAGAGGCACAGCCCTCGTCCCCTCCGCAGAAGGGAAGGTGGCAAGATGGAGAAAAAGAGCATCCGAGAAGTAAAAGGAGAGTATCGGCTTGCCGAATGGGCGGGCCTGGTCCGGGAGTGCCGGCACAGCGGGCTGAATGTCATGACCTGGTGTGAGCAGAAAGGGATCACGACAAATCAGTTTTATAAATGGCAGCGGAAGGTATTTGACGCGCTGATGGAGCAGCAGGAGGCCCAAATTCAGAGCACAGGGCTCCAGGAACCGAAAGTACAGTTTGCAGAGCTGCCGCCTCCGGAAGAAGACGGGACTGCCCCGGATTGTTTGGCGGAGAGGCCCACAGAAGCGGTACGCCGGGCAGCAGTCATTGCCACGCTGCGTGTGGGCGGCGCTGAAATCGATATCTACGAAGGGGCCAATGCCGCAGTCGTGGAGGCGCTGTGCAAGGCGGTGCGCCATGCTGAGTGACTTCACAGGCGCAGACCGGGTATACTTGGCGGTGGGGTACACAGATCTGCGGAAGGGGATAGACGGGCTTGCATCCCTGGTACAGCGGCAGTTTGAGCTGGATCCATTCACGAACACCCTGTTTTTGTTCTGCGGGCGGCGGAGAGACAGGCTGAAAGCACTTTACTGGGAAAAAGATGGATTTGTGCTGCTATATAAACGGCTGGAGGGCGGGAACTTCCATTGGCCGCGCAGCGGAGATGAGGTGCGGCAGCTGACCTGGCAGCAGTACCGGTGGTTGATGGAAGGGCTGCAGATAGACCAGCCAAAGGCGCTGAAAGAGGTGGTTGGCCTGAGTGCGGTTTAGGGGCAAAAATTGAAAGTAAAATATCCGAAACGCCTTGAAAACACTGGTATTTCAAGGCGTTTCATGGTATAATTGATCCATGAAAAACGATTTGAAAACAGCGACAAGCAACACGGAAATGGTGACCATTTCGCGTGCGGAATATGACGCGCTGCTCCAGAAGAGCGAGGGGTATGCGGAGCTGAACCAGAAGCTGGAGTGGCTGATGGAACAGCTGCGGCTGGTGAAGAAAAAGACCTACGGTTCCTCCTCTGAACATACCCGAGAGGAGCTGATGGACCAGTTGAGCTTTGTCTTTAACGAGGCGGAGGCTTGGCAGGCCGCGGAGGAAAAAGCGCGGGAAACAACCACAGTGGCAGAGCATACCCGGAAAAAACGCTCGTCCCGGGTGGAGGAAGTGCTTCCGGAGGATGTGCCGGTTGAAGTGGTGGAGCACTATCCGGATGAGGCGGCCCAGGTCTGCCCGGAGTGCGGCAGCCAGATGTCCATGATTGGCAAAGAGGTGCGGCGGAGCCTGGTGATGATCCCTGCCCAGGTAAAGATCCGGGAAGATGTATACTATACTTATTCCTGCCAGCGATGCAAAAAGGAGAGTACAGAAACTCCGGTCGTAAAGGCAAAAAGGGTTCCGGCCGTGATCCCCGGCAGCTATGCGTCCCCGGAGGCGATAGCCCACATCATGGTGCAGAAGTTTGTAATGGGGTCCCCGCTGTACCGGCAGGAGCAGGAGTGGAACCGGGCCGGGGTAAAATTGTCCCGGCAGACGATGAGCAACTGGATCCTGCGGGCAGCGGAGGACTGGCTCCGGCCAGTATATGACCAGCTCCACCGGGAATTGGTGGGGCGGGATGTGCTGCACGCGGATGAGACCACCCTGCAGGTGCTGCGGGAGCCGGGGAGATCTGCCCAGTCCAAGAGCTATATGTGGCTTTACCGGACGGGGTGCGATGCGGAGCATCCCATTGTACTGTATGAATACCGGCCGAACCGGAAGGCGGAGAATGCGGCGGCATTCCTACAGGGGTTTACCGGGTATCTGCATGCGGACGGCTACTCAGGGTACCACAAGCTGCCCGGAAGCATCCGGGTAGTTGGATGCTGGGCCCACGCACGGCGGAAATTTGACGAGGCGGTGAACGCTCTGCCCAAGGGGGAACAGGCGGGATGTGCAGCCCTGGAGGGACAGCGGTTCTGTAACCAGCTGTTCTCCATAGAGCGGGAAATTGCCGGCCTTCCATTTGAAGAACGATGTATCCAGCGGCAGAGCCGGGCAAAGCCGGTCCTGAACGCTCTGTTGTCATGGGCAGAACGCAGTAAGGCGCCGCCAAAGTCCGCTTTGGGGAAGGCAGTGTATTATCTGAAAGAACAGTGGCCGTATCTGATCCGCTATCTGGAGGACGGGCGGCTGGAAGTGAGCAACAACCGGGCTGAACGCAGCATAAAGCCTTTCGTAATGGACCGGAAGAACTTTCTGTTTGCCAATACACCCAACGGGGCACAGGGCAGCGCAATCATTTTCAGCTTGATTGAAACGGCAAAAGAGAATGGGCTTGATCCATACCGCTATTTGGTCTATATCATGACCAATGCGCCGGTGCTGGAAGATAAGGGTAAGGAGTGGGCAGAAAAATTGCTGCCGGAATACGCACCGGATGAGTGCCGGACTTATTCCATACAAAACCAAAAGGATATTTGATGGGATGGGCCGGTTTCTTACTGGCCCATCTTATTATATTGGATGACAAAATTCTGCTTTTTTTGCAACCCGACACAGGTGCCGTGTTGTTTGGGCAGTATTTCCTCTAAAATGACAACGGGAAGTATCCCGTTAAAAATTTTGTAAGGAGGAGCTACTATGAAAAAAAAAGCAGATTCCGACAAGAGTGGGCGGAGGTCATCCTGAGAATCCACTTCAGCAGGCGCGTATAAAGGCCGGCGTCTCCCAAGAGGAAATTGCGGAAGAACTCGCCTGCGACATACGCACAATCCAGCGGTACGAAGCTGGAGAGCGATTCCCAGACTGGAACGAACTGTTAAAAATGAGGGCTCGTTATTCCTGCGGATTTGCTGACCTGTTCCCGGGGGAAGAACAATGATGGGAACGGGCAGAAAAGAACGGGGGAGATCTAAAACTCAGACGCAAACATCCCTTCCCCCGGCGATCTTTACCAACCTTCTCCTCATCCTTGCTGGCTACCGTATGAAGATGCCCGTAACGGAGGTCATGCTCTTTCCCGATGGTAACAGTTACTATGTTTGTCCCAGATGCCATATAACTATGGAACGGGAGTTTATGAACTTCTGTGACCGGTGTGGCCAGCACTTGGATTGGAAGGGCTACAAAAAAGCCAGAATCGTATATCCTGGCCAGCGTAACATCCTACATACCTGATTCATTAAAACGCAGGAGCGGAGGATAATCCTCCGTTCCTGTGTTTTTTATTTGACGCTTACTAGTGTCTCGCTGCAAGGAGGTGTGATATGGGTAACATACTTGAAGAGTTCTGGTATGGGAATATAAATCCCCAGGAACAGAGCAAGGAAAGTAGCCGGTCAATCAAAGAACTGCTCAAGCTGATGGGACGAAACCGTGATCGCTTGCACGATTCCATGACAGAAGAGCAACAGGAGACTCTCGAAAAATACGATGACTGCGTCAATGAAATGTACGGCTTAATCGAACTGGAGATATTCTCCTATGCTTTCCGGCTCGGAGGTAGGCTTATGCTTGCCACGCTGATGGACAGCGGTGAGGATGCCTAAAGCAGAAAAAGACCACACAGCCGACGTTGTAGTCAGTTGTGTGGTCTTTCTGTTGGCACCGCTTGAGGACGTCACTCAAAAATTATCGTTGTTTTCAATAATCCCTAAGTGAACGCTCTAAAAGAGAGATCCTTTCCATGCGCTTGTGGCCTGTCGGTCGGGGTTGGGTTGACACGGCCCGGTTTCCGAGGCCGGCGGTGAAATAAAAAAGTACCCAAGCAGCCATTGCGGCTCTCGGGTACTTTGGAACACGGCGACTATGACTGCTCAGGCGCAGACATCAGAAACTGTTGTAATCATTATAGTCTGCCCAGCCAGAAATGGCAAGAGGGGAATGAAACTAAGGGTTCTGTTTTAAGTGGATACAAAGCAGCGCCGACCCGGTAGAATCGGGCGGCGTTGTTTTGAAATTCAATCAAATGTGTTTCATCAGGCGCGTTTGGGATAATATCCCTTTTCGGCCATTCGGATTACAAAATCACGCTCATCCGAATCAGCGTCCGCAAATACAATGTTGTACCGTTTGCAGACCTGCCGGAAGTAAGCCAAGTACCCCAACTCCTCCTCCGTTGAAGGAGCAACATAGCTGGTGGGTGCAGCTAATTCATCCAAACGGGAAAACTTGTCTTGAGCCGTGCTTATTCCTCCTTCAAATAACGTGAGAATATTGAGGCGTCAAACAGTTCCCTCCTACCTTTTTTGTATAGGATAACACAAAGGACTCAAAAAATCAAAAGAACTTGCTGAAGTACACAGCGCATTTTCCTATGTAATTCTGCATGGAGCTTCTGAGAATTGAGTAATCCTCGCTCAAAGCGCATCCAATCGCCCTGCAGCTGAAAATATGAAACAGATATGAAGTGAATGAGAAACGGATATGAAACCGAGGGTATAAAATAACAAAAAGGTTTCCCCTCACTGAACAGTAAACACTGCGTGAAATACTGCTGAGGAGCCTGCATAGGGTGAACACGGGCCGCTCCCGTGAAAAAAGGGCATTGCTCCTCAAGATGGAGCAATGCCCTTCATGCTTTTTCAAGGCGAAAACATGGTTACGCCTTCTCATCCGGCGTGTCCTCCTGCCGATGCTGGTCGAGGATCGTATCAATTATGGCCGCAATGAGCTTGCGCTCTCTCGGGGTACACTGCAGGAACAGGCGGGCCAGCCGCTCGCACTCGTCATCCGCCTCCTGCTGTGAAGCGTAGATCACAGTGTTGGCAGATGCGCCCATACCCCGGATGAGCTTCACCAGTACGTCGGCCTTTGGAATTTTTTCGCCCAATTCGATGGCTGCCAGATACCGTGAAGTGATGTCGGCCCGTTCAGCGGCTTGATCTCTCGTATAGCCGAGCCGCTCCCGCTCCGCACGCAGCTGCATGCCGCAGCCCTTGAATTCATCATTTGTTACCACCAATGGTTCACCTCCGACTCACATTCTATGTTGTGCAGAAATCAGGTGAAATGCTCCACTGGTGGCGTAATTTCAGTTCTAATGGTTCATCACAGGAAAAAGGTGGGAAGAGAATGAGACTGAATACGCTGATAGAGTAGCAGTACGTCCCGATGCAGCAGATCGGCCGGAGCATCTGAAAAAAGCCGGCTTGACCGGCGGCCACTCTGTCTGTGTCAACAATGAACCAATAGTTCTGAATAATCGACACCAAACCGTCAAGCAAGGAATTTGCTTGGCGGTTTTTATCATGTGTGGCAAAATCGCCGCCCACTTTCGGGGAAAGGAGCGAAAGGGGACGAAGAAACCGCCTCCGCGGGTAGGGGAGGAGGTGATTTGATGGAGTCCACACAGAGCACCCAGAGAAGAGTCCGTTACCAATTTGAAATCTTCTGCATGAAGGTCATCGACGGGGAGCGGTGTGATTACCTCCGAAAACTGATGAAGAAGATGGAATGGGAGTCCTCCTTTTCCGATTTGCCGGAAACCGTGCTGACGAGCCTCTGTACTTTTGACAGCAATCCGGCGGAGCAGTATATCTTCCACGTCTACGGTCATCAGATCCCGATCCGCAATGACCGCCTGGCGGAGATCCTCCTCGCGCTCGGCGACGAGGGGTACAGCATCCTGCTGCTGTACTACTCCCTCCAGCTCAAGGATCGGGAGATCGCCTCGCTCCTGGGCCTGTCCCGGTCCAAGATCCAGAAGGACCGGAAGCTCCTGTTCAACGAGTTGAAGAAGCGGATGGTGGAGTAAGATGAAAAGAAAGAGCAATATCCCGGAAGAGAAGCTGCTGCCCTATGACGCCATCTGCGCCGCGACCCGTGGCGACCCGGATGCGATGGCCGAGGTGCTCCGGCACTTCGACGGCTACATATCGCTGCGGGCCACACGGATCTTCTACGACGAGTATGGCCAGTCCTACCGCGGCGTGGATGCGGAACTGAAGCAGCGCATCCAGGACAAGCTGACCGCCCGCATCATGGAGCGGTTCAGACCTGATTGAAGATCCCCGACATCCCGGGGCGGGTATACGGCGTCCCCTCCGTCTGCCCGCCCCGGGCATATCACGCGCCATAAGGTAAATTATGTTGCAAAACCGGCCCGTCATCCGTGTAATAGAGCAGGTGGATGCAACATAATTGATGCGTCCGGCCGAGAACCTCAATTCAACATAATTTATGACCGGGGAGGGCCGAAGGATGCTGGATGGATTTTGCGAGTACCTGCGCCGGCAGGGGAAGTCGGAGAACACGGTGAAGGCGTACTGCCAGGGCATGAAGGAATATATGCGCTGGCACGAGGAGACCTTTGGGAAGCGGATGAAGATGTTCCTGCGGGCCAATGTGCTGGACTACATCTCCTACCTGCGCACGGTGAAGGGGCTGAGCAACCGCTCGGTCAACGCCAAGCTGGCCAGCCTGCACAGTTTCAACCTCTACCTGATCGCCGCCGGCTATACAAAGGAGGTGGTCCTGGACAAGCAGGACTATTTGAAGGTGCAGCTGGCCTATGCCAGCCCCAGTACGGTGAGCCGGGAGGAGGTGGAGCGGTTCCGGCAGGAGATCCTGGAGCACTGCGGCGTCCGGGACTATGCAATCGTCACCATCCTGGCCTACGCCGGATTGCGGATCAGCGAGTGCCTGGCGCTCAGGGTGGAGGACATATCCCTGCCGGCCCGGGAGATCAAGGTACGGCATGGCAAGGGGGACAAGATGCGGGTGGTGTACTTCGGGGATAAGGTGGTCAACGCGGTGCGGGAGTACCTCAGAAACCGGCCGAAGACGGAAAATCCCTATCTGTTCCCCGGGCGGGGTGACAGCCACCTGACCCGGAGCCAGGTCAACCGGATCTTCAACGAGCATTCGGAGTCCATCACCCCGCACACCCTCCGCCACTTCTTCTGCTCCAATGCCCTGGAGAATGGATACACCATTGCCGATCTGGCAAACCAGGCGGGCCACTCCAATGTCCACACCACGCTGCTCTACACCAACCCCACCCGGGAGAAGATGAAGGAGAAGGCGAACCGCCTCTGAGCGATTTAAGCGTCCTATATATAATAAGGTAGGGAACAAGCAGAGGACCCAGCGCGAGGCGTGAGGAAAGGATGTGTAGAATTGATGGAAGAACTTTTTTACAGCGAGCAGCACCGGGACTTCTACCGCCACCATGTGGACGGCGGCGCAGACCCCTATTATCGCGCGCTCGTCTACCTGCTCGGTATGACGGAGGAGACACGCGCCAACTTTTCCCGGTGCTTTGACGGGGAGGCAAGGATGATCCGGCCGGCCGCCCTGGAGGAGGGCTGGCAGACGGGCGGTACAGCGAGGATCGTACGCATGGCCTTCAATCTCTGGAACGGGTGGTGCTACGAGTCGGAGGAGGAGGCGCAGGATGGCCGGATGTCCGAGGCTTTCACGCCGGACAATCTGTTCTGCTGTGAATTTGCCCCCTACTTCTATGAGGCAGTCAAGCTGCGCTATCCAGAATATACGGACCACCCCCGGAAGTGAGTTGTCCAAGCCGGCAGGGCCCTCCGACAGATGGGAAGCCCTCCGGAACACGGCGTGCCCTGGAGGCGAACCCCACGCCGCAGGCTGAATAACATAAATTATGCGGACTTTATGACATTAAATACACTTTTTCGGTTGACTATTTGATAGAAAGCGATATACTGATAGTATCAAATGGTCGAGGGGGAGTGTGGCGATGAAGCGATATGCAATCAACCGCCTGCAGGAGTGGAAGGAGGATCCGTACCGCCTGCCTATGATCATCCGCGGCGCGCGGCAGGTGGGGAAGACCTGGCTGATGCAGGAGTTTGGCCGGACTGCGTTTGAGCAGTGCGCCTATATCAATTTTGACCGCAATGAGCGGATGCAGAACCTGTTCTCCGGCGATTTTGATGTGGATCGGATCCTGCGTGGCCTTGCCATCGAGAGCGGGGTGGAGATCGACCCGGAGAATACTTTGATTATTCTGGACGAGATCCAGGAGGTGCCGGCCGCGCTGCAGAGCCTGAAATATTTCTGTGAGGATAGCCGGCACAGATACTATATCCTGGCTGCCGGGTCGCTGCTGGGGATCACCATGCACGAGGGCACGTCCTTCCCTGTGGGCAAGGTGGACAGCATGGAACTCTACCCGCTTTCCTTCACCGAGTTTCTGTCCGCCACAGGCAATGAACAACTGCTCGGCCTCCTGGAGCAGCGGGACTTCGAAATGGTCTCCGCCTTCCGGGACAAGTACATCGACTTGCTCAGAACGTATTACTTTGTGGGTGGGATGCCGGCGGCGGTGAACGCCTACCTGCCCAAGCAGAGCCTGACTGCCGTGCGCCGGGTACAGAAGCGCCTGATCTCAGACTACGAGCAGGACTTTTCCAAGCATGCTCCGACGGCCGTCATTCCCCGCATCCGTACGGTATGGGACGGAATCCCTTCTCAGCTCGCCAAGGAGAATAAGAAATTCATTTACAGCGTCCTGCGGGAGGGGGCCCGGGCCAAGGACTTTGAGCTGGCCATCCAATGGCTGATCGACTGCGGATTGTGCTGCAAGGTCGGCAGGGTGACCAAGGGCGCCGTTCCCTTGAAGGCATATCAGGACATTCCGGCCTTCAAACTGTATCTGGTGGATGTTGGCCTGCTGGCGGCGATGACGGATCTGGACGCCAAGACGCTGCTCAAGGGCAACGCAATCTTCACCGAGTTTAAGGGAGCGCTCACAGAGCAGTATGTCTGCCAGCAGCTCGTTTCCGATCTGGGCGCCACGCCCTACTACTGGTCGGCGGAGAATTCCTCCGGAGAGGTGGACTTCGTCCTCCAGCACAGCGGGAATGTGATCCCGCTGGAGGTCAAGGCGGAGGAGAACCTGCAGGCCAAGAGCCTGAAGCACTTTGTCGCCGGCAATGAGCTGCCTTTCGGCGTCCGCACCTCCATGTCCGACTACCGCAGGCAGGAGAAGCTCATCAATCTGCCCCTCTATGCGCTCTCCCAGCTCTGGGAGGTCTGCGACGCATTTAACTGAAACGGGGGCGGGATCCGCGCCCGCCTAATCTGAATTTGCCTCAGCCGGGAATGCCTGAGAGGTGATGCGTACGATGGAAAATGAAAACCGGGAATATATCCTGCGCGTCTATGGGGCGCTCCAGGAAAAGGGGTATAACGCAGTCGGCCAGATCGTCGGTTATCTGTTGACAGAGGACCCCACCTATATCACCAATCACCTCGACGCCCGCAGGCTCATTCGGAAGATTGACCGGTATGGCCTGCTGGCGGATATTGTAGCCAACTACTTTGACGATACCGAGGAGCATGTCAGCGGGGGAGCGCCCGCAGGGCAACATCAGTTTGAGCGGAGCGAAGCAAGCCTCTGATTTGTCTACGAATCAGAAAAAGAGGATACCGGGATCCTCCCTGATTGGGAAGACCCCGGTATGCTGATATGGCAAAAGCCCAGCACCTCCAAGGTACTGGGCTTTTCATCATGTCTTCAGATCCAATGTAAAACCACTCCGGCCTTGGCAAAAACCTATTCGCTATCTGCCGCAGCACTTCTTGTATTTTTTGCCGCTCCCGCAAGGGCATGGATCATTCCTGCCAATCTTCGGCTTCTTCTCTCCCACCGGCTTTGCAGGGGCTGCCTCGGCCAGTTCCTTCAGGAGGCTCAGCCGCAGCTGTTCGCTGGGCAGGTCAGCCTCCATGATCCCTCGCCGCAGCTCCTCTGCATTCATACTTCCTTCCGCAAGCGCCTTCTTGATATTCGGGCCGAACGACAGCGTCTGGGGCATCTGTTCTTCACAAGGCAAGAGGTCGAAAAGCTCGTTGGGGGTATAGCCACGGTTGCTCTGCATCCTGGTGGTGTTGTGGAAAGCCTGATATCGTTCGATGAAAGTTTGGAAATCCCTCCGACGAGGAAAGTGGACACCCATCGCCGTCAGCCGCTCCTGGACCTGCGGGAAATCGGCATCAGCGCAGCGGATACCGAAGACGAGTTCATCAAAGACCTCAGCCTTTTTCCACTCTGGCAGCTGCAGCCGAGTCTCTATGAACTCCCGCATCTGATTTGTTTCCTCTGTCGGCTCACAGTAGAAGGCGTCATCGTAGGCCAGCAGTTGGGCTTTCGATGGAACATAGTAGGGCTTTCCCTGCTGACTTTTCAGGAGTGCATGGTATCTGTCCAACCCATCACCAATGAGCGAGACATCTATGATCTCTCGGTCCAGGACATCTTTGAGTTTCCCGTCCACATAGAGTTCGTCAAGGCCCAGGATATAGTAGTCCTCGCACTCATGGCGGGCGATTTCCGAAAAGGCCAGGAACTCGTCCCGCGTCACCAGTTTCGGGCTTTGAGAAGAGATAATCTCATATGCTTTCCGAAGGGGAATGATCCCATAGAGGTTAGCCATCGCATTGAAGTACTTCCTCAGCTGTCGTGAAGTCGTATCCTTCAGTGGGATCTCCCGGTACTTGGAGTTTAGTTCCCGTCGTTTATAAGGCTCCGGGAAGTCGATATAGAATTGTCCGTCTTTTATCATTGCCTTGCCTCCAGAGAACAGGGGACATTGGAGCGGATTTTGCGCAATTCTCTCACCTTGAATTATAACGGCGATACAAACATATGGCAAGACTACTCCTACCAGAAGTCAGTGCCAAAATGGAGGGTCGCGGTATGCCTCCTGCGCATGGGGATTAGTCTGTCAGGAAAAATCTCGGTGATGTATAAACTTTTTCGTGTTACACACGAAAAAGTGTTGTTATTCGAGGCCCAGTTTGGTATACTATAGCAAAGGGGGTGGCGTAATGATTTTAAGACCTTCCTATATTGAGGCGATTGCCCCGTTCATCGACCAGCCGCTGGTGAAGATCCTGGCTGGGGTGCGGCGCTGCGGGAAGTCCACCATCTTTGAGATGCTGGCTGACGAACTGCGGCGTCGTGGGGTGCCGGAGGACCGAATCATCAAGAAGCGCTATACAGAAATGGATATTCCGGCGGATATTTCCGCCAAGGACATGTACGATGATCTGAAGCTGCAGATACAGGGGAAGGGCCGCTGCTATCTGCTGTTAGATGAGATCCAAGAGGTCAAGGGCTGGGAGAAGACGGTCAACAGTCTGCTGGAGGGGGCTGACGTGGATATCTACGTTACCGGCTCCAACTCCAAACTGATGTCCAGTGAGATCTCCACCTACCTCACTGGACGCTATGTTTCCATTCCGGTCTACCCGTTGTCCTTCCGGGAGTTCCTGGACTTTAAGGCAGGCGATCCCCGGACGCCGAAAGAGTTGCTGGAGGATTTTATCCGCTTCGGTGGGTTTCCCATCATCGCTCTTGGTAGATATGATACCCAGAGCGCCTACCAGATCGTCAATGGCATCTATCACACAGTTGTCTCCCGGGATATTGTCAAACGGCACCGGATCAACAAGCAGGATCTGTTCGACCGGGTAGTGAAGTATTTGATGGAAAACATGGGCAAGACCTTCTCGGCCAGCTCCATCACCAAGTTCCTGCGCAATGAGCACCGCACGGTCTCTGTGGAGTCCATCTACAACTACCTGCGCTGGCTGGAGCAGGCGTTCATCATCTACCCCTGCCACCGCTATGACATCCAGGGGAAGGCTGTCCTGGCTACCCAGGAGAAGTATTATCTGGCTGACGTCACATTGAAATACTGCCTCCTGGGCTACGACCGGAAGATGCTGGACGGGGCCTTGGAGAACATCGTGTTCCTGGAGCTGAAGCGCCGGGGCTACGAGGTCTATATTGGGAAGAACGCCGCCAAAGAAATCGACTTCATCGGTATCCGGCGGGATGAGAAGATCTACGTCCAGGTCTGCGTCCAGCTTCCGGAGAACTCTGACCGAGAGATTGGCAATCTCATGGAGATCCAAGATCACTACCCCAAATACGTGGTCACCACAAACAGCCTGGATGTAGGCAACGAGAATGGCATTCGAATCGTCCATCTGGCAGACTTCCTGCTTGATGAGCAGTGGTGATTTCCCCGGTTCAATAAGTTGTCCCTGCGGATTCACCGCCAGAATAACATAATATGTACAGGTCCTGAGCGTCCTGCACCTGAACAGAGAAAAGCGGGGGCCCTCCCAAGTTTGGGAAGGCCCCCGCTGCCTGATTGTCAGGTGTGTTCGGTTTTGATGGTCACAGTGTAGCGGATTCCTGCGTGCTGCAGTTCCCAGGGGCCGTCAAAGCTGTCGCCCGGCTCCGTGCAGCACAGCTGGCTGCCATCCTCATCGAACAGGACTGCTTCCGTCCAGGACGGTTCATCCTGGCATCCACAGCACTTTATATCCATCTGCTTCCCGTCAGCGAACTGGACGGTGTAGGTGATGGTATGATCCTCACTCTGGTACGCATCCTCAGATGCGGCGTGCAGGTAGCCGTTGATCTGCTCCATCGCATCGCGGGGGATCTCCAGCTCAGCGGTGCAGCCCAGGCTTTTGACATGAACGGCAGCTTGACGCTGCGCAGCGGTGTATTCTTCCCAGATCCGCCGCAAATCTGTCTTGGCTTCTGCGATGTGCTCCAGCACCTGCTGGTCCATCCGCACACCGTTGTCGTGGAAGTCCACGATGATGTCGCCGTGCCGGGACAACAGGACATTGGCCACCACGCGGCCCTCCTCATCATCGTCGCCCGTCTCCCATGCGTCAATGGAAACTGCGGCGAGCAGGGGATCGCCGGCCCGATGGTTGAGTCCGTTTTCGACCGCCTCACCCCAGATGTAATCGTGTCTGATTTCTGCAAACTGCATTTGTGATTCCTCCTCTAATGGCTATTCTGTGTTCAGTATGTGTGGCGGATGACAAATTCTGTGCAGCCGTCCTCCACGGTGATAGAGGGGCCCCGGTCAAAGACTTTGGAAAAGCGGCAGATGCCGTCCCGGTTATAGGCGCAGTCCTTGGACTCGCATTCAAGGCAGTCATCTTGAATGGGCTTGACTTCCTGGACAGCATGTTCCTCCTTACCGCCAGTGCCGGGGAGTTTCTCAAAGTAATAGGGGGTCCCAGCCTGAAAGGGGTAAAACGTAAAGCTATCATCGCTCCAGCTCCTGATGGCGAAACCTCCCTTTTTCTTACTGAGCACCACCCGCTTGGACTTGGAGAACAGGAGGGAGATATGGCTGGCGCTGTACCGGCTGTTGAACTCGACCAGCTGCATGATGTAGGATTTGTCGGTTTCCTTCACATCCACGACGATGTGATAGGCCTTCAGGAAGTCGTCTTTGTTCTCGGCCAGATAGCGGCCGCACAGCCGCTTGGGTTCACTGTTCATCATGGCCGCAAGCCATCCTTTCCTTGTATTCGCAATCCAGAAATTCTTCAAAGCAGGGCCAGATCTCGGAGCCGAACCCATAGCCAAACTCCCAGTCGGCAAAGATGTCGGGCAGAGACATGTCTGGTGACTCCTCCCGGAGCTTTTCCAGTTCTGCCACAAGGTGCTGGAGCGTGTACCCGTGCGCGAGCATCCACTCCAATTTGAACCGCTCGTACACAGCAGCCGGTGAATTATCATTTTTCATATGGAACCTCCTCAATCAGATGTCCGATGGTTTGGCGTGCTTGTCCTGACGGCGTCATGCGCTCAGTTCTTCGCGCCTGAGGCGCCCGGAAGTCCAGGGACCCGCATAGAGCCCTATGGTGGGCAGATGGTTTAGAAGGCACCGCGCGATCCCTGTCAAGTACCGCTGGTAGCACCTGGCCTGGAGGGCCGCGTAGGACCGGCCCTGCGGCGGCTCTTTTTGGATCAGCTCCACAGCAAGCGACCAGTTGTTGTCCTCCAGACAGAGGTAAAAGAGAGGGCTCTCCAGGATGGCCTTCTGGCTCCGGGAGATCCACAGGTCTGGGCAGGTCTTGCTGAAGTTGGGGAACATCCGCAGGAAGTCGCTGGTGAAGGAGTCCAGGATCTCCTGCTGTACAAACTGTGTGGCCAGGTCATCAAAGATCCAGTCGCCGCCCGTCAGTTCCCCGTAGTCCAGATCGCGCAGGAATCTGGCCTCGGCGGAGCCGTCCGGGTCGCAGTCCTTATGGCGGAATACATGGATGTCATCGTAGTCGATGAAATAGAGGCCCTCATATTTTCCGAACACGCAGCAGTTGCTGATACCCAAGTCAATCACTCCTTTTCGTTTGAGATATCTATGTGATCGGCACGCTCCGGAGCGCACCGCAGAACAGGGGGGCCCCGGCCGTGGCCAGGATCTATATAAAAAAGCACCTGAAGAGATTTCCTCAGATGCTTTGTGGCGCGCTCATCCAGTTTTTTGCCCAGAAACAGAAAAAAGCGCCCAAAGGCCAATGCGGCCTTCAGACGCTGTGAAACACGGCATACTTTAATTGCCTCAGGCAATTTCTGATACTGAACATATTTATTATACCGCAGAGAGTGTGGATTGGCAATACGGGGATGATTTTATCCTTGCAGATTGGGGCATCATTTGTTATACTGATACTAATTGATACTACAAAATATCGGAGGCGATATGGGATGGATGCCGGGCTGTTTACAAAGATGCTTTCGGATAAGAGCGTGACGGACTTGAAGAAACTGAAATACAAATACCCACAGGCAGATCTCGCAGAGTTTGTCAGCCTGCTGAAAGGCAGCTTTTATCATGCGCTGCCCCTAAAGGATTTCGATGGGGGGCAGATGGTCTATTTGGAGAGTGTCGCGCAGGTGCGGCTCTCTGCGGCCCGGGTGCTGCTTACACCGCAGGACAGCAGCCAGCCCTATGGCATCAAGGCGATGGAGGAGGAGATCGTATCGACGCTTTCCATTGAGCAGATCGACACGTCCCGTGACAGCGTCCGGAAGATACTCTCCGGTTATGCACCTGCGAATGAATCAGAAAAACGGATTTACGCCATGAAGAAGGGTCTGGAATTTATCGTGGATCCGGCCCATCAAATCAGCGAAGAGAACCTTCACCAGCTGTACGAGATGACCATTGGGGCGCTTCTCCCTGAGGAAGACCGTCTGCCGCCGGGCAATCTCTACCGGAACGACAGCGTCTACGTGGTGGGCGACAAGGTGGAGCACACGGGCCTGAATTGGAAGAAACTCCCGGAGTACATGGGCGCTCTGATTGAATTTGCCAATATGGACGGCGATATGAATGACCTGCTGAAGGCTGCGCTGCTCCACTTCGATCTGGCCTACCTGCATCCCTACTTTGATGGGAACGGAAGAATGGCGCGGCTGCTACACCTGTGGTATCTGGTGCAGCGCGGATATTCCTCTGCTCTGTTTGTTCCGCTGTCCGGATTCATCGAGCGGAGCCGGAAGGGATACTATGACGCATACACGCTCATCGAACAGAATGCCCGGATCAGCGGCGTCCTGGATGTGACGCCCTTCCTGGTGTATTTCATCGAAAATGTCTACCACAAACTGAGCAATGCGCTCCCGGCGGCCTCAACAACGGAGTATTTTCAGGCGGCTCTGGCCTCGGGTAGCGTGACAGAGAAGGAAAAGGACTTGTGGCAGTTCGTACTGTCCGCCTATGGCGGAGGGGAGTTCTCTACAAAGCAGCTGGAGCGGGATTTCGGCAGCGCCGCCTATGCTACCATCCGCAGTTTCGTCCTGAAATTCGAGGGGATGGGCCTCCTGCGCAGGACAAAGTATGGAAACCGGGTCAAATACAGCGTCAAGTGAGACTCCGAGCCAGAAATTACTTTTCTCGGATCGCTGCGTTGCCAGTTCCACCGCGGAGAATACGGAAGGTGCGACCAGGATTGCGATATCTTCTATGCCGAGTGCTTTCAGCCATCTTTGGAGCTGTCCGGCGGACCGGGTTGTTTTTGAAGCGAGTCAAGTTCCGCCTCTACGTCCTGGCTGGTGAGGATCACTGGCTCATACCCAGAAGCAGTCATATGTTTGACACCGTCCAACAAGGCTTCCCGCTTTCCGGCGCCGGTGTTGTGTCTCAGATCAGTCTTCACAATTATTCCTCGTTTCTATCAGTGTATGGGCTACCACATCGCAGATGGCTGCGTGGAAGATAGCCAGGGCCGGACTGCGCACCGTTTGTGCCCTGTCAGTCCATATGATAGCATGGTTATAAGAATTCGGCAATTAGGGCGATATCTGTTTTATAGACAGTTTGACGATTGCTGATGAGCAGTTCATAACGCGCCCACGAGAGGGAATAGAGGGCTTGCGTAGAAGTAGTCCTGAGGATTTCCTTAGCAGTAACGTCTTTTGGCGCTGCGCCCCTGTTCGGCCAGTGCCTGGCTGCATGAACTGCTTGCAATTCCCAAACCAATCAGATATAATACGGACATACAGTATCAGCAGTTTGCCTGAGGCAAATACAGTTTCTGTGTTTCAAAGTTCCCAGAGGTCGTGCCGACCTTTGGGAACTTTTTTGCTTTCATCGGATTTTCTATCATAATTCCATCTGAAACAGTATGTTACAAGGCACATGAGCATTCAAGCTCATGTGCCTTTTTATATAGATACCCCAGGCGGCGGAGCCGCAAAAATAAGAAAAGGAGTTGAAAAGCAAATGCCCAATGAAACAAATGTTGGAAAACCGCAAACCATCTCTGAGAAACGTGCCATAGAACTGATCAATGCCATGATCGACCAGATGTTCAATGATGCCGGCGGCCACACCCATGAAGTGATTAACAAACTTTTTAGAGCCGGCTTCACTGAGGAGGAACTGGTGGGGACCTTCTATCTCCAGGAATCGGACGTGGCGGACTGCCTGGACGAGATGGATGATGACGAGGAGGAGTGACTATGGCGGATGAAAAACTGCGCCTGCTGCTCTTTGAGGAATGTGACCGGGACTGTCCCGGTTGCTGCAACAGGGACTGGGATCTCCGATCCCTTCCGGTCTGCAGGGACTTTACGCCCTACCAGGTCATCATGCTCACGGGCGGAGAGCCGATGCTGCATCCGGAAATCATCCGGGAGGCTGTAGCGGAAATCCGCGCCCAGACCCAGGCGCCCATCTATCGCTACACGGCGAGGACACAGGGCCTTGATGAACTGATGCCGATCCTTGACGGAGTGACGCTGACCCTGCATGAACCGGGCGACTGCCTGCCCTTCTGGCGCTTTGACCAGTCCACGCAAAGTTTAGACGGGAAATCGCTCCGGCTGAATATCTTTGAAGAGGTGGGGCCGGTTGCAAGCAGCGAGAGATGGCAGGTCAAAGATCACATGGCCTGGATCCCTAACTGTCCCTTGCCACAGGGTGAGGTGCTGATGCGGTTTCGGCCGTATGGAGGCTGAGCGAAAATGAAAATCCATTATGCTTTCATGCCGGCTCCAGGGGTCTATGTTTCAGATCTTGAGTACCATGAGCACGGTCCGCATGCCGGCTATATCACGGCCCACACCACATTCCACGGCAAATATGTCCGTGATACTGTTTTCCGTGTGTATGACCCGAGGAATGAGCATGGGATGTGCTTGGTGCGGATAGAGCAGTCTTATTTTCACCCAGCCGCACGTAAACACTGGGCAAAAATTGAGCAGGGGTTTCGGGATGCCTGCTGCTTATTTGGACTGGAGCCGCCCAAAAACGAAAAGACACCGTTGGAACCTGAAAATAGGGGAGGTATCGGAGTATGATCCCGAAAATCACACAAGACGCGCCCAATATTGTACAGCGGTATTGGTGCTCAACCTGCGGCCGGTCCCTGCCGGCCCCCGACCAGCATGACGACCAATGGCGCTTCTGCCCGAGGTGCGGGGAGCCTATCGAATACGAGAAGGCAGAACCGGTCCAATGGCGGGAGCAAAACTGCGAAAAGTGCGGCCGCCCCTTGATCCAACTGGTGCAGGACCGCAGGCCTTTCTTCCGGGCGAATTATGAGTATGTAGGCGCTTCGCTCTGCAGAGACTGCCTGGAGGAACACTGTGTGCAGACCAACTGCCTGCAGTGTGACATTGGAAATTGGCCAGGCTGCCGCTACGCCGACATCAAGCGGCAGGGGCTACAGAAGGCAAAAGAAGGCGGTGAGGCTGATGTCTGATCAGCACAGGGAGGTCATAGACCGTTTCACTGGCCCTTACGCTTTCCTGAGTAATTTCCACCCTTGCCGCGTGACCTTCTACGGCATGACCTTTCCTTCCGTGGAGGCGGCTTTTCAAGCGGCAAAGTGTGCGGACCACCGGGATCGGGCGCAGTTTCTGGCCATGACGCCTGAGCAGGCAAAGCGCCGCGGGCGCCAGATCCGGATGCGGGATGACTGGGATGCGCGGAAACGGACCATCATGCACAACCTGCTCGTTCACAAATTCAGCGAAAATCCTGACCTGATCCCCAAACTGCTTGCCACCGGCAGCGCGGTCTTGGTGGAGGGCAACACCTGGCACGATAACTATTGGGGCTGCTGCACCTGTTCCCGTTGTGGAGGCAGGCGCGGCCGGAACAATCTGGGGCGCTTGCTCATGGAGCTGCGCGCAGATTATATGGCGAGTTATAAGGAGGACGGTAGAACATGAATTATTGCCTCACTATGGAGCAGACCCGCCGCATTGCGGTGTGGTTTGACGCGGACAGCGATGAGGAGGCTGAGAAGAAGGCACGGGAGATCTATCACAATACTCCGTCAAAGGACTTTGAGGCGGGGGATGACGAGAGAGACTGCGCGCTTTCTAACCGGGATACGAACACGATGGTGTTTGACTGGAGCTGAGTTATGCCAGAAAGAACAGTCAGAATTCATGTGGCCATTATGAAAAAATAGTATGGAGGAACAAAGAGATGCCGACACTGGAACAGCTCGATACGCCATATGAGCGACGGCGTGTGATCGAATATGGTGTGGATGGGAATAAAGTGGTCCGCCACTGGCATGATGTGCAGCATATTGCCGGCCCGCTTTATAAAAGTAAAGAGGAAAAAAATAAGTACGGGGAGCAGGAGATGGATCTTTACCTTTTCTTCGAAGGGGGAAAAGACGGACTCCTGTACCAGTACAGAATGAGGCATTCGGAGCAGTACACGCCTGAAAAAATGATGGAGGAAATCGAGCGGGTTGGCTATGACACGCTGGAGCATTTCTTGACCACCTTTGATCAGAGTGTGGTAGAAGGAAAATTCATTGGTGCTGCGGTCATTGAGTTTGTCCGACAGTTTGATACAGAGCGAGGAAACCGATATGCTCAGCACCGGCTGGACTATATCGCCCGACAAGAGGAGAAACACCGCCGTTTGGCAGCGGAACGCGCTGAGAAGGCGACTCAAAAAGAGGCGCAGCGGAAAGCTGCAGAACAGGCGGCGAGGGCAAAATACCTGGGCTGGGCGGATCAGATGACCGCAATGCGGTTTGGAAAGGTATCCTCCGTACTGGATGTTCTGATCCGGGTAGACGGAAAAGTGATGACTAAGCGTGAATTCGTGATTTCGCGGATGAAAGATGGATGGACTCCGACCAAAAAAGAGGGCGTTGTCAGCTACTATGGGAGCCGTTGGGATGTCAAGGAGAGTAAGCCGCGGACGGAGTACCGTCTTGCAAAAGAAAATCTCACATACAGGATCAGCAAAACGGAGTTCAATTTCGCTTCGTATTTGGCAGCACATCCTGAGAAACTCAGCCAAGCATGGAAGCAGCTGGCAATTTGCACAGATGCCGGAGGAGAGCAGCAAGCATTCAGAGAGGAGGCTCAGAAAGCATGAAACGTGGAATTACCGTGGAACGAAAGTATGACCACAACGATATCCCCTGCATTGTAATAAAAAAGAAGCGTGGAAAACTGGCTCTGGATGAAATCCAGGATATCCTCCGCTTTGAAGACTACCAGCAGTGGAATGGCCAGTATGTCCTGTTCCTCAACTGTTCGGAAGCCACGCTGGGGGGCAATGGCTGTTGGGACCTGTTGGATGAACCGCCCGGTGATACGGTGATGCTCTATGAGGTCGCGGGCAACGAGGAATGTCCCGTTTGCAGATCCAATTTGCCACCGTTCTCGTATTGCCCCTCCTGCGGCATGCCATGGTCTGATTCGGGCAAAAGTGTTGAAACCCTGTTGTCCTCCATGCGTCAGGAGGCTGCGCGCAATATCAGAGATCCCAAAGCATCTGGCGCCTCGCGCCTGGCATGGTACTGGTCGCATATCGGCGCCATCGACCTGGCCCGGCAGATGGGCGTCATCACAGAGGATCGCCGGCAGGCGCTCTATGAGGAGATGCGGCCCCTCAAGCCCACCGATACCGATGGGACTATGAATGGGGGTGCGGTCTGATGAACAAATCCAACACGATCCTCCAGATCACCAGTGAAGTGCTGGACCGATACCGCAATTCGATCAGCCGCAAGGCATTTATCCAGGCGATGGAGCGCGTGATCGAGCTGGTGCTTGGCCCTGGGGAGCACCTTCCGCAGGCGGCGTGCCCCGGTCTGCAGTTGATCCGAGCCCCCGAGATGGATACCGAGTGCCTGGCGCAGTTGCTCAGCGGGGCGTGCCCGCCGTTTCAGCAGGCAAAAGCGGACTTTGACTGCCGGGAGTTTGACTGCCAGACCTGCTGGCAGTCCTGGCTGGAGTCCGGAAAGCCGCCTGTAAAGGAGGACAACCAGTGAAGCCGTTCAAAAGCACCACCATGCTCCGCCCGCTGAACGATGCGGAGCTGCAGCTGGAGGACCCACAGTGGGAAGATGATGATACCGTCACTTTCTATATCCCTTGCTGGTTCAACGTGGATCTGTTTTTTTCCGGCCTTCATGTGGTTACGGATGAAAACGATGACTACATCAACCTCTACTGCGCCTACAACACCAAGACGCATGGCGTCCGCCTGTTCTTCACCTATGCCAACAACAGTGGGGCAGAGGAGGGAGAACAGGATTTTGAGGTCGAGGTAGCGATGGATCCGGCCACAGCGGCTCTCCTGCAGGACAAGGTTTCTGCCTGGCTGAAGCCGGAGCAGAGATAAAAAACCGTTTGGAGCATGGGCAGGGAGCTATCCCGCCCATGCTCCACTGGTGTAAAGCAACCTATTGATCAGGAGAGGAGGGCTGAAATTGCCTGAAACAAACAAAGAGCCGCGGCTGGAAGCGCCGGCGGCAAGACCCAGGAAATATGCGTTCTTCAGGTTCCAGACGGGGAAACGGCTGGCCAGCGCTTATGGTTGCTGTTCCGGCCAGGTTGACCGCCGGACCGGCGAAATCCTGGCAACCATCACCTATGGATTGTTCCAATACCGGGAGACGTTCAAGCTGAACCTGTCTGACCCGGTTCACTCTTTCCCCTATACGATAGAGGATGAAATCATTTGCGCGGCGAGAAAAGCCATGCGGTTAGGAGGCCCCATGACACGGAGGAGAGTTGTTTTCGTCCGGAAGGACGGGCGCAGGTACATCACAGAGGAGTTCAACGGGGATAAAGCCGAATACGCCGCCCGGGGAGATTGCCTGGACGGCTGTGATTTGGACTGGCCGGAGATCCGTGCGCTTTTTGTGGCGGCGGATACCTATTTGAAGTTCATCAAGGCCAATCTGACAGCACAGGCGGCGTACCACTCCTTCCTTGGAGAAGGGGGCAATGCCGGCGTGGTCTGCAACCTCCGGAAAGGGCGGAAACTGCAGCCTGCCGACAGCGTGCTGTTTATCTATGAGCAGCCCACTGCGGACGGAGCCAGATTCTTGGAACAGGAGATGACTGAGGGATGAGTACAGAGTATATTCGAGCGGTCAGCATCCGGCGGGGCCGGGTCTACTTGACTTCGAAGAGCAGCAACGATGATGTACCTTATCACGCCTGGCACTGTGAGAGCCTTTCCAAAGTCTATGGGGAGGAAGGACAGCCGGGACTGGATCGGGAGATCCTGCGGATGCTCTGCGAATATGCCGTCCTGAAGGGGCATCACCCGAGCCTTGAGCGATACCGCCATGCGCTGGAGGCGCCTGAGAAAGAGAAAATCTTCCAAGAGACAGCCCAGGCGCTCCAGGCGGCGTATGAGCTGCTCCAGCCCGAAGATCAGGCACACCCGCTCACAGCGCAATCCGAGGCGGCCCGTGCTTATCGGCTGACGGCACGGAAGCTGCAGGATCGGCAATACACAGCGCTGGCCAGGCTGTGCAGTGAATTCTCGGGGTAGGATCCACAGCCAAACAGGGGCGAATACCACAGGCCACAACAGGATGTAGCGACATTGTTGCTATATCCTGTTGACTTATTTTCTCTGCTTGGCTATACTAAAAGCAGAAGAATATATGGGAGGGATCGGACATGGAAAACATTGTATCGGCGCCCAAGACGGATATGTTCCGTTTCCGTATCAATCCGGAGATAAAAAAACAGGTAGAGGATGTCTATGCGAAAAATGGCCTGACGCTGACACAGGCTCTGAATATCTTCATCCAGCAGTCCATCAACGCCGGAGGGTTCCCTTTCCAGGTAAACGAGGAGAATGCGGAGCTAATCAAAGCGAGGGCGATGGAACGGTTGATGAAGGAACTGGAAGCTGGCGAGAACTCTGGGGAACTCATTGATGAAGCGGAAGCATACCGCCTGCTTGGAGTGACTGAACTGTGAAACTGCAGTATAGGCCGGCTGCTATTTCAGACATCGGCAAGCCTTCAGATTATATAGCTGATGTGCTCAAAAACCGTAGTGCGGCGAATAGACTCAAATCGAAAATTCTTGCAGGTGTGTCCCTTTTGAAGGATAATCCATATATGGGGACTCCGCTATCCAGTAGGTACGACGGCGTTCCGGAGGATATTCGGTTCCTTGTTATCAGTAAGCAGTTGGTCTTCTACAAGGTTACTGAAAGCGGAATTGAGGTGATCCGGGTCTTGGATGGCCGGACGGACTATCTGGTGCATCTGTTTGGCGCTGAAGAGCCGGAATAAAGCATCCATATAGGGGTGACGGCAAGGAGATGCTTGCAATCCACTGACCAATCCGCTATAATACAACCATACAGTATCCGTTGTTTGCCGCCGGCAGACACAGTAACCGTGTTTCACAGCTCCCAGAGGTCAAATGGCCTTTGGGAGCTTTTTTCGTTTTATTACGGCCTAAGCAGGCTCACAATTTGATATTCCGCGCCGAAAAGGCACCAAGCGCATGGATCGCAGCGGATCCATGCGCTTGTTTTTATATACAGACAAAGACAGCAGAGCGCAAAAGAATAGGAGGTGCATTACAATGCGAAAAGATCTAAACGCGGGCGGTTCTCTGCGGGCCGTCATGCAGCAGCATCATCTGGCGCTGGAGCAGGCGATCTGCCAACTGGCGCAGGCCGTTGGGAACCATCCCCCGGAGCGGGCGGAGATCGCCCGTTTTTTTCAGGAACTCATTGACGGTGGCTGGGACGCCTATGAGGAGGCCACGGCCCACGAAAGCGAGGAACTGAGAAAAGAGGACCAGGAGATCCTTCAGCTGCAGGAGCAGATCCGCCAGATGCTGGACAGAGAGGGCCAGAGACAATTTGACCGGTATGAAGACTGCCTGAACTGCCGGATGACCTCGGAATTGGACCAGGCTTACCTGGTCGGGTACCAGACGGCCATCCGGCTACTGCTGATGGGGATTCTGCCGGCGGACACACTGCTGGCGCGCAATGCCTGGCATGAGCCGGAGAAAGAGGGTGAGAAAACATGAAACCTGATTGGATCATTCACTATATCCTTGCCGACCGGCCCAGCAGCCATACCCACGGCCTGGATCGGCATGGCAGCCTGGAACTGGAACTGAACCTGCCTGTACCCCAGGAAAAGGCGCAGATGATTCTCAATCTGCTCGGCCTGGAGATTACAGAAAAGGGCAAGTGCTATCGGTCTGGCGACAGGGTGGACGACATATTCACACTCCCGGTCTATTTCTTCGAGACAACGCCGGCGGTGCCGGACTCTTGCTTTTCCCGGGTGATGCGTGTTCTGGTCTGTGACCCGGACGGGAAATACCCATGGGAGCCCGGCTGCGAGCCCGGCTATGCGGAGCAACTCAGTGAGGGCGAAAAGCGTGAAATGGCGCAGATTATCCGGCAGAGGTCTTAATGCCTCACAGGATTCATGTAGCGGATTTCTTATCTAAATCGCATTTCTGTTGGAAGATGCCGTATTGGTTTCGGCGGACTGCCACATTTGAGTATCGGCTGTAAAATCGTACCCCGGGGTGCGCTCGCGCGTCCCGGGTACCATTCATTTTAAGGAGGGTGCATATGGATGGCAGCAAGAAATTCAAAGACATGTTGATGGAAACAATCAAAATTACCCGTGGAAGGATCAGTGAGAATGACGTGCTCAGGGACTTTATCTCCTTTTGCGCACTTGAGATCAGTACCTTAACCGATCCGGTACATCTGGAAAGGGCAGAGGAACTGCGGACGTTGTTGGAGAGATATTCTTTAGAAGAACGGGAGGCATTTTCCCAAACCTTTCAAAAACTCTCGCAAATTGCAGCAGGGAACGTAAGTCAAGGGATTTATCCTGACCTTCTCGGCGCTATTTATCTGGAATGCCGGGCTAACAACAATGCGCTCAAACAGGACTTCTCACCGTGGGGGATTGCAGATTTGTTGGGGCAGCTTACAACGTGCCGTAGAACAGAACTGCCACCAGAGGGCTACCTTACGTTGAACGACTGCACCTGCGGCAGCGGTATCCTTCTGTTGGGAGCAGTGCAGAAGTTCGCGGATAAAGGAGGCAATCCATCCGAACAACTGGTGATACAGGCAACAGATGTGGATACCCGCTGCGTTCAGATGACCTATATCCAACTATCCCTCTACGGGATCCCTGCTGTTGTCGTGCATGGGGAAATTATTGAGATGAAGGAGTATGACCGCTGGTATACGCCGGCTTATCTCTGGGGGAAGTGGGTCTGGCGTGCCCCGATGTCCTTTGGCACTGTGCGGAATAAAAGCGATGAAACACTCAAAATGTTGGATGAGCCTATGTACGGGATCTGGCGAAGAGTGGATCAAATCTTTGCAGAAGGGAGAAACCGCCATGCACCACGGAAGCAATGAAAATAACTCTCAGCATGAGGAGATACATCGAAGAGACTGTATCTCCAGCAGTCAGCTCGTCTATATCGCGTCCCCATATGCCGGGGACATTCAGAGCAACACACAATTTGCCATCCAGTGCTGTCGTTATGCCATTCAGCAGGGCTGCACGCCGATTGCGCCGCATCTGCTTTATCCCCAGATACTGGATGATTCGGACCCAGAGCAGCGGGCCATTGGCCTCAAGCTGGGGCACCGCCTGTTGTCGGTCTGCCAGGAGGTCTGGGTCTGCGGTGGGAGGATCAGCAGCGGAATGGCTGGCGAAATCGCTTTGGCGGAGAACCTTGGCATCCCAGTTCGGTACGTCGGAGCCCTCGCCGAATACCAGAGCAGCCCTACATTAGAAGATAACCACGCGGAGGAGAATGTTGATGATGAAAGAGTTTACGGCAGTCAGCACACCGGATGAGTTAATCATCTGTATTGAGATTGATGGGAAAATCACCAAGTCTTATGAGCGCCGACGGATTTCGGATGATGAAGTCGAGGTTATACAGCACAGGAACCGCGACCGGCTTGGAAATTATTACACGACTCGCCACATCTACCGCATTTCGGAGGGCGCAGTTGTAAACTCGGATTTTGCACAGGGGTCTTGCGGGAAAGACTTATTCCCCGCAGCGAGAGAGGAGACACAGCCATGAGGTACTACAGCACGCAACGCCCGATAGGGCCGGGGACGTTCCCAAAACCGCAAGGGAATGCAGTCAAGGAAGTTTTCAACTTCGACAGCAAGACTTACTGCGAGGAGGTGGGCCGGGAGGCTTGGGGCTACATCGAGTACGAACAGCCCATCGACCCACAGGCTGCAGCGGACTACTTCCTCGTCGCGGACGGTGTTGGCTGCACGGGCTGCGTCCATGAGGCGGCCAGCCGAGACATGGACTGCTGCTGGAATTGCAGCCGCAATCCGCGCAGAAAGCCGCGAGACCTCTACAGGCACCGTCGGGCAGGGGGGAAGTGATATGCAAAATGCTGGTTTGATCCGAGAGGTGCGCGGCGTGATGACGCGGTTTGAGCCGCTGACAGAGGAGATTGTCGCCGCCTGCACACAAGATGGCCTCACCTATGCGGAATTGTCCGACGCGCTTTCCGCATATGGCCTGAGTATCGAGAAGGTTATGCATGATCCAACGAGGAAGATCTTTAACACCTGCTATGCCGACTATGATCTGGGCCTGTATGCGGACATCATTCTGCAGAGAGAATTCATCCGCGGCCCCGGCCAGGCGCAGTTTCAGAAGCTGGCCCGGCAGGGAGGCATTTGCAGAACACTGGCTGAACAGGATTGGCGCGGGTTCTACCTGAAAGACGTTCCGCTGTCAATGCTGATTTATGACTTCCAGCGGCGGTATAAGACCATACCCCATGAAACTGTGTTTTCGGTCTGGCACGGCATTTATAAGCGGATCGACTACGCCAATGGAATGTGGTCCTTGCCAGTGCTGAGGGAAGTGTTCCGGTATGCCCCGCCGCCCCGCCTTCCTGCGCTGGAGCCGGATGGCCTTATCACGATCTACCGCGGTATGGGCGCGCTGTCTCTGCCGCCGGAACAGGCGATCTCCTGGACCACCCACCCGGGAAACGCGCTATGGTTTGCCATCCACTCCGGTCAGGGCACCAAGGTTGCGGTGGCCAGGGTGCGGCCGGAGCAGATTGTGGCCCACTACCCCTCCTACGCCGAAGAAAATGAAGTTGTTATCTTTCCCGGCACCGTAACGGAGTATCGGTATGAGGACATGATCCCTGCTGTGGTAGAAACCGTGCCCCGACTTATGGCACCGGCCCTGCAGGCCTATCTCGACTTTGGGCGCCAAGCGCGGGCTTTGGGCTACCAGCAGGAAAAACTCTTTCAGCTCCACGGTCTGCTGCACGTCCTGCGCGTGTTGTTTCTCACACTTATCTACTTCTATAACTCCGGCGACCCACTGACGGAGTCAGACCGCCAGATCCTAATTTATTTCAGTTTACTGCACGATTTGGGCCGGCTGAATGAAAATGCGGATGCGACACATGGCGAGCGGTCCGTTGAATTGATCCACAAGCGCGGCATCCGGCTGCGCGGGATCCGGCTGAGCCGGAAGGAGTATCGGATTGCTGAACTGATCATCGCCCATCACTGCCGTGATGACGGCGAGGGTATTGCGGCAATCACGGCCGAGCCTGGCCTGTCCAGGAAAGAGAAAGAGCATGCCGTCCATCTCTATCACATCTGCAAGGACATGGATGCCCTGGACCGGGTGCGGTTCAATGGGCTTGATTACCGCATGCTTCGTACACAATACGCACGCCGGCTGCCGTTGGTTGCCGGCTGTCTGCTGGAGGAAGATCTCCTGACGCCGCTGGATATGGAATTTCCGGCGAAGTGAAAAGAGCCGGGGCAGAGATCCTTGATGGGATCCCTGCCCCGGTTTTTGCCTGGTCAGTCAGTAAACTGCTCCATGTAGGCGGTGACGATTTCACTTAAAAGCTCATTCCGATTGATTCGGCCGGCCAAACTCCTGGCGCCGTTGTGGTTGGTGATATAGGTCGGATCGCCGGACAGAATAAAGCCGACGATTTGGTTGACGGGAGCGTAGCCCCGCTCCCGGAGCGCCGAATATATGATTTTCAGCCTTTCCCCGTCCGTCATGCAGCCTGCGCTCGCTTTCCTCTTTCGTTGCCCCTATATTACTGGTTGACGAATGCCACCAAAAATCTAAACCCTATTGTATCATATTTTGACAGAAAGGGAAGTCCCGGAGGGAAAACCAAGGCCATCTGTTGCCAACTGAGCTGTGTAGGCCGATCATCTGACCACATCCGCAAGGTTTTGGACGTGGATCAGGCCCTTCTCCTCCCGCCGGCGGGCGTATTCCACGAGCTCACGGGAATTGCTGGCAGCGTGCCAGGTAAAAGCGATCAAATAGCCGCTGTGATCCACCATATAGCGGTTTGCGCGGACGATGGCATACTTTTTCGGCACATTTTCCATGCCCGGGGGATAAAAAGTGCTGTCATATCCTTTTGGAACAGGGATGGGACGGTCAAATGGATGGTAGGGCAGCAGCAGAGTCAGCGTCACCTCAGGGTGGCGCTTTTTTGCTGCCTTTATGACCTTGGCGGCCATGCCGTCGAAGGCACCGTAATGCCCTACCACAAAATCGGTTACGCCAGACTCCACAATCAGCTGCTCCACTGCCTGCTCAAGGGCTGGCAGGACACGCTCGTTGGCCTCGCGGTGCCCGATGAAAAAACAGGTTCTTTCGTGTTCCATGTCGCGCCGTCCAAGTAAAATAGGTATTTCCGATATTATACCTATTTTAATCATGCACATCAAGAGCGATGAATGAATAATTTGGACAGAATGAACGCCTCCATATAGTAGAATCATATAGAAAAGAGGTGGAGGTAGGTATGGAACAAGCGGATTTTATCAAACGGCTGGTGGAGCTCCGGATGAATAAGGGAGTTTCCGCCCGTGATATGAGCCTATCCATCGGGCAAAGCTCCAGCTATATCAATAATATCGAGACAGGTGTCAGTTTCCCCTCTATGACTGTCTTCTTCTATATATGTGATTTCCTGGGTGTTTCTCCGATGGAGTTCTTTGATATTGGCAGTACCAACCCTGTAAAATCGAGGGAACTGCTGGAAGCCACAAAGGGGCTCAACAACGAGCAGTTGGACAGTTTGATTTCCATTGCCAAAAATCTGAAACGATGATTTGAAAATAAAAAGTAGGACCCCGCGCCGCTCACATTCCATGAGCCGGCGCGGGGCTGTTTCCTTATTACAGCAGGTAAGGGGGCAACGGCTGCGACATAGGGGAAAAATTAGCCGCAGACCTCATGGTAGAATCGCGCTGCCTCCTGAATATCGGTGGTACGACGATGGATAGGCAGCGAGTTCCAAGTGATGTCGTGGTATCGCTCCGGATGTGTATCTCTGAGACGGCTGTCAATGATGGATACAATGCCTGTGTCGGTATAATTTCGGATTAGCCGCCCGATGCCCTGCTTCAGCTTGATAATCATTTCAGGTACACGAACATCCATTAAGGGATCCTTGGCAATCGAAGCCTTATACTCGATGATAGGATCGGGGACTGGGAACGGGAGCCGGAAGATGACCAGGTTGGAAAGGCTCTTGCCCTCTATGCTGATGCCCTCCCAGTATGCTCCGGTGCCCAGGAGAACGGAATTGGTATCCTCCCGGAATGCCTGGAGTACGCGCTCTTGGGAGGAGCCGCTTTGCTGAACAAGGATATGGAAAGGCAGGTCCCTGTTCTGGAGCGCGGCATAGACTTCCTCCATGTCCGTTTTGGATGTAAAGAGAACCAGCGCCTTACCGCAAGAGATATTCAGGATTTGAACCAGACGTTCCACACCTTCCTCGATAAAAGAATCATGCTCCCGGGTGGGATGGGGAAGGTCGTCGCAAAAATAAATCATGGCGTGTTCATCATAGGGATAGGGAGATGGTTTCGGCTCCGACAACACACCATTCCGATCAATCGGGAAACCGGTATTGTGGAGGAAATAGGCATACTGATCTTCCAATTCTCCATCAGTTGCGGAGGTCAGTGTAGCAGAAGTTAGGATCGTCCGGATTTTACTTCTGAAGTAGAGCTGGCTGAGAATATCTCTGGTATTCTTGGGGCAAAAGACTAATTCTGCCGCCGTCCCACGGCGCTCAAGCCAAATCAGCTGCTTGTGGTAATTTGCCACCAGTTCCTTGAAGGATTGCGCTGCCGCATCCAAATCGTCTGCCGCTGATGAGGCTGTCCCCCTGTGATGGTCTTTGCTTCCAAAGACCTGTATGGAACTGGACAGTGCCTGCAGTTGTCCGGAAACGGAGCGAATCAATTCGACTGCGCCATTGTCTTGGCGGAAAAAGAATCGGTCAGCATACTTCATATCACGTGCTGACTCTTCTATTTGCTGTCGAACCTGTTGATCCAAGTTCTGAAAGAGAGCGCGCACCGCTCGAATTGCGCTGTCGGCTTCTTCCAGGACGTATTCCCGATCTTCGCCACGTACCGATTTAATGGAGGCATTGATTGCATTGATCAGCTGTCGCTGGCCATGCCGCTCAGTCGTCGCGCTCCTTACTCTATCCTCCAGGTTGTGTGCCTCGTCGATCACTACCATCTGGACTTCCTCATTCATCAAGCCGTCCTGGCTGCGGTTGATTCGAAAGAGATGTGCAGTGAGGAGATCCTGGTTACAGAGGATAATGCCATTTGTGTATTTCATATTATCACGGAGTGTGGCGTACTGGCAGCGGTCTGAAAACGGACACCCAAAGCAGATGCGCCGGCTATACCGAACGACATTGATTTTATCCCAGACGTTGGATGGGATAGGGGTAGGGAAGGTGCGGCGATCCTGACAACCTTCGTCAATGAGTTGCTTGAGCCGTGCAAGCGGTTGCCCTTCAGGAGTCGCAAAATAGTCTGTCGCCCGCATTTGGCAGATGTAGTGTGTCTGCCCTTTGGCCAAAAGGACTTCCGGGTGGACACCGATCATCGGGCTGATTCGCTCAATATCGCCCATCAGCTGCTCTTGGAGGGCGATGGTGGATGTAGCAATTACAACAGGCAGCTTTGTTTTCTGATTATATAGAAGCAATGGAACAAGATAGGCATAGGATTTTCCAATCCCGACGCCGGCTTCAACTGCAATATGGTAGGAGCCGCGGATGGCGTCCAGAATCTCAAAAGCCATATCCTGCTGGCCTTCCCGAGCCTCCAAACCATACTGATGCGGTGCATTGTCCCAGAAGAATGAGGAGACACGCTCACTGATTTCATAGATGCTGGAATCCCACTTTCGCTTTCGGTTTTCAGCCGTATCAAAGATGGAGGAATAAGCCACGAGTATTGTTCCCCTTTATATATATATTCGCAACCATTATAACACTGATTCTGTGGAAGTGTAGGAGATATCCATACCGAAGATGGTTGACAAGTTTGTCAAATTTCACTAAAATTAGAAACAGAATGACTTTTGGTTATTCAAGGATTGCTTTTACTATGAAAAAGTGTGCCTCACCCCGGTAGAACTTGCACATGAGTTTCTATGAATGGTGGATGGATGAGGACAAAGACTGCTTGATAAGGAGATACATAGATGCACTTTATGGAAGTAAATGTGGAAGAGATTGATAGTTTTCGCTTTACACTGCCTGTCCACTTTATCGGCTTGGACGGCGAAGAGATGCTCCAATTCACCGTTGAGTTTGGCGAGTCCATGAAGGAGAAGGGAAACCTGGTCTTTAACGTGTGGTGCGGGTACCCGGGTGCCAGGATCAGAGCTTTTTTGATGACGGCGACTGTCAAGACGAACGGTGCCCCGGTTGACGCGATCATGAACTACCTTCAGAAGTCGGACGAGTTTTCGGAAATGTCACGGGAGTTCATTTCACATTTTTCCAAATAAATTGAGGGAGCCTGCTGCACCATGGTGCGGCAGGCTCCCTTTTTAACTGGTTGGCGAGAAGAAAGGCTTACGCTCGGCGGTCAGCGGCGGCAATTCCAACTGCCATGCCGTTGACCTCTACGCCCTCATCGGCAGGGATCAGGAGATACTTCCGCCCGTCGATGATCCGCGTCTCAACAATATAACTGTGTTTCGGGTCGATAGCGACAGAGGCGTCAGCGGTCTTTACCTCAAAGTGTTTGCTGTCGATGATGTTCTCCGGATTCAGAACAGCGCCGTCGCCGAACTGCTCACCGCATTGCGCCTCAAAGGCAGCGACCTGGGTGTCCGCGACCCCGCAGCCCTTCAGTATGGCGGCAACCTCCTGGACGGAAACTGTCAGCGGTTCCGGGTCTTTGCTCTCCTTATGCTGCTCGATTTTGTCGAGGAGCTGCTCATGCACTGCCTGCACGACTTCCATATTGAAGGAGTCATCCAGCGCGCCGCTGAGCGCTGCCTGGAAGCCCTCCCGCTGCTCGGCGGCGGAGAGGGGCGGTTCCGTATGGAAAACGGCGGCGATGAACTCGTGATGTACCTGGTCCGGCGTCCTGGTATAGAGGAGCGCATTATAGATGTTTGCGGTCCGGTCATCGAAAGCGGGGAAGAGGAAGCCCAGCTCCGGCTGTGAGACGATCTGGCTGGCCATGCAGCTGTGGAACTCATTGTCTCCGGAGAAAAAGCCAAGCTCCGGTTTCCCGTCCTTGACCGGGCAGATGCTGCAAAGGATGTAGCGGAACACCTCATCGGAGGCGTCTGGCTGAAGCTCGTCGTCTTTGCTCCGGTGCGGCACATCATAGACATCGCAGGCCAGGAGGATCAGGTAGTTGCAGTCCTCCATCTCCAGGGAATCAATGACGGTCTGATAGAATCTGTTCCGGGCTTCCGCATCCTTTAACTCAGAATCCCGCAGGGCGGTCAGCAGGCGATGCTCGTCGCTGTCCATTACCTGCGCTGTGGAAAACACGATGTCGATCAGGTTGCGGCCCAGTCCGCCGGAGAGTCCTTTCTTCAGAAGGCTCAGATACTTTTCTGACTCGTCCTGGGGCATGGTGCCCAGAGATTCGTCCAGGTAGGAGATGATCTCCCTGCTGCTGTTTACATAGCACCCGTAGATACGGCTGATGGCGTTTTTATCGGGACGAAGACGGCGGCGAAGCTCGCCCAGCTCTTTCACTGTCATGCTGATACTCCTCTTGAAGTCGTTGGATTTAACCGCGCGTACGAAGGCGGCGTGTCCTATTTTAGCCGATATGGCGTCAAAAAGCAATGACAGTTCTGGCCGTGTTTTGAACCGCACGTTTTCCCTTGCAAGCGGCCATCTTGTTCAAGCTTCTTCCTCTTTTTTATAAAACGGGCACAGCTCCGGATTTTTACTGCAGGTGTTATCCCAATGCAATCCCGGGACAAGGAAGGGAACGTTTCGGCACTGGACTGAGCCGCATCCGCCATCCAGCCAGAAGCCCTCAAATGCCGGACATTCGCTCCGATAGTACGACTTTCCGGGACGCTCAAAGCACGCCCATTTGTCAGATGGGTCAATCACCGTGTCTACCCAGGTGCCTGTAAGTCCCCTGCGATGAAAATATTCTCTCGCCTCCACAAAGCCGGGGAGGTCCCAAAGGCCATCATGCACAGGCGGCGCGACATCCGGCATCGCAATCTTTCGCTGGCGCAGCTGCTCTATGGCGTCATCTTTCTTCGACATTTTTTGTTCCTCCCAAATAGTAGATAATAATGTCATCCGGATACGGTTTCCGCATGGATGAATGGCGGGGCAGTCCTTACAAGGGCTGCCCCACCAAAAGAAACGTCAATCTTGCTCGTCCTGATTAGGTTTGTGGAACCGGGTGCATTTGCAGTGACCATAAGGGTCGCTGATCCTGAGCCAGTAGCTGCTCACCTGAACGATACGCCCGCAGTTCCGGCAAAGGCATTTCCAGCGCACCTCTTTGCTTTTGATCTTCGGGTTGTAGACCCGGCCGAGTACAAGGAGATATCCAAATTCTTGCCCCGTCAGATCGTGTTTGAGCGGTGCGCTGCGGCAGCCGCATGATTTTGTTTTCCCACTTCTGAGGCTGCTGGAGAAAACAGAGACAGTGTTGCCGCAGGTGCACCGGCAAATCCACTTTGCCTTGCCGCCGGTGACCGATTCGTCCCGACGCAGCACCGTCAGATGCCCGAAAACCTTGCCTGTGAGGTCCACCAGATTATTCGATGGTTGGTGCCTGAGACAGCCGCAGGACCGTGTCCCGTTCGGCAGCAGGAGCCTGGTGGAAGAAACTACAGTCTGATTTCCACACTCACATTGGCAAAGCCACATGGGCCGTCCACGCTTTCTATCTTCCGCCCGCCTGAGGACGGTCAGCTTCCCGAACTTCTGCCCGGTAAGATCCTTCAGTTGTCCCATGTTATATCTTCCCCCCGGACAGACTCGAAGGCTTCAGGTGTGATGTATTTATTCGCCTGTTTGCTCATACCTCATAGACCTTCTCCTCTGTTCTGACATAGCTGTCGTAGTAGACGGTGTCTTCCTCCGTGGAGCAATAGACGCCGATATGAAGCTGGTGTCCAGGTGCCTTCTCAGGGTTGTGTTCCACAAAGCAGACGCGCTCCGAACTGCCGTCTTTCTGGAGCAGGTCGATGTTGATGCAGGGAAAATCATCATTTGGAAATACACTGACTTCGAGTGTGGAGCCATCCGGCGTGACCAGTCTGGCCACCGGGCCGTTCAATTCCACCGATTTGAAGTCAACCTGAGTGAAGCACGTGGGGGCGCAGAGATAAAACTGACCGTCCAGTTTAACCACATCCCCAACCGACATGCTGCGGCTGGTCTTGGGGTTCGGACGGTCATCACGGTTATATAGGGCGAAGAAGTTTTCCAGAATGCTGGCTCTGCGGGCAATGGGATCTTGTGGCAGAGGCCCACGGAACTCCAGGTTCCCATGAAAGACCGGCATATAGTACTGGGAGGGACCGGGCCGGCGTAGGGGCGGTTGTGGTCGTGCATTTTCAGCAGCAGCCCACGCTCGCTTAATACGGCAAAGGGCGCTTGGTACAGCGTGACGGGGATCTTCGTCACATCCTCATCCATGACTTCCGCAGCTCCGGTAGGCATGGACCGCTGCTCTTCCAGACAGCTGCGGCAGATATCGCCGCCAACGTAGTCGCTGGACATCTGGTAGTGTCCGGAGCCCTTCGGATGCTCCCAGACCAGCTCGGCGCCGCAGCGCCGGCAGTAGGTAGAGTTGGGATCTCTGGTTTGTGACATGGTAGTTCATAACCTCCTATTCGTTGTGGCACAGGGCCTTAATCATCCTCGGAATCCGGCTGATACACGTTTTGCCTGGCTTTGTCGGCATCCCAGTAAGGCAGGTACCGCGCTCCTCCAAGTTCCAGATAGAAACAGTAATGCTTGAGTCCATCATCCATTTCCACAATCTCGCCGGAATTTACAGCAACGCCCAAAAGCTGCGCGGCGGTGCTGTCTTCCAGACCGGAGAAGAAAGCCATTGGCGACAGCTCAACAACACCCTCCTGCCGGACGGCGCAGCGGAACTCGCTCGGGACCTCGCCCTCGTGGAACATGCTGTGCATACAACGTGATCTTATGTTCTTAAAGGTATAGATCCGAAACTCGCAGGGCCATTTCTTCTTCGGGCACCAGTCGGGTGGATAAACTTTGCATTCCTTCTTTTTGAACACACGTGGCTTTTTCCCGGCAGTACAGTAGGTCTGGCCAAACTGCAGATTGACACCGCGTTCCCGCCTGGGTACTGGATCCAGGTAGGTTAACCGGTTCGGGCAGCTCGTGCAGCGGTAGGGATCCAATCCTCGTTCAGACATAATTCGACACCTCCTGCTTTTGCCGATCTCGTTTCGTCGTTGATTTTGACATTTAGCTGTGAAACTCCTTTCTGATATTGGGCTTTGGACTTCGTGCCGTGTATGTGAACGGGCTTCGGCCCGGAACACAGGGTTATGCCTCCGGAACGGAGGCGCATCTATATAAAAAAGCGAGCAGGAACGGTTAATCCCTGCTCGCTTTGTTGCCGAAACCGGCTCGGAAAACAAAAAATGCCATCGCCCCGGAGGGGTGATGGCACATTGGAAACACGGTCTACTTTGCCGAAAGGCTCAGATACTGTTATCCAAAGTATATCCTATTCACTGAGAAAATGCAATCCCCCGGGAGTAAATCCTTGCCCGGCAGGATAAGGCTTGCATTTTACTCGGCGGTCGGGTATAATAGCGCCATAAAGTATCCGTTGATTGCGCAAGCGATCATCAGTTGCCGTGTTTCAAAGCGCCTGAAGGCAGATCAGCCTTTGGGCGCTTTTTTATATATAATACGGGCCTTCGGGCCACAGGATGGGACGCTGAAAGGCGTCCCTTTTTTTCGTTTCCGGGGAGGTGAGTGATTTGGAAACCGAAAGACCGAACGAGCACGTTCCGGCGTGCCAGAAACTGACCATCCACATCGTGGTTGAAGACGGCCGCGTTCAGGCTGTGTATGCAAACTGCCCTTTGGCGCAGGTTGATGCGGAGGTCCTGGATCTGGACGATGCCAAGGTATCGGACGATGCAGAATTGGAGTCCGTACGCCGGAGCATTGCTGAAGCGGCGGGCCGATGCACGAAGATCTATTGACTGGAGGCATAAGAATGCAGAACTTAGAGCGAATGAGGGAACTCATTCAAACGATCAACGAGGCAGACGAGGCCTACTACAAGTACGATGCCCCGATCATGGCGGATCTGGACTATGACCGGCTGTATGACGAGCTGGTGGCCCTGGAGCGGGAAACCGGGACCATCCTGTCCTCGTCGCCCACCCAGCGGGTATCCGGCGAGGTGCTGGAGAGCCTCACCGCCGTGCGCCACACCCGGCCGATGCTGTCCGCTGATAAGTGCAAAAGCGTTGCGGATATCCACAAATACCTGGGCGGCCATGAGGCAGTCCTGAGCTGGAAGCTGGACGGCCTCACCCTTGTGCTGCGCTATGAGAACGGGAAACTGGCGCAGGCGATTACCCGGGGCGATGGCCTGCAGGGCGAGGATGTCACCCACACGGTGCGCATTATGAAAAATGTCCCGCTTGTCATTCCCTGTAAGGAGCCGCTTGAGGTCCGGGGGGAAGGGGTCATCAGCTGGAAGGAGTTTCACGCCCTCAACGGGACTCTGGACGAGCCGTATGCACATCCGCGGAACCTCGCCGCAGGCAGCGTCCGAAAGCTGAACGCGGAGGAGGTCCGGGAGCGCGGGCTTTCCTTCATGGCCTTTGACCTGATCAGCGACAACCTGGGCGGCAGCACCAAGTGGGAAACCCTGCGCTTCCTGGCACAAATGGGGTTCACTACAGTGGGTTATTCCATCCTGGCCGGCGGCGCCTCGGAGGAGGCTGTCCGTCAGGCGATGGACTTCTATCAGCCCAAGGAGTATGCCTATCCGACGGACGGGCTGATCTTCGAGTTCAACGACCTGGCCTATGGCCGCTCCCTGGGTGCCACCGGGCACCATGAAAACCGGATGATCGCCTACAAGTGGCCGGACACCAGGTACGAAACCAAGTTCCGCCGCCTGGAGGTCGCCACGACCCGCACGGGGATGATCAGCCTGACCGCCGTTTTTGATGATGTGGTCATCGACGGCACCACGGTCAATCACGCCTACCTCCACAACCTGGACAACTTCACACGGCTGGTTCTGGGACCGGGGGACACCATCAGCGTGTATAAAGCTAACATGATCATTCCGCAAATCGCCGAAAACAAGACGAAAAGCGGAGGGTGTCCCTTGCCCGATGCCTGCCCCTGCTGCGGCAGCACGCTTGTGGTTCGCCAGAGCAGTGGCGGGACCCGCCAGCTGTACTGTGACAATGAGGCGTGCCCCGCCCGGCTGGTGCGGAAGTTTGTCCATTTCTGCAGCAAAACCCGCATGGAGATCAAGGGGCTGGATGAGCAGACGCTGACAACCTTTGTGCAGCATGGCTGGGTCAAAAACTACGGTGACCTGTATGAGCTGGAGCGGCACAAGGAGGAGATCCTCAAAACGCCGGGCTTCGGCGAGAAATCGTTTGTCCGGCTCCAGAAGGCGGTGGACGAGCGGCGCACCTGCACGCTCAATCAGTTCATTGCCGCTCTGGGTATCCCGGAGGTGGGACGCCACGCCGGCCGGATCTTGAACCGGAAGTTTGGCGGCTCCTGGGATGCTTTCGAGCGGGCCATCCTGGATCAGTTTGACTTCACGCAGTTGGAGGATTTCGGCCAGGTGATGAACGACAACATCTATTGCTGGTACAGCGACGAGGAGGAGGCCAAGCTCTGGCGGCCTGCCCTCAACCATATCACATTTCTGAAGGAGGAAACTACTATGCCTGAAGCGCAGAACAACCCCTTTGCCGGTAAGACCGTTGTAGCGACCGGCAAGCTGGATAACTACACCCGCGACGGGATCCAGATGAAGCTGCTAAGCCTGGGGGCCCGGCCCGCCAGCTCTGTCAGCAAAAAGACGGACTATCTGATCATTGGTGAAAACGCTGGCAGCAAACTGACTAAGGCGCAGACCCTGGGCGTCACGACGCTCACGGAGCAGCAGTTCCTGCAGATGTTGGCTGACGCCGGGATCGAGGCATAACCCATCTGGGACCGAAAGGAACACAACAACGCGGGGGCATCCAACTATCGGATGCCCCCGTATTCTTTGAAAGGAAATCATCAATATGGATATCAGAGAACGAATTGCAAATGCCAAGTCGCCGGAAGGGGACTTCATGCCGCAGTTTGAAAAGGCTGAGGAGTACCTTCTGAACCTGTGCCGAAAGTTCCGGGATATGACTATGGACCAACGGCCCGATACGGACGGTGTCGAAACCGCTGCCAAAGACCTGGAGCCGGTGAATGTGTGATTGGGATGGAAAACGACAACAAGCCGGTATCGCAGGACAACTGGGGTCAAATCATCCGTAAGGATGCCAAGGGGTGCTTTGTGGAGGTCAGAAACGACACCTTCCACCTTGACAAAGTACACCTGCAGTTTGTGTCCTATGACACCACAAAGCCAAAAGGCAGCCGTTATGTAAACAACATCAGCATATACATTGATGTGCCGGAGTTCCTGGCCCTGGCCCAGGAGGCCGCCTCCGGCACGCTCCACATGCGGATGCAGCAGTATAAGCAATCCGGAAACAAAGACCCTCTTTATGAGCATCTGGGCGGCACCTCAGCCAAGTATCTGACGAAATATGGACGTCCCCGTCCGGATGGAAAGAGCCTTTCCCGGGTCGTGCGGCTGACCGTTGCGGCAAAGTCGGATTATTTCCTCACCGCCGACAGCGGGCCGGGAGAGGAGAATAAGACCGGGCTCATTGTCCCGCGGTTCGGGACAAAGCCTGAACAGCATGTTTCTGTGATCCTCAGTTGGCGGCAGCTCAATGAACTGCTGCTGACGACGGTCGAGCACTACCGAGCCTGGCTCGCCGCAAAGTACGCTTCAGAATGGGCTGCGGTCCATGCCCAGCGCGCCAGCGGCAGGAACAGGGTGCGTGGGGAACAGGGGAGAGCGCCGCATTCAGCGGCGCCAGCCCCGGCACCGAAACCTCCGGCTCCCGCTGCACCTGCACAGAAAGCGCCTGCTCAGCAGGCTGGATTTGCAAGTGCCTTTGGCAGTGTTTATGGCAGTGGAAATGGCAAGTCCGGCGCGGGTGACAGGAAGATGTTTTGATGGTATAATCCTATTATCTACTCCTGTCTCTAAGGATGAACAGCGATTGAGCTGGAAATTCAGACAAGGAGTGGAACCTATGAAGTATTGTCCCTATTGCGGCGCTTCCCTTGTGGGAGGCGCCGCCTCTTTTTGCGCGGAGTGCGGCAAAAAGATCCCCGCCCAGACAGAGGCACCCCAATCGAAACCAAAGCCTAAGGGTAAGACGAGTGTGAGGGAGCGCCCGGCGCCTAAGCAAAAGCGCCGAAGCCCTCCAACCGGCCCGGCGCATCCGGCGAAACGGAAAAGGAATCCTATGGATATCAATTACGATGGCTATTATGACGATGTAAAGCCAGTGGATGCAGGGGAACAGGAGGAGGGAGTGGATCCTGAAATGGTCAAGAAGGTCGCCATTCTCCTGGCTGGCGTTTTTGCTGTGATTCTGGCGTCCGTGGCGCTCATGATGCTGTTGTAATCGGGCCGCCCCGTCCGTGTAATAGAGCAAAAGATGATAAGGATGGGGTGAAATGTATGATGTACTTATCGAAAGGTCTGTCCGTCCCGGAAAAGGACGGCACCGTCAGGGTATCCCACTGCGGCAGGATCTTCGCCCTTGGACCGGAGATGGCTGCTTTGTGGGAATCTGCCAGGCTGGCGCCAAAGCCTGTCCCGCCGCAGAAGGCCCGGTTCGTTGAGCGCCTGGAGCAGTCCGGCCTTGCCGTCACCACACAGGAGGAGGGCGGCCTGGCGCTCTACCGCCTGCTTTCCGGGAGCATTATCTGTCCGCAGGCCGAGCCGGAGGGGCAGTTTTCAGAAGCGGGTGGCGACGGCCGTATCTGGAGGTGGATCCAACACGCCGGCCTGCGCCTCACAGCCAGCGAGCTGATCCGACTGGAGGAGCAGGGGACAGACCCGACGCCGAATTTGCTCGGGGAAGAGGGACGGCAGCTACTGACGGAAAAGCTCTACTCAGCCCGGACGATCCGGGAAGGCGCTTTGGAGCAGGAGATGGAGCACTCTCCGGCGCGGGATGGTCTGGTTGCTGTGCTCCTTCGCCTCTTGCATGCGGGCTGTCTGTTTTTGGTATAGGAGGGGATAGAACAATGAAACAGGACTGGAAATCGCTGCCCCCCGCGCTTCAGCACCAGTTGATCATACAGATGGGGCTGGCGGTGTGCTGCCTCGTGTTGGCGATTGGCGCTTTGGCTTTCATCTCATTCTCGGTATCCGTCCCGTTCCTTTTGGGCGCCGCGCTGCTGACCATCTGTGCCGCGCGCCTGTACCGCACCGGGATGCGGGGACAGTATCTCATTCTCCGCGGGGTTATCCTGAAGGTAGAGAGGACTGTCCTCCGCCAACGGCCAAAATCCATACTGTTGGAGGCAAACGGGAAGGCGTTGCTGGTCATGCTCCGCAACAGGCATGCCGCCGTCCGGGAGGGCGACACGGTGACGCTGTATATTGCGGATACCGCTCCACTCTATGAATGGCAGGGGATCCACCGACTGCATGCCTACCTGGCGATGGTGCCGGGCAGACAGGACGGGGTTCAATGAGGAGAAATGGTTTACCATCTTTTTAATTACTGCATCCAGGGCATTTGGTATCGGGACAGTTTTCCCCTTTCTGATGATGATTTTGAGCGCATTATGAATGCCTTGGAAGGGAAAGTGCCAGCCAATGTGAAAATCTATCACTATGGAGTGCCTGGGCGGAAACGCTATGACTTGACCAATCCTGTCATACTCAACAGGCCGGTGCTTTCTCTTGATCCCTTTTCTATGGCGCAAGCGCGCATCCAACAGCCGGCATCCATATATGATAAGCAGCGCCGTGAGGTGTTCCCGGCCATCCGCAGGCTTGGTCGGTATGTAATCTATCAAGGAGCCAATGACTGGCCAAAGCTTTCCTATTTGGATGGGAACCGCTTGAGCATGATGGTCCCGATGGAAGTTGCTCCTGTGTCCTTAAAAGAGGCGCTGGATTTTGTCAGGCCTAATCACCGCCACTGTGCGGTGCCTCAGGGACACAAATTTTCTGTTGGGCTGACGGCTGACGGCGCCTTGATCGGTGTGGTCATTGCCAGTACACCGAAAGCCAGAGCATTGAATGACGGGCGCACTTTAGAGCTCAACAGGATATGCTGTGATCCGGTCTATCGGAATGCAGTCAGCAAGGTCAGCGGCGCGGCGATCCGCGCGGCCAGGGCCATGGGGTACCGGCGTATCGTGACCTACACGCTGCCACAGGAGTCCGGGAGCAGTATGCTTGCGGTTGGCTTCCGGCAGGACGGGATGACAGCGCCACGGCCAAATGGCTGGAATTGCAGGAGCCGCCCTCGCAAGGTGTCGGAAAAATATCCGGGTGGTGAGAAGATCCGCTGGATTTTGAATTTGGAATAGGGAACGATGGTTAAATATTGACCTTTGCATTTCTCCATGCTATAATCAAGTCAATAGTAACCGTGTTTTCTGACTGAAAACAAAGTTCCCGTGTACCACAGTGTCAAATGGCGCTATCGCGCCGTTTGGCACTTTTTTTGTTTTCCGCCCGCGCCAATGCGGGTTGAAATAAAATCATTTGTATGCAGGGTGAGGCCTGCGGAAAGGAGCAAAAAAGCCATGATGAAGATCTTTATCTCAGATGCCGTTGTGTCCAGAGGATACGACGGCGCGCCGGCGATCCGCCTTTTCAACAGCGAGAACGGCGGCGAGTTCGCGGTTTTCCAGGTTGGCATTCGCAAATACGACAGCCGGGCGGAGAACAACCACCGCTGGGTCAACCTGAAGGTCAAGGCCTTCGGCGACCTCTGCGAGCGCATCAAGAAAATGTCGCTCAAGGAGGGTTCGTTCATTTCCCTGTGCGGCGACTACGACGAGGAGCGCTGGACGGACAAGGATACCGGCGAGGGCCGTTCTGCGCCGGTCATCGTGCTTGATGACATCAAGTTCTCCCACACCGGCGGACAGAAGAAGGAACAGAACGGCAACGGCCAGGATACGGGAGGCCAGGGCCAGCAGGGCTACTCCCAGGCGCCCGGAGCTTCCAAGACCGCACCTGCGGCTCCGGCGCAGTCCGGCCAGACCATGCAGGCACCCACGGAAATGCCCCAGAACTTCACGGGGTATGAGAGCTTCAGCGGGGGACAGAACCCCTTCTTCCCGGGCTGAGGAACTGGAAACAATAATGACCACAGGCGTAAAAGAGCGCACATGAAGTAGGATCCGTCCACTCCATGTGCGCTCTTTTTTGCGTTTCTGGGGAGGTGATGGATTTGAAAAACAAATCTTTTGTGAAAACAAGCGTTAAACACCGGTCGAAAAAGCTGGATGTTGTCCTGCGCCGGCTGACCGGCGACACGATGACAAAAGACCAGCGACTGTGCCTGCAACACGCCTTGGACTGTCGGAGGCAGTATCGGCTGCGGCTGTGTAGAACCGGCTGCGATTTCAAGAAGGCCGTGTCGCCGGGACAGGCGAACAAGGACTGCGGCAAGCGCGTCAGGATGCTGCTTGGTAAGAATTGCGGCATGATGGCGGCGCTCGTCAGCAGCAAGACGCAGGGAAGGGGGGATAACACCGTCTATCTCTACCTGCCAGAATCGAAGGAGGCAATGGGTGATGAAATGCAAGAGGAAGATGCAAAAGAGGCGTGATGTCCTGACCGTCATCGGCATGATGATCCTGCTGGCCTTCATTCTCAGAATGTGGCCGATCCTGCTGCTGATGCTGATCGGTGTGTTTTTCTACGCACTATGGATGCTGTTCCACATGGATGCGGCGCCTCAGCAGCCGGCTCAGGCTCCGCTTTTGGCGCTGCCTCCGCCTGCGTCGGAGGAGTCGGTGCTGAACACGGCTTTCTCGGTGCTCCAGCGCAGGATCACCGAGCAGGTGCTGCTGCGGTATCCCAATGCCAGATGGGTCTGGGGTGTTGCAGATGCCCGGGATCGGTTCGACCACGGCGGAGAGCTGAGCATCCTGCTCAACCGCGCCGGCGGATACCGGAGAGCTGTGGTGCAGGTGAACAACCTCCAGTTCTGCGGGCTTCAGTATCCAACGGCCGAACAGCCGCAGCAGCCGGCCTCAGAGCCGGAAACTGAGCCGTCGGAAGAGCCGGAACAGGAGCCGGAGACAGTGGACTATGGCCTTCTGGCGTTTGAGTGGGTGGAGGCAAATCTCCAGGCGCTCAACGCCCAGTGCAATGAGGTGATTGGCAGCGGGAAGGACAGCTTCCGGATCCCCGCCAGCCAGCTCCCCCATGGGGACAGCTGGCCGCCCATCTGCAAGGAGCTGCTGAGGAACGGCTTTTTCGCCGCGGAACCGCTGGCGGACGGCATCCAGGTGCAGATCAAAGTCAAATAGGGAGTGTGAACAAAAATGAGCTCGAAACTGTTTGCTTTCAGCCGGCCTTTGCCTGCGCCTTTTGACAAGGCGAAGAAAAAGGTGAAGGTATCGTCCAAGTACAGCAACGGCACGGAGGCAACGCTGTGCAGCACGGTGGTCAAGGCTGTCCAGGCGTATTTCAAATGCAAGGACGGCTCCGCACCGGGTGCGGTCGGACTCTGCGGCACAAAGGGTGTCGCGGAATATAAGTCCGCCTCCGGCCCGGAAGTGTACCATCTGGCAATCTACGATCCTGCCGGCGGAGCCATGCTGGCCAGTATCTACAACAAGGACACGGAGATGCTCGAAACCTATGCCGTCCGCAACAATGGGCAGGACGGCGCGGCGATCATGATGTCGATGCTCCCCGCCCTGATGGCGGACGATGAGTTCCGGGAGAACCTGGATGCTCTGGAGATCCAGTATCAGGGCGGCTACCCGGACATGGGTGAGGCGACGGAGCGCATGGCCATCCTCTGTGACAATGCTTACCGGCGCATCAATGACAGCTCCTGCGCGGCGCATCTGCCGACCAGTATTGACAGCACCGGCAATGTGATGCGGGTGTCCACCACCCATATCGACTCCGGGAACTTCCGGCCGGACACCGTGGTTGCCGGGATGTTTACTATCCTGGCCAACAGCACCGTGCCGGAGAAACTGGAGATCAAACCCGCCACGCCCCACAGCGATTTTGTGGGGAAGTATGTGCTGGATACGACGCGGGTACTCACGCCCTTCGAGCAGAGCCTGGTGCCGGTCCTGGCTCCCTGGTATGTGCTGCCCGAGGAGGTGGTCACCATCTGCAAGCACGCCAAGCAGTCCACCGGCAAGGCGCTGCCCATGCGCAATTTCCTTTTGCGCGGCCCCGCCGGCACGGGAAAGACAGAGGGTGCCCGCGCCATCGCTGCGGGCCTGAATCTGCCGTATATGAAGTACACCTGCTCTGCCGGGACGGAGATCTACGACCTGATCGGCCAGGTGTTCCCCGACACGGATGGGCCATCCACCGGCGACGCCGAATTGGACCAGCAGCGGGCGCAGCTCAAGGAGATGGGCGGCATCACCTATGAGAATGTTAAAAAACTCATGGGCCTGCCTGACCTGGATGACATGGACTACGATCCCGCCGGGACCTATCAGAAGCTCACCGGCGCGGAGAAAGCCGATGCCACGTCCCAGGACTGCATGGGCCTGGTCATGGAAATGGTCACCGACAAGCTGCAGCAGCTTTGCAAGGTGAAGCCCGAGTCCTCCGATGGCCGGCAGACCTATAGTTACATCGAGACGGATTTCATCCGCGCGCTCAAGCACGGCTATCTGGTAGAACTACAGGAGCCCACGACCATTATCCAGCCCGGTGTGCTGGTGGGCCTGAACTCTCTGCTGGAGCAGGGGGGATCTATCACCCTGCCTACCGGCGAGGTGATCCACCGCCATCCGGACGCAGTGGTCGTGGTGACTACCAACGTCAGCTATGAGGGGTGCCGGGGCGTCAACCAGTCGGTTTTGGACCGGATGAATCTTACCCAGGACATTGAACTGCCCGCCCCGGAGATCATGGCGCAGCGCGCTATGAGCATCACCGGCTGTGAGGACGATGTTCTGGTGGGGCGTATGGTCCAGGTCGTGACAGACATGGCGGACTATTGCCGCAAGAACGGGATCTCGGACGGCAACTGCGGTATGCGAAGCCTCATCGACTGGATCATGAGCACGGAGATCACGGGAGATCCCTACAGCTCCGCGCTCTACACCATCGTGAGCAAGGCCACTTCCGACGAGGAGGACCGGGATGCTTTGAAAGCGACTGTGCTGGAGCCTATATTCGCGCCCAAGCGCAAGAAGGCGGTCTGAACAAAAAACTATGATTTAGAAGGGAGGACAGTTACTCTTGGCAAGAGTGAGTCATAAAAAGATCAAGCAGCTGATCGCGCAGAAACAGTCCAAAATCACAGACCGCCAGTTTTTCACCTCCCGCATCCTGGCAGCCCATTTTGCCGATATCGCCGCCGCCCAGACGCGGCGGTATGGCTGCCGGCGGCGGGTGAAGCTGGACATCAAGTGGGAGCCCAAGTCGCCGAGTTTGGCCCGCACGGACAATCTCTTGATCCATATCAACGCCGGCAACCCTTTTGTGACCAAGCAGAAAGGCCGTCAGGTGCGGTATGAAATGGTCAGCGGTCTGTTTACCCATGAGCTGGGACATGTGCTCTACACGGACTTCCTGCTCTACCAGTCCTATCACGCCTTCCTGGAATCAGGAAAGTGGTTCCCGGAACCGCCGCCCCTTCGGAATATCACCGAGCGGGACGCAGAGGCGGATTTCCTGGCCTTCCAGGCGTCCGACCCAAAAAACAGGGAGCTCGTTGCCCTCGTGACCCACGATATCCTGAACATCCTGGAGGATGGCTACATTGAAAACAGGATGCTGCTGGACTATCCCGGCATTTTGGGCAGCAGTCTTGAAAAAATACGTCAGGTCCAATTTGATGACCACCCTTCTATGGAGGATATGATTGAACAGGAGGCGGACGGCGGCCACATTTGGCAGAGCATTCACAGCGGGCTCCTCTCCTATATGCTTTGGGGCAAACTCAAGTACGGCGGAACGCCTCTCTCGGACGAGCGGATCCAGATGGTCTTTTCCCTCCTGGGCGATTTGGATAAGGCTCTGGTCAGCAGGGATGCCCGGGACCGGTGCAGGACGGCAAACTTGATCCTGATCCGCTGCTGGTCCCATATCAAGGATTTGCTGGAGAACATCAAGGAGCAGGCGGACAATACCGCTTCGGAAGGCGGCGGTTCCGGGTCCGGTGACCCGAACGATCTGCTGAGCACCCTACTCTCCGCCCTTGCCGGCGGCAGCGAGGAGGGCACCGGGGAAACGTCTCCTGTAGACGGCAGTCCCGCGCCATCGGAAGCTACATCGGCTACCGGCTCCCAGCGTGCCGCAACTGCGGCTTTGGCCGCGGGCAGTGCGGACGGCGAGAGTGAGGAGCAGGACCCCGAAAAGGCCGAAGCAAAGCCCTCTGGCGGGGAGAACGGTGAAGAATCTGGCGAAGAAGACGCCGGAGGCCCTTCAGCAGACGCTTCTCACGCTGAATCCAGCCAGAATGGCGACGGCGGCTTGGAAATGATGCCGGGTGCCCCCGGTTCACCCCAGCAGCATCAGAAGGTGTCGGACCAGGAGGGTGGCCGCATTCCGCTGCATGATACCAGTGAGGTTTCCGCACCGGAGGGCGGCAGCACGGAACATGACGACAGCTACGAAGGTGCTGGCTACACCGGGGCCGCCGACGACGTTGAACGGCTGCTGAACCGGATCGCAGAGAACAGCGTGACCACGGAGTTGGAGCGCCAGCGGACAGAGGAGCTGACAGAACTGGCCCAGAGCATCTCTTATGGGGACATCCATGACGGCGTCAGCAAGACAGTTCATCGGATTGCTTCCGTCAGTGAGGAACTGAAGGAGGAGTACCAGTCCATCGCCGGCGATCTTCTCCACATCTCCAAGCAGCTGCAAAAGTCAGTTCTCCAGCAGATGCAGGACAGCCGTCGGGGCGGCAAGCAGACGAGCCTGCTGATGGGCAGACGTTTGGACGCCCACGCGCTGTTTCGGACGGACTCCCGGGTGTTCTACAAAAATGCGCTGCCCAATGAGATGCCCGCGCTCTGTGTGGGACTCCTGTTGGACGAGTCGGGAAGTATGTCCTGGAACGACCGGGCTACCTACGCAAGGGCGACGGCAATCATCCTCTATGATTTCTGCCAGGCGCTCGGGATCCCTATTACCGTGTATGGCCACTCCACGTCCAGAGGCGTCGATCTCTATTCCTACGCTGAGTTTGACGCCATTGACCGGGATGACCGTTATCGGATGATGGACATTTCGGCCCGGGGCAGTAACCGGGACGGCGCCGCGCTCCGCTTTGTGGCGGAGCGGCTGGTACACCGGCCGGAGGACATCAAGCTGCTGATGCTGGTGTCCGACGGACAGCCTGCGGACGCCGGCTACGGTGGCACCGCGGCGGAGGAGGACCTGCGCGGGATCAAGCATGAGTACCAGCGCAAGGGGGTCCTGTTTATCGCTGCGGCCATCGGCTCCGATAAGGAGAACATTGAGCGCATTTATGGTGACGCCTTTCTGGACATCACCGATCTCACAAAATTGCCGGTCAAACTGGCCGGCATCATCAAGCGTTTTATTCGCTACTAATTGACAGCAGGGGAGGGCCGCACAAGCGGCTTTCCCCTGTCCGTTTACGGAAGGAGTATCTGATCATGGTAAAAAACGCGATGGATAGTTCTCTTGGCGTTTCCCTGACCGTGTCTGCCGTCTGCTGCCCCGTGGAGGCGGGTGAGGACCCCGCAGGTATCGCGCGGTATGTGCAGGCGGTGCTGGAGCCGGTGTTTCATCCGGCTGGAATTGCGGTCGAAGTGGCGCCGCTGGCGTATCAGCCGTGCGGAAAGGTGCCGGTCATCATTACGCTGGACGGGCAGGACCCCCGGCTGTTGTGGTACTACAAGGGGATGCCTGCTGAGGCGCTGTCGGAGGAGCTGTTTTGGCTCCTGTTCGACCTTCCCCTGGTCGCTGACCGTGTGCCGGCCTGAGCGCATAAGCCTGGCAAACAAATCCTCTGCCAAACAGATTTTCAAAAAAACGAAGAACGGGCCGGCCGCATCATGCCGCCCGTCAAGGAAAGGAGATCCCACATGGATACCATGACAAGAAACCATATCTTCATGGAAAATATTGATCTGATCAACCGCACGCTGCGCCGCCACCGGCTTTTGCTGTATGCCCTGCATCTGGAACTGGACGACGTCTACCAGGAACTGGCCATTGCCGCGCTCCAGGCCATCGACACCTACGATGACCGGCGCTGCGATTCGATTACCGTTCACATCTGGGCGAAACTTCAGTATGCAGTCCTGACCATCAAGCGGCGCAACAAGCCCCATGGCATTATGGCCTGTGAAGGCTTTGCACCTGGCGTCCTGTCCCAGGAACTGTCGGAGGACTATGAGTATCCCGCTGTTGCCGAAACGGGCAGCGACGATGACCTGATCCGGGAGAAGCGTCTGCGGCAGGCCTTGGCCAGACTGGAGCCTCAGGAGCGCCGTGCGGTGCTCGATTATCTGGATGGGATGAAACCCGCACGGAGATCTGAGAAGAACAGTTTTGACGCCGCGCTGGAAAAACTGCGCGACTTCTATCTCAGCACATACAGAACGGCCAGGTTTGGGCTGTAAAATTGGGGGAATATCCACATGAGCTACACAGCTATCGGCTCCGGCTCCATTACTCTGAATGCCGTGTCCGCCGAGGAACAAAAAGATCTCCAGAAAGCTCTGCTGACCCGGTATGACAGACTCCGTACGGCTGACTTGGCGCAGTGCGGAGATGATATGGCTTACCAAATTGAGAGGGAGTATCAAGAACTCACTCAGGCGATGTTAAAGTACAATGACCCCTTCTGGTGGCTTACGGTTGTTTTCAAAGAGGCAGGGTTCACTGAGGTGGAGCGAAACCCGAATGATGTGGCCTTGTCTATTGAGCTGTCATATTACAACAACTACTATGAGGACATGATTCTGGAACTGCTGAATACGCTGGTTCCCTTTACAGCAAAAGGCTTTATTTCCTACCGCGGTGAAGAAGGTGATTTATGGTGCCATGTTTTTGCCGGCGGGGAATGGACTGAGCGGAGCGGCCGCATCTGCTATGATGAACCGAGGCCTCAGTTCGAGGAGAGCAAGCAGAATCTGGAGCGCTTGATCGAGGAGATCCGCCGGCAGGTGATCTATGATGACCGCCCGTATGAGGATAAGGCGCGCGACCTTCTCAAAGCCTTTGAAGCGCATGACCCGGATGGCGTTCTGCTCGCCTTGAGCGGCAGGCGGCTCCATGAGCATGGAGTCGCTGCCGGTATTTGGCAGGACGGCGGAGAAAGTGCGCATCCTGATGAGGGCGAGTAAATCACGCATCAAGAAATGCGGCCTGGGCTGTTTCTCAGCCCGGGCCGCGTCTGTAACGATGAATTCCGCATCAAAAACTATTTTAGAATGGAGGGTGCTCGTATGGCGAGCGAAAATGTGTCGAAAACTGTGTCGCTGAAGGACTACATCATCGACATGCAAAGTGCAGCCGTGAAAGGTTCCGCCCAGTATGAGGTCGTGCTGGAGAACAACACGGACTTTATCATTAAGCGGCGGACGGCAACCACGGACCGGGAACTGGTGATCCTGGTGAGCAAGGGCCTCTATTACATCAAGGACTGCAAGACCGGGCACATCGAAGAACTGAAGGAACAGAGCCTGAACACGTTCCTCCGGGAACTGAAGGACGGGATGGTCGCCCTGCATGAGGTACACTGGCTGAGCAATCTCTACCGTGAGTCCGTCGGCCTGATCATGCAGGTCATCACCGACGAAACCCTGACGGACATGTGCCGGCATAACGTCCTGGTCAATACCTTTGATCCCACCTGGTACACTCGCTACTGGAAGCAGAACAGCAAGCTCTTTATCAGACTTTACAATATGTTTCCCAGTATGGCGGATCGAAAGAAATACCAGGCGAGCATTCCGGCCATCTTCTGGATCGAGGAGCAGTACGGAGCCAATGAGGCTATGTTCTTTGCCGAAAAACTCGTCCAGTCCGGGATTATGGAGCTGGATTTCAACCAAAATGGCTATTCCTACTATGAACGCCAGATTTCGCACGACCCGGGCTGGTTTCTCAAGGTCATGGCATCGCCCCACCGCGTCAATCTGCGACGGTTCATCGACTACATTCTGTTTGACCTTTATGCCCAGGGATATGCCAGCGTGACCAAAAGTTTCTTCGTAGAATACCTGGATTACCTGGAGATGCAGCAGAAATTCTACGGAAAGGTCAAAGAGAAGTATCCCACGCATTTCAAGACTGAGCATGACATTATGGCGCTCAAGGTCAATCAGGCCAGGCTGCTTGCCAAGTGCGAGGACTTTGAGCAGCAGAATGAGTCTATCAAGGACCTGGCCTACTCCGGAAGCGGGTACTGCATTGTGGTCCCCACTAAGCCGGAGGAACTGGCGGAGGAGGGGATCAACCTGAGTCACTGTGTCGGCCAGTATATTGACCGTGTAGCAGGAGGGGAGTGCCATATCCTGTTTCTGCGGCGCCGGGGCGCTCCGGATCGGTCTTTGGTAACGCTGCAGCTGAGCGGAAAACAGATCTGCCAGGCGCAGGGATTCAACCGGCGGCCGATCACGGACCAGGAGCGCAGGTTCCTGGTGCAGTGGGGCAGGGAGAAGGATATTCAGATTGCGGTGTAGGGAACTACATGCAGGCCGGCATAAGTGCGCTTGTGGCCGGCCTGCATGCGGCAATTTGCCCTCCTACACCAAAATAGACAACTACTACAAGTAACAGCCACGGTTGGGTGGCAAAATGGATTACGAAAGGAGAACATTCTACATGAAAGCTATCAGCATTGGAAAGCGGTATGAGATCCACGAGGACTCTCTCAAGGCCTATGACAAGCTCCCGGTTAATACTTACACCGTTCGTTTTGACAAGATGAGCGGTTTCTATCTGGAGGCACGCTCCAGGCTTGCCGTTACGGAAAAGGTGTATGGGATTCACCCGGAAAAGGCTGACAAGGTTCTCAAAGCATTCACGATGTTTGAGCGGAATCTGGGCGTCATCCTCAGCGGCTCCAAAGGGATCGGGAAGTCCCTGTTTGCCCGGCTTTTGTCCGCTAAGGCGCAGGATGCCGGCTATCCCGTCATCATCATTGACCAGTACATCCCCGGCATTGCTGCCTACATCGAGTCGATTGAGCAGGAAGTGGTCTTTCTGTTCGATGAATTTGACAAGACCTTCGGCAGCGTCTGCCCTGGCGCCAATGAGGCGGATCCACAGTCAGCGTTGCTGAGCATGTTCGATGGGACCGCTCAAGGGAAAAAGCTTTTCATCATCACCTGCAACAGCCTGTATAAGCTCAACGACTACCTTGTGAATCGTCCGGGACGGTTCCACTACCACTTCCGGTTTGACTATCCTTCCCCGGAGGAGATCCAGGCGTATCTCACCGATAAGCTCAGACCAGCCTATATCGGTGAGATTAGAAAGGTTATCCTGTTTTCCAAAAAGGTGGCGCTGAACTATGACTGCCTGAGGGCGATTGCGTTTGAGTTGAACCTGGGACTCCCCTTCGAGAAAGCGATTCAGGATCTCAACATCATCAATCTCCACGAGGAGTGCTACAACGTCACACTGCACTTCCATGGCGGCAGAACGATGACAGCCAAGCGCTGCCAGTTGGATCTGTTCGGCGATGACAGGCCTGAGCGTGTCTGCCTGCAAGATGAGCATGGCCGCGACCTGTTAATCGTCGAGTTTGATCCGCAGATGTGCGTCTATGACTATGAACGCCATGCGACCATCGTGCCCGCGGAGGCGCTCTCCCTGGACTACATTGATTATTACGAGGAGGAAACGGTGGCGGAGATTAAGAAACTGGTGCCGGACTATCTTTCGTTGACCAGAGCCGCAGAGCGGAACCTTCATTATCTGACGGCGTAAAGCCGTACTGCAAGAGAGGGGTTGGATTCGATCCGCCCCTCTCTTTATCAAAACCGACATATTGCTTAGGAGGCTCCATATGAAATGCAATGAACGAAATTGCTTGTGGTGCGCCTGGCGCGCCGCAACCGGGCCGGAAAACGATCCCACTCTCTGTTGCGGACATCCATCAAGTCAGGTGCGGCATCGTTTTGGAGGTTGCAATACAGCTGAAAACTGCAAAGCGTATCTGCGGGATGACCCAGGCCTAAAAATCAAGGTCAAGCGCGATACCAGAGAAATGCTGATGAAGGGTATCCATCAAATGGTTGTGGATAATGGGCAGTTTCAATCCGCAGAGGCAATTCTGGACTACTTTAGCCCTGATACCTACGATAGCCCCAAAGAGATCACCTGCGATGACTTTGATGTGGTAACTGAGGTTCAGTTTGGCGGTAGTGAGGGAATTTATCTTGATTGCTACGCAGAAGGCAGGATTCAGCCGGAGTGCGAGAAGAAACGCTGGCACCTTGGCACTTATAAGACCCTGGAGACATCTCTGAGCGCCATGCAGACACTGGGCGCCCTGGGCGGCGCCCTGACGTATTTCGCTTCGGAATACCTCTGGGAAAACGGCGAGCGGTTTCTCTCAAACCGTGATCTGCGGATCAGGGCACTTCAAAAGCGACAGAAGAAAGAGGAGGCTGAAAAATCTTGAGTTACACGACTTGGCACAATTACGGGTACGGAATCTGCGTGGATGACATCAAGACGCGGGATGTTACGCGCCTGGAGTCCATGCTGAAATTGGCGCCCAACCTGGACCGGGAGATACACAGGTGGCTGGAGGAATGCTCCATCAGCGAGCCAGTTTGGGATGACTATATGGAGTTCGACCAGGACTTTATGCTTGGCCTGGCAACCATTCTGCAGAAAGTGATTGAAGAGGCGGAGGGCCTGTGCCTGACTGCCTGTGACAATTGCGACAGCAGGACCTACCTGATTTACCAGCCGCGGTACCCCTGGGCGCTGACGCAGGCGGATCGGGATCTGACAGAAGAACATCTCGCTGCCATGTTCGGGCGATATGTCGGGATGCTTACGGACGAGGTGGTGGATGTTGACTACCAGGAAGTGGAGAACGGCGGCTGACGGCCCTTTCTGTGGTTAAATCTAAAATCAGCAGGCATGGTAAACTGCCCTTGAAACGGTACGAGGATGTTGCGGATCATGCGAAAGCTGTGTATAATAATATCATTCGGCGGGAAGGGGGGTCAGCAGGCATGGCGGCGACGGAATATGTCCTGATGAATCAGGATATCCCGGTATTGGATTTCACCTGCCGCAGGAATGAGTTTGACGAGCCGGAGTTCTTTGAAGGCACCTGGCATGTGGACTACCGCCCCATCGGCTATCGCGGTCTGGCTGCATTCCTGGAGCATCGGAAGGCCCCCAAGCATCGGGAGCACATCCGTCAGCTTCTGGAGCAGTATGGCTGTGATGATCTGGAGGGTTTCCTGCAGGTGACCCGCGCCCTGTCCCTGAACGACACCTTCTGGGTGAAGCGGCAGGGGGAGGTTCTGCAGTGGCGGGATGTATCCCTCTACACCAATCCCTTCAGCGAAGTGATCAGCGAGGCCGCCTTTGACGGCACCGTCAGTGAGACGGATTTTTCCTCTACCTCCCCTGAGTTCGGGACAGACGGTTACTACGCCAAGTGCTGGATCCGGGAGGAGAGCGGGATCAAGCTCTATAAGAGCGGCAGCGCTTTCCTGGAGATCGAGCCTCTGTCCGAGTTCCTGGCGTCGCAGCTGGCGGAAGGCATCTGCCGGCAGGCGGTTTTGTATGATCTGGATTACTACCATGGGAAACTGATCTCCAAGTGCCCGTTGTTCACAAGTGAACCGGTAGGGCTGGCCAAGGCAAGCGCGGTGTTCCACGGCGCTGAGCATACGATCCCCGACCTCCTGCAATATTTTCGCGGGATCGGGAGCGAGGACGCTTTCCGGCGTATGTGCATACTGGACGCGATTATCCTAAATCCGGACCGGCATTATGGGAATTTCGGCGTCCTGTTCGACACCGCCACCATGGAAGTTCTTCAGATGGCGCCGGTATTTGACAACAACAAGAGCTTGCTGCCGGAGCTGGACAACGACCAGCTGGCAGCGCCCGACTGGTATATCGCCCGGTGCCGCCCGCGGATTGGCAGGGACTTCATCCTGACCGCCCGGGGACTGCTGACGGATGAGATCCGGGCAGACCTGGAGCGGACGCGGGATTTTACCTTCCGGCAGCACCCGAAGATCCAGGCGGAGCAGATGCGGCTGGATGCCCTGAGCGGTATCGTGCGGGAGCGGATCAGGCAGATCCTGGCGTAGACTGGAAGCAATTCACAATGGTTTTGGGGACCACAGGCACATGCCTGTGGTCCTCATTTTTGCGTTATGATGGGAGGAACTCAACAAATGATGAAGCAAAATAAGGCTTTGACCAGCGTCGTATCCTATCCAGAGCGGGGACAGGGCGGAAACAATCGCTACCGCGGCAACTGCTCCCCCAAACTGATCGAAGATCTGATCGCCCATTTCCGGCCGCATGAGGTCTGTGACTATATGTGCGGCAGCAATACTACCGCCGATGCCGCACGCACCATGGGGATCGTCAGCCATACCTACGATCTGCACAGCGGGTTTGACCTGCTGCACACCGACATTAAGGAGCGCCCTGAGTTCATCTTCTGGCATCCGCCATACTGGGATATCATCCAGTATTCGGATGTGATGTATCGGGCCAGTGAAGTCCAACAGCGCTATGGCTACGATCCGCGCCAGTTTGATCTCTCCCGCATCGCCACCTGGGAGAGCTTTGTTCAGGCTATGAATTACTGCATGATGAAGCAGTTTTGCGCCTTGGAGCAGGGGGGACGGATGGCCGTCCTTGTAGGTGACATCAAGAAGAAAGGGAGACTTTTCAGCATGCTTTTTGAGCTGACGAAGCCCGGTGTGCTGGAGAATGTCATTATCAAAGCCCAGCATAATTGTATGTCCGACCAGCGAGTTTACAGCGGCAAGTTCATCCCCATTGTCCATGAGTATGTTCTGTTGGTGAGGAAAGACGCGCCGCTGGCGGTTCCTCTGCTGATGACATACCGGGTTCAGAGCGACATCCGGGATATGCCGGGCCCCACATGGAGGGACATTGTTGCCGGCGTGCTGGAAACCTGCCGGGGGTCTGCTTCCCTGGAGGAGATTTACCGGCAAGTGGAACCCCACAAACGGGCCCAGAGCCAACAGTGGTGGAAGGAGAAGGTGCGGCAGACCCTGCAAATCAATCCTCAGACTTTTGAGCACATGGGGCGGGGAGTGTGGCGGCTGCTCTAATGTTCAATACTATTGAGGAGATAAGAAATTATGGACTTTTATGAGTTAAAAAACAAGTACTTTTCCCTGGTCCGGAAGAAAATGATTAACGACTATAAGATGGGAAACATTGATTTCATGGAGTCGGAGGAACTGCTCGATCATATCATAGAGAGGATTGGAGTGTATCAGGACCATGGGAAATCCGATGATGAAAGCATTGCTTCTGCATTCAGGGATTTTCATGGAAAACTCCTGGCTTTGCGTCCGCTTACTTTAGGGTACACGGTTGGAGCATCCTACGATGGGCAGTCAACGATCCCGGGAGCAGAATATGTGTCAGTATTTCGAGGGCTGGTTGGCACAGAGTTTGCGGATGAAAGCATGGCGACAAAGTTTGCGGAACGAGATGGAGTGAAGCTCATTTTCGGCTTCCCTCCGATTCCGGATGGGTTATATGTGGATACAGAGAAGAATCGAAAAATCATTGAAGAATACCTCAACTCTGTAGCAAGCCCAGGTATAGGTGTAGAAAAAATGGCTGCAAAGGCCAAAGACGATATTCTTCTCGAAGAAGTAGATGCGCTGGAAACCATTTTATCGTGCATGAAGATTGAGGATATAACCATAAAGGTTGTGAAGGGCAGACTCATCGCAGATGATGCGGATGGAAACCACTGGGAAGAAAATGAAATCTATGATTTTATACTCAATGAATGCCTTGCTATTACTCCAAATGGGGTCTTGGCTCGGGGGCTTTGCATAAAGCAGGAATTCCTTGATTCGGTTCTGCACTATGCTGCGCAGCGAGGAGTGAAGGTAAACAGATTGACGATCTGAAAGACGGGGTGCCATACTGAAGCCCAAGTCGGCTTCATAGAGGTTGACGAACGTATGGAAGGATGATATAATCCAATCATACAGTATCCGTGCCACACCTAAGGTGTGCATAGTTGACCGTGTTTCCAAGTGCCATTTGCAGCAATGCAGATGGCACTTTTTTATTTTCCGGCCCATAATTACGGCATAGACAGCGTTCCTTTGCAGGAGCGCTGTTTTTGCATATACAGTGGTGAAATCCTCAAAAAACGAAAGGAGATTTGAAAACCATGGTGAAATCCTGTTGTGACAGCTACCACACCCAATTCAGCGACTTCTCCGCCATGCTGAGCTACCATGAGCAGGTCCGCAAGAGCAGCCTGTGGGAGCGCACCGAGGTCAAGAAGCTGCAGGTGGCGGCGCTGGACAAGACCTCTCCGCTGTATGAGGATACGGACAGCTTTGACCCCTCCGTATCCCGGGATGCGGTCAAGGACACTGCGGAGAACCTGAAACTGGCCATCAAGCTCCGGGACAAGTTTTTCCCCCTGCGCGATACCGCCTATAAGAGCCTGTTGGACCGGGCGAAGATCGGCGGCTCCGCGCTGCCCAAGCTCTCCCGGGAGAAGCTGGCCGACGTGATCAACGCATGCCTGGCCCTTCACAAGGACAGCGCCCTTTTGCTGATCCGCGACGAGAAGGTGTCCGCAGCCCACTCCGGCGACAGCCGGGATTACTCCGTGCTGGAGATCGACCAGTTGCTGGACGGGCTTCAGAGCAAGATGGATGAGCGTTTCCCGGGCAATCAGTTTTCTGCCGGGTATGTGGACCACGCCATCACCAGCGCCTCCTGGACGCTTCCCGGCCAGCGGGAGGAACTCCTTGACACCTACATCAAACTGCTGGCTGCGGAGGGCAAGTCGTCCATGGCAGCCAAGCTGATGCCGGGTATTCGATTCTCCACATCGGATACCGGCATGGCCTCGGCTAAGGTGTCGGCTCTGCTGGCCGGACTGCAGTACCCCATCCACATCGGCGGGATGATTGCCGTAGAGCACCGCCGGCAGTCCAAGGTGCCTGATTTTGTTGGGAGCCTGGATATGCTCTTTGCTCAGTTCGGAGATTCCGTTGCCAGACTGACCAGCCTGCTCTCTGTCCATTTGGATCACCCGGTCAATGCGATGACCGCGGTGTGCAAGCGCCTGACACTGCCTAAGAAGGCGGCTCTGGAGGCCATCAGCATGTTCGAAATGGCGGTTGGCAATGACGAGGCTACCGCCCATGACGTGTTCGTGGCCATGCAGGAAATCCCCTTCACTCTGAAGACGCAGGGGGTGCCGGAGAGTAAGCTGCTGGCGTTGCAGGAGAACATGGCCCGGGCGCTCACCATCAACTGGCGGGACTACGACTACGCCAAAGAGGTGAAGTGGTAATGGCCGCGCCCAATATCCTCTGCGATTGTACGGGAATGACCAATGAGATGTGGCTCAAATGCCGGGAACACGGTCCGAAGGGCAATATTGAATATACCGTTGGCGGCAGTGATGTCGCAACGATTTTCGGCCTTTCCCCGTGGACGACGCCCCTGGAACTTTGGATGGTCAAAAAGGGGCGCATGAAGCCGAAATCGCCTCCGAACCCCGACCAGTTGGCCATGGGACACATGTTGGAGCCGATTGCCGCTCACTTCTACGCCCAGAGGACGGGAAACACCGTCACGGACGACAACTATCTCTATCAACACGCCACGCTGGAGTACGCGCTTGCCAATATTGACCGGCGCTACACGCGGAAAGAAGATGGTGAGGGCGGCGTCCTGGAGTGCAAATCTCTGACCTACCACAAAGCGGCAGATTGGGCTGACGGAGCCATCCCCATCTACTACGAGCTGCAGCTGCGCTATTATCTTGCAGTCCTGGACGAAAAGCACGGAGCTTTCTCGGCTCTTTGGGGCAACAATCCGGAGAATGACTTGGCCACGCCTCACATTGAACAGGTTCAGGCCAAGGAGGACATTATTTTTGAGAAGCTGGACCGATGGATCTGGAGCTTGCGGCATGATAAGCCTCCTACCATGGAGGATGTTCAGCCGCAGCTGGCAATGGATGCCCTGGCGCGGATTTACGGCGCCGGTAAAAAGGGACTGCCCACCATTGAGTTTCCCAGGAAATATGAGCCGCAGCTTCGGAAAATCGCCGCGCTGCAGGAGGAAAACGCGCAACTCAAGGGCGCTATCAAAAAGAACGAGGAGGCTATTGAGGCACACAGCGTGCGGATCGCGGAACTGATGAAAGAGCACGAGCATGGGATCCTGACCACGACCACAGACAAATTGCTGGTGGATTTTGTGACGAGTACATCCCGGCGCGTCAGTTCTGAGTACCTGAAGCAAAACTATCCATCCATTTATGAGGAGGCACGAAAGCCGTCCAAGAACCGGAAAGTCAAAGTAACCATTCAGTCTCTGTGATTTTTGGACAGGCGTGGGGAGCGGCAGAATCGTTCCCCACGCTTTATTTCAAAGAACAAGCTGGCGGTATTACTGGAAAGCAAAATCGGAGTGCTGGGCCGGGGTATGGAATGAGAGGTTTCTCATACAAGCAGCCCCGCCAGCAAGAAGGAGGCTCAAATAAATGAAATGCAGTTTCAGCCGCCTGCTCTATCCCAAACGGTTGGAGGAGGCGCGGGACGGCAGCTACATGATCGCTCTGTTCAAGCCGAATGAGAAGGTGCTGGACGCGCAGGGCAATCGCCTGAGCAGCATTAAAGTGGTGGGGCACTTCCTGCCCACGGTGGCAAGCGTGAAAGTCGATATGATCGGGCACTGGAAAAAGGACGCCCGCTATGGGCTCCAGTTTGAGATGGAGTCCTATGAGGAAATTGTCGGCTCTGACAAGCGCAGCATCGTGGCCTATCTCTCCTCGGGAATGATTCCCGGGATCGGGAGCGTCCTTGCGGAGCGGATTTATAACACGTTCGGAGCGCAGACGCTGGAGGTGTTGGATCAAAACCCAGCGCGTATCGCGGAAGTGCCTGGCATCAGCAAGAAGAAGTGCGAGAAGTTTTGCTCGGCATATATGGAGACACGGAGCGCCCGAAAACTCATCAACATGTTGGCGCCCTTCAATATCAGCGCACCGCAAGCAATCAAGCTGCGGGAGCAGCTGGGATCGGATGCGCCGGCCCTTCTCACACAGTTTCCCTACATGGTGTTTGAGCACGACCAGATCGACTTTGAGACGGCAGACCAGTTGGCCCAGGCCAACGGGATAGCGCGAAATGCGCCTGAACGGCTGGATGCCGGGCTGCTCTACACCCTGAAACTGGCGGAGCACGACGGGCATCTTTGTATGCACAAGGAAGCCTTTGTGAGAAAGGCGGTAAATCTGCTCCACGCGCCGCAGGTGACCTGGAAGGGTGTGGCTCAGCGCGCCTTCGAGATGATCCAGAGCGGCCGTCTGATCCTCTACAACGACTATGTCTATCGCCCGATCATGGCGAGGGCAGAGGAGGAAGTGGCAGCCGGGATCTGTGATATGCTCAAGCGCGACAAAATGCCCTATATGGGCGATCTGGACGATGAGATCGACAGGCAGCAGGCTGAGATGGGCTTCACCTTTGCACAGGAGCAGCGTCACGCCATCCGAACCGCGCTGACTTCGCCCGTCTGCATCATATCGGGAGGACCCGGCACTGGAAAGACATCTATTCAGCGGGCGATCCTGAATATCTACAAGAAGGTATTCCCAGACTCCGATGTGGTATGCTGCGCCCCCACAGGACGCGCGGCGCGGCGCATGGAGCAAAGTACCGGGTATCCGGCATCCACCATCCATAAGGCGCTGAATCTGACGGCAGGCGAACTTCACAAATTGCGGGAATTGCAGCTGCTGGAGGCTGACCTGGTACTGGTGGACGAGGTGAGCATGATGGACATGGTGACTACATGGTGCCTGTTCAACGCCTTGCCGCCTAACTGCCGGCTGATCCTGGTTGGGGATGCTGACCAGCTTCCATCTGTCGGACCGGGCGCGGTGCTCAATGAACTGCTCGCCAGCGGCCGGCTACCGGCAGTGATCCTGGACAAGGTGTTCCGCCAGAGCGAAGGCAGCCTTGTGGCGGAAAATGCGCAGCGGATCCGGCACGGTGTATCGGAGCTGAACTTTGGCGACGATTTCCAGTTCTGGGCCTCCGCAGACGAGGTGCAATCGGCGCAGTATCTCATGCGGCTTTACAAAAGGGAAGTTGCAAGATTCGGCGTGGATAATGTGGCGCTTTTGACCCCATTCCGCAAAAAATCGGAAACAGGGGTCTATAGCCTGAATGCGGCCCTCCATGACGAAGTCAACCCGGCAGTCCCCGGGAAGGCGGAGATTGAAGTCGGGCAGCGGGTCCTGCGTGTAGGTGATAAGGTCATGCAGATGAGAAACCGTGACTTTGCCAGCAACGGCGATATCGGATATATCTGCACCAGTACACAGGGAGAGGATGGCCTTTTGGTGGAGGTCGATTTCGGCGATGACCGTGTTGTCGCCTACGAGGACATCGAAGCGCTACGGCAGCTGGAACTGGCCTACGCCACCACGATCCATAAATCCCAGGGCAGTGAGTACGACGCTGTGCTGATCAACATTCAGGACATGCACGGCAAGATGCTCAACCGGGCGCTGTTCTATACGGCGGAAACCCGTGCGAAGAAGCGCGTCATCATTGTGGGCGACTGGGATGCCGTCGTGCGGGCCATCCAGACCGCGGACACCAAGCGCCGGCATACGATGCTGGCCATGCGGATCAACGAATTGACAAAAGAATAGGAGGATGAACAATGGCTACGGTGCTTGAAAACTACTATGGGTACCGGCAGCAACTGCTCCAGCGGATGGCCCAGCCGCCGATCAGCCCTGCTGACCTGTGGCTCTACGGTGAGATCTTGTATCGAATCGGCGTTCTGGAAACCTGCCAGATGTACCTGCGCAGCGCGCCCATCACCAGAGAAGTGCCCTGCTTGCAGGGGCATTACATGATGCTGGATGCTTACGTTCAGAACCTGGCCAGAGAGCGGCGTTATGGCCCGAACCGGGGCCCCGATACGCAAAAAGAGCGGGATGCGGCTCAGGTCAATCTGGAGCGGGTGATCCAGGATTACCGGAAGCGGTTTACCGGCTTTCAGCCCGCGGAGCCTGAGGCTTATCAGAAGGAGATTGGCCGGGTCATCACGACACTGCTGCCTGCGTGGCTGCAGTACCGGAACACCTTTGTGCCCCTGAAGAATAAGAAGGAGGAGAACAGGTCATGAACGATGGAAAGCAGGCCGCTCTTTCGGCCATCCAGAAGATCAATGCGGTGGAAGGGTTCGATCCGACGCCGCTTGCAGTGGAGTATGTCGACCTCAACACCCAGGAGAAGCGATCCCGGCTTCCGGTGATGGCGCAGCTGGCGTGGTTCCGGCTCAAATATCCGGAGGGGCGCGTGTCTGTTGCAGTTACCGCCGCCAAGGACTGCTTTGTGGCTACGGCCAGGGTCTATCCCAGCTACACAAACCCGCCCGAACAGTACCTGTCGGAGGCGACCGCATCCCGCGGCTACCAAGCCGACAAACCAACGGTATCTCCGCGTGAATGGGCGCAGACCGCCGCCATTGGGATCGCTCTTCGCAATGCCGGCTTTGGACTTCAGTTCAGCGCGGCCGGTGATTCCTTCGACTCGCCGGCTGTGGACGAGCTGGGCGGCATCATCTGGAGCGGGGAGGACGAACCCCAGGCTCCGCTGACGGCTGACATACCGCCGGCGGCTGCTCCGGTGGCAACGCAGTCCCCCGCAGAGCCGGTGGATCCGCTGGAAAAGGCCATGAACACGCTCTGTCCCATCAGCAAGTACAAGGGCAGAACGCTGGGACAGGTTCTCCGTGAGGACCCCCGTGCTATCCTGTGGGTGGCGACCAAATTCACCGGGGATCCGGAGGTCTCGGCAGCTGCAAAGCTCATTTGTGAGCAGTCCGTGGAGCAGAGCGCCTGAGAAAGTGTGGGGGCGGCCAGTTGAATGGCCGCCCCCAGAGAGGAGCGTTCCATGGAATTACGCTACCAAATGACCGATATCCTTCCTCTGCTGCCCATCCCGCAGCCGCCGCATGGGAGAAGCGCCTATAACATTCCATGCCCACTTTGCGACAGGCCGGGCACAAGAGAAAAACATTTGAATATCAACCTCAAACGGAATGTGTATCGGTGTCCCAAGTGCGGACAATTCCAGGGCGGCGTCTTCGATCTATATGCCTACTACATGGGCATCCCGCGGGATAAGGTGCTGGAGGATATAACGGCAAGACTGCATGGAGGCTCGCCAATCCCTTCCGGGAGTGGCGGATCCAGAAAGAAACTGCAACCTCCTCTGATGAAACCCCAGGCAAGCCTTGCGCCGCTGGAAGAACGTGATCGTGTATACCGGGCGCTTCTTAGCCGTTTGACTCTTGCGCCGGATCACCGAGAGAATTTGCTCCGGCGCGGATTGACCGATGAAGCCATAGAGCGTCTGGGCTATAAATCTACGCCGGTCGTAGGCTTCCACGCTCTGGCCCAATCCCTGCTGGACGAGGGCTACACTCTGTTCGGTGTCCCTGGGTTCTACCGGGACGAAGATGGGCGGTGGACGATGGCCGTATGGCGAAGGGGCATCCTAATTCCCGGGACCTACCTTGGGAAGATCCAAGGCTTTCAGATCCGCCTTGACAACAAGATGAAAAAGGGCGGTAAGTTTTTGACCTTTTCCAGCAGAGACGAGTTGGACGGCGCCATGGGTGAGAACTGGTGCCACCTGGTTGGCCCGGTGCGGGAGCGGATATTGCTCATTGAAGGATACATGAAGGCTGACATTGTCAATTACTTTACAGGGCAGACTATGCTTGCCATTCCTGGTGTGACTTCATTGCAGCACCTGGAGGCGGCCCTTCGGGATCTGATCCCGCTTGGCGTCCGCCATGTCATGACCTGCTTTGATATGGACTACCTGAAGAACTGGCATGTAGAAAACGCATATCGAAACCTGGTGGCTCTACTGGGGAAACAGGACATCACATTCGGTACTTATCTATGGCTCCCGGACCACAATGGTCTGGACGACTACATCTGGGAGTTCTGCATGAATCAGGGCAAGGCGCCAGAGTAGCAGAGGACAGCGGGGCATTCGCAGAATGCCCCGCTGTTTTTACGCATTCTGTTGCAAAAACGCATTTTGCCCGGTGTAATGAAGTACCAAGATAGATAAGGAGTGGTTCCTCATGTTGTTTCCCATTGACCATGGCAATTCGGCCATGAAGACGGTCAACTTTGTATTTCCGTCCGGGCTGATCGACAATCCCATCCGGCCGCCTGTAGATACGGAGATGCTGGAATACGATGGTAAGTTCTGGACGCTGTCCGGCCAGCGGATCTCCTATATGCGGGATAAGACCAAGGACGAGAGGTACTGGATCCTGACGCTGTTCGCCATCGCCAAGGAACTGGAGAAGAGCGGAAATACGAGCCCTATGGTCGAGGCGGATCTGGCGGTCGGCCTGCCGCCGGAGCACTACGCGCTGCGGCAGCGATTTGCGGACTATTTTAAGCGGGGGAGGGTAAACTTCGTTTACAACGGTGCTCCGATCTGCCTGCTGATCCGGCATGTGTTCGTCTATCCTCAGGCCTACGCCGCTGTGGTGCCGCAGGCGGGGCGCCTGAAGGAGATTCCGCGCACCTTTATCATTGACATCGGCGGCTACACCACGGACGTCATGCTCCTGCGCAACGCGGCGCCGGACCTGCAGTTTTGCCGCAGCCTGGAGATGGGGGTGATCCCCATGTCCAACGACATCATCAGCCGGGTGAGCGCCATGTACGACATTAAGATTGATGACGATCACATTGCGGACATCATCCAGGGCCGTCCTACCATCCTGCCGCAGGAAGTGCGGGACGTTATTTTTGCAAAGGTACGCAGTTATGCCTGCGATATTCTTGACAAACTGCGGGAGCTGCAGGTCGATCTGCGTGCGAACCCTGCCATCTTTATTGGGGGCGGTTCGATTTTGTTCAGGTCCTTTGTGGAAGAGTCGCCCCTGGTGGCGCATACGGACTTTGTGACGGATCCCAAGGCAAACGCCATCGGCTACGGGATGCTGGCCACTGCTCAGCTGCGGCGGATGGCTCCGCAGAATTACGGAGGGGAGTTCTTTGCGCAGGGATGACAAATACCGATTTTCTCTCAGCTGGGGTAAGGACACCGCTGAGAAGATCGCTGTTGGGGACCTTCTTGAGAAGCTGAAGAACCACAAGAGCGATCTGATCGTCCAGGCAGTCTGGGAGTTTATCGGAAATCATCCGGAAGTGATGGCGGAGAACACAAAAATAGTGATTGCCGTCCAGTCCACGCAAACGGACGAGCAGATCCTTGCACAGATCCAACGCATGATCGACGCCTCGATGGAAAGGCTCAAGGACAGCATGAAGTTGCAGATCCTACAGGAACAGCACGGAGGGCAAACGGCTCCTACTGGACCCAATCAGCAGGATCTGGATGACATGCTTGACAATCTCACAATATTTGACCAGTGAATAGGGACAGCCCTGCGCCTTCCAGCGGCGTGGGGCTGTTCTTTTGTGGCAAAACTGCCGGCAGAAAACGGGGAATGAGGTGAAGACGAAATGGTCTTCCAGGAAGGCATCCTATTGCACCTTGACAAACAGGCGTGCTGCGCCTCATATTCAGCAGCGGGTACGTTGCGTGTATGGAGAGCCGCACAGGCAGACCAGGCCATGATCCCACATAGGGAAGGGAGGACAAGGGGGAGCCGGATGCTGTGTGCAGACGAGCTGTGGCGGCTTGGTGGCCATGACCCATACTCGTTGATCATGATACGTCGCTTTGGCCGTGATCCGAGCGGTAGTTATTCCGTCGCAGGTTGCGGGAAGTGCCAGAAGCTCGGGGAGTAAGTCTCGCGGAGCGGCCCAGCCAGCCGCCGCCCGCTGCTTTCTTTTGAACATTTCCTTGGAGGAGATGAATAAATGGAAAAGAAAGAGGTGCCCATTTGGGAAAAGGCCAATCTGACGATTGATGAAGCGGCGGCCTATTTTGGGATTGGGACAAATAAACTGCGCGATATTACCAGTAACCCTGACTGTGACTTTGTTATTTGGGTCGGGACGAAGAGGCTGATCAAGCGGAAAAAATTTGAGAAATATTTGGAAGATGTAGATGCCGTGTAGGGCATGAAAAAAGGGCCTGGATATAGATTTAGACTATGTCCAGGCCTTTGACTTTTCGTTCATATCAGTACAAATGACGCACAGGTTGAAAAAAAGAGGCTCCTGTATTATAATTAAATGTGTAATTAGGAGGCTCTTGGAAAGGAGTAACCGTGTCCGAAAAACGACGCGATAATAAAGGACGACTCCTGAGACAAGGGGAATTACAACGCAACGATGGCAAGTATGAGTACAGGTATTATGATGAAAAGGGGGAGAGAAAAAGCGTATATAGTTGGAAACTGGTAGATACGGATCGGATCCCATCCGGTAAAAGATGCAACGAATCACTGCGCTCAATGGAGAAACGGATTCGCAGAGATCTCGAAGATGGAATACATACACATGAAGCGGACCGAACGACTTTGAACGGCCACTTTGATCGGTATATCGCCCAGAAGATTGAGATCAAGGAATCTACCAGAGGAAACTATAAGTACATGTATGATAAGTATGTCAGAGATGAAATCGGATACATGAAGCTGGCCAATATCAAGTATAGTGACATCAAGAGATTTTACCTGTCGCTGATTCATGAAAAAGGCTTTAAGCCTAACAGTATGGAAATCATCCATACCATACTTCATCCGGTTTTCTCTACTGCAGTTCGGGATGGCATCATTCGATTGAATCCGACTGATGGTGTCATGAACGAGATCAAAAGAACCCACAACTGGGAAAAACCGAAAAGAAAAGCCTTGACAGAATCGCAACAATCTGCTTTTATTAGTTATGTTTCTTCATCGCCGACCTACAAACACTGGCTACCTATTTTTACTGTGTTGCTCGGGACCGGGTGTAGAATCGGCGAAGTTGTAGGGTTAAGATGGCAAGATTGCGATTTTGCTGAGGGAATAATCTCCATAAATCATAACCTGGTTTATCGCAAACGTGAAAAAACAGGGAAGATGGGTTTCCACGTTACAACGCCTAAGACAAGTGCGGGAATCCGGATTATTCCGATGCTTGAGGAAGTTCGGCGTGCTCTTCTCCAGGAGCGACTTCGTCAAATGGAAGATGGCTTCAATGATACTGTGATTGATGGTTATAGTGGATTCATTTTTTCATCCAGATATGGTGAGGCAATTAGTCCGCATTGCGTCAATCGAGCTATTGAACGAATATGCCGAGATTACAATGCTGAGGAAACGATACGTGCTAAGCAAGAAAAGCGAGCGCCGCAGCTCCTGCCGCATTTTTCATGCCACAACCTAAGGCATACATTTTGCACTCGCTTTTGCGAGAACGAGAAAGATCTCAAGGTTATTCAGGAAATCATGGGGCATGCGGATATCACGACAACAATGAATATTTACAATGAAGCTACGAAGGAAAGAAAAGTGGCCAGCTTCGTTAATCTTGAGGGGAAGATCCGGGTAAGTTAATTTACACCTGATTTTACACCAGTTGAGGAAGTGACGATGGAATATTATGAAACAATATAAGAACATTATGGCCCAGCTTCCGGGCAATGCTGAAGATATGGGAACTTGCGGGGGGATACAGAGCACCGGTTTTCTGTTCCCCACCATGAAGCCCGAGGGCGCGAAGAAAGAGGAGAAGGCGGCGGACGCGCCCAAGGCCAGCGCCCCCAAGGTGGAGGCGGCCCCGGCGGCTATCGATTTTTCCAAGGTGGAGATCGAGCCGCTGTTCGCCGACTTCGTGGATTTCGAGACCTTCAGCCGGTCCGACTTCCGGGCAGTGAAGGTGAAGGAATGCACGGCCGTGCCCAAGAGCAAAAAGCTGCTGAAATTCGTCCTGGACGACGGCTCCGGCACCGACCGGGTGATCCTCAGCGGCATCCACGACACCTATGAGCCCGAGGAGCTGGTGGGCAAGACACTGATCGCCATTACGAACCTGCCGCCCCGGAAGATGATGGGCATTGACTCCTGCGGCATGATCATCTCCGCCATCCACCACGAGGAGGGCGCAGAGAAGCTCCACTGCCTGATGGTGGACGACCGTATCCCCGCGGGCGCCAAGCTCTATTAAACCATTTCCGTCCCCGGGCCAAAAGGTCCGGGGACGCACCCCCTCCCTCCGGTGGGGGAGGTTATCAAAAGGAGCCGCTATGGAGACCATTACCAGCCGGACCAATCCCCTGTGTACCCACTTCCGCAAGCTGGCCTCCTCCCGGGCCTACCGGGAGAGGACCGGGGAGTGCCTGTGCGACAGCCCCAAGCTGCTGCGGGAGGCGCTGCTGTGGGGCCAGACCGTCACGGCGGTGCTGTATACCGAGGGGACGGACCTGCCGTCCCTGCCTGCCGCCGCCCGGGCCTCCCAGGTGACGGAGAGCGTCATGCGCTCCGTCAGCCCCATGGAGACGCCCCAGGGGGTGGTGTTCTCCTGCGCCATGGCCTCCACAGACCCGCCGGAGCGGCTGGAGCCGGGCCGGTATCTGCTGCTGGACGGCGTCCAGGATCCGGGCAATGTGGGTACCATTCTCCGCACCGCCGACGCCTTTGGCTGGACAGTGCTGCTGCTGCCCGGGTGCGCCGACCTCTATAACCCCAAGACCTTACGGGCAGGCATGGGGGTCCAGTTCCGGCGCCCCGCCTATGCCTGCTCCCTGGAGCGGGCGGCGGAGCTGGTGCGCGCCGCGGGGCTGCCATTGTACGCTACCGCCCTCATGGAGGATACCGCCGATGTCCGGGATGCGGACCTCGCCCACTGCGCCGTGGTCATCGGCAGTGAGGGGCGGGGGATCTCCAAGGAGGCCCTGGCCCTGTGCGGCCGGACCGTCAAGATCCCCATGAACGACACCTGCGAGTCCCTCAACGCGGCGGTGGCCGCCGCCGTGGTGTTGTGGGAGGGCGCCAGGAACGACGGGAGGCGTGCGCCATGCTGAAATACTGGCTGTGGCTGACAGAGCTGCCGGGCCTGACCAACCAGACCCGGCTGGCTCTGCTGCGCCATTTTCCAACGCCCGAGGACGTGTACTACGCGGACCCGGAGGAGGTGCTGCTGACCGAGGGCATCACCCGGGCGCAGGCGGCGCTGGTGAAAAACAAGGATCTCTCCGCCGCGGACCGGATCCTGGCGGAGTGCCAGCGGCTGGATCTCCGCATCCTGACCCTCCAGGACGCGGCCTATCCCGGCCGGCTGAAGAACATCTACGACCCGCCCTGCCTGCTGTACGTCCGGGGCCGCCTGCCGTCCTTTGACGAGGAGGCAGCGCTGGCGGTGGTCGGCACCCGGGACTGCACGCCTTACGGCATCGCCTGCGCGGAGAAGCTGGGCTACGGATTGACCCGGGGCGGCGCCGTGGTGGTCACGGGCCTGGCCCGGGGCATCGACGCCGCGGCCACCCGGGGTGCCCTCCGCTCCGGCGGCGTCACCGCGGCGGTGGTGGGCAACGGCCTGGATGTGCCCTATCCGCCGGAGAGCCGATACCTCTATGAGGACGTGGCTGCCGCGGGCGTGCTTTTGAGCGAGTATCCGCCGGGGGCGGAACCCGCCGCCTGGCATTTTCCTGTCCGCAATCGCATCCTCTCCGGGCTGTGTATAGGCACCGTGGTGGTGGAGGCCCCGGAGCGCAGCGGCGCCCTCATCACAGCCGGCACGGCCACGGAGCAGGGCCGGGATGTGTTCGCCGTTCCCGGTCCCATCGACGCGCCCACCAGTGTGGGCTGCAATGAGCTGATCCGGGACGGCGGGGGGATCGTGACGGACGCCCGGGACATCCTGAACTTTTACGCGGAGCGGTTTCCGGGCAAACTGCGGCCGGAGGAGGCCCGGCACCGGCCTCAGGTGCTGGGCTATCAGGCCCGGCAGAAGGAGGAGGCAAAGCCGGTGCCGCCCTCCGTGAGCCTCTCCCGCAATGACCTGAGCCTGACCGACGACCAGATCGCCCTGCTGCGGGCCCTCCCGGCGGAGGAGCCCATGCTGGTGGACGATCTTGTTGAGCTGACCGACCTTCCCATCCGCCGGGTTCTTTCCGCCCTGACGGTGCTGGAGATCGAGCATCTGATTGAACAGCACAGCGGCAAGCGGTACACCCGCGCCGTGACACTGACGGAGTGAGACCGTCCGCCTCCGGGACCTTCCCCGGCCCGGAGACGATTCCCACAGGGGCTTTGGGGGAAAGAGCGGCCGGGGCGGGGCCCCGTCCGAATTCGGAGGTAACTATGGCAAAGCACAGCCTGGTCATCGTGGAGTCTCCCGCGAAGGCCAAAACCATCGGAAAATACCTGGGCAAGGACTTTGAGGTCACCGCCTGCATGGGCCACCTGCGGGACCTGCCCAAGAGCGTGCTGGGCGTGGACCTGGAGCACGACTTCGAGCCGGTCTACCAGCCCATCAAGGGCAAGGAGGACATCATCTCCGCCCTGAAAAAATCAGCCAAGAGCGCCGACATGGTGTATCTGGCCACCGACCCGGACCGGGAGGGGGAGGCCATCTCCTGGCACCTCAAGCAGCTTTTGAACCTGCCGGACGAAAAGACCCGGCGGGTGACCTTCAACGAGATCACCAAGAAGGTGGTCCAGGAGAGCATCCAGGCCCCCCGGGACATCGACCAGAACCTGGTGGATGCCCAGCAGGCCCGTCGTATCCTGGACCGGATCGTGGGCTATGAGCTCAGCCCCCTGCTGTGGAAGAAGATCCGCCGGGGCCTCTCCGCCGGGCGGGTCCAGTCCGTGGCCACCCGGATGGTGGACGACCGGGACCGGGAGATCGCGGCCTTCCAGCCGGAGGAGTACTGGACCCTGGACGCCAATCTCCTGGGCAGCGATCTCAAGAAGATCCCCTTCGCCGCCCGCTACCACGGCAAGGACGGCAAGAAGGCGGATCTCAAGTCCGCTGCCGAGGTGGACGCCGTGGTCCGGGAGACGGAGAACGCTGCCTTTACGGTCAAGAGCGTCAAGCGCACCGACAAGCAGCGCAGCCCCTCGCCGCCCTTCACCACCTCCACCATGCAGCAGGAGGCGTCCCGGAAGCTCTCCATGACGCCCCGGCGGACCATGGCCATCGCCCAGCAGCTCTACGAGGGCGTGGACATCGAGGGCGAGGGCTCCGTGGGCCTCATCACCTATATGCGTACCGACTCCCTGCGGATCAGCGAGGAGGCCATTGCCGCCACCAAGCAGTTCATCCTCAGCCGGTACGGCCGGGACTACTATCCCCCCCAGGCCCACCGCTACAAGGCAAAGGCCAATGCCCAGGACGCCCACGAGGCCATCCGCCCCAGCAACGTGGAGTGGACCCCGGAGCAGCTGAAAAAGGACCTGACCGGGGAGCAGTACCGGCTCTACAAGCTGATTTGGAGCCGGTATGTGGCCTGCCAGATGGCCAACGCCGTCTATGACAGCGTCTCCGTGGACATTGACGCCGCGGGCCACAGCTTCCGCTCCAGCTCCTCCAGCCTGAAATTCTCCGGCTATACCGCCGTGTACGAGGAGGGCAAGGACGAGGAGAAGGAGGAGAAGGAGTCGCCCCTGCCGGCCCTGCGGGAGGGAGAGACCCTGACGCTCAAGGACTTCTCGCGGGACCAGCACTTCACCCAGCCCCCGGCCCACTACACCGACGCCACCCTCATCCGCGCCATGGAGGAGCAGGGCATCGGCCGGCCCTCCACCTACGCGCCCACCGTGTCCACCATTCTGGACCGGGAGTATGTGATGAAGGAGGGCAAGTATCTCCACATCACCAACCTGGGCCGGGTGGTGACGGAACTGATGAAGGACAAATTCACCGACATTGCCGATCTGAAATTCACCGCCCACATGGAGCAGAAGCTGGACTCTGTGGAAGAGGGTGCCACGCCCTGGAAGAGCGTCCTGCGGGACTTCTACGGGGACTTTGACCGGGATCTCAAGCAGGCGGAGAAGGACCTGGATGGCGTGCGCATCAAGGTGCCCGACGAGGTCAGCGAGGAGATCTGCCCCGAGTGCGGGCGGAATCTGGTGGTCAAGTCCGGCCGGTTCGGCCGCTTCCTGGCCTGCCCGGGCTATCCTGAGTGCAGCTTCACCATGCCGTTGGTGGTGGAGATGCCGGGCCGCTGCCCCAAGTGCGGCGGCCGGCTGATGAAGCGCACCGGCACCAGCAAAAAGACCAACAAGCAGTACACCTACTACTGCTGCGAGCATATGAACAGCCGGGACGAGAGCGCCAAGTGCGACTTCATGACCTGGGACGTGCCGGTGAAGGACGACTGCCCGGTCTGCGGCCAGACCATGTTCAAAAAGGCCGGCCGGGGCTTCAAGCGGCCCTTCTGCATCAACCCCGCGTGCAGCAACTTCCTGCCGGAGGAGAAGCGGGGCTACCCCAAGAAAAAGACCGAGGACGCTGAGACGGCTCCCGATGGGGAGCAGGACGGCGCGCCGGCAGCCGAAAAGGCCGCGGCGAAAGAGACCGCTGCCAAGACTGCGAAAAAGCCCGCGGTGAAAAAGACGGCCGATAAGACCGCTGCGACCAAGACCACGGCGAAAAAGACGGCCTCCAAGGCTGCGGCTGCCAAGACTGCCGCGAAAAAGTCGGCGGCCAAGACTACCGGAACCAAAACCGCCGCGAAAAAATCCGCCGCCAAGAAAGACGCCTCCCAGGCGTGACCCCCGGCGGACCCGCCCCCGCCGGGGGCGGGAAATGCGAGAGAGAGGGACGAGCCAATGGAAGTGACAGTGATCGGCGCGGGCCTGGCCGGCAGCGAGTGTGCCTGGCAGCTGGCCCGGCGCGGCGTCCATGTGACGCTGCGGGAGATGAAGCCGGAGAAGAGGACCCCCGCCCACACCACAGCGGATTTCGCGGAGCTGTGCTGCTCCAACTCCCTGCGCTCCGATCAGCTGGAAAACGCCGTGGGCCTTTTGAAGGAGGAGCTGCGGCGGCTGGACAGCCTGATCCTCGCCTGCGCCGACGCCACGAAGGTGGAGGCAGGCGGCGCCCTGGCGGTGGACCGCCACGGCTTCGCCGCCCTGGTGACGGAGAAGATCCGCTCCCACCCCAATATCACCGTGGTGCCCGGTGAGGTGACGGAGATCCCCGAGGGGGAGGTGGTGATCGCTTCCGGCCCCCTGACCTCCGACGCCCTGGCGGAGCGCTTACAGGTCCTGCTGGGGGAGGACAGCGCCCTCCATTTCTTCGACGCCGCGGCCCCTCTGGTGGCCGCCGACAGCGTGGATATGGACCGGGCCTGGATGGGTTCCCGGTACGACAGGGGCACTGCGGACTACGTGAACTGCCCCATGACCGAGGCGGAGTACGACGCGTTCTGGCAGGCCCTGACCGCGGCGGAGGAGGCCCCGGTCCACGGCTTTGAGGACAAGCAGGTCTTTGAGGGCTGTATGCCGGTGGAGGTCATGGCCCGCCGGGGCCACGATACCCTCTGCTACGGACCTCTGAAGCCCCGGGGACTGAAGGACCCCCGCACCGGGCGGGAGCCCTACGCCGTGGTGCAGCTGCGGCGGGACAACGCCCAGGGGAGTGTGTATAATCTGGTGGGCTTCCAGACCCACCTGCGCTTTCCGGAACAGCGGCGGGTGTTCTCCATGATCCCCGCCCTCCACGACGCGGAGTTTCTGCGCTACGGCGTCATGCACCGCAACACCTTCCTGAATTCTCCCCGGCTGCTGGACCGGTACTACCGGCTGAAAAGCGCGCCCCGCATCTCCTTCGCCGGCCAGATGACCGGCGTGGAGGGATATGTGGAGTCCGCCGCCTCCGGCTTCCTGGTGGGCGTGGAGACGGCCCGGCGCCTGCGGGGCCTGCCGCCGGTGAATTTTCCCCAGGAGACGGCCATCGGCGCCCTGGGGCTGTACGTGTCGGACACGTCCGTCACCGCCTTCCAGCCCATGAACATCAACTTCGGCATCATCCCGCCCCTGGATCACCGGGTCAAGGGCAAGCGCAACAAGAACGCGGAGCTGTCGCAGCGGTCCCTGGCCATCATCGAGCAGATAAAGGAGGAGGTCCTCGCATGAAGATCATCGTAGACGCCATGGGCGGCGACAACGCCCCCCAGGCCATCGTACAGGGCGCTCTGGACGCCCACCGCGCCCACGGGGTGGACATCATCCTGGTGGGCCGGGCGGAGGAGGTGCTGCGGGCCGTGGAGGCTTGCGGTGAGAAGAGCCTGCCCGCCGGCGTGGAGATCAAGGACGCCAAGGAGGTGGTGGAGATCGCCGACGATCCCGCCATGGCCTTCAAGCTCAAGCCGGACTCCTCCCTGACCGTGGGGCTGAACTTGCTCAAATCCGGTGCCGGGGACGCTTTCGTCTCCGCCGGATCCACCGGCGCCCTGCTCTCCGGAGCAACGCTGGTGGTCAAGCGCATCCGGGGCATCCGCCGGGCGGCCATGGGCCCCCTGGTGCCCACGGCCGCGGGCCGGGCGGTGCTGTGCGACTGCGGCGCCAACGCCCAGTGCACGGCGGAGTACCTGCTGCAATTCGCGTATCTGGGCAGCTTCTACGCCCAGCGGGTCCGGGGCATCCAGCGGCCCAAGGTGGGCCTTTTGAACATCGGCGCCGAGGAGGAGAAGGGCGACGACCTGCGCCACGAGGCCTACGCCCTTTTGCAGGAGGCCGCGGAGGCGGGCCGGATCAACTTCATCGGCAACGTGGAGGCCAACGACGCCATTATGGGCGCCGCCGACGTGCTGGTGGCCGACGGCTTCACCGGCAACGTGATGCTCAAGACCATGGAGGGAACGGCCAAGTTCCTGCTCAAGGAGCTGAAAAAGGCCATGACCGCCAAGACGCTCAACAAGCTGGCCGCCGGGGTGCTCAAGGGCGACCTGATGGAGATGAAGAAGCTGATGGACCCCGCCGAGGTGGGCGGCACGCCGTTTTTGGGCATTACCCGGCCCGTTATCAAGGCCCACGGCTCCTCCGACGCCCGGGCCATCGCCAGCGCGGTGCTGCGGGCCAAGGAGTACGCCGAGAGCGGATTCATCGCCGACGTGGAGGCCAACATCGACTACATGAAGGTCCGTATGGCCCCGGAAAAAATTTGATTTGCTATTGACACCGGGAAGGGTGTTGCCGTATGATTACCCCAGTAAGAACCGACCATAATCCGTGAGGAGTGATCTGCATGTCCAACGAGGATATTTTCCAGACGATGAGGGATCTGGTGGCCGAGCAGTTCGGCATGGAACCCGACGAGGTGACCATGGAGACCGCCTTTGAATACGACCTGGGGGCCGACTCCGTGGACCTGGTGGAGCTGGTGATGGCCATGGAAGAGGAGTTCGAGCTGGGAATGGCCCAGGAGGACGAGGTGAAAGCCCTCAAGACCGTGGGCGACGCCGTCAATTACGTGGCGTCCAAGCTGAACAAGTAACGAAGCCGGAAACCCCGCTGACAGGCGGGGTTTCCTTATGGAGGAGACCGCCATGGAGGATCTGGAGAGAAAACTGGAGTACGTCTTTCGCCGCCGGGAGCTGCTGGCGGAGGCCCTGAGCCACAGCTCTTACGCCAACGAGCACCGCGCCGCCGGGCTGCGGAGCAACGAGCGGCTGGAGTTTCTGGGGGACTCGGTACTGGGGTTCGTGACGGCGGAGTTTTTGTTCCGACAGCATCCGGACCTGCCGGAGGGCGACCTGACCCGGATCCGGGCGGCCCTGGTGTGCGAGCAGAGCCTGTACGAGGCCGCCCAGCGGCTGGACCTGGGCCGGCATTTGAAGCTGGGCCGGGGCGAGGAGGGCGGCGGCGGCCGCCGGCGGCCCTCCATTTTGGCCGACGCCATGGAGGCGGTCTTTGCCGCCGTGTATCTGGACGGCGGGATTGCTGCCGCCGACGCCTTGATCCACCGGCTGCTGCTGGATGCGGAGCGGGAAGAGGTGGTGGAGGAGCGCCGCCGGGACTACAAGACCGCTCTGCAGGAGCTGGTCCAGCGGACCCCCGGCACCGCCGTCACCTACCAGCTGATAGAGGAGTCCGGTCCCGACCACTGCCGGGTCTTTGTAATGGAGGCCTTTGTGGGCGGCGTCAGCGCCGGCCGGGGTGAGGGCCGCAGCAAAAAGGAGGCCGAGCAGGCCGCCGCCCGGGCCGCTCTGAAGGCCCTGGGCGAGGAGTGACACCGTACGATGACCCGGAGCCGCCGGCTCCGGGTCATCTGTGTTTCGCCCGGTATGTGCGGAAATATGACTGGAATTTGCCGCCTGTCCGTGCTATACTATACTCTACATGAGAATTTTAGGAGCGTGATGCATTTGTCGCTGCTGTCTGCTGTTTTGCTGGGCCTGGTCCAGGGTGTGGCGGAATTTCTGCCCATCTCCAGCTCCGGCCACCTGGCTATCGCGGAGCACCTGCTGGCCTCCAGGGCCATCGAGGTGCCGGGTTTCTACGACGTCCTGCTGCACCTGGGCACCCTGGTGGCTGTGTTCATCGCCTACTGGCAGGATATCCGGGACATGATCCTGGAGCTGATCGACGGCGTCCGGGACCTGGCCCGCGGCACCACCCCCAACCCGGTGCCCCCCGCCCGGCGGATGATCCTGCTGATCATCGTGGGCACGCTGCCGCTGTTCATTGTGCTGCCGGTGAAGGATTTTGTAGAGGGCCTGGGCAACAGCCTGTACTTCGTGGCCGCGGCCCTGGTGGTCACCGGCTTTTTGCTCTTCGCCAGCGACCGGGTCCGCAAGGGCCGCAAGACGGAGAAAAACGCCTCCCTGGTGGATGTGCTGCTGGTGGGCGTTGCTCAGGCCATTGCCACCTGCCCCGGCATCTCCCGCTCCGGCACCACCATTACCGCCGGGTGCTTCGTGGGCTTTGAGCGGAAGTTCGCCGTGCGCTTTTCCTTCCTGCTGTCCATCCCCGCCATTCTGGGTGCCAACATCCTGAGCCTGAAGAGCGCGCTGGAGGGGGGGATCATCTGGGCCGACGTGCCGGTGTATCTGGTGGGCGTGGCCGTGGCGGCAGGTGTGGGGTATCTTTGCATCCGCCTGCTGCGGATGATCGCGGACAAGGGCCGCTTCGGCTGGTTTGCATACTACTGCTGGGCCGCCGGCGCGCTGACGCTGGTACTGGCCCTGCTGGGCAAATAATCATTTCCCTGGAGGTGTCACCGTGGCATCCACGACACGAAAGAAATCCACCACAACGAAAAAGAGCGGCGGCTCCTCCGCCCGCTCCGGCAGCAGGAGCCGACAGCCTCAGAAGCGCCCCGTCCGCCGGGAGGTGGGGGGCGCGGTGCTGCTGGTGGTGGCGCTGTGCGCGGCGGTCAGCTATTTCGGCGTCCAGGCCATCTTCCTGGACTGGCTGGCGCTGGTGCTCAAGGGGCTGTTCGGGTACGGCTACTGGCTGTCCTTCCCGGCCCTTTTGATGGCGTCGCTGATCCTGCTGCTGCACCGGGGGCGCCCCGTGCGGCTGCGGGTCACCTGCGCGCTGCTGCTGCCGCTGCTGACCGGAGCCCTGGGACATATGCTGCTGGCCAAGGAGGCCTATGAGCCCGGCTTTGGGGTGCTGAAGGCCCTGTGGACCGACGGCGTGGCCCTCCACAGCGGCGGCGCCGTGTCCGGGTCCCTGGCGGTGGGCTTCGTGGCGGTGTTCTCCAAATATGCCGCCCTGCCCATCTTCGCGCTGCTGCTGGTCATCGCGCTGATGATCGCCCTGCGCCTGACACCGGCGGCGCTGTGGGAAAAGCTCCGGGAGCGGCCCCAGTACGAGCCGGAACCGGAGCCGGAGCCCGCCAAGACCCCGGCCATCCGCCTGTCGGCTCCGGAGCCGGTCCGCCGCAGCGAGCCGGAGCGGCCCAAGCCCCAGATCGACTTCCCCCTGGACGACGCCCCCGCCGCCGGGAGTGCCGGCGAGGACCTGACCCCGCCGGAGCAGGAGAAGAAGGAGGGCCGGTTCACCAGCTTCTTCCGGCATAAATCCGACCAGCAGAAGACTCCGGATCAGGTCCTCTCCGGCGGGGAGCCCGCTGCCAAACCGGCAGACAGGCAATCAGCCGCCCCGGCCCGGGAGGCGGAGCGCGCTCCGGAGGACAAGCCCGCCGCCCAGTCGGCCCCGGCCCCCGCGCCCCTGGCGTCGGAGCCTGCCTCCGGCAAGAAGGCGGCCGCCCGGGAGGTGGCCGCCGCCACCGCCGCCGTCACGGCGGAGATCGAGCAGAAGATGGCGGAGGAAGAGGACGCCTATCAGTTCCCGCCCATCACCCTTCTGCAGCAGAGCCGGGGCGAGAACCACATCGAGGCTGGCGCCGAGCTGCGCAACAACGCCCGGCGTCTGTCGGAGACTCTGGTGAGCTTCGGCGTGGACGCCACGGCCGGCGACGTGGTCCACGGTCCCTCTGTCACCCGGTATGAGTTCGTGCTGGACCAGGGCGTCAAGCTCAGCAAGATCACCAATCTGGCCGACGACATCGCCCTGGCCCTGGGCGCCTCCGGCGTGCGCATCGCCCCCATCCCCGACAAGATCTCCGTGGTGGGCATCGAGGTACCCAACAAGCAGGTGACGCCGGTGCTGATCCGGGATGTGATTGAGTCCCGGGAATTCACGGACCACAGATCCGGCACTGCTTTTGCCCTGGGCCGGGACATCGGCGGCCGCAACGTCATCGGGGACATTGAGAAGCTGCCCCATGTGCTGATTGCCGGCACCACCGGTTCCGGTAAGTCCGTGTGCACCAACTCGCTGATCATCAGCCTCCTGTATAAATCCACCCCTGACCAGGTCCGCTTTATCATGGTGGACCCCAAGATGGTGGAGCTGGCGCCCTACAACGGCATCCCCCACCTGCTGATCCCGGTGGTGACGGATCCCAAGAAGGCCGCCGGCGCCCTCCAGTGGGCGGTGTTCGAGATGATGAAGCGGTACAAGATCTTCTCCGAAAACGGCGTGAAGAAGCTGGAGGAGTTCAACAAGCTGGCCCGGGGCCGGGAGGATCTGGAGACCATGCCCAGCGTGGTGGTGGTCATCGACGAGCTGGCCGATCTGATGCTGGTGGCCGCCAAGGAGGTGGAGGAGTCCATCTGCCGGGTGGCTCAGATGGGCCGCGCCGCCGGCGTCCATCTGGTCATCGCCACCCAGCGGCCCTCCGCCGACGTGATCACCGGCCTCATGAAGGCCAACATCCCCAGCCGCATCGCCTTCGCCGTGGCCTCCTCTCTGGAGTCCCGGATCATTCTGGACACCACCGGCGCGGAAAAACTGGTGGGCCGTGGCGACATGCTCTACGCTCCTCTGGGCGCCGGAAAGCCCCAGCGGGTCCAGGGCTGCTTCATCTCTCCCGAGGAGATCGAGCAGGTGGTGGCCTTTGTCAAGCAGTCCGGCGAGGCCCGGTACGACGACGAGGTCATCGCCAAGATCGAGGAGAGCATCCAGGAGAAGGACAGCAAGGGCGGCGGCCGCGGTGCCGCCCCGGCGGAGACCGGCGAGGAAGAGGGCGACGAGCTGCTGCCCGCCGCCGTGGAGGTGGTCCTGGAGACGGGACAGGCCTCCGTGTCCATGCTGCAGCGGCGGCTGAAGCTGGGGTATTCCCGGGCCGCCCGCCTGGTGGACCAGATGGAGGAGCGGGGCATCGTGGGTCCCTTTGAGGGCTCCAAGCCCCGGCAGCTGCTCATCACCCGGGAGCGGTGGCAGGAGCTGCAGATGGGCGCCGCAGAACAGCCGGAGGCCCCGCCGCCCTGGGAAGAGGACCAGGCATGAGCGGAAACGCTTGACAAATGGAACCGAAGCGGTATAATAAAAACCGATAAACGCGATGACAAAGCCAGCTTTCCGAAACAGGCTCCAAGCGAGAGGGGACCGGTGCAAGCCCTCAGCCCACGCCGGAGAGCAGCCACTTTGGAGCAGCCCGCGAGGAGCGGGACGATTCGCCCCCGTTACCGGGCGGCATGAGATGCCCGCCGCCGGCGGTGGGCAGATCAGGGTGGTATCGTGGAAGATCCTTTCGCCCCTGACGCTTGTCAGGGGCGTTTTTTTATCCCCGGGCCAACCGGACCGTATTTGAAAATCAAGACCAAGGAGGTCGTTCCTATGAAATTTTCCAGTAAGATCGTCGCCTGTGAGCTCTCTCCCATTCGGAAGTTCCACCCCTATGTCCTGGCAGCGGAGGCCAAGGGCCGCACCGTCCACCACCTGAACATCGGCCAGCCGGACATCGAGACGCCGAAGGTGTTTTTCGACGCGGTGAGCAATTTCGGCAAGTCTGTCCTGGAGTATGCCCCTTCCACCGGCGTGGAGTGCTATCTGGAGGCGGTGCGGGATTACTACATCAACCTGGGCTTCCCCATCACCTGCGATGACATCATGGCCACCCACGGCGGCAGCGAGGCCCTGGAGATCATCCTCTCCTGCATCCTGGAGGACGGGGACGAGATCCTGATTCCCGAGCCCTACTATCCCAACTACGCTACCTTTGTGGGTGTCACCGGCGCCTCCATCCGCGCCATCCCCACCTCTCCCGAGGCCGGCTACCGCTACGCCACCCGGGAGCAGATCGAGCCCCTCATCAATGAACACACCCGGGCCATCCTGGTGACCAATCCCGGAAACCCCACCGGCGTGGTCCTCAACCGTCAGGAGATGCGGCTGCTGGCGGACATCGCCAAGGAGCACGAGCTCTTCCTCATCAGCGACGAGGTGTACCGGGAGATCGTCTACACCGGCGAGAAGCTCAGCTCCATGCTGGAGTTCACCGATGCGGCGGAAAACGTGGCGGTGGTGGACTCCGTGTCCAAGCGCTTCTCCTCCTGCGGCGCCCGGGTGGGCGCGCTGATCTCCCGCAACAAGGAGCTCATGGCCCAGGCCATGAAGATCTGCCAGGGCCGCCTGTGCGCCGCCACGCTGGACCAGGTGGGCGCCGCTGCCATGTACCGCCAGCTGCCCGCGTCCTACTACACTGCCGTCCGGGAGGAGTATCAGCGCCGCCGGGACACGGTGGTGGAGAGCCTCGCCAAGATTCCCGGCGTCCAGTTCAGCCACCCCGACGGGGCCTTCTACGTGATGGCCACCCTGCCGGTGGACGACGCGGAGACATTGCAGTACTTCCTGCTGGAGGAGTTCGAGGACCACGGTGAGACCGTCATGTACACCCCGGCGGAATCCTTCTACGTCACGCCTGGCAAGGGCCGCAACGAGATCCGCATCGCCTACGTCACCAATCCCGCAGAGCTCTCCCGCTCCATTGAGCTGCTGGGCTTGGGCATTGCCGCCTACAACAGCCGCAAGAAATAAGGAAAAAACGACCGGCGCCCTGCTTTTTAGCAGGGCGCCGGTTTTGCGTCTATGGGGTCCAGCGGCACCGGTCCAGGTCCACGGTGCCGTCGGAGCGGAAGGGTATGCCCTCCGCCTCCAGCAGCGTCCGCTGGGTACCGGGGGCCAGGCGGTCGAAGGCGGTCTTGGTGCCGCCGAACCGGTCCACCACCCGGTGGCAGGGGACCGCGGGGTCCCGGCAGGCGGCCATGGCGTATCCGGTGATCCGGGCACCCCGGACCAGACCCGCCGCCCGAGCCACCTGGCCGTAGGTGGCCGCCTGTCCGGCGGGGATCTGCCGTACGACCTGGTAGATGCGCTCGAAGGTGCCTCCGCTCACCGCTCCCCCACCTCGTACAGGTCCGTCCGCCGGGCGGAGAGGATGGGCAGCTGGGTCCGGACGTCCTCCACACGGTCAAGGTCCAGATCGGCGTACAGCGTGGCCTCCTCCGCCCCGGCCCGGCACAGGACCGTGCCCCAGGGATCCACGGCGATGGAGTTGCCGTAGGACACGTAGGCCCCTGCCTCGTCCCGGGCGGGGGCGACGCCCACGGTGAAGCACTGGTTGTCCACGGCCCGCTGGCGGAACAGAAGCTCCCAGTGGGCCGGGCCGGTGGTCATGTTGAAGGCCGCCGGTACGAAGATCACTCTGGCGCCCCGCAGGCACATGCACCGGGCCAGCTCCTCGAACCGAAGGTCGAAGCAGATGCAAAGACCCATGGTGCCGAATTTCGTCTCGAAGGTGGTGATGGAATCGCCGGGGGAGAAGGTGTCGGACTCCTTGAACCGCTGCCCGCCGGGCACATCGATGTCAAAGAGGTGGGCCTTGCGGTGCCGGGCCAGCTGGGCGCCGTCGAGGCCATAGACGAAGCAGGTGTTGTAGACTCTGCCGTCCTCCAGCTCCGGGATGGAGCCGCCGACTACATACATTCCCGTCTCCGCCGCCGTTTGGGACAGCATGGCCTGGGCGGGCCCGCCCGCCTCCTCACCATAGGGGCGGAAGCAGCGGTTTTCATAGGGGCAGCAGAACATCTCCGGCAGGACGGCAATATCCGCCCCTCCGGCCGCCGCCTGACGGAGCTTTTCGGCGGCGGTGCGGAGATTTCCCTCCCGGTCCGCCGTCACCGGCATCTGGATCAGTGCCACGCGCATGAATGATTCCTCCATTCCGCCGCTTTAAACGGCGCAGATTTATTTCCCGGCGTACTCCCGCAGTATCAGCTCCGTGGCGCCGCCGTCGGGGGAGCGGAGCAGCCGCTTCACCTTTGGATGGCCCCGGTACTCGGCCTCCAGAAAGTCCCGCAGGGCGGTGCCGCCGTGGCAGCCGTGGATCAGCCGCAGGCGGTAGGTGCCGCTGCCCGCCCGGCGCAGCAGGGCGTCCACGGTGATTTTGGCCTGATAGGTGTTCTTCCCGTGGAGGTCCGCCGTAATGACCCCGGGGCCGGCGTCAAAGGCTCGCATGACAGCGCCTCCTTTCAGGTGGTTTCCTTGATTGTAACACGGCGGCGGATGTGATACAATGCAGAAAAACGCAAGGAGGCGCACCATGGCAGTTTACACCGAGACGAAAACCTATCACACCAAGGCCCACATGGGTATGATCGACGTGACGGAGGACTTCCAGCACGCGGTGACGGAGGCCTGCCGCCTGCACGGCATCTCCGCCGGCATCATCACCGGCTTCACCACCGGCGGCGTGGCGGGCCTGACCACGCTGGAGTTCGAGCCGGGCATCGTCCACCACGATCTGAAGGAGGCCCTGGACGTATTCTCTCCTTATCTGGACGAGCATGGCCGCGTGATCCCCTACCAGCACCACAACACCTGGCACGACGACAACGGCTCCTCCCATATCAAGTCTGCCCTGCTGTCCCCCTTCATCACGGTGCCCTTTGTAAATGGAAAGATCACGGTAGGCCCCTGGCAGAACCTGACGCTGGTGGAGTGCGATACCCGGGACCGGGTCCGGGACATCGTGTTCCAGGTCATGGGGGAGTGAGCTGCATTTTTGCACATTGACGAAGAAAACCGGGAAAAACAGCTTGCATTTTGTGCAGGGTTGTGGTATCCTACCTCTGCTGCCGTAAATGGCATTGCCGCTTTAAAGGGGCAAATAGTAAAGGAGGCCGCGACATGGACAACCGGCTGGAAAAGAAATACGGACTGCCCACCGCCGTGTGCATGGTGGTGGGCATCGTCATTGGCTCCGGCGTATTTTTCAAGGCGGAGACGGTGCTGAACAAAACGGGGGGCAACATGCCGCTGGGCATTTTGGCCTGGGGTATCGTGGGTGCCATCATGATCATCTGCTCCTACGTGTTCGCCACGATGGCTACCCGGTATGAGAAGGTCAATGGCCTGGTGGACTATGCCGAGGCCACCATGGGCCGCCGGTACGCCTATAACGTGGGCTGGTTCATGGCGGTGCTGTACACCCCCTGTCTGGTATCAGTGCTGGCCTGGATCTGCGCGCGGTACTTCTGCGTGCTGATCGGCTGGCAGGACCGGATTACCAGCGGCGCCTGCATGACCATCGCGGCGCTGTTTTTGTGCCTGGACTATACGCTCAACGCGCTCTCTCCCCGGCTGGCGGGTAAATTCCAGGTGTCCACCACCGTCATCAAGATGGTGCCCCTGGCGCTGATGGCCCTGGTGGGCACGGTGATTGGCCTTGCCAACGGCCATATGGCGGAGAATTTCGCCACCATGTCCACTGCCTCTATCTCCACCGGCCAGGGCCTTATGGCCTCCACTGTGGCGGTGGCCTTTGCCTACGAGGGCTGGATCCTGGCCACCTCCATCAATGCCGAGCTGAAGGACGCCAAGCGCAATCTCCCCCGGGCGCTGATCCTGGGCTCCTTTATCGTGGTGGCCACCTATATCCTCTATTATATCGGTCTCAACGGCACCGTTACTACGGAGGAACTCATGGCCAGCGGCGAGGCTGCCGCCAAGATGGCCTTCCAGCGGCTGCTGGGGCCCGTGGGCGGCGTGGCGGTATTCGCCCTGATCGTGGTGTCCTGCGCGGGTACGCTGAACGGCCTGATGCTCTCCTGCTGCCGGGGAATGTACGCCCTGGCTGTCCGGGGGGAGGGCCCCCGGCCGGACCTTTTCTCCCAGGTGGACCCGGTGACCAACATGCCCACCAACTCCGCCATCGTCAGCCTGGGGCTGGACGCGGTCTGGCTGCTGTTCTTCTACGGCGCCAACCTGGACAGCGGGTGGTTCGGTCCCTTCTGCTTCGACAGCTCCGAGCTGCCTATCATCACGCTGTACGCCATGTATGTGCCCATGTTCATCCAGTTCATGCGCAAGGCGAAGGATCTGAATGGCTTCCGCCGCTTCGTGATGCCGGCTCTGGGCCTTTGCGGCTGCGGCTTCATGGTGTATGCCGCCTTCGCCGGCTACGGCAAAACGGTGTGGTTCTACCTCATCATCTACGCCGTGGTCATGGTGGTAGGCAACCTGCTCTACCGCCGGAAAGCGGATTGATCCGTAAAATTTTCAGAAAAAATTGGCTGGTTTGCCCCTTGACTTTCCGCGCAAAATGGGATATCATGCCCCATAGACAAAAGGGAGTAGCTGGCACAGCAATGTGTATCCAATGGCGTCAGTACGGGTGAAAACCCCGCTTTTGGATGGAAACGGCGAGACTTTTGCATCAATGCGGTGGCATTGGCGCAAAAGCCTCGCCTTTTTGATTGCCGCCGGGAAAGAGGGAAGCTATGGAAGGGAAAAAGGAGTTTTGGCAGCGCAGCCGGGTGGAGCTGTTCCGGGATCTGGAGAGCTCTGAAAGCGGCCTTACCGCCGACCAGGCCGCCAGGCGGCTGGAGCAGTACGGCCCCAATGAGCTGCGGGAGGAGGGCCGCAAGAGTGTGGCGCGGATCTTCCTGGAGCAGTATGCAGATTTTCTGGTGATCATTTTGATCCTGGCGGCGGCGGTGTCCGCGGTGCTGGGGGATGTGGAGAGCACCATCGTCATTCTGGTGGTCATCACCATGAACGCCATTTTGGGTACGGTCCAGACCGTGAAGGCCACAGCCTCTCTGGACAGCCTCCGGCAGATGTCCGCCCCCACGGCCAAGGTCCTGCGGGACGGCCATCTCATCCAGATCCCCGGCCGGGACGTGGTGCCCGGCGACGTGGTGGCCCTGGAGGCCGGCGACGCGGTCTGCGCCGACGGGCGGCTGCTGGAGTGCGCCAGCCTCAAGTGCGCTGAGAGCGCCCTGACCGGCGAGAGCCTGCCGGTGGAGAAAGAGTTGGGTGAGATCGCCGGGGAGGTGCCCCTGGGCGACCGGAAGAACATGGTGTTCTCCGGCAGCTTCGTCACCTACGGCCGGGGTCAGTTCCTGGTGACCGGCACCGGCATGCACACGGAGATGGGCAAGATCGCCGCTCTGCTCAAGAGCACCGAGGAGAAGAAAACGCCCCTCCAGGTGAGTCTGGACCAGTTTGGCCGCAAACTCTCCATCGGCATTTTGATCATCTGCGCCGCGATTTTTGCCGTCAGCGTCTTTTTGCGCAAGGAGGATGTGGTCAATGCCTTCGTCTTTGCCGTGGCCCTGGCGGTGGCGGCCATCCCCGAGGCTCTGAGCTCCATCGTCACCATCGTCCTCTCCTTCGGCACCCAGAAGATGGCCCGGGAGAACGCCATCATCCGCAAGCTCCAGGCAGTGGAGGGCCTGGGCAGCGTGTCTGTGATCTGCTCCGACAAGACCGGCACCCTGACCCAGAACAAGATGACGGTTAAGGCCCTCTATACCGGCGGCAAGATCATCCGGGCGGAGGAGGCGGACTTCCACGATCCCGTTCAGGAGCCCCTGCTGCGGACGGCTCTGCTGTGCAGCGACGCCACTGTGGATGAGCACGGCGAGGTGGGCGATCCCACCGAGACGGCCCTGGTGCGCCTGGGCGAGGACTACGGCTTCGACGAGCTGGTCACCCGTAGCAAGTGGCCCCGGATCACAGAGATCCCCTTTGACTCCGACCGGAAGATGATGTCCACGGTCCACCAGCTCTCCGGGGGCCTTCTGATGGCCACCAAGGGCGCCGTGGACGTGCTGCTGGACCGGTGCGTCATCTCCGATGAGGAGCGGGCCCAGGTGGAGGCGGCCAACGAGCGCTTCTCCAGCCAGGGGCTGCGGGTCCTGGCCTTCGCCTGCCGGACGGTGACGAGCCCCGCCGTCAGCCTGGCCGATGAAAACGGACTGACGCTGCTGGGCCTCATTGCCATGATGGATCCGCCCCGTCCGGAGTCCAAAAAGGCCGTGGCGGAGTGTATCGCCGCCGGTATCCGGCCCATCATGATCACCGGCGACCACAAGGTCACCGCCGCTGCCATCGCTAAAGAGATCGGCATTTTGACCGAGGGCACCGAGGCGGTGGAGGGCGCTGTTATCGACAAGATGAGCGACGAGGAGCTCCAGGCCTTCGTCCCCAAGGTCAGCGTCTACGCCCGGGTGTCCCCGGAGCACAAGATCCGTATCGTTCGGGCCTGGCAGGAGCGGGGGAGCCTGGTGGCTATGACCGGCGACGGCGTCAACGACGCCCCGGCCCTCAAGCAGGCGGATATCGGCGTGGCCATGGGCGTCACCGGCACAGAGGTGGCCAAGGACGCCGCCGGCATGGTGCTGACGGACGATAACTTTGCCACCATCGTCCAGGCGGTGAAGAACGGCCGCAACGTCTACGCCAACATCAAGCGCTCCATCCAGTTCCTGCTCTCCGGCAACGCCGCCGCCATCATCACGGTGCTGTACGCGTCGCTGCTGGCCCTGCCGGTGCCCTTTGCGGCGGTGCACCTGCTGTTCATCAACCTGCTGACAGATTCCCTGCCCGCCATCGCCCTGGGACTGGAGCCCCACACCGATGCCGTCATGCGGGAGAAGCCCCGCCCCCGGGAGGAGGGGATCCTGACCCGGGACTTCCTCACCAGCGTGGTGGTGGAGGGCGCGGTGATCGCTGCCGCCGTCATCACCGCCTTCCATCTGGGGCTCAGCGCCGGCGGCGCGGCCCTGGGCAGCACCATGGCCTTTGCCACGCTGTGCCTCAGCCGCCTGTTCCACGGGTTCGACTGCAAGTCCGTCCGGCCGGTGCTGCTGACCCGGCGGTTCTGGGACAACCGCTTTTTGCTGGGCGCCTTTGCCGTGGGCGTGGTGCTGCTGGGTGCAGTGCTGCTGATCCCGCCTCTGGAGCCGCTGTTCCAGGTGGCGGCACTGTCCGCCGGTCAGGTGGGCATCATCGTGGGACTGTCCTTCGGCAGCATGCTGGTGATCCAGCTGCTCAAAGCTCTTCTGCACGGAAAACGTGCGTAAATCTTCTGAAAATTGCCGGCCGGAGGGGATTTCCCCTCCGGCCGGTGCCGCTTTTTCAGGGGCTTCCCTTTTTGGCGGTTTTTGCGTATAATAAGGGTAAAAGAGGAGGCGGGGCCGTGATCAATTCCACACTGTGCTATCTGGAGCGGGGGGACGAATACCTGATGCTCCACCGGGTCAAGAAAGCCCACGACCTCAACCGCGACAAGTGGATCGGCGTGGGCGGCAAGTTCCTGGAGGGGGAGAGCCCCGAGGACTGCATCCTCCGGGAGACCTGGGAGGAGACGGGCCTGACCCTGACCGATTACCGCTATCGGGGGCTGGTGACCTTTGTGTCTGACCAGGCGCCCACGGAGTACATGCATCTGTTCACCGCCACCGGCTGGACCGGCACGCCCCACCCCTGTGACGAGGGGGAGCTGGCCTGGATCAAAAAGGCGGACCTGCGCAGCCTCCCCATGTGGGAGGGGGACAAGATCTTTCTGGACCTGCTGGACCGGGATGTGCCCTTTTTCTCGCTGAAGCTGTGCTACGAGGGCGACCGGCTGACCGGTGCGGTGCTGAACGGCAGCGCGCTGCGCTGAAGAGCGGACAAGAGGAGGAGACGACATGAGCGGAAAGCTGTTGCTGTTCGGGTTTGACACGCTGCCGGCGGTGCTGGCGGTGGAGTCCGCTGTGGGTCCCCTGGGGGCTGAGGTGGTGCCGGTGGCAAAGGCGGACTACAACAAGACCCTAGCGGTGCTGGCGGGACTGGACGACGATCCCGGGGCCGCCCTGCCCTATGCCGGCGGGCCTCTGGGAGGACGGATGCTGGTGCTGTGCGGCCTGGAGGACCGGCTGGACGCCCTGCTGCCGGCCCTGGCCGGGGCGGGCGCGGGGCCGGAGTGCCTGAAAGCGGTTCTCACGCCCCACAACCGCGGCTGGAGCGTCCTGCGGCTCCACCGGGAGCTGCTGCGGGAGCGGCAGGCCATGGAGGGCCGGGCATGAGGCTGCTGATCTCCGCGTGCCTTTTGGGTTGCCGCTGCCGGTACGACGGGGCCTCCAAGGCCCACCCTCTGGCGGCGGCCCTGGCGGAGCGGCATGAGCTGGTGCCGGTGTGCCCTGAGCAGCTGGGGGGCCTGGCCACGCCCCGTCCCCCTGCCGAGCGGCGGGGCGAGGCGGTTGTGACCGCCGCCGGGCTGGATGTGACGGAGCAGTACCGCCAGGGTGCGGAGGAGGCGCTGACCCTGTGCCGCTTTTTCGGCTGTGAGGCCGCGGTGCTGAAGGAGCGCAGCCCCTCCTGCGGCCATGGGCAGATCTATGACGGCTCCTTCACCGGTACCCTGACCGCCGGGGACGGTGTCGCAGCGGAACTGCTGGCAGCTCAGGGGCTGGCGGTATATGGAGAATCCCAAATATCCGAACTGCTGAAATGACGAGGTCATACCACCTCGTCATTTTTTACAATTTTCTGCCGAGATTTTATGGGGCTCTCATGGAAAACCAGACTTGCAAAGGGAAGGAGGCTTCTGTATAATGAGGCAAATGACGGAGGAGGGAACACCATGCTGGCTTATCATCACCTGACGGCGGCGCTGGCGGCGGTGTCCTCTTATTCCCATTTTTCCTTTTGACCGGCCAGGGGCCGGTATTTTTTTGCCCGTGTTGTGAGAAGAGAACCCAATGAGTGAGAGGAGAAAACAAATGAACGAAAAGACTGCCGCATCCCAGGCCCCCATCCGGGACGCCCGGACCCTGGGCGTGCCCAAAATGCTGATCCTGGGCCTCCAGCATATGTTCGCCATGTTCGGCGCCACGGTATTGGTGCCCATCCTGGTCCAGAGCTACGGCCTGCCCCTGTCCATCCAGACCACCCTCTTTTTCGCCGGCTTCGGCACCCTCTTTTTCCATGTGTGCACCCGGCTGAAGGTCCCCGCCTTCCTGGGCTCCTCCTTTGCTTTCCTGGGCGGCTTCCAGGCCATGGCGGAGATGGACGCCGGCATCTATGCCGGTATGGAGGCCGCTGAGAAGCTCCAGTACACCTGCGGCGGCATCGTGGTGGCGGGCCTTCTGTATGTGGTGCTGGCCCTGGTCATCAAGGCCGTGGGCGTCCACCGGGTCATGCACTATCTGCCCCCCGTGGTCACCGGCCCCATCATCATCCTGATCGGATTGAACCTGGCCCCCTCCGCCGTGTCCAACGCCTCCACCTGCTGGTGGCTGGCCCTGGTGGCCATGGCCATCATCATTGTGGCCAATATCTGGGGCAAGGGCATGATCAAGATCATCCCCATCCTGCTGGGCGTGGTGGGGTCCTATGTGGTTGCCCTGGTGGCCGGCATGGTGGACTTCTCCGGTCTGGCGGATACCACGCTTCTCAGCGGCATGAATCCCATCCTGGGCTTCCAGCCCTTTGTGACGAATTTCGGCGGAAGCGTGGCGAAGTTTGATATTTCCGCCATCCTGGTCATGGCTCCCATCGCCATCGCCTCCATGATGGAACACATCGGCGATATGTCCGCCATCTCCGCCACGGTGGGCGAGAACTTCATCGAGGACCCGGGCCTGCACCGGACCCTCATCGGCGACGGCGTCGCCACCTCCCTGGCGGGCCTCTTCGGCGGCCCCGCCAACACCACTTACGGCGAGAACACCGGCGTGCTGGTGCTCTCCCGGGTCCACGATCCCCGGGTGGTCCGGCTGGCCGCCATCTACGCGGTGGTGCTGTCCTTCTCTCCGGCCTTTGCCTATCTGGTCAACACCATCCCCGCGGCCATCATCGGCGGCGTCAGCTTCATCCTCTACGGCATGATCTCCGCCATCGGCGTGCGCAACGTGGTGGAGAACCAGGTGGACTTCACCAACTCCCGCAACCTTATCATCGCCGCCGTCATCCTGGTGTGCGGCCTGGGTTTCAGCGGAGGTCTGACCTTCCACGTGGGCGGCGCCTCCATCACCCTGACCTCTCTGGCCATCGCCGCCATCGCCGGCATTGTCCTCAACGCCATTCTGCCCGGCAACGACTTCCACTTCGGCAAGACCGCGACCTCCGACACGGCCGCCTCCCTGGGCCGGTATTGATCGGAAAAGACCTGTCCGCCTCCGGAGGCCGCGGCCTCCGGAGACGTTTTTTGGAGAAAACAGCAAAAAATTTAGGTTTCCGGTTGACTTTTTTCCAATATCTTATATAATGTACAAGCAACTGAATCCATGATAGAGGCGCGGACTTCAAGAGTACCCATCCCCAACGGCAGGACACCGGGGGAGACGGGAAAGGGGAGCCCGCCGAGGCTTCGCTCCGCTGCCTGGCGGAGAGGGGCCGGGCCGCCGGAGAACATCCGCCGGACTGTCACCCCCAAGGTGGAGCGCTGTCATGACCCGTGGGAACCATATCGTGCCTGCGTGAAGCCATGATACCTTCATGGCTTCATTTTTTTGTGTAAGGAGAGAGAAAACATGAGACATCATCTGCGGCGACTGCTGCCCCTGCTGGCGCTGGTGCTGGTGCTGTGCGCGGCCATGGCCGTTCCGGCGGCGGCCAGCGATCCCACCGAGGAACCTGGCACCAAAATGATCGAGTGCCCCGACTGCGGCGCCTCCGGCGCCTGTATGGACTGCTACGGACTGGACCCGGAATGTGAAAGCTGCGGCGGCGAAAATGTCTGCGCCGCCTGCGGCGGCACCGGCTATGTGGAGTCCCCCAGCCATTTTTACAATACCTTCTGGGCTTTGGTGCCCCCCATCATTGCCATCGCCCTGGCGCTGATCACCAAGGAGGTGTATTCCTCCCTGTTCATCGGCATCCTGGCCGGCGGCCTGCTGTACTCCAACTTCTCCTTTGAGGGCACGGTCCTCCACGTGTTTGAGGACGGCATCGTCTCGGTGCTCTCCGACGGGTATAACGTGGGTATCCTGGCCTTCCTGGTGATCCTGGGCACTCTGGTGTGTCTCATGAACAAGGCCGGCGGCTCCGCCGCCTTCGGCCGGTGGGCCCAGCAGCATATCAAGAGCCGGGTGGGCGCCCAGCTGGCCACCATCGTCCTGGGCATCCTGATCTTCATTGACGACTACTTCAACTGCCTGACCGTGGGCAGCGTCATGCGGCCGGTGACCGACAAGCACCGGGTCTCCCGTGCCAAGCTGGCCTACATCATCGACGCCACCGCCGCTCCGGTGTGCATCATCGCCCCCATTTCCTCCTGGGCCGCCGCCGTGGCGGGCTTTGCCGAGGACGGCCAGGGCCTGAACCTCTTTATCCGGGCCATTCCCTTCAATTTTTACGCCATCTTGACCATCGTCATGATGGTGGGCATGGCGCTGATGAAGACCGAGTTCGGCCTTATGAAGAAGTTTGAGGACAACGCCCGGGAGACCGGCGACCTGTTCTCCGGCCCCAATCCCTACGCCATGATGGACGAGGAGATGGAGGAGGACAAGGGCCGTGTGCTGGACCTGGTGCTGCCCATCGTGGTGCTGGTGATCTGCTGCGTCATCGGCATGATCTACTCCGGCGGCTTCTTCTCCGGCGCCAGCTTCGTGGACGCCTTCTCCGGTTCCGATGCCTCCGTGGGCCTGCTGCTGGGCTCCGCCTTTGCCCTGGTGTTCACCGTCGTGTACTACATGGTCCGCCGGGCCATGTCCTTCCGGGAGATGATGGGCTGCATCCCCGAGGGCTTCAAGGCCATGGTGCCCGCCATTTTGATCCTGACCTTCGCCTGGAGCCTCAAGGCCATGACCGACTCCCTGGGCGCCAAGTACTTTGTCCGGGACTTCGTGTGGAGCAGCGCCGCCGGCGTCCAGATGCTGCTGCCGGCCTTGGTGTTCGTGATCGGCTGCCTGCTGGCCTTTGCCACCGGCACCAGCTGGGGCACCTTCGGTATGCTGATCCCCATTGTCCAGAACGTGTTCCCCATGGACAACCCCCTGTCCATCGTGTGCATCTCCGCCTGCATGGCCGGCGCCGTGTGCGGCGACCACTGCTCTCCCATCTCTGACACCACCATCATGGCCTCCGCCGGCGCTCAGTGCGACCATGTCAGCCATGTGTCCACCCAGCTGCCTTACGCCATCACCGCCGCGGCGGTGAGCCTGGTCAGCTACATCTTCGCCGGCTTTGTGCCCAACGCCGTCATCGCCCTGCCGGTGTCCGTGGTGCTGATGCTGCTGACGCTGCTGGTGATCCGCAAGCTGGCCGGAAGAGCGGCCTGAGATCCCGCTGAAACAGGAAAAAGGAGCCGCCCTCTTAAGAGGGCGGCTCCTTTGCGCATCGTCAGGCGTTGGGTTCCAAGGGCTGCACCGAGTAGTGCAGGGAGGCGGGGGAGTGGGGGTACTGGCGGCCGAAGGCCCGGATGATCCGCTCGCAGACTCTGCAGCTGTTTTCGTAATTGGCCTGGGGCAGCATCAGGATGTACTGGGAGATACTGCAACGGGCGGCGATGTCGCCCTTTCGGAGGCTGGTGCGGATCAGCTCCTGGAGATTTTCCATGCACCGGTCCAGGCTCCGCTTGGGCAGCTCCTGGTTTTGATCGCCGGTGACGGAGAGCAGGCAGATATGGACCGCGTCGCCGCTGCGGGCTACGGCCCGGGCTTCGGCGTGGTAGAGAACCTTGAAAAAGTCATAGTCACAGAACAGCGCACCGGCGCTTCCCTCCGGCTCCCGCAACTGCTCCCGGAGCGTGATGATGGACACCGCCTTGTCATTGACGGTGCGCATGGCCTCCCGGTAGATGGCCCGGGTCTCGTCGGAGGGCATGATGCCGAAATTGTCAAAGAGCAGCTGACTCATGTCCTCGTAGACAGAGATGACCTCCTGCTGCCGGCCCAGGGTCAGCAGATCCTGCATCAGGTGCTGATAGAGCAGCTCATTGTAAGGCTCCACCACCACACTCTTGCGGCACAGCTCCGCTGCCTCCTCCAGGCGGCCGCGGCCCTCCAGCAGGGGAAGGACCTCCTGGACGGTCCGGATGTATAAATTGTGGAAGTAGGCGGAGATGGGTACCACCCAGGGTTCCGCCGACAGCTTGGGCAGAAAATCGCCTCCGTACAGAGCAAGGGCCTGGAGATCGGTCTCCAGACGGGCCTCCTCGTCCTCCTCGGACGCGCCCTTACGGCAGAGCGCCTCAAAATCGTCGGTATCCAGAGAAAAGGGGACCTCTTGGTTCCAGGCGTAAGTACCCTCCTGCCGCACAATGAGACTGTGTCCGGCGGCGCTGTCCAACTGATTGAGCAGGGAGCGCACCCGATGGAACATGGTTTTCAGAGCGTTGATGGGGTTGGAGCTGCGCTCCTCCTCGCCCCACAGCAGATCCGCCAGTTCCTCCTGAGAGATGGAACGGTTGCGGCAATAGATCATGTAGGCCATCAGCAGCCAGACTTTTCTGGAACGGTTATCGCTGTCGTTGATCTCTTTTCCGCCCAGGCGGATCGAGAAGCCGCCCAGCATCCGCACCTGCAGATCCGGGATCTCCATATGCCATCCCTCCTCTCCTGCTGGAAACTGATACGAGCAGATCAATATGGACATACGGATAGAATTATATAGTACAAGATACCACAAACCCCCGGGTGATGCAATGGAAAAAGCGTAAAAGTTACGTCAAAATGCAAAAAATGCGGAGGAATTCGAAAAAGTACTTCACTTTTTACGGGGAACCTGCTATACTAAAACAGAATGAGACAGTCTGCCCCGGAGGGGCGGAAAGGAGAATCCCCTATGAAAAACTGGAAATTACGGGCGCTTGCGCTGTTGCTGCTGCTGTCCATGGCTCTGACCGGCTGTGCCGCCGGCACGGAAACCGAAGCGGCGGCCGGAGAAGAGGAAGCCTGGATCGACAGCGTGACGCTGGAAGAAGTGGATCTGGAGGACGAGGCGGTGGCCCTGGCGGCCTCCGCGGCTATCCCGGACACCATGCAGCCGGTGGCCTCCGGTACCCAGGTGAAAAAGAGCGATAAGGCCGTTATCGACTACTCCAACACCAGGGACGGCTATGTGATGGTCCAGTACACCGCTTCCACCAGCAAGCGGCTGAAGGCCCAGGTGAAGGGGCCCACCACTACCTATACTTATAACCTTACTGCCGGGGAGTGGGAAGTGTTTCCCCTGTCTGACGGCAACGGCTCCTATCAGGTGATCGTCTACGAGAACATCTCCGGCACCAAGTACTCCACGGTGACCTCCGTCAGTTTCCAGGTGACGCTGACGGACGAATTTGCGCCCTTCCTGCGGCCCAATCAGTACGTGGATTACGGCGTGGCCCCGAAGACTGTGGCCAAGGCGGCGGAGCTGACCGCCGGCAAGACGGATCCCCTGGCCAAGGTCCAGGCCATCTATGAGTTTGTGGTAAAGAACCTCACCTATGACAAGCAGCTGGCGGCCACGGTCCAGAGCGGCTACCTGCCGGTGCTGGATACCGTGCTGGCCAAAAAGACCGGCATCTGCTTCGACTATGCGGCGCTGATGACCGGGATGCTCCGCAGCCAGGGCGTGCCCTGCAAGCTGGTGGTGGGCTACGCCGGTACCGCATATCATGCCTGGATCAGCGTCTGGTCCGAAAAGACCGGCTGGGTGGAGGGCGTCATCTACTTCGACGGCACCTCCTGGCAGCGGATGGACCCCACCTTCGCCTCCAGCGGCAAGCAGAGTGCCTCCATCATGCAGTATATCGGTGACGGCAAGAATTACACGGTGAAGTATCTCTACTGACTTTTCCCCTTTACGGATCGACAGATTTGCATTAAAATAGGCTTGCAACTTGATGCAAGCCTATTTTTTTGCGGGAGCTGCCTATGAAAAACCGTTGCTTGTCTGATATGGAACTGTCCTCGCTGTGCGGGGAACTGTCACTGCTGATTCACGCCGGTGTGGGCGCCGCGGACGGACTGTCCCTGCTGGCGGAGGAAGAGCGCGGAGGCGCGCAGAGAGAACTGCTCTCCTCCATGGCCCGGGAGGCGGACTGCGGTACGCCTTTGTCTGCCGTTATGAGGCAGACGGGCCGCTTTCCCCTCTACGTGGTGGGCCTGGTGGAGGTGGGCGAGCGCAGCGGCCATTTGGAGGAGGCCCTCCAGGCCCTGTCCCGGTACTATGAGGGGCGGGACCGGCTGGACCGGCAGGTCCGCTCGTCGCTGCTGTACCCGGCGGTGCTGCTGCTGGTGATGCTGGTGGTGATCGTGGTGCTGCTGGTGCGGGTGCTGCCGGTGTTCCGGGACGTGTACGCCTCCCTGGGCGGCCAGATGACCGGTGTGGCTGGAGGCCTGCTGGCCCTGGGCCAGGCGCTGGACGCCGCCATGCCGGTGCTGTGCGCGGTGCTGGCCCTGATGGTCCTCGGCCTGGGGGCCTTTGCTGCCAGCACGTCCTTCCGGGCCTTGGTCCTGGCCTGGTGGCACCGCCGCCGGGGAGACAAGGGCGTGTCCCGGCAGATGGGCGTCGCCCGGTTTGCCCAGGCGCTGGCCATGGGCCTGCGCAGCGGCCTGCCTCTGGAGGAGTCCCTGGAGCTGTCGGAGACACTGTTGGGCGACGTGCCCGCCGCGGTGCGCCGCTGCCGTGACTGCCAGTCCCGGCTGGCCCAGGGGGCCGGCCTGGCCGCGGCGCTGCGGGATTCCCAGGCCCTGCCCGTGGCCGCCTGCCGCCTGCTGGCCCTAGGCCTTCGCAGCGGCACCGGCGATACGGTGATGGAGGAAATCGCCCGCCGTCTGACCCTGGAGAGCCAGGAGGCCCTGGAGGCCAAGGTGGCCCGGGTGGAGCCCGCCCTGGTGCTGGTGACGTCGGTGATGGTGGGGGTCATTTTGCTGTCGGTGATGCTGCCGCTCATGCACATCATGACGGCCATCGGGTGAGCCTATGATGAGGAGAAGGAGAAACGCCTTCGGCGGCGCGGTACGGGCGCTGCTGCTGCCGGTGGTGGCCCTGGCCGCGGCGCTGTGCTTTTTCACTGCCCTGTCCAACCTGGAAAACGGCCGGGACGACCAGGGGCGCCGCCAGCTGGAGGAGGCCCTGCGCCGCTCCGCTGTGGCCTGCTACGCCGCCGAGGGGATCTATCCCCCGGACCTTGCGTACATGGAGGAGCGCTATGGCCTCCAGATCGACACTGACCGCTACACGGTCTACTACGATGTCTTTGCGTCCAACCTGATGCCGGACATCACCGTATTGGAAAACGAGCCATGAGACGAGAAAAGGATCATTCCCTGAACGGCCTGCTGGCGCTGCTGCTGTTCGGGATATTTGCCGCCTGCGTGCTGTCGGTGCTGTTGATGGGCGCGGACGCCTATCAGCGCCTGACGGAGCGGGACCGGGAGAGCTACGAAAGCCGCACCGTTGCCCAGTACATTGCCACCCGGGTCCGCCAGGCGGACCGCTCCGGCGGCATCAGCGCGGGCGCCTTCGGCGGCTCCGACGCCCTGGAGCTCTGGGAGACCATCGACGGTGAGGCCTACGTCACCCGGGTCTACTGCCACGACGGCTGGCTGCGGGAGCTGTTCACCGATGCGTCCGGGGACTTCGCCCCGGAGGACGGTGAGCCCGTCCTGGAGGCCGAGAGCCTTTCCGTCTCCCTGTCCGGCGCGGGCCTTCTGACCGTGGAGATCACCAGCGCCGACGGAGAGACGCAGCAGGTGACGCTGTATCTGCGCAGCGGGAAGGAGGCGGCGCCATGAGACGCAGCAAGACCCCCCTGGCCCTGATGGAGCAGATGGTAATGGTGCTGGTGTTCGCCCTGGCGGCGGCCCTGTGCGTCCAGGTGTTCGTCCTGTCGGACCGGACCTCCCGCTACGGCGAGGCCCGGGACCGGGCCTTGATGGAAGCCCAGAGCGCCGCCGAGGCATTGAAGAGCGGCGACGAGACGTATTTCACCGCCCGGTCCGCCGCCTCCGGCGACGGCGGCTGGAGCATTTCCTACGACGCCGGATGGAACAGTGTGACCGACGCGGATGCCGCGGCCTACCACCTGCTGATCCTCTCCGCCGACAGCGGCCTGGACTACCTCTGGGCCGCCCAGGTCCAGGTCTACACGGCGGACGGCGATCTGCTGGCGGATCTGCCCGTGGCGGGACAGGAGGTGGCCGACCATGGATGACATCCGCCGCTTTACCCCGCCCGCGGTGGGCGGGAGTTCCCTGCTGGTGATCTTTGCGGTGCTGTGCCTGACCATCTTCGCCCTGCTGGGCCTGGGCACGGTCCAGGCGGACCGGCGGCTGTCGGACGCCTCGGCGGAGGCGGTGTACGGTTACTACGCCGCCGACTGTCAGGCGGAGGCGATCCTGGCCCGTCTCCGGGCCGGGGACGTGCCGGAGGGTGTTACGGCCCTGCCCGGCGATACCTATGTATATACCTGCCCCATCTCCGACACCCAGGTGCTGGAGGTGGAGGTGCGCGTGACCGGCGCGGAGGACTATGCTGTCCTGCGCTGGCAGGCGGTGTCCGCAGCGGATTGGGAGCCGGACACCGGCCTGGAGGTCTGGGACGGCGCCGACGCCGCCCCGGAGAGCTGACACAAGGAGGAATGACCCATGGCGGATGTACTGGAATATCTGCGCCGGGCGGTGGAGGACCACGCCTCGGACTTGTTTATCGTGGCCGGCGGCTCGGTGAGCGAGAAGGTGGGGGGGCGCCTGGTGTCCCTGAGCGGGGAGAAGGTGTTCCCCCAGGAGACAGAGGCGCTGATCTCTGCTATTTATGAGATGGCGGACCGGGACATGACAGAATTCCGCCGTACCGGCGATGACGACTTCTCCTTCGCGGTGCCGGGCCTGGCCCGGTTCCGGGTCAACGCCTACCGCCAGCGGGGTTCGCTGGCTGCGGTGGTGCGGATGGTGTCCTTTGAGATTCCGGACTGGAAGACCCTGGGCATTCCGGAGGAGGTCATGTCCCTGGCGGACGTGGGCCACGGCATGGTCCTGGTCACCGGTACTGCCGGCAGCGGCAAGTCCACCACCCAGGCCTGCATCATTGACCGGATCAACCGCATCCGCCAGGCCCACATCATCACGCTGGAAGATCCCATCGAGTTTCTGCACCGGGACCGGGAGAGCATCGTCAGCCAGCGGGAGATCGCCATTGACACGGCGGACTATCTCTCCGCCCTGCGCTCCTGCCTGCGGCAGGCGCCGGATGTGATCCTGCTGGGCGAGATGCGGGACCATGACACCATCCGCACCGCCATGACGGCGGCGGAGACGGGCCATCTGGTCATCGCCACCCTCCACACCAAGGGTGCGGTGAACACCATCGACCGCATCGTGGACGCCTTCCCCCCGGCCCAGCAGGCCCAGATCCGGGTCCAGCTGAGCATGGTGCTGCACACGGTGGTGTCCCAGCAGCTGCTGCCGGACAAGGAGGGGGGCCGGGTGCCCGTCTTTGAGATCATGCACGTCAACAGTGCCATCCGCAGCATGATCCGGGACAGCAAGAGTCATCAGATCGACAACGCCATCGCCTCCGGCGCCGCCGAGGGCATGGTGAACATGGACCAGTCCATTCTGGCGCTGTATAAGGCGGGGAAAATCACCCTGGAGACTGCCCTGGCCCACGCCGACAACCCGGACCAGCTGCGCCGCCGCCTGGGCTGAGGCCTGCCGGGAGCCGGATTTTCCGGAAATTTCATATTAAAAAAAGCCACGCTATGCGCGGCTTTTTTTAATACCTGTAACTGGACGACTGCTTTTTGGTGGGTTAAAAAAACGGCATTTTGCGCAGATTTTAGAACTTTTTGAAACTGTTTTGTATGAATAGACAATGGATCTAAATATAATTTATGCAAATTAACGAACAAGTTTTGAAAGAAAAACTGCGATTTGTAACCGGTTTTGTAACCGCCGTATGCTATACTGTACCCATCAAATGAAAGGGGAGGTGAGCACCGGATGCCGATGAAGCAATGGGGCAACGCCTACCGGACCACGGTGGTGTGCGTGGACAGCTACGACGAGCACGTGCTGCGCGGGCGGCTGTACAATCCGCACCGGCCGGAGGGGATCGCCTTCCGCAGCGCCATGGAGTTCCTGCTGCGGATGGAGGACCTGCTGGACGATATGCATTTCCCCCAGTCCTTCTCAGCGGTCCGGTCCTTCGGCGCACCGCCGGAGCGGACAGCGGCATCGCCTCCGGCGGCGGAACGCCAGGAGGGGCAGCGCGCCACCTTTGCGGTGCGGGTGCTGTTCCGGCAGAACGCCAGCTGGCAGGGCTCCCTCACCTGGTTGGAAGAGGGAAAGGAGGAGAGCTTCCGCAGCGTTCTGGAGCTGCTGCTGCTGATGCACAGCGCATTGGACCCGGAGACCCGATGACCAAGACCTGACATCCCGCGGGAGGGCGGGAAACGTACCTGGAGGACCCGGCGCGGCGGGTGGCCGCGCGAGAAATCACTGAAAACGGCAAACCGCCCGAAAGGGCGGGACGCAAAGCCAGGGAGCTAAACGCCGCTGCGGCGCAGGCCAGCCCGGCTGCCATGGATTTCGATTTTCCCATATGAAAGGAGAACGAAACAATGGCAAAAACGAGAAGAAGAGTATTGTCCATTCTGATGGCCCTGGTCCTGACCCTGGGCCTGCTGCCCACCACCGCGCTGGCCCACAGCGGCAATACGACCATCAAAGTAGTGGATGCGCAGACCGGCGCTCCCATCTAAAACGCGAAGGTGACTGTGGAGCACTGGTTTTATGGCAGTGGATCAACTTATACAGATCCAAATGGTATTGCACCCTTTAATCTGACGCTTGCTTATGCAGATTATTCTGTATCTGTCTCCGCAGCTGGCTATCAGCCGGGAAGCGGTTCTGTGAACGCTTATCAGACAAAAGTGATTCGATTGACACCTGATGGCTCCGGCGGCCAGAAAGGCCAGAATGCCTGGTTCTTTATCCGCAACGACGGCACCATCCCCTATGAGAACGGCACTACCGGATACCTGGCTGCCCAGTATTCTCCCGAGCATCCCAGCAGCGGGACGGGCGCGGGTATGCTGACGGGCACCATTGCAAGCGCCAGCGAGGTCCATGTGGACTTTAACTCCAGTCATGTGGGTTCTTATACCGCTGCGGAGCTGAAAAATACATTCAGTGCTGTCAGCAGTCACATTCTCTCCGCGCCGACGGATGAGCAGATCAAGGCGGTAGTTTCCGGCTATGATCCCGCTGAGCAGGAAGTGCTGTGGTATGTGGTCAAGAACCATGATGGCGGCAATCAGGGCGGCTGCCCCAACTGGCACGTGGACGGCGTGATCATTAACAAGGACGCCGAGTATGTTTCTCTGGATTACAATAAGAATACCGATGCAACTGTTGGCAACATGCCCGCATCTGCCACTACTGAAAAGGGCAACCAGCTTACGGTCGGCGGCGTTCCCACCTGGGAAGGCCACGATTTCCTGGGCTGGAACACCCGGGCGGACGGCCAGGGGACCTGGTATTATCCCAACGGGAAAATTACCATGACCGAAAGTGTTACCCTCTACGCTATTTGGAAAGATGCACGGCCTTCTTTGACGATTACCAAGACGGTGACCAACGCGACGAACGTGTCCCGTACCTTCACGTTCGAGATCGCAAACTCTGATCGCTCGGTTGTAAAGACCACTTCTGTTACTATAGAGGGCAACGGCAGTAAGTCTGTGAATGTTTACGGCCTGACTCCCGGCACCTACACGGTGACTGAGACCAATTCTCAGAGTGCGGAGTCTGTCACCTATGATCCTGCGGATCAGACTGTGACCGTCACGGCTGACGCAACGGCGACGATGACCGTTACCAACGATTATACTGTGCCTCAGCCCCATCTGCTGATCACCAAGACCGGCCCGGACTCTGTGCTGGCCGGAGACGAGATCACCTATCAGATCACCGTGGCCAACAATGGCACGGCCAATGCGACGGATGAGGCTACTGTTACGGATGACCTGGCCGCTGCCGAGCTGACCTATGTCAGCGCAACTGCGACCGATTCTGTCGGCACGGTTTCTGTATCCAACGGCGTGATTACCTGGGTGATCCCTGCGGATGCGCTGGAAAAGAATGAAAGCGCGATCCTGACTGTGAAGGCCACTGTACCCGCTGGTTACACGGGTACCAGCGTTACCAACACCGCGACCATCACCAGTGAGGACCCCAACACCGGAAAGGCAGAAAAGACCACCGCGGTCACTCCTCTGGGCGATCTGGTGATCGAAAAGACTTTCACCGGCCTTGCCTCCTCCGAGGCTCCCACCGGCTTCGCTGCCACGTTCAGCGTGAAAGACGCTAACGGCACTGAAAAGGCCAATGTTGCGTTCGGCGAGTTTACCTATGATGCGGTTTCCGGCAAGTACAGCTATACCGTGGAGGATCTGCCCCAGGGCACGGGCTACACCGTGACCGAGACCGTCACCAGCGGCACCTCCATTGCCGGCGAGGTCGAGGGGACCAAGGGCAACTATGTCCTGGGCACTGTGACCTATACCTATCCCGGCGATGGGACCTCCGCAGCCGTGGGCGCCGAGCCCGTCACCGTGCAGGTGACGAACCCCTATACCTGGACTCCCAACACCCAGATCACCGTGAGCTATGCCTGGACTGCTGACAGTGCTCTCTGGCCGGAGGCGGCGGGAGCCGATCCCATGAATACCATCACCGGCGGAACCTATGCTGTGAATGGCTTCACTGCTGGCAATCTGGCTGCGGTTCCCACCATCAGCGTTCCCGGCTACACCATCACCGGCTGGTCCACCGCGCAGGACGGCACCACCATGACGGCTGAGCAGCTGGTGGCTGCGGTGAATGATGTCAAGGGCGGCCACTCCATCACCCTGTATGCCAAGCTGTCCTATGACAAGCCTGCCTATCAGGTGCGCTATGCGCTCTATGCTTACGTGGACGGCGCCTCTGAGGCGACTCTGGTGAATACTGGTGACTATACCTCCGGTGTTGAGACCGATACGGCTCCCAACAATGCGTTTGTGTTCACTAATGCGGCGGCTTCCGTTGCCTATGACGGCACCAGCTATGACAAGGCCTCCACGGATGGATTGACCAACGATCAGCTGCAGGAGCTGTATGCTCGCGATGTGACCGATGACGGCGGCACCTGGGGCGACAAGAACGATCCCCCCAAGTTCACTGTGAAGCTGTACGCCACCACCTACACCGTCGGCAGCCTGACCATCACCAAGACCATTTACCTGCCGCTCAGCGAGACTGCCGCTTGGAACGCTCTGAAGGATACGCTCACGTTTACTGTGACGGCTGCGCTGGATTCCGATGAGGCCTTCACGCCCGTGACCGTCAGCCTGAAGGATTTCGAGGAGGACGTGTACTCCTATTTCACTTACACCTACACGCTGGAGAACCTGGAGCCCGGCACCTACACCGTGACGGAGAACGGCGCCGATATCCTGAGCGCCTATGGCTATACCTGGAATGCTGAGGACAGCGTCAACTCTGACGTGGCGGTGGTCACTGCCAGCGGAACGCCCGCTGTTGCCGCACTGAAGAACGTCTACGACAGCCGCGAGTTCACCGTCATCTTCGACGCCACCCTCTACGGCAACGTGCACAACAGAAACAATACGCTGATCGCTGACGGCAGCAGCTTCCGGTATGAGTGGTATGTGCCTCTCATGGTGAATAGCGTCAACACCTACTCCGCCGATCCCGGCTGGCAGGGCGCCCTGGCCAACGGCACCTTCAACAACAGCCAGGCCAGCCAGATCAGCTACACCTTCAGCATTGACGATTACAAGGAGTTTTTGAACCACAACAACTTCCCCATCAAGATCAGCCAGCCCAATGTGACCGCCGATCAGGGTTACACCTTCACCGGCAGCTTCACCACCACCGGCACTGATACCGGCGTGAAGTTTGTGGATCTGGAGACCACCATGGCGGCGCTGCTGGAGAGCGGACAGGATCAGATCACCTACTACGCCAATTACACCGCCAACGGGACTCAGCCCAACCCCGATCCCATCGAGCCCGGCCCGAACCCCGATCCCATCGAGCCCGGTCCCTCTGATCCCGGCACCGACATCCCCGATGACAACACCCCCACCACCGACCTGCCCGAGGAGGAGACTCCCACCACCGAGCTGCCCGAGGAGGAAACTCCTACCACCGAGCTGCCCGAGGAGGAAGTTCCCATGGCTGAGGTCCCCGCCACCGGCGATACCGCCGGCCTGTGGGCCCTGGCTGCCGGCGTGTCCGGCCTGGCTCTAGTTTGGCTGGCTCTCAGCGGCAAGAAGCGCCGCGAGGAGAACGCCTGATCGCACAGGCAAGCACATTTGAATGACCCAAGAAAAGGGGGCCCGGACGCAGGTCCGGGCCCCCTTTGCCGAAAAACCGCTCTGAGAGGAGGCAGCCGCCATGCGCCCCAATATCCGGAAACTGCTGATCGCCGTCCTGGCTCTGGTCCTGTGCGTCAGCGCCGTCATGCTGATCCGCCAGACCCTGCAATACCGGGAGGGCGAGGCCGAGTACGCCGAGGCCGAGGCCCTGGTGGAGCTGCCCGACCTTTCCCAGCTGGAGCCCGCCCCCGCCCCGGAACCGGAGCCGGAGGAAACCGAGGAGCCGGAGGAGGAGAAGCCCGTCTACATCGACCCCTACGCCGGAGCCCTGGCCGCCATGGACTTCACCGCCCTGCGGGAGGTCAACTCCGACGTGCTGGGATGGATCCTGATCCCCGGCACGGTCATTTCCTACCCCCTGCTCCAGGGCGACGACAACAGCTATTACCTCAACCACACCTGGAAGAAGTGGACCAACGTGGTGGGCTCCATTTTCCTGGAGTGCCAGAACAGCCCGGACCTGAGCGATTTCAACACCGTCGTCTACGGCCACCGGATGAACAACGGCTCCATGTTCGCCTCGCTGAAATACTACAAGCAGCAGAGCTACTGGGCCCAGCACCCCAAGGTCTACATCACCGACGACAACGGCGCCCACTGTTATGAGATCTTCGCCGCCTACGAGATCTCTACCGCCGGAGATACCTACAAGCTGAGTTTCCCCACTGACCAGTCCAAGCAGGCGTACATCGACTACTGCCTGGAAAAGTCCGTCATCGACACCGGCCTGACCCCCACGGTCTACGACAAGATCCTGACCCTCTCCACCTGCACCGGCAACGGCCACGCCACCCGCTGGGTGGTCCAGGCTCTGCTGCGGGGCGAGGTGCCTCCGGCGGCGCAGGAGCAGCCGGAGGAGACGGCGGAGGTCCCGGCTGAGAGCGCCGGGGAGACAGCCGGACCGGCACAGCCCTCCGGTGAGACGGCGCCTTCCGGAGAGGCGGCCTCCAGCGGGGAGAGCACCGCGCCGGAGACGGATCCCGCCGCGGAAGCGGCCGGGTCTCAGGCCGGGAGCGCCGGGGAGACAGCCGGACCGGCACAGCCCTCCGGTGAGACGGCGCCTTCCGGAGAGGCGGCCTCCAGCGGGGAGAGCACCGCGCCGGAGACGGATCCCGCCGCGGAAGCGGCCGGGTCTCAGGCCGGGAGCGCCGGGGAGGTGCAGCCCGCGGAAACGGGGCAGGACGCCCCGCAGGTCTCCGGTCAGGGGCCGGACGGGGAGGCGCAGTCCTCTGTCCAGAGCGACCAGCCGGGGCAGAGCGCCCAGACAGCGCCGGAATAACCGTACAACGCAGCCGCGGGGGAGACCCCGCGGCTCTTTTTCGTCTCCCGGCGGTTTACAAGGCAGGAAAAACGTGGTACACTCGAAGCCGCGAGTGAAAGGGGGGCGGACCATGAGCAGAGAGACCGTGCTGGCGCTGCTGCGCCGGCAGGAGGGGGACTTCGTCTCCGGAGAGGAGATCAGCCGCCAGCTGGGCCTGAGCCGGGCGGCGGTGTGGAAGGCCGTGGACGCCCTGCGGCGGGACGGATACACCGTGGAGGCCCGGACAGGCCTGGGCTACCGCTTGGCTGCCGCGCCGGATGCCCTGACGGAGCCGGAGATCCGCCGCTTTCTGCCGCCCACGGAGGTGGTGGGCCGGAAGCTGGTGTGCCTTTCCCAGGTGGACTCCACCAACACCCGGGCCAGGGAATTGGCCTTGGCCGGGGAGCCGGAGGGGCTGGTGGTGGTGGCCGACTGCCAGACTGCCGGCCGGGGCCGCATGGGCCGGTCCTTTCAGTCCCCCCAGGGCAAGGGCATCTATCTCACCGCCCTGCTGCGGCCCCAGCTGCCGCCGGAGAGGCTGATGATCGTGACGGCGCTGGCCGGTGTGGCGGTGTGCGGCGCCGTGGAGGCGGTGTGCGGCCTGTCCCCGGGGCTGAAATGGCCCAACGACCCGGTGCTGAACGGAAAAAAGCTCTGCGGCATTCTGACGGAGCTGGCTCTGGAGGCGGAGACCGGGAGCCTCCAGTACCTGGTGGTGGGAATCGGCGTCAACGTGCTCCAGACGGCGGAGGATTTCTCCCCGGAGGTGGCGGCCATCGCCACGTCGGTGGCGGCGGAGCTGGGCAGACCGGTGTCCCGGCCTGCCCTGGCGGCGGCGCTGGTCGCCCGGCTGGACCGGCTGCGCAGCGCCCTGGTCTCCGGGGATACGGAGGCGTATCTTGCGGAGTACCGCCGCCGCTGCGTGAACCTGGGAAAGCGGGTGCGGCTGCTGACCTCCGATGGGGAGGAGAGCGGCGAGGCCCTGGATGTGGACCGGGATTTCGGCCTGGTGGTCCGGAAGGACGACGGTACTGTGACCACCGTCCGCTCCGGAGAGGTCTCCGTCCGGGGGCTGTATGGATATACGGAATAAATCGGGAGTGAGCGTATTGTGAAAGAGCTTTGGGAGCTGTTCTGGACCTTCGCGAAAATGGGGGTCATGACCTTCGGCGGCGGCATGGCCATGCTGCCGATCCTGCAGCGGGAGGTGGTGGAGCACAAGCACTGGGCCACGGAGGAGGAGCTGACGGACTACTTCGCCATCGGCCAGTGCACGCCGGGCATCATCGCTGTCAACACTGCCACCTTCATCGGCCAGAAATTTGCCGGGAACCTGGGCGGCATTGTGGCGACCCTGGGCGTGGTGTTCCCGTCCCTGGTGATCATCACCATTCTGGCGGCCTTCATCAATAACTTCGCCCATATCGCCTGGGTCCAGAACGCGTTCGCGGGTATCCAGGTGTGCGTGTGCGTGCTGATCTTCAACGCGGTGCGGAAGCTCCTGAAAAAGTCCGTGGTGGATCGGCGGACCGCCGTGATCTTCCTGCTGGTGCTGGCGGGCAGCGTGTTTTTGCATGTGTCCCCGGTGTGGTTTGTGCTGCTGGCGGCGCTGTCCGGCATCGTGATGAAGAATCTGGAGGCGAGACGGGCATGAACATCTATCTGCGGCTGTATTACGAATTTTTCAAGACGGGCCTGTTCGCCATCGGCGGCGGCATGGCCACGCTGCCCTTCCTCCATGACATCGGGGAGACCACCGGCTGGTACACCCAGGCCCAGCTGATGAACATGCTGGCGGTGTCGGAGTCCACGCCGGGTCCCATCGGCATCAATATGGCAACTTACGTAGGCTACACTGTGGGCGGCATCCCCGGCGCCCTGATCGCCACCATCGGCGAGGTGACACCCTCCATCATCGTCATTTTGATCGTAGCCATGATGCTCAAGAGGTTCCGGGACAGCAAGTATGTCAATGACGCCTTCTACGGCCTGCGCCCGGCCTCCACGGGCCTGATCGGCGCGGCCTGCGTGTCGGTGATCTTGGAGGTGCTGACGGGCATCGAGGTGGTGACGCCGGAGGCCGGGATCCTCAACGGCTTCGCCCTGCCGGGAGGCTGGGAGAGCCTGGTGAGCTGGCGGGGCCTGGCCCTGGCGGCGGTGCTGCTGGTGCTGACCAACGGGGTAAGAAAGGTGAAGGACTGGCACCCCATCGTGTTCATCGGCATTTCTGCCGTGGTGGGTGTGGCCTTCGGCTTCGCCGGAGTATAAAAAAAGAGCGGGACCCGGATTACCGGGTCCCGCGTTTTCGTTTATTCGCTGTCGATGTGGTGCTGGATCCGCTGCATGATCATGTCCAGAGCCACCAGATTGTGGCCGCCCTCCAGCACCACGATGTCCGCGTACTTCCGGGAGGGCTCCACGAACTGCTCGTGCATGGGCTTCACCGTGGTGAGATACTGGGTCACCACCGACTGCAGCGTCCGGCCCCGCTCCTCCACGTCCCGGAGGCAGCGGCGGAGGATGCGCTCGTCGGCGTCGGTCTCCACAAAGATCTTGATATCAAACATATCCCGCAGAGTGGGGTTCTGAAAGATCAGGATGCCCTCCACGATGATGACCTTGGTGGGGAATACCTCCACGGTCTCGTCGGTACGGTTGTGGTCGGCGTAAGAGTACACCGGGCAGTGGACGGAACGGCCCGCTTTCAGCTCCCGCAGATGCTCGATCAGCAGGTCCGTGTCAAAGGCGCTGGGGTGGTCGTAGTTTTGACGGGCCCGCTCCTCGTAGGTCTTGCCCTCCTGACGCTTGTAATAGCTGTCGTGGCCGATGACGGTGACGTCGTCCCCGAAGTGCCTTTTCAAATGGCGGGTCAGCGTGGTCTTGCCGGAGCCGGTGCCGCCTGCAATGCCGATCAGGATTGTGCCCATGTGTCCAAAACCTCCCTGCCGGGCGGGATGCCGCCCGTTTCTCCGTCCCATTATATAGGCGCTGCCGGTCAAAAGCAAGGGTACGGGTCTGCAAAAGGGGGCAATTTCCCGAAAATTCGACTGCCCCGGACTTGACGGCTTTGGAAAAAGCCGATATTATGTCAAGTGTAGAGAATTCAGCCGACGCATGGAAGGAGGGCCCTCAATGGCCATGATTCGCTGCCCCATCTGTGGGGAGAAATTTTCTGATACATACCGCAGCTGCCCCTTCTGCGAAGAGGAGGAGGCGCTGCGTCAGGGAGAGCAGATCCGCCGGGGCGTCAGTCAGGGAGGTAAGCGGGTGGCCGGCCGCCGGCAGCCCAGCCTGCTGAGCCCCATGCTGATCCTGGTGATCCTGATTTTGGCCGCGCTGCTGGTGTATCTGCTCTACGGTGACAAGCTGGCCCAGACCCTTTTCGGAGAGAGCGCCGGCCAGCAGGTGGAGGAGACCATCCAGCCCGACGGCCAGGAGGACGGGGACATCACCATGCCGGAGGACGGTGAGACGGATGACACCCAGACCCCGCCCGAGGGCACAGAGAGTGAGGATACCACCACAGAGCCCGTGGATCCTGCTACCCTGCCGGAGACCCTGACCATGGCGTATCTGGGCAGCCCCCGGAAGGAGTTCACCATGTCCGTGGGCGATGATCCCATCCCGCTGACTGCCTCCGGCGGTACCGGCACCTATACCTGGAGCAGCAGCGACGACGGCATCGCCTCCGTGGATGAAAGCGGAAAGGTCACCGCCATCTCCGCCGGTCAGGCCACCCTGACCGTGACCGACGGCAGCGGAAAGGGCACCTGCACGGTGATCGTCAAGGCCGGCAGCGGCACCAGCGCCGGCAGCTCCTCCACCAGCACCGGCAGCGGCACCCTGAAGGCCGGCAATGCCGTGGTCATCAACGGCGGCAACGGCGTCCGGGTCCGCTCCGGTCCCAGCACCAACGACGAGATCCTGGCCACCATTCCCAACGGCGGCTCTGTCAAGATCGTGGAGAGCGCCGGAGACGGCTGGTACAAGATCACATTTGTTGCTGCCGGAGGCGTCACCACCACCGGCTACATGAAGGGCGAATTCCTGGCCAATCAGTGAGACCACCACTCCAATATCCCCGAATGTCTCGACATTCGGGGATATTTCATTGCACCTGCGGGAGAAATATGCTATCATCGACCATGTATAAACTGTTTGAAGGAGACTGCCATGACCATCCGTCAGTTTCGGGAGCGGTCCGCCCTGCGGATCTTCCTGTCCTATTTTTACCCCCACCGCAAGCTCTTTATCCTGGATATGTGCTGCGCCCTGGTGATCTGCCTGATCGACCTGGCGTTCCCTGCCGTGTCCCGGTGGTGCCTGTATGAGCTGCTGCCCCAGAACGCCTACGGCGCCTTTTTCGCCGTCATGGCGGTGGTGTTTGCGGCCTTTGCCCTGCGGGCGCTGATGCAGTACGTGATCTGCTACTGGGGCCACACCTTCGGCATTTTGGTGGAGGCGGATATCCGCCGGGACCTGTTTCACCATATGCAGGAGCTGAGCTTTGACTACTACGACCGCAATCGCACCGGCCAGCTGATGAGCAGGCTCACGGCGGACCTGTTCGATATCACGGAGCTGGCCCACCACGGCCCGGAGGATGTGTTCATCTCCGGCGTCACCATCGTGGGCGCCCTGTGCGTCATGTTCTCCATCCAGTGGCGGCTGGCATTGGTGATCGCCCTGATCCTGCCGGTATTTCTGGCGGTGGTGTGGCGCTGCCGCCGCTCCATGAGCGAGGCCTCCCGCCGGGTCAAGCAGCGGACCGCCGTCATCAACGCCGACATCGAGTCGGGCCTGTCCGGCATCCGCACCGCCAAGGCCTTTGCCAACGAGGAGGCGGAGCTGGAGAAATTCGACGCCTCCAACAACAGCTTCAAGACCTCCAAGCGCCAGTTCCACAAGGCCATGGGCCGGTTCAACGCCACCATGGAGTTCTTTTTGTGCATCCTCTCCGTGGCGGTCATCTCCGTGGGCGGCTTTTTGATCATGCGGGGACAGATGGACACCGTGGACCTCATCACCTTCAGCCTCTATATCACCACCTTCGTCAATCCCGTCCGCAAGCTCTCCAACTTCGCCGAGCTCTTCGCCAACGGCACTGCCGGTTTCGGCCGGTTCGTGGAGCTGATGCGGGAGGAGCCCACCCTGAAGGACGCCCCGGATGCAAAAGACCTGGCCCGGGTGGAGGGCCGCATCGACGTGGATCACGTGGAGTTCGCCTATCAGGACGACCTGGCCGTGCTCCACGACGTGGACCTGCACATTCGCCCCGGCGAGACCGTGGCGGTGGTGGGGCCCTCTGGCGGCGGCAAGTCAACATTATGTCAACTAATTCCCCGGTTCTACGACGTCACCGCCGGTGCGGTGCGCATCGACGGCCAGGATGTCCGGCAGGTGACCCAGGAGTCCCTGCGCCGGAACGTGGGCGTGGTGCAGCAGGACGTGTTTCTCTTTGCCGCCAGTATTCTGGAGAACATCCGCTACGGCAAGCCCGGGGCCACCGAGGAGGAGGTGGCCCGGGCGGCGAAGCTGGCGGAGATCTATGACGACATTGTGGCCATGCCCGAGGGCTTCAACACCTATGTAGGAGAGCGGGGCGCCCTGCTCTCCGGCGGCCAGAAGCAGCGGATCTCCATTGCCCGCATCTTTTTGAAGGACCCGCCGGTGCTGATCCTGGACGAGGCCACCTCCGCCCTGGACTCCGTGACGGAGGCCAAGCTCCAGGAGGCCTTTGAGAAGCTGTCCAAAGGCCGGACCACCATCATCATCGCCCACCGCCTCTCCACGGTCCGGGGCGCCGACCGCATCGCCGTCATTGAGGACGGCCGCATCACGGAGCTGGGCAGCCATACGGAGCTGATGGAGAAAAACGGCGCCTACGCGGCGCTGGTCCGGACCCAGGAGCTGATCGGCCATGGAGAAGAGTAAGCTGCTGGACCGCTGCGGCGCCCTGGGGGAGGACCGGCTGCTGCTGGCCAAGGTCCTGGACCGGGCGGCCCAGGCGGAGAGCCGGAACGTCCCCGCCGCCACGGACTTTTTGAGCCCCGCCCAGCGCGTCCAGGCGGAGGACCTGCTGCGCCTGGCGGGGATCCCCGGGACGGCCTTTGTCTCCCTGGGCGGCTATGAGGATGCAGAGCGGCGGATCTTGCTGTTTCTGCCGGACTGGCTGGAGCCGGAGGATGCGGAGAGCCAGAGCCCCCTGCGGTGCCTGCGGGCCTCCTTCCGCCCGGAGGAGACCGCTCCCACCCACCGGGATTTTCTCGGCAGCCTCATGGGCATGGGCATCGTCCGGGAGAAGGTGGGGGATATTCTGGTGGGACCCGGCAGCGCGGACCTGATCGTGCTGGACAGCGTGGCGGAGTTCCTGCTGCAAAGCTGGACCAGCGCCGGGCGGACCCATCTGAGCGTGGCGGCTATCGGGCCGGAGGAACTGCGGGTGCCGGAGGCAAAGGTGGAGGAGGTGCGGGACACCGTCTCCTCCCTGCGGCTGGACGCGGTGGTGTCCACGGCGCTGCGGATGTCCCGGGGCAGGGCCGCGGAGCTGGTGGAGCGGGGCGCCGTCCAGGTGAACTGGCGGCCCTGCGCCAAGCCGGACAGGCTGCTCTCGGAGGGAGACACCGTCTCCGCCCGGGGCTTCGGGAAATTTCAGCTGGCCCAGGTGGGCGGCCTGACCAAAAAGGGCCGGACCGCCATCGTGGTCCAGAGGTATGTGTAGAGGAGGAACGCGCCATGCTGGAATACGAGTTTGAGGAGATCGACTGCAACGACGGCGGAGGCGGATATAGCCTCTTCGGCGGCATCGGCTGGGAGACGCAGACCCATCAGGCAGTGATCCTCCGCCGGGCGGCGGAGGGCTGGCGGTACGTGGGGTTCATCCCCAAGCGCCAGCGGGCCGGCGGATATATGGAGACCATTGACCTGGTGTTCGAGCGGCAGCGCCCGGAGACCTGAGAAAAGGAGCGAGCGACATGGATCAAAAGCAGATCGACCGGATCAACGAGCTGGCCCGGAAGGCAAAGACGCCGGAGGGCTTGACGCAGTGGGAGCAGGCAGAGCAGGCGGCATTGCGCCGGGAGTATATCGACTCCGTGCTGGGCAACCTCAGCGCCCAGCTGGACCACACCTATGTGGTGGACGAGAAGGGCAACAAGCGCAAGCTGGAGAAGAAGGGGGAGTAAGGCCGTGGCCGGAAGGCAGAAAAAGACCGTCAGCGACACCGGCTGGGGCATCTGGGCGGCCATCGTGGTGCTGTTCGCCCTGGGCATCTGGCCCATTGCCCTGATTTTGCTGCTGGTGAAGCTGTTCGGAAAGGATAGCAAGCAGACCCGCCAGGTGCCGCCGCCTCTGAGTGAGCAGCGGACCGGAAGCGGCGCCGCCGCACAGAGCCGCTCCATGGGCCGGGGCAGGACGGCAGTTCGCACCGCCATGCAGTCCCCGCTGCCGAAAAAGTCCAACGCCAAGTGGTTGAAGATCGCAGGCATCGTGCTGCTGGCGGTGGGCGTTCTGGGCATGGGCGGCCCCATCGACGCCCTGTTCTGGTCGGACTACTGGTTCAGCCTGTGGCTGCCGGAGCTGCTGCAGTTCCTGGCCCTGGCCGCCGCCGGCGGAGCCATGCTGGGCGCCGGGATCGGTATGGACCGCAGCCTCAAGCGCTACGCCAAATACTTGGTGGTGGTGGGCGACCGGGAGGCCATGCCCGTGGCGGAACTGGCCCGGACCCTGGGCTATTCCGCCGGCCGGGTGGAAAAGGACCTGGAGAAGATGGTGGACAAGGGGTACTTCGGCGATACCGCGTTTTTGAACGTGGAGCTGGGGTATCTGCTGCGCAGCGGCCAGGCGGACGCGGAGCTGAAGCGGAAACGGCAGGAGGCCCAGTCCGCCCAGACGCCCAAGGAGGCGGAGGAGGGCTATTCCGGCATCCTGCGGAACATCCGCCGGGCCAACGACGCCATTGCCGACCCCATCCTCTCCGCCAAGATCGACCGGCTGGAGGAGATCACCGCCCGGATCTTCCGGGCGGTGGAGGAGGACCCCCAGAAAGCGGGCCGGATCGACACCTTCCTCAACTACTACCTGCCCACCACCCAGAAGCTGCTGGACTCTTACGCGGAGTTCGAAGCCGCCGGGGTGGAGGGGGAGAACCTCCGCCAGGCTAAGGCCCGCATCGAGGCTACCATGGACACCATTGTCCGGGGCTTCGAGCACCAGCTGGACGAGCTGTACAAGGCCGACGCCATGGACGTGGACAGCGACATCCGGGTCATGGAGACCATGCTGAAGCGGGACACCGCCAGCGTGGAGGAGGACTTCGGCCTGGGCGGCGCCGCTGTTCAGCGGACGCCGGAGGAGAAGCCGTAAGGCTTCCGGAGCAGACGACAGGAAACCCCGGCGCGGTCTCCGCGCCGGGGCTGTTTTTTGCGTATGCGAAAACCATCCGCAATGCCGGCGGCCATAATGGCGGTCAGGCTATGACCTCCCGGACGATGGCGATGGCCTGCTTCATGCCCTCCGTCAGGTATTTGTTCCGGTGGCACACCAGGAAGTATGTCCGCTGGAACACCGCGTCGGTCACCGTCAGCTCCCGGACCGTTCCTGCTTGCAGGGCCGCCTCGATCTGGGACCGGGGCAGGATGGTGATGCCCGCCCCGGCGGCGGCGCAGGCCAGCAGGGCGGAGGCGCTGATGCCCTCCACCGCCGGGACCGCCTTCAGCCCTGCCGCCTGGAACACCGCGTCCACGCTGGAGCGGGTGCCGCTGCCGCTCTCCCGCAGCAGCAGCCGCTGCTCCGCCAGCTCCGCCAGGGACATCTCCGTCCGGCCGGAATAGCGGTCCGGAGCGCACACCGCCGCCATGGTCTCCCGCAGCAGCGGCGTCACCCGCTGAGAGCGAGAGGCGGAGGATACGTTGTCCACCAGAGCGAAGTCGATCTCGTTTCGCAGCACCATCTCCTCGGTCCGCCGGGAGTTCTGGATGAAGGCCTCCGCGTCCAGCTGGGGCAGTTCCCGCTCCAGCCGGGTCAGGATCGCCGGCAGCCAGGCCTCCCCGATGGTGACGGTCATGCCGAAGCGGCACCGGCCCCGGGCGCCGCCCTGGCGCAGCACCTGGACCGACTCCTGGAACTGGGTCAGCACCGTGTCGGCGTACTGGAGCAGGCTGCGGCCGGCCTCGGTGATGTAGAGCCGGCGGTTCATCCGCTCGAACAGCCGCACGCCATAGAAGGCCTCCAGTTCCTTCACCGCCATGCTGACGGCGGGCTGGGTCATGTTGAGAGCTTCCGCCGCCTGGGTGACACTCTCCCTGGCGCAGACCGCCCGGAAGATCTCCAGGTGCCGCAGGGTCATGATCGCTCCCTCCAATACATAAGTTATGTATTATGATTTCTATAATAACATAAGAATTGAAAAATGCAAGTGCAGGGCGTATGCTGGCTCCAGAAACAACGGGAGGAGCGAATGACATGGAAGCGAATGGGAAAGGCGCCACCAACTGGGAGCTGTTCTGGGCCTTTGCAAAGATGGGGGTCATGACCTTCGGCGGCGGCATGGCCATGCTGCCGATCCTGCAGCGGGAGGTGGTAGAGCGCAGGCACTGGGCCACCGAGGAGGAGCTGACGGACTATTTTGCCATCGGCCAGTGCACGCCGGGCATCATCGCCGTCAACACTGCCACCTTCATCGGGCAGAAGTTCGGCGGTCTGGTGGGCGGAACGGTGGCCACCCTGGGGGTGGTGTTCCCGTCCCTGGTGATCATCACCATCCTGGCGGCCTTCATCAACAACTTCTCCCACATCGCCTGGGTCCAGAACGCCTTTGCCGGTATCCAGGTCTGCGTGTGCGTGCTGATCTTCAACGCGGTGCGGAAGCTCCTGAAAAAGTCCGTGGTGGACCGGCGGACCGCCGTGATCTTCCTGCTGGTGCTTGCGGGCGGCGTCCTGCTGGACGTGTCCCCGGTGTGGTTCGTGCTGGGAGCGGCTCTGGCGGGTGTGATCCTGAAAAGTCTGGAGGCGAGAGCGGCATGATCTACGCACAGCTGTTTTACGAGTTTTTCAAGACGGGCCTGTTCGCCATCGGCGGCGGCATGGCCACGCTGCCCTTTCTCCACGACATCGGCCAGACCACCGGCTGGTACACCCAGGCCCAGCTGATGAACATGCTGGCGGTGTCGGAGTCCACGCCGGGTCCCATCGGCATCAATATGGCCACCTACGTGGGCTACACCGTGGGAGGTATCCCCGGGGCCATCATTGCCACCATCGGCGAGGTGACGCCCTCCATCATCGTCATTTTGATCGTGGCCATGATGCTCAAGAAGTTCCGGGACAGCAAGTATGTGAATGACGCCTTCTACGGCCTGCGCCCGGCCTCCACGGGCCTGATCGGCGCGGCCTGCGTGTCGGTGATCTTGGAGGTGCTGACGGGCATCGAGGTGGTGACGCCGGAGGCCGGGATCCTCAACAGCTTCGCCCTGCCGGGAGGCTGGGGGAGTCTGGTGAGCTGGCGGGGCCTGGCCCTGGCGGCGGTGCTGCTGGTGCTGACCAACGGGGTAAAAAAGGTGAAGGACTGGCATCCCATCGTGTTCATCGGCCTCTCCGCCGTGGTGGGTGTGGCCTTCGGCTTCGCCGGGGTGTGAGCAGATAAAACGGACGCGCGGGGCCGCACAGAGGCCCTGCGCGTCTGTCTGCTTTGGCGCATTGACAGAACCGCCAAAAACAAGAAATGTTTTTGTTATATATCACATGGCACGGCCGATACAAGCAAAATTGTTTGCGCGGAGTGCACAAAAAAGCTGCATTTTTCCACGGAATTCTATACAGCGGGAAATTTGTGACTTTCTTGACAAAGATGCGGGGGAGGGACTATACTGAGTGTGCTGAAAAGCGCAGAAACAGGCAGATTTTCAGGCGATCTCCCTGTTGGGAGAGATCAAACGAGGAGGAAAGAGGAATGAAAGAGATCGTAGAGATCCGGTGGCATGGCCGCGGCGGTCAGGGCGCCAAGACGGCGTCGCTGCTGCTGGCGGACGCTGCGTTCAACACGGGCAAGTACGTCCAGGGCTTCCCGGAGTACGGCCCGGAGCGCATGGGTGCGCCCATCACGGCGTACAACCGGATCAGTTCCGAGCGGAGCACCGTTCACTCCAACATCTATGAGCCCGACTACGTGGTGGTCGTGGACGAGACGCTGATCAGCGCCGTGGACGTGACCGCAGGCCTCAAGAAAGAGGGCGCCATCGTCATCAACTCCAGCAAGAGCCCTGCCGAGCTGCGGCCCAAGCTGAAGGGCTATGAGGGCCGTGTGTGCACCATCGACGCCGGCAAGATCAGCGAGGAGGAGCTGGGCAAGAACTTCCCCAACACTCCCATGCTGGCTGCCATCGTGAAGGTGTCCGGCGTCATTGGCGAGGAGGAGTTCATTAAGGATATGGAGGGCTCCTTCAAGCACAAGTTCGCCAGCAAGCCCCAGGTCATTGAGGGCAACATGCGGGCGCTGAAGAGATCTCTGGAGGAGGTGCAGGTAGGATGAGCTTCATGAAAGCCAAGGACATCAACGAACATATCACCTGGAGAGACATCACTCCGGGCTGCACGATTTTTGAGGGCGCGTCCTCTGAGCTGGTCAACACCGGCGACTGGCGGACCCTGAAGCCCGTGATCCACTGGGACAAGTGCAAGCAGTGCCTGCTGTGCGCTCCCGTGTGTCCCGACCTGTCCATCCCCGTGACCGCCGACGGCAAGCGGGGCGATTTCAATTACTTCTTCTGCAAGGGCTGCGGCATCTGCGCCAACGCCTGCCCCTTCGGAGCGATTGAAATGGTCAAGGACGAGAAATAAGGAGGGACGAGGAAATGGGAATCAGAGAGAGACTTTCCGGCAATGAGGCCTGCGCCTATGCCATGAAGCAGATCAACCCGGACGTGATGGGCGCGTTCCCCATCACCCCGTCCACCGAGATCCCGCAGTATTTCGCGGCCTATGTGGACAACGGGCAGGTCGATACGGAGTTCATCGCGGTGGAGAGCGAGCACAGCGCCATGTCCACCTGCATCGGCGCCGAGGCGGCGGGCTGCCGCGCCATCAGCGCCACCTCCTCCTGCGGTCTGTGCTACATGACCGAGATGCTGTATGTGGCGGCCTCCGACCGGCTGCCCATCACCCTGGCGGTGTCCACCCGCGCCCTGAGCGGCCCCATCAACATCAACAACGACCACTCCGACGCCATGGGCGTCCGTGACACCGGCTGGATCCAGCTGCACGCCGAGACCAACCAGGAGATGTACGACAACTACCTCCAGGCCATGCGGATCGGCGAGGCCGTTGGCCTGCCCATCATGGTCTGCCAGGACGGCTTCATCACCTCCCACGCCATCGAGAACATCGAGCTGGTGGAGGATGACAAGGTGAAGGCCTTCGTGGGCGAGTACAAGCCCGTCATCAACATCATGGACAAGGATCACCCCACCTCCGTGGGCCCCTACGCCGTTCCCACCTACTACATGGAGGCCAAGCGTCAGCAGGCTCAGGCCATGATCGACGCCAAGGAGGTCATCCGCAAGGTGGGCAAGGAGTTCGGCGAGATGACCGGCCGGACCTACGGCCTGGTGGAAGAGTACATGATGGATGACGCCGACGTGGCCATCATCCTGATGGGTTCCTCCGCCGGCACCGCCAAGGAAGCCATCCAGGAGCTGCGGGCCGAGGGCCACAAGGTGGGCCTCATCAAGATCCGTGCCTTCCGTCCCTTCCCCAAGGAGGAGATCGTCGCCGCGCTGAGCAAGGTGAAGGCCTTTGCCGTCATGGACAAGGCAGACAGCTTCAGCGCCTTGTGCGGTCCCATCTACGCCGACACCTGCGCCGCGCTGTATACCGCGCCGGTGCGTCCGCTGGGCATCAACTACATCTACGGCCTGGGCGGCCGTGATGTGCGCGTGGACAGCATCAAGCACGTGTTCGCGGAAGTGGAAAAGATCGCGGCCACCGGCGAGGTGGGCGAGACCTATCGTTACCTGGATGTCCGGGAATAAGGGAGGGACAACGAGATGAGTTACAATCTGAAAGAGAACCTGCTCCGGGAGGAGCGGTTGGCCGGCGGCCACCGGATGTGCGCCGGATGCGGCTCTCCCATCGCGGTGCGTACGGTGCTGCGTCAGGTGGAGCCCGGCGATCAGGTGATCGTGTGCAACGCCACGGGCTGCCTGGAGGTTTCCACCTCCGTGTATCCCTACACCTCCTGGAAGGGCAGCTGGATCCACAATGCCTTTGAGAATGCCGGCGCCACCCTGAGCGGCGTGGAGACGGCCTACAACGCCCTGAAGAAACGGGGCAAGCTGGACGATACCTACAAGTTCATCGCCTTCGGCGGCGACGGCGGCACCTACGACATCGGCTTCCAGAGCCTGTCCGGCGCCATGGAGCGCGGCCATGACATGGTCTACGTCTGCTACGACAACGAGGCCTACATGAACACCGGTATCCAGCGTTCTTCCTCCACGCCCCACTTCGCCGACACCACCACGACCCCCGCGGGCACGGTGGTCCCCGGCAAGCTGCAGAAGAAAAAGGATCTGACCAAGATCATGGTGGCCCACGGTGTGCCGTATGTTGCTCAGACCACCTTTATCGGCAACTTCAAGGACATCAGCGAGAAGGCCCACAAGGCCATCTACACCCCCGGCGCCGCCTTCCTGAACGTGATGGCTCCCTGCCCCCGCGGCTGGCGCTATCCCAGCGAAAAGCTGATGGAAGTGACCAAGATGGCGGTGGAGACCTGCGTGTGGCCCCTGTACGAGGTGGTCGAAGGCAAGTACATCCTCAGCTACAAGCCCAAGAACAAGCTGCCCGTTGAGGAGTATCTGAAGATGCAGGGGCGTTTCGCCCACATGTTCAAGCCCGGCAACGAGTGGATGATCGAAGAGGTCCAGAAGGAAGTGGACCGCAACTGGGAGGATCTGCTCAAGCTCTGCGAGCTGTAAGCAATCTGTTCTGAAACAAAAGACCGGCCCCGCCATCGGCGGGGCCGGTCTTTTGCTCAGTACTTCCGCTCCAGCCGGCGGTAAAACCAGAGCCCCGCCGCGTACTGGAACACCAGGTACGCCACCAGGAAGCACAGCAGGGGCAGATGGTGCTCCAGGACGCCCAGAGCCCCCAGCAGCGATGTCAGGAAGGCAGCCAGGCAGCACACCGCAAGGCCCAGCTGATACGCATATAGTCCCGCCTTGCACCGCAGCAGCTTCTTCCGCTCGTCCCGCAGGTCGATCTCCTCCTGCTCCAGCTTTTCGCGGTAGCGTTCTGCGTTCTGCGGCCGGGTCCACTTCCAGTATTTCCAGACCAGATTTCCGCCGCTGCCCAGCAGTCCGCCGCCCAGACCGCACAGGAGGCTGCCCAGGGGGCCCTCCACCCACAAAAAGGCAGCCGCCAGGAAGGCAAGACCAAGGGCGATCTCCGCCAGACCCGCCCAGAGATTACTTTTTTTCATGGAACACACTCCTTTCGTGTAGGAAGATCTCCTCCACCGGTAAACCGAAGAAATCGGAAATGGTAAATGCCAGGTCCAGGGAGGGGTTGTAGCGCCCGTTTTCGATGGAGCTGACCGTCTGCCGAGAGACCCGGATGGCCTTGGCGAAGGCCTCCTGGCTCAGGCCCCGCTGCCGCCGCAGCTCCTCCACCCGATTGTCCATAAGCGCCTCCGTTCGTAAAGGTTCCTTTACATATGATATACCACAGCCAAAGCAGAATGTCAAGGTTCCTTTACGTTTTTTGTTCCCGCCCCAGGACGAGGCGGGAACTCCGGTACGGCAAAAGGTTTCTCTTGCAATTCCAAAGGGCAGATGGTATAGTATGATTTGAAAATAATTCTCAAATTAAAAAGGAGACCCATTGTGAACAAGAGACTGACCCCTGTGACCGCCGCTCTGCTGGCGGCCTTTCTGCTGCTCTCCGGCTGCGGCAAAACAGAGACGGCCCCCGCCGACGGGGAGACGGACAAGCTGACCGTGGTGGCCACGGTGTTCCCGGCCTACGATTTTGCCCGGGCCGTGGGCGGCGAGGCGGCGGAGGTGTCCCTGCTGCTGCCGCCGGGGGCGGAGAGCCACTCCTATGAGCCCACCCCCGCCGACATCATGGCGGTGCAGCAGTGCGACCTGTTCCTCTACCTGGGCGGCGAGTCCGACACCTGGGTGGAGACGATCCTGGAGTCCGTGGAGCCCCAGGGAACCACGCTGCGGATGATCGACTGCGTGGACCTGCTGGAGGAGGAGACCGTGGAGGGCATGGAGAGCCACGAGGACAAGCATGACCACGACGAGGGCCTGGGCCTTGGAGAAGTGGTGGGCTACGACGAGCACGTGTGGACCTCCCCCCGGAACGCTGCCCAGATCACCCGGGCCATCGGGGCGGAGATGGAGGCTTTGGATCCGTCCAACGCTGCGTTCTATGCGGCCAACGCGGCGGACTACGCCGGTCAGATCGAGGCCCTGGACCGGGAATTTGCCGATTTCTTCGCCGGCGTGGCCGACCGGACCATGGTGTTCGGCGACCGTTTCCCCCTGCGGTATTTCGCCGACGAGTTTGACATCCCCTATTACGCCGCCTTCCCCGGGTGTAGCACCCAGACGGAACCCTCCGCCGCCACCATCGCCTTTTTGACGGAAAAGGTCCGGGAGGAGGGAATCTCCACCGTGTGGTATATTGAATTTTCCAATCATTTGGTGGCGGACAGCATTGCCGAGGCCGCGGGCGCGGAGACGGCGATGTTCCACTCCTGCCACAACGTCTCTGCCGATGATTTGGCGGCGGGAGCCACCTACATCTCCTTGATGACAGACAACCTGGAGACCCTGCGCCAGCATATGTGCTGAATGAAACAGCGGCGGGCCCGAAAGGACCCGCCGCTGCCTGTTATTCATATTTCCGCATCCGAACCGGCTCCCCGCTCCGGCCCGCGCAGCAGCGCCGCCGGTTCCAGCTCAAGTCCCGCGGCGGTCTCCTGAGTCCAGCCCCGCTCCCGTCGGAGCTGCTTGAGATTGATGGCCAGATGTTCCCGCAGCATTGCGGATCCCTCCTGCTGTGAACTTTGATGGCAGACATTGCTCTGGACAGGGTGTCCTACCAATGCTTCCAATCGCCGGATCAGAACGAAGCGCCGGTGTCCTCCGGGTCGGAATCGTTTTCTGTCAAAGAGCAGCGGGATGTGCACTGCTCCAGTGCCGGAAAAATATTCGCCCAGCTGTATGGCGAGACACGCTTGCGCAGCGGCTCGTCAGGGCCATCATTTGGTTTATTTTATCACATTCTCCGGAGAAAGGAAAGCGCGCCGCCTCTTTTAGGAGGCGGCGCGGCAAAAGAATCAACGCAGGGCGTCCAATACGGACAGATCAAAGCCCTGATACGCCCGCTGGCGCAGCAGCTGCGCCACTTCTTCCAATGTGGGAAGGGAGGGCATGGCGCCCATCCGGGAGACCGTGATGGCAGCGGTGTGGCTGGCAAAGGCCAGGGCCTCCGTCTGGGGAAGGCCAATGGTCAACCCGACGCATAGGGCGCCCACGAAGGAGTCACCGGCGGCGGTGGGGTCTGCCACATGGTCCATATGTACAGCAGGGATGTACTGGATGCCGTCTCCCAAAACCACAGCGGAGCCATTGGCCCCCAAGGTGATGATGACGTGCTCCACGCCCTTGGCCGCCAGGGCTGCGGCGATCTTCTTCAGATCATCCCGCTGAATGCCCCGCTGGTCCATCCGCAGTGGCAGGCCGGTTTCCGCCGAGGCCTCCTGCTCATTGGGCGTCAGATAGGTGACCAGCTTCAAAAGACGGTCGTCCAGATCGGTGGCGGGTGCCGGATTCAGCATCACCGGCACGCCGGCCTCCCGGGCCCAGCCGGCCACGGCCAGATTGACCTCGATGGGGACTTCCAGCTGCAGCAGCACCATATCAAAAGAGGACATCTCCTGCCGCAGCCAGGACACCTCCTCCACCGTCAGCGTCTGGTTGGCACCGGGAATCACCACAATGCGGTTCTGGGCGGTGTGCTCCGTCACCTCCAGCGTCACATGGCCCACACCGGAGCTGATGCCCGGACGGACCACCACACGGCTCACATCCACTCCTGCCTGGCGGGGGATCTCCAGCAGCTGGCGGCCGAAGAGGTCGTCGCCCACACAGCCCATCATGGTGACCTGCGCCCCCAGACGGGCGCACTGGAGCGCCTGATTGGCGCCTTTGCCGCCGGGAGCGGTGTGGAAGGATTTTCCGTAGACCGTCTGACCGGACGCGGGCACCCGTTCAGTGGTGGCGATCACATCCATCACAAAACTGCCCACGACTAAGATACGAGGTTTTCTTTGCATGGCATTGAACTCCTGTGAGGTAATCGTTTTCCTATTATTATACGTCTTTGAGGGAAAAATGCAAGCCTTTTGTGGAATCTTAACAGAAAAACGATTAAGCTGTCCGGAAAGTCAAAAAGTGTAAATTAAAAAGATCTGTTTATCGGCAGAAGCATCCCCCGCCCGTAAAGGACGGGGGATGCTTTCTATCAAAGCGAATACTCAGCCGCGGTTACCGGAGTTGGTGGTGTCCTTCAGCAGCACGTCGTGGGCGCCGCCCTCCACGATGGAGACGGAGGAGACCAGGGTCAGCTTGGCCTTGGCCCGCAGCTCCGGAATGGTCAGGGCACCGCAGTTGCACATGGTGGAGCGGATCTTGGACAAGGTGGTGGCCATGCCGTCGGCCAGGGCGCCGGCGTAGGGCACGTAGGAGTCCACGCCCTCCTCGAAGCTCAGCTTGGCGGCGCCGCCCAGATCGTAGCGCTGCCAGTTCCGGGCCCGGGCGCTGCCCTCGCCCCAGTATTCCTTCATATAGCTTCCGCCGATGAGGACCTTGCTGGTGGGGGACTCGTCGAAGCGGGAGAAGTACCGACCCAGCATGCAGAAGTCCGCGCCCATAGCCAGGGCCAGGGTGATGTGGTAGTCCTGGACGATGCCGCCGTCGGCGCAGATGGGCACATAGACGCCGGTCTCCTCGAAGTACCGGTCCCGCTCCGCCGCCACGTCGATGACCGCCGTGGCCTGGCCGCGGCCGATGCCCTTGGTCTCCCGGGTGATGCAGATGGAGCCGCCGCCGATGCCGATCTTCACAAAGTCAGCCCCGGCGTCCGCCAGGAAGCGGAAGCCCTCACCGTCCACCACGTTGCCGGCGCCCACCTTTACGGTGTCGCCATAGCGGTCCCGGATCCACTTGAGGGTCCGGGCCTGCCACTCGGAGTAGCCCTCGGAGGAGTCGATCACCAGCACGTCCACCCCGGCGTCCACCAGGGCGGGGACCCGCTCTTCATAGTCCCGGGTGTTGATGCCGGCGCCCACTACATAGCGCTTCTGGCCGTCCAGCAGCTCCAGGGGGTTGTCCTTGTGGGAGTCGTAGTCCTTGCGGAACACAAAGCTCACCAGGCGGCCGTCCTCAGTCAGGATGGGCAGGGCGTTGAGCTTGTGGTCCCAGATGATGTCGTTGGCGGTTTTCAAGCTGGTGCCCTCTACGGCGGAGATGACCTTTTCCACCGGGGTCATGAAGTCCTTCACCGGCGTGGCGGGGTCCATGCGGCTGACCCGGTAGTCCCGGCTGGTGACCAGGCCCAGCAGCTTGCCGGTGCCGGTACCGTCGTCGGTGACGGCCATAGTGGAGTGGCCGGTGCGCTCTTTCAGCGCCAGCACGTCGGCCAGGGTGTCGCCGATGCGCAGGTTGGAGTCGCTGGTGACGAAGCCCGCCTTGTAGTTTTTCACCTTGCGCACCATCTCCGCCTGCTCCGCAATGGGCTGGGAGACGTAGATGAAGGCGATGCCGCCCTCCTTGGCCAGGGCGATGCCCATGCGCTCGCCGGAGACCGCCTGCATGACGGCGGAGACCATGGGGACGTTCATAGTGAGGGCGGGCTCCTCGCCCCTGCGGTACTTCACCACCGGCGTCTTGAGGGAGACGTTGGCGGGGATGCACTCGGAGGAGGAGTAGCCGGGCACCAGCAGGTACTCGCTGAACGTGCGGGAGGGTTCGGGGAAAAAGTAAGCCATGGGGCCACCTCGTTTCTTTAGATTTGCGGATTTGCATTAGGATACCACAACCGTGGAGAAAAGCAAGGGTCAAAGTGTGAAATAATCCCTGGCGGAGGCAAAGAGCTCCAGGTCGTACCGGCCGGGCACGTTCTGATAGAGGCCCGGGCCGATCCGCTCGGAGTGGCCCATCTTGCCCAGCACCCGGCCGTCGGGGGAGGTGATGCCCTCCACGGCCCAGACGGAGCCGTTGGGGTTGAAGGCCACATCCATGGTGGGCGCGCCGGTGAGGTCCACGTACTGGGTGGCGATCTGGCCGTTTTCCGCCAGCTGCGCCAGCAGCTCCGGACGGCACAGGAAGCGGCCCTCGCCGTGGGAGATGGGTACGCTGACCACGTCGCCCACGTGTACCCGGCTCAGCCAGGGGGAGCGGTTGGAGGCCACCCGGGTCCGGACGATCCGGGACTGGTGGCGGCCGATGACGTTGTAGGTCAGGGTGGGGCAGGAGTCGTCCATGTCCCGAATCTCGCCGTAGGGCACCAGGCCCAGCTTGATGAGGGCCTGGAAGCCGTTGCAGATGCCAAGCATGAGGCCGTCCCGGTTCTTCAGCAGGTCCATGACCGCGTCGGAGACCTCGCCGTTGTGGAAGAAGGCGGTGATGAACTTGCCGGAGCCGTCGGGCTCGTCGCCGCCGGAGAAGCCGCCGGGGATGAAGATGACCTGGCTTTCCCGGGCCGCCGCGGCAAAGCGTCTGGCGGAGGCCGCTACGTCGGCGGCGGAGCGGTTGTTCAGCACCAGGATCTCCGGCACCAGGCCCGCCCGCTCCACGGCCCGGGCGCTGTCGTACTCGCAGTTGGTGCCCGGGAACACGGGGATCAGCACCTTCGGCGCGGCGCAGCCCGCCTTGGGGGCAGCGCGGGTGAAGGCAGGGGCCTCCAGCACCGGCACAGCTTCGCTGCCCTGATCGGCGGTCATGGGGAACACGTCCTCCAGGGTCTCGTCGTAGGGTCCGGTCAGCTCACCCAAGGTCACGGACTCGCACTCGCAGCAGATGCAGCCGCTGCCGTTGGTGACGCCGACGCAGATGCCGTCGTCCAGGTCCTCCGCGGCCTCCAGCAGCATGGCCGCCGGGCGGCGGGCGAAGAGGTCCGCGGGCAGGAAGGCGTCGGTGAAGGAGAAGCCCAGGCCGTTGCCCAGGCAGCTCTTCATCACCGACACGGCGATGCCGCCGAAGCCTGTGACGCCGGCGCTGAGGACCTTGCCGGAGGCGATGAGGCGCTGGGCGGTATCCAGCACGGCGCACAGGCTCTCCGGGTCCAGCGCCCCGTCGGCCTCCGTCTTGGGAGAGAGCAGATAGACCTTGTGGCCGGAGCCCTTGAACTCGTTGGAGAGAATCCGGTCCGTCCGGCCCACGGACACGGCGAAGGACACCAGGGTGGGGGGCACGTCCAGGTCGTTGAAGGACCCGGACATGGAGTCCTTGCCGCCGATAGCGGCGCACTGGAGGTCCAGCTGGGCGGACAGGGCGCCCAGCAGGGCGGCCACGGGCTTGCCCCAGCGCTCCGGGGTGGTGCCCAGCTTCTCAAAGTACTCCTGGAAAGAGAGCCAGCACTTCCTCCGGTCGCCGCCGGCGGCGATGACCTTGGCCACGGACTCCGCCACCGCCAGATAGGCGCCCCGGTAGGGGGAATCGTCCATCACGTGTGGATCGCCGCCCCAGGCCATGATGGAGCAGGTGGTGGTCTCGTGGCCCAGCACCGGCAGCTTGGCAGCCATGGCCTGGGCAGGGGTCTTCTGGTACTTGCCGCCGAAGGGCATCAGCACGGAGCCGGCGCCGATGGTGGAGTCAAACCGCTCGCAAAGGCCCTGCCGGGAGCAGACGTTCAGATCCGCGGCAAAGGATTTGAGGGTGTCGTGGAAGTTGGTGACGGGGATGGACTTGGAGGCCTGCGGGGCCTCCACCCGGGCGGCGGCGTGCTTTGCGGCGCCGTTGGTGTCCAGGAAGGCCCGGCTCAGGTCCGCCACGGTCTGGCCGTTCCAGCGCATGACCATGCGGCCAGTGTCGGTGACGGTGGCCACGACGGTGGACTCCAAGTTCTCCTCCCCGGCGATCTCCATGAAGCGGGGGGCGTCCTTCGCCTCCACCACCACGGCCATGCGCTCCTGGGACTCGGAGATGGCCAGCTCCGTGGCGTCCAGGCCCTCGTACTTCTTGGGCACGGCGGAGAGGTCGATGTCCAGGGAGTCCGCCAGCTCGCCCACGGCCACGGATACGCCGCCGGCGCCAAAGTCGTTGCAGCGCTTGATGAGCCGCACGGCCTCGCTGTGGCGGAAGAGGCGCTGGAGCTTACGCTCCTCCGGGGCGTTGCCCTTTTGCACCTCGGCGGAGCAGGTGGCGACGGACTTGCTGTCGTGGCTCTTGGAGGAGCCGGTGGCGCCGCCGATGCCGTCCCGGCCGGTGCGGCCGCCCAGCAAAATCACCACGTCGCCGGGCTGGGGCACCTCCCGCCGGACGCTGCCGGCGGGCACCGCGCCCACCACGGCGCCGATCTCCAATCGCTTGGCGGCGTAGCCCTTGTGGTAGATCTCATCCACCAGCCCCGTGGCCAGGCCGATCTGGTTGCCGTAGGAGCTGTACCCGTTGGCGGCGGACTGGACGATCTTGCGCTGGGGCAGCTTTCCCGGGATGGTGTCCGCGATGGGGGTCCGGGGATCCGCTGCGCCGGTGACGCGCATGGCCTGGTACACATAGCCCCGGCCCGCCAGGGGGTCCCGGATGGCGCCGCCGATGCAGGTGGCGGCGCCGCCGAAGGGCTCGATCTCCGTGGGGTGGTTGTGGGTCTCGTTCTTAAAGAGGAGCAGCCAGGGCTTCTTTACGCCGTCCTCGTCCACGTCGATCTTCACCGTGCAGGCGTTGATCTCCTCGGACTCGTCCAGATCGGGCAGCAGCCCCTGCTGCTTGAGATACTTGGCGCCGCGGGTGCCCATGTCCATGAGAGTCACGGGCTTCTCCCCGGCGTGGGTGGCCTCCCGGATGGAGAGGTAGCGGTCGTAGGCGGCCTTGGCCCGGGGATCGTCAAAGGCGATGTCCGTCAGCACCGTGCCGAAGGTGGTGTGGCGGCAGTGGTCGGACCAGTAGGTGTCCAGAATGCGGATCTCCGTGATGGTGGGGTCCCGGTGCTCCCGGGCAAAGTAATCCCGGCAGCACTGGAGGTCCCCCAGGTCCATGGCCAGGCCCAAAGAGGCGATCAGCCCCTCCAGAGCGCGGTCGTCCATGGCGGTGAAGCCCTCCAGCACCATGGGCGGCGCGGGCTGGTCCACCTCCATGGCGAGAGACTCCACGCTCTCCAAGCCCGCCTCCCGGGCCTCCACGGGGTTGATGACATAGGCTTTGATCCTCTCCACGTCGGCGGGGGAGAGCTGGCCGGAGAGCAGATACACCTTGGCGCTGCGGAGCCGGGGCCGCTCGCCCTGGGTCATCAGCTGGATGCAGGCTTGGGCGGAGTCCGCCCGCTGGTCGAATTGGCCCGGCAGGTACTCCACGGCAAAGGCGGTGAAGTCCCCGGCGGGGAGGGAGGCGGTGGCGTCGTCCACCTGGGGCTCGGAGAACACGGTGTTCACCGCCCGGCGGAAGGCGGCCTCGTCCAGACCCTCCACGTCGTAGCGGTTGAGCAGGCGCAGACCCGTCAGGGCGGTGATGCCCAGCAGCGTCTGCAGCTCCCGCAGCAGCTCCGAGGCCTCCTGCCGCAGGGGGGGCTTTTTCTCCACATAAATGCGTCGTACCATGATGGCAAAACCTCCAAGCGCCCGCAGGCGCGTATTTTTCAGCGGAAAGAGGCCCGCCGCCCAGCGGCGGGCCTGAACTTGTTGGGAAAGGGGAAAAAACTTGTGCGACGGGAAGGAAGAGAGTTACGAGAGGAACCCAGGAAGGGTTCCTTTCGTTTTCAATCACAAGTTTTTTGAACACTCTTAGAGGTTCAAAAAACTTGCTCAGAGTGGCGAAAAGGTTTTTCGCCACTCTGAGGCCCGCCGCCCAGCGGCGGGCCCGGTGGTCAAGATTGGAGGGACAGGGCCCGGCGGCCGATGTCCCGGCGCAGGTACTTGCCCTCAAAATCGATGGTGCCGGCGGCGGCATAGGCGTCCCGGAGGGCCGCCTCCAGCGTGTCCGCCGTAGCGGTGACGCCCAGCACCCGGCCGCCGGAGGTGACCAGCGCGCCCTCCGCCGTCAGAGCGTCCCCGGCGTGGTAGACGGTGACATTCTCCGGCAGAGTGTCCGGCAGGGTGATGGCCTTGCCCTTCTCATAGTGGCCGGGATAGCCGCCGGAGGCCAGGATCACGCAGGCGGCGGCACCGCTGCGCCACTCCACGGTGAGCTGGCCCAGCGTCTCACTCTCCACGGCCCGCATGACGGTCAGCAGGTCGGTTTTCAGCAGGGGCAGCACCACCTGGGTCTCCGGGTCGCCGAAGCGGCAGTTGTACTCGATGACTTTGGGCCCCTTGGGGGTCAGCATCAGGCCGAAGTAGAGGCAGCCCTTGAAGGGGCAGCCCTCGGCCCGCATGGCGGCCAGGGTGGGAAGGAAGATGGTCTCCATGCAGACCTGGGCCACGTCGGCGGTGTAGCAGGGGTTGGGGGCGATGGTGCCCATGCCGCCGGTGTTGAGGCCGGTGTCGCCCTCTCCGGCCCGCTTGTGGTCCATGGAGGAGACCATGGGCACGATGGCGGTGCCGTCGGTGAAGGCCAGGACGCTGACTTCCGGTCCGGTGAGGAACTCCTCCACGACGATCTCGTTGCCGGAGGCGCCGAACACCTTGTCCTCCATAATGGACTTCACGGCGTCCTCCGCCTCAGAGAGGTTCTGAGGGATCAACACCCCCTTGCCCAGGGCCAGGCCGTCGGCCTTGATGACGATGGGGAAGTCGGCGCCGCGCAGGTACTCCAGGGCCTTGGCCGGGTCGTCAAAGACCCGGTAATCGGCGGTGGGGATGCCGTACTGTTTCATGAGGTTCTTGGAAAAGACCTTGCTGGCCTCGATCCGGGCGGCCTTGGCGTCGGGGCCGAAGCAGGGGATGCCGGCCTCGTGGAGCCGGTCCACACAGCCCAGGGCCAGGGGGTCATCCGGCGCCACCACGGCGAAGTCCACGCCGTGGGAGACGGCGAAGTCCACGATGGCGCCGATGTCCTTGGCGCCGATCTCCGGCACGCACACGGCGTCGGCGGCGATGCCGCCGTTGCCCGGCAGGGCGTAAATGGTCTCCACCTCCGAGTTCTCCCGGAGCTTTTTGATCATAGCGTGCTCGCGGCCCCCGCCGCCGACCACCAGAAGATTCATAAATATTATCCTCCTCTTATCCTGCGACCTGGCCCCTGGCAAGGCCGGGAAAAACGTTGGGCTACCGAAAAAATTTGCCGAAGGCAAATTCATTTGGCAATCATTTTCGCCGCGGCGTGTACGTGGCGAAAATACTTTGACCCAGCCGCCTTGGGCGGCGCTCACCAGTGACCGATGTCACTGGTGGTGGGGGAGATAGAGGGGAAAGCAGCAAAGCGCCGCCTGAGGCGGATTAAGCGAGCTGCTTTCGAGGCAGCGGCGCGATTGGCGGCCCCAATAGGGCCGGGAATCGCAATGCCGCAACGGTGTCAGCCAGCTCCCCCTCTATCTCAATGGTGGAACAGCCGCATCCCCGTAAAGCACATGACCATGCCGTACTTGTCGGCCGTCTCGATCACGTGGTCGTCCCGGATGGAGCCGCCGGGCTCGGCGATGTACTGCACGCCGGACTTCCGGGCCCGCTCCACATTGTCCCCGAAGGGGAAGAAGGCGTCAGACCCGCAGGTGACGCCGGTGAGCCGGGCGATCCAGGCCTTTTTCTCCTCCGCCGTCAGCACCTCCGGCTTCACGGCAAAGGTCTGCTGCCACACGCCCTCGGCCAGGATGTCCTCGTACTCGTCGGAGGTGTAGATGTCGATGGCGTTGTCCCGGTCCGGGCGGCGGATGCCCTCCACGAACTGCAATCCAAGTACCTTGGGGTGCTGGCGCAGCCACCAGTTGTCTGCCTTGGAGCCGGCCAGGCGGGTGCAGTGGATGCGGCTCTGCTGGCCGGCGCCCACGCCGATGGCCTGGCCGTCCTTCACGTAGCACACGGAGTTGGACTGGGTGTACTTGAGGGTGATGAGGGCCACGATCATGTCAATCTTGGCCTGCTGGGGCAGGTCCTTGTTGACCGTTACGATGTTGCCCAGCAATTCCTCGTCGATTTTAAAGTTGTTGCGGCCCTGCTGGAAGGTGACGCCGAACACGTCCTTGTACTCCTGGGGCGCGGGTACGTAGTCCGGGTCGATTCTCACCACGTTGTAATTGCCCTTCTTCTTGGCTTTCAGGATCTCCAGGGCCTCGTCGGTGTAGCCGGGGGCGATGATGCCGTCGGACACCTCGTACTTTAAGTACCGGGCGGTGGCGGCGTCGCAGACATCGGAAAGGGCCGCCCAGTCGCCGTAGGAGCACAGCCGGTCGGCGCCCCGGGCCCGGATGTAGGCGCAGGCGATGGGGCTGAGGTCCGCGCCGGGGTCCACAAAGTAGATCTTCCGGTCCGTCTCGGTCAGGGGCGCGCCTACGGCGGCCCCGGCGGGGGAGACGTGCTTGAAGCTGGCGGCGGCGGGCAGGCCCGTGGTGGCCTTCAGCTCCCGCACCAGCTGCCAGGAGTTCAGCGCGTCCAGAAAATTGATGTAGCCCGGCTTGCCGTTCAGCACGGTGAGGGGAAGTTCAGCTCCCTCCCGCATGAAGATGCGGGAGGGCTTTTGATTGGGATTGCAGCCGTATTTCAGTTCCAGTTCCTTCATGAGCGGGATGCTCCCTCCTCGGAAATTTGTTTACATAACATTTCGACCGCCTGGGGCAGCAGGACCCATTCCGCCTGCTCCATCACCCGGCGCTGCAAGGTGGCGGCCGTGTCCTCCGGCAGGATCTCCACGGCCTTTTGCAGCAGAATGCGGCCGCCGTCGGGGATCTCGTTGACCAGGTGGACCGTGGCGCCGGTGATCTTCACCCCCCGGGCCAGGGCCGCCTCGTGGACCCGCAGGCCGTAATAGCCCTTGCCGCAGAAGGACGGGATCAGAGAGGGGTGGACATTGACGATCCGGTCCGGCCAGCGGCGGACAAAATCTGCCGATAAAATGGACATAAAGCCCGCTAAAACGATCAAGTCGGCCTGACAACGGGTCAACTGCTCCTGGAGCTCCGCCTCGAAGGCCTCCTGGCTCTTGCCGCTGCGGGCGACCACTGCCCGGGGCACGCCGTGGTTGGCGGCCCGGGTCAGGGCGTAGGCGCCGGGCTGGCTGGAGCAGACCAGAACGATCTCCCCGTGGGACAGGCTGCCGTCCTCCTGGGACCGCAGCAGGGCCTCCAGATTGGTGCCGCCGCCGGAGACCAGCACGGCAATGCGGGCGCGAGTTAACATAAAACCACCCGATCTTCTCCCGGGACGATCTCGCCGATGGGATAGGCGTCACAGCCTCCCTCACGCAGGGCGGAGAGGGCCTTGTCGGCGCTGGCGGCGGAGGCAATGACCACCATGCCCACGCCGCAGTTGAAGGTGTTGAACAGATCCCGCTCCGGGATATCCCCCATCCGCTGGAGCATGGGGAAGATGGGGGGGATCCGCAGGGCGGCTTTCTCGATCCTGGCGGTGAGCCCGTCGGGCAGGCACCGGGGGATGTTCTCGTAGAAGCCGCCGCCGGTGATGTGGCTGATGCCGTGGATCTCCGCCGCGGCCAGAGCCGCCAGCACGGGTTTGACGTAGATGCGGGTGGGGGTCAGCAGGGCCTCGCCCAGGGTCGTCCCCAGCTCGCCGCAGTAGGCGCCCAGGTCGGCGTGCTCCACGTCAAAGACCTTCCGCACCAGGGAGTAGCCGTTGGAGTGGAGGCCGGAGGAGGGCAGGGCCAAAATCACGTCGCCGGGCTTCATGGCGCTGTGGTCGACGATCTTGGCCTTGTCCACGATGCCGACGGAGAAGCCCGCCAGGTCGTAGTCGTCGGCGGCCATGACGCCGGGGTGCTCGGCGGTCTCGCCGCCGATCAGGGCGCAGCCCGCCTGGACGCAGCCCTCCGCCACGCCGGCGACCAGGGACGCCACCTTCTCCGGCTCGTTTTTGCCGATGGCGATGTAGTCCAGGAAAAACAGGGGTTTTGCACCGCAGCAGACGATGTCGTTGACGCACATGGCCACGCAGTCGATGCCCACGGTGTCGTGCTTATCCATCAGCTGGGCGATGCGCTGCTTGGTGCCCACGCCGTCGGTGCCGGAGACCAGCACCGGCTCCGCCATGCCGGCAAGATCCGGGGCGAACAGCCCGCCGAAGCCCCCAATGCCGGAGACCACGCCGGGGATCACCGTGCGGTCCACATGGGCCTTCATCAGCCGCACGCCCTCGTAGCCGGCCTCGATGTTCACGCCGGCGGCGGCGTAGGACGCAGAATGGGAGTTTTCCATCTCTTCAACCTCCAAATGAGTGGGTATTAGAAATCAGGTGCCGGGAATTTTAAATTTTGGAAAAACTGCCTCGGCCGTTACTCCTTGCCGGTCCAGCAGTAGGTACAGATCTTCTCACGATCGATGCCGATGGCTTCCAGCAGTCCCTCCAGGGACTGATAGCCCAGGGAGTCGAAGCCCAGCTGCCGGCAGATGGTTTTCAGCAGGCACTGGCCCCGCTCGGTGGAGGCGTCGGCATACTCCTCCAGGTGCTGCTGGCCCTCGTCGCCCTCCAGCTCTTGAATGGTGCGGCGGGACAGCAGGTCCATGTCGGAGTTGCTGCGGGAGAAGTTCAGGTACTTGCAGCCGTACATGATGGGCGGGCAGGCGGAGCGCATATGGACCTCCGCCGCGCCGCTGGCGTAGAGAAATTCCACCGTCTCCCGCAGCTGGGTGCCACGGACGATGGAGTCGTCCACGAACAGCAGCTTCTTACCCTCGATCAGCTCAGGGACGGGGATCTGCTTCATCTTGGCCACCTGGTTGCGCACGTCCTGGCTGGTGGGCATGAAGGACCGGGGCCAGGTGGGGGTGTACTTGACGAAGGGCCGGGCAAAGGGCTTGCCGCTGCGGTTGGCGAAGCCGATGGCGTGGGGCACGCCGGAGTCCGGCACGCCGGCCACATAGTCCACCTTGGGCAGCATCCCCCGGGCCACCTCGTCCCGGGCCATGATCTCGCCGTTGCGGTAGCGCATGACCTCCACGTTGACGCCCTCGTAGTTGGAGTTGGGGTAGCCGTAGTAGGTCCAGAGGAAGGCACAGATCCGCATCTGCTCCCCGGCGGGGGACAAGGACTCACAGCCGTCGGCGGTGATCTTCACGATCTCCCGGGGGCCCAGCTCATAGGCAGTCTGATAGCCCAGCTTCTGGTAGGCGAAGGATTCGAAGGAGACGCAGCAGCCGTCCTCGTTCCGGCCGATCAGCACCGGCAGGCGACCCAGCTTGTCCCGGGCGGCGATGATGCCGTCCGGTGTCAGCAGCAAAATGGTGGCGGAGCCGTCGATGAGATCCTGGGCGTGGCGGATGCCGTCCACCAGGGAGTCCGCCTGGTTGATGAGGGCGGCGATCAGCTCCGACTCATTGACCTTGCCGTTGCTCTGCGCCATGAACTGGTGGCCGTGGTGGGAGAAGTACTTTTCCACCAGGGCGTCCGCATTGTTGATGATGCCCACGGTGGTGATGGCGTACAGGCCCAGGTGAGACCGCACCAGCAGGGGCTGGGGGTCCGTGTCGGAGATGCAGCCGATGCCGCTGCACCCGTGGAACTCCGTCAGGTCCGCCTCGAATTTGGTGCGGAAGGGGGTGTTCTCGATGTTGTGGATCTGCCGCTGGAAGCCGGCGGCCGGGTCGTAGATGGCCATGCCGCCCCGGCGGGTGCCCAGGTGGGAGTGGTAGTCCGTGCCGAAGAACACGTCCAGCACGCAGTCCCGCCTGGAGATCGCGCCGAAAAAGCCGCCCATGGATTACTTGTCCCCCATGAGGCGGCGCATGACCTCCTCATAGGCCTCCTCGGCGCCGCCCAGATCCCGGCGGAAACGGTCCTTGTCCAGCTTCTCGTGGGTCTTTTCGTCCCACAGGCGGCAGGTGTCGGGGCTGATCTCGTCGGCCAGGACGATGGTCCCGTCGGCGGTCTTGCCGAATTCCAGCTTGAAGTCCACCAGATCAATGCCGATCTCCTTCATGAAGCCCTTGAGCAGGTCGTTGACGGCGAAGGCGTATTTCTTGATGAGATCGATCTCCTCTTTCGTGGCCAGCTTCAGCGCCAGGGCGTGGTATTCGTTGAGCAGGGGATCGCCCAGCTCGTCGTTCTTGTAGGAGAACTCGATGGTGGGCGCGTCGAATACGATGCCCTCCTCCACGCCGTACCGCTTGGCGAAGGAGCCGGCGGAGATGTTGCGGATGATGACCTCCAGGGGGACGATGGAGACCTTTTTCACCAGGGTCTCCCGGTCGCTGAGCTCCTCCACGAAGTGGGTGGGGACGCCCTGGGCCTCCAGACGGCGCATGAGGTTGTTGGTCATGCGGTTGTTGATGGCGCCCTTACCGGCGATGGTGCCCTTTTTCAGGCCGTTGAACGCGGTGGCGTCGTCCTTGTAGGACACGATGAACAGCTCGGGATCGTCGGTGCGGAACACCTTTTTGGCCTTGCCCTCATAGACCTGCTCTAACTTCTGCATGGTGGTAGTCCTCCTGTTTGATATATAATAAATCGTGTTTGACCGTCTCTTATTTCCGCTCCAGCTCCTCCTGGAGCCGGGCTTCCTTCTCCGCGATCTGGCGGGCCATGGCGGCGCGCTCCGCCTCCAGCCGCTCCGCCAGGGCGGCGTCCTCTACCGCCAGGATCTGGGCGGCCAGGACGGCAGCGTTTTTGGCGCCGTTCAGCGCCACGGTGGCCACGGGGATGCCGCTGGGCATCTGGACCGTGGCCAGCAGGGCGTCCAGGCCGTCCATGGCCCCGCCCTTCATGGGGATGCCGATGACCGGCAGCGTGGTGTTGGCGGCAAAGGCGCCGGCCAAATGGGCCGCCATGCCGGCAGCGCAGATGACGGCGCCAAAGCCCTCCGCCCGGGCGTTTTTGGCGAACAGTGCCGCCTGGCCGGGGGTGCGGTGGGCGCTGAGGATATGGGCCTCAAAGGGGATGCCAAGGGCCTCCAGCTGGGCGCAGGCGCCCTTGACGACGGGCCAGTCGGAGTCGGAGCCCATGATAACGGCAACTTTTTTCATGTGACGGGACCCTCCTTACAGCTTTTTGCGCAGGACCGTGTGACGGAAGAAGCCGTCGGCGAAATACTCCTGGGAGCAGAACACCGGCTTGCCGTCGATGTCGAAGTCCACCTCGTCCATATACAGAACCGGTGCGCCGACGCTGATCTGCAAAGTCTCCGCCAGGGTGGCGTCCGCCGTGATGGGCTTCAGGTCCGTCAGGTCCAGATAGGGGTAGATGCCGCAGAAGCGCTGCAAGAAGTGGAAGATGGGCAGTTTCAGGTCCTGGATGGTGTAATTGCCCCGCACCAGAGACTTGTCCACCACGTCCTCGCAGTAGATGGCGGGGCGGCCGTCGGCGGTGCACAGGCGGGCCACGCGGATCACGGGCGCTCCCTCTTCAATGGCCAGCTGCCGGGCGATCTTGGCGTCGGCGGTGCCTTCGGACACCCGCACGAAGGCCACCTCCGCCCGGTAGCCGCTCTGGCGGATCATGTCCAGGAACTCCACCTCGATGTCCATGCGGGCAGTGGCATCCAGCACATGGCGGTTGATGATGGTGCCCACGCCGTGGCGGCGGGTGATGAAGCCCTCCCGCTCCAGGGAGGCCAGAATGTCCCGCAGCTGGGTACGGCTGATACCCAGCTTTTCCGCCAGGACGCTCTCGCGGGGCAGGCGTTCGCTGTTGGCGTAGGCGCCCTCCTTCATGGCGGAGAGCAGCTGGAGCCGGATGGTCTTGGACTGGGACGGCTGCGTACTCATAAGCTCACCTCAATTTCAGTATGAAAAGGTAGTACTATTAAAGGTCGTACCTTATTGTACCGAATTTGCAGCCTTGCCGCAATAGACAAAATGGACAAGTTCGCCGCCGCCTTTTCCGCCGGGACTTGTAGAGCCTGGAACTGTGTTTTGAGTGGACCGGAAAAAATCTCCGCAGAAAAAGAATTTGTGGTATGATATGATAAGAAAAAATACCGCCCCGGCGGCGCCGGAGACGGAACAGAACAAGGAGGAGACGCCGTTGAAGATCGTGATTTTAGGCGCGGAAGCCCGTTACCGCCGGTATCTGCCGGACCTGCCCTTTGCCAGGGCCCAGGAGCCGGTGTATCTGGACAAGGACAGCACCGAGGAGCAGATCCTCGCCGCCGCACCGGACGCGGAGGCGCTGTTCGTGGACGCCATCACGCCGGTGAGCGGCGCTCTCATGGAGCGGATGCCCCGCCTGCGGCTGATCCACTCCGAGGGCGTGGCTTTTGACAGGATCGACCTGGCTGCCGCCCGGGCCCGGGGCATCGACGTGTGCAACAACAAGGGCTGCAATGCTGCTGCCGTGGCGGAGCAGACCGTTTTGCTGATGCTGATGCTGCTGCGCCATGCTCTGGAGGGGGACCGGATGGTCCGCCAGGGCCGCCAGATGGAGATGAAGGAGCGCTCCATGGTGGAGGGCATCACGGAGCTGGGGGCCTGCCGGGTGGGCCTGGTGGGCTTTGGAGACATTGCCAAGGCCACGGCGGCGCGGCTGGCGGCCTTCGGCTGCGAGATCTGCTACTATACGCCCCATCGCCGCGCACCGGAGGAAGAGGCCCGCTGGGGTGTCACCTACCTGCCTCTGGAGGAGCTGGCGGAGCGCTGCGACATCGTGAGCCTCCACTGTGCCGTGACGGATCAGACCCGGAACATGGTGGACGAGGCCTTCCTGGCGCGCATGAAGCCCACGGCGTATCTCATCAACACCGGCCGGGGGGACCTGGTGGACAATCTGGCCCTGCGCCGGGTGTTGGAGGAGGGCCGCGTCGCCGGGGCGGGCCTGGACACCCTGGCGCCGGAGCCGGTGCCGGCGGACCACCCCCTGGTGGACCTGCCCCCTGAGCTCCGGGACCGGGTGGTGCTCTCGCCCCATCTGGGCGGCATCACCGAGGGGGCGTTCCGCCGCAGCCACCTGCACATGTGGCGCGACGCGGAGCGGGTGGCCGCCGGGGAGAAGCCGGACAACATCGTCAACTGAGGGAGCGGGTGCCGGCGCGGTGTCATTTCCCGGGAAAGAAAAAAGGCGGAGGATCGGCCCTATGGGCGATCCTCCGCTTGTTTTGAGAAATCTTGCTTGTTCAGTGCCTCTCACACCAGGCGCAGGCGGCCAGGGCCGCCACGGCTCCGTCGGCGCAGGCGGTGGTCAGCTGCCGGACGGCCTTGGCCCGGCAGTCCCCGGCCACGAACACACCGGGGGCGGCGGTGCGGCAGTCCTCCCCGGCGGGCAGGAAGCCGTCGGCCCCCGTGAGACCCAGTGCCGCGGCCAGGGCCGTCTGGGGCTGCTGGCCCACGGCCTGGAACAGCCCGTCCACCGCCAGCTCCGACTCCGCGCCGGTGGCCGTATCCCGGAGGGCCAGGCCCGTCAGGGCCGTTTCGCCCCGCAGAGCGGTGATGACCGTGTTCATCCGCAGCGTCACATTGGCCCGCTTGGCCAGGGCCTCTGCCAGGATGGGATCACCCCGGAAGGCGTCCCGCCGGTGGACCACCGTCACGTGGCGGCACAGGTCCGAAAGGAACAGGGCGTCCTGGAGGGCGGTGTTGCCGCCGCCGGCCACGGCCACGTCCTTACCGGCGAAGAAGGCCCCGTCGCACACGGCGCAGAAGGACATGCCGCCTAAGGTCTCCTCCCCGGGCAGGCCCAATGTCCGGTGCTTCATGCCGGTGGCCAGAACCAGGGCGGAGGCGGTGTAGGCGCCGTAGTCGGTGGTGACGGAGTGGGGCGCGCCGGTCCGGATGGAGAGGACCTCCTCCAGCTCCACCCGGGCCCCCAGGGCCTCCGCCTGGGAGAACAGCCGCTCCGCCAGCTCCGCGCCGGAGACGCCGTAGCAGCCGGGGAAGTTGTCCACCCGGGGAGAGGCGGCGATCTGCCCGCCGAAGGCCTCCTTTTCCAGCACCAGCACGGACTTGCCCGCCCGGCGGGCGTAGATGGCGGCGGTGAGCCCGGCGGGGCCGCCGCCCACGATGACGATGTCAAAGTGTTCGTTCATACAGATCACCTGATAGAGAAGAATGAAAAAGGAGGGACCGGGGGTCCCTCCTTTTGGATTTTGTGCTTACGCGTGGGTGGCGGCAAACTTCTTGATGACGGAGGCGTTCACCAGCTTCTCCACCTGATCGCCGTGGCGGACGATCAGGGTGGGGGCCTGCTGGATGCCGTACCGGCTCACCAGGTCCATGTGCTCGCTGACGTCCATCACCTGGTAGCGCAGGCCCGCCTTCTCCAGCTCGCTCTTGGCAATCTTGCAGTTGGGGCAGGTCTTGGTGGTGAAGAGGAACAGCTCGTCCTCAGCGCCGGGGACAGAGGCGGATACGGCGGGCGCGGTCTCGGCGGCGCCGGCGCTCTCCCGGTCGCACAGGCGGCGGCCCTCCAGACGGGAGTTCTCCACTTCATACTCCCTGCGGTCCTTGAACTCCTGGACCTTGCCGTCGTTCCAGTTCTGGACGGGGCGGTAGTAGCCGGTGATTCGGCTCCAGACCTCGGTGGCCTTGCCGCATTTCGGGCAGGTGAAGTGCTCGCCGGAGATGTAGCCGTGGTCCTGACAGATGGAGTAGGTGGGGGACATGGTGTAGTAGGGCAGCTTGAAGTTCTCCGCGATCTTGCGGACCAGATTGGCGGCCGCCTTCCAGTCCGGCAGCTTCTCGCCCAGGAAGGCGTGGAACACGGTGCCGGAGGTGTAGAGGGTCTGCAGCTCGTCCTGAATGGCCAGGGCGTCAAAGATGTCGGTGGTGTAGCCCACGGGCAGGTGAGAGCTGTTGGTGTAGTACGGCGTGTCGCCGGGGTTCTTGGCGGCGGTGATGATGTCGGGGTACTTCTCCACGTCGTGCTTGGCCAGACGGTAGGTGGTGGATTCCGCGGGGGTGGCCTCCAGGTTATAGAGGTCGCCGTACATCTCCTGGTAGTCGCTCAGGCGCTCGCGCATGTGGTTGAGCACGTCCTTGGCAAAGGCCTGGGTCTCGGGGTGGGTCAGGTCCTTGCGCAGCCACTTGGCGTTGAGGCCCACCTCGTTCATACCGATCAGGCCGATGGTGGAGAAGTGGTTATCAAAGGTGCCCAGATAATATTTGGTGTAGGGATACAGGCCCGCCTCCATCAGGCGGGTGATGACAGTGCGCTTGGTCTTGAGGCTCCGGGCCGCCACGTCCATGATGTGGTCCAGGCGCTCATAGAACTCCTCGGGAGTCTGGGACAGGTACGCGATCCGGGGCAGGTTGATGGTGACCACGCCCACGGAGCCGGTGGACTCGCCGGAGCCGAAGTAGCCGCCGGACTTCTTGCGCAGCTCCCGCAGGTCCAGCCGCAGGCGGCAGCACATGCTGCGCACGTCGGAGGGCTCCATGTCGGAGTTGATGTAGTTGGAGAAGTAGGGGGTGCCGTACTTGGCGGTCATCTCAAAGAGGAGCCGGTTATTTTCAGTGTCGGACCAGTCGAAGTCCTTGGTGATGGAGTAGGTGGGGATGGGATACTGAAAGCCCCGGCCATCGGCGTCGCCCTCGGTCATGATCTCGATGAAGGCCTTGTTGACCATGTCCATCTCTTTTTTGCAGTCACCGTAGGTGAAGTCCTGCTCCTTGCCGCCCACGATGGCCGGCAGGTTCTCCAGATCCTTGGGGACGGTCCAGTCCAGGGTGATGTTGGAGAAGGGCGCCTGGGTGCCCCAGCGGGAGGGGGTGTTCACGCCGAAGACGAAGGACTGGATGCACTGCTTGACTTCCTTCTGGGAGAGGTTATCCACCTTGACGAAGGGAGCAAGGTACGTGTCAAAGGAGCTGAACGCCTGGGCGCCGGCCCACTCGTTCTGCATGATCCCTAAGAAGTTCACCATCTGGTTGCACAGGGTGGACAAGTGGCTGGCAGGGGTGGAGTTGATCTTGCCGGGGATGCCCAGGCCCTGCTGGATCAGCTGCTTGAGGCTCCAGCCGGCGCAGTAGCCGGTGAGCATGGAGAGGTCGTGGAGGTGGATATCGCCGTCCTTGTGGGCTCTGGCGATCTCCTCATCGTAAATCTCGCTGAGCCAGTAGTTGGCGGTGATGGCGCCGGAGTTGGAGAGGATCAGGCCGCCCACGGAGTAGGTGACGGTGGAGTTCTCCTTCACGCGCCAGTCGTTGATCTTCACATAGTTGTCCACCAGCTCCTTGTAGTCCAGCATGGTGGAGTTGAGGTTGCGGATCTTCTCCCGCTGCTTGCGGTAGAGGATGTAGGCCTTGGCCACATCGGCATAGCCGGCCTGGCTGAGCACATCCTCCACGCTGTCCTGGATCTGTTCCACAGAGACCTTGCCGTCATGGATCTTGTCCTGATAGTCCGCAGTCACCCGGAGGGCCAGCAGGTCGATGATGTCCGGGTTATATTCCTTATGAGTGGCCTCAAAAGCCTTGGTAATGGCCGCGCTGATCTTGGCGAGATTGAATTCCGCGACCTGACCGTCTCTTTTCACAACTTGATACATGAAGGTCCCCTGCTTTCTCTTTGAATTACACACCTACGGAGCCGTGCGCCCCGCGAAATCCATTGTACCACACGCTGTGGTAAAGTCAATGGAGGAAACCACAATATCTTGTGATGTCTTTCGTAGGAATCCACAAAGGAAACCAGAGTCACTCCACGCCCCGCAGCTCCGCCCGGGGCAGGAAGGGACGGAGGCTCTCAGAAAGAGCCGCCATTTCGACATCGCTGAACCCATGACAGCCGCCGGCGATCAGATTGCCGGAATCCACGAATTTCTGAAGGAAGAACCGGGGCGTCTGACCCTCCGGGAAAAAGCCTGCCACCCAGCGGCCCATGGCGGCCAGGTCCTCCGCCGTGTGGAGCTCCCGCACCAGTGTGGTGCGCAGCTCGAAGTCCACGCCGCTGCCGATGAGCAGCCTCAGGCTCTCCTCCACCGGGCCGGCGTCCAGCCCCGGCACGCCGCAGGTCTCGCCGTATCGCGCCGGGCAGTTCTTGATGTCCATAGCCACATAGTCTGCCAGCCCCCGGTCCAGGATCTCCTTCAGGGCCTGGGGATAGAAGCCGTTGGTGTCCAGCTTCACGGCGAAGCCCATGTCCCGCACTGCCGCCAGAAAATCCGCTGCGCCGGGGTGCAGCAGCGGCTCCCCGCCGGAGAGGACCACCCCGTCCAGAAGCCCCCGGCGCGTGCTCAGAAAGTTCAGCACGTCCTGCTCCGTCAGAGCAGGGCTCTCTGCCAGCCGCGTTACCAGCAGGGCATTGTGACAGAATGGGCACCGCAGATTACAGCCGCCAGTGAACACCGTGGCTGCCAGCTTTCCCGGATAGTCCACCATGGATAGTTTTTGCAGTCCGCAGATCCGCACGTTCCTCTCCTCCTTGACCTGCTCCAGATTACAAGATGTTGTTATTGTAAACTTTAAAAAACACAATAGGAAGTGGTGGTTGCAACAAAAGCCAAATAAAGAGGCCCGCCGCGGGAGGAGCGCCTCCCGGATGGCGGCGGAGTGGCCGCCGCAGGCAGGTGCCGGGTATGTTGCAATCTGCATGATTTTTCCTCCTTTTGCCGGCAAAAAACCGGCGCTTCCCCATCTTGAACAGGGGGGAGCGTGTTCTTATAATAAAGCCAATGCGCGCCCCGGCGGGGCGCGTAAAATCGGACGGGGGAATACCCCGAAAAGGAGATCGAAAATGAAAAAAACAGTCACCCTGGCGCTGACCCTGCTGATGCTGACCGGAATTCTCTCCGGCTGCGCCACTGACACACCGGCTGACAATGCCGAGGACACCACTGCGGCCGATGCCGCACAGACCCAGAGCACTGGGAATTTCACCGATGAAATGAAGATCCCCTACGCCATCGATCTGTCCGAAGAGGACGGGGCGGACAGCGTGGAGCGCGCCGGCGACCATGCCGACTCTCCCTACTTTGCCCATCCCGACGTGTACAACATGGAATCCACGGACACCCTGACCGTTCTGTCTCATTTCAAGACCCAGCAGCAGACCAGCGAGTGGTCCTGCGGTGTCACCTCCGCCCTGATGGTGCTGGAGTGGTATGACCGGCTGGGCGAGTGGAACGAGGAGAGCCTGGCCGCCCTGCGCCATTCCCTGGACAGCACGGAACTGGAGGGCTATCCCGGCACCACATTAAAGCAGGCCATGGACATCTTCGAGGGCGTGGGCGGTTTTGATATGATCACCACTTACGACTATCCCGACGGCATCTGGATGGAGGACATCCAGGGCTGGCTGGCGGAAGGCAAGCCGGTCATGATCGCCTGGAACGACTGGGGCGGACACTGGCAGATCATCATTGGCTACGACACCATGGGCACCGAGACGCAGCAGGACGATGTGTTCATCGTGGCCGATCCCTATGATACCACCGACCACAATCAGGACGGCTACGGCTTCTACCCCGCGGAGCGGCTGATGTACAACTTTACCATGTACGGCGCTTTCCCCGAGGAGGAGGGCGGCAGCGACATGCTGTTCCTGGTAGCCAGTCCCGCGGCGTAACCGCCGGATCGGAGACGAGCGCCAAAAAAGAGACCGCCGCCGGCACAGAAAACACTCTGTGCCGGCGGCGGTTTTTTCGGAAATAAGGAGCGGTTCAGAAGTCCTCCAGCACCTGGACCGCGGCGCCCAGAACTCCGTCGCCGATGTAGACGCTGAGCGTGCCGTCCATCTCTCCGTTCCACAGGTGATCGAAGTCCGGCAGGGCGGCGGCCAGCCGGGCCCGCAGGTCCAGCATCGCCTCCGGTGCGCCGCCGTTGGCCACGGCCAGATTATACCGCTTTCCGCCGTCCAGGGCCTGCTCTGTCAGTTCCACCAGCTTGGAGATCACCTGCTGGCGGCCCCGGACCTTGGCTACGGAACGCAGCTGTCCGTCGGCGGCGAAGGTGAGAAGGGGCTTGATCTGCAGCATGGTCCCCGCTACGGCGGTGATCTTGCCGATGCGGCCGCCCTTTTGCAGGTATTCCAGGGTGTCCACCGAGAAGAAGGGGTGGGTGTTCCGGATCAGGGAGGGGACCCGCCGCTGCGTCAGATCCTCCCAGGAGGCACCGGCGCGGATGTCCTCCGCCAGCTGCAAAATGGTCATGCCCACCCCCAGAGAGCCGCTGACGGAGTCATAGACCCGGACGCACAGGTCCCGCCGCTCCTCGGCCAGGAGCCGCACCATGTTGTAGGTGCCGGAGAGGCCGCCGGAGAGCATTACGGCAATGACGCCGTCGTAACCCTCCGCCGCAATGGCGTCCAGGGCGTCGGAGATATCCTGTCCCGTGGGCAGAGAGGTATGGGGCAATTCACCCTCCCGCAGGCGGCGGTAGATGTCCCGGGCGCGGATATCCACGCCGTCGCGGAACTCGCCGTCCCGGCAGCGGATGCGCAGCGGTACGATCCGGATATGGTGCTCCGCAGCGGCCTGGGGGGTCAGATCCGCACAGGAGTCGGTCAACAGGGCAATTTTATGGGGCGTCATCGTTCCATCTCCAAATCTTATTCGGCTCCGTTGTAAGCTGTCGGCGGCGCACGACGAGATACGGTCCACTGCGCCGCGAAAACTGTCGCATCCGCCTATGAAAGGCGGCTGGACAATGCAGATATATCGGTCTGATGCATCTTGTCATAAGACCTGCGTATCAGATGAAATAATCCCGACAGGATACAGTATACCGGAAACCCGGGAAAAAAATCAAGAGGAGATTGCAGAAAAGCCGCATGCACTTGACAAGAGCGGCTGCCTTGTGTAGGGTGAGGAAAAGGGGGCGTGGAATATGAAAAAATGGAGACGGTCGGCCTGCATCGAGACGCTGTACGGAGAACTGCCCTTCCTGGAGCGGTTCCGGGCGGCCCGGGAGGACGGGTTTGACGCCGTGGAGTTCTGGAGCTGGACCGACAAGGATCTGCCGGCAGTGAAGGCGGAGGCACAGGCGGCGGGTATCGCCGTCTGTGCGTTTGACGGGGACGCGGAACTATCCCTGGTGGATCCGGACCAGCGGCAGGCGTATTTGGCGTTTTTGGAGCGCTCGCTGGAGGCGGCCCGGTTCCTGGGAGCGGCCGGCCTTACCATCCACTCCAACGGTCTGGGAGAGGGCGGCCAGGTTCTGCGGGACTACCGGGAGTTGTCCCATACGGTGAAGCTGTGCGCCCTGTACGGCGGACTGGAACAGTGTGCCGCCCTGGGGGAGAAATGGGGCGTGACGCTGAGTCTGGAGCCGCTGAATGTGGTGACGGACCACCCCGGCAACTTCCTGACCCACACCCAGATGGCCGCGGAGCTGGTCCGGCTGATCGGTTCTCCCCGGCTGCGGGTGCTGTACGACGTGTACCATATGCAGCTCAACGAGGGCTGCCTCTGCGAGACCATAGCCCGGTACGGGGATACCTTCGGCCATGTCCACGTAGCGGATGCGCCGGGCCGCCACGAGCCCGGCACCGGCGAGATCTGTTACCGGCGGGTGTACGACGCCCTGGAGGAAGCCGGGTACGACGGCCTCCTGGGCTACGAGCTGTTCCCTGCGGCGGACACGGCAGCGGCGGTCCGGGCCATCATGGGCGAGTGACGGCGGGGGGGCCGGATATCAAAACAGCGGCGGGAGCATCCGGACCGATGCTCCCGCCGCTGTTTTTAGAAAAGGGCCTGCAGGGCGCCCAACACCAGGAGATGGGCCGGATAGTACACATAGAAGAACCATTTGGAAAAGGCGTTCCCGGCTCCGCGCCGCCCCTTGTAAAGGGACAGCAGCAGGATGGGGATGAATGCGCCCGCGTTTTCGATGGTATATGCGTAGTACTCCGTATCTATATAGAATACATGGTCGTAAAACAATCCGAAAAAGGGCGTTGTCAGCAAAGTGAGGACGTCCATGCCCAGCAGGACGACCAAGCAGTATGCGAAGGCCTGGTGCTTGAAGTTTCCGTGAAAATAGTCCAGCACAAGGATCATGAGGATGCCTGTGCAGCCCCAGTCCGCCGGGACGCAGAGAATGACCAGAGCAGTGATCAGCAGTACCTTGGCGGCCGGGTTTTGGATCCGCGTGCTTCTCCGGATCCGGATGCTCAGAACGCCCAGAAAGATCGTGTAGATGACGTTCGGACGCATAAAGGAAGCGTCCGCCAGGCTGCCGCCGTATCGGAAATACAGAAACGGGAGCCAGCTGACGGCGGCAAACGCGGCCAGCCGGAAGAGGTACTTACGGACACTGCGTGTGTGATGGTAGCCCTCGACCGCGGAAAAGAACATGACGGGACCGGTTATCCTGCCGATGATGTGCATGAGAATGGCGGGGGCGGTCCCACTGGGGACGAAGGCAAAGGCGATATGGTCGATGGTCATGGCAAGGATCGCGATGTACTTCAGGCTGTTCAGGGAGAGCCCTCTGTCCGCCGGTGCCTGCGGCGGTGCGGTGTGCAGATCGGTCATGAAGTTCCTCCGTTATGATATGCAGAAATACGTCAGGTTCCCGCACATTATAACATGAGAGAAAACGGAGCATTCCTTAAGAGTTTCTTAATCAAACGAAAAAGAGCAGGCGGAAAGCCGCCCGCAGATTCAGCGCTCGATCACAACGATAGAGTGGGAGTTATCTCCGCCTGCAAAAGGAAAACAAAAAATCGGAGTATCCCGAAGGATACTCCGATTGGTCCGAGTGTAATTATAGGACTTGGAAAAATCCGGTCATATCAATGGTTTTAACGCAGCAAGCAAGAGGTTTTATCTTAAACTGACCGAAATACAACAGTAACCTTCGTGATGATATCCCGCAACTGGCAAGAGCCTACATCATATGCAAGGATATCTCCAGATGTTGCAAAAGATCGCTCTGTTTCCTGAATCCCACTGTGGGAAATATAAATTCTTCCATTACGATGGGTAATACTGTAATGAACTCCATTCCAAAGAAATTCCACTTCTCCATGCCATCTCATGCAGGTTTGGAAATCACTTATAGTGGTAAAACGATTTTGCTCCAAGGAATTGGAGGGGACAATCGTGTTTTTCATATAAAACCTTCTTTCAAAGCTCTTAAACTCAGGCGCGCCGCCGGGATAATTGATTGGAGGCTGTGGATCAGGAAAACCAGCGGGATTATCCCAATTGATGAGATGATCGTGTGGATTTGTATGTGCCCAAGGTTGCTTGTGGTCAGTATAATGCCTTTCCAGCGCCGCTCGACCATCGCTTCCAATTTTTGTATCGACACGATAGCCGTTCTTGTATGTTGTTTTAATTTCTCCTGGTTCACCAAGGAAACGCTGGTCATCAGGCTTATTAGGACTGGGTTTCCATCCCCCGCCGTATGCACTTCCGCCGCCTTTTCCAGTTAGGTACGGCTCTATTGTATCACGATTCCCGCTTGATGAGCTACCAATTTTAAAGGCATCTAAATCTTCACGATGGAAACTTCGTTCATAGTTCATATACCGCCAGGAACTACGTTCATAATCCACATCAATGATATTACCTTGCATTTCGGGAAACGGTGTATTGTAGCAAATAATTTTTTCCGGCTCAATGCGCCGCAGCATCTCGTTGTATCCTGCCATGAACCATTCTTTCTGGTCACAGCGGTTGTCATGCTCTGAGGCCATATAAGTGGAGACAGCAACAACACTTCCTTTTTCAATCCCTTCAAAGCAGAAATCAAACGTGGATTCATCTCCCCAGTTGACGGTCGGAATGACCCGGAGCCCTTTGGATGCCCAGTAAGCGCCGCACCAGCGATTACGAAATACATTGTAGAGCTGCATAACAGGTGCCATCTCCAGGTACAGGCTGAAATCCGGCGACAGCACCGCACGGTAGCGGGAGAGTTTTTCAATGTCGTTGTCTGGATTCTTCCAGACCCGCTCAAAGCGATAGTCATATAGGAAGAAGTGTACCATGCGGTCGAGGTGATTCTGGTCCTCCAGATGGGTTTTGTCAAAACCGATCAACAAAAGATCATCAAAGTCTCCGGGACTTTCTTGGAACTTGGGAATGATGGGGATTTTTAACTTTCCTTTGCCGGGAAACTGGTTGCGAAGCAGTGTTTGACTGGTTCGGTAGTTGTAGTTTTCTTCGGTCATATGGACCCTCCTGTATGTAGTAAGGAACAAGTCCTTCTGCATACAGGCCCCCAAACAACGAAAGTCGCACATTTCTGTGCCACAACATAAGAAAATTTACAAATTGGCAACAAAAAATCGGAGTATCCCGAAGGATACTCCGATGGTCCGAGTGGCGAGACTTGAACTCACGACCCCTTGACCCCCAGTCAAGTGCGCTACCAACTGCGCTACACCCGGATATTCTCTTGTGCTGTACTTGTTGAAGTCAGCTTACATATACTAGCATAGCAAAAAAGAAAATGCAAGCTTTTTTTTGAAAAAATAAAAAATTTTAGGAGAGCCGAATCCAGAAATTTTTGGTTGACAAATAGCGGGGGGTTTGGTATCATACTAAAAGTGTTCGGACAGAGGGCTGAAATCACTATGGAGAGATGTCCGAGCGGTTGAAGGAACCGGTCTTGAAAACCGGCGAGGCGAAAGTCTCCGTGGGTTCGAATCCCACTCTCTCCGCCAAACTTTATATGGATCTGCAGAAGTACCCAAGAGGCCGAAGGGGCTCCCCTGCTAAGGGAGTAGGCTGGATAAAACCGGCGCGAGGGTTCAAATCCCTCCTTCTGCGCCATCAAGCCGCAACAATCTAGATCTCCTGGCCTGTAGGCTTAGGGTATCAGAGTGTTGCGGCTTTTTTTCTTTCAAAAAATAGCTTTTTTCCCAATAGATCGCTTGACGCGTTTTCAAGGTACTGGGGGGACTTGAACAGCGTTTTTGATGGAAGAAAGGCTAATTCTCAAGCCAGCGCCCTTTTTGAGAGCAAAAAGGGCGCTATTTTTTTCAAAAATCATATACAAATATTATGGCGCCGGATTGGTGGTTTCAGAGAATCACCTGTCCGGCGCCCTTTTTCATTTCAAGAGGAACAGGAAGTCCAAAAGGGAGGTGTTGCCTGGCAGAAACGTAGATGCGTAAAGCATGTATCAAAAAGGAGGAGCAAGACAAATGAAAAAATGTAGCAGTCATGGGAAAAAGGGCGCCGCAATCTCCGTCTCCAAGAGTCTGCCGCAAAAGAATTCAATCTGTAGATATCATGTCACCTTTAAACCTAGACACCCTAGAAGACCCAGGCAACGAGAAATCAAGGAGCAAAAGCCGATTTGCCGGAAGTTTACTCGATGCGAGGGCTGCCCCTATCCTGCCCATGGTTTCCTGTGCTGGGGAGAAGATGGCCGTTGTCTTCGGACGATTCTGGAAAGATCCAATTTGCAGAAAACGTAAACGGAGGCAATGCCTATAGGTCAAAGTCCATTCCCTTTTCAAGGAAAGAGAAGCAAGCTCCGTCGAGGGCGGCGATTGCTTCAATCGGAATTTGCGATCCATCCATCATGACCAGAAAGTTTTCACTGAGGAGAAACTTTCGAACAATACCGCTTGTGGTTCTGTATGTGCCACCAGCCTTTCGGCTATCCGGAAGAAAATATGTAATCGTCACCTCCGGTTGCTGGGGCATGAGCTCCAGAAGAAGCCGGAGTTTTTCATTGAGTTCTGCTTTGACGGATTCGTCCAATTCGGCCTTCTGGTCAGTCAGACGAGTTGTCTCCTGAATGAGGGCATCGTAGCCAACCAGGGCTGCAAAGGGAGCGAATTGCGCTGCCCGGTTTTGTATGGGCATTGCCGGCTGAACAGTGGAAGTATGGTGTGACAAGTTCAAAAGGTCATCGTATTCGCTACTCATGGTGCCCTCCCACCTGGCGGTTCCGTTCTATGGCGGTGGCGCCATCCTCCAGGTTCATTCCTTTGAGGATCGCGTTCTTTCCGTACTTTTTCTTGATGTCCAGCATAGCAGCTTGAATCTTTTTCTCACGAGTTAGAGCGGCTTCCCGGTGCATGTGTGTCTCTGCCGAAGGTCCGAAGTTCGAAAACAAATCCAGCTGCTCACAGCTGCAGTCATCCTCCACGCTGCCAGCGGACCGAACCCGGACTGCGGTGAGGTTGAGACGCCTGATCAGCAAACCCTGGTCCACGACCCGATCAAAAAGGCCGGAAGCCGCGCGGATGAGAGCTTTAGCAGAGGAGGTCTCAATTTCCAGATCGGCGGTTCCGTGGGCATGTTTGGGGATCTCCCGGCCATAAGGATCTCTGGTGACAGCCCCATGATACCGCCTCCGACGTTCTGGGTCCTGCAGATTTTCCCGGTCATATCCCACGGTCAATGTCAGCTGCTTGGTCACCAGCCCCTTATCCACCAGGTCCAGAGCAAGCTGGTCCGCCATTTCAGATACGACCAGCCTGGCCTTGGAAAAGGAATACGGCTCCTGCAGTACCTGGCCGGAGCCGATGCTGTTGAACTCCGGTTTGTAAGCCTTGATGTCTGCAATGGTGCAGGGCTCCCAGCCCCAGGCATGGTCGATCAGCAGTTCTGCATTGACTCCAAAGAGCTGGTACAGCATTTTCTCGTTGTAGTAATCCGTTGGTTTCCCGACCGAACAGCGGGCAATATCTCCCATGGTATACAGGCCATGGGCCTCAAGTTTCTTGGCATATCCGTGCCCCACCCGCCAGAAGTCGGTAAGCGGGCGGTGATCCCAGAGCAGCCGGCGGTAGGTGAACTCATTGAGCTGTGCAACGCGGACGCCGTTTTGATCCGGCTTGATGTGCTTTGCCATGATGTCCATGGCCACTTTACAAAGATAGAGATTTGGTCCGATACCGGCAGTTGCGGTGATCCCCACCGTGTGAAGCACATCCAGGATCATCTTCCGAGCCAGTTCCCTTGGTGTAAGGCCATAAGTGCCCAGATAGTTAGTGATGTCCATAAACACTTCGTCGATGGAGTAAGGATGGATATCCTCCGGCGCGATATATTTGAGATAGACCTCAAAGACGCGGGCGCTGTAGTCCATATAGAGCTTCATGCGCGGCGGAGCAATCAGGTAGTCCAGCGCCAGCTCCGGGTGAGCCTTTAATTCCGGATCATTGGTGGATGAGCCAGCAAATGTGCGGCCGGGTGCTTTCCGCAGCCGCTCCGCGTTCACCTGCTTTACCCTCTCCACGACCTCGAAAAGCCGCGCCCGGCCGGAAATGCCGTAGGCTTTAAGAGCCGGAGTCACAGCGAGGCAGATGGTCTTTTCCGTGCGGGAAAGATCTGCCACAACGAGGTTGGTGGTGAGGGGATCGAGGCCCCGTTCCACGCACTCAACGGAGGCATAGAAAGACTTCAAGTCAATTGCAAGATATACCTTATCAGCCACGGATCATCCCCTCCTTTTCCTTCTCTGCTGTTCTGCCACTATTGTAGAATAGAACAAGTGTTCTATTCAAGAGGGGAAAGGATGGGAAATCATATTTGAAAGTTCAGGAGGAAAAGCATGATACAAACCGTAGTCAGCAACGCAAGCGCACCGGAATACGGACAGGCCACCATTTCCTTCCCAATCAGGGAAGAGGACTATCCCAATGTGGTTAATATGCTCCAGAGCATGGGCCTGGGAGATCCGGTGGAGCGGGACTGCCGGGTGGATGAGGTCTGCGGAGACTGGCCGATCCTCAAGCGGCTGGAGAAAGTGGCGATTAACCTCGATGAGATGGACTACCTCGCCAAAAGGCTGGACAGCTTTGACGCGCAGGAAAAGGCAAAATTCCAGGCGGCCGCCGTCAAATACGGACTGTTCGATATGAGGCATCTGATCGACCTGACGTTCTGCTGCGAGGAGACAACGGTGATCACTGACTTCTCTGATCTGGAGAAGGTCGGCCGCCGCCATTTCCTGGATGTGAACGGCGGCTCCGCCTCCAGCGAAGAGCTGGAGAACGTGGACGGATATGAAACTGCACTGCTGCTGATCGGCGACGGTGACGGAACCATCACACCGTATGGCGTGATTTACGACAACGGGATGCAGCTCCGCCCTGTCTATGATGGGCGGAATTTCCCCCTGTATCAAGATGGGGACAGTGTCTTTCTGCTGGGCCTGACCCATAAATCGGACCCCGACATGAATCCCCCAACTACATGGCTTTTCCTTCCCACCTGCAGGGAGCGTCTGGAGAGGACGCTTAGAAGAGGCGGCTATGAGAGTGAGGACGATATCCATATTCGCCTCTCCCAAAGTACTGCGCCCAACGAAATTGATTCCCGCCTGGATGTGGAGCACGAGTCTCTGAACAATCTGAATAAGCTGGCAAGCGCCATTGTACTGCTGGATGTTGACCAGGGGGCAAAGCTTGAAGCGGTTGTTCAGATGGCAAATCCGAGGTCGGCAACGGAGATGACCACTCTGGCCCAAAACCTGGATCTGTTCAATTTTGTCCCCGGCATCCATTCTCCGAGAGAATATGGCGAGTTCATGATCCGGGAGTCCGGACACTTCGACTTGGACGAAGATCTGGTGCATTTTATCGACTATGAGGCATACGGACAAAAGCAGATCAACGCTGAAGGCGGCGTTTTCAAAAATCGGGGCTACGTTGCTTTTCGAGGAGAAAGTAGGGGAGACAATATAATAAAAGAGGTGATGAAGCAAGCCTCAGCAGAACCACAAGAGCATCTACAAACAGGTCTACGTTTACATTTTAAAGGCCGGTAAAATGCTAAAAGATGTCCTGCAGAATCAAGAGGATTCTGAAGGACACCTTTTACTTGCGAAAGATTGGAGAATTCAGTTTTGACGTAATGACAGGATGCGTAAGTATTTCTCTAAAGATGATTATTTTGATCGCCACGCATTTCTGATGCCGACACTGAGCGGATAGATTACATATTGTTCTCTTTTTATATGGAGGACCCTGCAGTCCAATTCAAGTTCACAGCAGATGTAAATCCGAACTCTTTTAAAATTTCCTGTATGCGATCAGTACTTATAGGTTCCTCCCAGTAACGCGGATCTTTCGACGAAACACTGTTTTTAAACGGTCCTTGGTAGAAGGAATAGGAAGCTCCTATTTCCAGCTTTCCAATCATCCAGGCATTCCCTGTTTGATCGTTGAACTGCCCATCTTTAAAGTTACCTACATAAAGGGTACGAACAGTCCCATCCTCAAAGAATTTCACAAAATATGCATCGCCTGAATCATCATTGTATTGTCCATCAGAAATTTCTCCGCAGTAATAACCCTCTAATGTAGAGGTGATTTGAGCGGAAAATTCATCAACGTTAAGAATATCATCGGGCTCCACATTATCCAGACTAAAGGACTTTGCATAATCATCAGAACGAAAATAACGATATGTTTCGCCAGTACTGAAGCCATCTTCGACTTTCCGTTCTGAGATGACCCATACATCTTCTCCACTCGTTACAGTATCAGGGAATGCCTGCTTACAGGAGAGAAGCGTTCCGCCGTCATACATGGCATCCGTTATTAGTTGCAAGACATTTCCGTCATAAATGTTGACGATACATCTTCCGTCCCAATTCCCTGCTGAATCTAGCTGGCCGTAGAAGTATACTTCATTCCCGTTTTCCGTATAGGGAAGCAGGAGCGGCTGTTCCGCAACCTCAGCGGCTGTATATTCCCGCTCAGGATTACTGGCGCTATAGACTACATAACTCATGGCACTGATCTGAGGGGATTCACTGGAGTATGGAGCATCTACGCCATCGTAGGTGCTGGTAATTGCACTGGCGAAAAAAACTGTAGGACGGTAATCAAAAACTTTCACACTGAGTGCCGTAATGATCTCCTTGACAGATGACATGTCATCGGAAAAAGAGTCCATGTCTTGGGACACTTGATGGATTTCTTCACGTAAAGAAGATTCCAAAGAGCTAATTTGAGTATTTTGAGCATCGATCTTGTCGGTTAAATAATCGATGTCATTTCGCAAGGTATTGATATAACATACAACAGCAACGAGGCAGCCTAATATTGTCACGATGCCTACTATGCGTTCAACCCATTTCCATATGTTTTGTATTGTGCTAAGGCCACCCTTTTTCTTTTTGCTCATATACCATTCACTTCCAAAGTGATTCCAAAGAATACTTTTTTCTGCCATCATCTTACAAGATTCTCCTCATAATGTCAATTAAACACATTAAATTCGATAATGAACAAGCGTGACCTACTTTTAGTTTATCAGCACGGTTGGGAAAAATTTACTGAATTGTGATGAAAAATATTGGGTTATATAAGCAAGGAAAAATAAATCAACAAGAAAATCTACTAGCTATTCCATCCTAATAATGGTATGTTGTGAACTTACCAAGAAACAAAAGGAGATGAAAGGAATGAAACAGAAGCCTGCCCAGCAGAGCAAATTGAATATTCAGCTGAGGCCCGCTTCCGTTGAGGAGGCGGGCCTTTTCTATTCCCAGATGGAAGAAGGTGAAGATCGTTCCCTTGGTACCGTTGGCCATCTGAGGATGGACTTCGGCCACGGGGGCCAGGAGTTCTGGAGCAGCTGGTGGCAACACAATGGGGATCACTTCAATACCCCGGAGTTTCGGGAGGAACTCCAGATGGTCGTGGACGAACTGCGCCGCAGCGGTCCTCTCAGGGATCTAAAGACCATGCGGTCCTATTGCGACGGACATGGCGGTGCCATCGAGGATAAGGGCGCCACCTGCGGCTACATTGCGGAAACGGAGCACTACCGCTACTGCCTGCGCTGCACCCCGCTGCCGGGCCATTATCAGGGCTATCTTTACTGTTACGACCTGCGCCAGCAGCGAATGACGCAAAAGGAGGCGCTGGTAGGCCGGGTGACCTATGCCAGCGGTGAGGAACAGACCTTCACAGATGCTCAAAAATACCTGGGCACCATTCGGGAGGAACTTCCGTATCAGGCTACCACCGGTTTCCGCTATGAGACGCTGACGGATGATCCCGCGGTGCGGAAAGCAGTGGATGATCTCCTGCTGGATTTTGCAGGAGAGGATAATCCCCGGCGGGACTGTAATTACGGTTTGACGGAGGTCGGGAAACAGGCGCTCCGGGATGCCGCCGATCCCGAACGTCTCCATACCTACGCCTGGTTCGTGATGACAGACTGCAATACGCCGGATGAGCAGATCCACCGGGACTTGACGCTGGAGGAGGCGGTCCGCCGCTATCGGGACAGCACCCGATCGGAAAAGCGGCTGGGCGTTACAAAAGACGGTGTTGCTACTGTCGACTTCCTCCGGGAAGCGAATGGAGAGCAGGTATTCTTCGAGGATCACATGCGAATGGAAAGCTTTCGAAATGACCCGGAGATCTTTGAGGCGGTACAGATGCTTCACCGTGAGCTGGAGCGGAGCGCCCCGGTACGGGGCATGGTACTAGGAGGTATGAAATGATTCAAAGAGAATGGCTTACATTCCTGCGGGAGCAGTATCCCGCCGGATGCCGGGTACGGCTCAGTGAAATGAAGGACGATCCGATGCCCATCCAACCTGGGAGTATGGGTACATTGGACTGTATTGACGATGCCGGCCAGTTCCATGTCCGTTGGGACGACGGCAGGGGGTTGGCTCTGATCATTGGCGTAGACCGATTCCAAGTCATGCCTCCGGAGACCCAGACAGTCAAATTCTATATGCCGCTGACGGCGGAGTTCTTCGGCTATGACGACTGGGGCGACCGCGAGGAATATGGGTCTGACCTGAACGGCAGAGATCTGCGGGGCTATGAGGCCGAGATTCGAACAGCCTTAGTGGGCAATCGAATGCCGGAGGAGACAGACCGCGGGATGATGCACTGGTATGACAAACAGGACAGAGTCAACGATAAGGTCCAGTCTGCGATCTTCGATGTGGAAAATCGGGATGGTCAGCTCTGGGGTATTGCAGAGTGCAAAGTGGTTGGGACGCTGACACCGGAGGAAAAAGAAACTCTGGCGGATTTCATCACCGGACAGGCATCCGACGGCTGGGGAGAGGGCTTTGAGCAAAGAGAGATCGAGGTGGACGACGGTGTCCTGAATGTGCATCTCTGGAACAACGGAAATTGGACCATCCTGACAGAGGAAGAAAAATTCTCTCCCGACTCCCTCACCCAGCTCCCTGATATGTGCTGGTCTGTCCTGCCGGGGGAAGGGACGCTAATCTGTATCAAGAAGGGCGAACACGGGTACTTCCCCAGCAAATGGTCCTCCGGTGACAGGGCCCAGAACCGTCATTTGGCGGACTATAACAACCGGCGACGGGGCATTACCCCGGCTCAGGAGCAGGCAATGCTTGCAGGAAGCATGCACGGCTGGGATATTCCCATGGCTGATCCTGTGGTCCAGGAGCGAATCTTGGGCGCAAAGAACAGCCTGGAAATGAAGGGGCCGTGAGTCTCTTAATCAGTTAAAAGGAGGAAGTTGAATTGAGTGAGAAAGTATTTGGTGTCTATCTCGCAAAGGAGGACCCGGCGAGCGATGCCTATGCCAAGCTGGATCTTCCTGCCCAGCCCTGGGAGCTGCTGGATGCCCTGGACAAGCTGCACTTGCAGGAGGGCGACCGCCTCTACCTGGAGATCGACGACTACTATGATTTCGAGGAACTGGCGACGGTCTTACGGGACCAGGAGGACAGCCTCGCGGAGCTGAATGATCTGGCAGAGCGCCTCACCCGGCTCAATGATGTGCAATGCGCGGCCCTGCAGGGCCTGATCCAAATGGAAACCACCAAAAGCGGAGGCGAGATCAGCGTCACCCGACTCCGGGACCTGACCGAGAGCACGGATTGCTGCCATGTCGTGCCGGAGGCCCTCAATGACAGCCAGCTGGGGAGATTTTATGCGGAGAACGGCTTTGTGCCGGAGGTGGAAGGGATATCAGACACCGTGTTCGAGCTGCTGGACTTCGCGGCCATCGGCCTGCGGGCCCGGAAGGAGGAGAGCGGCGTCTTCACGCGGAAAGGATATGTCCTCCAGAACAGCGATCTCAAGCAGGCACCTTCGGTACCCGGAGAGATCACGGAGCCGGACTACATGGTCCTGCTAGAAGTGGCCGGGAGGCAGGGCGATGGACCTGCACAGGACAGCGCAGGTCCGATCCTGGTCAAGCTGCCGGCGGCGCCGGAAGAACTGGAGGCAGCGGTGAAGCGCCTGAATGTTGCTTCCTCACAGGAACTGTGGTGGCGATGTATCGACTGTGTGATCCCGGAGATGCGGGATACGGTCTCATCGGCCAGTGAGATCAAAGTAGTCAACCGTTTTGCGCAGACGGTGGCTGCCATGCCCCAGGGGCAGCGGAAAATGTACAAAGCTGTGCTGGAGGGCCTGCGGTGCAACAATCTGCCAGCTGCTATCGCACAGGCGGATACGTTGAATGCGTATACGCTCAACGAAGAAATATATTCTCCCTCTGAATTTGCGAAGGAGAAAATCCGGTCCATCATGGATGAGGCCATGGTGGATCAGGTCCTGACAAACCTCAATCTGTATCGTTACGGAGAAACTCTGATGGAATCGGAACACTGTATCCAGACCGGTTATGGCCTGCTCCAGCGCCGGGATGAACGGGAACTCCGTGTCCAGGACAAACAAATCGGGATGAAAGAAATGAGGCGATGAAAGATGAACCAAAAGCAAGAGGCCCTCCTGGGGCTTCCATTGACCAATGCGGAGAGGGAGTGGCTGACAGATCGACTAGAGACCCTTTCTGTAAAGGAGAGCTATCAGTTGTCCGCGGCGCTCATGCGGTCCGGGAGACTGCAGGAGCTGGTGGGAAAAAGCAGAGATGAACTGCAAGCTACCGTGCTGCGGATGAAGCCGGACGTAGCCGTGGAGGCGATCAACGGCCTGATGACACTGCACGATTATGAGGTCTGCTACCCGGCAGGCAGCTATGATGCCCTGGGACGGTTCTTCCTGCAATATGAAAGCGGCGCCCCCAGGGAGACCCTGCCCTTCGTAGACCTGGACCAGCTGGGCAGGCGTTATGAGGATCTCCATCCCGGGCTTTTCATCGGCGACAGCTATGTGGTCTATCCCACAAAGGAGCCGGAGCAACACTATACCGGCCACAACCTGGCGGAACTGGACGATTCGGACTGGAGCGTCCGGCTAAAGATCGCCTCTCCTGAGAAACCGGATGGGGTCTGGGTCCGGCTGCCGGATTATTCCATGGTGAATGATGACAAGGCGGATGAGGTGGAACTGGCTCTACTGGGCCTGAAAGTCGACACCATTCAGGACTGTACATTGCTGGATGCCCGCTGTATCCTCCCGGAGGTGGAGGACTTGGTGAGCGAATACCATGAACTGGCGGATCTCATCTATGATGGCAATGACCTGGGCTTCCTGCTGGATGAGCAGGGCCAGGGGATGCCGCACTTCAACGAGAAGTTCCATGCCGCCCTGGCCTATGAAAAATGCACCCGACTGGGTGCGGCGCTGGACATCGCACAGAACCTCCGATGCTATGACTTCGTGCCGAAGGAGGAGGTAGAGTCCTTCACCGAAAAGTATCTGGAGTCCAGGGGGATCGAAGCGGGACACATGAGCCTGCTCTCCGAATGTATGGACCGGGAGAGCTACGGAAGATACCTGCTGGCCCAGCAGGGCTATCAGCAGCATGCGGCCAGCGGCAGCTTCATCCGGCGGAATCAGCTGGACTTCTGCTATGAGCGCAGCCAGCCGCCGACACAGCAAGCGCATTTCGAGATGAAACTCTAACCACAAAACAGAGGAGGAACCATAATGCCTACATTCCAAATTACGGATTGCTTTGGAGAACAGGTCACCTTGCAGCCCCGGTTGGGACTGTATTCCGTCACGGATTTTACGGGACAGGAAATGCCGGGACTGGCCATCATCCTGGACCGGCTGGGCAGTACGCCTGAGGAGACGGAGCAGTATGCCGTGCTGACGACCTCCTTCGGAGAGTTCATCGGCGCCAAAGACTGCGCGTACATTGACACCAATAACTGCTATTTTGCCCCGCAGCTTCTGGAGCAGGGCTTTGCTGAGAATACTGGGCTGACAAAAAGCAGTGGATTTTGCCAATACCCACTGTGGCACTTCAAGGAGGATTTCCTCCGAGAGATTGGCGGCGAAGTCTATGAGCAGTATGCCAACTGTTTTCAATCCTATATGCATACGGGTCCGTTTGGGGGGCCTGAACCTGTGGAAGAACCGATGAATCAGATGGGAGGGATGAAGATGAAGTAATCGAAAGGGAATCGTCAAAACAGTAAATTCAAGATCAGGGGCCGTTTTCCCGAGTGGGGCAGCGGCACCCTCTTTTTTTGCATCCTTTTTCGGGAAGACAAGCCTCGGAAAGGAGAAACATATGATGGAAGAACTGCTGCTGAATTATTTGAAAGTGGCCTGCAGAGGGAGGGAATTTTGTGCGAGCAGCACAGAACTGGGGCGGGCCATTGGTGTTGGAAGAAAGGCGATACAAAAACTTGTGAGTCGGCTGCGGCGAAAGAAAAAGCCAATTTGCAGCACCAACAGCGGCTACTTCTATGCGAAGACAGCCCAGGATATTATCAGAACCATCGAAATGCTCCAGAGAATGATAGACGGGCTACAGGCGGACATTCAAGGCTTGAAAGCATGTCTCGCTGAATGCTACATCACGGATGGTGGGCACGATGGCTAAGCCCCCTTTTCCGTGGGTTGGAAGTAAAAGGAAATTGCTGCAATTCATCTTCCAACTGCTTCCCTCAGACATACAAAATTATATTGAACCATTTGGCGGAAGCGGTGCGGTCATTCTGGAAATGCGTGCCAGTTCAAAGAGGAGAGATGTTTACAACGACCTCAACCGTAACCTGACGAACTTTTTTGTGTGCCTGCGGGATAAAACCAATGCCCTTCTGCGGGAACTCAAGTTTCTCCCAATCCAGTCCAGATGGCTGTTCGAAGTGTACAAGCTCTTCCTGGCACATGAAGAAATCCACTGGAAGGTCTATGAAAAGAACATCCGGGAGGAAATTCAAATACTGGAAGACCGGACATGCTTTACAGAAGAACAGGCGGAGGAGCTGCGCCCGATTTACGATCAGAAGCTGGAAAACTTCGATGTGGAACGTGCAGCGATGTTTTATAAATGCATTCGTGGCAGCTACAGCGCAACCGTCTCCTCTTTTGGATCAAAAGCACTGCGGCTCTTCAATTTCCTGTATCTTCTCAAACCGGCGGCAAAGCGCCTGGAAGATGTCGTGATCGAGAATAAGAATGCCATTACTCTGATCAAGGACGAGAAGCGACCTGGAACATTCTTTTATTGTGACCCACCGTATTTTGAAGCTGAGAACCTGTATGAGGTCAAAATGAACAAGCGTTTCCATGTTCGGCTCTGGATGGCATTGAGCAGTAGCGATGGACGATTTCTGCTCTCTTACAACGATTGTCCGTTCATCCGCCAGCTCTACAAAAACTATTATATTCTGGCTGTGACCCGGAACAATCCGCTTAAACATCAGGCCGATGCCACCTATGAAGAACTGTTTATCACAAATTATGATCCAGCGCCATATCTCAATGTCCAATTGAGTTGTTTTGAGCGAATAACCAGATCGAAGGGTGAATTGGTCCTGATCCATACTCCGGTAAACCAAAAAGCGGCATAGGCAGAAAAAACAGCCGTCAACGCTTCCAAACATTTCATTTTATAGGAGGAATACCACTATGACAAATACTCTTCTTTTTCGTGACCCCGGCAAAAATAAACAGGTGATTCCCGGCGCGGTAATGGGAATGGCCGGTCTGGAACAAGCGGAATGTCTGCGCATTCATGCCGAAGGGGGCCACATTCTGATCAGTGATTCTGATCTTACCCCCAGAGAAAAAGTGAATCTCATCACACAGCTGTATAAAGATATTGCGGCTTTGTGCAAGCAACTGGTAGATGCCAGCAACAAGATCAGCGGGGAGTTCCTTTTGAAGAATGATCCGTTGAGCGAGGTGGACGAGGACATCGTGGCGGACTTGATTTGCATGGGTGCAGATGAAGATCGCCTGCGTGTCCTGCTAATGGATGAGATGGAAACGCAGGATGAAGAATGAAACATATCTCTACAGAGGGAGTCTGGCGGATGCCCAGCAGTTTGATCAGGTATCCCTCTGGCGGGCCAGTTACCAGGCAAATGTCGCCTGTAAAGCGGCCATAGAGGCAAGTATTCGCAAGGGCTTTGATGGAATGTACCTGAAGGAAGGCTGCGTTCAGGATGTCCTGGAGGAATACGGCTTCAAGCGAGTTGGCCGGGTGCTGGCCAATACCGTTCGGGAGAAACTGTGGGACGGCCGGTTCAGCCAGACCAACAAGGAGTGGGCGCGCTGCCAGATGATCCCGCCTGATCCTGAACATAACTGTGATTTCATCGTAGGAAGCCATCCGGCAGTGCTGGATGGCTTTTTGAATGAAGTCCGTGCAGAGTTTCAGAAGCTGAACCTTTTCGGGCCGGAGCACTGCCACCCTGATTCCTACGCAGAATTGGACTACACGGGAAAGGTGCTGGTCCTCAGCGCCGATACCTTAAAAGAAGCCTATTGGTCGCAGGAAAATCAGCTCTGGTATGCCCATGACGGATTTGGCTGCCAGCCCCATGCCATTGGCCGGTCTATCCGCTGTACCTGTCTTGGAGACGGAGAGGAAACACGCTGGAACCGTACGGATTTTACTGGCGTTCTCAAGGATGAGTTCCTGCCGGACTGGGCCTCCGAAAAGCTGAAAGAGCTTACTGGGCAGAAAAATCTGGGCTTACGGGAAACGATAGAGACCTCTGGCAGGGAACAGTATCCCTCCAAAGGGCCTACGCTTCCTGATCACCCAACCATGAAATGAGGTGCATGATGAGCATTTCCTATTACACCATGGATGACGCCGGAAGAAGAAAGCCCCCTTCTGCAAAGCAGAGTGTGGTGGAGCAGTTCCATAATCTGAGCGACGCATTGGCTCGATATCGTGAGCTGCCGGAAACAGGTGAAAAGACTCTGGGAATGGTCGACGGTATCCGCGCACTGGAATTGGTACGCTGTGTACCGCTGTTTCCCACAGACCGGGAAGGAGAAAGCATTCTCTCATCGGATCCGCGGAAACATGAGTTTTGGGCCAAACGGCCAGAGGCGATTCTGGCGATGGAAACCTGTAAGCGAATGCTGAGGCTTCGGTACATGACCCAGGGGATCATCCGCGTCCCGATCCCCGATGCAGAGGAACTGCCGAAGGAATTGAAGGGTAAGCGGTTGTGGATGAAGGACCCTCATGACGATCCAAAGACCGCGATTGAAAGAGTCCGAGTGATCGGTAAGGGACTCATGTTGCCGGAAGTCCTGCATGAGGAAGCCAATCCACCCCACCTGGTCTTTGAGTATTGGGTCAACTTGCTCACATCCGATGGTGCATACGACTTCCGCTCCATGCAGCCCTGGATGTTTGAACAGCTGGCTCAGCAAACATTGGCCCAGATGAAAGATGAAGAGGAGGAATGAGTGATGAGTCGGAGTCCCCAAAAAGAAGCAGCTCCCAGTTACGAGCAGCTCCCTGTGCAGATCCACGTAAAGATCTACCCCGCCAAGAAGAAGGGCGGACCCTTGGCCTTCGCGTCAGTCAATCTGAACGGATGCTTTGCGGTGCAGGGGATCAAGATCCTGGACAGCAAGAACGGTCCCTTTGTTTCCATGCCCAGCCGAAAGGTTGGTACGAAATACATGGATTACTGTTTCCCCTGCACCTCAGACTTCAAGCGTACATTTGATGAAGCGGTCCTGGAAGCCTACCGCCTGGAGATGCACCGGACCCAGAAGCAGCAGAACGGCCCGACGATGGGCGGAATGAATATGAAGGGGTGAAATACATCATGAAGAAATTGTTTACCATTTGTGCCGCGGTACTGTGTCTGACTGCCGCATTGACTCCGGCGGCCATGGCCGCCGAAACCCCGGAGGTCCAGGTGTGCTACCCTACATCGGTGACCCAGAGCGAGGATGGCAGTGAGATTCGAAAGATCTATGACCTGTCGCCGGAGGATGATCCCTTGGGAATTTCCCGCTCGGATTTTGAGCAGGACGGGTATCACTACACGCTGACAGATTTGCTCAAGCAGGAGCTCCCGGAGCATGAGGAACGCCAGCACACAGAGACGGTCTCGCTCCAGAGCGACAAAAAGGATATGGAATCCGTGCTGGCCCTGTTGCCCCAGGAAAAGGAGTTTGTGACAGAGGACGGTATGATCGGGACTCTGGAACTCCAGCTCAGTACGGTGCAGGTTGAAGTATCCGGATACGGCAGTTCCACCAAGAAAGTGACCGCCACCCGGTCTTATCCCAATCTGGTGAATCAGGATACCGCCAATATCCCTAAGACCATCACGGACAATGGCCGCACGCTGACGCTGGAGACCCTTCAGTGGCAGACAGACAACACCGCTTCTCTGGATGGATATGCCCTGGGTGACCGATTCACTGCGGTAGCTACTTATACCGGAAGTGCTACCAGCAGTTACGTGAAGGGGTATACGGTGACCGCGGACTACACCGGGACCGTCTCCCGCATTGCATTGGACCGAGTTCGGTATGTGGCCATCTTCGAGGGCGCTCCCATCCAGCCGCTGGCAGGAACTGAAGACAGCGGCGTAGGTCAGTTCAACTGGGGTGCTGTGCTGCTTCCGTTTGGGATCGTGGCGGCTGTCGGCGTAGGGATCGGTGCGGCGGTCTTCTTCCGTCGGCGCAGTGAAGCGGTGGAGGTCGAGAATGAAGAGCAGTCCCAGTAAGTAAACGTCAAATCAGCGTCTCAGAAGCTGAACAGGAAAACAGAGTTCCAAACTGGAACAGAAAGGAGAACGTATGAAAAAAGTATGGAGCGTCTTGCTCACTGTCTGCCTGATGGCAGGCATGACCATCCAGGCCGGCGCCCTGGAATACACTATCGACGCCCCCGGCGACCCTGACTATGGAAAGCCCACGTCCATTGAACCTGTGATCACGGCAGATGGAGGCGCCGCGGTCAATGAAGACCGCAGCAAGAATGCGGCGGTGATTCCACCCACGTTCGGCAGCCCCAGCGCCTATACCCCCAACACCGGCACGTACCTGACGCCCAATCTGGCTCCCGGCAGTATGGCAGCCACCGGTGCCGTCATCAACGGGGGATCTGCGGTGATTGTCACACCTGGGACTCCCGTCACCAGTTCGCCCTCCTCCGGCAGCTCTTCGTCCTCCGGCACCGTCGGCTATACCGAGGTGACGAAAGATCTCTATTATTCCGGTGGGTATCTCGCAACACTGAAGATCCCTGCCCTTGATCTCTCGGTAAAGGTCTATCAGGGAACAGACAGCGCTACGCTCCGCAAGGGTGTTGGACACTTCGAGGAAACTTCTATTTGGAGCGGAAATACGGCGCTGGCAGCACATAACCGAGGCGTCAATGACTATTTTGGAGAGATTCATACACTGGACATCGGGGACAAGATCCAGTACACCACAAAGCTGGGCACCCGAACCTATCGGGTGACTTCTGTGGAGAAGGTCTCTGAAACGGATCGGAGCAGCCTCACGCCGACCACGGAAAACTGCCTGACCCTCTATACCTGCGTCCGGAATCAAAGTGCATATCGCTGGTGTGTCCGGGCGGTGGAAGTGTGATGGTCAACCTGCTTCATTTTCAGGCTTTGTTTTTCCACAATCATCAATGGCTTTCCTCCTCATTCTTCGATATGATGAAAGGACAAAAGGACCGGCATGACGGTCCGCGAGTTCCTTGAAGCCCATCCCGATGCGGATCTGGATCTGTCAATCCCGGCAGGCCGAATCTATTTGGATGCTGCGGGTAGGAGGCGAATAGAGAGCGGCAGGCCAATAATTGCTGATAGCGGCAGCCTCAAAACCGCAACTTATGTACAGGCGGATGAACTGCTGAAACAGGTGGTCTGCTCCGCCTATCAGACCCACGGCCTGTGGCGGGTGTCTGCTACAAAAGATCACCGCGTCGGGAAAGCGGCCAGGTACTGGCCCAAGTTCAAGATGAGGAGGTAAGCGATGAAGAACAGAGGGAAAAACATTGGCCTGCTGTTGACGGGTATGGCAGCGGGAGCAGCCCTGTGCGGCGGCGCCTATGCCGCGGGAATCGTGGCCCAGCCCACTTGGCAGCCCATCTTCGTAGATGGACAGCAGGTGGAGATGGAGGCGTATAACATCAACGGCAACAACTATGTCAAGCTCCGGGACATCGGAAAGGAGGTGGGCTTCAACGTCTATTGGCAGAACGGAGTTCAGGTAGATAGCGATGCGGACTATACAGGTGAACCTCCGACATCCCCAGAGCCGGCTGCACCTGATGCTGCATCCGCGAACACGAAGGATCTGGATACGGTGAAACAGGAAATTGTGGACCTCACCAATGTTCTTCGGAAGGAACATGGCTTGGATGCATTGGGAACCGACGACCTCCTGATGCAGGCTGCACAGGTTCGTGCAGAGGAAATGGCTGCTACAGGATGCTATTCTCATGTGAGACCAGACGGAACGAAATACTACACTGTGACAGACTGCAGTCAGACCACGGAGAACATTCACCGGATCAATCAGGAATGGTTGACAGCCATTGGAAAAACGCTTGCGGAAGCGGCAGTGGATGATTGGGCTGCCTCGCAGGGGCACCTGGATCACATGCTGAGCGATACGGTATATATGGTGGGGGTCGGAATTGCCGAGGGAACAAATGCCGCAGGAGAGCCGTGCTGGTATTGTGTGCAGGAATTCTGCCCCAATGGCTATACAATCTCCTGGGTGGATGGACAGGCCATCTCCTGACTGAATGTTGGAAAAGCATAGACAGCGCATGGATTGGTGGGTATAATATAAAAAAGAGGAGGTGGTCAAAGGTGGTCTATCATGTCGATGAAATCCGCCAAATCGTTGCGCCGATTGCAAACAAGTATCACCTGAAGGCGGTCTACCTCTTTGGGTCCTACGCCAGAGGAACTGCCACGGAGAGCAGCGATATTGACTTGCTGATTGATACCTCCGGTACCGAGCTAAAGAGCCTGTTTGCACTGGGGGCGCTATACTGTGATCTGGAAAATGCGCTGCATAAGCCCATTGATCTCATTACAGTCAGTTCCCTGGAACAAAAGACTCAAATGCAGGGTGACCTGCAATTCCGGGAGACCATCAATCAGGAAAGGGTGAGTATATTCGATGCTGCCTGACTTACAGCGTATCCAGCACATTTTGGATTACTGCAGAGCTATTGAGAAGACAGTTCAGCGGTATGGAAACAGCTTTGAGATTTTTGATCAGGATGAGGATTTCCAACGTTCGATTTCGTTCAGCATTCTGCAAATCGGAGAGTTGAGCGGAGGCCTGTCTGAAGAATATCGGAAGAAGACCAGCAACCGTGTTCAATGGGGACCAATCAAAGGAATGCGGAATATGGTGGCACACAGCTATGGCAGCATGGACCGCCAAATCATTTGGGAGACTGCGATTGTGGACATTCCCACCTTAAAACAGTTTTGTGAAGAACAGCTTGAAGAATAAGAGGGAGCAGGCAGAAGCCTGCTCCCTTTGATTCAAAAATCATGAATCTTTGCAGTATCGGTTGAGTCCGCAGTTATAAAGAGCTGCCATGCGAGGCTCCAGTACGGGAATTTGCTCTTCATCCTCGTCGGTTTGCAGAAACCAGTAATCTCCATCTGTTCGCAGACCCTGGGCCAAATCCTTCAGAGTATAGACATCCATCTGGATACTACCTCTTTTCCATATGGACAGGATATAGGGGACATCCACATCGGATGGAGAATCAATGATAGCGAGGTTCAGCTCTGCAATAAAGGCGCCGCTGAACACCTGATCGATCTGTGCATCCTCAAAATCGCTGTCGGCAAAAGCCTCCACAGCCTCCGCCAAATCGGTGTTGTTCCAGACTGGAGCAATCACATAACTGTTTTTCAGATTGACTTGTTTCTTTCCCACGGGCTGAAAATCCGAGATGGGGATCAACTCATCAAGGGAAAAAGGTGCCGTTTTTGTTTTGGGTAAAAAGATCCTGGATGCGCTGTCAGCAGCCATGCTACCGGCCAATGCACGGATCGCCCAATCCAGGAACACATCGAAATTTCGTCCGGAATCCCGGCAGCGATGAAGCGCCTGGTTTTGAAATTTAGAAAACGTTTCATAGTCTGTCAGTGCCATGGGGGGAAGCGGGCTTTCCCACAGATCTTTCATGGGGGAGAAATTGAACATGGATGCCTCCTGATTCGACTGAAATCGACCTCCATTCTACCACAGCAGTCAGCAAGAAACAATGCGGAGCCGCACATCCTGTGCGTGCTTTTCAATGCCGTCCCAATAAGGGACGGCTCTTTTTTGTGTTCCAATTCACTCGAAATTTTTTATAGGCCGTGACAGGGGGGATGCAGCGGCCTTTCGAGTGGGCTGCCCGCCTGTCACGTGCGGAAAGGGCACTTATGAAAAAGAAACTCGTATCCCTTTTTCTGACCCTGCTGACTATTTTGTCACTGTTCCCAACAGCGGCTTTTGCAGCAGAGTCCACCGGCGTTGGGATCACGCCGGTGACGGACCCAAACCTCTGGACGACCCGCCTGACCGCATCCGGCCAGACATACAGCTACCGGCCGCCTACCGCAGCAGGCAGACAGCTCTATTGTATGGACCTTGGTTATTCCTATCGTTATGGAACGGAGTCCTTCCTCAAGTCTTATACCTACCGCTCTGCCACCGGCACAGACGCTGATGCGCTCTGGAGTGAAATGGTCGCCAAGACTGGCCTTGGTGAGATGGATGCGGTCACGCAGGAGAACGTCAAGTGGATGATGTCCTATATTGCGGACTACACCGGCGAGATCCCCGGCAGTCTGTTCATGGCGTTGCAGACTTATATCTGGGACAACCAGAGCGACAAGTCCGCGGGCGGTGACCCTTCCGGCGACATCGATGCCGGCGGCTTCGCCAATCAGGATACCTACGACCAGTATGTGGGGTATTACAACTGGCTCCTGGGTCAGAAAGCCAACGAGGATGCGGAATTGCAGGCACAGGTAGAGGAATACGCTGAACAAGGTATCCAGGCCTCCATTGTGGAGGATAACAGCTCCAAATGGGCGGTCCTGGCAACCTCCAGCGTCTCCGGCCGACAGGCATTTGCGGCTTATCATTCTACACGAAAAGTAATTACCAATGATAACCCACAGCCTGGTGACCCTGACGATCCCCCGGTCGCTGGGGATGGCGACATCACCTTTAAGAAGGTGCAGGCAGGAACAGACCGGGGCCTGGATGGCGCCGTCTATAACATCTATCGGGACGGTCAGATCGTTGGCAGCGATGTGACGTCCAATGGGGGAATCATCGAGGTAAACGATGTTACCAAGGGACTGTGGACCTTCGTGGAGCGAGAGGCTCCGGAGGGCTTCGCGCTGGACCCTACGCCCCACAGTGTCTATGTGGATGTCACCGATGGAGACAAGCAGTACACTGTCACAGCGGAGGATGAGGAACTCCCTAATTTGGAAATCATCAAAACGGACGCACTTTCCGGAGAACCAGTCCCCAATACGGTGATTTCTGTCAAATCCGTAACCGGCAGCTATTCTACCTCCGTGTCCACAGGAAAAGACGGAACAGCCACGCTGGAATCTCTGCCCGCCGGTGTTTACGTTCTGCGCGAGGAATCGGTTCCGTCGCCTTACGTTCTCTGCCATACCGAGCAGACTGTGGCACTCCGACCCGGAAAGACCACGGAAGCCCGGTTCCAGGACTACCAGAAACCGGGCCTTGAGATTTTGAAGAAAAACATTGCCGATAACAGCCCCATCGAGGGTGTGACCTACAAAATTGAACAGATCGATGGCGACTACTCCACCTCCGCCACCACGGACGAGCAGGGCCGTATTTTCCTGGAGGTGCCTGTGGGCAGCTATGAGATCACAGAGGTGAACGTACCCTCGAATGTGATCCTCTGCGATATTCCCCAGACCATTTCCCTTGAGGCGGGCGGAACACAGACGGTCACGTTCTTCAACGCCGTCAAACCCTCCCTGACCATTCTGAAGCGCAATTCGGTGACGAAAGATCCTCTGGAAGATACACGCTTCCACATCTACTATGGCAGCGATCACACCGAAACCGGAGAGATGCACGATCTGGGCACCTACTATACCGACTCTGACGGCAAAATCGTTCTCACCGATATCAACCGAGGATGGTATAAGGTGGTGGAGGAGGAACCCAGCACAGGATTCTCCATCCAGGGGGACGGCGTTTACGAATTCTATCTGGAAGGCGGCGCCAGCAAGGAACTGGTTGTGGACAACGTACCTCTGTCAGCATTGGTCGTTTATAAGTACGATTCAAAGACAGGAGCCGCCCTCGAAGGAGCGCGCTTTGAACTGCGTTATCTCAGCGGCGAGACATCCGGTACCGGCGGCACGGTGATCGGAACCTACACCACGTCGGCCAATGGCTCCTTTACTGTTACGGGACTTCGTGAGGGCATATATATCTGTCAGGAACTGGAAAGCCCGGACGGCCATATCATTGATTCGGAACCCCAGACCGTCTATATCTCCGGCAAGGACCAGGACGTGGTGACGCTGCGCTTCGGCAATGCGCCTCTGGGCTCTCTGCTGATCACGAAGGTCAGCAATGACGATAAGCATGAGCCGCTTTCTGATGTGGAATTCCTGGTGACCGACAGTGCCGGAAACTATCTCGGCAACGCCAACGGGAAGTATACGACCAATAGCGCAGGCGAGATCCTGATCGACGGCATTACTCCTGGAACCACGGTGGTGGTACGGGAAATTCGAGCAAAAACAGGCTATCTCCTGGACGGCACTCCCCAGTCTGCCCTGATCAAAAGCGGAGAAACCGCTCGTCTGGAGTTCCGAAATGCTCCTGCCGGCACGCTGATCATTCAGAAGAACAGCAGCGGAGCAGGCCATGAGCCGCTGGAGGGCGTGGAGTTCAAGGTGACATACGCAGACGGAAGCTTCGTGGCGGACGAGTATGGGCAGCTTTCCTCCAACGGTCTCTACTACACAGATAAAAACGGTCAGATCAAGATTACCGGTGTAGTCGGCACATTGGTGGTCACTGAGACTGCCACCATCCCCGGCTACACCATTGATCCGGCTACCCAAAGCCAGACAGTGGTCGTTCATCCAAATGACACGCAGACCTTGCATTTTTACAACACGCCTCAGACAACTCTGGTGCTCCAGAAATTCATTTCCGGGACGAAGAACGAGCCTCTGCCCGGCGTGGAATTCCTGGTGACGGATTCTTCCGGCGCAGTGGTAGGCCCCAATAACGGTGTCTATACCACCGGGGCAGATGGAAGAGTGGTCATTTCCGGCTTAACGCCCGGCACCACCGTCACCGCGCGGGAGACCAAAACAGCGGAGGGATATGTGCTGGATGGCACGCCTCAGAGTATCCTCATCAAGGAGGGTGAGGTCCAGACCCTGACCTTCTGGAACGAGCTTGCCGGGACCATTGTCATCCGAAAGCTGAATTCTGTGACGAAGGAGCCTTTGGCCGGTGTTGAATTTGAATTGACCTACGCGGATGGCAGCTATGTGGATGATGCCAATGGGCATCTTTCAAGCCTGGGTCTTTACACCACAGATGCCAATGGTGAGATCCGTATCTCCGGCATCACCGGGACAATCGTGGTAAAAGAGACCAAGACAATTGATGGATATACCATTGATCCGGCCACTCAGATGCAGACCGTGACCGTTAATCCCGAAGACACGCAGACGTTGACGTTTTACAATGATCCCATCGGCGGTGTGGAGGTCGTCAAGGTGGATGCGGACAAACAGACAAAGCGTCTGGCCAATGCCACCTTTGAGATCCGCAGGATGGATGACTCGTTGGTGGACACTGTGACCACCGATGAAAATGGCCGGGTATTTTTGCCTTTGGAGGACGGGGCCTATTATGGCGTTGAAATCCATGCACCGGAAGGCTTCAAACTGGATGATACCCCGCATTATTTTGAGGTGAAGAACGGGAAAACCACGATCCTGACCGTATCCAACCGTGCAATCTCCGGCATCCTCATCCACAAAACGGACAGTACCACTGGGGAAGGACTCTACGGTGTCTCTTTCATCCTGTATGACAGCACTAATAAGCCTATCGGCCAGTACACCAGCGACGATAGAGGCTATGTCTACATCGAGGATCTGGAGAGTGGCCGCTACTACTTGCGGGAGCTGGAAAATGAAGGCTATGTGCCGGATACCGAGCGGAAAACAGTCTATGTGAGATCCGGCCAGACGACGCTGGTGGAGTGGGAGAATACCCCCATCACCGGTCAGATCCAGATCACAAAAACCTCTGCGGACTACAACAGCATGAACGGCTGGCCTGCAGGGACGCCGATCCCCAACACGGAATTTGAGATCTACAACTATCGGACCGGTAATCTGGTGGATACCATCGTTACAGATAAGAATGGCGTAGCGATTTCCAAACCTCTGCCGTTGGGCCGATATAAAATTGTGGAATCCCGCTCTGCGGATTTTTACGGGCTGGATAAGACTCCCATTGAGGCGGAGATCGAGTTTGCCGGGCAGATCGTCAAGACGGCCATGACCAACAAGAGCCTGTATACCAATGTCAGCATCAAGAAGACCGGATATGTGGAAGCGGTCCCTGGTCAGATGCTGCGGTATGATTTTACCGGTATCGCCAACAATTCCACTACAGCCTTGGAGTCTTTCTACTGGAGAGACACCTTGCCTACCTTTGCGGCGCTGAACAAAATCGTGACTGGAACCTACAACGTACCCGGCAACTACAAGATCGTTTACAAGACCAACTACAGCGGCGACAACTGGCGGGTACTGGCGGATGATCTCAGCACTCAGCAGAACTACGTGCTGGATGTGTCCCCCGCAGTGCTGGGCCTCGGTTCCGGTGAGCGGGTGACGGAGTTCATGGTGTCCTTCGGAATCGTGCCCTCGAATTTCCGGCAGGTGGAGGCGCCGGTGGTATACTGTATCGCCAGCAAGTGGCTGACCGGCGGCAGCCAGGTGGTCAACCAGGCAGACGTCGGCGGCGTCCATAATGGACAATGGATCATGGCCACCTCCCGATGGGTGACCACGATTTACAAAGCCTCCCAGCCTCTGCCTCGGACTGGATATTAAAAACTTCATGACACAGAGCGCCGCCCATACGGGCGGCGCTCTCCTATTTGGAGGTGCGTATGAAAACCAAAAAACTGCTTTTTCTTGCCGCGACATTGGCCCTTCTGATTGCCGTTTGTGGTTCCACTGCCTTCGCGGCGGAGGGCGATGTGGCGGGTGCGATTGAGGAGACATGGGATGCGGCATCTGACCAGATCAAAACGGTCGTCGATAATGTGGTATTTCCTGCGCTGGACATGATTCTCGCAATCGCGTTCTTTGTCAAGCTGGGAAGTGCGTACTTTGATTATCGAAAAGGGCATCAGTTTGAGTGGGCAGGGCCCGCCATCCTGCTGGCCTGCCTGATCTTCTGCTTAACAGCACCAAAATATATCTGGGGGATCGTTGGAATGTGAAATTGATTAAGGGGCCGCACGATCCTGCGGCCCCTGCGTCGTATGATGGTGCGTCCCATTAGAGAGTGAGGTGACACCAGAAGTTGTTTATTTGGGATTTTGTAGCTGCCACTGTCATGGATAACCTTGTGGACTGGTTTTATGGTCAGATTGTCGGCTTCCTCGGGAACTTCTTTTCCCAGATGGGGAATATGGGTGTGGAGCTGTTTGATCTGGCATGGGTCCAGGCCATTGTTCTGTTTTTTTCCCGCCTTGCCTGGGCCCTGTTCGGGGTGAGTGTCGTTGTCTCATGCTTTCAGTTTGGCATTATGTATGTCAGCGGCGGGCGGGGGAATCTCCAGCAGACTGCGTTGAGTATTATCAAAGGGTTTCTGGCGGTGTCCCTTTTCACGATTGCCCCAGTTCGTCTTTATGCACTCTCCGTCTCTCTGCAAGGTACATTTTCTGCCGGGATCACGGGCTATGGCACCAGCATCGGAGAAGTGGGACAGGAGATCGTGGAGGAGCTGAGTGAAATCGATACCCTCTCTGAAATGCTGAACAACTCCTATTTCGGATTGGGCGTGCTGACAAGCTCCTTCATGATCCTGTTCTGTATCATTCTGATGACATACGCAGTAGTAAAGGTGTTCTTTGCAAATCTCAAGCGGGGAGGCATTCTGCTGATCCAGATTGCAGTGGGAAGCCTTTATATGTTTTCCATTCCGCGAGGTTACACAGACGGATTCGTGCAGTGGATCAAGCAGGTCATAGGGCTTTGCCTGACGGCGTTTTTGCAGTCCACCATCCTGGTAGCGGGGCTGATGGTGTTTAAAGACAATGCTTTGCTGGGCCTGGGCCTGATGCTATCAGCCGGCGAGGTGCCCCGCATTGCGGGCACGTTCGGCCTGGACACCACTACACATGCCAACATCATGTCCGCGGTCTATACGGCACAAACAGCTGTCAATGCCACCAGAATGGTCGCACAGGCGGTGACAGGAACATGAAAGGACTGCTATATGTCAGCAGTGGACCGGGAGAAGGTGGGTAGTTAATATGCTTCCAAATAACAAAATTGTTGTTCGTTATTGTCAATAGCTTTTTCATCTTTATTCGAGTATTGTTTGCTTGCAAAAAAACGAAGGAGTGAAGTTATGGATGGCGAAATGACAAACCTGTGTGTAAAAATTCCAAAGCCCGTACGAAAGCAGATCCAAGACCGACAGGATGCCAGAGGCTGTACAGTAGATGTCTACATGAATTGGATGATTGAAACATTTTTCAGAATGGAGGATCGGATCATGAAATTAGAACAGAGCGAACAGACGGATGTAAAAACTTTCTCCTTCCAGGTGCCGACGGAGCTGGTGGACCCCTTCAAGGAGTATCTGCGGAAGCGTCATCTCAAGCAAAGAGAGTTTTTCCTGGACTGCATCCAGCGGGCCATCGCAGAAGACGCAGAGCCCAAAACCACCGAAGAACAATAAGAAACAGGAATCAGCGCCGCCGGTAGGATATTGGCGGCGCTGATTGTTTGAAGGGAGCAATTTCATGTTTATTTACCCTGAAAATCTAAAGGCAAAGCCTAAGTTGTGGCTCTGGCAGCTGAGGGATATCTCCATCATCGGCATCTGCCTGATCCTCTCTGCTCTTGCACTGGCCCAGGGCATCGGGATGGCGCCGCTGGTGCTGACGTTCCTCTATGCCTTTCTGGCCATTCAGGTGGAAGATGCCAGTATTCTGGATTTCCTGCGGAAAGCAGCGTGCTTCCTGTTTTTGCAGCAACAATTTTATGAATGGAGGCTGGACCGATGAAAGGGATTCTCGCGCGGCTGGACAAAAGGAAAGAGGTCCAGCGGCATCAATCCACCCGGCAGCTCACGGGGATTTCCAGCATCACCGATCATGGGGTATCCACCCCTTACGGTGATTATACGTTTTTCTTGATCCGCCCGGATAACCTCTCCGTCCTCTCAGAAGATGCCATCCGGCAGCGGGTCGGCAATCTGGCAAACCTGATCAGCAATCGAGACGAGGTGACGCTTCTGGCATTGGATTCCCGTGCGTCATTCCTGCGCAACAAGCTGTTCTATCAGGCCCGGCTGGAGGAGGAAACGGAACCGGCGATCCGTCGGCTGCTGCAGTTGGATCTGGAGTATCTGGATGAGATCCAGGCATCTTCCGCATCCAAGCGGGAATTTGTGATCGCCCTGCGTGTGACGGAGAAAGAGGGCCATGATCCGGTGGTCCTGCATCAGATGGAAAAGAGCATTTCCAATGAAAATATCCCGGTCCGATTGGCGGAGCGGGAGGATATCAAGCGGCTGTTGTCGGTGTATTACCTGAATGATGCGGCGGTGATCGCTGTGGAGGATGTGGATGGAGAACAGGCGGTGATCATGCGTGGCTAAGAAAATACAGAAGAAAAAAAGAAAGGCCGCTGCGAAAGCTCCGGCGCCCCGGCCGAAGGAGTTCCTGGATATGATCGCCCCCGCAGCGGTCAAATTCAATACCGAGAACTATGTTTTCGGCACTACCTGTCGCAGTACCATGGCCCTGAAAGGATACCCGCCCACCACGGAGGACCTGGCTCTCCTGTATCGCCTCAGTGAGATGAGCGGCGTCAATATCCGACTGACAGCCCGAAAGCTGGCGGATGGCGAGGAGGATGCCATCATCCAGGCCAGCAGCAACAAAAATCGGATGGAACTGGGGGCCACCAAGATGAAGCAGAGTGTGGTGGCAGAGGCCACACTGGAAGATGTGCGGGGAATGCTGCTCAAGCAGCGCAATGAGCGGGAAGCGCTCTTATCTTGTACCGTATTCGTGGAATTGGTCGCAAAGAGCATGGATGAGCTGCAATCCCTGAAGGGGACGGTCTCCTCTATGCTCAGCCGGAGCAGACTGCAGGCAGACCCCTTGTTTCTCTGCCAGCTCAAGGGATTTCAGTCTGTCAATCCCGTCGGCAGGAATGTGCTGGGGGCGTATGTGGAGCGGGTCCTTCCCGCAACCAGCATCGCCAATCTCTATCCCATCAGCTATTCCGGCAAAGCGGACCCGCACGGATTCTACATTGGCCATGAGAAATATGGTTCCAATGTGTTCGTGGACCTGGATCAAAAGGAGGGCGACAAGACCAGCGGCAGCGCCACGATCCTGGGTAACTCCGGCCAGGGCAAAACTTACCTGCTCCAGCTCCTGCTTTGCAACGTGCTGGAGGCGGGGAAGAGAGTGATCTGTCTGGACTCTGAACATGAGCTGGAAGATTTCTGTATGAATCTGGGGGGAAGCTATCTGGACCTTCTGAGCGGTCAGTACCGGATCAATCTGCTGGAACCCCGCCGCTGGGACGACGGGACGGGAGAGGATGACCCGGAGGCTCCGCCGGCATTCCGTGGAACGCTTCTGTCCCAGCATACCTCGTTCCTCCGTGACATTTTCCGGGTCTACAAGGACTTCGACACACCTCACATTGATACATTGGAGATCATGGTGGAGCGGCTCTATCAGAAGTGGGGGATCTCAGATGACACGGACTTCTCCCGACTGCGGCCCACGGACTACCCGATCCTTTCCGATTTGTATCAGCTTCTCGAGGATGCATACAACCACTACGATGACAACGGTCTCCATCAGCTCTATACGGCGGAGATCCTCCGGGACCTGCTGCTGGGATTGCACTCCATGTGCAAGGGGGCGGACTCCCGGTTTTTTAACGGCCATACCAATATCCAGTCCGCCCGCTTTCTGGTGTTCGGCGTGAAGGCACTGGATGATGTAGCCCAGAACCTGCGGGACACCATGCTGTTCAGCATCCTCTCCTACATGTCCGGCCAGCTCCTGACTGCGGGCAATTCCGTGGCCACCATCGACGAGCTGTACCTGTGGCTCAACAATCCCACCGCCATCACGTATATTCGCAATGCGCTGAAACGGGTGAGAAAGCGGGAGTCCGCCCTGATTCTCGCCACGCAGAATCTGGAGGACTTCGATCAGCCTGGGATTCGGGAGATGACCCGGCCGCTGTTCGCCATCCCTACGCACCAGTTTTATTTCAATGCAGGCGTTGTGGATCAGCAATTCTATATGCGGAATCTCCAGCTGCAGTCCTTTGAATATGAGATCATCAAAAATGCCAAGAGGGGAGAGTGTCTGTACCGCTGCGGTACGGACCGCCACATTCTGAAAGTGGTGGCGCCGGAGTACAAGGCAAGACTGTTCAAGAGGCAGGAGACAGGACAAAACCCGTCTCGAAACCAGCAGGAAGAGGCGGTGCCAAAATGATTATCGTAGGCTATGGCGGGGGAACAGACAGCAAGGCGATGCTGGTTGGCCTGTGGCAGCGACGCATTCCTGTGGACCTGATCCTTTTTTCTGACCCCGGCGGGGAGCAGCCCCATACCTATTGGTATCTCCGGATCATGGATCATTGGCTCCGAACGCATGGAATGCCGCCCATCACCCGTGTATGGTATCGGGACTGTCTTGGCCGGCGGCAGACTCTGGAGCAGGAGTGCCTGCGGTCAAAGTCGCTTCCCTCCATCGCGTATGGGCACAAGAAGTGCTCACAAAAGTACAAGATCGCGCCTCAGGACAGGTTCTGCAATCACTACCCTCCTTGTCTGGAAACCTGGAGTCGCGGTGAGCGTGTGGTTAAGATGATCGGGTATGACGCTGGGGAAGCCCGACGGAGGGAGGGGGCCAGAGAGCATGACCTGGCTGATAAAAAGTATCAAAAGGAATATCCTTTGATGGAGTGGGGCTGGCACAGGGATGATTGTGTACAGGCCATCCAGGACGCGGGGCTTCCCTTACCGGGGAAGTCCTCTTGCTTTTTCTGCCCCTCCATGAAGAAGCGGGAGATCCGGGCGCTCTACCATCAGTACCCGGACCTGCTGGAACGAGCCTTGGCAATGGAGGACAATGCCAGGCCAAGTCTCATCACAGTAAAAGGACTGGGCCGGGATTTTGCATGGCGGGACTTTATTGTATCCGATCAGGCGCAGCTGGCGCTGCCGGATGCCTTTGTCCCGGAGGAACGGCCCTGCTCCTGTGAAATGGAAGGAGGTGACCTTCAATGGCAGGACCCGCGATCCTTGCCGCAAAAGCAGCGCTGCTCCTGAGTGACGAGCAGGCCAGGAAGCGGATCGGATACGCTGTTGCCGCAATCTTTGTTCCGCTGATCCTGGTGGTGGCATTTTTGCTGTCCCTGCTCTCCGGGACCACACAGCATAACAACGCTGTGGTGGATCTGGTGTTCAACGGAGGCCCCGTACCCACGACCATGAGCACGGAGTATACCGCCCAAGTGCATGCTATGCAGGACTGCCTGGGAGCTCTGGACAACGCGGTGGCGGAGGTCAACAGTCAGATGGAGTCCGGCACGCTGGACGGCGCCATGGTCAAAGCCACTTTTTTCTCTCTGTGTTTCGGCGGCGAGAACCCCAACCTGTCTGCGGGAGAAGCCCGCGCATTTGCGGATTGCTTTGTTCGGTATGAGACGCGGACCCGAACAGTGGCTTCCGGCTCGGACCCGAACACTGGGGAGACGATATACACAGAGGAAACATACACCGTGGCGATCGCTGTGGACTTGGATACCGCCTATGAAAAACTCGCGGATGCCGGATATCCGGTGACGGAGGATCTGGAGGCCAATGCCAGAGCGGTCTACGATCGGATCGCCTACGGTGCCGACGGAGATTACACCGGCGAGATCGAGTATGGCGGGGCCAGGATAACGGAGCTGGATGTCTCACAGTTCGCGGACCCGAACACCAAGAATGCCGAGGATCTGGTGGTCTATGTGACCCATGCATGGGAATCTGGCTGGGGCTATGTCTGGGGGACCTTCGGCCAGACGCTGACAGAGTCGCTCTTCGAGTCCAAGCTTCGACAGTACCCGGAGGGCGTGGGCAACTATGAGGAGTTCATTCGCTCCAACTGGCTGGGAGGCCGGACTGCGGACTGCGTGGGCCTGATCAAAGGGTATGGGTGGCTGGACGCAGATGCGCTCACCATCCGATATGGAACCAACGGGATGCCGGACATCGGTGCGGATGCCATGTACCGCAACGCAAAGGTGAAGGGGAGCATTGACACCATCCCGGAGGTTCCGGGTCTCGCTGTCTGGCACAGCGGACACATCGGCGTCTACATTGGCAATGGGCAGGTCATTGAGGCTATGGGTACCAAGTACGGTGTCGTCAAGACGCAGCTCAGCCAACGCAACTGGACTGCATGGTTGGAGATCCCATATATCAGCTATGACTGAGGAAAGGAGCTGACGAGCAGATATGGAAAAGGTCAGTATCGAGTTGTCCTTTGAGGCGGACAAGCTGGAGGCATTGGAATACTGCCTGCAAAAGGAGCGGACTACAGTGAAAAAGAAGATGGCAGAGTCGCTCCAGCAACTCTATGAGGAGAAGGTGCCGGAGGCAGTGCGGGAGTACCTGGAGCGGAAAAATCCACCCGCTGCCAGGCCCAGGCGTCCCCGGCCTCAAAAAGAAATAAAGAAGGAGGAAGCTCCTATTGAACCGGGAGCGGAACAGCATCATGAATGAAAATGAGATCACCGTATTGAAGGTGGAGCCTGGCAAGGCGCCTGAGCAGATTACCATTCCCAACACACTGAGAGCCATGCAGGAGCTGGTGGGCGGTCACATTGAGATCGTTGATTATCAGGGGGCATGCCTGGTGTGTAACGAGGAAGGGAAACTGCTGGGGCTGGAGCCGAATCGAAGGGTCGGCCAGGACGTGATCGCGGGAACGTTCTTCCTGGCAAACAGCGACCTCGAGGGGAACCTCTGCTCTTTGAGTCAGGAGGACCTCGCCCACTTCCAGCAGCAGTTTGCGCAGCCGGAGGCCCTCACGCAGAAGGACGTGCAGGATGCATTCGGCTTCAGGATCATCAGAATGTGATACATAATGGAGGTACCCATGGATCAATATGAATTTCAGCGGGAGCTTGACGAGGTTCTCCCTTCGCCTGACCCGCAGCTGGCGAAAAGGCTGATCGACTTTGCGGAGGAGAACGAGATCGTCTTCTATGAGGAGTATCTGGCGAGCCTGCGGTTCGTTGCAAATAATTTCGGGCAGGATACCCTGGCGAGCATCCCGAAGATGATTGACGAACAAAATATGATCCTGCCGGATGAAATGGTGGCCGCTGCAATTTGCGTACAGGGCGGCGTTCCGGTAGATCAGGTACAGCAGATGGCCTATGAAGGATGGCTCATGGGATTTTTTAATGCGCGCAGGGTTGACAATGGAGCACTCAGCCCGCTGGCGGTCTGCTCGATTCAAGATCATGGCAGGGAGGAGAAATTCTGTACCACGTACTTCGGTTCCTTCTCTCCGGGCGATGCACTCCACCGCGCGGTGGAGTATGCAGGACAGCACGACACCACCACGGCCTTTGCGCTGAAGAACCTCACGGCGGATTTGCAGGTGGATGTCGATGCGCCATCGGGAAGGAGAATCCTGGACCAGCGCAGGCCGAGCTTGATCCGAGCAATGGAAAGTGCCTTTGCACAGTGTCCGGCGGTGGCAGCGAAGATTACCTTCGATACCGACCAACGGGAAGTGACCGTGGACTATAACCCGCTCTGGCTGGAGCGGCAGAAGATGACCGGCCTGCGGATGGGCGGCATGGAGGGAGGAATGAAACGATGAGTGGGTCTGTGGAACTGGACCTCTGGCTGAATGAGTATGAGGAGGCGGCGTTGAGCGATGCCCTCAAGGAAAAGGGCTTAACCGTGACGGAGTATCTGCAGCAGCAAGTGGACAAAGCCTACGAGGAGATGGTCCCCTCTGATGTTCGGGCTCAGGTAGCGCGCAGGATTGAAGAGGAGAAGGCAGCAGATCATGCAAAATGGGAAGCATCCAGACACTTCGCTATCTTCCACATCAAAGAACATGGAGAGGAAACTCGTTTCCTTATCAACAATAGTATCGAGTTTCTGGATGCCGGTTGTCTCCTCCGAAACTATGTCCGGTCCATGCAGGACCAGCCCAGTCAAGGCAAGAGCTTTGCGTATTCGTTTCGGAAGCGCGTGGATCTGACTCCCGCTGAATTCGAAGCATACGTGGATGAGCGGTTCACCAACTCTGGCCGGGTGACAGGTGCATTCGATATCGATCTGGATCAGGGAACCTTCTCCGCTGTACATATCGACAAGGGGTGGCAGACATACGCGGCCAAGGATGTGTGCAGCGCTGCCTATTTCGCATTCCGCAAACAAAGACGGACGAATTCTGACCGTTGGCGGATCTTCCTGGACCGACTGGACGGCAAGGAGCTCCGGTGTGAAATGGAGCAGGCCAAGGTGGAGGAGCCACAGGTGCTGTGCGGCAGCAGGCGGCTCAAACCCTTCGAGATCTCGTTTGATGGAGAGATCAGTGAGTACGGTCATGTCCTGAATTTCTACATGCCGGCAGTGTTCGATCCGGACGCTGTGTTCGGGACAAGCGTGACGAGTATGGAGAACGACGACTATGTGAACGTCTATGCGGAATACGATCTGCGGACTGGCGAGGTGTGTCCTGCATTGCAGGTGACGCTGTGCCGAGGCGACGGCTCCAACGACGACTGCATCTATCCACTCAACGAGGATGAGCGTGGCTGGCTGCTGCGGAAGATGGATGCATACTGCCAGCAGGAGATGGAGATGCCGCTGGCGGATGTCCGAAAACAGTGGCAGGAGGAGATGAAGCAGGTTCAGTCGGCGCCCAAGCCCAAGGGGCCGGAGCTGCAGATGAAAGGACCATGATACTGGCCCTGCGCGAGAGGCTCCTTCTGACCGATGGTCAGCCTTCCCCTTTGCTAGGCCCTGTCGGGCCCTGTGCAGCCGAGAAAGCCCTGGGGTGAGGTAAGGGGACCTGCTGGGGCTCAATGCCCTGTTTGGAACGGTTTTCAGGGGCGTTTGGCCCCCTGAGAGCCGGCCGAAAAAAGTACTAGATAAAGGACCGCCGTGGTAAACACGGCGGTCCGGCCACAAAGCCCCGCAGTGCGGGGCTTTCAGCGATTTGGACACCGCCGTCGGTTTTCGGGCTTTCCGATTTTTACAGCGGTGGTGGATTTCAAAAATGCCGGTGTTTCAAGGCTTTGACTGCCTTTTTCACCGCCGTGGTAAAAGGAGATGCTATGGAAGAAGAAAAACGAATCAAAATCACAGTTTGGCTGAAACCGGGCCTTGTCAGCCGTATGGATGGCTGGTTGGAATCGGACAACTGCAAGAGTCGGGGTGAGTTCACGGAGAAGGCTCTCCGGTTCTATATGGGGTATCTGGCATCGGAGGATACCTCCGAGTTTTTGTCCCACGCTCTGGTGGACACACTTCGCGGGATTGTGGCCGACAACGCCAACCGTCTCCGCAGTCTGATTTTCAAGTGGTGTGTGGAAATGAATATGATGGGACATACCATCGCCGCGCACTTCCATACGGCCCCCATCAACCGCCGCGAGCTGCGCGGCTATGCCGTGGACGAAGTGATGCGCACCAATGGTCAGATCAGCTTCGACGATGCGCTGGATCAGCAGCGCCGGTTGGAAGATGACGGCACATGGCACGGATCGTATTGATCGCGCCCTATCTCAAGGGTGGTAGGGATGCGGCGCATCTCGCTCACCGAATGCGATACGTCGCCACAAGAGAAGGAGTGGAGCTGCTGACAGATCAGCACGGCGGATTCCCTGCCACGAAAAAACAGCAGGCATATATCGGGCGTCTCCTCCGCACCTTCCCAGAGGCTGAGGACCTGCTGGAGTATGACGACTACCGGGATCAGCCAACGAGAGAACGAGCCAATGAGTTCATCCGTCAAGTGCGGGAGAGCTTCGTGGAGTCCCTGGATCAGCGGGAAAACTTCCTGGACTACATTGCTCATCGACCCGGCGTCCAGCTGTCGGGTGAACACGGCCTGTGGGACGCGCGTGGGAAGGTGCATAATCTCGCGGCTGCAGTCCGGGAGGTGGCGGAGCATCCCGGTAATGTGTGGACGCCGGTGATCGCACTGCGCCGGGAAGACGCAGAGCGATTGAGTTATGATAACGCCGCCAACTGGCAGGCGCTGGTCAACGCGAACATCTGCGATATTGCCCACGCTTTCAAGATCCACCCGGACCACCTCCGGTGGTATGCGGCCTTTCACCAGAAGGAGAAAAGCGTCCATATCCACATGGTGGTATTCTCCACTGATCCCCAAGAGGGGTATCTCACAAAGCAGGGCATCCGGCAGCTTAAGTCAGTATTCGCCCGGCAGATCTACCGTCAGGAGCTCATCAGTGTCTATGAGGAGCAGACGATGTGGCGGGATCAGCTTGGAAAGGAAGCGGCGAACGCCATGGTGGAATCCATCCGGCAGATGGCCAGCGGCACCATCCAGAACAAGCGGCTGGAAAAGCTGACGTTGGAGCTGGACGAGCAGCTCCGTCACGTCAAAGGGAAAAAGGTCTATGGCTACCTACCGCCCGATGTGAAGCTCACGGTGGATCAGATCGTTGAGGAGCTGGCCCAGGACCCGCATGTCTCCCATGCCTATGAGCTCTGGCAGCAGTTGCGGGAGAAAGTCCTCAGCACATATTCGAAGGACCTCCCGCCGCGCCTTCCGCTGTCCGCACAGAAGGAATTCAAGAGCGTGCGCAACATGGTCATCCGGGAGACGCTGCGGATGTCGAAGGAGCTGGTCCAGTCAGAGTCAGATGAGATCGCAGGTGAGATCGAGCCAGATGTCACGGGGACGGAGAAGCCGAAGAAAGATGACAGCGAAGCGCCGTCCCTGTTCAGCAGGGAACGGCGGTATTGGACAGCCAAAAAATACCTCCGCGGCAGTGACACCACACCGCCGGATTACGAGCGCGCGTACCGTCTTCTTCTGCTGGAGGCCAAGGATGGAAACGCCCAGGCCATGTGTGACCTAGGCCATATCTACCGTGAGGGCCTTCTGCCGGACAGTGATCCCGACCCGGAAAAGGCGCGGGAGTGGTATGCAAAGGCGCTGGCAGTCTTCCGGGAAAAGGAGCAGGCGATGCCCAGCAGCCAGACAGAGTATCGGATTGCAAGGCTGTATGCCAACGGCCTCGGTGTGGAGGCAGACGATGCGGAGGCGGAACACTGGTTCCGGCTGGCTGTCGAAAAGGAGAATCCCTTCGCGCAGAATGCCCTGGCCGCTCTGCTGCTCAAGCAGGGAAAGCCGGAGGAGGCTGCGCACTGGCTGGAGCGCGCGGCAAAGCAAGGAAATCCAGCGGCGCAGTATGCCCTGGGCAGACTGCATCTGCTGGGGACCGGCGTCCTGCATGACCGGGATCTTGCCATGGAGCTGCTGGGCCGGGCCGCCGCACAGGGGGACAGCCGCGCCGAGGCACTGACGAAGGAGCCGGAACGGGTGCCCTTCCTGCCAGCGGCGATGGCAGTCACCAGGATGCTCCACCACATGAGCCGGATCTTCGAGCACAACTGCAAACAGGATCAGGTCTTTCAGGGACTCCAGATCGACCGGAAGCGGTGGCGGGAGCTGCAGGAACTGCGGATCGCTATGGGCCACATGCCGGATGATCATGAGGAGCCCCGCATGAATTTCTAAGAGAGGAGGAATCTCCATATGGGGACCTTTGTTTATTTCACAGAGGAACAGAAACGACAGGCAAATGATGTGGATCTGGAGGCGTACCTGCTCCGGAGGGGAGAGAAGCTGCTCCCCTCTGGACGGGAAAAACGCCTGGCGTCAGATCGTAGCATCACGATTCGCGGCAACGAGTGGTTCGACCATGAGGCACAGGCCGGTGGGCATCCGATTGACTTTCTCCGCATCCACTACAACATGTCCTTTCCGGAGGCGATGCGGGAACTGATAGGCGGGAATTTCGGACAGGAGCTTCCGACGGCGAAGAAGAAAGATGTGCAGTCGAAGCCGTTTGCCTTGCCTCCGGAAAACGCAAATATGCGGCGAACTTTTGCATATCTGCTCCGGCGGCGCCATATTGACCGGGCTGTGCTGATCGAGTTTGTGAGAGCCAGGCTGCTCTATGAGGATGCAGATCATCACAACGCCGTATTCGTGGGCAGGGACGAAAATGGCACTGCAAAGCACGCGCACATGCGCAGCACCAATAGCTGGGGCGATCCCTTCCGCCTGAACGTGGAGGGGTGTGATCCCAGATACAGCTTTCACTATGACGGTAAGGATGGGCGTCTCTATGTGTTTGAGGCGCCCATTGATTTATTGTCGTACATCTCCCTACACCCAGACCGTTGGCAGGATCATAGCTATGTGGCCTGCTGTGGTACATCCGCCATTCCGGTGATTACGTGCCTGGATCGGATGGCGCGGCCGGAGGAGGTGGTGCTGTGCCTGGACAATGACGAGGCTGGCCATAAAGCCTGCCGGCGGATGGAGAAGCAGCTCACGGAAAAATACAATGTCACGATCCGGCGGGAGATTTCCGCTGAGAAGGATTGGAATGACGACCTCTGCGCTATGTCTCAGGATCGCTCACCGGAAATGATGATGGGGGCGATGAGCAGGTGAACGAAAGCGCATGGACCCTGATCGGCTTTGCTGTTGTCATGGTGATTGTGATTGCCGGACTGTCTATGATCTCCCAGCACTACACCTTGAACATCAAAAGCCGCACTGTGGGCGATGGGCAGCACGGGACAGCGCGATGGGCGACCAAGCAGGAGATCCAACGTACCTATCACTTGGTGCGCTATGATCCACAGGCTTGGCGCAGAGGAAAAGACCTGCCAAAGGTACAGGGCATCATCGCAGGCAGCGTGGGGAGGAACCCGACTCCCATCGAGTTCAAGATCAGAAAGAAAAAAATCACCATTCATGTGGAGCGGCTCGCTCTCCAGAAGCACAAATGCATGAAGGCGATTGTGGATGGAGACGACATCCACTGTCTGATGATCGGTGCCAGCGGCGCCGGTAAAACAGCTTATTTTTTGTATCCTAATCTGGAATACACCTGTGCCACGGGAATGAGCTTTCTAGCCCTGGACAGCAAGGGAGATTTGGCTAGGAACTACGCAACCATTGCCAAAAAATACTACGGTTACAAAATCTCCATCATTGACCTACGGAACCCTACGCGATCGGATGGAGACAGTCTCCTGACGCTGATCAACCGATATTCAGACAAAGCGAGGGCGGAGCCGGACAATTGGGGATATAAGGCCAAGGCAGAAAAGTATGCGAAGATCCTTGCAAAGACGATCATCAATCAAGGCGGTGAATCTGGGCAATTTGGTGAGAACGCATATTTTTACGATGCCGCAGAAGGCGCTCTTGCTGCCATGACGCTGCTCCTGTCGGAATTCCTCCCCCCTAAAAAGGGCGAGGCCGATGTGCGGCACATCATCTCGGTATTTAAGCTGACACAGGATCTTCTGGCGCCCAGCCAATTTAACCAGGAGAAAAATGGATTCCAGGCGCTCATGGATCTGCTCCCACCGACGCACAAGGCAAGATGGCTGGCGGGCTCTGCCCTCAACGCCTCGGACCAGACCATGGCATCCGTCATGTCCACGATCCTGTCCCGTCTCAATGCGTTCCTGGATACCGAGATGGAGCAGATACTCTGTTTTGATAACTCCATTGATGCGGAGACCTTTGCCTCGGAAAGATGTGCGATTTTTTTGATCCTGCCGGAAGAAGATCGGACGAAAAACTTCATGGCGACACTCATGATTCAGAACCTATCCAACGAGCTGTTTGCCATTGCGGATAGGAATGAAGGAAAGCTGAAGAACCGAGTCGTGTTTTTCTGTGACGAGTTCGGTACCATGCCGCCATTCGATGTCATGGCACTGTTCTCAGCTGGCCGATCCCGGAAGCTGACGATGGTGCCCATCATTCAGAGCGTCGCGCAGCTGGAGGACAACTATAAGAAAACGGGCAGCGAAATCCTGATCGATAACTGCCAGCTGACGGTTGCCGGCGGCTTTACCCCTCAAAGCGAAACTGCGGAGTCTGTGTCTCGTGCCTTGGGAAACCGCACAGTCCTCTCCGGCAGTGTTTCCAGAGGAAAAAATGATCCCAGCCAGTCGCTGCAGATGATGGAGCGACCACTGATGTCACCGGATGAATTGAAGTCCATTCCGAAGGGGCATTTCATCGTGATGAAAACCGGTACCCATCCTATGCAGACAAGGCTGCCTCTCTTCCTGGACTGGGGCATCACATTCGACGAACCTTACCAAATGCCGGAGAGAGCCAATCGTAAAATTGCCTATGCCAATAAGGAGGACCTGGTCAACAGCATCATGGCCAGCAGGTCAGGCCGCGGGATCTATAACACCAAGCGGGAGGGGATGATATGAGCTATTTCGATGTGGTCTATGCGGACCATGAGCTGTCTCCCCGTGCCAAAACGGTCTGTATGTATCTCCACGACCGCGCTAACAAGGAGGGAGAGAGCTGGTATGCCATCAATACCATCGCATCAGATCTTGGTCTATCCCGCTCCACAGTGAAACGTGCCCTTGGCGATCTTGTTCACCAGGGGCGCGTAGAGAAAAAACCACGGTATCGAAAAAACGGTGGCTGTACCTCCAACCTCTATCGGCTGCTGTGAAAAAGAGCGCATCCCCCGCCAAGGGGGGATTGCGCTCATTAGCTGGACCGGGGGCCGGGTCATCATGGCCCACCCAGAAGACCCAATAGAAGGTACGATTATATTCAGAGGATAACAACATGGGTAAGATGTGAATTTCTGATAAAAGTTCCCAGCTTAATGAGAGAAGGGATATCCAAATAGGAAGTTGAGGAACGGCAATTGCTTTTCTTGCTAGAACCACATATAATGCACTTAGATTTTGCATTTGTGAGGTTCTGGCTATGGGGAGAGTATCTACGAAAGAGAATAAGAATATCTACCAGACTACACGCGAAGCACTACGCCTGACCCGTGAAGCTGCCGGCGAACTTTTGGAGACCATCCCGCCGGAGCGTATTGAAAAGATCGAGAACGAGCGGTCCCTGCCCCACCCGGACGAGGTGCTGACCATGGCGGACAAGTACAAACAGCCGGGGCTGTGCAACTACTACTGCGCCAACCAGTGCCCTATCGGGCAGGAGTATGTGCCGGAGGTGCAGATCAAGGACCTCTCCCAGATTGTTTTGGAGATGCTGGCTTCCCTCAACTCTATGAATCGGCGTAAGGAACGGCTAATCGAGATCACTGCCGACGGAGTCATCAGCGATGATGAGCTGGAGGACTTTATCCACATCCGAGAAGAGCTGGAGCGTATATCAATCGCGGTGGAGACACTGCAGCTGTGGTCGGAGCGGATGCTGGCCACTGGCGCCATCAATGCTGAGCAGTATGAGGCCTATGAGCGCCGACGGGCAGAGCGGGGGAGGAATTGAGTCGGGTATTTTGCTGCGGCAGTGAAAATAGCGCACCTTAATTTGCCAATCCGATGCTGGAAGCTGCATGGGCGGGATGTTAGAATACCATCAAACAGAGAGAGCAGACGCTCCTGTGAAGTTTCCGCAGCGAGGTGACAGCGATGGATACGAAAACGAGACTCCTGGCAATCAGATTGATGGAGAACCTCCGGAGAAATCCCGCTTATGCCCGGACATTGGGCGTTCAGGTGTCCTTAAAGAGATCCGCCTGAAGGGACGGCTCCCGTTCCAATCCAGCGGCTGAGGGCTTCACAGTTAGGTGAAGCCCTCTTTTACAAAGAGAAGCTGTGCATAAGGAAGGGAAAGGAGCAACAAGGGATGAACTACTATGACCAGCAACTGAAAGAACTGCTCGCCGAATGTGCCCGCAAGAAGAAATTGGAGGCCACGGCTGCCGAACTGCGGCACCAGCGTGATACCTACACTGCAAGGGCGGAGGAACTGAAACAGACCATGCAGGAGGAGCAGGCTGATGTTGACCGGCTGGAGGGCCGGAGTCTGGCCGCCTTCTTCTACAATGTCGTTGGCAAAATGGATGAGAATCTGTCGAAAGAGCGGCAGGAGGCCTATGCGGCCCGGGTACAGTATGACACCGCGGTCCGGGAACTGGCTGGCGTGGAGGAGGACCTGGGCAGATGCCAGGCGGAGCTGGACACGCTGGGCGACTGCGAGACTCGGTACGCTGCGCTGCTTCGGGAGAAGACTGAGGCGGTCAAAGCCGCCGGCGGCGCCGTGGCGGAGCAGATCCTGGGGTTAGAAGAGCGTTCTGCGTATCTGGAGAGCCAGGAGCGGGAACTGCAGGAGGCATCCGCTGCCGGACAGAACGCCCTGGCAACAACTGACCAGATCCTGGAGAGCCTGAACAGTGCAGAGAACTGGGGAACCTGGGACCTGGTGGGCGGCGGCCTGATCGCCGACCTTGCCAAGCACAGTCGGCTGGATGAAGCCCAGGCGTCAGTGGAATATCTGCAGTCGCAGCTGCGGTCCTTCCGAACAGAACTGGCTGACGTGACAATCAGCGCCGATTTCCAGGTCAATATTGATGGCTTCCTCCGAGTGGCCGACTACGTGTTTGATGGCATCTTCGCTGACTGGGCGGTGCTGGATCGAATCAATCAGGCCCAGGTGCAGGTAGAGAACACCCGGGCACAGATCTGTGCGGTCTTGGACTACCTGCGGCAGATGACGAATCAGGCGGAACAAGATGGGGCTGGACTGCGGCAGGAGATTGAGAGGCTGGTAAGAAGCGTGCCCATGTAGTGAAATAGGCCGAATGACTTTGGAAATAAAAGAGAATAAGGAGCAAGACGAGTATGGATGATGCCGGCGCGCAGGCGCCCCAGCTGCTCTGGATCAACTGGACGGCCCATGTGGTGTCCTTCCACCAAGAGGAAGGGTTTGAGACGGTGACATTTCCTGACCACGACACCATGCTGGCTTATGTGTTCCAGAAGACCTCAAACGGCTTTCGCATCCAGTGAGGCCATTAGAGAAAGAATCACACAGTTAGGAGTAACCTATGAAATTTGTCATTGAGCACTTGTCTAAAAATTTTGAACAAAAAGAAGTCTTGAAAGACATTGGCTTTACCTTTGAGGAGGGGAGAATCTACGGGCTTCTGGGCCGAAACGGCGCTGGTAAGACGACGCTCTTCAACTGCCTGAACCGGGACATCAAGGCTGACAGCGGCAGTTTCTATCTGGAGGAGGACGGAGTTCGACGAGAAGTGGCGGCGGAGGACATTGGGTATGTTCTTTCCACGCCCACTGTGCCGGAGTTCCTCACCGGCCGTGAGTTTCTCAAATTCTTTATGGAAATTAACGCCGATTCTATTCGGGATCCAAAGTCACTGGACGAGTACTTTGATGAAATGAGCATTGCTCCAGAGGATCGGGACAAGCTTCTGAAGGACTATTCCCACGGCATGAAGAACAAGATGCAGATGCTTGTCAACATCATTGCGCAGCCGAATGTTCTGCTTCTGGACGAGCCGCTGACTTCCTTAGACGTGGTGGTGGCCGAGGAGATGAAAAACCTGCTCCGGTCACTGAAGGACGGGCGGGTCACCATTTTCTCCACCCACATCCTAGACCTGGCATTAGATCTGTGCGACGAAATCGTGCTGCTCAGCCATGGGGAGCTTGAAGTGGTGGAGAAGTCTAACCTGGATGACCAGGAGTTCAAGGAGAAGATCATTTCGGCACTGAAAGAGGAGAGTCATGCTTAAAACACTGCGAATCTCATTCGCCCTGAAGAATACATACCGGGTCAACGGCATCCTACACTCCCTCAAACAGATTCCGCTTTTGAAGCGGCTCCTGCCCGAGACCCTCTACCGAGTCCGGGGGCTGAAGATCTTTGCCAATGTGCTCTCAGTATTGTGGGAGATCGTATCTATTTTCCTGTGGAAGTTCCTGTACTTCATCACCATGGTCTTTGGAGTGGGTCTCCTCTATGAACGGGTACCGAAGGACGCTGGTTTCCTGCATATCCTGCTCTTTCTGACGATGATTGGCTCATACATGAATACCAACATCTTCAACCCCACCCGGGATAAGTACTACGCCATGATCCTTTTGCGGATGAACGCCCGAGACTATACCCTGACCAACTACGGCTATGCGCTGGCGAAGGTCGTGGTCGGGTTCTTACCCATCACTATACTGTTCGGCCTGAACCGCGGCGCCCCGCTGTGGTTGTGTCTGCTGATCCCGTTCTGTGTGGTCGGTGTGAAGATCACGGTAGCTGCCGACTCCCTGCGGGACTATGAGAAGCACGGCTATGTCCGTAACGAGAACAACCTGCAGAAGATAGCCTGGCTGCTGACGGCGCTCCTGCTGGCGCTTGCCTATGTGCCGCCCGCCATGGGATTTGTCCTGCCGCTCTGGGCTTCGGCAGCGCTGTTCCTGGTCTGGATTCCAGCCGGCCTTCTGAGCTTTAGGCGAGTGGTGGCCTTCCGCTTCTACCGGGAGATGAATCAGGAACTGCTTGTCTCGATCCCGGGCCAGATGGATAAAGCCAGATCGGCGGTTAAGACGGCGAATGAGAAGAAAATCACCGCCGACACATCCATCACCAGCCAGAAGAAGGGCTTTGAGTATCTCAACGACCTGTTTGTCAAACGGCACCGGAAGATCCTCTGGAAATCCGCCCTGCGAATCGCTTATGTTTGCACATTCCTCACTTGTGGTGTGGTGCTGCTTATGATCATACAGCCGGGCACTAAGGGGGATATCAACGACATGGTCATGACATGGCTTCCTTACTTTGCATTCATCATGTATATCCTGAACCGGGGAACTGGCTTCACACAGGCGCTGTTTATGAACTGTGATCACAGTCTGTTGACCTACTCATTCTATAAGCGCCCGGGGTTTGTGCTCAAGCTGTTTCAGATCCGCTTGAGGGAAATCATGAAGGTCAATGCAGTTCCGGCGCTGGTGATTGGATTCGGCCTCGCACTGATCCTCTATGTCTCCGGCGGGACAGACAACCCCCTCAACTATGTGGTGCTGGTGGTCACGATCCTCGCTATGAGCGCCTTTTTCTCCATCCATTACCTGACCATCTACTACCTGCTTCAGCCCTATACAGCTGGAACAGAGATGAAGAGCGGGACCTATCGCATCGTGATGATCCTCACCTATGTGGTATGCTATGCCATGATGAACCTCCGGCTGCCGATTCTGGTGTTCGGTGTGGCGTGTATTGCCTTCTGTGTGGTTTATTCCATTGTGGCCAGTATCCTGGTCTATCGTTTCGCACCGCAGACTTTCCGGCTTCGGACTTAAAATAAGCACTCTCGTTAAATAGGAGAGCGGGGGAGTCGTGCTCAATAGCACGGCTCCCCCGCTTTTTATTTCCTGGGGTATCCTGATACTTTCCTCAGAATTGCTTGCTACCATTGTGGCAGCATCAATAAAGGGAAGATTGCGATCTTTAGCTGGACCGGGGTCTGGGTCATCATGGCCCATCCAGAAGGCCCATTAGAAGGTACGGTTATATTCAGAGGATAACAACTACATGGGGTAGGAAAAGCTTAGATCCGCATCTCGGCAAGCAGCTCCCAATAATCAGAGGAAGAATAATAGGGGGTGAGATAATCATCCTCCACGACTTGATTCGCCTGTGAGAAGGTTTCTGTTCGCTCCTGCTGGTTCTCCATATGCAATCGCCTCTCATTCGCCCTCAGTGAAACCGATTATATCACTTCCAGCAAGAAAGCGCAACCCGTTGGAGCTGAATCGGCGAATCGATCTAGATATTGGGTGAGGGTAGGGGTACGATGAATCTTAAATTTCTGATAACTCGACTGGCGTTTGATAGCTTCCGCTGCTGGAATGTGATAATGTGTGTCGCTGAAAAGGAGGCGATTATGTGAATGACTATATGCAAGCCCTGCACCGGAGATTCTTCAAAGAGCCGGAGCTGAAAGAACTCAAGGAGGAGATCGAGAGTGTTCGTCTCAGCTTAAAAGCTGGGATGAGTAGAGATGACCGGGAAAAGCTGCTGAAAATGATAGACCTTTGTGTCGAATTACAAGATGAAATATCCCTGGAATCCTTCAGGTCTGGCTTTCAATTGGCTCTCGGTATCGTAAGTGAACTCCGACCCTACTGCTTTGATGAGGATGAGGAGGAGCGAGCTTACAATGCTTCTCGAGATGGTGAATTGTAAAAATAGATGTGATCCCTTGATACAGGATCACATCCATTTTTGAATGTTTATGACGACGAATAACAGTTTATCGTTTGCCTCGTGTGGAATGCTGAATCAACACGGAGACCACATCTTCAATCATCATGCGATCTTTTGGAGAGACTTTGGACAGCTCTTCTTGCAATATAGATGTTTTAATTCGGTATCCCTCATCAAGAACATCGCATAAAACCATGTCAGCAGAAGTGGAAAGAGCATTCAAAATGTCAATAAGAGTTTCGAGAGATGGGATTTTTTCTCCACGCTCCAGAGCGCCAATATAGTTTGTGCTTAGGCCCGTCATCTCTGCTAAATCTTCTTGGCGAAGTTCTCTTAAGTGACGGAACTTGCGTATGTTTCTCCCTATGGACTCAAGCTCCATCATGATACCTCCTATAAGTATTGCTGTATCACTGATAGTATAAGTTGAGCCAAAAGAAGTATACACAAACAAATAGCGTTGAAAACATACCAATAGTGTTGATAAAATGGCGCAAGTATTTTATAATCCACTTATAAGCAGAGGGGGGACACAATTAGTTGTCAATATGGACGGAAAGGGTATTGGGATCTAGAATCCATACAGGTTTCCCTGTTGCTCGAGCATACGACACAGTCATTCCGGTACCACTGGGGCTACCATTCCAAACAGCAAGAATAACGTCTGCATGGTCAACCATATATCGGTTTCTCTTCTGCATACAATCTTTTGAATAGTGCTTTTGAAGCATCGTTTCCTTGTCACAGTTTGCTGCAATTCGAAAGTACCTATTCCGATATGCTTCACTCCATTTTGTTGCCTGTGTTTCACAGGGAATCGCACATTCAAGGGTAATGCTTGGGTACTGTGATTTTAGGTTCAGAACAATTTCCGCTGCATACATGTCTATCCCCAATGCCATTCCTGTGATGAAATGAGTTACATCATTGTTGGAGATTAATTGGATAATTGTTTTTTCCAGTTCCTTCTTCAACAGCATACAACGCATGTCTGACTCACAATAACCAAATGGGAGACTTTGTGGACGGTGCCCCGAGAATGCACATGTTTTTCCTTGTGGATTTGAGTTGCATTTTTGAACTTCATTTCTAATAATTCCATCGCTCATAAAATTGATTACACCACCTATGTATTAGAGTTATAGTATATGACGCTAATCCATAGTATAGCATATAAAAAAAGGAAGAAACAGGGCTGCAAGAATTCCCTGCAGCCCTGCGAATAATCATATATTCAATTTGGATTGTGTTTTGCTTGGGCGATAAGAAATTCTAAGGTTTCAAGAATCCTTTGTTTGTCCTTGGGTGAAAGTTGATCAAGATCCTCTGAGAGCCTGGTAGTTCGGTATTTTGTGGAATGAACAATTACATCACAAAAAATCGCATCAGCAGAGGTTTCAAGGCCATTTATAATCCTTATCAACTTGTCATAACGGGGAAATGCGGCCCCTCTTTCGATGGTTGAAATATAGTTGGTTGTTAAACCAATCTTTTCTGCAAACTGGTCCTGGGTCAAACCGAGTTTTTCGCGTGACTGTTTAATCCTTTCCCCGATCCGCTTATCAATCATCTTGGAAGACTACCGCTCCTTTCTGTGATGATACGATTTAGTATAAAGATTAGCGGCACATCAATACAGATACGTTAATACATAGACTGTGGATTAGCGAATTATAATTGAAGAAAGTTTTTTGAATAAGGCTCAATAGTAAACAAAACGTAAATTTGGCTCACCAACATAAATAAGCCTTTCGGGGCACGTTTCAATATGATATAATTTATTCGAGTTATGCCCCTTGTCGGAATGGCGCTTGGGCATGACCATAAATCAAGAGGGTACATAATGAGGAGAATGACAACGCAGTTAATTACTGCATCTTTGATATATGAGGAAATTATCTTGTCTGTTGAGGAAACCACATCTGGCAGTAGATGTGGCTCCTCTCTCGCGGCCTTTTCACGCCTTGCGTCAGCCTGTCCAAGTGACAGGGTGTCGCAGGGCGTTTTTCTATCTTTGGAAAGGAGTCAAAGAATATGAGACTGAAGTACACCTGCCCCGGCTGTGGGACACCCTTGGGCTATGAGGGATTGTGCTGGAAATGCAAATCTGAACAGGAGCGAAAGGCTGCTCTTGCCTGGACACCGGAACAAATCATAGAGAAGCAGAGAAACCTGATCCAGAACATCCAGCAGCTGGCTGATATGAAGGACCCGGAGTTCGCCGACTTCTGGCAGCTGCTGGGGTACCATGATGCCATCACCCCGGAGATTCAGCGGGCGGCACTGGCCGCAGAGGTGTTCTGGCCGTGTGAAATCTATTATCACGCTCCCGCCGATGTGCGGGATGGTCTGATTCATGCGCTGTTGTCTGCGGAATATTCCAGCGCGGCTTCCAACCTGATGAGTTGCCTTGCTATGCAGGGAGATGACAAGGCAATGGAGACGCTGCTGGAGCTGGAGCGAAATCCCCAGCCCTGGCGCAAGGGCCTCTATGTGGACCCATCCAGCTATGCACAGATCGGCGGCTGGACCTTCGACAAGGAGGGCCAGAAAATCCAACTCAACTTCGATACCTGCTATCCTATGGTCAAAGGAACCACCGGCGAGAAATCTCCCGTCCGCATTGGCCGGGCAAGGGAGGACACATGCCCCCACTGTGGCGGGCGCATGGTGGACATGCTGGTATTGGACGGCCGGGATGAGCGGCTCCGGTTCCTGGGACTGGACGGCATCCTGACCGCCACCTGCTGCCCCAGCTGTGTGGGATTTCTCAAAGACCCCGCCTTCAACCGGTTCACCCTGGATGGCGGCGTGGAGGTCTTCCCTTCCGAGCTCTTTGACGGGGCGGAGAAGACGGATTGCTATGTCAGTCCTGAGGACTACAAGGCCCTTACCGAAAATCCCTTTGTGCTTGGCAAGACGCCGGTGCCTCTGTTTTACGGCGCGGCCTGCCAGGATGTGAACACCATCGGCGGCTTTGCCAACTGGGTGCAGGACGCGGAATATACGACCTGCCCCCACTGCGGGAAACCTATGAAATATCTGGCCCAGATTCAGTGGGATACGGTGTTTGACTGTGCGGAGGGCACGCTCTATGTGGAGTTCTGCCCAGACTGCCACATCGTATCCATGCAGCACCAGCAGACCTGAGAGGAGACCTTACCATGAGTTTGCCAAAGCGTGACGGCGTGCATGACCGCTACTATCTGATCCACAAGCCAGACACTTCCCCAGAGGTGCTGGCGGAGGCGGATCTCTGCATTCAGGATGTGCTGAACGGCACCGCCCGTGAAAATCACTCCGCCTACCCGACTGTTGTGCGAAATCACAACGGGACACCGTTTCTTCCGGATCAGCTGCTGGAGCGGTATCTGACCGGGTTGCCGTTGAAGGAATTTCCCTGCGAGGATGCAGTTTCCCTCTGCGATGCCATGCGGCGACTGGTGGGCTGGCAGGAGATCCGCTATAAGTTGGAGAAGTACATAGAAAAGCAGGTGCAGGAACGCTACTTCCTTGTGGGAGAGCGGGAAGATGGTTTTACCGTCTTTCCGCCCTGCACAATGCAGCCGGAATTGCGCCCGGAGGATGTGGATGAAGGTCTACTGCGCTTTGCCTGCTATGTGGCTATCTGCCATACCGTGTACGGGCAGAGTTTTGAATCCCTCACCACTGAACACATTCTCGGCCTGGTTTCCCAGCTTCGCCCAGATATGGTGAAGCAGCTGAAAACAGCCGGCAGCGGCAAATTACCAAAGGACATCCAGCAACGTAAGACGGAGCATTTCACCGCATCGGCCAATGATGCGTTTGCTACTATCCGCATCACCGCCAGGGACTCCTCCCAGGAGTGCTATGGTGAAATCCTGGACTACCTGTGCGCGGTGCTGGAGCAGGAGGAATTCCCCCGCAGTTACTCGGTGGAGTTCAGAGGAAAGGAGAAAATCTATCTGCCCATTCCCGGCTTGCCCAAGAAAGGAGTCAATCAGCTCTTTGCCTGCGCTGTGCAGCACCCCAATCTGCATCCAGCTATGGAGCGATACGCTCGTCTGGCTATGCGGGAGTTTGAGTGGTACCAAAACCTTGCGGACGAAGCCTGTGCTATGCCTGGCACCTTTGCCGTGTTCGCCCTGGGACTGGAAGGGCCGAAGTGGTGGCGGCTGGTGTGCGATTACCTGGATCGATGTGATGACGAGCACTCCTCTTTGCAGGAGAAGTTCCTGCATATTCTGTTCAAGCAGTACGGGTTCACTGCCCAGTCCCTGCCGGTGCTGGTCCACGGAGTACAGTCCATGCAGAATCTGAAGCCCGCAAAGGAGTTCCGCGCCCTGATCGCCAATGAGGAGAGCCTGGATGCTCTGCTGGAGATCAAAGGGCATCTGGAATATTACCTGCCGGAAGAATCCGGCAATGACAAAAGGGCGCTGGCCTACCTGTGGCGTGACGTGCTCTGGGCCATCTGGGGCCCGTCCTCCGAAAACGGTGGCAGCAAGGTCATCGAGTCGGCGCCGAAGGAACTGAAGGAGAAATACCAGCAAGTATTTGCGTAAGGAGAACGCCATGAAGAAGAGAACGGTCAAGGACTTTATTGCCCGATACGCATCAGACGACGAGGAAAAGCTGGTGCTGATCCAGAGCGGCACCAGCGCAGACAAAACCTTTCTGGATACTTTCTGGACGGCACATACCCATGCCCTCGCCATGGCGGATGTCCAGACCGGACAGGTGATCTCCGGCCGATGCTACCTGACCTGGCCGCTGACGGACAAGGAACGGGAAGCCAGCGACTATTCCAAGCGGTTTGCCAAGGGCCAGATCTACCGGATCAAGGCCCGCGGCTGGAAAGGTGATGCCCTCAACGAACCCCAGTGGTATGTCACGGAGGTGCTGGAGGAAGGCGTACCCTGTCCGGCACTGGAGGAGATTTGGGCGGAGTACACAAAGCCCATTCTTCTGGAGGACGAAGTGCTGGGGACCCTCACGCTGGATCGTGAAATGAGTATGTTCAACGGGACTTGCCGGTGGATGGGAGAAGACGTCCAGATCTCACTGGATGTGGAGATTGAAAAGAAAGCGTCCTGGACCCGCGTCACCAATGTGATGAAGAAACTGGTGGCAGATCAGGAAGTCTGGGATAAGTCCCTGCGGACGATGGCTGCCCAGAAGCTCACTGCCCAGGCCAACGAATGGCTGGCGGACAATGACCAGACTGACCGAGATCCGGAGAAAGCCCCCATCACGGAGGATGAGTTCGCCCGGCGCATCCTGCTCACCGAGTTTACAGTATCCCCTGGTGGGCGTTTTACCGCCTGGTATGAAGACGACGATATGTTCTGGGGCCATGTGATCACTGTGGATGGAACGCTGAAAAAAGGCCCCGTTGACGCTGATATACAGGGATAAGCAGAGGAGGAAACTTAAATGAACGGTGAGCAGATCACAGCTTTTTTACAGGCACACTGGGAGTGGGTGACTTTGATCATGGGCATTGTGTCCGTGGCTGGCTCAATTCTGAATTGGAACTGGATGTGCGACCCCACCGGTAAGCCGGACTCTCACCGCTATGGCCGCGGCTCCAGGCGGGTGATCTTCTTCCTACTGGGAATCGTGCTGATTGTGACCAGCATCATGTCCTGGGTGCTGTAAGGAGGACGAACGATGAGCGAAAAATATCCTACCTGGCTCACCGGCCATGTGAAGGAGTGGGCACAGAAACGCCTGCCCACCGTGACATTGTGTTCTACCACTGGCAATGAACTGCTGGAGGTTTGGTACTACGGTGACCTGTTGACCTTAAACGCAGAACCACAGCTATATATTGTTCCCAGTTATTTCGCTCCCGAACTTGTGGCGGCCCGTGACCCGGCCAGCGGCGAGGAGTTCGTGATCTTTGATGGCGGGCGGCATGGCTACGACAATATGTTCTGCGAAGAACATGATCCATCCGAGCTGGAACACCGTCCCCTCAAGCGGTATGAGATCCCCGCCTCCAAGCTGGTGCTGGAGCTGGGGTACAGCGTGGATTACGAGGACGAAAAAGAAGATTTCGAACCGGATGAGGCGGATACTGTGGAACTGATCAATGGCGAGCGTATGCCTTGGGAACAGGTCAAGCGGGACGGCATCGACTATATCGCACTTTACTATGTGAACGAGGAAGGAAAACAAGTCCAGATTTTGGACGCAGAGCTGGCGTAAGTACAGCTACTCTATCCTTTGCTAATCCGAGGAGGTGCCCCATGACCCAAGAAGAACAGATCCGCCTCTATCGGCTGATGGAAAAGCTCAACTGTTTTTTCCACCAAGAGATGCACTACCTGGATCGGGAGACGGCAGAAAAGATTGCGCGGGAGTGTTACCCGGAGATTCCGGATTTTACATACGACATTTTATGGAACGACCTGCCCAAAGAGGTCCAGGAGCAGCTCATGGACGAGGAGGAATCCCTGTGAGTACACTGATTTGTTCTTTTGATGGCCTGCACGACAACAGAGTCCTGCGCTACTGCGCTGACTTTGAAGCCCACACACTGCACATGGATACCCAGTCCGAGACCGGAGAGAAAGTATCCGTTCGCTTCACCGGCCTGCTGGCCCACTGGTTTGAAAATGTGATTCAGGACAACATCCTCTTCGGCATGGACGAGATCACCGTGGACAGGTTTTTCCAGCAGTACAAAGACCTGCTGGGCGGGACCATCTCTTACGGCTTTCCCGCCTGCTGCAGCATCGAGGAACTGCGGAAGCGCATGGAACGGGAGCACATCCGGGTATTTGTCATCGACTCTTCCCTTGGGCTGTGCGGATTTGTACTGGCTCAGGAGGTGGAACTGCAATGTCCATAACTGCCTATAAAGTGGAAGCCGTCGGTCATGACCGAACCGGCAAGGACTTCGGTTATGTGAATATCATGTACCGATACGGCAACGAGAAGTCCTGTCCCCGGCCAGATCAATGTGAAAAGATGGAGGTCATGTGGGCGGACGAGAGCGTCTATGGGCCGCCTGCTCCTGGCAGCAAGGTGGGCGACTTTATACAGACATGGCTGATGGGCTCCTGGGACTGCGGAGTATTTACCCACCGGGAGATTGCCCAGCGGCTCATGGATACCTTCACCGGTCTGAAGATCAAGGAACTGGCGTGGTTTGAGAACCCCAGAGAAAAGACTCTGAAAAATGGTAAACCGCGTGCGCGCCGGGCCAAGTGGCTGCCGGACCGGGAGGTGGATCTGGTCTACCTCTATTCCGACCGCTATCTTGACGCCAGAAATCCCTCTCCCGCCGAAACCGACTTCTTCACCGTCACAAGGATGGATGCCTGGGGCGTGAGCACCTGGTTCATGTGTACCACAGAAGCCGCCGAGAAGCTGATTGCCATGAATTACGACAATCTGGCCGTCAAGGAGACCACCATTGTGGGATAGGAAATCACTGCTATGAAAAAGTTATTGCTGGTACTTTCTATTCTCTTAACAATCCTGACCTTTGCTGGTGCGTTCTATGTATTCCTATCAAACGGAACAGCAAATGCAGGTTATGCAGCAGTACCGATGTTGTTTGCGATTGTGTGCATTGGCGGATACAGAGCATACAAAAATAAAGAGTAATTGATAATATAGATGATGAGGTTAGAACAACTGCCCTCCAAGGGCGTAAAGCGAGAAAAAGCCATTCTGGAGCTGGACGAGGTGAAAATAGCATGACACGGCAGGAGCAGAAGGCAGTCAAGGAATTAAGCGCGATGATTTCCAAAAACCTAAAAGTAGTTGCCGGAGAGCATGGCTTCAAAGTGGTTTCAGACTGCGCCTATAAGGTCCTGGGTGATTTCTTATATGAAGTGTTTCTATCTGCGCCCCCTGTCCGGCGTGGTACTGCCATAAGAGCAGTCGTTTCCACAAAGCCATGCGTCATTGACAATGTCTTTTGGGATGTATATGAAATGGGTGAGGTAGCCCGGAAGAAACCATTTAGTTTCCATATCACAGCGGCACATTCCCCTTCCGCTCATATCATCCAGGAAATGGAACTACCTGTCCCCACGGTGGACGCAGCAACCTTGGTCATGAATGAGGCGTTTTGTCGGTTTAACAAGTCCATTCAAGACCATAATAGCCGCTGCAGTACAGTCTCCGACTTCAAAGCGGAGATTCTCCATGATACTGCGCCGGCCGCACGATTGAATGTCGTACTGTGTGAAATCGCAGAAGGGAATTTCCGCCAGGCAATGCTCCTTGCAGAAAAGGAGCTGGAAAACGAACCTTATGGCCTATTTAATACAGTAACCGATGGCGGGATAAAGAGCATATACGATTATGTGAAAGAGTTTTGCCAGAAAAAGCAGTAAGTATATGCGGTCGTTTATTCGGCCGAGCCGGAAACTGCCAGGAAGCGGATTGCCATGGGTTACGACAATCTGGCCGTCAAGGAAACCACCATTGTGGGATAGGAGAAAATGAATGATGACTTTGGAACAACTGCCTCCCAAGGGCGTAAAGCGAGAACAGGCCATTTTGGAGCTGGGCAAGGATGAAGCAAACGGCGAACTGCTGTTCCAGCTTGTGAATACAGAAAAGGGCAAATGCAAAACGGCTGCTCAGAAGGCTTTGGCGCAGCTGGAGTATGCCCCTGCTGCCCCACTGTGGGCCAAACTGGTCAAGGGCAAATGGATGGGCAGCAATATCATGTCGGATGCCTGTTCCGACTGTGTATCGGAGCAGATTGCCCCAGTTATTCTGAAGACCCTCTCCCAGCTGCTGGACGAGGGGGACACAAAGCCGCTGGATATCGAACAACTGAACTTCTGTTTCCATTTGATGTTGGGGAAAGCCTCGCCTAAAATGCTGGAGGTCTACCGCTTCCTGGCGGAAAACACCCAGCGGATCGCCCAGCTGAAACGCACACCTGTTTATTCTGATGATGATTGTACCTCCTGGTGGATTACGGACGGGCTTCGCATTTGGGATGCCACACCAAAGGAAAAAGAGAAAATTCCCGCTGTGGTGCTGACCGCCTCCCTGATCCGCAACCCGGATGAGCGACTGCAAGCATTGGCTGATGAACTGAATGAACACTATGGCGGCAGCTGGCTGATGCCGGTCTTTATGAAGGCGATCATCACCCAGCCCAAGGAGCAGGTGTACGAGACCTATTCACCCCTTCTGGATACGCCGCAAAAAGGCTATTTGTTCCATGCGCTGGGAATGCTCCATTACCGCTGTTATCCGGAAGACTGGACCTATGAACGCCTGGGCCCGGATGGAATGATCGCTCTGATTTTCTGGGGGGATTATAGCTATGGAACCTATGACACAAGGTTTATGATTGAACGCTATGTGGATCTGGATGAGCGGTGGCTCTTTGATTTGGCCAAGGACCCGGAGGGCCGCAAACCTACGGTGACATGGCAGACCTACAACCGGGGCGGTGTGCTATATGGAAGCTACGACGAAATGTTCATCAGCCTGCTGCCCCTCAAGGTGGAGAACCCGGAACTGAAGCGCGTTCTGTGGGACTATTTCCGCATCCGTAGCCAGAAAAAGAAGGTGGCTAAGAGCATCACTGTTTACAAAGACGCTGCTGAGCGGTTCGGGGATGAATGAGTACAAGTCGAGAAAGCAGGTGCCTTATGTACCAAATTGCATATATTGGCCGCTGGGAGACCCTCCCGGAAACGGCTGCCGCCATCTGTGACCATGACACTCCCAAGCTGGAGGCGCTGCTCCAGGGCGGTCTGGATTTAGATGTTCCCATCCAGCTCAGCGAATACATCAAGCTGATGCCATTGGAGATCGCGGTTTTTCGGAATGATGTGCCCATGATCCACTTCCTGCTGGAGCATGGAGCTGATCCCGGTCTGGCAGAGGAACAGCCCCTGCTGCTCACCGCCGCCCGCTGTTGTGGGCCAGAGGTGGTGGCACTCTTTGCTGGACAGGCCGCAAAACTCAGCCCGAAGCAGAAAGAGCGGGCCTTCCAGGAAGTGCGCTGGGGCAAACGCCCGGAGAATATCCCCGTGCTGGAGAAAGCCGGGATCTCCGTATCCAAGTTTGGCGGCGAGGCATTCCGGGCGGCTGTGTCCGATGGACAGGCCGAGCTTGCCAAACTGCTGCTGGAAAAAGGGGCGGATATCAATTACCACAAACCGGACATGGTGTTCCCTTATGCCTCCACCCCCGTTACCGAGGCCGCCCGCTCTAACAATTTTCCCATGGTGCGCTGGCTGGTGGAGCAGGGAGCCGACATCACCATTGCTGACAAATACGGCGACCGGCCTTACACCGTGGTGGTGCAGAACAAGAATCAGGAGCTGGCCCACTACCTGAAGGCCTTGGAACCGGAGGAATGGCACAACGAGCAGGAAAAGATCCGGCAGCTCATGCCCTACAAACTGCCCGCCAAGCTGGTGGAATACTTGAAGACCGGCCCCCTGCGGCTGGAGTTCCCGGATCAGAAATGGGTGAAGTGGGCGGAGCTCTACTCCTTCATGGATGTGCAGGAGATGACCTGGAAACGGAAGAAGCTGCTCTCCCTGATGGTGCAGATGGACAACTACAGCGACTATCTGCTGCTGTGGAGCCCCAGGGACAAAAAGCTGTGGTATCTGGACATAGAGCATGAGGAATTCCACCCTCTGGCCAAATGGGATGACTTCATCGCAGATCCCGGACGGTATCTGAACGGGATGATCGAGGGTGAGTTTGAGGAGTAAAGCCATGACATCAATAGACTTTCTGAACAAGGTACATAAAAACCTGGACTCGCAGGAATACAGCCTCTCTTATTCTCCGGCCAAGTCCAAGAATTATATGCTGTACTGCAATGGCAACTTTATCGGAGGCCTGTTCGATGAGGAACTGTGCTTCGTCTACGCCGACAGCGTGAGTGAGCTGTTGGGACAGCCGGAACCCGTCTATCGCGGATACTCCAGCACCGCCCAGCACAGGATGCTGGTGATCCCGGAGGAACACTGGGCAAAGGCGCTGAAACTGCTCTATGCCGAGAAATTTGACTGGAGCCGTTTGGTGTACGACATCACCTACACCAGCATTGGCGCGGCTGTGGTGGAGGACTTTTACGACGAGAATGTGGTGTTTCTGCGCTTCTGCTTTGAAAAGGAGCTGCTGAAAAAGAACCCTCTGGACCGGCATGGCCGTATCCTGCAGATGGTCTATCTCAATCAGGATCTGACAGAAGCGGGCAAATATCTGTTCCCCAGACTGATGCAGAAGTTTCTCGTTTTTACAGATCGCAAAGGAAAAACCAGTCTTGAAACCATGCTGAAACGGTGGTACACCGCGCTGGAGAAGGAATACCGCAGCCAGACGGCGGGATAAGGAGGGCGGCAACATGACAGAAGAAAACAGAACCTACATCACCCATCTCAAAGTCACGGATGTCCCGTGGCACCGGCTCACCACCGCCTATGGCCGGGGGACGGAGTTTCCCGCCCACCTGGCTGTGCTGGAGCAGATGCGTGATTTGGCGTCCGTCAAAGAGTCTCTCTATGAGCTTACCACCAACATGGAGCACCAGAGTACCCTGTGGCACGCTACCCCCTTTGGCATGGTGTTCCTGTGCCGAATTCTGGAGAAGGCCCTCGCAGACAGCGGGCAGAACCCCGCAGCCCATTTCCTGGCCGGGGAGCTGCTGGACTTCTTCTCCTGCATCCTCCAGTGCTTCCACGACGGGGATGAGATGGAGCACGCCGAGGCGCTGCCGCTGTTCTCCAATCTGCTGAAGGAAGAATATCTGTGGTCGGAGGAATACGACGAGGAAGAAGATGAGATGCGCTACGAGGAGAACGAGGTTTTCCCCGATGACCTGTTCTACAGCTTCTATTACTACTCCTGGCAAGCAGTGAAAGCCTACCAGGATGTATTGGAGCAAGTCCCGGCAGAGTTTGCCAAGCCCGCTGCCGAGGTGCTGGAACTGCTGTAAAGGAGGCTGCACATATGTTTGAAGAATTCTATGAGATGTACGAGCCCGAGGAGCAGGAAGTGGTCGCTCTGATCAATCGCTGCATTGGGGGCGGATATAACTGGAAAGGCAACTTTTGGGAAATGACCGTTGTGACGCTGGGTATCGTGTTCTGTGACACTGGCAAGGTCAGCACCAAAGAGGAGCGACTGGATTGGCCGGTCATCGAGGAGGAACGCAATAGCGACAAGGGCTGGGGACGCTTTGGCAAGGAGCAGATCTGTCGCCTGAAGATCCGCCGGATGAAAGAAGAACGGGCAAAAGATCTGGTGGTGCGCCCCTGGTGTATCTCCGAGATAGTCAATGCCCATGAGGACTGCCCGGAACTTCAGGCCGTTCTGGACGAGTACCACAAGCCGGTGGTGATCCAGGACCAGGTGCTGGGAGAACTGACGCTGGACAAGGACTATGATACCTTCGAGGGCGAAATCCAGTGGTGCGGAAAGGATGTGAGCCTTTCTCTGGAGGTCAATGCTGAGAGCAAGCCATCCTGGACCCGTGCCCGCAGTGCCGCCAAGAAGCTGCTGGCCGACTGTGAAACCTGGGACAAAGCCATGCGGGAGCTTGCAGCAAAGAACCTGACCGAACTGGCTAACAACTGGCTTTCCCAGGATGAGGAAAACCCCCGCGATCCGGAAACAGACCCCATCACAGAGGAAGAACTTACCCGGCGGATCAGCCTGACGAGCCTGTCCGTCACCTCCGGCGGCAGCTTCACCGCCTGGTTTGACTGCGACGAGATGTTCACTGACCATGCGGTGACGGTCTACGGCTCCTTGAAAAAGGGCCTCAAAACTGCCAATATTGAGGGGTAAGGAGACGCCTATGAAACTGCATGAGTACTGGCTTGGGCTGCATCCCCTTGATTGGGAATTTTGCTTTATGCCAGTGCAAACCTATAAAAACTTCATCACAGAGCAGTATCATAAAAACCCCGCTTTTTACAATATATCAGCGGGTTCTATTGAGAAGGTATTGGCACACATTGATGCCATTTTATCTGCGGCCATGGAGGATTGGAATAAAACCACGAACCATGCTGCCTTGCGTTGCCCCCCAATGATCTTTCCTCTCCCAAAGGGACAGGAGAGCAATATAGCGGAATTTGCTGTCATTCTCAAAATGGATAATGATGGAGATACAGTAGTCTATTCGCCAATCCCATTACCCCATCTGGAATACCAATGAGGAGGCATCCCTATGAAGCTGAACTGTAAACGCATTGATTTTACATATACCCCCGGCGAAGAAATCTTCAACTTTCCCAAGGAATCGGGACTACCCTTTATCTTCGATGTAGAGGAAGAACTGACCGGCGATCCTGCTGCCATGGATACGGTGGGAAAAATGCTGGATGAGGCGGAGAAATTGGCGGAGAAGGCCAAAGCCGCCATCAAAGCAGCGCTGGCGGACGAGGACAGCCGCTACCATAGCGTTGTGACATTTTTCATGGAGTTCCACCGGGACGATGTAGGCCCGGATATTGCGGCGGAACTTTTTCCGGGAACCGACCCATCCAAGCTGTCCTTTGCCGAGATGGTGGACTTTTTGAAGCTCAAGCGGTTCGGCAGTCTGGTGGATGACGAGATGGATCAACAAGTTTTCATTATGGATCTGTCCTTCAACCCGGAGATCACCGACGAGCTGATGGTAATCTACTTTGACTTGAACAAGGAGATTTTTTGTATCACCCATGAGAGCTGAGGAAAGAGAGTTACCTATGGGAAAAGCGGCTGCTGTTAATACCTGCTTAGGTGTTTTGAAGGGACGGGACTGCCTCTATCTGGACCAGGTGAAACAGGATGCTCTGAACAATCTGACCTTTACGGGAGACATCAATGGCCATCTGGTTTCCCAGCACAGGGACGAAAAAGACTGGTTTCCCTACACACTCACCTTCCGGCAGGTGCTGGCCTATTTTGCCTGTGAATTGGACACCTATGAAAGTCTGGCTGGGACGGAGTATCTGGATGGCAGCTCCTTCGATTTGATCGAGGACAGCACCTGGCTGAAGTCTCTGCCGGTGCGGGAGGACTTTGACAAAGGCATCTATCGGCACTACCGGCTGTTTACATACGATGATGTTTACAACATCATTGCTGTTTCCTATGAGTTTATGGCAGAGTTGTAATTGTCTGAAACCTGGTAATGGAGGTAACCACCATGATCAAAGAACGCATCCCCATTTCCGGCGATCTTAAAAGCAAGGTCAAGCAGCTGATGGAGTACGCCGGATGGCAGGAAGGGCGAAAAGTGGACATCTCCATTGCGGAGAAGTATTACGCCGATCATGGCGTCCCAATGATGAAGACCACCCAGCGGTTTTACCGCAAGTATTTCGGCCTGTGCTGTGAGTGGTATCTGGAGCAGAAAAAACTGAACTGGGCGGCTGACTTCCAATTCGCTTTGTTCCCTTACCTGGTCAACGGGATCAAAAACCATTTGGAAGAAGCCTATTTTCGTGATATGTCCGGCTGTGAGCTGGCGGAAATCGAACAGGCTGCCGGTGAAAAATGCCAGCCTATCGGTCATATCGGCTACTACTACCCGGCGGAGGTTTGGATCTCCGAGTACGGGAAACTGTATGCGAAATATGAGTACCAGGATGAGATTGAGTGCTTTCCAGATGTGTTTGCCCTGATTGAGCGGGATCTGCGGCAGTGCAGATTTGATTCCGCTGCCATGAAAACAGTTGAGGCACTGGACGGAAAACTATGAAACATGACTTTACTATTTGGCGCAATCAAATATTGCAGAATCCGCGGGACATTTCACCGCTGAAATTCGGAATGTCGCAGGATGAGGTCATAGAAATCTTCGGGAATCCCGATGCTGTTTCCACCATGAGAAGTGACGGGAAACCTTTGATCCTCAAATATCATGACATTGAACTGCATTTCGATAGAAAGGCCCCTCATGGGCTCTACTTAGTTTATAGCGACAACGAAATCGAACTGAGCATAACAGATCATCACGAAGAACTGCTGCAGCCGATCACAAACATAGAGCCGGTGGACAACGAATTTTTCCTTCGGGATGGAGCCGTTTATTTCTCTGGCCTATATGAAAACGGCTTGTTGAAGGGTGTTTCGCCCAAAGACTTCTGCTGTTGGCATTACTGGGGCAAATCCTCTACGGCCTGCTTTCTCGGTGGGATTCGCCTGCGTGGAGCAGACCCGGCATCGTTTCGGGTGTTAAACTATGCTTACGCAATGGATAAAACAGCCGTCTACACTACCAGCGGGAGAATCCCAGATGTAGAGCTGGCAGCCTTCCAGGTGTTGGACAATGGCCAGAACGATTCGGGCGCGCCCCAGGGATATGCAAAAGACGGTCATCAGGTCTACTTCCATAATGGGGACGGCAAGATGAAGATCATCAAGGGCGCGGAAGTTTCCTCTTTCCGCTCGTTGGGCGATACCTATTTTGCCAGGGATGAGAAACGAATCTATGCTTACGGTAAGCAGCTTCCCAAGGCGGATCTGCCCTCATGGGAATTGCTCGGTCACTGGTATTCCCATGATGCCAGGCGGGTGTACTACCTCAACCGGGAGATTAAGGGGGCGGATCGGGACAGTTTTACGGTATGCACCCCGCCAGACGCACCACCGCTTGCCGATCATCTGGCCCGTGACAAAAACCATTTTTACCAAAACGATGAGATGATTGAAGAACCGCTGTGGCTGGAAAGGCTGCATGAGTTAAAGCCAGAACAGTAGACGGAGGAATACGGCTATGGATTATTTGAAAGCACTGCGTGATGACCCTGATCTAGCAGAGGAGTTTGATTCCCTTTTTGACTTCTTCCTGCTGGATGAGTTGTCTCCGAGGGATGAGGCGGACGGCCGAGCAACCTTCACACTGCCCGGCATGGCTTTTGCCAGAGATGGCTCCGGCGGAGAATACCACCTGTTGGAAGATGGCTCCATCGGCTATTACAGCAGCGAAGGTGAGGCAGGCCGTCTGGCTGAGAGCATGGATGACCTTTTTTCACTGATTGTGAGCTGCATCTGCTGGCACGACTGCTGTGACGCAAAGGAGTATGCGGACTCCAAAACACTGGAGGAATACGGACAGAGGCAGCGCAACATCAACTTGGAAGATATGGATATGGACAGCTGGCGGCGGGTAGCTGATGCTCTCGGCATCCCTACCAATGAGCCGCTGGCACCGGTTCTGGAGCGATTCCGCAAAGCAACACAGCGCCAGCCTCTGTATCAGTGTATTTTCCATGAGGATGATGGCAGCCTGACCGAATCATACGGCCTGATGTTTGAATGAGAAAGGAGCAATCCCTATGAAAGCATTTGACCCCAATTACAAACTGCTGGACGAGATGTATCAGGACGATTACTATCCTGCCTTTCTGGTGGACAAGGTAAAGGACGAGCTTCAGAAGGTCATCGACCTGCTGGAGAGCGGCGAAACCGACACCGAAGCGGTGCAGGAGACGCTGGACGAGGCGGTCTGCGGCATCAATGATCTCCAGGAGGAGTTTGACGAGAACGACAGCGAGATCGAAACGGTGGCACGGGAATGCATTGCGGAAAATGTGGCCTACATTCTGGCGTGGTTTGGCATCCCCATTGATACCGAGGAGGCCATCCGGGAAAGGGACTGGTGACGACGATGTCCATTGAAAATATGTTTGGCGACCTGGGTAAGATCGACATTCTGGCGGAAAAACCCGAAACAAAGGAAGTTTTGATGGTCCTCGTCTGCAACGGTTTCATTGACGGCTCCCCGGAAACGCAGAAGGCCCTGCTCGACAAGATGGAGGGCTATCTGAACCACACCCAGAGTGAGGAGTTTCAAAAGGAATATGGGGACTGGTCCGTGATTTTGCGTGTGACCCTTGGCCAGAAGCCGGATGAGCGCATCCTGGCCCTGCTCAGCAAGTGCCCTGCGTGGGCGGCGGACTACGGTGTAAAACTGGAAATTGAAATTGGAGGAAAACAGGTCCGCATTGTAGAGAGCTGACTTATCCTCAAACCAAATCAACAGGAGGAAACTACCATGCCGACTGCCGAATGGCTGAACAAATACGAATCCATCAAGGAAAAACTCTCCTGCAAAGCTGACTTAGACGCTCATTTCACAGAGAAAGTGATTGGGAATAGGGAAGTGGCTGTGCTGGACATTGGTGCCGTCCATTTCCCCACCGGGACGATTTTCGCCTGCGATCCGCTGGTGGAGCTGGAGGACACGCCGCCCTTTATACAGACCATTCCTGCCGGGACTTATCCGGTAAAGATCTGCGTGGTGCCCAGTGAGAAATACGGCGACCGCTACGCCTGCGTCAAGGTGGAGATCAGCCGGGAAAGGCCTGTCCGCTATGAGCTGGGCATGACCGGCAAAGAGGATCTGGACGAGGAACTGGGCGAGGACGATTATTTTGGCTTTGGCGTAGACGCCGGGATGGGCTGCGTTGCGGACATCCAGACCCAGGCGGCCTTCAAGACATACTGGGCCAAGCGGCTGGAGGAAGACCCGGACATCGACCCCTACAACGACCTGTTCTGCGATCTTCTGGAGGAAAACGCCAAAGCCCACCCCAAATATCAGGGAGACTGCGGCGACTGGCTCAACTGGACGGTGCCTGACACGGACTGCAATCTGCCCATCTTTGCCTCTGGCTGGGGGGACGGCTACTATCCGGTCTACTTCGGCTATGACGCAAAAGGTGAAATCTGCGCCGTGTATGTGCGCTTCATCAACATTGAAGCCAGCTACAAGGAGCAGGCGTAAGGAGGGAAACAGCGATGGCATGGCCAAAACGGGCGCGGACAGTGAACTGGGAGAGCGGTGTCCTGACCTTAGACGGAGAAAAGCAATTTGAAGTCCCGGAGCTAACCGCAGAGATCATGGAGCAGCTGGCCGCTTACACCCTGGTGGGCTTTCATGTGAAAGGCTATCCGGTGACCGATGAACTGCTTGCCCCCTTTGCCGGGCATAAAAGCATGGCCAACTTCGGGGTGGAGGACGGTGCGCTCACCGACGCCTGTTTCCCTGTTTTTTCCGCTATGCCCAAGCTGCGCTATCTGCTGCTGGACGGCAATGCCGCCATCCGCGGCAGCGGTCTGTCCGCCCTGCAAGGCTGCAAGCTGGACCTTCTGACCCTCAACCGCACCGGGCTGGATGATGCCGGTCTGCTCCAGGCGGCCTCCATCCCCAAACTCTCCCACATCCAGATCGACCATACCGCCGTTACCTATGAGGGCCTGCTGGCCATCGCCGGCAACAGCCGCATCGAGCCGGTGGCCCATGTGCAATTCACCAAGGAGCAGATGGAACACTTCTCCCAGCTCCAGCGGGAAAAGGCCAAAAAGCCCGTCCAGCTGGATGAACAGGCTGCGGCGGAATGCCGCAGGGTGTTGTCCGCTTTCTTTGCGGAAATGACAGAATGGGAGCAGTACATGGAGCAGGCCGGGTTTGAAGATGCCGAGGCTGTGCCCCGCCTGCTGGCGATCTGGGAGAAGTATGTGAGCGAAAAGCCCCGTTCGGGCTATCGGCCTCTGGGCCTCTCATACAGTGCCCAGGGCACCTACAACGGGGAAGAATTCCTTGACGCGGAGCAGATCACTAAGAACAAGCTCTACATCTACACCAGAGAGAAAAACACGGGCTTTGACCGTCGTTTCCTCATGAAGCGTGTGGGCGAGGGCTGGATGATCGACGGGATTCAGGAGCGGCTGGACGGCTGGCAGCGAACAGGATTGTGAGGCATTACATGGCTTGGGAATATGAAACCGTTGGCCCAGACGGTCAATGCAAATTGTTCGGTGTGAATATTTTTGACTACGACTGGCAAACCACCGGAAAGCGAGTAAAAGTCCAAGACCCGATCTATCACCAAGACCATACCTTCGAGGTCTGGCAGGTAGAGATTGACGGGCAGATCCACCGCTTTGCTGCTGGAGAGTTCTCCAACTGCGTATGGGGATTCTATCTGGAAAGAACGGATGAGAGGAGCGTGGCGCCATGAAAGTCAGCGCCGGAGAGGTCTATACGGTCTACAACCAATACCTGAAACGCTACACCGCCTGTCAGGTGGCCTATATTGCGCCGCCGGACACGGTGAGTGAGCAGCCCTGGGCGGTGGTCCTCTCTCTGGACTGGGCGGGTGACGCCCCTCTGACCGCGGAGGAACTGCCCCATCTCCGCCCGCTCTACAAGGACTTCATGTACTGGCCCCGTGACCTTCATCTGCTGCGGGTGCCGGTGGAGGTCCCGCCCCAGTATAAGCTGGTGGGCACACTTCAGCCCTTCACCGACCAGCCCTGCCGCTCCTACGGCGGCTGGAGTGACGGCTATGATGTGTACCTCCAGATCCGGTGGCAGGCCATCCCGGAGGAACGGCGGCGGGCCTTCAAGGAGGCCATAGAAAGCGACGGGCAAACGGAGATCGGCGGTATCCCGCTGAAGGTCAACAGTCATCGGGTGATGGATCAGTACGCGCCATTCAATTCGGCGCTGGAACTAAAGGCGCTGCCCTGCCTCTCCGACCTTACCTGCGAGCGGTGGCACCCAGATCTGCTGGAGTATTTGCGGGAAACCCCTTTCGTTGATGAAGTGACTTTGCTGAACCACGGTCAGAGGACGCTTGATCTGCGGGGCACCAGCATCAGAAAGCTGATGCTGGACATGACCGGGCTGGAGGAGCTGTGGTTGTGTGAGGGAACGGAGCAGCTCCTATTCCAGAACAAGGGGCCGGACGCCTGTGCAATCCATGCCCCCGAAGATGGCAGCGGTTTGACCCTCCAATTTATCGGGGAATACCGCCCACACACGGAACTGCCGAACCTACGGGGGCTGCATGGCATCGAGCTGAAGGACTTTGATTTGACCGGACTGGCTGCTGTCCATCCCCACCTGAAGGAACTGCGGCTCTGGGGCGCGCCGGGAAACCTGGGGAACTTCTCCGCCGTGGGAGGGTTCCGGGAACTGACGAACCTCTCCACCTTCGACCTGTTCGGCTTCGGCGCAGCTGACATCCCCACCCCGGAGCAGATGCCGGAGCTTCGCTGGTTCTGGATGACCAGCCTGCCGGAGACGGCGGCAAAAGCGGCAAAGCAGCTCTGGAAAAGCAAGCCGGGAATGGATCTGCGGATCACTAAGGCCCGGAAACCGGAGTGGCTGGCGCAAAACCTGGACAATCCCTTCCGGGGCTGGGACGGTGCGGAGCATATCCCTGCTTCTGCTGCGAAAAAGGCAGCCAATCAATATCGAAAGACTCGTTCCCAGCTGATGAAGCTGGCCGCTGAGCCAGGTGAGGACGCCCAGCCCCAGGCACTGGATGCGGTGGCAGCCTATACCCAGACCTTCAACAAGATGGGCTTTATCGAAACCGAGGAGCGGGATGAAATCTATATGGCCCTGCGGGGTATCCTGGATGCCCTGCCAGGCGATGCGCTCCAGAAAGATGCCCTAATTGAACACTTTGATCATGTGCGAGATTTTTGAAAGGGGCATCACATGAGTTACACGAAATTCAGCAAGGCAGTGACCAAGTGGCTGAAAGCCAATGGCCTGCCCTGCTATGGAACAGCCTATGATAGCCCCGAAGAAACAAAAGCCCGGCTGGACGCATGGATGTGCGGGAGCAAAGAGATACTGCGCCAGTGGATCACAGATAAGCGTTACTGTGAACTGATCTCCTGCGCCCACGGAGGCTGGTATCAGGATGATGTAATTTTTGAGCCCTTGGCTGAACATTTTGTGGCGAACCACCTGTTTGATGAACTGCGGTTTCTCTGCGAACGCGGCATCCGTTTTTCTGCGGAAGATATGCTGGCCACCATTAAATCTGAGAAAGAGGAGCATGGGGCGCTTGATATAGAAACAATTCGGTCTATCGATGTTCCAAGCTATGTGTCAGGCCGCAGTTATTCCCATTTGGGGGAAATCGCAAAATACAGGAAACGGGCGCTGGATCAGATTATCCGCTATACAGGCTATCTGGAGCAAATCCATGCGCCTGCGGAGTATTTGGAACAGGTAAATGTCCTGCAAGAGAGCGTTTCGGATCTGACAATCAAAACAAAAGATTTGAGACCATTTCGATTTCGGCTGTGAAAGTAATTACCTGAAAGGAGTGTGTGGGCGCATGAGCCGAATCGTTGATGAACCCTATTTCACCCACAGTGCCTACAGCGCCTTCACCACCGGCATCCAGGTAAAATGCCCCAAGTGCCATGGCGCGGGTGTGGTGACAGCGGATGAGGATGACGCCTATTTCCGCTGCTTGAGCTGCGGCCACCGGATGACGCAGGATCGGACGGTCTACCGCTATGATGTCCATAACCAATGCAGGAACTGCGGCAGGTACTATCGGGTGGATATTGAAGATGAGGCAAAGCAGCGCTTTCCCGTCCTCCATGTGGCCTGTCCCTATTGCGGGGCAACCATGCCGGGCGCGGTACACAAAACGGCGGAGGCTTTCTCCTATGGCGCGGAGATTCAGGGCGGCAAGGACCCCTGGTTCGGCCTGGAACTGTGGTTTTTGACCTCATTCCAGGGTAAACCAGTCTGGGCCCTAAACCGGGAACACCTTGCCTATCTGATCGACTATCTCAGCGCCGACCTGCGGGAAAAGCCATCGGGTAGCCAGAAAAAGACTCAGGCCGACCATCTCCCCACCTTCATGAAAACCGCAAAGAACCGGGAGCGGATCGTGAAGCTGCTGAAGAAGCTGCAAGAGAAATGAGGAAAACAATATGGCACTACAAGATAAGAAAATCATGCCTCCCCCTTGGCTGGCCCACCGGGAGATCGAGCGATACTCCATTGGCTGGCGCATGGGCTATGGGGAGGATTACATAGACCGATTTGGCGATTGGCTGGACACCCTCTCCCCGGAGGAGCGGACGGAATACCGCACTCTCTTTCCCGAGCCGGTGACCTGGAGGGGCTGGTGGGATGACGAGGACAGCAGCGAGGTACTGGAGCATGGTGACTTTTGGGTGGATGCGTGGCAGCCGGAAGGCCAGCCAAAGTACACCCGCCAGTGGCTCCAGCAGGAGTTTGCCGCCGGGCGGAAGCGGGAGCTGTGCCTGTTCTGGGGCCATCAGCTATCCGAGGACGGCCAGCTGACAAAAAGCTGCCTCAGCCAGTGGTGGATGGAGGACTTCTATACGACGGCTGACTCCTACCTCTGCATGGAGCAGTATATGATGGCTGCCAAGGCCGAGCTGTTCGGCGACAAAGAGATCCGGGACCAGATTTTGAAATGCAGCGACCAAAAGCAGATCAAGGCTCTGGGCCGCAAGGTGCGGGGCTTTGAGCAGAAGGTATGGGACAAGTTCAAGTACGCCATTGTGCTGCTTGGCAACTGGCACAAATTCAGCCAGAACCGCGAACTGCGGGAGTTTCTCCTTTCCACCGGGGACAGCGTGCTGGTGGAGGCCAGCCCCTATGATGCCATCTGGGGAATCCGCCTTGCGGCCAGCTCCCCGGAGGCCCAGGACCCGATGAAGTGGCGGGGACAAAACCTGCTGGGCTTTGCGCTGATGGAGGTGCGGGACGAGCTGCGCAGAGTGACACAGAATGAAATGCTTTGCGATTGGAGTATGGTATGGCAACAATGAAACTCTATGAACTGGTCAACCACTACCACATCGGCACGGAACTGACCTGCGCCGAGGCGATGTTCATGGCCTGCAATGAATATTACCATCTGAATTTGTCCGAGGAGACCCGGAAGATGTTCTCTGTCATGGGCCTTGGGATGCAGACCGAGCAGTCTTGCTGCGGCGCCTTCACCGTGGCGGTGGGGATCATTGGGCTGATGACCGCAAAAGAGGGCCAGACAGATGTGAACAACATGGAAGGCTACCAGATGATTGCTGAATTGACGGAGTTTATGCTGGGCTTCTATGGAACGCTCCACTGTGTCGAGCTGCAAAGGCTGGAGATCGTGGGCTACGAAAACCCCTGCCACGCCATTGTGGAGGCGCTGGCCAAAAAGCTGGAGGAACTGCTGGCGGGCCGAAGGATCTTCCGCCCGGTAAACGGAGGACAACTGGGCTGCTGATGTGCCGGGAAGCGAGGGATTACATGAAAGACTTTTCCCAATACGGAAACAGACCGGACGACCAGTGGGAGATGCTGCCCTGGATACCCGATCCGCGTCCGCCCTTCAAAATCTGGGTGAAGCCGGAGCAGATCGCGCCATTCTTTCTCATTCCCCACCACCCCTATGCAATCTCCCTTCTGCTGAAAATCAGCGACGGATTCCGGGTAGAAGAATTCTGCCGGCTGGGGCTGACCGGCAGCAGCGGAGACTGGGAACGGCTGGTCCGGGGTGTGATCCGGGAGTTCGAGGAAGGCAACAGCGGCGAGGATCTGTTTCACTTCGACTCCGACGAGGATGTGTTCTGTGTCTACTCCCAATACATCGACGATTTGATGATGCTGGCCAAAATGATCCGAGTAGCCTGTGCCGATGAAAAAGCGATGCGGACTTATCTTGGCAAGATCGAGTACATCAAGCTCTTTTGGGAGGGCGCACCGGAGGGTGAACCATCGGTCATCCTCTATGAAGTGGATACCGAAAATGAGCGGCTGGCCCTCCGCTCCATCGACATCTTTGCAGATTGCCGCACCCGTAACATCCCTGACCTTTACGACGGCGCCATCGAGATCACGCCGATCCCCACCGTGGTGGAGTTGAACGCCCATGTCTGGGGCGAGGAGTTCCATGCCTGTGTAATAGAGAAAGCAGAATTTGAGTCCATCTGGGAAACTCACACCTATGATGGAGCGATAAAGTGACCAGGAGGAGTCCCAATGAACAAATCCTTAAAAGCAAAAAATCTGCCGTTGTTCTCCATCATTGACCTGGACCAGCTGCGCCGGGAAAACCATCTGGAGGGCACAGAAGTGACAGACTTTTTCACGGCAAGGGATGGAAAAGTCTATCTTCTCATGGAACAGCCGTCCGAAACACAGGGTAAGGACTGGCTCAGCACTCCTTCCACCTATACCGCAGTGGAGATCCAGCTGGATTGGGCGGAACAGCGGGTGCTGGAAACGACGCTGTTTCCTCTTGGCCTCTTGAAGTTCCAGTTCCATTATTTGCGGCCCGCAGGTGACCACTTCCTCCTGCTGGGGGCAAGATGCGCCTATCGGGAAAGCGGCCCCGACCAGAACGCCTGGATCGTCAGCCGGGACGGAGCTGTGCTGTCCCGTTTCTGCCTGGGGGATGGCATTCAAGACTGTGTGGTAAAAAAAGATGGCACCATCATTACCAGCTACTTTGACGAAGGTGTATTTGGTAATTACGGTTGGGATGAACCTCTGGGCGCTTGCGGCCTGATTGCATGGACATCGGGGGGAACTCCTCTCTGGAAGAATGAGAAGTATTCCATCTATGACTGCTATGCCATCAGCCTGGACGAAGAAGAAAACCTGTGGTTCTATTATTACGATGAATTCCAGCTGGTGCGGACGAACTTCAAAGAGGATCTTGTGTTTGAACTGCCAATCGAAGGAAGCGGAGCTTTTTCTGTTGCCCCGTCCGGCAATGCCTTCCTGTTTCAAGGCGGATACCAGCAACGGGACAAATTCTACTTCCTTACCGCTCATGGTGATCACCTTGGGCAAAAACAGGAGGCTATTCCCACCTGTGACGGAAACAAGGTCGCTGTGGAGCAGTGCAGCCTGCTTCGCAGCCAGATGCTGTTCCTCGGAAAAAACGGTGTTCTCTATGGCGGGGTACTTGGTAAAAGCGAGGAATGACAATGGTTGAGATCAATCGTGTCTGGCTCAATGTGGATACAGACACCAACAAAATCACACTATTCGGCCGCCCCCGTGTATCCATCCGTGTGGATGAGTACATTTGGAGTTTGATCGAAGAACATATCGTGAAGCCCCATAAGCTCATGCGCAGCGAAAAGCATAGGTATCTGCTGAAAATTGCCTTTGGCCGATTTGATCCGGTGCGGCACCGATATTATCCGCTTTCCCCGTACAACGGGCAGCTTCGGGAAGGCGTCAAGCCGGACAGCGCAAACGGATGGTATCCCCGTGAGGACTTTGCAGACGCTGCGGAACGCGCCACCTGGTTCTCTCCCGATAAAATCTGGACAAACTGCGGCAACAAGGTTCTGGATGTGAATGTTGATGCCGCCAATGTGAGCGAGAGCATCACCCCCAGAGAATACGCAGACTTGCTGTTCGATGGGATTGGGGCAGCACTGGTGTTTAACTTCAAAAGGCTCAAGCGCGAGGAGCTTGATGGGCTGAAACCCAAGATCGACTGGAGCATGGTAGAGAGTTTTCCCTTTCCAGCACCCTTTGAGGAGCAACGGTACATTGGGGACGAGGGCAAAATTCATGTGTATTCCTGGGATGGCCGGCAGGAAACGAACCTTGTAGGCCCTTATTCTGTGCGGGATTTATATCTGGACCATTTCGGAAAATTGTGAGGTGAGCACATGGCAAAGGGCATTCGTGAACGCCTACTGGAGCAGGCAATAAAGTTCCATCAATGGCAGGAAGCCACTTATCCCGGCAAAACCAGCGAGGAACTCGGCGGTGAGTGGGAAGTCGATTATCCATACTGGAATGATACTTACAGTGCCTTTTGCCATGTGTTGACCCAAATGGATGCAGAAACGGCAGACAGCGTCCTACTGGATGAGATGGTCTATCTGATCGCCAGGGACAACGAAGCGGAGGGGTTTATACAGGAGACCACTTCCCATCGCCAATGGTTCGAGTGCCTCTGCCGCAGGGCCGCAGCCTCCAATGAGAGTGAGGCCAAGTGGCAGTTTGCCGCTTATCTGCCAGAATGTCCGTGCAGCCAGGAAGTCAAAGACAAGATCCTGGACTTCGCAAAGGACCCCAATGAATATGTGAGCCGGCGGGCGCTTTTAGCGATGCCCGCTCTGCGTCCTGACTGTGTGGAACAGTTCGCTCCGCTGTTCTGGGAGCGGAACTGTTATTCCCTCGAATTACAGGAATACCAGCGGATCGCGGTTCTGGTCTCGCTGGATGCCATCCATTCCGGCCTGCTTCCACAATACTTGGAGCAGGCCAAGCAGGATGGCCGGCGCTATCTGCTGGGACACGCAGAAAGGATCGAAGGAGGACTACTGTGAACGAAAATTTATTCCGCACCCAATTCGATCAACTGGAAACCACCGAGAAACAGGCGCTGATGGAAAGCCTGGCTGCTCGTTATGATATGACTTTTCTTGGTCTACATACCTTTGACCGCTGGGGCCAGAACTGTACCACCGGCATATTTGAGAAAGATGGCCGGGAGTTTGCCTGGAGCGACCTTGACAGCCTTACTATGCACCAGTCAGCCCGCATTGAGCGGACGGAAAAGGGCTTTCAGATCTGTATCTATAACCGCACTGATTACGATGAACTTCTTGCCGGGCTGGAAAAGCAGGGACTCTCGCTGCCTACGGCGGACGAGTGGGCCTATCTGTGCGGCGGCAGGTGCCGCACCCTGTTCCCCTGGGGAGATGGAATGGACTACTCCATGCACCTGCACCACTTCGAAAGCCCGGAGGATGAGGACAAGCCCTTCGATATGGAGGAGCCCAACTTCTTCGGCCTGTCCATTGCCTATGACCCATATATGCGGGAGGTTGTGAAGGCCGAGCAGTTTACCACCTGCGGCGGTGATGGCGGGCGCAGCATCTGCGGCGGACTTGGAATTTTCCTCGGTTTCTTGCCCTGTTCGCCCCACTGCAAGCCGGAAGTGCAGGAGGACAAGGAACTGAACGGCGACTATGACTTCTACCGGCCCATTATCCGAGTGGAGTCAATTTGAGAATACGGAGGGCAACATGAGAGAAACAACACCCGATCTCACAAGGATCAGCAAATATATCAGTTTGATCCTTCGGCACAAGCCGGAGGTCATTGGAATCCAGTTGGATGCCCACGGCTGGGCGGATGTCAATGCGCTGCTGGCGGGTATCAGCAGGAAATATCCCATCAACCGGGCCATTCTGGAGGAAATCGTGGGTCGTGATGAAAAGCAGCGATATTCCTTCAGCGAGGACGGGACAAAAATCCGGGCCAACCAGGGGCACTCTGTCCAGGTGGATGTGGAACTCCCCGTGACTGAACCACCGGAGACGCTGTACCACGGAACGGCCCGGCGGTTTGCTGCCTCCATCGAGGCCCAGGGCCTGCTCCCCCAGAGCCGCCTGTATGTTCATCTTTCACCGGATCAGGAAACAGCGGAGAAAGTTGGGCGCCGGCACGGAGAACCTGTGATCTATCTGGTGGATGCCGGACAGATGCACCGGGACGGATATTGCTTTTATTTGTCCGCCAATGGAGTCTGGCTGACAAAGGTGGTTCCTGCGACCTACCTGAAACGCTTGGAGGATAGATTGACACCGAATTGACCTATCCCACCGTTATGGTTGTAGAAAGTAATTTGCAACCGGAGGGAGAAGGAAAGCCTGGACACCCGGCTGTGGGGCCGGTGTGGAACCTACTACTTACAGAAAAAAGACTGAAGGAGGCGTCGACATGGATGTCGTGAAACTTCCCAAGAAAGTCCGCATGGTCTGCTATGAGATCATGGATGGCAGGGAGGAGGCCCTGGATACTCTGGAATCCTTTGCCGATAAATACCCCCATCAGGTAGCAGCTGTCAAGGCCGAGGTCGCCTATTTCAACCTGGACTATGAAAAGGCGCTGGCTTTGGATCTGACCACCCTTCCCTGGCTGGAGGAGTGGTATTACAGCAATGTGAGCGATGAGCACATGATCGCCATGACGGTGGCGGCCATCCGGCTCCACCGGGAGCAGGAGCTGATGGAGGCGCTGACGAAGGAACAGGCGCGCATCCGGGCTGAGAATGGCCTCCCCCAGCGGGATCGGTTCTGTGACATCCTGATGGACTACCTCAAGCGGGGCGTTATGCCCTTTGCGGACAACGACAAGAACTACCCCTACCATGAACCGGAGGAACCTCAAACGAAGGAGCAGCTCTGGGCAAAGCTGGTGGAACAGAATAAAAAGCTCTCGCCGGACGATCCCGATGCCAGGCGGAAGCTCTATAACCACTGCTGTATGTTCGGAACCGCCAGGGATGCCGTAGATCTCTTTGAGGAGATCCAGGGCGTGCCCATGGCTGACTCCTCCTATCGGGACGCAATCGCCCGTTATTTCTATCTGGGGCAGCGGGAAAAGGCGCTGCAGACAGCGGAGCGGTTGGCAACATCGCGGCTGTGGGCGGTTGCCGGTCCGACGCAGGTGCGTCCCATGTCCTTCTTTGAGGACCCGAATCTGCGGGAGTTTTTGCTGGAGCCGGAATCCCTCCGGCGCATCCGCGAGGCTGCCTTCATTGATGACGGGAGCTTGATCCGGAAATAAAGGGAATGGAGGATCTGCCATGAGCAAGGAGCTGGAACTGTATAAAGCATTTATTGACGGCCTTGTGGAGCGGAAAGACAGCATGACGGCCCTGTGGGTCAAAGGTGATGGCTTTCCCAAGACGGAGGACAACAAGGCGAAGAATGATCTTCTCGCCACACTGACACCGGAGCAGAAAGATGTGCTGGCCGAGATGCTTCAGGACGAACATATTGCGGGTATCCACGATACCCTTGCATATATCAATGAGATGATGGATCTGGAGGGGCTGGAGCTTCATCAGGACGGTGAATCCTATCCCAACGACTATTTTGAGAGCCTGCACTATGACTTCATCAGCCGTTGTGACGGAGATGAGTGGCCGGAATAAAAGGAGGCGTGACAGATGTATATCAAAAAATACTGGGGCAACTTTATCGGAGGCTCGGACGACAGCCTGAACCTTGTGTCATTTTTGGAAGACCTGAAGAAAGAAGAAATCCCCCTCAGCGAGATTTTTATCAAGATCGGGCTGGACAAGCAGAACTGGGACTTCCGCCAGACTGTGGAGTATCTGGAGTTCACCCACTCCAGTGGTGTTGAAATGGACTTCCACTTCGCCATTGATGTGGTCACCGACCTGGCCGCCATCCTGCTGGAGTGCAGTATCAGCGGCAGTGTAAACCTTCAGGATCTGGACGAGTACAACACCCCCGCCCGCCGTATCCGCATCACCGCCACGCCAGAGGAACATGACGCCATGAACAAGGCACTGGCGGATTTTGCCCAGAATCCGCAGGAATATGACCTCAGTGAGATGATGGACGACGAGGAGATCCAGGAGATGGCTCGGGATGTGGAGGCGCTGCGGAAGGAACTGTACGAGTCCGCTGGCCGCAACCGGGACTACCATGTGAAAGCGGAGGATGTGAAACCTCTACTCTCTGACTGGAAGGGTGCCGATGGCTGCATTGCCACCAACCGCATCACGGTGGAGGGCTGCAAGGTCGGCTACTGCTACCGGGAGAAGCCGGACGGCGACTGGGACAGCGGCTGGCGCTTCACCGCCGGTGATGAGAGTGACGAGTACATGGACGACCCCAACAGCGCCGGGATCTACGGTCTCAACACCATCTGCAACGACGATCCCGACATCATCCTTCTGCTGAACACCCCCGCCCCATGTGCCTTTGAGCGGGATGAGCATGGCGTGTTCCAGCAGATCAAAGACTGGAAACCGGATGAGGACGAGGAGGACCCGGATATGGATATTTTACAGCAGTGCCAGAAGTGGAATGAAAACAGCGAGTACCAGAAGATCATCGACGCGTTGGAGGCTATTCCTGCCCAGGAGCGCACCCCGGAGATGGACAGCGAGCTGGCCCGGGCTTACAACAATCTGGGGGCACCTTCCAACCGTGCATTGCTCAAAAAGGCCATCGCTCTCTTGAAACCCCATGAGGAATACTTCGAGGGAGACCACTGCTGGAACTTCCGCATGGGTTACTCTTACTTTTATCTGGATCAGGAGGGCCGTGCCCTGCGATACTTTGAAAAGGCATTGGAGGCCCGCCCTGGTGACGAGGACACCATGGAGCTGATCGACTGGTGCAAGAAGGGCATTTCTCTGCCTCAGTTCTCGCAGTGCTTCCGGGAGCGGACAGAGAACTGGTGGGAGACCTTTGCCGAAATGGAAGGGTCACTGCGCCAAATGATGGACGACGACAAAGACCACACCCGCGGCGCCGAAATCGTGGCCCAAATGGAAGGGGCTTTGAACCAGGTCTTTGATGAGATCTCTTTCGAGATGGGCTTCAACGGCGAGAAGTACGAGCTGATCCTCACCCCGGAGGGTGACAAGGTCAAGCTGTTTGAGCTGGTCTACTTCCAGAAGCACGCCTCCAAGGAGGTGCTGGAGCACTGGAACATCCTTGTGGGCCGTCAGCCCATCCGAAACATCGGCCTTCGCACCGACGATGGCTGGGACATCTCTGGAGATGATGTGCAGATCTGGCTGGAGGAACAGGGTGAAAACAGCTTCGCCATCTCCGCCTACTGTGAAAAACTGCTGCCCATGCTCCGGGAGGCGGAAGGCCGAGTCTGGTGGATGCTCACCACCCTCACCGACCAAGTGCTGGGCGAGATCCCCCACATGAGATATATAGACAGCTTTGATGTGCTGGAGGAACCCAAGGCAGAGCCGTCCATGCTTATGTCCCAGCTTCCCGACGCTCTGAAGGAGCGGGGCCTGGAACTCTCCACCGATCCGGAAGCCTATCTGGAGAGCTATCTTGGCTACGAAATGAAACCCAATGAAGACCCCGACGCCGATTGGCGGCTGGATGTGATGGTCGGCTCCACTTGCTGTGCGCCCTTGATCAACGGCTATCTGAATGCCGACAATGACTTCATGGACGCACTCCATGCCGACGGCGCAGTGGCGGGCTTCTTCTGCTATCCCCTGGATACCCTGCGGGAGGAAGAAGGATCGGAGAAGATCTTTGACTTCCGGGACAAGCTGGAAGAAGTGTTTACCACCGGCGACAGCCCGGAGATCCTCACCCTCACCGGCGGAGCCACCGGCCTCTTCTGCGGCTATGTGGACTTCATTGCCTGGGACATCCAAACGGCGCTCCAGATGGCAAAGAAGTTCTTCGAGAACAGCGACATCCCCTGGGCCAGTTTCCACACCTTCCGTCGGGAAGCAGGTACTGTGAACCTGAAAACGCCGCCCGAGGAGGAGCCGGACGATGAGGATCAGGTCCCCGAGCTGGACGAGACGCTGACGGGCATGGAGGATATCCCTTACACCCCGCAGAACGAAGAAGAATTCTTCGCACAGATCGAGCAGTGGAACGACGAGGACGAGTACACCCGCTGCATCCAGGCATTGAATGCCATCCCGGAGGATTGGCGGAACTACCGCATTGCCTACGCCATGGCACGGGCGCTGGAGAACTATGCCATCATTGGGGACCACGACGAGGGTACCCCTAACTATAAGGTAGATAAGGCCCTGCGCCGAGCCATCGAGGTACTGGAGTCCGTCCAGGAGGAGGGCCAAAACAAGGCGGAGTGGAATATGCGGATGGCGTATGCCTATCAGTATCTCTATGGTCAGGAGGAAAAGGCCATCCCCTACGCCCAGCGGTGGGCGGAGCTGGACCCGGAAGACGAGGATGCCCCGACGGTGATTCAGGAGTGCCAGAAGGAGATCGCGAAGCGGGCCGAGGCAGAGGCCGAGAATGAGAGTGACCACACAGGCGTCTTCACCGGCTTTGTGCTGCTGTCCAAGGCAGAATGGGACAAAGAGCAGTTCATCCGGGACATGAAGGAAAAATGGAACATCGCCGTGGAGGAATACGACGCCAGTGAGGAGAAGGACGACGACGCGCTGGTATTCGAAGTAGGCGATATGCTCGCCGCCGTCAGCCTGGCGACCTATCCTATCCCCGGCGGCGAGGCCGAGGCCAACGCGGAAAACAACTATATGTGGGAGGATGCAGTCAAGGTTGCTAAGGAGCATTGTGCCCACTTGATGGTAGCAGTGCTGGGCAAAGAGGAAGATCTGCTGGAAAAGGGCAAGCTCTATACCAAACTGGTGGCTACCTGCTGCCGCCAGAAATATGCCACCGGCATCTACACCAGCGGCGTGGTGTTTGAGCCCCGGTTCTATGAGGGCTTTGCCGACATGATGCGCAGCGGCGATCTGCCCATCTTCAACTGGATCTGGTTTGGCCTCTGGCGGGATGAGCATGGCATGAATGGCTATACCTACGGTATGGATGTGTTCGGCAAGGACGAGATGGAGGTGCTGGGTGCCGACGCCGATCCGGGTGACCTGCGGGACTTTTTGGCCAGCCTTGTGTCCTATGTGCTGGAGAATGATGTGGAACTCCTCGACGGGGAGACCATCGGATTCTCGGCAGATGACAAGCATACCATCACCCGCAGCCCTGGCATCGGACTGCCGGAAGAGCAGATGACCCTGAAAATCTCCTGGGCGTCATCGGGCGGTGACCCTGACGATGATGACGATGACCCGGACGGTGAAGCGCCCGAGAATGAAGAAACCGGTGTTCCCGAGGTCTACACCGAGGAAGAAATGGAAGCCGTCGAGGGGCACATCCAGCAGTATTTCGGCAAGTACGAGAATGTGTTCCATGAACTTTCTTCCCCGGACATCCATGTGGACATCTGCGTGGTGCCGCCCTCCGAGGAGCGTGACTACTACACCCTGGTCACCATGGGCATGGGCGCCCACCGGATGAATGTGCCGGAGGAACTGGCCGAATACAAGCTGGAGCGGGCGGAGCTGGCCATCGCACTGCCGGGGAACTGGAAGCTGAAGCATGAGGATCTGAAGGATGAGCGGTGGTATTGGCCTATCCGCCTGCTGAAAACCATGGCCCGCCTGCCCATTGTCAGCGATACCTGGCTGGGCTTTGGCCATACCATGGACAATGAGGATGACTTTGCAAAAGACACAAAGCTGTGCGCCGCCATTCTGACCGGTCCCCAGGACACTGAAGATGGCAGCGAGGTCTGCATCCTGCCGAGTGGCGAGGAGGTCAACTTCTATCAGGTGATCCCTCTCTACCGGGATGAATTGGAATATAAGCTGGCCCATGACGCGGACGCCCTGCTGGACAAAATGAACGGCATCAGCTTTGTGGTGGAGCCTGACCGTCAGGATGCTATCACTCGTGGCACCCTTTCCAATGATGATTTTGACGGTGAGATGGACGATGCCTCCTATCATATCGAGAGCATTGAGGAGAAGGGGCTGCCCATCGACCCCATCAATGCCTACAACCATATGGCCATCTACTTGCGTTGGTGCATGGAGCATGATTTGATGGGCGAGGACTTCCTGAAAGAATACGGTGAAGTGGCCAAGCAGGTCAAAGCCGACCCTGCCAGCGTGGACCTGCGGGCATTCATCCAGAATGAGTTGGATGGCTGCTTGTTCTCTGTGCTATTCAATCAGCAAGGCCGTGCTTTTGCAGGCTATTACTATGGAGAGGGCGACAGCCCCTACTATCCTGCCGATGTTGATGACAACGCCCTCCGCTTCTTCGGCCCGGAACGGTATCACTCCAATGAGTTCCAAGATGAAGCCTACCTGTTTATCCCCTTTGACGAGGACTACTACCAGGCCATGGCAAAGGTGATCGAGGAACGCTTCACCAACTGGCAGGGACAGGACTTCGACGAGGACACGCTGGAACCCTCCGAACTGGCTGAGGCGTTGATGGAGTATCTGGACTGTGAATGCACCTATTTCCCCTCCATGAAGGACGATGATCCCATCATGTCGGCATACAGCTATGCCAAACGGGAAAGTGTCAAAGAAGGCTTTGTGCCGGTGCTCATCAAGGCGGATGACGAAACGCTGTTGGAGTGTCTGGTGATGAACGCCGACCCGGAGAATGATTCGGACTTTTACGAATTTGACCTCAAAACTGTAATGGAGTACCGGAAAAAGATACTCTCTGCCCCCGTCAAGGACGGAAAGGCGGTTTTGGAGGAATTGACCGGCCAGCGCAAGGAAGAAGCCGAGGATGACGATATGGACTGGGAGGAGGAGATCCTGGGCGAGATGGAGGGCGGAGAACCCAACGACCGCTTCTCCAGCTACTGGGATGATGATACGGAGATGACCTATCCGCTTATCCTGGCCAAGATCCCGGTGAAGAATCCCTGGGAGATCTTCGCATACCTGCCCTTCGGAAACTGGAACGACTGTCCCGACACACCGGACCTGATGGCTGCGGCCAAATACTGGTTCGAGCAGTACGGCGCAGTTCCTGCCGCCATGAGCCACGATGAGCTGGAGTTCCTGCTTCCGGCCCCCGTCCCCAAGGAGAAGGCCATGGATGTGGCGGTAGAACTGTATGGCTTCTGCCCGGATCTGGATCAGAATGAGGATGGAAGCATTGGCTCCTTGGCAGATGCCCTGTGGCAGTCCACCGTCTGGTACTTCTGGTGGGATTGATGGGAGATTGTGACCATGAACGAATATCTGAAGGAATACATTGAACTCCAAAAACAGTTTCGAGAGACAAAAGGAAATCCAGACAGTGTCCGCGCGCTCTATACCTTCAAGGAGAAACTGGAGCTATCGGAAGACAAACAGGCCAAGGAGGTGCTGGTGGATGTGTATGATCTGCTGGACTTCAAGAAGGATGCCTACGAACTGCTCTGCCAAATCGGAAATCGTTCCGATAAAAAAACACTCAAGCGGCTGGGCACGCTGAAGGAATATGCGGAAAACTGGGGCAATCATTATGCTCTCCCCAAGCCCAAAACGCTGGAGGAAAAGCAGAAAGAGAAGGAGCGGCAGGCTCGGCTGGGCCTGCCCACCTTCCGGTATCACCCCAATCCGCTGGAAACCGGCGCTTTTGAGGAGTCCGCGGATGGCGTTGCCTGCGACTGCTGCGGCAAGACGACCCATATTTTCTATACAGGCCCCTTTTACGCTGTGGAGGATATTGAGTGTCTGTGCCCGGAGTGTATCTCCAGCGGCGAGGCGGCCCGGAAATATGACGGCAGCTTCCAGGACGATTGCTCCGTGGACGATGGCGTGGAGGACCCGGCCCGACTGGACGAGCTGATCCACCGCACGCCTGGCTACTGTGGCTGGCAGCAGGAATACTGGCGCGCCCACTGCGGCGACTACTGCGCCTATCTGGGCCATGTGGGTGCCAGAGAACTGCGGGCGCTGGGTGTGCTGGAGGATGTGCTGGACGATCCAATGTGGGATGACGAACATAAGGAAATGATTCAGAAATCCGTCAATGGCGGGCATCTGCAATGCTATCTGTTCCAGTGCCTCCACTGCGGGAAGCACCTGGTTTGGATGGATTTTGATTGAGGAGTTTTCAAAAGGTGGGATACAAGCGATGAAACCCAAAACACTGACCATTCAACTGAATGATGAACAACTGCCCATCCTTCCGGTAGAGCCGGAAGCCCACCTCTCCTTTACCACTCATGCCGATGGAAATGAATTGGAGCTAACGGGAAACCGGGCGGGGCTGCTCCTGTTGGCGAAAGCCGCTTTGGGAATGGCAGAAACCGTTCGTGAGGATGGATTCCATATCCATTTGGATGACCTCTATAGCATCAACTCCGAGGGAAAAAGCATCCTGATCCGAAAGGAGGAACGGCCAAAACCATGATTGAAAAAACCTTCCTCAACCCCGCCACAAATAAGCAGTGGCGGATTGAAATTGACGGACATACCATCCGAACCTGCTTGAATGGCGGGAAGGTCAAGGAGATCCTGTGCGACTCCGTCTTCCAGGTCAAGAGCAAGACTGCCAGCGCCATGATGAGCCAAATGCGGAAAGGATTTGTCTATCAGAATCCGGATGCCGCTGTTGGGCAGGCGCGGTGCCATCGGTTTGTCGGCAAGGACAGCAACGGCTTTATGCCCTTGGCTGCCGCCCTCACACGGGACGACTTCTTCCTGACGAGGGTGGTCGGAGATTTTGAGGACGAAACCCTCTATCACTTCGATGGCAGCGGGGAGATCTTCGAAACAGTTCCCCTGGGTGCAAAGAGAATGACCTATGAGCAGGTTCTCTGCCCCAATGACACCCTTCTTCTGAATAACAGCTATCTTCTCCAGCAGTTCTCACTCCGCACCCATGAAATCACACCCTTTGCCAACAAGAAAAACAGCATGAAGACCATGCTGGATGTCAGCGGCGACCTGGCCCTGTGGTACACGGGCGAGGAGATTGTTGTCTTTGACTTTGGCAGCAACACAGAGGTGTGGCGGGAAACGGTAAAATGCAAGAAGTCAAAAGACCCGAATTTTGCCTATTACTGCTTCGGGATGCTCTCTCCCCGGCAGAGCAAAGCGGCCTACCGCGTCACCGAGGGTGAGTATGTGCTGGTCGATCTGAAGTCCGCCCAAAAAGTGGTGATTCCCAATGAGGGCTGGCATCCCTTCTTCTCTCCGGATGACCAGTGCTTCTCAGTGGGCGGCAGGTTCTATCTGACCCAGACCGGAGAGGAGATGGACAATCCTTTCCCATTTTCTGTCCGGCAGGGGCTGAGTTTTTCGGATACCTGTACAGTGAGGACAAGGGGCAGCCTGATGGCCGTTCAGCAGGATCGTGGCAGCTCCCCCATAGAGCTGTGGGATACCGGAAGCGGCCAGCTGCTGGCCACCATTGACGACCCCTTTGTGGTGCGGCAGGTGAATTTTGCCTTTACCAAGAGCGGACTTGTCCTGCACACCGATTACGGGGCCATGAGCATCTATTCCTGCGCCCTCTGAAACGGAGAAATGAACTATATTTATTTTTACGATGAGAAAATGAAGGGGGCACAATGAACTTTAGCGAAGCAATGCAAATGCTTGGAACCAAGTTGCAAGGAAAGTACGGGCATTTAGGATTCAAGTATAAAAAATCCGACAAAACACTTACGAGGCACAGTAAAAATTACACCTATATGATTGCGTTTTCCTCATTCGGCGGGAACACAAAGGATAGCATAAGCATAGAGGTTTGCTATATAATCAACACCCGTCCATACGACCCTTATGGTTATGCCAAACCAGACATCAACACACAACCGCTGTTTTACAGTTTAAGAGACAATGAAATATATCTTGATATAGGAAATGAAGAAAAGATTTACAATGCCTTTGAGGTTGTTTGTCAATGGATGGATAAAATACTGATTCCAAAAATGAATGAGCTTTGTGCTACCGAGTAATGTGGAAGTGATGGCGGAGAAAGAGCGTGGACACCCATGAACAAAGAATCATTGACAGAAAAACTCCTGGACTTGGCTGAGGGACGGGAAACACCTGAAACCTGGCAGAACTGGTGGGACGAACATGAGACGGAGTTGGAAGCCCTGCTGAGTCGGGGTGAATTTCTGAAACTGAAGCCCTGCCGACACGGTTTTCAGTGGGTCCCGGTGTTTGGCAGCCAAAAGGGAGCCATCGCCATTCTGGAAAAGAGCGGCTTAGCATTTGAAGCCAGCAATCTCTACCAGGAGCGGTATCTGGCCGAACTGGACGCTTTCTGCAAGGAGCAGGAGCGAGTGCAGCGGGAAAAGCAAAAGGAATTCAAGGCCAGCCACCCGGAGCTGTTTGGCCGATACCCCAAGTTCTCCAAGGCGCTGGCAAAGGTGCTGGACACCTCTGATGAGATCAAGCCTGCCGCCACGGAGGAGCAGATTGGGAATCAAGAAAGCGTGCTGGACTTCACGCTCCCGTCCCAGGTGAGGGAGTTTTTCCTGCTGACCGCAGGCATCCAGGCATCCACAGGCGTGATCCTTTCCCTTTCCGGGATGTTTGATCTGACCATCCATGGAGAGAGGTATTGTGTGCTGGGCGAGTTCTGGAAAGAAGCGGACGGCGACCAGCTCCTGCTCCGCCCCGGAGAGGAAACCATCTGGTACTACGCCCATGAGCAGGACAAGGTAAAGCGCCTCTGCAATGATATGACAGAACTGCTGGAGAAGAAACTGGCGAGGTATCTCAATGAGCAATAAAAACAGCGCGGCGGTTGAGAGCTGAACTGTAAATGGATGAAGGAAAAATGAACAATGACATTAGAAGAAATGTTCTGTGATCTGTACGATAAATATGGTAAGGATTTTAACTGGTATCTGCTTCCCCTCACACAGGCGGACGGAGCATTTGTCGTTGAACTAAACAAAGAAATAGGACAAGGCCACTTCTTATCCGGCAAAAAAATCCGGGCGGTTGCGAAGTGTGATTCCAATGATGATGTGCTATATGTTGTCAGAAGCGGAATAGGAAGGGACATCTACTATATGTTCCATTTGACTTACTCAGCACATAATGCGGACGGATTTCCCCGGTATGTGGAGTTTACAGATCTATTTGCAGTAAAAGAATTTATAGAACGATCATATATCGAGGATTGTATGTAATCTTTAAATTTTAATCAATTGGGAAGTTTACCTTACCCGCAGCCACAGCCGAAAGGAGGCGGTCGCTATGCCAACTTGGAGCGGAATCCGGAACAAGCTGGAAAATGATTACCTGTGCCCGGCGCTCCGGGGCCACATCCAGTATTTTGCCACCAGTTACAGCAAAAGCGCTGACCATGAGGGCCGGGCAGCCATTCGCATGGACGGTGTGGAAGTGCTGCGGAGCAACTACTACACCTATTTTGAGAATGTGTGGACAAAATTTCATCACCTGCGGTCCACAACGCTGAAAGATTGCGACTCCGCAAAAGAGGCCATCAACCAGGCTCATGCCTTTGCGCTGGAGCAGGGCACCTTTGACCAAAAGGTGTTCTATGAGGCGTTTGGTATCTTTGACAACCAGAGCATTGAGAAAAGCCTTGTCAGCGAGAATCCTCTTGTCCGCATCTTTGCCCTCCTGGACCGCAGGCTGGGAAAGCGCCGCCTGCTGGCTTTGGAGGAATCCATGGAGCAGGAGCTGGACTGGGTGCGGGCTTTCTATGTGATCCGGATGCAGGCAGAAGGGCTGATGGAAAAAGAATAACATACAGGAGGAACCACTATGTCACAGATCGCATCCTTTTTTCTTCTCAAAGACGGCCGGCGGCAGGAACTGTCCAACGGCGACTGCTCCGGCGCGGTCTATATGGCCATCTGGGACTGGTGTGAGAGCGAACTGGATCTGGATGTCCGTTTTCCTGCTCCCCAGACGGAGGACACCCTGGACTGTGCTCTGCTGGAGGGAGAGTTAGCGTCTAAACTGCTGGCAGTTCTGCGGGAGCAGGACCTCCCGGAGCTGGCCGCTGAAATTGCCCCAGACTGGGATCTGACCACCCAGGCGGTACAAAGCGGACTTGAAACGCTGCGCTCCCATCTGGAACTGGTGCAGGACAACGCTGGCCTGCTGTATGAAATGACTTGACGGGGCCATGCCCCATAGAATATTGCGAGGAAACCATGATCGAAATCAAAGGAAAATACAACGAGGCCAAGATTTTCACCGATGTGGTGGACAGCGCCTCCATCGCACAGGTTCAGGAACTGTGCAACCAAGAATTTACGGCGGGCAGCCGTATCCGGCTCATGCCCGACATCCACGCCGGGGCAGGCTGCACCATCGGCACCACCATGACCATCACCGACAAGGTGGTGCCCAATCTGGTGGGTGTGGACATTGGGTGCGGTATGGAAACCACCCGCATCCGGGAGGGCCGGCTGGAACTTCAGAAGCTGGACAAGCTGATCTATGAGAAGATCCCCTCCGGCTTCTCCATACGGGATAAGGCCCACCGCTATCTCGATGAGATCGACCTGAGCGAACTGTGCTGCGCCCGCCATGTGGATCTCCTCCGGGCAGAAAAAAGCATCGGCACTCTGGGTGGCGGGAACCACTTCATTGAGGTAGACAAGGACGACGAAGGGAATCTCTATATTGTGGTCCACTCTGGCAGCCGTCATCTGGGCGTGGAGGTGGCCGGCTACTATCAGGAGGCGGGCTACAAGGTGCTCAACCGTACCGACGATGCCTCCCTGCAGGCGCTGGTGGCTCAGATGAAGGCAGAGGGCCGGGAGAATGAAATCCAGAAAGAACTGAAGAAACTGAAAAACATCAAGCAAACTAACATCCCCAAAGCTCTCGCTTATGTGTCCGGAGAATTGTTTGAGCAGTATATCCACGACATGAAGATCGTCCAGCACTTCGCCATGCTTAACCGGCAGGCCATGATGGATGAGATCATCAAAGGCATGAAGCTCCATGTGGAGGAACAGTTTACCACTATCCATAACTACATCGACACCGATGCCATGATCCTGCGGAAAGGGGCTGTGTCCGCCAAAGAGGGCGAGCAGCTGCTCATCCCCATCAATATGCGGGACGGGAGCCTGCTCTGTGTGGGCAAGGGTAACGAGGACTGGAACTGCTCCGCTCCCCACGGCGCCGGCCGCCTGATGAGCCGGGCGGACGCCAAACAGTCCTTCACGGTATCTGAATTCAAAAAGCAGATGTCAGAGGTCTACACCACCTCGGTGAGCAAGGCCACCTTGGATGAGTGCCCTATGGCCTATAAGGGGATGCAGGATATTCTGGACAACATCGGCCCCACGGCGGAGGTGAGGAGGATCATCCGCCCCATCTACAACTTTAAGGCCGGGGATGAGGATTAAAAAACGGAGAGAAATACCATGGTGAGAGATGGGATTGTGTTCAAAGATGAGGATGGTCAGGTCATATTCAACCAGTACAGCTTCTGTGAATTGGTGAAGCACCTGCTGGTGGAGCTGGTAGGGATCTCCTATGAGGAAGCCTCCCAGACAGTGGAACGCTCACCGCTGGCAGAGCCAGTGACCGATGCCTTGGGAGTGGCGATATTCAGCCATGACTTGCCTTATTACTGGGCTATGTGTTTCTACTATGGGAACGGTTACTGGTGGGAAAAGGGTATTCCAGCGCAGCCAGAGGATATGGATGCCTATGAATCTTTGGAAAAGAAAATTATGGAGAAATACCACTTAAAGGAGCCGTTTATATGGACATGAGAGAGATGTTCACCATCGACGGCCGCCGTTTTTCTAACATGGCCGGGTTTTATGACGAAGTGGAGCGGGTATTTACCTTTGGTTTGGACCGGAAGATCGGTCGGAACCTGAACGCTTTCAACGATATTCTCCGGGGCGGTTTTGGGCGGCATGAGTATGGACAACCCATCCACATCCAGTGGCTGGCCTATGAAAAAAGCGTCCGTAATCTCGGAAAAGAGAATATGGACACCATTGTGGAAATCATTTTGGATACAGACCATTCCGGGCACGACTGTACCCTGGAACGGCTTTGATCAAGCAGAAAAGGAGGCATCACGATGGGACTTGACATCTACGCCGGAACATTGACCCGGTACTATTCTCACAACTGGAAAACTGTTGTTCAGCAGTGGGCAGAGGAAAATGGATGGGGCTTTCAAAAAATCACGCCGGATGGAGAAGCTGCTGATAACGAGGAAGAAATGTCCCCAGCTGAGGTCCAGGCTGCAGTGGAGAACTGGCGGGATCAGATCTTGAGCGCCATTTCTCAACCGGGCCAGCCCCCCTACACCCCCTGGCCGGAAGATAATGAGAAGCCCTATTACACCGACAAGCCGGATTGGGATGCCTTCGGCGCTATGCTGCTGGTGGCTGCCTGCCATACATACAATGAGCCGGTGCCTTCCACTGTGGAGAAGGACTGGAACTTCGGGGAGCATCCCCTGGTCGCCCGTCTTGCATCGGACGAGGAGCGGGTGTGGTCCCTGTTCCGTGGGGCTACCTGGTGGCTGCCTCTGGCTGATGCCTTCTTCTTTCAAGCGCCTCTTCCCACTGATGATCGGGCGATGATCGCCACACTGGGCGGACTGCGGAAGGAACTGGAGAAGCTGAACCAGCTGGCATGGCAGGCCGCTGAGGATACCATCCTTGGTTGGGCGGATACGGAAGGGTACCCGGTAGACGGGACCGTAGGCCCGGACGGACAGTACAGCAAGGCGGACATCCCGGAACACACCCAGTATGAGACCCAATCCCTGGCCAAGTTCGCCTTCTCCATGTTCTGGCGGGCCATGCGGTTTGCCGAGGAACAGCAGGTGCCCATCTTGCTTGATTACTAAGGAGGACTTTTATGGGATACGATGTAAGTTTTCACCCGATCTCGCCAGACGAAATACAGGAATTGTATTTTACTCCCCTAACCTGGATACAGCAGGGACAGGAAGAAAAGGTTCTGGCCCTTGCCGCGCAGCATGGAATCGAGGATTTCTATGCAGAAAAGTATCTGGACACCCTGCGGGTTGGGGCAGAGACAGAACCGGACGAGCTGTTTGATAAAAGCCATGGTTTTTATATTGCGGTGGTCCAGGGATTTTTCCGGGACTACTATTATACCAGAGGGAGCAGTTTCTCCTTCCTGATGGAGGAAAAGCCGGAATATGCCCGGTACTTCACCCCCTGGGCGCAGGTGGTGCCCACTGCCTTACCCAACCCGGCAAAGAACCAGATCATTGAAAACTACTGCTCCGGCGTGTACCTATCTCCAGATCAGGTTTTGCAGATTCTCCGGGATCTGGAGCAGGAACCAAAGGTACTGGAAGATCTGGAGAAACATTGGAGCGATGGGCAGTTTGCTGTTCTGAAAAAGGCTCTTACTGCTGCGGCTGAATTGGGTACTGGTCTGCTGGAAGCCACCGAAGTAGTGGAACCGAATCCCCTTCACCCGAACGAAAGCACATGTTACTCCAACCTGTTCCACTGTGATCGTGATGGGGTGTATCTCTATATCGACATGGCTATGAAACAGATCGCCCAAGCAATGGAGCAAAATAAGTCCGACCCGTGACGGCAGAAAATGAATCGTGAATGAGATGGTTTGTGCCTCTGTTTCCCTGCTCCATATTTGATTTGCAAATGACCGCTGAATCCCAGAAAAAGTTTTTGCAAGGAGGTGGAGACTATGGAACAAAAACGCCCGGCAGATATATTTCAGGAGCTTTTGGACTACCTGTGGAACGGCCTGGGCCTGGAGGAAAAGGGCTGGAAGCGGCTGAAAAAAGGCGACTTCAAAAAGAAAACGAAAAACGGGCTGACCTATCAGATCTGGTTTGACCGGAGCCGCTACAACTACATAGACTACGAAATCGGCCATGGAAATGTGGAGGTGGGCTTCACCTGTATCATAAAGCAGGGAGATGATCGGCTCTACTCTTTCATAATAGAACCGACAACAGGCGGTTCATTCTTTCGGATGCTGACAAAGGATCTGCGGCTGGACACCGGGCTGCTGGACACCTTCCTGCCCCTGATCAAAGCCAACTACCTCGATTTTATCGACTGCTTTGAAGTAGACCCGACAGCGGCGCTCCAGACGGTCTGTGCCCCCTTTACCCAGCCAGAGGATTACAGCTGGTACATCTATGTGCGGGAACCGATGGTGGAACGGTATGGAACAGCGGAACAGCTGGAGAAGTACCGACGTCAGGTGGAATTGCGCGGAACGCCGGAGCATAAAGCAAAGAACGGGATGGGCTCGATGTTGTTCCATCTCTCCCACGCCAATGATGTGGATCAAGCCTGGGCCTCAAGCCGCACCAGAGAGGAACTGGACCAGGTGGTGGAACCCTTTGTGCAGGCCAAGCGGCAGACAGGACAGTGGACACAGGAGGATGAGGCGGGCTATCAGCTCTATCGGCAGGAAGCAGATCCGAAGAAGCGCACCTTTCGGGTATGGTATCTCATCGCCAATCCCCGGGGCCTGCCGAAAGAGTTTGTCCAGAAAGAACTGGAGTTCCGGTGGAAGCTGTTCCCGGAGAAGAAGGAGGAAAGTAAATGAGCAATAAAGTGTTCCAGCAGAACCTGGATGACAAAAAAGGCCCTCAGCCCGGCGGCCCCTATCTCATTCAGATGCTGTTCAAAGAGCCGGTGGACATGCCGGACAGGGATGAGATGACCGCTGTGATGGAAAAGCACATCGGTGCTGTAGAGTGTTTCTGCCGTGATAAAAAGATGGTCGGCTTTGCCGCCCTGGATCATATCGCGGAATTTCAGGACGGCAAATGCCCGGTGCAGCTGATGGTGATGAAATGCGACAAGTTCAAGGGCAAAGGCTTTGACGCCTTCCTGATGAGCCAGATGTGGGACTGCCAGGAGGACCGAGAGCGGATCTTTCGGGAGTGCCGGTACCAGGTGGTGGCCACCGATATGCTGGCTGCGGCGCTTCCGGCGCTGGAGCGGGCCAACCTGGATGCCGACTTCGTGGAGGCTCTGGCGGAACTGTATCCCACCTGTGAGGCGTTCTATTTCCAGAACTGCGGCAAACTGTTTCTGGCGGAGGATGTGCGCTCCCATCAGATTGAGGGCCCGGATCGGTTCATCCGCTTTGGCGTCAATGTCCGATTCTTCAACATTGAGGGCACTGAGGATATGCTTATCGACACAGTGGGCATGAGCACCCTGTTTCTGCCGGATCTCCAGTACCACTTCCACGGCATGGACCCCAACTGGGTGGTAAACCACGCCTACAATGTGGCGTCCTATATTCTGGCCAATGACAACCCCATTCAGGATGGGGAAACCGTAGATGGTGTGGAGAACGGACAGATGAGCCGGGAGTTCCAGTGGAAGTGCCAGTATGAGGACGCCCTGATCCAGCCACCCAGAGGGGTGCTGGACATCAATATGGGAGAATATGCTGCGGGGCAGCGGTAAAATGTGAGTGTAAGCCTATTGTGTGATATGATACTGTTGTGATTATCAATATTGGGTTGTGCATCGCCAAAGGTCAGAACAGTAGTGTGCTTCAATAACTGGAGGACATAGCTATGCAAAAACAAAATAGCATTAGAGTTTTAGTGTTGCTGAGATACCTTTATCTGAGAACAGATGAAGAACATCCTGCCACCATTGCTGACATGTTGGATTACCTTAAAGGAAAGGGCATCCATGCGGTGCGACAAACGGTGTATGGAGATCTTCAAGACCTCATTGCATCTGGGATCGATGTGGTGGTGATTAAAAGCACTCAGAACCAGTATTTTATTGGCGCACGGCTGTTTGAATACCCTGAATTAAAGATGCTCACAGATGCGGTTGCATCCTCCAAGGTAATATCAGCAGATAAAACGAACGAGCTTATTCAAAAGCTCTGTCGGCTGACCAGTGAGTCAGAGGCCGAAAAGCTCCAGCGTCTGGCTGCGATTTCAAGCCGAATTAAGCCACATAACGAAAAGGTCTATTACATCATCGACGGTATCCAAAATGCCATATTGGAGAGTCATCAAATCCAATTTCAGTATTATGAGTACACCCCCCAAAAAGAGCGGATTCTCAAACATGATGGCTATTTCTATAAGCTGGACCCCTACGCTCTGGAATGGAAAAACGATCACTACTACCTGATTGGATATTCCCATAAGCATCATGGAATGGCGCACTTCCGTGTAGATCGTCTGGCCGGAGTAGAAATTCTGGAATCCACATACATCCCTCAGCCTGATTTCGATGTGGCTGACTACAGCAATAAGATGATTGATATGTTTGCAGCCGATCACACAGTCTGTGTCGAACTTCTCTGCGAGAATCGCTTTATGAAGACCATTGTGGATTATTATGGAGAAACAGCGGCAACATATCCATACGATAGCAACCATTTTGTGACCAAAGTCGAGGTGAACCCAAGCGGAACCTTTTATGGTTGGGTATTTAAATTCATGGGAGGAATCAAGATCATTGCTCCACAGGAATGTGTGGAGGAGATGGCGCGGGTTGCTCATGAATTCCTATAACAGAGGGGTGAGGTGTTATATATTTTTAACACCTTACCCCTCTACTTTTTTTATCCCTTGCGTAGAACATTTGTTCTAATTATAATATAGATAAGATGTTCGCATCCAAGCGAACCAACCACAAAGGGGGAAAGCAATATGACCTTTGGGGCTTTTATCAGTACAAGACGAAAAGAGTCCAGACTGAATCTCCGTGATACTGCCAAGCATCTTGGAATTGCCTATGGGTACCTCTGCGATATCGAACAGGGGCGTCGCCCGGCTCCAGAGGGGAAATTTGTAGAGCGCATATCCTCTTTTCTTGAATTGAGCAAAGAGGAACATGAAATGCTTCTGGATTTAGCCGCAGATTCCAGGCAGACTGTCCCAGCGGATCTGCCAGATTATATCCGAAAGCACGATATAGTTCGGGCAGCCCTGAGAGTTGCGAAAGAAGTAGATGCTACAGATGAGGAATGGGCAGCATTTATGGAAATGCTGATAAACCGCCAAAGTTAAGGAGGGGGATTTCCTTGTATGTTCCGAAGTACCGATTGGAGGCAATTGAAACCATCGGGCGGAAGATCCTACAGGAGTATGATCGCGCCTTGCTGGAAGGCCCTCCCCAAGCGATTCCAATCGAGACAATCATTGAAACGAAGTTTAATTTGATTCTGGAGTACCATTCCCTTCGAAAAAACGGAAGCGTTCTTGGAGAAACGATTTTTGATGATGGAGCCGCCATTTTGTATGACCAAGCAGAGAAACGATATCGTTTGATTGCTGTTAAAGCAGGAACTATTTTAGTGGATGATCGGCTCTGTGCGGACAGGCTTCTTGGTAGAATGCGATTTACTTGCGCCCATGAACTTGGTCACTGGGTTCTCCATCAGAAATTGTACTCTGGAACTGGAGATGTAGCAGCCTATGAAGGGAAAACATCCTCAGATGAAAGCCATGGCCTGATTGAGCGACAAGCTGATGCATTGGCAACGGCACTCTTAATGCCTATCCCTCAAATCAAAAAGTGCTTTTACCGTCTATGCCCAGGAAAAAGCGAGGAACAGCTAATTGCGGAGATGGCTCAGATCTTCCAAGTTTCCAAGCAGGCTATACAAATTCGACTGGAGTCTCATAATTTGCTGTAAGCACGTATGGTCCGGCCCTCTGTTGCAAGAGGGCCTCCACCCCTAAAAGTAATATAGTTTGATGCTATGCGTTTTGTTCGCACTCCAGCGAACATGAAAGGAGGAGATAGCATGAGGAGAGAGAGCGTCACTGTCCAGAAGTGCAAGAAACAGATGGCCTCCCTTGGATTTGACAGTCAACTGGCGTACCATCGGGTAAAGCTGATCTTGAAAATATACCGAGATGTGGTATGGGTTCTCAGTGAGCGAGCTGAGGAGCTACACGAATACGCATGGGAGCTTGGAAATCGGGATGCCGACGCTGGCCTCTGCTATCTGGAAAACTTCGCCCCAGATATTGACCTCCAAGAATTTGAGGAGAAGGTCTGCTGCGTAATGGAGAGCCGCATGTTGGTCGATGTGATTGATAGAGCTCTACTTCGCCTGAAACGATATCCGGATCGTGGCGAGCTTTATTATGAGATACTGGTCAAGCAGTTTATTCACCGCTTCAATAGCACAGAGAAAGAACTGCTGGATGAGTTAAATATAGAGCGAAGCGTCTTCTATGATCGCAAACGAGAGGCTCTTTTCCTGTTTTCTGTCTGCCTTTTTGGATACGCAGTTCCAGAACTTCAGGAAGAAATGGAAGTGCCCCGACGATTTCCCGACTAATTCCCGATGAAAAACCGACCCAATCCCTACTCCCTTCCGACTTTGCTCCTGCTATACTCGGTACAGTGGCAGGTATGCACAAAAATGAATAGGTCAAGTCATTAGAGGCTCCAGACGCTGAAAAGCATCTGGGGCCTCTTTGTTCCTGCCGCAATATGGCGGCAGGAAATAACCGGGGGTACAGGAATGTGCCTCCGGTCTTTTTCTGCCCGGTACCAGGAGGGCCGGCGTGGGCTGGGAGGCTTATATAGCTAAGTACCCCTGATTTCAAGATTTTGATTTTTCATCAAAATTTTGAAATCAGGAGGGAAGGCAAATGGATGCCAATTCCGAGTATATCCTTATAGTTTTTAATACTTGTACGCAGAAATATGAAGAAGTCACTGTATCTGCGGAGGTTTATCGCACATATAACAGGACAAACTGGAATATCAGAGACAACAATGATAGTTTTTTCGCCCACGAAATTCAGCTGAGCTCCTTGATCGGAGCTCAGGACTGTGGATATGAAAATTTCCACGAGTTTATCGATGCTGTAAATACCCCAGAAAATATTATTCTCAAACCATTGGAAAAAAAGACCCTGTACCATGCAATCTCGACCCTGTCTGTCGCAGATCAGGCACTGGTGCAGGGCATATTTTTTGAGGGTCAGGGTGAAGTTGAATATTCAAAAAAATTGGGTATTTCACAGCCTGCAGTACATAAACGAAAGGTTCGTATTCTAAGATATCTCAAAAAAGTTTTAGAAAAATAAGTTTGGAGGGTTATAAAAACGCCTACTTCTTCCCCTATACAAGTGAGAAGGAAGTTATTCTCACTTGCTCTTTGAAAATAGAATATCCGGCAACAGGGATACGTCCGTTGATGAGAGGGCCCCCGAGAGGGAGGCCAGAGCGACGCTGGAGGATGCGCCAAGACCACCTGTGGATATATAAGTGGATCGACACGAAAAAAATATTACCCTGAGTTCGATTGCTTCGACCGCTATTAATCCATCAAAGACGGCCAAATAAGGTGCAGAGCGGTTCCCATCTGTCCACAAAGCAGCCTGTGGCGGGCTGTTTCGCATTGCGACTGGGTTTACCCAGCCCGACCCTCATCAACAATCTAGTAATGATACTCCTGCCCATAATAAAAACCAGTTTTTGGGGGCAGCTCGGAGAGATCCTCGGAGGGGTGCGATTCCCGTGACGCGCGCCAGCGCGGTCCGTCTGTTGCTGCCATGGCTCGGGAAGTAGTGTCGAATAGAGCCAGTAGGTACAGCGCAGTGCTGTACGTGAAGAAACAAAATGAGGCTGCCCCAGAACAATGGAACGCCGTATTGTTCTCCAAAATTATCTGGGGCAGCCTCTAAATTAATTTATTACTACCAGAGAAGGGGCAAGATCCCTTTGCCTTTAGCATAGGAAGGAGTACCGGATGGATGTCAATATCAATTACCTGGGGCTGATGAATATGCTCCAGACCCTGAAAGATGCGGGACTCATCAGCAAAACAGAGGCACAGCGAATTGCAGCTCGACTCAAAGTGGATGTCGGTGCAGATATAGTTATTTTCATATAATTATTTCAAATTTACTCGTCTCTTTTGAATATGGCTATTTAGCCAGACGTGTGGTAGTGTGTATTGCTGAAAAGAGGGGGTGGAATCATGAGGAAAGAACGCAACACCGTCGGATCGCTGGCGTTGGAACAAGGGCCGAGGGTGATTGCTATCCCGCCTGTCAGCCAGGAAAAAACACGAAAGCTGCGGGTAGCTGCCTATGCTCGTGTCAGCAGTGATTCTGAAGACCAGCTCCACTCCTTTGCAGCCCAGACTACCCACTATACGGAGCTGATACACCAGAACCCTGACTGGGAGTTTGTTGATGTATATGCCGACAAAGGAATCACAGGGACTTCTGCGGAAAAAAGAGATGATTTCCAGCGGCTGTTGGCAGACTGCCGCCGAGGCCGAATCGACAAAATACTGGTCAAGTCTTCCTCTCGGTTTGCAAGAAACGCCAAAGAAAGCCTGGAGGCTGTTCGAGAACTGAAAGCACTGGGGATTGCGGTCTGCTTCGAAGAAGACAAGATTGACACCTCTAAATTATCCGGCGAACTTTTGACGGCCATCTTTGCGATGCTTGCGCAGAAGGAAAGCGAGGCTATCTCCGAACGGATGCGATGGAGCTATCAGGTGAGGATGAAAGCCGGGAAGTTCATAACCTGCAATGCACCGCTTGGTTATGATTTGGTGGACGGGAAACTAGAAATCAATGAAAACGAAGCGGAAGTCGTTCGGCACATTTTCCAGCAATACTTGTCAGGTCAAAGCTTGGAAAGTATAGCAAAAGACCTCACCCGATATGGAGTTCCTACAAGAGCAGGTGGGCCTTGCTGGGGAATGACCGCAGTCGGCTATATTCTGAGCAATGAAAAATATGTCGGAGATTCACTGCTCCAAAAATCATATACAACAAAGACCCTTCCACATCGAATCGTTAAGAACAATGGAAAATATCCTCAATACTACATTCAAAACTCGCATCCCGCTATCATTGAACGAAATACGTTTGAAATGGTGCAAAATCTTCTGGAGAGGCGAAGGGAGGCTTTGCATCCGCATTCTCAAGGAAAGTATGTGTTTACCGGGAAAATAATCTGTCAGACATGCGGTTCTACATTTAAGAGAAAGAGCATTGATGGAACATCAGTCTGCTGGATTTGTCAAACGCACAACCGCTACCCTGAACGTTGCCAGACTGCTCGGCTTCCCGAACAGCAGATAAAGGCGGCGTTCTTGTGTATGTACTATAAACTCCGCCATCAGGGGATCAATATTCTTAAGCAGCTCCTCAAGGATCTCCAGGCAGCCCGAGAGGCAAGAATGCTATGGAGTATGGACATTGTAAAACTGAATGACAGAATCGCAGACATTATCAGTCAGGATCGACTTCTGGCCCAGCTGAAACAGCAAGGGCTTGTCGATCCTGATCTCTTTATATCACGACGCGACAGGTTGGCTGAACAGCTCCGCACCGCAAAGCTGGAAAAAGAGCGACTGCTGGAGGCTGAGGAGGATCAGACGATCCAACAGACCTTGGCTATTATGGATGCTCTGGAATCTGGGCCGGATCTCCTTGCAGAGTTCGATGAGGAGCTGTTCAGCGAGCTTGTAGAAAAAATCATCGTGGAAAAAGAAGGGCGACTGCGGTTCCACCTCATCAATGGATTGGAGCTCACGGAACAGATAGAAAGGACGGTGCGGTGATGGCAACTAACCGAAAGCAGCCCTTTGGTTACCGGATCGTATGTGGGGAGATCGTACCGCATGAAAGTGAAGCCGCGACGGTTCAATGGATCTTTGCAACATATCTTGCGGGGGCCTCTTACAGTACCTTGGTGGGAGCTCTTCAGGAGCGGGGCGTCCCCTATGATACCGGAAAGCCGTGGAATAAGAATATGGTGGCCCGTATTCTAGAAGACAGGAGGTACATTGGAGAGGGAGGGTTCCCCCAGATCCTGAAGCAAGAACAATTTAATGCGTCACAGGTCTCCAAACAGGAACGAGTACCACCCCGCCACCAGACCCCGGCGCAAAAAGAACTGCGGCGCCTGTGTGGAAGTACTCCTCCCTCCTGGGTGGAAGGACAGGTGCTGGGACTCCTGAACGGTTTGATTGAGAACCCCGATATGATCTCCTGCACAGCGGACGCGGAGGAAGAATCGGAGGTAGGCGCGCTCCGGCGACAACTGGATGACGCACTCCATTCCCCGCCGGTGGAGGAAGCGCAGATCCGCTCTATGGCAGTGCATCTGGCAGTGCTGCGGTTAAATGCAATCGGAGTGGAGGAATATGAAACCAAACGTCTGCAAAGCCTGTTTCGAGCGCAGAATCTCATGATGGAACTGGACCGAGAAATGCTTCATGAGAGTGTCCGGAAAGTCACATTCGTCGATGGAGTAGTCAGTGTCTTGCTGAAAAACCAACAAATACTGAAAGGAGAAGCTGTGAAATGAAGGAGATCGCTCCGAATGTCATTATGATCCCCCCAAAGGAGGAAACGGCTCAAGAGAAAGAGCGTAAGCGGAATTTGCGGGTGGCAGCCTACTGCCGAGTGTCTACCGACGATGAAGAGCAGCTTTCCAGTTATGAAAATCAGCGTGACTACTATACCGACAAAATCATGAATGAACCGGGCTGGACGATGGTTGATGTGTTCGCAGATGAGGGAAAGACTGGGACCTCGACCTGTTCACGCAAGGACTTCCTGCGGATGATCAGGCAATGCCGACAGGGAAAAATCGACATGATCCTGACAAAGTCAGTCTCACGATTTGCCCGGAACACTGTGGATACGCTCAACTTCACGCGGGAACTGCGAAACCTGGGGATTCCGGTTATCTTTGAGGAGCAGAATATCAACTCCATCTATCCGGAGAGCGAATTCCTCATCACGCTCTACGGCGCATTTGCTCAGTCCGAAAGTGAGAACACCAGTTCCCGCGTCACCTGGGGGATCAGACAGGCCATGCGTTCTGGTCACGCGCACCTGCATTATAAATGGCTGCTGGGATATGAGCGCGGGCCGGATGGGAAGGCCGTGATCATTCCGGAGCAGGCGGAGACCGTCCGTTTCATCTACCAGCGGTACTTGGCGGGCGATACCCTTCGTACCATCAAAGCGGCCCTTGAAGAAAAAGGCTGCTTGACTGTCACGGGAAAGACAGAGTGGACCCCTGCCCGTATTCAGAGCATTCTGACCAATGAGAAATACTGCGGTGACGCATTGCTGCAGAAAACCTTCATCCAGGACTGTATCAGCAAAAAGGTCATTCAAAACACGGGACAGCTCCCCAAGTATCTCATCCAAAACCATCATCCGGCCATCATCAGCCGTGAGGAGTTCGATGCTGTGCAGCTGGAGCTTGCCCGCCGGCGTGCCCGCACCGGAGGGAATAAAAAGAGTGCGCCAACGGGCCGGTGTAAATACAGCGGTAAGTACATACTCAGCAACCTGCTATTCTGCGGCGAGTGCGGAACTGCTTACCGGCGATGTGTCTGGCAACGAAAGGGATATCAGCGTGTGGTGTGGCGGTGCATCAGCCGGATAACCTACGGAACAAAATACTGTAAGCACTCCGTTACTATTGATGAAGATCTGCTAAAGCAAGCAATTTTAACTGCTGTCAACCGCGTGATGGCCAGTCAGGAGGATCTGACAGACAAATTAATCAGTGCTATGAGGGAGGAACTGCTGACCATCCCCGGCGAAGGCTTAAGCCTTTCCGATATCGACCGGGCTTTAGAGAATTTGGCAAACCAGTTCGATCAGCTGCTGAAAGAAGCTTCCCTCTCTGCTGATAGTTCAGAGAATGCAGAGCAATTCCGGCGCATCTCCACCGCCATGTCCGAATTGAAAGAGCGTCGAGCGCAAATAGAGAAACTCCACCGAGAAAATGAGCAGATGTATCGTCGGACTAAGGCTGCAGAGGCAGCATTGCCGGCTGCTTCGGCGGAAATTACAGAGTGGAAAGAAGATGTACTCTATCAACTGCTGGAAAAGGTGACTGTACTGGATGAGGCGCGAATCAAAGTGACGTTTCGCAGCGGCGTGGAAATTGAACAGGCATTGGAAAAAGACGAGAGGAGTGTGACGGCATGAGTGTTTATGCCACGGGAGACTGCCACGGAACCTTCCGCCGGTTTGGTCGAAAATACTTCCCGGAACGAGCCAACATGTCCCGTGACGACTTCGTTATTATCTGTGGTGACTTCGGAGGCCTCTGGGAAAGTTCTGAGGAGGAAAACTATTGGCTGGACTGGCTGAATGACAAGCCCTGGACCACCCTATGGGTGGATGGAAACCACGAGAACTTCACGCTGCTTTCAGAATTCCCACTTGAGATGTGGCATGGAGGAATGGTGCATCGGATACGGCCCAACATCCTGCACCTCATGCGAGGACATGTGTTTGAACTTCAGGGATATACCTTCTTCACCATGGGCGGGGCCAAGAGCCATGATGTGGAGGATGGAATTCTGGACTCAAAGGCACCAGACTTCGAAACCCGGCGTATGATGCTCGAGATTATGGGGCGGCGCAGATACCGAGTGTTAGGACAGTCCTGGTGGCCAGAGGAGCTCCCTTCGAAAGACGAGTATACTAGGGCTCGACAAAACCTGGACAAACACGATTGGGCAGTGGACTACATCATCACTCACTGTGCCCCAACTGATCTCGCCATAGCAATCAACCGTTACAATAAGGCAGATCCGCTTACGGATTTCCTTCAAGAGATTCAGGAAAAGGCCCGGTACCATTACTGGCTGTTCGGTCACTACCACGGCAATCAAGCAATCGACAATAAACATATCCTGCTCTGGGAACAGATCGTGCAGGTCATATAGAATCACAGCAAAGAGAAGTGTGGCAGTGCAATGCCGCATTTCTCTTTGCTGTGATCTACGGAATAAGGCGCATGGCGTCAGAAAGGAGAAGTCCATGAACATCCGGAAGCCCATTGATTACAGTGCGATGTATACTGGTTTGGATCAGGCACTGGAAAGAAACCTGCCACAGATGGAGCTGTATCTCGAAATCGGGAAACTGGTCAGCGCCAGAAAGGAAAAAGGAGCGGCAGTGGCAGCAGCAGAGTATCTTGCGGTCAAGTGTCCCGACAACTCGGGCTTTTCACCTCGGAACCTCCGTCGGATGCGGGACTTTTTCCGGACCTATGAAACTGCACCCGACATTCTGAAGGAGGCTCTCCTGATTGGGTGGACGCAGAATGTGGTTATCATGGAGGCAGGCCTGTCCATGGATCAGCGGCATTGGTATCTTCGAGCTGTTTTGCAGTTCGGATGGTCAAAGGCGGAGCTTCTGCGGCAGATTAGCGAACCCGCGCATGAGAAAATGAATCTCGACGTTTCGACCGGCACATGTTATACTGACGTTGACAAACAGAAACAGGAGAGACAGGATGACGAGGATTCTTTTTGTGTGTCACGGCAATATTTGCAGGAGTCCGATGGCCGAGTATGTCATGAAAAATCTGGTGAAAAAGGCTGCGATGGGGCATTTGTTTCACATTGCCTCAGCTGCAACCAGTCGGGAAGAAATCGGCAATCCGGTCTATCCTCCGGCCCAGAAGAAACTGGCGGAGCATGGAATCTCCTGTACCGGCCACGCTGCCCGACAGTTGACCAGTTGCGACTATGCAGATTACGATTTGCTGATCGGTATGGACCAGGCCAATGTCCACAATATGCGGCGCATTTTCTGTGGCGACCCAGCGGAGAAGATCCATCTGTTGATGGAGTATGCTGGCCAACCAGGCCAAGAGGTTGCCGATCCATGGTACACCAGAGACTTCGAGGCAACTTGGAGAGATGTGTCGGTGGGCTGCCAAGGGCTGCTTGATTACTTGGGATTGGCTCTGGGGGGTGCTGTAGAATGAAGAGACCAGAGCGACTGGTCGGATTTGTTTCTTATGAAGAGTATACTTTCCCTTTTGAATTTGATGAGAGGGAGTTTAAAGTAAATCTGTATCCTCCGAATCGGGAAGTTTGGAGGCGATATTCTTCTGGGGCACTTACGCTGGAACGACTGCAGCAAACAATAGAGTCATCTAATGAGTGGATTTCAAATCGAGAATTATCAGGAAGAACCAGTGAGGGATATCGCATTACTTTCTGGGTATCCAATAACTACAGTTCCTATCATGGGTTTTTGAGCTTCCCTGTTGCTTGGTATTTTATTTGGGAAGAAAGATATTCAAGTGAAGCAATTGATGGTTTTCGTATACGAGGACCAGAAATTGATGCGTTCTTTCCTCCGGAATCAGTGTTTGAATATGACATTCAACCAGCAAAAGACAGTATCCGGGCTAAGAAGATTACTTTATCAGCAGAATGCCAAAATGAGGTGGACGGAGGCAAGTTTCTTCTTTCAGACGGTCTCACTGCTGAAATTAAACTTCATTCCTATGCATCTGTTGTGCGAGCACAGAATCCCATGACATCACAGAGTTATATGACGCTTCAGTTTTCGAAAACAGAAGCTCTCCCTGGCTTGCTGAATGCGTATGAGCAACTCTGGCGTTTTTTTATGTATGTCACCGGTCGGGCAAATGTTTCTTTAGACAATGTCGAGGTTTTTGCCTATAATCAAGAAAGAAAACGAGATTTTTTTGCCTGGCTTTGTTGCCGCCCACGATTTACAGGAGAAACGAATAAAAAAGCCAAGGACGAAATCATTGATTTTTCGATCTTGGGAACAAAATCGGCGGATTTGTTGAATGTAATTTCTGCTGGCCTGCTTGATTACGAATATCTTCCGCGCTGTATTGATGAAAAACGCTCCTACTCTGTTAGCCGGTTTATCATGATTCTGGCCGCTTTTGAACGGGAGTTCCGTAATATCTACGGGATAGATGCAGGGAGGTCGGAACCCTTTGTAAAAGTAAAAACAGAGGTTGTCCAACTAATGGAGAATTTCTGTGACGAGAAAACTGGGAAAGAAAGGGAATACGCAGCGGATCTCCTAAATGGAATTAAAAATTTTAGTTTAGGCTATTGGTTCAATGTAAAGTATGCGCTTATTGACTGTCGTGAAATCATGGAGGCGTTTACTCTCCGAAAATATGGAACGCCGCAAAAACCGTATAAGGCATTGGCTGAAGAAATTGGTCGTCGTGTTGGCAAACTGAGGAATGATCTTGCACATGATAAGTTGAATTGGGACTTTGAAGCTGTTCAAATCAGTGATATTCAAGTTGTAGAAGAGCTCATCTACTCAATTCGGCTAAAAAATATTGGACTAGAGCCTGATAAAGCTAGACGGGCAATTCAAAAGTTATTTCAAGAAAAAAACATACAGATAAAACTGTGAGTTTGAACTTAACCGCTGGAAAGAAATCAGATTTATGAAAAAATGGGAAATCTAGATTGTAGCGGTTACACACGCGCCCGCAAGGATTTCCTTGCGGGCGCGTTTTTTCCGTCCGGGACTCACTGTCCGGCGGCCTTGGAGGGCCGCTTTGCCATCAGGCGCTTGATCCCGGCCTCCAGCCCGTCCACCGACAGGTCGAACATGGGAAAGATCCCTGCCAGCTGTAAGTGGGTCTGGGACCAGAAATCCCGGCGGGCGGGATAGGGCTCCGGGTTCAGCCAGACCAGATAGGGGAAGTGGGACTGGAGCCGCTGGAGCCACTCCAGCCCGGGCCGCTCGTAGGCACCGTTGCGCCAGTTGTAGGTGGGGGCGTTGAGCTCATAGGGGTTCATAGCGGCATCGCCCACGATGATGACCTTGTAGCTGCTGTCAAAGTTCTGGAGGACCCACTCCGTGGCCACGGCACTGTCGTAGCGCAGGGAGGGCTGGGTATACAGCTCCGAGTAGACGCAGTTGTGGAAGTAGAAGGTGTGGAGTTCCTTGAAGTGGTTGGACTTGGTGGCCGCCTGGAACAGCGTGGCGCAGAGGGTGCTGTAATATTCCATGGAGCCGCCGGAGTCCATCAGCAGCAGGACCTTGATGGCGTTCTTGCGGGGCTTGCGGTAGCGGATCCGCAGGGAGCCGGCGTTGTCGCAGGTGTCGCGGATGGTGGCGTCCACATCCACCTCCTTCTCGCCGCTGCTGGCCTGGACGGACAGCTGCCGCAGCAGCCGGAAGGCCAGCTGGAACTGCCGGGGGTCCAGGGTGTCGTCCTTGCGGAAGTCTCGGAACCGCCGGTCCCCGGCCACCGACATGGCAGTGCGGTGGCGGCTCTGGCCGCCGATGCGGATGCCGTTGGGGTGCCAGCCGCTGTTGCCGAAGGGGGAGCGGCCCTGGGTGCCCACCCAGTAATTGCCGCCGTTGTGCTCCTCGGTCTGCTCCTTCAGCCGCTCCTCCAGCATCCGCAGCAGCTCCTCCAGGGTTTCATCCGGGAAGCCCAGGGACTGCAGCTCCTCGATGGTGCGGCGCAGGTCCTCGGAGGGGTGGTTCAGCCAGTCCAGCAGCTCCGGCGGCAGTTCGCCGCTGAAGGGCACGTCCTTGAAAAACTCCAGAAACACCTGATCGAAGCGGTCGAAGTCCGCCTCATTCTTCACCAGCAGCGCCCGGCAGAGGTGGTAGAAGCCCGTGAGGCTGGAGCGGTGGAGGCCCTTCTCCAGAGCCTCCAGCAGGGTGAGCCACTCGTTGATGGACACGGCCAGGCCACGCTGCCGCAGCAGGTAGAAAAATGCGGTGAACATGGCTTATCGCAGCTCCCTCTGCAGTGTCCGCAGGTCCTTGTCCTTTTTCAGCAGCACGCCGGCGAAGGGGATCTCCCGGGTGATCCGCTCCGGCGCGATCCCGCCGGCCACCAGGGCCCGCAGCCAGTCCACTAGCTCCGAGGTGCTGGGCTTCTTCTCGATTTGCCGCAGCTCCCGGACCCAGTAGAAGGCGGCCAGGGCCTGCCGGACCAGGGCGTCCTCCAGCCGGCCGAAGTGGACGCGGAGGATCTCCTCCATCTGCTGCTGGTCCGGGAACTCAATATAGTGGAACACGCACCGGCGCAAAAAGGCGTCCGGCAGCTCTTTTTCCGCATTGGAGGTGATGATGACGATGGGGCGCTGTTTGGCCCGGACCGTCTCCTTGGTCTCCGGGATATAGAACTCCATCTGATCCAGCTCCCAGAGCAGGTCGTTGGGAAACTCGATGTCGGCCTTGTCGATCTCGTCGATCAGGAGGACCACCTGCTCCTGAGCCTGAAAGGCCTCGCCCAGCTTGCCCAGCTTGATGTAGCGGGCCACGTCATCCACGCCGTGGGTGCCGAACTGGCTGTCGTAGAGCCGCTGGACCACGTCGTAGACGTACAGGCCGTCCTGGGCCTTGGTGGTGGACTTCACGTTCCAGATGATGAGCTGCTTGCCCAGGGCGTCGGCGATGGCCTGGGCAAGCATGGTCTTGCCGGTGCCGGGTTCGCCCTTGATGAGCAGGGGCTTGCTGAGGGTGATGGCGATATTGACGGCGCTCATCAGCTCGGGGGAGGCCACGTATTGACTGCTTCCTTTGAACATCATATTCATATGAAAGATACCTCTGTGGAATAAGATCGTGCCCGATGCCGGGCACAGAGTAGAGTATACCACAAGATCCCGCCAGTGAGAAGGCGCAGGATCCGGCAAAAAAGGGCCATGGGGCAGAAGTCCGCATGGCCCTTTTTCCAGGTGGGGGGAAATTTACTTGGCAGCCTTGGCGGCCTTAATGGCCTCGATCAGCATGGGAGTGACCTTGAACAGGTCGCCGCAGATGCCGTAGTCGGCGATCTCGAAGATGGGAGCGGTGTCGTTCTTGTTCACCGCGATGATGCACTCGGAGTCCTGCATGCCGGCCTTGTGCTGGATGGCGCCGGAAATGCCCAGAGCGATGTACACCTTCGGATGCACGGTCTTGCCGGTCTGGCCCACCTGATGGTCGGCAGACAGCCAGCCGGAGTCGATGGTGGCACGGGAGCCGCCCACGACGCCGCCCAGCACCTCAGCCAGCTCCTCAGCCAGCTTGATGCCGCCCTCGACATCCTTGCTGATGCCGCGGCCAACGGACACGATGTAGTCGGCGCCGATCAGGTCCACCAGCTTCTTGGCGGCCTTGACCACCTCGGTGACCTCGGTGTGGATGTCGGCCTCGGTCAGGGAGAAGGCGGGCTTGACGATCTCGCAGGCGTCGGCCTTGGCCTGATCGAAGGGGTTCTTCTTCATGACGCCCGGACGCACCGTCGCCATGCAGGGACGGAAGCGGGGGCAGATGATGGTGGCCATCAGGTGACCGCCGAAAGCGGGACGGGTCATCTTCAGGTTCCGGTCCTCCATGTCCCACTTGGTGTTGTCCACGTCCAGAGTGGAGGACTCACGCAGGAACTGGATGTAGTTGGCCACATCCACGTCCAGGTGGGTGCAGTCAGCGCACAGGCCGGTGTGCAGACGGGCGGCGCAGCGGGGGCCCAGGTCACGGCCGATATTGGTGGCGCCGATCAGGAAGGCCTCGGGCTTCATCTCCTCGATGACGTCGCAGATGACCTTGGCATAGGCGTCGGTGTTGTACACGGCCAGCAGCGGACTCTCGCACACGATCACCTTGTCGGCGCCGTAGCCGCCCAGCTCCTTGGCAACGTTCTCGATCCCCTCGCCGCCCAGCAGCAGGCCGCACAGGTTCACGCCCAGCTCGTTGGCCAGGTCGCGGCCCTTGGAGATCAGCTCGAAATCGGTGGGCATCAGCTTGCCCTCGCGCTGCTCACAGAACACCCATACGTCCTTGAAAGCAGCGATATCAGCACTGTTGAAATTAGACATCGTTTCTCTCCCCCTTCTCAGATGATGTGCTTCTTGGCCAGGATCTCAGCCAGCTGCTCGCAGGTGGCCTTGTCCGCACCTTCTAACATCTGTCCGGCACCCTTCTGGGGCGGGGTGAAGCTCTTGAAGATGTTGGTGGGAGAGCCCTTCAGGCCGATGGTGGTGGCGTCGATCAGAGGATCGTCCTTCAGGGTCTCATAGTTGTAGGTCTCCAGAGGCTTGCTGTACGCACGGTAAATGTCCACCACGTTCATCAGGCGGGGCTCGTTGAGCTCCTTGACGCAGGTCAGCAGGCAGGGCGTCCGGACCTTGATGGTCATGTAGCCGTCCTCCAGCATGCGCTTGACGGTGACGGTGTCGCCGTCCTTCTGGATGTCGGCGGCATAGGTGACCTGGGGCAGGTGCAGCTTCTCGGCGATCTGGGGACCGACCTGAGCGGTGTCACCGTCGATGGCCTGCCGGCCGCACATGACGATATCGTCGGCCTCCACGCCGATCTTGTTGATGGCGGCGGCCAGGATCTGGGAGGTGGCGTAGGTGTCGGAGCCGCCGAACTCGCGGGCGGACACCAGAACGGCCTCGTCGGCGCCCATGGCCAGAGCCTCACGCAGCATGCCGGCAGCGGGGGCGGGACCCATGGTGACCACGACGACCTTGCAGCCAGTGGCGTCCTTCAGCTTCAGGGCGGCCTCCAGGGCGTTCATGTCGTCGGGGTTGGTGATGGTCTGCATAGACGCACGGTTCAGCGTACCGTCGGGATTCACCGCCACCTTGCCGGAGGTATCGGGTACCTGCTTGATGGAAACAATGATCTTCATTTTGTCTGATACCTCCTTATTTCTTCTTCTCCGTTTTCTTGGGGGGACGGGGGATCAGGTGGTTGGCAATGACCACCTTCTGGATCTCAGAGGAGCCCTCGTAGATCTCGGTGATCTTGATATCCCGGTACATCCGCTCCAGGGGATAGTCGTGCATGTAGCCGTAGCCGCCGTGGATCTGCAGGGCGGAGTTGACCACCTCGCGGCCAAACTTGGTGGCGTAGAGCTTGGCCATGGAGGCCTCCTTGCTGAAGGGCAGCCCCTGCTGCTCCATCCAGGCGGCCCGATAGACCAGCAGACGGGACATATCCAGCTTGGTGGCCATCTCCGCCAGTTCCCAGGCGAGGCCTTGGTTGGCGTTGATGGGCTTGCCGAACTGCTTGCGCTCACCGGAGTAGGTCAGCGCCCGCTGGAAGGCGGCGGTGGCCACACCCAGCGCCTGGGCGCCGGTGCCGATGCGGGCCGCGTCCAGAGTGCCCAGGGCAAACTTCATCATCTTGCCGCAGCCGGCCGGGCCGCCCAGCATCCGGCTGGCGGGAACGCGGACGTCCTCGAAGATCAGCTCCGTGGTGGGCAGGCCCCGCAGGCCCATCTTGTTTTCGATCTTGCCCACGCTGACGCCGGGGGCGTCGGCGTCCACGATAAAGCCGTTGAAGCCCCGCTCGCCGGCCTTGGTGTCGGCAATGGCAACCACCAGGTGGTATTTGGCGATGTTTCCGGCGGTGATGAAGCACTTGGTCCCGTTGAGGATGTAGTCGTCGCCGTCCCGGACGGAGGTGGTGTGGATGCCAGTGGCGTCGGAGCCTGCGTCCGGCTCCGTCAGGCAGAAGCTGCCGATCACGCCGTCGTTGAGCACCTGGGGGATGAACTCCATCTTCTGCTCCTCGGTGCCGAACTTCTCAATGAAAGCGGGGAAGCCGTTGGCCAGCAGGGCATAAGTGGCGCCGTGAGTGAGGCTGGCCTTGGACAGCTCCTCAATGACGATCATCTCGCCGATGGCGTCGTGGCCGGTGCCGCCGTATTGTTCACCGTGGTTGACCCGCAGAAGGCCCACCTCGGCCATTTTCTTCCAGGTGTCGTGGAGGAACTCGTGCGTTTCATCCAACTCCGCGGCCTCCGGTTCGCAGTACTGCGCGGCGAACTGCGCGGCCATTTTGCGGAGGAGCTCCTGCTCTTTCGTCAAATTGAAATCCATTGTATCATCCTTTCCTTAAGGTCGAGTTGCGGGGGGCAATCAACAACAATTAGATAAGCAATTATTGTGCCGAAATCTTTCTGTGAGTAAATTTGATGCGAGATGCCTGTGCCGCCTGTGCTTGGCAGCGCTCCCTGACACGTTTTCGTTGCACGGTGACACCAAGTGTGATACAATTTGTATCATTCGGGTGTAACCATGGCCCAGATCGTGGAGAGGAGGCATATTCCGTGGAGGATCATATGCCGAATAAACAAGCCGGTACAGAGCAGTTCACAGCACCCAAGCTGGTGCCGGAAGCGGAGTTTAAAGAGATAAAGGCGGAGTCCGTCAAGATCTATGCCTATGCCAACCGGGTCCTGACAAAGGCCTGCGCGGAGCAGGAGATCAAGAGCTGGGGCTTTGCGCTGTTTGATCAGCACGGCTGCCTTTTGAAGCTGTATGGACCTGCCGGTTATCTGGAGTGGTGCCGGGAAAGAGGGATCTGTGTGCGCAGCTGCTGGGACAGGGCGTCCTTTGGCAGGAACGCCATATCCCTGGGACTGGAGCAGAGATGTCCGCTTCTTTCGGCGGGAGAGGAAAACGAGAGCCCGCTGCTGCGGAGCGCCTCGATTTTTTTTGAACCGCTGCTGCTGGAGAGGAGTGAAAACTCCGCTGATTATGAACTGCTGGGCGGTATCGCGGCCATCTCTCCGGTAGAGGAACCTGTGGCGGAGCGGAAGCTGATCTGTACCGCCCTTGCCAATGACATTGAACTGCACATGTTCATGGCCAGTGAACTCTATGCGCTGTATTTTCAGGAGCCCAAGGGCCTGATCAACATTGACATCAATGTGGTTACGGGAAATCCCCATATTCTCTACCACAACGAGCAGGTTTTCCGCATCCTGGGGATCCCCTATGAGAATCTCTACTTCAAGAAGGCGGAGACCCTGTTCGATCCGCTGCCGCAGAATCAGGAGTTCTGGGACATCATCCGGAACAAGCGGACGGTGGAGGATCAGCTGATTCCCCTGACCATCCATGGCAAGCAGAATACTTACCTGGTGTCCACGGTGGCGTATCAGCAGCGGCATCTGGGACTTGGAGGCGTGCGGTTTTTCCTGTCGTCTCCCCGGGAGCTGTCCAGCCACGTGGCGCGGCATATTGGCAATAACGCCGTGTACTCGTTTTCCAACATCCTGGGGAACAGCTTTGCCATGCAGCGGTGCATCGCACGGGCCAAATCCATTGCCCACAGCGACAGCAATGTGATGATCACCGGCGAGAGCGGCGTGGGTAAGGACGTGTTCGCCCAGGCCATCCATAATGCCAGCCAGCGCAGGGACAGCCCCTTTATCGTGCTCAACTGCGCCGCCTATCCCCGGGATCTGCTGGCCAGCGAGCTGTTCGGCTACGACGGCGGAGCCTACACCGGGGCGAAAAAGACCGGAAACCTGGGAAAATTCGAGCTGGCTGACACGGGGACCATCTTTCTCGATGAGATCGGCGACATGCCGCTGGATCTGCAGGTGATGCTTCTGCGGGTCATCGAGCAGAAGAATTTCATGCGGATCGGCAGCAGTATTGTCCGCAGCGTGGATGTGAAGATCATCTCCGCCACCAACGCCGATCTCCATACCATGGTGGAAAAGCGGACCTTCCGGCCGGATCTGTATTTCCGGCTGTGTACGCTCAATCTCCAGCTGCCGCCGCTGCGGGACCGGGGCGGAGACATCATCCTGCTGGCGGAGCACTTCATTGACGCCATCACCGCCCGCCTCCAGATGGGAACCCGAAAGGTCCTTTCAGAGGAGGCCAAGGAGCTGATGCTGCGGCTGCCCTGGCACGGCAATGTCCGGGAGCTGCAAAACGTCATGGAGCGGGTGGTCCAGCTGGTTCCCAGCCAGGTCATCACGCCTCAGGATCTGGAGCTGTGCCTGGACTTTGTGGGTACAGGCAGGACCGCCGTGACGGCGGCCTCTCCGCCGCCTGCAAGGGCGACCCAGGGCCGGCACGTCACCCGGGAGGATATCCTGCGGGCGCTGGAGGAGAACCGATACAACCGGACCATGGCCGCCGCCGCGCTGGGGATCTCCCGCAAGACCTTCTACCGCAAGCTGGAAGAATTTCAAATCGAATTGTGAGTGAGGGAAGAGAGCTGCCGCCTGACAGCTCTCTTCCCTGTTTGCATGGGGAGGTGTTACGGCAGGTTGGGGAACAGCGTGAAGAGGACCACGCCGACGGCCGTGGCGATCAGCGGAGTGACCACGGTCAGCCAGAACACGGGCATGTAGGCGTCCTTGTGGGTCTCGCCGCAGACGCCGTTGATGACGGTGACCACGAAGCCGTTGTGGGGCATGGAGTCCAGGCCGGAGGAGGCAATCATCATCATGCGGTGCAGGACGTTGACGTTGATGCCCATGCCGTCCACGAAGATGGGCTTGAGGATGGGGGCCGCGATGCCCAGGCCGCCGGAGCCGGAACCGCAGATGCCGGCGATGATGGTCGTGGCCAGAGCCACAGCCACCAGCGGGGGGCCGGGGATGTTCTCAATGGCGTTGCACAGGACCGGGAAGCCGACGGCAGCCTTGACCACGGAGCCAAAGCCAACCACGGCGGAGGTATTGGCGGCGGCGGAGACGGCGTTCTTGATGCCGTTGCCCATCAGGTCCAGAGGCTTGGCGTCGGGGGTCTTGTATTTGTGGAGCATGATGTAGGCCAGGGCGGCGCCGATGCACACGCCGAAGGCGGTGGGGCAGATGGCGGTGCCGTCGATCTTGATGTTGATGAGGATCAGGGAGAGGGCCAGGGGGATCAGGGCCACCCAGCCGTTGGGGCAGACGGCAGCGTCGTCAAACTTGTCGGTGTCCTTGGCTACAAAGTGCTCGCCGTTGGCCCAGGCGTGCTTGACCATGACCTTCAGCATCACAACGCCCACCACCAGGGTGACGGCGGTGCAGATGAAGCCCACGGTGGCGCCGGCCATCAGAGAGGTGCCCAGGGCGTTTTGCAGCACCACGTTGCCGACCTGGGGGTTGCCGGGGCCGATGGCGGAGAAGGTGCAGCAGGCGAACACGATGACGCCGGGGATAAAGCGGCGGGGGATGTCTGCCTCACGGTAGATCTCCAGCGCGATGGGGAACACGGCAAAGCACACCACGAAGCCGGCAATGCCGCCGTAAGTCAGGATACCGATGGCCAGAGGTACGGCGATGATGGCCGCGCCCTTGCCCAGACCTCTGATGATCAGGCGGGCGATGGCCTTGGCGCCGTTGGTCTTTTCATAGACCTGGCCCATCAGGGCGCCGGCCACAAAGATCAGGAAGTTGCTGCCGAAGAAGCCGGTGAAGCCGCTCATGTAGTCTGTCTGCAGAGCGTCGTACAGGCCGATCTGGCCGGTGATAGCCACCAGCAGGGAGCTTGCGATGGCGGCGATGAAGATGTTCACGCCCTTCATGACCAGGAAGGACAGCAGTGCCAGTGCTGCGATCATACCGATAATACTTACGATTTCCATAAACACCCTTCTTTCTCTGTTGTTCCACGATGGAAGAAATCCAAAATGGAGGGGGGACCGCAGAAATAGACGCGGCTCAGCGGGTACGGACGACGCCCTCCGCCGCCCAGGCGGCGATTACGTCGTCGCTGTAGCCCAGCTCGTGCATCAGTTCCACGGAGTGCTCGCCCAGCAGGGGGGCGTTGCGGTGAGCGATCTGATCCGGCTGACCGAATTTGACGGGGGTGGAGACAATCAGATCCTTGGTGCCGTCCCGGTTTTCATACTCGTAGACGTAGTTGTTGGCCAGGGCCTGCTCATCGCGGATGGTGTCGCGGATATGGTTGATGCGGTCATGGGCGATGTCGCCTTCGGTCAGAAGGGCATCCCACTCGGCGTAGTCCTTGGTCAGGAAAATGGGGTCCAAAATTTCCATAAGCTCGGCCTTATGGCTGCGCATGTTGACCTCTGTGTTGAAGCGCTCATCGTTCACCAGGTCCTCACGGCCCACCACCTTGCAGAAGGAGGCGTAGTATCTCTCATAGTTCGGCACGGAAATCATCATCCAGGTGCCGTCCTTGCACTGGTAGGTGTTGCGCAGGGGGCTGTCGGGATCCAGCCGGGTCTTGGGCCAGTGGTTGCCGTGATATTCGGCCTGCATGATGGCGGCGTTGTCCCAGATGGCCTGGCCGTACAGGGAGACCATCACCTTTTCGCCCTTGCCGGTCTTGGCTTGCTGCAGCAGGCAGGCGGCGCAGGCACCGGCCAGGGTGCCGGCGGTGCCGAAGTCGCCCAGGGCGAAGGGAGGCGTCAGAGGAACGGCGCCGTTTTCGCACAGATCGATCATGGCGCCGGAGCGAGCCCAGAAGGCCACGGTGTCGAAGCCGGGATTATTGGCTACGGGACCCTCGGTGCCGAAGCCGGTCAGGATGCCCCAGATGATGTGGGGATGGCGGGCGGACATGGCCTCGTAGTCCAGGCCCAGCTTGGTCAGCGCCTTGAGGCGGTAGTTGGAGATGAAGATGTTGGCGGTGGCCAGCAGCTTGTCCATGACCTCCATGCCGCGGGGATCCTTCAGGTTCAGGGGAATGCCGCGCTTGTTGCCGTCCTTGAGCTCCTCATGGGGATTCTGCTCCTCGTCGGCACGCATGCCCAAGGTCAGGCCGGTGAAGCGGCCGTTCTCGCCGTCCAGGGGCTCGATCTTGATGACATCGGCGCCCCAGTCGGCCAGCATCTTGCCGGCGGCGGGACCGGCGCCCGCCACGGTGAAGTCCACCACGCGGATACCTTTCAGGGGAGTATTGGTCATTGGGATTACCTCCTTAAAATAATGAGAGAAATGATCGGTGTGATTATTTGCCCTGGAACACCGGGGGACGCTTCTCGAAGAAGGACTTCAGGCCCTCCTTGGCATCCTCTGTGTCGGCCAGCATCCCATTGAGCTCAGCCTCGTACCGCAGGCCTGCGGCGAAGCTCATGTCCAGTCCCTGATCCACCAGAGACTTGCAGGCGGCGATGGCCACGGGACCGTTTTTAATGATGCTCTTCATCAGGTTTTCGGTCTCCTCCATCAAAGACTCCTGGGGAACCAGCCGGTCAGCCAGCCCAATGCGGTAGGCTTCGTCGGCCCGGACCTTCCGGGCGGTGAACAGCAGGTCCTTGGCGACAGAGGGGCCGCACAGCCGGGCCAGGCGCTGGGTGCCGCCGTAGCAGGGGGCCACGCCCAGATCGCTCTCAGGAACGCCGAAAACGGCCTTCTCACCGGCCACTCGCAGATCGCAGGCCAGGGCCAGCTCCGTGCCGCCGCCCAGCGCGTAGCCGTTGACAGCCGCGATGACAGGCTTGGGCAGAGCCTCCAGTTTGTTCATCAGCTCCTGACCGTGGAGAGACATCTGCTTGGTCTCGGCGCCGGTGCGGTCGGTGGTCAGCTCAGACAGGTCAGTGCCCGCCATGAAGGCGCGCCCGGAGCCGGTGACGATCAGGCCGCGGAGAGAGCTGTCGGTCTCCATCACATGGATGACGTCCTCCAGTTCCTCCTTCATGCGGCTGCTCAGCGCGTTGAGCTTCTCCGGCTTGTTGAAGGTCAGAATGGCGTAACCCTCTTTGACCTCAAAAATGATGTCCTGGTATTCCATCTTACTCGTCCTTTCTGCTTTGATGTTTTTTTAACAAAGCTGTTTGCCGATTATTGTAGCAAAAATAATACCAATCTGTCCCCGTCAGCGCTTTTGGAAGGGGTGTCTGGAGGGGCGGAAGTCCGGCAAACACCGCTGAGAGAAGGATTGGGAGAGAGAAAAAAATTATTTTGCACAAGGGTCCTTGGAAAAACTGGAAAAAATATGGTCGAATGTGTCGAAAAATCGGGAACAAAGTGTGTCGCAAAGACGCAGACTGTGACACACTTTGTATCGAGACACGGATTTTGTATCATGAAGAGGTCACATGGCAGATGCACTCCGCCGGTTAAGCAGCAGGCGCGGAGAGGGAAGCCGTGGGTCTGAGGCGGAAATGGTATGTTTTTTGCTTGACAATTAGAAGGTGCCATTCCGGCACCGAACTGTCAAAGGGGGAACATCCATGCTGGTGACCGAACTTTTGAAAAACAACGCGCGCCTCTACCCGGACCAGGAGGCCCTGGTAGCCGTGGAGACAGGGGCGGTGGTGCCGTTTGACGAAGCGGCTTACCGTGCGGCGCGGCGCTGCGTCACCTGGTCGCAATTCAACGGGATCGCAAACCAGGTGGCCAATTATTACCGCGCCCAGGGGCTCGGCCCCGGAAGCAAGGTGGCGATCCTGCTGATGAATTGTCTGGAGTGGCTGCCGCTGTATTTCGGGATTTTGAAAGCCGGGGCTGTGGCGGTGCCGCTGAACTTCCGGTATACAAGTGCGGACATCGTGCGGAACGCGGCTTTTGTGGAGGCGGAGGCGCTGGTCTTCGGCACTTACAGCGAGCCGGCAGTCACCGCAGCTCTGCCTGCGCTGACCGGCGTTCGCTCCTTTATTTATTTGGGAGAGGCGGACCGGTGTCCAGCCTATGCACAGACCTGGGAGGCGTGCATTTCCCGGGCGGATGAGACAGAGCCCGCGCAGGTGCCTGCGCCGGAGCAGGACGCCGCCATCTATTTCTCCTCCGGCACCACCGGCGCGCCCAAGGCGGTGGTGTATACCCACCGGACGCTGGAGGGCGCCTGCCTGATGGAGCACGGCAACCACCACCAGACCCACGGAGATGTGTTTATCTGTATCCCGCCGCTGTATCATGTGGGCGCAAAGCTCCATTGGACAGGGAATTTGCTGATGGGAGCCAAAGGCGTCCTGCTGATGGGCTTCCGGGTGGAGCCCTTCTTTGAGACCATGTGGCGGGAGGGCGTGACCATCGCCTTTTTGCTGCTGCCGTGGGTCCAGGATATCCTGTTCTCCCTGGACAGCGGTACTTTGGATCCGGGCCGCTATGACCTGGCGGCCTGGCGGATGCTCCATATGGGCGCCCAGCCCATCCCTCCCTCCGTGGTCCGGCGGATCCAGGCGGCCTTCCCGCAGCTGGACTGCGAGGTCAGCTACGGACTGACGGAGGCGGGCGGTCCGGGCTGCCTCAACCTCAGCGCGGACCGGATGGACAAGCTGGGTTCCGTGGGTGTTCCCACTTCCGGCTGGGAGGCGAGGATTGTGGACCCCCGCGGAGCGGATGTGCCCGCCGGGGAGATCGGCCAGCTGCTGCTGCGCAGCGACCATATGATGCGCTGCTATTACCGGGATCCGGATACCACGGCCGCAGCGCTGGAGGGCGGCTGGCTGCACACCGGGGATCTGGCCAGGACCGACGGGGACGGCTTTTACTACATCGTCGGCCGGATGAAGGACATCATCATCTCCGGCGGCGAAAACATCTATCCCGTCCAGATCGAGGATTTCATCCGGACCCATGAGGCGGTGGAGGATGTTGCGGTATTCGGCCTGTGCGACTGCCGGCTGGGCGAGGCGGTGGCGGCGCAGATCCAGCTCAAACCCGGCAGTACCTGCTCAGAGGAGGAGATGCGGGAATTCTGCGCCCGCCTGCCCCGCTATCAGCGGCCCGGCCGGTTCTTTTTCGGAGAGGTCCCGCGGAATCCCACGGGAAAGATCGACAAGGTTGCTCTGCGAAAGAAGTACTCGCCGCCGCATCCCTTTTCCTCCCATGCCCCGGCGGAGAAGGCCTGAGCGAGCACAGACGGAAGGAGGGCGGCCGTTCCGGCCGGAAGGACGATGGCGGAGCGCTTGGCAACCAATCTCTGGCGGCTGGATATCCCGCTGGAGGGGAATCCCCTGAAAAACCTGAACAGCTATCTGATCACCGGCGGAGAGCGGAGCCTCCTGATCGACACCGGCTTCCGCCAGGACAGCTGCCGGAGGGCCCTGACGGACCAGCTGGCGGAGACGGGGGTGGACCGGGAGACCCTGGATATGTTCCTCACCCATCTCCACAGCGACCACACCGGTCTGGCCCCTGACTTTGTGGGCGCCGGTGGGCGCATTTACATCAGCGAGACCGACGGCGCCGGTCTCCGTCTGGGCTTGACAGACGGCTACTGGCGGGATATGTATGAGGAGTATGTGAGAGAGGGCTTTCCCCGGGAGGAGATCGACCGGCTGTGGCTGGCCAATCCTGCCCAGGGGGCGGCGCCCCGGAACTGGAGCGCGGGATGCGTCACCCTGCGGGACGGAGACCGGCTCTCCTACGGCGGCGTCACCCTGCGGTGCATCCTGACTCCGGGGCACACGCCGGGACATATGTGCCTCTACGGGGAGGAGCCCCGCTGGCTGTTCTCCGGCGACCACGTGCTGTTCCACATCACGCCCAATATCTGCCGCTGGCAGTCCATGCCGGACGCCCTGGGCAGCTATCTGGAGAGCCTGGAGAAGCTGCGGGGCCTTCCGGCGGAGCGGCTGCTGCCCGGCCACCGGAAGGAGACGGGAGACCTGGATACGCGGATCGGGCAGCTGGAGGAGCACCACCGGCACCGGCTGAATGAGGTCCTGGACATCGTTGGGTCGGCGCCGGGGCGGACGGCCTACGAGATCGCCGGCCGGATGCGCTGGAGCATCCGCTCCACCTGGCGGGAGTTTCCCGTCCAGCAGAAATTTTTTGCACTGGGAGAGTGTCTGGCCCATCTGGATTACCTGGAGCGCCGCGGGCGGATCTGCCGGCGGGAACGGGACGGGTTGATCCGGTACAGCCTTCTCCCGTGATCCCCGCGGGAAGGAAGCTGGCGCTTGCCCCCGATGGGGCGACGAATGGAAAAGGAGAGAGAGTATGGTTGGAATCGTAGTCAATGTGCTGGCGGTGGCCCTGGGCGGTGTCCTGGGGACGCTGTTCAAAAAGAGGATGTCCACGGAGTTCACCACCATGCTGAACCTGGTGTTCGGCGTGTGCGCCATGGGCATGGGCATCAGCTCTGTGGTGATGATGGTCAATATGCCGGCGGTGATCCTGGCGGTGGTGGTGGGCACCGGGCTGGGCCTGTCCTGCAAGCTGGGCCGGCTGATCAGCCGGGGCGGAGAATTGATGGAGCGGCCCATCGGAAAGCTGCTGGGGAACAGCGGCGGGAGCTCCGGTATGAGCCGGGAGGAGTTTTTGTCCCTGCTGGTGACGGCCATCGTGCTGTTCTGTTCCAGCGGAACGGGGATCTACGGCTGCCTGGACGCGGGGATGACCGGCAGCAGCACCATCCTGCTGTCCAAGTCCGTGCTGGACCTCTTCACGGCCATGGTGTTCGCCTGCAGCCTGGGCGCGGTGGTGGCTGTAGTGGCAGTGCCCCAGTTCATCATCTTTTTGCTGCTGTTCCTGGCGGCCAAGGCCATCTACCCCCTGACCACGCCGGATATGATCGCCGATTTCAAGGCCTGCGGCGGCTTTTTGCTGATCGCCACGGGCTTCCGCATCGCCAAGATCCGGGAGTTTCCCATTGCGGACATGCTGCCGGCCATGGTGCTGGTCATGCCGCTGAGCGCACTGTGGACCCAGTTTATCACGCCGCTGCTGTAAAAAAGCGGAAACTTGTCAGATGTGCTGGTATATAGACGAGGCAAAAAAGCGCGGCCCGGTCCCTTTTGGGACCGGGCCGCGCTTTGCGGTGTGCCCGTCAGGCGGATTCCTCCGCCGGATGTCCGGTGTAGAGTTGGTAGTACCTGCCCTTCTTTTCGATGAGCTCGTCGTGGGTGCCCCGCTCGATGATGCGGCCCTGCTCCATGACCATGATGCAGTCGGCGTTGCGGACCGTGGAGAGCCGGTGGGCGATGACGAAGGTGGTCCGGCCGTACATGAGGGCGTCCATGCCGTCCTGGACCAGCTTCTCCGTCCGGGTGTCGATGGAGCTGGTGGCCTCGTCCAGGATCAGCACCGGCGGGTCTGCCACGGCAGCCCTGGCAATGGCGATCAGCTGCCGCTGGCCCTGGGAGAGGTTGGCGCCGTCTCCGGTGAGCTGGGTGTCGTAGCCGTCGGGCAGACGGCGGATAAAGCCGTCTGCGTTGGCCAGACGGGCGGCGGCGATGCACTCCTCGTCCGTGGCGTCCAGATTGCCGTAGCGGATGTTCTCCATGACCGTGCCGGTGAAGAGGTGGGTGTCCTGGAGGACGATGCCCAGGGACCGGCGCAGATCCGGCTTTTTGATCTTATTGATGTTGATGCCGTCGTAGCGGATCTTGCCGTCGGCGATGTCGTAGAAGCGGTTGATGAGGTTGGTGATGGTGGTCTTGCCGGCGCCGGTGGCGCCCACGAAGGCGATCTTCTGACCGGGTTTGGCCCAGAGGCTGATGTCGTGGAGGACCAGCTTGTTTTCGTCATAGCCGAAGTCCACGCCGTCAAAGACCACGCCGCCCTCCAGCTTGGTGTAGGTGACGGTGCCGTCGGCCTGGTGGGGGTGCTTCCAGGCCCAGACGTTGGTGCGCTCCGCGGACTCGCTCATCTGCCCGTCGGCGCCCTCCTTGGCGTTGACCAGCTCCACATAGCCCTGGTCCGTCTCCGGCTCCTGGTCCATCAGGTCGAAGACCCGGGCGGCGCCGGCCGCGGCGGTGACCACGAAGTTCACCTGCTGGCTCACCTGGGTAATGGGCTGGGTGAAGCTCTTGTTGAGGCCCACGAAGGTGATGACGGTGCCCAGGGTCACGCCGGCCAGGCCGTTGATGCCCAGGACGGCGCCCACAATGGCCACCAGGGCGTAGCTGAGCCAGCCGATGTTGGCGTTGATGGGCATGAGGAGGTTGGCGTAGCGGTTGGCCTTGTCGGCGCTCTGTCGCAGGGCCTCGTTGACCTTGTGGAAGTCCGCCATGGCGGCCTCCTCGTGGCAAAAGACCTTGACCACCTTCTGGCCGTCCAGCATCTCCTCGATGAAGCCGTCCACCAGGCCCAGGTTTTTCTGCTGCTGGATGTAGTACTTTCCCGACAGCCGGGACAGCGACGCGGTCACCAGCAGCATGACAACGGCGGTGAGAACGGAGATCACGGTCAGCAGAGGGTTCAGCACCAGCATGGTGATGAGGGTGGCGATCATGGTGACGCCGGAGTTGATGACCTGGGGGATGCTCTGACCCATCAGCTGGCGCAGGGTGTCCACGTCGTTGGTGTAGACGGACATGATGTCGCCGTGGGCGTGGGTGTCGAAGTACTTGATGGGCAGGGCCTCCATTTTCCGGAAGAGGTCCTGGCGCAGGTGCAGCATGGTGCCCTGGCCGATGGTGACCATCAGGCGGTCGTAGGCGTAGGCCGCCAGGATGCCCACCGCCATCAGGCAGGCCAGGCGGATCAGGGCGGCGGCCAGGCCGCTGAAATCAGTGCTGCCGCCGGAGAGCATGGGCACCACGTAGTCGTCCACCAGAGTCTGGGGGAAGGTGGCGGCGACCACAGTGGCCGCAGCGGAGAGCAGGATGCTGCACACCACCAGGGCAAAGGGCAGCTTGTAGTAGCGGAACATATACCGCAGGACCCGGTTCAGCACGGCGCCGGGCCCCCGGCGGGAAACCGTTTCGTTCACAATGATTCCTCCTTTCAGGCGGGCTGGTCAAAGTCGCCGCCGCCCTTGACCTGGGAGTCGTGGATCTCCCGGTAGATGGCGTTGGACTTGAGCAGGTTCTCGTGGGTGTCAAAGCCGTCGATCCGGCCGCCGTCCAGCACCAGGATCCGGTCCGCATGCTCCACGCTGGAGATCCGCTGGGCGATGATGAGCGTGGTGGTGCCGGGGATCTTCTGAGTAAAGGCGGTCTGGATCCGGGCGTCGGTGGCGGTGTCCACGGCGGAGGTGGAGTCATCCAGGATCAGCACCTTGGGGTGCTTCAGCAGGGCCCGGGCGATGCACAGCCGCTGCTTCTGGCCGCCGGAGACATTGGCGCCGCCCCGCTCGATGCGGGTGTGGTAGCCGTCGGGGAAGCGGTCGATGAACTCGTCGGCGCAGGCGGCCCGGCAGGCCTCCACGCACGCCTCCTCCGTGGCGTCGGGATCGCCCCAGCGGAGATTGTCCAGAATGGTGCCGGAGAAGAGGGTGTTCTTCTGCAGCACCACGGCCACCTGATTCCGCAGGACCTCCGTGTCGTAGCGGCGTACGTCCACGCCGCCCACCTTCACGGCGCCCTCGTCCACGTCGTACAGGCGGCAGATCAGGTTCACCAGGCTGCTCTTGCCGGAGCCGGTGCCGCCGATGATGCCGATGGTCTCGCCGGAGCGGATGTGGAGGTCGATGTCGGTCAGGGCGTTTTTGCCGCTGCCGTGCTTGTAGGAGAAGGTGACGTGGTCGAAGTCGATGGACCCGTCGGCCACCTCCGTCACCGCCTCGTCCGGCTGGCGCAGGTCCGCCCGCTCATTGAGCACCTCGCTGATGCGGCGGACGCTGGCGGCGGACATGGAGATCATCACCACCACCATGGACAGCATCATCAGGCTCATCAGCAGGCTCATGACGTAGCTGAACAGGCTGGTCAGCTCGCCGGAGGTCATGGAGCCGCCCACGATGAAGCGGGAGCCCAGCCAGGAGACCATGATGATGCAGAAGTACACCGCCGTCATCATGGCGGGGTTGTTGAAGGCCAGCAACCCCTCGGCCTTCACCGACAGGTCCCGCAGGACCTTGGCGGCCCGGGAGAACTTCTCGTTCTCGTGGTCCTCCCGGACGAAGGCCTTCACCACCCGGATGGCGGAGACGTTCTCCTGGACGCTGGCGTTCAGATCGTCGTACCGGCGGAACACCTGGGTGAAGATCCGCAGGGTGACCGCCATGATGGACCCCAGCACCACCACCAGGAACACCACGGCGATGAGGAAGGTGAGGCTCAGCGTGGGGCTGATGAGCAGGCACATCACATAGCTGAACACCAAAGTCAGCGGCGAGCGGACCGCAATGCGAATCACCATCATGAAGGCGTTCTGCACGTTGGTGATGTCGGTGGTCATGCGGGTCACCAGGCCCGGCACGCTGAACTTGTCGATGTTGGAGAAGGAGAAGGTTTGGATGTTGGCGTAGATGGCCTCCCGGAGATTGGCGGCCAGGCCCGCCGAGGCGCTGGCGGCGTACCGTCCGGCGGCGGCGCCGAACACCAGCCCCAGAAAGGCCAGGCCTACCATGACGGCGCCGTAGCGGTAGACGGCGGAGAGGTCGCCGGCCTCCAGGCCCCGGTCGATGATCAGAGCGGTGATGAAGGGCAGCAGGATGTCCATGGCCACCTCCAGGGTACACAGGCCAATGCACAGCAGGGCGTCCCGCTTAAAGCGCCCCAGCTGCCGCAGTACAGTTTTCACGATGTTGCGTCCTCCTTTTCGCGTTGTTCCCGCAGGGTCAAGAGACTGTCCAGCATTTTTCTCTGGAGCCGGGACAGGGTGTCCAGCTCCTCCTGGCTCAGCCGGCCGCACAGCCGCGCCTGCATCCGGGCTATGGTTGCCTCCAAGCCTGGTCCTATCCGCCGTCCCTCCTCGGTGCCGAAGAGGAGCTTGCGCCGGTCGTCCCCGTCGCAGGGGGCCGAGCGGATGTAGCCCTTGGCCCGCAGCCGCTTCAGCATCCCGGACAGGGTGCCCATGGAGTAGCCGAACTCCCGGTGGATGTCGGTCAGGGAGGTGCCCCGGTCCGAGTGACGCAGGATATAGAGCAGGATGTAGGCCTGGACGGAGGTGAGGCCCGTGTGGGCCAGACAGTGGTTGCCGTACTGTTCAATCTGGATGCAGATCCACCGGTTCTCCCGCAGGAGCCGGCGCTGTTCCGCCGCAGTCATGTGCTCGCCTCTTTTCCAATCGTTAGGAACGAAAGTATTTCGTACCGTACTGTTTATACCACGGTATGGCTTGCCTGTGAAATTCAAATATGCTATATTCTATAAAAGACGTTTATCGTTTACCCGGTTTCTTCCAGATGGGAGCCGGGGACGGAGGAGGTGCGGACCAGTGAATACCACCCAGCTGGAGTGCTTTATGGCGGTGGCGAATTTTCTGAATTTCTCACGGGCGGCGGAGCATCTGAAGATCACGCAGCCCGCCGTCAGCCATCAGATCAACGCCCTGGAGGACGAGCTGGGGGTGAAGCTGTTCCACCGGACCAGCAAGAGCGTCCGGCTGACCCAGGAGGGCTTTTGGTTCACCCAGTACGCCGGGGAGATCCTGAAGCTGGAGGATATCTCCAGGGCCCGGATGAAGGAGGCCCGCCAGACCCCAAGGCGGCTGCTGATCGGCTGCCGCAACAGCGCGGAGCTGCGGATGCTGCGGCCAACTCTGTGCCGTCTGCGGCAGGAGCTGCCGGATCTGCTGCCGGTGCTGCGGATGATCCCCTTCGACTCCCTGGAAAACCTCCTGGCGGAGGGGGAGGTGGATCTGATCTTCTCCTTCCGGGAGACCGCGCCCCAGCGGGCCCGGTATCGGGAGCTGGCCCGCTGTCCGGTTGTGTGCGCCTGCGCGCCGGACCACCCCCTGGCCGGGCGGGAGCAGGTGGCTCTGGAAGAGCTGCACCGGGCGGGGCGCATTGCTGTTTGCCGCCCGCCCATCTGTCCCCAGGCGATCTTCCGCTTCCAGAGCCAGGCCATAGGAGAACGGGAGACGGACCAGATCCTCTTCTGCGACCACCAGGAGGCCATGGAGGTCCTGGCGGAGACCGGCTACGCCTTCGCTGTGACGGCGGACTATCCTCATGCCCGCCTGCCGGGCCTGCGGTATATTCCCATTCCCGAATGCCGGGCGCTGTCCTTCGGGGCGGTATACCTGCCGGAGGGAGGCTCCCCGGCGCTGCGGCGGTTTGTGGAGCTGCTGCGGCAGACTATGGCGGAGGATCCGGCCTGACACCAAAAAAAGCGCCCCCGTCTGCCGAAATCCCGGCAGACGGGGGCGCTTGCTGTATTTGGGAGATTCAGTTCTTGCGGAAACGGGAGAGGAAGTCCCGGGTCTCCTGGCGCTGAGGGTTGCCGAATACGTCGGCAGGAGTGCCCTCCTCGCAGATGACGCCCTGGTTCATGTAGACCACATGGCTGCTGACGTCCCGGGCAAAGGCCATCTCGTGGGTCACCACCAGCATGGTCATGCCCTCCTGGGCCAGGGCCTTCATGACGTCCAGCACCTCGCCCACCATCTCCGGGTCCAGAGCGGAGGTGGGCTCGTCGAACAGCAGCACCTCCGGCTCCATGGCCAGGGCCCGGGCGATGGCTACCCGCTGCTTCTGGCCGCCGGAGATCTGCCGGGGCTTGGCGTTGATGTAGGGGGCCATGCCCACTTGGGTGAGATAGCGCATGGCGTTGTCCCGGGCGTCGGACTTGTTCTTCTTCAGCACCTTCACCTGGCCCACCATGCAGTTTTCCAGCACCGTCATGTTGTTGAAGAGGTTGAAGGACTGAAACACCATGCCCACATGGGAGCGGTACTGGGCGGCGTTGACGCCCCGGCTGGCCACATTCCGGCCATGGTAGAGGATCTCGCCGCTGGTGGGTGTCTCCAGCAGGTTGATGCACCGCAGCAGGGTGGACTTACCGGAGCCGGAGGCGCCGATGATGCTGGTCACGTCACCCTTGGCCACGGAGAAATCGATGTCCCGCAGCACCTCATGGGAGCCGAAGGACTTGCTCAGATGCCGGATCTCCAAAATCATATCGTTCATATCAGCGATCCCCCCTGCTCCGTCCGTGTTTGAGTTCCTGACGAGTCCGCTCCCGATGCTCCGCGTCCAGCTGCTGCTGTTCCTGCTGGGTCTCCAGGTGCCGCTCGTCAAAGGGCGTGCCCCGGTCCGGATGGTTGTACGTCCCGGCGGCCATGGTCAGCTGGTCGTCCTGGACCAGCTCGTAGTCGCTGCTGCCGTCCATGCGCCGCTCCACCCACCGCAGCAGGAAGGAGGCGATCAGCGTCATGGTCAGGTAGCCGACCATCTCGATGGTGGCGGAGGGGAAGTACAGGTAGGTGGCGCCCACGGCGCCCCGGTGGGCGGCGAAGAACTCCGTGAAGGAGATGATGAACATGACGGAGGAGTCTTTGATGTTGATGATGAGGTTGTTGCCGATCTGAGGCATGATGTTGCGGATGGCCTGGGGCAGGATGACAGAGGTCATGGTCTGCACGTGGGTCATGCCGATGGCCTTGGCGCCCTCGGTCTGGCCGGGGTCGATGGAGATGATGCCGCCGCGGACAGATTCGGCCATGTAGGCGCCGGTGTTGATGGACACCACCAGGATCGCCGCCGCCCACACGCTGGGCCACTGGACCGCGTTGTTGGTGAAATAGGGCAGGCCGTAGTAGATGAACACCGCCTGGAGCATCATGGGCGTGCCGCGGAAGACCTCCACGTAGATCCGCACGATGGCCCGGATCAGCTTGATGACAAAGCGCTTGACGGGCGGGTCGTTCTTGGCGCAGGGGATGGTGTTCAAAATGCCGCAGACAAGGCCGATGATGCAGCCGATGGCTGTGGCCACCAGGGCCAGGACAATGGTGTTCCTGATGCCGTTGAGATAGTCGCCGCCGCACCGCTGCCAGAGCTTGACGATGTCGGCGCCCAGTTGTACGAATCGATCCATGAGGGAGGGCTCCCTTCCTTTTTAATATGATGTGTGAGGCGCATCGGAGGAGGGGCCGGGAAGCGGTCCCCCCTCCGACGGGTCTCGAGGCGGGGGACGCGCAGACGTCCCCCGCCTCGGGGATCAGCGTTGGGCTCAGCCCTCGCTCAGGGGCTGGATGGCGATGGCCTCGTCCATCATGGCGTTGAAGTCATCCACGGTCATGGTGGAGAGCACGCTGTCGATGGCGTCCTTGAGGACGGTATTGCCCTTCATCACGGACACACCGATGTTGATGTCGCCCTCGTCGGCGGCAAAGTTGTCGTCAGAGTCGGTAAAGTCCAGGATCTTCATGTCGGGATAGGCGGCCACGGCGCCCATGGCGGTGGGCATGTCGGTGCAGATGAAGTCCACGGTGCCGGTCTCCAGGGCCATCAGCATGGCGGGAGCGGTCTCGGCGGCGGGCTGGATCTGGGCGCCCTCGATCTGGGGCAGCATGGAGTCGTACCAGATAGTGGCGATCTGAGCGGTGCAGGAGCCGCCGGAGAGATCGCTGATGCCCTGGGCGCCGGCAAAGGCGCTGTCGGACTTGGTGACGCAGACGATGGAGGCGTAGTAGTAGGGGCCGGCGAAGTCCACCTGCTCCATGCGGTCGGCGGTCATGGACTGACCGGCGATGACGGCGTCATAGATGCCGGACTGGACGCCGGGCACCAGAGAGTCCCAGTCGGTGCGGACCACTTCCAGCTCCCAGCCGTTGGCCTCGCAGATCTTCTTGGCCATCATCACGTCGTAGCCGTTGGCGAACTCGCTGGAGTCCTTGATGGGCACGGCGCCGTTGGAGTCGTCGCTCTGGGTCCAGTTGTAGGGGGCGTAGGCGCACTCCATGGCGATGGTCAGCACGCCGTCCTCCACGCCGGAGGCGATCTCACCGGTCTCGGTGCCGGTCTCAGAACTGGTTTCAGTCTCGGCGTCAGCGGTGGTGTCCTCAGCGGCAGTGTCGCCGCTGCCGCCGCAGGCGGCCAGGGACAGGGTCATGGCCAGGGCCATGAGCAGGGTCAAAAACTTCTTCATTTCAATCACCTTTCCAATTTCCGGATTTTGCGGCGGCGGGACGCGCCGTCTCCTCCGCTGCCGCCGTGGGGGAGGGGACGAAAAAATGGACCGCTCTGTCAAGCGGTCCATGGAGAAGGCGGAATGACGCAGTGATTCCGACGACAGCCATTGATAGCGCTTCACAAAGGTTTGTGACAGTCCGGCGGGTCTTTCCCGACGGCCCAGCACCCCGGACCCAGGCAGGTCCGAAGCACTTCGGCGATGTCCCCTTTTCCCTGCGGCGGCTGCCTGGCCTTGCCGTGGGGTACTGATGGACCTCGCGCCTCTATCTCAGCGATCCAATTTTGAGGGTATCCTATCATGTTCCGGAGGCGGTGTCAACTGCCATTGCCGGCAAAGATGCAAAATTTGTATATTCTGCGGCGAAATTTCCCTATGCGTGCCGGTGGGGCTGTGCTATAATAACCGCAATCTGCGCGGATTTTGACCGCAGCCCGGCCTTCTTGCGCCGGGAATTGGGAAAGGAGAGAGGATATGCAGGCGGTGGAGCTTGCCATTCTGGACTGGATCCAGCAGACGCTGCGATGCGGCTTTCTGGACGCAGTGCTGCCCGCGATCACCCGGCTCAGCGACCACGGGGAGATCTGGATTTTGCTGGCGGCGGTGCTGCTGCTGACAAAAAAATACCGCTGGGCGGGGGCCTGCGTGGCATTGGCTCTGGTGCTGGACCTGGCGGTGTGCAACGGCTTTTTAAAGCCCTTGGTGGGCCGCGTTCGGCCCTGCGCGGTGAATACCGCCGTGGACCTGCTGGTCCCGCCGCCGGGGGACGCCTCCTTCCCTTCGGGTCACACCGCGGCCTCCTTCACGGCGGTGACGGCCCTGTGGCTGGCGGGCGGCGTGCCCAGGTGGCTGCGGTGGGCGGCCCTGGCCCTGGCGGTAGTGATCGCCCTGTCCCGGCTCTACCTCTACGTCCACTGGCCCACCGATGTGCTGGGCGGCGCGCTGTTGGGCGCGGTGCTGGGCTGGGCCGGCGCCCGGATCACGGCAGCGGCCCGGAGGAAGCTGGCCAGGACATAAAGGAAAAAAGACGAGAGATGCCCAAATGTCGGGTATCTCTCATCTTTTTCAGCATTCCGGGTGTTCCTCACCCTCCGGGGTCCGGAGGAACTTCTTCACAGCGAAGATGGCCGCCACGGCAGCCACGCCCAGCAGCGTATCCAACGCGCCGCTGTGGCTGATGATCATCTGCCGGACGATGGTGAACAGCAGCACGTCGATGACGGCTGCGGCGGAGTGCAGCGCCAGCATCTTGACGAACTCCAGCCCCATCACCAGCAGCAGAGCGCTGGAGAAGAAATTCCCCAGGCTGAAGGACGCGGGTTCGGTCAGCAGGGCCTTGCCGGTGTTCCACAGCAGCAGCGCGCCGCCGCAGACGATCACCGCCAGGATGACGGCCGCCACCGCCAGCTCCAGAGCCCGGGCGGCTTTGAGAATGGTATTGTGGTGTTTCATGGTCTCTCCTTTGCGGGGCCCGACGGGCGGGCCGTGCTGGATACAGTGTACCAGAAATCCGCCGTTCGTCAAGACGGGGCCCGGCGGTCAGCGGACGGCCTCCAGAATGGGCAGCAGGGCGCCGCTGTCGAAAAAGTCTACCGCCTTTCCGTAGGTCTCCAGGATCCCCCGGGTCTCGGCGGTCTGCTTTTCCGCAGGAAGGCGGCTGACCTGCCGGTACAGCATGGCCATCATGGCCCGGTGCCGGAGGCTCAGGCGGCTGTAATCGATGCCGCCCCGCAGGTGGAACAGGATGGCGCGGTCCCAGACGCGCTGCGGCACCTGGCGGCGGAGCGAGCGCCGGATGGAGCGGATGTTCTCCGGGTCCGACACGTCGGCCAGGCCCACGGTGACGATGACCATGGCGGTGTCCGGCGGCAGCGCCGCGGCGGTCTGCCGCAGGCCCTTGACCCCGCCTGCGTACAACCCGCCGAAGTAAATGACTCGCTCGCAGGCGGACAGGTCCGCACCGTCCCCGAAGCTAGCCGCGGGGAAACCTGTCATGCGGGAAAACGCCTCCGCGTATCGTCTGGCAGAGCCGTACTGGCTGCCGTACAGGATCACACTGCCCATGATTAACCCTCCACACGTTCTGTTCTCCGGCATTGTACCATGTCCGGAAGCGTGCCGCAATGCCTTGCGCTGGGGCGCCGGATGGGGTATACTATAATATCTGTGAAATTCCAATGGGGAGGCGCACATATGAAGCTCATGGTCATCGACGGCAACAGCATCCTGAACCGGGCCTACTACGGCATCCGGCCGCTCACCACCCGGGACGGGCTGTACACCCACGCCGTGTTCGGCTTTTTCACCACGCTGCTGCGGCTGCGGGAGGAGGAGCAGCCCGACGCAGTGTGTGTCACCTTCGATGTCCACGCCCCCACCTTCCGCCACACGGCGGACGCCGCCTACAAGGCCACCCGCAAGCCCATGCCCGAGGAGCTGCGGGTCCAGGTGCCGGTTTTGAAGGAGGCCCTGGACGCGCTGAACATCCCCCGCTACGAGCTGGCGGGCTGGGAGGCCGACGACCTGATCGGAACCATCTCCCGCAGGTGCGAGGCGGACGGCTGGGACTGCGTGGTGGTCACCGGCGACAAGGACAGCCTCCAGCTCATCACCGATCACACCAAGGTGAAGCTGGTCTCCACCCGCATGGGGCAGACCACCACCAAGGACATGACCCCCGAGACCTTCCGGGAGCAATATGGCTTCGATCCCATCCACATGATCGACCTCAAGGCCCTCATGGGGGACAGCTCCGACAACATCCCCGGCGTCCCCGGCGTGGGGGAAAAGACCGCCATGGATCTCATCCAGAAGTATGTCAGCATCGACGCGCTGTATGCCGCCATGCCGGATGTGGAGGCCAAGCCCGCCGCGATCAAGAAGCTGGCGGCGGGGGAGGAGGCCGCCCGGCACTCCTACTGGTTGGCTACCATCGTCACCGATGCGCCGCTGGACTTCCGCCCCCAGGACAACCTGGTCCGCGCTCCCGGGCCGGAGGCGTACCCACTGTTTTTGCGGCTGGAGTTCACCAAGCTCATCGAAAAGCTGGGCCTGACGGCGGAGGCGGCGCCGGAAGCGGCGCAGGCGCCCGCGGACTTCACCGTGACCGTGGAGCAGGTGGCGGAGCCCGGACAGGCGGAAAAACTGCTGGACCTCTGGCGGCAGGCGGACCATGTGTCGCTGCTGGCCCTGCCGGACCTGACCGGCGTGTCGGTGGTCTGCGGGACCGGGGCGGACAGCGCCGTGACGGCGGAGCTGTTCTTTGACAAGTACCAGGGGGACTGGAACGCCCTGCTGGGCGCCCTATTCTCCGCTGATATCAGGAAAGTTTCCCACAATGTGAAGGACCTGATGGGCCTGCTGCTGGAAAACGGACTTCCCGCTGAGGGCTTCGTGTTCGACACGGCCCTGGCGGCCTATCTGCTGGACGCCACGGCGGGCAGCTACGATCTCCAGCGGCTGTACGTGGCCTATTTCAACGCGGAGCTGCCTAAGCCGGCGTACCTGGACAAGGACGCCTTCTCCCTGCTGGGGGACGCGGCCGCCGCGGAGGCCAGCTTCGACAGCTACGCCGCCGCCGTGGACGGCCTGTACCAGGCGTTGGCGCCCAGGCTCCGGGAGAAGGGGCTCTGGGAGCTGTTTGAGACGGCGGAGCTGCCGCTGTGCCGGGTACTGGCGGAGATGGAGCGGACCGGCTGCCGGGTGGACAAGGGGGCTCTGGTGGCCTTCGGGGAGATGCTCTCCGCCCGCATCGCCGCCCAGGAGAAGGCCGTCTACGACATGGCCGGTGAGGAATTCAACATCAACTCCCCCAAGCAGCTGGGCCAGATCCTCTTCGGCAAGCTGGGCCTGCCCCACGGGAAAAAGACCAAGACCGGCTGGTCCACCAACGCCGATGTGCTGGAAAAGCTCCGCTACGAGGCCCCTATCGTGGGGGCGGTGCTGGAGTACCGGCAGTTCGCCAAGCTGAAATCCACCTACGCCGACGGCCTTCTGAAAGCGCTGGATAGCGACGGCCGGATCCGCACCTCCTTCCAGATGACGGTGACGGCCACCGGGCGCCTCAGTTCCACGGAGCCCAACCTCCAGAACATCCCCACCCGGACGGACCTGGGCAGCGAGATCCGGAGGATGTTCATTCCCGCCGAGGGCTGTGTCCTGGTGGACGCGGACTACTCCCAGATCGAGCTGCGGCTCCTGGCCCACATCTCCGGCGACGAGGCCATGCGCTCCGCCTTCCTCTCCGGCGGGGATTTCCACGCCGAGACGGCGGCCAAGGTGTTCCACGTGGACCCGGCCGACGTGACCGCAGAGATGCGCCGCCGGGCAAAGGCGGTGAACTTCGGCATCGTCTACGGCATCTCCGCATTCTCCCTGAGCCAGGACATCGGCGTCACCGTGGCCGAGGCCAAGGACTATATGGAGGCGTACTTCGCCACCTTCCCCGGCGTGCGCCGGTACATGGACGCCGTGGTGGAAAAGGCCAAGGAGACCGGCTATGTGGAGACCATCTTCCACCGGCGGCGGGAGCTGCCGGAGCTGAAATCCTCCAACTTCAATCTCCGCTCCTTCGGCGAGCGGGTGGCGCTGAACATGCCCATCCAGGGCACGGCGGCGGACATCATGAAGCTGGCCATGATCGCCGTGTGGAAGCGGCTGAAGGCGGAGCACCCCGCCGCCCGGCTGGTGCTCCAGGTCCACGACGAGCTGATCGTGGAGTGCCCCGAGGCCGAGGCGGAGGCTGTGGCCCGTGCCGTGGAGGAGGAGATGGAGCGGGTGGTTTCCCTCTCCGTGCCCCTGACGGCGGAGGCCCACTGGGGCCGCAACTGGCTGGAGGCCAAGGGATGAAGCGTCTGTATCTCATCGGCGGGCCCATGGGTGTGGGCAAGACGGCCGCCTGCCGGTGTTTACAAAAGAGGCTGGAGCGCAGCGTGTTCCTGGACGGGGACTGGTGCTGGGACGCCCATCCCTTCCAGGTGACGGAGGAGACGAAGGCCATGGTGCTGGACAACATCGCCCATGTACTGAACAACTTCCTCCGCTGCTCCGCCTATGACCATGTGCTCTTCTGCTGGGTATTGCACCGGCGGGAGATCTGGGAGGAGCTGCTGTCCCGGCTGGACACGGGCGGCTGCGCCGTGGTAAAGACCGCGCTGACCTGTTCCCCGGAGGCCCTGACGGCCCGGGTGGAGAGGGACATGGCTGCCGGACTGCGTGCCCCGGACGCTTTGGAGCGGAGCCTCGCCTACCTGCCGCTGTACGGCGCCCTGGGCGTCCGGCTGCTGGACACCACTGCCCTGACGTCGGAGGAGACCGCCTCCGCGATCCTGGAGGCGGCGGGATGAAAAAGCTGGTGATTTTACTGGGTGTGGCGGGGGCGTCCCTCTCCGCCGTGTTCACCCGCTGGTCCACGGCCCCGGCCCTGGTGCTGGCGCTGTGCCGCATGGCCCTCTCCGCCGCCATCATGGCCGTTCCGGTCCTGGTCCGGCGGCGGGAGCTGGCGGCCCTGACCCGCCGGGACGTGGCGCTGTGCCTGGTCAGCGGAGTGTTTCTGGGTCTCCATTTCACCGCCTACTTCGCGGCTCTGGAGCGGACCTCCATCGCCGCGGCGGTGGTGCTGGTGGATACGGAGGCGCTGTTCGTGGCCCTGGCCTCCGCGGCGGTGCTGGGCCAGCGGCTGCCGGGAAAGGCCTGGGCCGCCGTGGCACTGGCCTTCTGCGGTGCGGCCGTGGTGGCCATGGGGGACAGCGCCGGAGGCGGCGCCCTGACGGGGGACCTGATCGCCCTGTCCGGCGCGGCCGCGGTGGCGGTCTACACCATGATCGGCGCGGTCTGCCGCCGGAGACTGTCCACGGAGGTGTACACCTTCCTGGTGTATCTGTCCGCGTCGGCCTCGCTGCTGGCGGCGGCTCTTATGAGCGGCACGCCGGTGACGGGTCACGGCGGCGTCAACTTCCTGACGGCCCTGGGCATGGCGGTGTGCTGCACCCTGCTGGGCCACAACGTGTTCAGCTGGGGGCTCAAGTACCTGCCCGCGGCCTTTATCTCCACCGCCAAGCTGCTAGAGCCGGTGCTGGCGGCGGTGTGGGGCCTGCTGATCTTCGGCGAGCGCCCCGGCGGGGCCACCCTTCTGTGCGGCGCCGCCGTCGTGGGCGGCATCGCCCTGTACATCCGTGCCTCGGCGTCGCCGGAGGCGGAAAGGAATCAACAATGAGACAAGCAATGCACGTGCGGGTGGTGCCCATGACGGCGGACCACCTGGATGAGATCGCGGAGCTGGAGCGGATCTGCTTCCCGGACCCCTGGTCCCGGAACATGCTGGCAGAGGAGCTGGACAACGCCCTGTCCGCCTTTCTGGTGGCCCTGGATGATGCGGGCCGGGTGGCCGGGTATGCCGGGCTCCAGGTGGTGCTGGACGAGGGCACCATCACCAACATCGCCGTACGGCCGGAGTACCGCCGCCAGGGCGTGGCACACCAGCTGCTGGATGTGTTTTTGAACTTTGCCCGGGGCAACCGCCTGGCCTTTTTGACCCTGGAGGTCCGCGCCTCCAACTACGGGGCCATCGCCCTGTACGGGGAGCTGGGCTTCCGGTCCGTGGGCCGGCGGAAGAACTACTACGAGCATCCCCGGGAGGATGCCATCATCATGACGAAGGAGTTTGACTATGGAACTGAGACTGCCGAATCTGGAGCAGCTGGAGATGTTGTATGAGCGGGACCTTCGGGTTTCCTTTCCTGCGGCGGAGCTGAAGCCGCTGCACATTATCCGCCGGATGCTGGATGATGGGGTCTATCGCCCCTGGTGTCTGTTTGACGGGGACAAGATCATCGGAGAGTGCTTTTTGTGGCTGGGGGAGCCCGGCTGGGCGTTGCTGGACTATCTGTGCGTGAGCCCTGCTTACCGCAACGGAGGGACCGGCGCACTGATTCTGGAGAAAATGCAGGAGAAGGAGCGGGGAACCGTGATCCTCGGAGAGAGCGAGGAACCTCGTTTTGCGCCGGACCCGGCTATGGCGGAACGGCGCCTTGGCTTTTACGACCGCAATGGCGCCCGGATTGCCGGATATGATACGGAGATGTTCGGCGTGCCGTACAAAACTCTGTACTGGTCGGCGGAGCCGCTGCCTGATCAGCAGCTTATGGAGGCGCACAGAACGATTTATCTGCGCAGGTTCTCCCCGGAGAAATATGCGAAATACGTCCGCATTCCCCGGCAGCCTGATGCAGCGCCGCTGGATAAAGTGGCATGGAACGAATGAGGAGATGACGAAACCATGAAGATCCTGGCTTTTGAGTCCTCCTGCGACGAGACCGCCGTGGCGGTGGTGGAAAATGGGCGTACGGTCCTCTCTGACGCCATTGCCTCCCAGGCAGATATGCACGCGCTGTACGGCGGCGTGGTGCCCGAGATCGCATCCCGCAAGCACGTGGAGGCGATCTGCGCCCTGACAGAGCAGGCCCTGCGGGACGCGGGCTGCACCCGTTCGGACATCGACGCCGTGGCCGTCACTTACGCCCCGGGCCTCATCGGCGCCGTGCTGGTGGGACTGAGCTTTGCCAAGTCTGTGGCCTGCGCCCTGGGGGTACCTCTGATCCCGGTTCACCATGTCCGGGGCCACATCGCCGCCAACTATCTGGCCTTTCCGGAGCTGGAGCCGCCTTTCCTGGCTCTGGCCATCTCCGGCGGCAACACGCTGATCGTGGACGTGCGGGATTACACGGATATGGAGATCCTGGGGTCCACCCGGGATGACGCGGCGGGGGAGTGCTTTGATAAGGCAGCCCGGGTGCTGGGCCTGCCCTATCCCGGCGGCGCCCCCATGGATGCCCTGGCCAAGCAGTCTCAGGGCGGCGTGTACCATCTGCCCCACGCCCATGTGGACGGGGCGGAGCTGGACATGAGTTTTTCCGGACTGAAAACGGCGGTGGTGAACCTGGCCCACCACGCCCAGCAGGTGGGGGAGGAACTGGACCGGGCGGCCCTGGCCCGGGATTTTGCCCAGGCTGTCAGCGACACTCTGGTGCCCCGGGCCATGGAAGCAGCCCGCCGGAGCGGCCGTACCATCATTGCCGCCGCTGGCGGCGTAGCGGCAAACTCCGTGATCCGGGGAGACTTGGAGCGGGCCTGCGCCAAAGCGGGGTACAAGCTGTATCTGCCGCCCCTGCGGCTGTGCGGCGACAACGGCGCCATGATCGGCGCCCAGGGGTACTATGAGTACTTGGCGGGCCACACGGCGGGCATGGAATTGAACGCCTATGCCACCCGGGACATCTCCGAATAAAACAGGCGGCCGTTTGGCCGCTTGTTTTTTTGCCCGGAACGGCAGCCGGAAAAGACAGAATTCCTGCTTTTTTTGCAGACCATTCGAAAAAGCGATGCAAAAAAAGAGATGTCCAGAGGAAAATGAAAAAGAATATGGAGAAAGTCAAAAGGCAAAAAATCTTATGTAAAATAATTGGCAATTTTCTAGAAGGAGAACAAAGGGATAGAGAGAATTCCATATTTTAGAAAAAATTGAAAATTATATTGAAAATAAAAGAAAAATTAAATGTTGAAAACCTGGTGGAAAATGTGAATAACTCGTTGTAGTGCCTGGTTATTTAAAAAATTATGTAAATGTAATTTGATGGAAAAAGCAAAGAGAATAGAAAAAATGATCGGGAAAAACCACAAAAAACGTCGACTGAAACAGGGTAAAACAGGCGCTTTCATGGGAAGGGATCGGTGCTTTTCTCTGTGAAAGAACAAAAAATCTACAAAATGACAGAGGGAAAATTGCAGGAAAACCTTCAAAAATACGATTTGTAATCAAAAGGAGGCGGGATTTGCGGAACCAGCGGCCCGGGAAATAGGTGTTGACGCTACGTGTAAAATATGCTATACTTTCCTTCGCCTAAAAGTGCCTCCGCTTAAATGAATATTGATGCTAGTGTAGCTCAGTCGGTAGAGCAGCTGATTCGTAATCAGCAGGTCAGGTGTTCGAGTCACCCCACTAGCTCCATCAAGCCGCAACAATCTGAATCTCCTAGCCTGTAAGCTTAGGGTATCAGAGTGTTGCGGCTTTTTTTATTTCAAAAATGGTTTTTCCAATAAATCGCCTGACGCTTTTTCATGGAACTGGGGGGGACTTGAACAGCGTTTATGATGGTATCAAGGTCGGTTTGAATGCCGATGCCTTTTTTGAGAGCTAAAAGGGCGCTGTTTTTTGAAAATTCATATACAAATATTACGGCACGGCGCCGAATTGGTGGTTTCAGAGAATCACCGATCCGGTGCCCCTTTTCATTTCAAAGAGAACTACGTAGTCAAAAAGGGGGATGCTGTCTGCCGGAAACATGGATGCACAAAGCACGGCGGATGCACAAAGCACGTATCAAAAAATAGGAGTGAGACCAATGAAAAAATGCAGCAGTGGCTGGAAAAAGAGCGCCGCAATCTCCGCATCTAAGAGTCCGCAAAAGCGCTCAATCCGCAGATATGTGAATAAAGAGGATCTGGTCAACAGCATCTTGGCCAGCAGGTCGGGCGGCGTCTATAAAACCCCGAGGGAAGGGAGGAAATGAGCGATTTTGATGCGGTGTATGTGGACCACGAGTTGTCTCCCCACACCGAGACAGTCTGTATGAGTTTTTAAATCAAATATAACAAAAAACTTTTTGAGACTGGTGTTGTTCGTTGCATTTCCTTTAAAAAGTGCTACGTTGACCGAGGTTTTCTCCGCTTTGCCGCAGAGGTCGCAGAGCATTTTGATTTTGCACTGCACTCTGGAACTGGCAAACGGCGAGATCGGCAGTCTCGTTGGGGTGTCCCGGAGCGCCGTTCAGCGGCACCGAACGAAGGCTCTGCAGGAGCTGCGCCGGACGGACTGTTGAAGAAGCAACGAAAAGGCCGCTGTTTCATCTTGTTTGAATGCTCCAGAAGTCAGTCAAGATCGGGGCGCCGCGCAGACCACAGACATCAGCCCTCCAGGCCCGACGCACGGCTGGAGCATTTTCCCAGTATGGGTTGACAACGGTCCCGGCCTGTGATATTTTGTAACTATATCGCGATAATCCTTTAAATCGTTAAATTTGTGCATGAATACGTCCGAGCGCAGCGGCATCCGGCCGTCTCCTGTTCCCCGAACGTCCATGTAAAAGCGGTGGAGATGCTGCCTGCATCCCCGCCGCTTTCTGCGCACAGGCGCCTTCGCGGCGGCCGCCCCGGTCCCTGGCCTGATCATGGGTTCCATGTTCGGTATAAAAATGGACAAAGAGAGGAAGCGATGTACCATGAAAACCCGCGTTTTATCCCTGCTGACTGCCTTGTGTCTCTGCGCCGCTCTCGGCACCTCGGCCTTCGCCGCCCAGGACCTGACCAAGAATCAGATCTGGGTCTACGACGGACAGAGCGTGAGCGATGACATCTGCTATCACAATATGGACGAGGATTCCAGCGGCAAGGGCTGGAGTTGGTCTGCTGCCACTCAGACTCTGACCCTCAGCGGCTTCGAGGGCTGCTTCAACGTCCACGCGCTTGGGAGCACCGTGAAGGCCACCGTGTACCTGACGCCGGGCACCACGAACACCATTACCCAGGGCGTCACCATGTGGGTCGGATACGGCTATGACATCAGCACCCTGGCCATCCGGGGGACCGGCAGCCTGGACGTCTGGGGCTCCGTCGACTGTACCTACCTGGACATCCAGGATGCCACTGTGACCGTCGGCAGTACAGTCCCTCGCCTGATCATGCGCAGCGGCTCCTTGACGGCCCGGGGCATCTCTTACAATGATCTGGATGCCGTGAGCGAAGAGGCCTACTACGGCGGCAGCGTAAAGCTGGATAACCAGGGCTTCCCCGCGTTCTGGTATACAACGGAGCAGACGGCTCTCTCGCCCTATTCCAAGGTGCCCGCCACCGACAAGGACGGTACGCCTCTGATTTTCGGTATCTACCAGGATATAGGCGGTATGTCCTTCCAGGGCTACGGCTATGCCGACGGCACCCCGGCCACCACCGCCGTCATCGGCGGCAGCACGGCTGCCCCCACCGGCTTTACCGACGTGGCCGCCGATGCCTACTACGCCGACGCCGTGGCCTGGGCCGTAAAAGAGGGCATCACCAACGGCACCACCGCCACCACCTTCAGCCCCAACCAGACCTGCACCAGGGGTCAGATCATCACCTTCCTGTGGCGAGCCGCCGGGGCGCCGAATCGCGGCATCGATGATAACTTCACCGACGTGGCCGACAGCGCCTACTATGCCTACGCCACCCGCTGGGCCAAGGAGAACGGCCTGGCCAGCGGCGACACGTTCTCCCCGAATGCGCCCTGTACCCGGGAGATGGCTGTGGAGTTCATGTGGCGCTACAGCGGAAGCCCCAGCGCCCCTGACGCCGGCTTTACCGATGTGACCTCTGATGCCGTGGACTGGGCGGTGGATGCCGGTGTGACCAACGGCACCAGCAGCACCGCCTTCTCTCCGGAGCGGACCTGCACCCGCGGTCAGATCGTCACCTTCCTCTACCGCGGTTTCGCCGAGTGATCTCTCATGTTTCCCCCGCTGCCCTTTCAGGGGGAAACACCACGGGACAGTAAAAAAAGAGTTGCGGTCTCAGACCTGTGCCTGTACGGTGGAAGAGATCGCAGCGATCCTTCCCATCGGGCGGTCATCCGCCTGTGCGCTGGTCAAGAAAGGGCTCTTCAAGCGTGTACGCATCGGCACGGCCATCCGGATCTCCGGGAGGTCCTTTGGACGAGTGACTGGAGCAATTGTAATACAGAGGAGCGCACCATGGCGAGGCTGTGGCGCGCTCCTCTGCATGATAGCCAAACTCTTTGTTTAAAAGTGAAGAATGAACCTATCCGGTATTTAACCCCTCTCTTCGATATCATATCGAAAGGAACTTTACGAAGAAGTCTGGAACATATCCATAGTAGGTGTATCCCCTAATATGGTATCCCATATGCCGGATGTCCAGCAAAAATTTTGGATGATTTTGGGAAAATGCGGCACTTTATGTCGGATGATGTACTTAAACCAGCTATGCTCCCGATCATTATCTGAATAAGAAGAGAGACGATGAAGGAACAAATTATAAATCTGTTTTTGGCAGTTGTCATGATGCTGGGGTTGCTCCCGACTGCGGCAGTGGCCTACACCGGTTCACAGAAAGTGGGGTACACCGTGACCGGCGCGGCCAATCTGGCTGATCTGCTGTTCAGCCTGGCCCCAGCCCAACACTATCCCATGGCTCTTTCCAAAACGCCCGTTGTGTTTTTGGCTTTCCAAAGATCCTCTATCTTGTTTACAGTGACGTGAATTTTGAGTGTTTCGTCCTTGTAGATGTCTGTCCCGGCAGGTGCTCCCACACAAAAAGCACCCGGCGCCCTCTCGGACGCCGGGGGTTGATTCGCTTGGAATTTTGCCGTTTAGGCCAGCCAGCGGTACAGCATTACCGCCAGCTGGGCGCGGGTGGAAGGACCGGTGGGATTGAGCAGGTCGTCGGAGGTGCCGGTGATGATGCCTTGGCCCACGGCCCAGTTCATGGCCTGGACGGCATAGCTGCTCACGTTTTGTGCGTCGGGGAACCTGGAGAGGTTTTCCTCCATCGTCACGGCCGTCATGCCGTTTTGCACCGCGTACCGGTACAGGAGGGCCGCCAACTGCTGGCGGCTGACGGGGCTGCCGGGATTTGTCCCGTCGGAGATCCCGTTTGCCACCGCCCAGGCCTTGGCTGCCGCCATGTCGGCGGGTTTGGCCCCAGCCATCCGGGCCAGGATCATCCACACCTGCTGGCGGCTGACGGTGCCGCCGGGAGCAAAGGTGGAAACAGAAGTTCCCCGCATATAACCGCTACTGCTGGCCCATTCGATTTCTGTGTATGCCCAATAATCGGCAGGCACGTCGGCATAGGTGGGGCCGGATTCCGGAATGGCTGCCCCACTGGAGGAAGATCCGCTAGAGGAAGAACCGCCGGAAGAGGAGCCACCGGAGGAAGGACCGCTGGATGTACCGGCATCGCTGTCGATCTCGGGAGCGGTGGAACCGTTGCCGGTGACGGACACCGTGCCGCTAGAGACGATTTGGGTCCAGGTGGGATCCTCTGTAGTGTCTTTGCCGTCGTCGTAGGTGACGGTGATGGTGCCCTGTCCGACGCCGGTGAGGTCCACGGTCTGCGTTCCAGGGTCATAGGTCAGGGAGGCGGACGCCCCTTCGGCACAGGAGCCCTGGAACGTGACGCGGACCAGAGTGTCGCCGTCATTGGGGTAGTACTCGCAGGAGAGCTCCACCGCCTCGCCGGAGGCTTGGGCTTGGGTGACCTCGCCGTCCGTCAGACGGAACGTGCCGGTCTCGGCCTGGCGGATGGTATAGGAGGCATAGTCGTCCGCCAGGGAGACCTCTGCGTCCGAGGTTAGCTCCTCCAGAATGACTGCTCCGCTACCAGAGAGCCAGCAGGTGGTGGACGGTGCCCCTGCGGTGCCCGCGCCAGCGTCGTTTGCAATCATAGAGACGGGGATTGCGAGAAGGTTGTGGGTGGTCAGGTTGACTTGTTCCTTGGCGTTGAGCAGTGCGAATTCGGAAGCCGTGATATTGAGGGAGGGACTGGACGGATCTAAAAAGGTGATGGTACTGGAATTGCCGATATAATTATTGCCGGCTTCCACATAGTTCCAGAGTGATTCATCCGGTGTGTCGGGATTCTGAATGCGGATCGTTTTCGGCTGGAGGGGAAACGAATTCTCATAGAGGGTGATCAGCAGATACTCTGCCTCCAGTACTTTCTCGTATTGATAATCGTAGGCGCAGACAGCATGAATGACGCCGTTTCTGCCTTTCATGTAGATCAGTGGCATACAGCCCTCTCCGCGCTTGTAGCGGTCGATGGCTTCCACCAGATCGGCATAGTCGCCGTAATGATCCTTCAGCTGCTGCTGTACAGACGGATAGTGCTGGAGAACATGTGAAATCTTGATCAGTTCGTCAGCGGTCATGTCGGCGTAGGGGCGATCTTCCAAACGGCTGGGGACGCCCTCCAGGGTATCATCTTTCTGGACCTGGTCTAAGGCCACACAGCCGAAGAGGGAGACCGGGATCTCACCGGCATTGATGAGGGAGGCGGTCAGGGCCATACCGAAGCAAAGTCCGTCGCTGCCCAGGCCTTCGGGAAGTTTGTCTTTGAGCAGCTTTGCCTTGACTTTTCCGAGCAGGGAGGAAACTAGGTCATAGGGGATATTGGAACTGTAATTTGCAAAGGACCATTGCTGAATATGGGAGGCGGTGAGGGTGGCCCGGGCCAGCACTTCCCCGCCGCCGCTGAGGTATACGTTGACCGTATCGTTGGGCGAGACAGCGGCAGAGAGGTGCTGTGCGTCTACATAAACTTCCAATTGACGCTGTGAGGGATAGGCGGTGAGCCCCACTACGGAAAAAAGACGCTCTCCGGAGGCATAGGCGGTGAGATGACCGGCGAAGGGGGCCGTCTGTAATGTCTCATCCACATCCCCCAGAAGGTCTCCGTGCTCTGCGATCAGCTTTTCCCAGTCGGCCGTGCTCAGGGTCAGGTAGTATGTAGCAGGGCTATAGAGGGGAACAAAGCTGCTGGAAGGGGCATTTGGGGTGACAATATCTACGGACGCAAATTCCGGGATATGCTCGACGCTGCCCACGCCGTAGAACCCGTCCGTGCAGGTGATGAGGGCAAAGCGAAGATCCTGGTTGCCCTCTTCGGCAATATTGATCTCGTCCCAGGCGGCGCAGGTGCTGTTGTAGGTCACCTTCTCCAGGCTGGCGCACTCTTCAAAGGCGCAGATGTCCACGGAGCGCATGCTCTTGGGCATTTCCAGGGAGCGCAGCCGGGTGCAGCGGGAGAAGGCGTACTTTCCGATGCTGGTGACCCCCTCGGGAATGGCCAGCTCTGCCATGGCGGCGCAGTCGCGGAAGGTATATGGGGCGATGGAGGTGACGCTCTGGGGGATGGTCACCGCCGTCAAAACGGTACAGCCGGAGAAAGCGGACTTCTCAATGGTCTTGACGCTCTCCGGCAGGGAAATCGTCTCCAGAGCCGTACAGCCTGAGAAGGCCTGTTCCCCGATGGAGGTGACGCCGGCGGGGACAGTGAGCCCCGTCAGGTTTTCGCAGTTGTAAAACACCCAGCCGGGAATTTTGGTCAGGCCGGCGGACAGGCGCGCCCGGGTCATGGGGCAGCCGGAAAAGGCATACACACCCAGCGCTGTGACCGTATCGGGCAAAGAGAGTTCCACCAGGCCGGCGCCCTCAAAGGCACTCTCGCCGATCGAGGTAAGGCCGCTTGGGAAGGACAGGCTGGGCAGGTTGGAGCAATTGTAAAAGGCCTCGTCTCCCACGGATTTCACACTGCTGGACATTAATAGGGCAAAAAGATCAGTGCATTCATAGAATGCCCTTTCCCCCACGGAGATGATGGCCTCTCCCATGGTCACAGACTCCAGCTGATTGCACCCCGAGAACAACTCCGGAGCGATGCGGTCCAGAGTCGAAGGCAGAGAGATCGCTTCCAGCTGATCGCAGTCTAAAAACGCGCCGCAGCCCAGGCTGGTGATGCTGTCGGGCAGGTACACATTGGTGAACTGGCAGCCCCAAAAGGCGTAATCACCGATGGTTTCCGTGCCGTCGGGCACCTCCATGGCGGACAGGGGGCAGCCCAAAAAGGCGGCATTCCCGATGGAGAGGAGCTGACTGCCCTCTTCAAAGGTTGCGTTTTCCAAGGCGGTGCAGTCTGCAAAGGCGTTGTCCTGGATCTCCCGGACCGAACTTGGGATTTCCACCTGCGTCAGTATAGGCGAGCAGGAATAGGCGTATTCGCCGATCACCTTCGGCTGTATAAGCAGGGATTCCGCGTAGTCCGGTGCGGTAGTCCACTCGCTGGGCCGGTAATATCTGGGGCGGGTGTGGAGGAGCGTCTTGTCGATATTGTAGAGCTGTCCGCATACACTGGTGTAATACTGGTTTCCGGGCTCGACGAAGATGCCCACGGCGGCGGTGCAGAAGGCGCCGGGACCGATCTCCTGCACGCTGGCGGGCACCGGGATAAATCGCATGGCGGGGTTCTCCTCCTCTGTGCCATTGAAAAAGGCCCCTTCCCCGATGGACAAAAGCCCGCTGTTGGGGGTGATTTCTGTGTAGCGGTTTTCAGAGAAGGCAAAGGCACCAATGGTCTTCACGCTGTCGGGGAGCGTCAGATCAAAGGATTCCGCTTCGGCGTTGGCTGTCGTGGCGTGGAAGGCGTACATCCCGATCTGCGTAACGCCTGCGGGAATGGATACCACGCCCAGGGCGGGGTTCTCCGCCAGGGCGAAGTCCCCGATGGCCGTCAGGGTCGACGGCAGAGTGATGGATTCCAGATCAAAGTCATAAAAGGCGCCGACGGCCAGGGAGGTGATGCCCTCTCCGATGACTACACTGGAAAACGCTGCCGGCTCGGCGTCGAGCTCCTGGGAGATGTAATAGTCTATGCTCCATGGGTAAGGGACGAAGCTGACGCCGTCATTGGTGTGGTTAATGGTGTACTCCGGGGAAAGGTCGCAGGAAAATGCATCTGCCTCATCCATGGGGCCTTCGCCGGACAAAGACAGTATCCCGTCCTTGATCGACCAGGTGATGTTGTCTCCCCAGGTGCCCGCGTACAGGGTACCCGTGGCGTTGGCAGACAGCAGCGCGGCAGCAGGCACTTCCTCGATAGCGGGCTCGTCCTCAGTGGCAGGCTCACCCTCAGCGGCGGGGTCTTCCTCAGCGGCGGGCTCGTCCTCAGCGGCAGGCTCACCCTCAGCGGCAGGCTCACCTTCAGCGGCGGGGTCTTCCTCAGCAGCGGGTTCCTCCTCGGGGACGAATTCCTCAGCGGCGGGAGAGCCTTCCGCCGCTGCTGTGGGGACGATCCCCCCCAGCGGGGTACACAGTCCCAGTATCAGGGCAAAGGTTGTGATCCAGCACCAGATCTTCTTCATATCCATCTTCCTTTCTTGGTGTGCTTGTGTCAGATTGTGCATTGTATTTCGCTCTGGGCCAGCTGCTCCAGAACCTCTGCGGTCTCCTGGGCGCTGAGCACCTGCGGATCGCTGGGCAGGTGGGTGACCCACCCGTGGAAGGCCCGGCACAGGTTGGGCTCCCGGATTTGGATGGAGCAGAAGCCGTCCTGAAGGGGAAATCGCTTCGTGGTGAAAAAGCCGATGCCGGAGCGGCGGGAGGTGGTCATACTCAGGTAGTCCGGGAAGCTCCCGGTCTCCAGAATGCGTCCGGTGATGTCACCGCTTCGGATATGCCCAGCCAGGGCCAGCATCAGCTGCCGCCGCTGCTCCGGCGGGAAGGGGGCCACAAAGGCGACGGGGAAATCGTCCAGAGATCCGGTGGCCTGGAACCGCTCCAGTCCGCTGCGGGTGAAGATGGTATAGAACTGCTCCGCCGTCCGCAGGCGGCCGAACCGCTTTTGCGCCACGGCCTCCAGCCGGTCGTAGAAGGGGAGCTCTGGCCGCAGGTACCGGCCGATGGTGGCCTCGTCGTAGAACCGGCCGAAGCAGGGCTGGTCCATGACCATGTAGAAGCCGTCTGCATCGGTCGACGCGTCGTAGGACTCCAGGATCTCCACCGGGTCGGCCGTGTACTGGATCAGGGGGCGGCACCGCTCCAGCAGGGACTGGAAATGACGGTGGTATTGCTCCACCTGGTCTGTGCCCCGCAGCAGCATGGCCTGGGAGCCGTCTTCCGACAGGCACACCGCGCAGCTGTGGGTCACCAGAAAATAGGGGAAGGGGTCGGTGTACCGGGCGGCGATGCTGTCGTAGTAGTAATAGGGGTGATAGTTCCGTTTGGACAGCAGGCAGATGGGCAGGACCCGGCAGAAGCACTCCAGATTGTGCAGATTGATGTCCTCCGCCGCTCCGGAGGCGTCGAAGGCGATGATCTGTCGGACCTGCGCCCCCATGCGGCCATCCAGATACCGGCGCAGCAGCTCGTCGCTCAGGAAGATGTCCGAGGGCGGGACGGTCAACTCCACCCGGGCGTCCGGCCGGGTCAGCTCCTGAGAGAGGATCATCCGCAGCAGAGGATGGACGTTGGAGGCGCCGGAAAAGATGGAGCGTGGTCCGGCATAGCCGTCCAGATCCAGCAGCAGGCGGCTTTCCTCAAAGGCGGGAGCGGTGAAGTCCAGCCGGGCCAGGTTGGAAAACAGCCTGCCTACGATCTCCCGGGACTGCCGGAGGCCTTCTTTTTCAAACTGGGCGTCGTAATAAGACCGCAGCCGCCGCTCCTCCCCGGGAGTCAGGCGCAGGTGGTAGATCAGATCGTCCAGAGCGGCATAGGGCAGCACTCGCTGCCCCGTCAGCGTTTTGGACAGGGCCGTCCGCTCCACCCCGGACAGCCGGGACAGGGCCGACACGGTCAGACCCTTGGCCTGCAGCAAATCACGCAGGTATTGACTGAACAGCTGCATATCGCGCACCTCGCTCAAAGCAAAAATTGTAAGTAATTGTAATATAGCATACCTCCCGCGAAAAGGGTGTGCAAGAACCGTGCGGATTTTCTGCACATGCGCAAGCACATCCTTCTTTGAAGAGACAGACGGTCATATTGGGAGCGGAAAAAGGCTTTGAAATTACCTGAGGGGCGTGGGAGGACAGAGCAGGAAAACCTTGCATCAAAGAATTTGGGACCCCGAGGACCATACTCACGCCGCGCCCTACACCTTCGAACAGGCGGGAAGAAGCGGAACTAAAAAAACTCCCTGACCTGCTGATTTTTGATGAAAAACGCCTTTAAACCCTTGCACTGCAATGGATTGACGCTGGAATGGGTTTCGTAATCAGCAGGACAGGTGCTCGAGTCACCCTGCTAGCTCCATCAAGCCGCAACAATCTGAATCTCCTAGCCTGTAAACTTAGGGTATCAGAGTGTTGCGGCTTTTTTTCTGAAAATCAAGCCAAAATCTGATTATCCCTTGAAAACACTGTATCCACGGGCATTTCAGACAGGTCAAAACCATCTCATTTACTACGATTTTACTACTGTTGAGTGAGCCTTGACACGCTGAAAGACCACGAAATGCCAAGATACGGGTACAGTACCCGTCAATCGGGGCCTCCGCCCCGTGACCATATAACTGAATACAGACCGGCCATCTGCCGGGGCAACGCCATGGGTAACACAAACCTGTGGCGTTTTTTTATGCCCTGCCGGGGGCACGCAAAACTGTATAAAAACGGGTGGGAAATCCCCTGTTTTTTCGCCTGTGGGCGGCGCAAATGAAGCCGCCCATATCCTTTCCCTTATGGGAGGCCGGGCGGTGATATGGGGGCGTAACCCCGCCGAAACGAACACTTTTCAAAACCGAAGGAAGGAGGTATCCAATATGGCGGTATTCCGCATTGAGAAAACCCGCGATTACACGGTGATGTCCAACCATCACCTGCGGGACAAGTCGCTCTCGCTGAAAGCGAAGGGCCTTCTCTCCCTCATGCTCTCCCTGCCGGAGGAGTGGGACTATACCACCAAGGGGCTGGCCCGGATCTGCAAGGATGGCGTTGACAGTATCTGCGCCGGGGTGCGGGAGCTGGAGGAACACGGCTATGTGATCCGCCAGCGGGTCCGCAACCCCAACGGCCAGCTCGGCGCCATCGAGTACACCATCCTGGAGCAGCCCAGACCGCCGGAACCAAAACCGCAAAAACCTGAACGGGAAAATCCAGTCTTGGATAATCCTGAACAGGCTTCCCCTGTCTTGGAAGAACCTGAACAGGGAAACCCCGCACAATTAAATACTAATAGATCAAGTAAAGAAAAATCAAAAAAAGATCTATCAAGTACGGAAGGATCAAATCCTGTCCAATCAATCCCCCAACCCCCCAGGGGCTCGGACCGGAAAGGACGGGACCGGATGCGGGAACGGGAAAGCTATCGGGAATTGATTTTGGAGAACATCGAGTATGACTGCCTCATCCAGAACCACCGCCTTGACCGTGACCGCCTGGACGAGCTGGTGGAGCTCATGGTGGACACGGTGTGCTCCAACCGGGAGATGATCCGTATCGCCGGGGACGACTACCCGGCGGAGGTGGTCAAGTCCCGGTTCCTGAAGCTGAACAGTTCCCACATCGAGTATGTGCTGGACCGGATGCGGGAGAACACCACCTATGTCCGCAATATCAAGAAATACCTGCTGGCCGCTTTGTATAACGCCCCGGCCACCATCGACAGCTACTACACTTCCCTGGTGAGCCACGATATGTACGGCGGCGGAGATCGGAGGTGATGTGAGTGCAGGAAGAAATCACCCAGGGCGTGGTCTCTCTTTCGGTGGAGACCGGCAAGATGACGGCGGACCTGCTCCAAAAGGCTGTGAAAAAGGTGCTGGAGGAGATGCAGAAGAAGCCCTCCCAGCGCAGCTTACACCAGGGAAAACAGACCCTGCACCAGCTCAAACAGCATGGGGCCTCCCTGACCAACATCGAGATCACGGAGCAGAACATCAAGGCGTTTTCGGCGGTGGCGAAGAAGTATGACATCGACTATGCCCTGAAGAAGGACCCCACAACCGACCCACCGCACTACTATGTGTTCTTCAAGGCGAAGGACAAAGACCAGCTCCAGCCGGCCTTCAAGGAGTTCACCGCCATGACTCTGGGCCGGGAGAAGCGCCCCACCATCCGGGAGCGGCTGGCCCAGGCCCAGGAACAGTCCAGGACCAAACACCGGGAACGGGAGAAGGTCAAGGCCAAGGACCGGGAGGTGGCGCGATGACCGACAAGGTGAAAAAGCAGATCATCCTCAACCTCCCATATCTCATCTTTGTGTATCTCTTTGACAAGCTCTGCCAGGGGGTGCGGCTGGCGCCTGGGGCGGACGCCTCGGAGAAGCTGCTCCATATCGGGCAGGGCTTTTCGGCGGCCTTTGCCAGCCTGGCGCCCAGTTTCCATCTGCTGGACCTGTGCGTGGGCGCCGCCGGCGCGGTGCTGATCCGGCTGGCGGTCTACTCCAAAGGCAAGAACGCGAAGAAATACCGCCGGGGGATCGAGTACGGCAGCGCCCGCTGGAGTGCATAATTTTAAGTGTAAAGGAAGCCTATATGGACGCACAGGAGGTTATGCACATGACTGATTATAGTAAAATTACAGCCCTTTACTCCCGCCTTTCCGTGGGCGACGAGGACAGGGACGGCGGTGAGAGTAACTCGATACAGAACCAAAAAATCTTTTTGGAGAACTACGCCAGAGGGCAGCACTTAACCAATATCCGGCACTACATTGACGATGACGAAAGCGGCAGATTTTTTGACCGTTCTGCCTACTCCCGCATGATGGACGATGTAGAGAACGGGAAAATCGGTGTCTGCATTATGAAAGACCTGACACGCTGGGGGCGTGACTATCTCCAAGTCGGCAATGCGATGGAGATATTCAGACGGAACAATGTGCGCTTTATCGCAGTCAACAACGGGATAGACAGCGAAAAGCCCGATACATTGGAGTTTGCGCCCTTTATCAACATCATGTCGGAGTGGTACGCAAAGGACATCAGCAAGAAAGTAAAGACCGGCATTAAGACGAAGGGCATGAGTGGAAAGCCGATTGCCACCGAAGCCCCCTATGGCTATGTCAAATCCCCGGACAACAAGGATTTTTGGATTATCGACGAGGAAGCCGCCGGAGTTGTTCGTTTGATTTTTCGCCTGTTTCTGGACGGAAAAAACCGAAACCAAATTGCCGTATATCTCACGCAGGCGCAAATCCCAACGCCCACATTCTACATGAAAGAGCGCGGGCGGGGAACCTGTAAAAACAGGGCGCTCAATGAGGCCAACCGCTATAAGTGGAACAAAGCCACCCTGACCCATATCCTCACACGGCAGGAGTATTGCGGTGATGTTGTCAACTTCAAGACCACAAAGCACTTCCGCGACAAGCGGAACCACTATGTAGACCGGAGCCAATGGCAGATAACCGAAAATGTGCATGAGCCGATTATTGACCGCACCGACTTTGAAACCGTACAGCGGATTTTGGAAAATGCGCCCGTCAAACGCCCCAACGGGGACGGGGAAATCCACCCTTTGTCGGGCTTGCTTTTCTGTAAGGATTGCGGTGCGAAAATGCACATTCGCATAGATTATCGGAATGGCGGCAAGCGTCATGTTGCCTATTGCAGCGAGTACCACAAGGGAAAAGCCAAAAACCCCAAATGCAATTCCCCGCACATCATTGACGCGGATTTGCTCATGCAGACCATCGCGGAAGTGCTGAAGAAAATCGAGGACTATTCTATCAGCAACTGGGCGGAATTTGAAGCCTTAGTGAAAAAGAACCTTGCCATGCAGCAGACCGACAAGACCAAGAAACAGCAGAAGCGTATCCCGCAAATCACGACGCGCCTTGAACAGATTGACAAGGTGCTGAACAAGCTCTATGAGGACAACGCCCTCGGCACGATCCCGCAAGACCGCTATGAGCAAATGTCGCAGAAGTATTCAGAAGAATACTATGCGCTGAAAGCGGAGCTTGCCGAGCTGCAAGAGCAGCTATCCGCTTTTGAGAACGCGGGCGGACGGGCGCAGAAGTTTTTGAAGCTGACGGAACGCTACGCTGCCTTTACCGACCTGACCCCCGCCATTCTCAACGAGTTTATCAGCCGGATTGAAGTGCATGAGCGCGACAAGAAAAGGGCAAAACAAGCCATTCAGCACATCGGGATATATTTCAACTATATCGGCAAATTTGAGAACGAAGTGACACAGCTTACAGAGCCAACGGAGCAGGAAATCCGGCAAATGCGGGAGAAAATCGAGGAAGCCCAAAAGGAAAAGAGCCGCGCCTACCACCGGCAGTATTCAAGGGAGTACCGGGCGCGTAACCTTGAAAAGCGACGGGAGTATGACCGCATGAAAGCACGGGAATACCGGGCAAAGAAAAAGGCACAGGAAGCCGCCGCAGCACCCGCACAGTAAAACCGAATACTGACAACCAAGAGGGATTTTCCGGGCTACGGGAAATCCCTCTTTTGCACCCAGAGAAAGGAGCCGCCTATGGCAGAACAGAACGGGACACCTCAATCCCCCGACAGTGTTATCACGACACAGAGGGACGGACAGACCATCGTTGCGGAGTTGTTTTTCAACCACAGCGGCACAGAAACATTCCGCGACAAGCTGCTCAAAGTGATACTTGCCGACAGCTTGCAGGACGGTCAAGAGCCGGAAAAAACGAAAATCACGCGATAGGAACCGCCCGGACGAAGAATGGTTCGCCGGGGCGGTTTCTATTTGAAAATCCCCATTTTCCCCAAGTCAAGAGCCGGAGAAAACACCCGAAAAATGCCCCTATTGCGTAACAGGGGCGCAGAAAGGAGAGTTTATGCGAACAGGGCTTCCCAAGCAAAAAAAGACCACAGACATCTGGTTTGATGAGAAAGACCCGTTGATCCATATCCGTACCCACAATACCGACTTGAAGAAGCGGCTTGCCGCCTATGCCGAGCAGCACCCCGATGTGTGCCGCCAGACCGACGCAGACCCGGAAACGGGCTGCATGGAGTTTGACATTGAGAAAGGCCGCTTCTCTTTCCGTCTGACCGCCCCATACAGCGAGGAACGGCGGGAAGCGGCGCGGCGGTACGCCAGAGAGAGCAACGCCGCCGACAGGCTGAAATAGAGTGGAAATGTTCATAGTTTTGTGCTATACTTTTTCTAAAAGCAGAGTAATACTGCGGAATTGATTGGAGGACAACACAATGGTTACATTCATGAGATTAAGATAAAACCGCGAGTTATGTTGCGGTTATCCGTACTGCATAACTCGCTTATTGAAGCAGAGATGTAATTACGGAGGAAAAACAAATGAATAATAATTTATCACGCTTTGCAGACAGCAAGGTTTATTTTCAATGCCCAATTTGCACAAAATCAATGGATATACAAGGCAATAGCCTAATTTGTAGACATGGACATTGCTTTGATATTTCAAGATATGGGTATGTAAATTTGTTGTTAAAATCATCGCCCAAAACCAACTACAGCAAGCGGTCTTTTGACAACCGGCACCAAATTTTGGAGTATGGCATGTATGATGTTGTGTTGGAGAAAATCATACAGTTTATTTCTGATACGCCATCTATAAGAAACATTTTAGATGTTGGTTGCGGCGAGGGTTTCTATGCAAGGCAGATACAGCAAAGAACAGAACGAAACATCTTTGCTTTTGACTTGTCAAGGGAGGCAATACAGATTGCATCAAAAAAAGACAAGCGCAAAGCAGTGAAGTGGTTTGTTACTGACTTATCAAAAATCCCTTTGAAAGACGGAAGTATGGATTGTATTTTAGACATATTTTCGCCTGCACACTACAAAGAATTTCAGCGATTGCTATCTCCTAACGGATATGTTGTGAAAGTAATTCCTACGAAAAATCATTTGAGGGAAATTAGGACTAAAGTGCAAGCACACTTGAAAAATCCAGATTATTCAAATGAGTCTGTCGTTGAATATTTTGAGAAATATCTTAAAACCATTTCAAGAGAAACGGTTTCAGCCACCGTACAGTTGTCATCAGAACAAAGAATGTCGTTTATTGAAATGACGCCGCTTCTCTTTTGCGTTGAAAAAGATTGCGTTGATTGGTGTACTCTCACACATTTGACAATCGAAGCTGATGTTTTAATAGGAATGTATTAAAGGGCGTATTGATATTTAATATTCCCATTTATTGAGCAGAACGGAGTAAACCAAACACCCTAATCAAAAGGACAGCCGAGGAAATCGACTGTCCTTTTTCTATGCCGACAGGTAGAAAGGAGTGACCACCCATGACGAAACCGAGAGAAAAAAACCGCGAGGAATTGCAAGCCGAGATTGAGGACGGGAAGAAGAAAATCCGGCAGCTTGAAAACCGGGAAAAGGTGTTGCGGCAAAAGTTATCCCAAGAGGAACGCAGGACGCGCAGCCATCGGCTGATCGTCCGGGGTGCGGTCTTTGAGAGCATTGTGCCGGAAGCCAAGACCATGACCGACGAGGAAGCCGCCGCCTTTCTCCGGCTTGCCTTGACGAGCGAGGAAGCGCGGGCTTATCTGAAAAAACGCACCAAGGGCGGGAAAAGCGAATAATCCCTTTGGCACAAAGGGCGCACTTATACACCCTTACGGGTGCGTGCGCTCTGCCGAGGGCTTGTCGGCACAGAGAGAAAGCCGCTTGCTTCCCTCTCTGACCGACATTGGCGGCTTTGCCGCAACAAGGGGCTGCACCCCTTGCGCCGCTTACGCGGCTATCCCTGCACACCCACAAAAACAGTACACCCGCCGTTGGCGTCTGTACCATTTTTGCGGGTTTTATTATCCTATCCGGGAGGTGATACCCATAGCCATCTACCATTGTAATATCAGCATTGTCAGCCGGGGCAAGGGCAAATCAGCCGTTGCCGCAGCCGCCTACCGAAGCGGCGAAAAGTTGACAAATGAGTGGGACGGAATGACCCACGACTACACCCGCAAAGGCGGTGTTGTCCATACGGAAATCCTATTGCCGCCCCATGCCCCGCCCTCTTTCTCTGACCGCGCTACCCTATGGAACAGTGTGGAGCTTTACGAGAAAACCGGGAACGCCCAGCTTGCCAGAGAGATTGACGCAGCACTCCCCATAGAATTATCCAGAGAGGAACAGATCCGGCTTGTCCGGGAATACTGTTCCTCTCAATTTGTTTCCAGAGGAATGTGCGTTGATTTTGCCATTCACGACACCGACAGCGGCAACCCCCATTGTCATATCATGCTTACTATGCGCCCCCTTGACGAGCGCGGCGCATGGGCGGCGAAGTCCAAAAAGGAATATGACATTGACGAGAACGGCGAGCGCATACGCTTACCAAGCGGCAGATACAAGACACACAAAGTTGACCTCACAGGCTGGAACGACAAGGGCAACGCGCTTTTATGGCGCAAGGCATGGGCGGATATTTCAAATGCCTACCTTGAACGCGCCGGACGCCCGGAGCGTATCGACCACCGCAGTAACGCCGAGCGCGGCATTGACGAGCTGCCTACCGTCCACATGGGCGTAGCGGCTTGTCAAATGGAGAAGAAAGGCATAGCCACCGAGAAAGGCGAGCTGAACCGGAATATCCAAAAGGCAAACCGCCTTATCCGGGAAATCCGGGCGCAGATTGGAAAGCTCAAAGAATGGATTGGCGAACTGTTCAAGGCGCGGGAAAACGCCCCGGAGCAGCCCCCGCAATCCCCCGGCCTTGCAAATCTGCTGATGAAGTATTTAAGCGTTCAGAGAGAAAAGAGCCGGAAGTATTCGCAAAGTTGGCAAAGGCAGCACGCCGCCGATGAACTGAAAACCGTTGCAAAGGCAGTAGGCTATCTTTCCGAGCATGGCATTTCCACCCTTGCGGAGCTGGACGCTACCCTTTCCTCTGTCAGCGACCAAGCCGACGCTATCCGGGCGGGCATGAAAACCGCCGAGAAGCGCATGAAAGAATTACAAAAGCTGATTGAATACGGGAAGAACTACACCGAGTACAAGCCCATTCACGACGAGCTGAAAAAGCTGAAAAATGGCTGGACGAGCAAGCGCGACAAGTACGAGGAAGCCCACCGCGCCGAGTTGACCCTATGGAACGCAGCGAGCCGCTATCTCCATGCAAATCTGCCGAAAGGGACAAAGACCTTGCCTATCTCTGAATGGGAAAAAGAGTACGCCACTCTCAGCGGGCAGAGAACAGCGGAATATACCAAGCTGAAAGAAACCCGCGCCGAGGTTGCCGAACTGCACAATATCCGCAAGTGCGTTGATATTGCGCTGAAAGCCGACCAGCCGGAGCAGACCCGCGCCAAGCGGCATGAACAGGAGCGATAAGGAAAAGGACGGGCAAGCTGTCCAGCTTGTCCGTCCTAAATGCTTTCCGATAAACCGGGATTTGCTTTTACCATTGTAGCTTACATTTACCAGAGGCACTCCTAAATTCCCAACGCAGATAATATCTGCTCTTTCCATCTAAGGCTATTGTACCGGATGGAGAGTGTTCATTGAGTTTTAATATGGGGTGCTTCTTCTTATCCAGCAAAAGGACCTCTATATTCCCTTTCGACAATTGTGTATCTAACAAAAATGAATATGTCCTGCTCTCGTAAAATCTTCCCATGTGCCTAACCCATCCAGTACAAGAATCCAGGGTAACCCTATCTCCGTTTTTGCCAGGCACAAACACAAATAAAATCGCTCTTATACATTTTGTTGTCGCAATTGCCCCCAAATAGTATGGAAATCCCTTAAAAATCATATATCGCACCATCTTTATGATAACTTCCAATTTGTTGTTTTTATTATACTTAGAAACTATGAACAATTCAACCGAAGAAAGCGAGGTATCAACCATGTATTACACCCAAGAACAGATAAACCGGGCGAACCAAGCCGACCTTGTTTCTTTCCTGCAATCACAGGGCGAGCAGCTTACCCGCGCCGGGAATGAATACCGCTGGAAACGGCACGACAGCTTGACCGTCCGGGGAAACAAATGGTACAGGCACAGCCAGAGCAAGGGCGGCGGCCCCGTTGATTTTGTCATGGAGTTTTTCGGCAAGAGCTTCACCGAAGCCGTGGAACTTCTCACAGGAGAAAAGGGAGCCGCACCGCCGCCGGACAGACCTTGCCACGCGTCCCTTTCCGACTTCCGGCTACCGCCCCCAAACAACGACAACAGAATAGCGAGGAACTACCTCACAGCAGCCCGCCGCATTGATGATGATGTGACGGGCTTTTTCTTTGCCCGCGGCGATATTTACGAGGACGCAGCCCACCACAACGCCGTATTTGTGGGGCGGGACGAGGACGGAATACCGCGCTACGCCCACAGCAAGGGAACGGCGGGAAACTTCCGGTTTGATGTGAAAGGCAGCGACAAAGCCTTTAATTTCTGCTACCGAGGCGAGGGTGACAGGCTTTTTGTCTTTGAAGCCCCCGTTGACCTGCTCTCTTTCCTCTGCCTGTTCAAAAAGGCGTGGCAGAAGCAGAGCTATTTGTCATTGGGCGGCGTGGGAGAAAAAGCCCTGTTGCGTTTCCTCTCTGACCGCCCGAACATCAAGACCGTTTACCTCTGCCTTGACAGCGACCAAGCCGGAAACGACGCTTGCAGCCGCCTTGCGGAGCTTGTGCCGGAGGGCTTGACCGTCCACCGCCTTGTGCCGCTTTACAAGGACTGGAACGAGGTATTGCAGCACCGGGCAGAAATCACAGACGGGAAGTATATCCGGGAAGCGGTTTACGGATTGAAAGAACCGCCGCAGGAAGAAACCGTCGAGATTATCCGCATGAGCGAGGTTGACACACAGACCGTTGAATGGCTATGGGAGCCGTATATCCCTTTTGGGAAAGTAACCATTGTGCAAGGCAACCCCGGCGAGGGCAAGACCACCTTTGCCCTACGCCTTGCCGCCGCCTGCACCACCGGGGGAACGCTGCCGGGAATGAAGCCCTTGCCGCCATTCCAAGTGATTTACCAGACCGCCGAGGACGGGCTGGGCGATACCGTCAAGCCCCGCTTGATAGAAGCCGAAGCCGACCTTGACCGCGTGCTTGTGATTGATGAAGCCAAACGGGAGCTTACCCTCTCCGACGAGCGCATAGAAAAGGCAATCACGCAGAACGGGGCGCGGTTGATTATCCTTGACCCCATACAGGCGTACATGGGCGAAAAGACCGACATGAACAGGGCAAACGAAGTGCGCCCCATGTTCCGCCGCCTTGCCGATGTTGCCGAGCGTACCGGGTGCGCCGTTATCCTTATCGGACACTTGAACAAAGCCGCCGGAGGACAGAGCGCATACCGGGGCTTAGGTTCTATTGACTTCCGCGCCGCAGCAAGGAGCGTCCTGCTGATCGGGCGCGTGAAGCGGGAGCCGAATGTGCGCGTTATCGTCCATGACAAATCTTCCCTTGCGCCGGAGGGCAAGCCCGTTGCCTTTTGCCTTGACCCGGAAACAGGCTTTTCATGGATAGGCGAATATGACATAACCGCCGACGAGCTGCTATCCGGCGCGGGCGGGAACACCGCCACCAAGACCGAGCAAGCCGAGAAGCTGATACTTGACCTGCTTGCAGACGGGAAAGAACTTGCCAGCGAGGACATTGTAAAGGCCGCAGCCGAAGCCGGAATATCCGAGAGGACGGTACAGAACGCCAAGCGCAACATGGGCGGTATTTTAGGCGCAAGGCGTGTCGGCGGTCAATGGTATAACTTCATCAAGAAGAAGCAGCCACCCGAACCCGCAAGCTGAAAGTGCAAAACGCAGACCCTTTGCACTTTGCACTTTCGCACTTTCACAAGAATTTGCGTCAATAACTCAAAAAAGCACTTGACAAAACGCTTCATGGGGCACCCAGGCCGACATCGCCCCTTACATGGACAAGGATTTTTTCAACAACATCCCCATGACCCAGACGGAGCGGATCACCATGTCGAGCCGCCCCAAGGAGCCCAAGTACGCCAGGAACAAGAATATTTTGGTCATCGGCGGTTCCGGCAGCGGAAAGACAAGGTTCTTTGTCAAGCCTTCGCTCCTCCAGTGCCATTCTTCGTATGTGGTCACCGATCCGAAGGGGACGATATTATGCGAGGTAGGGGCTCTCCTGGAGCGCAAGGGATTTGTTGTACGGTATTATCGCCAACGGCATGAACATGCTTGGGATTTCTCCATACTGGCAAAACGTAGTAAAGGGAGCCGTGATTGTGATCTCTGTTATTTTGGATACCAGAAAGAATAGCAAAAAGTCGTAATGGGGAGAAAAATATGAACTTATCGTTGCTTACAGAAGGATTTGGTTCTGATAGTGAGTATGTTTTTGGACTAGCAAACAAACATCGGTACACGGCGGTTGAGATTGCCACCTGTAACTGGTGTGGAGATCCTCCCATAGATATGGACGAGCTGATTTCCAGTGCTGTTGCCAGAGAACATTTGAAGGAAAGCCTCAAACGGCACAATTTGACCATCTGTGCGTTGAATTGCTCCGGCAATCAGTTGGCGCCAGGCGAACGTGGTAGAAGCCATGCGGAAAATGTTTTGAAAACATTTCGCTGTGCAGAAAAGCTGGGAGTTCAGAAAATTGTTATGATGTCCGGCCTACCCGGGGGCGGCCCAAAGGACGAGTACAGCAACTGGGTTGTGGCCTCATGGCCGGAGGAAACCCAGGAAATACTGAACTATCAGTGGGAAGTTACTCTGGCCTATTGGGAGAAAACAGTCCGGCAGGCGAAGGAATGTGGCATTCAAAAAATCGCGTTGGAGAATCATCCATATCAAATGGTTTACAATGTGGAAACACTACTGAAACTTCGCAATGCGGTTGACCCTCTTATCGGTATGAACGTAGATCCAAGCCATTGTTTCTGGATGGGGGGAGATCCCATTATGATGTTGCGGGCATTGGGGCCTGCCATTCATCACATTCATGCCAAAGATGCGAGAATTGAGCCCTATGTAGCAGGTATCAACGGACTGCTGGAATCAAAGCCTATCGACTATTGCGCTACCAGAGCTTGGAATTACGCCACTGTTGGTTATGGACACGGCCTTGGTTGGTGGAAGCGCTTTTTTGCCGAGGCACAGATCATGGGGTATGATGGAGCAGTTAGCGTTGAAATTGAGGACAAAACTATGAGCAGTGAGATCGCATTGAAGAAAGCTACCGAGATTTTAAGACAGGCCGTGATCTGAGGTTTGCTGTCACTTAAATGAGAATAAAACACGATTTTTTCGAAAAAACCATCATTCAAACCGCTTAAGTTGGGCATTGATAATTTTGGGTATATTCCAAAAGGAGTTTTGAAACAGTTAGAAAAGATAGAATATGGGCTGAGAAATTATACTCTCAGTCCATATTTTATTAATATTAAAAAATGGGTTAACCATTTCTTTTGAAGTATGACTGACAAGATAGACCTAGGATATTTTCTTATAGTCTCAGCGCTGATGCGGAACAGCCGGAAGCGATGGATGCTTTCCTGACCGACAAATAAGGCGGAGGGGTGTTATCCCCCTGCATCGCTGGCCATTGTGACTGGGAGGTGATCGCTTTGCGAGCACCTCCCTTTATCTAGTACTTTTTTGGCTGGCAAAAATCACCGGATTTACCCCTCAAAACCGCCATTAGTTCCATCTCCCATGCTGTTTCCCCTCTGGAGATACCCTCGAAAAACTTCTTCGTCAACCTCCGTCCACACAGGCCGCACAAGGCCCGCGGCCTCCTCAGCGTGCCGGAAATGTTGTCCCTCCGCCAAAGCCTTGCACTCCCCTTCACAGGCAGTGGACCTCCCGCCGGGGGCGGGCCGTTCTGACCACCCAGATGGCGGCCGCCCTATGCTCCGCATTGGTGCTGACAGCCGTCAATCTTGTGGTTTATACTGTTCCCTTCCTGGCGCAGAAGCCTCTGCGGTTTCGCGATTGCGGCCTGGGCGGGATCTGGGCTTGGGGCTCACCCTGGTTCGACTGGACTTACGGGACCTATCTCGTGGTGCTGGCGGGACTGATCCTGGCGCTGTCCCTGGCGGCTGCCGGCCTCACGGTGTTCCTCTCTCAGTGTGCAGCGGCAGCTATATCGCCATGCTGCTCAAGGCTCTGCCTCTGTTTGCGGCGGTGGGAGCGGTGCTGGGCAGCTGACTTCTGGATCGGCCCTTCTGCTTTCGGCGAGTCTGGGAGAACGGTCCCTGGATGCCGAGAGGGACGGAGACGGCGGTGGCTGCCGGACTTTTGACGGTCAGTATCATTCTCTGCGTGGTGACATGCTGCGGCCAGAGAAAACGCGAGCTGATTTAAACAAGCGCGTTTCAGCAAGCCTCTGATCCGCTGATTTTAAAAAACGCCTGAAAGCACTTGGGCCGCAGTGGATAGAAAGCAGAATGGGCATTGTAATCAACAGGATCTTTGTGGGACTTTTGAATTTCTAAACTGGTGAGCTTGTTCAGTCCGATGCTTCCGGAGGGGAACCGTATGCCGCGCGGTTCTCCTCTTAGCTGTATCCCGCCGGTGAGGAGCGGCGCGGGGGGGGATGCTGCTCAATTTGGCCCCGCAGACACTTTGCCGGGATGTGTCCCTTGGGATGTGAGACATCGGGATGTACATGGCGTTTTTCTGTGGCTTCTCTTTTAAGGCATATCGTGTTATAATATTTCTCACATTTTTTATGGGAGAAAGGAACTGCTATGAGTGTAGATGTTCTGGTGGTGGACGATGAGACTGCCATCGCGGATCTGGTAGAGCTCTGCCTCAGCAACGAGGGCTATACCGTCCACAAATTCTATACCGCCGCCGACGCCCTGGCCTGTGTGCGGCGGACCCGGCTGGACCTGGCCATCCTGGACGTGATGCTGCCGGACATGGATGGCTTCACCCTATGTCAGAAGATCCGGGAGGAGCATCTGTTTCCCATCGTGATGCTGACTGCCCGGGTGGAGGACATGGACAAGATCATGGGCCTTACTCTGGGGGCCGACGACTATATCACAAAGCCCTTCAATCCCCTGGAGCTGGTGGCCCGGGTGAAGACCCAACTGCGGCGGTACCTCCGCTATAACTCCGGTGAGGCAGCGGCCCGGGAAACAGCGGAATATGATTTCCAGGGCCTCCAGATCTCCCAAACCACCCATAAGTGCACCCTTTACGGTGAGGAGCTGGCTCTGACGCCTCTGGAGTTCTCCATCCTCTGGTACCTGTGCCGGAAGCGGGGACAGGTGGTCTCCAGTGAGGAGCTGTTCGAGGCGGTGTGGGGCGAGGCCTATATGGACAGCAACAATACCGTCATGAGCCACATTGCCCGGCTGCGGGAGAAGATGCACGAGCCCAGCCGGAAGCCGAAATTCATCAAAACCGTCTGGGGAGTGGGGTATACCATTGAGTAAGCGAACACGATATAAAGGCCTCTCCGAGCAGGGACGCAGCCGGGCCCGGCGGGCCTGGGGGATCTATCTTCTGGCGCTGATGGCCTGGGTGGCGGTGGTGCTTCTGCTGGCCTTTCTGGGATTGCTGGTGTGCAGTTCCTTTACCTGGTACAGCGGCCCCCTTTATCAGCTGCTGACCTGGGTGCGGGACAATATCGTCTTGGTCTGCACCTTTGTGGTGCTGGTGGGATGGGTGTTCATCAGCTACTTCTTCGTGGCCCGGCCCGTGGCTCAACTGGAGGCCCTGACCGACGCCGCCGAGCAGCTGGCCAGGCCCACGGAGGAGCGCATCGTATTGCCGGAAGCCCTGGCGGAGGCGGAGGTCCAGCTCAACGCCGCCCGGGAGCAGGCCCTTCGGGATGCCCGGGCCGCCAAAGACGCCGAGCAGCGGAAAAACGATCTGGTGGTGTATCTGGCCCACGACCTGAAAACGCCCCTCACCAGCGTCATCGGTTACCTGACGCTGCTGCGGGACGAGCCCCAGATCTCGCCGGAGCTGCGGGCGCGGTATACCGGGATCGCCCTGGACAAGGCGGAACGGCTGGAGGACCTCATCAACGAGTTCTTCGACATCACCCGCTTCAACCTCTCCCATATCGAACTGGAAACGCGGCCCACGGACCTTGTCCGAATGGTCCAGCAGGTCGCCAGCGAATTCGCTCCCCAACTGGCGGAGGCGCACCTCACCTGCCGCCTGGTGCTGCCGGGGAAGCTGGTGTGCCCCTGCGACCCGGACAAGCTGGCCCGGGTCCTGGACAACCTGCTGCGCAACGCCTGCCATTACAGCCTCCCGGACACGGAAGTCACCGTCACCGGTCGGGCGGAGGGAGACCGGGCTGTCCTGGCCTTTGCCAACCGGGGGGCGGACATTCCGCCGGAAAAGCTGGCGCGCCTCTTCGAGCGGTTCTTCCGTCTGGACAGCGCCCGCTCCTCTGCCTCCGGCGGCGCGGGGCTGGGCCTGGCCATCGCCAAGGAGATCGTGGAGCTCCACGGGGGCACCATCACCGCCCGCAGTTCCGGCGGGGTGACTTCCTTCACCGTCACCCTGCCCCTGGAGACGGCGCCGTAAGAAAATCACAAGAATTTCACAGGGATCTCGCAGGAACTTCACAGGAAAAGCAGAATACTCCCGCCGCCTTGCTTTGGTACCATCAGCGTATCAAAGCAAGGCGGTTTTCCGCTTTCGGGAGGTATTTTGCATGAAAACGATTTTGGTACTGTTCGGCGGCTGTTCCACGGAGCACGAGGTCTCCCTCCAGTCCGCCTATGGTGTGCTCACCCACATGGACCCCAGCCGCTATACGCCTCTGCCGGTGGGCATCACCCGGGAGGGACGATGGCTGTGGTATGCCGGTCCCCTGGAGCATCTGACGGACGGCACCTGGGAGAGCCGGCCGGAAGCCGTTCCCTGTACCTTGTCGCTGGACCGGGGGGCTGGCCGCCTGCTGGTGCTGGACGGCTCCGGCGGCAGCCTGACCTTCGACACAGCCTTTCCCATCCTCCACGGAAAAAACGGAGAGGACGGCACGGCGCAGGGCCTGCTGGAACTGACCGGTGTGCCTCTGATCGGCTGCGGAGCATTGTCCAGCGCCCTGTGCATGGACAAGGACCGGGCCCATAAGCTGGCGGCCCTGGCCGGAGTCCGGGTGCCCGGGAGCATCCTGTTCCGCCGGGGAGCGGACTTCCACCGGATCGCTGCTGCGGCGGAAGGACTGGGCTATCCGCTGTTCGTCAAGCCTGTCCGGGCCGGCTCCTCCTTCGGCGTCAGCCGGGTGGATAGCCCGGAGCGGCTGGCTGCGGCGTTGGAGGCCGCTTTCGCCCATGACCGGGAGATCCTGCTGGAGGAGGCGGTGCCGGGCTTCGAGGTGGGCTGCGCCGTTCTGGGAAACGACGCCCTGACTGTGGGGGCCGTGGACGAGATCGAGCTGTCTCAGGGCTTTTTTAACTACGAGGAGAAGTACACCCTCAAGACCTCCGCCATCCACTGTCCCGCCCGGATCTCCCCAGAGCAGGCGGCGCGGATCCAGGAGACCGCCAAAGTGATCTATCGGGCTCTGGACTGCCGGGTTTTTGCCCGGGTGGATTTGTTCCTGACGCCGGAGGGGGAGATCATCTTCAACGAGGTCAACACCATCCCCGGCTTCACGCCTCACAGCCGCTACCCCAGCATGATGGCTGCCGCGGGCTGGGGGTTCACCACACTGGTCAGCCGGATCATTGAATTGGGGGTGGAAGCATGAGGACGGTCATCCTCCACCGGCGGCAGGTGTTTCAGGGACCGCTGCTGGTCATCAACCGGGACCATCCCCTCCGCTCCGCCCCGGCGGACCTGGCGGCGCCGGACAGCCTGCATCCCCATATTCTTCTGGAACGCCGCACCGCCCGGCTGCTGGCCGCCTGCATCCAGAGTGTGGGCGGTCAGGGCGAAATCGTGCTGGTCTCCGGCTGGCGCAGCCAGGCGGAGCAGCAGGCCATCTGGGACGATACCCTGGCGGAGAGCGACGCCGACTTCACCCGGAAATACGTGGCCCTCCCTGGGTGCAGCGAGCACCAGAGCGGCCTTGCCATCGATCTGGGGAAGGCCGCCGGACACATCGATTTCATCCGCCCCGCCTTTCCCTACGACGGTGTCTGCGGCGCCTTTCGCCGCGCGGCGGCGAAATACGGATTCATCGAGCGGTATCAGCGGGGCAAGGAGGACGTTACCGGCATTGCCCGGGAGCCCTGGCACTTCCGCTATGTGGGCACGCCCCACGCTTTGCTGATGGATGCCAACGGACTGTGCCTGGAGGAATACCCGGATTTCCTGCGGCAGCGGCAGCGCAGCTGCCCCTTGCCCGGCGGCCAACTGGCCCAGGTGTTTTATGTGCCCTGCGCCGGGGAGGAGACGGAGGTCCAGCTGCCGGAGGGCTGCTGCCAGGTCTCCGGGGACAATATCGGCGGCTTCATTGTCACCGCCTGGGGGTGCCCCGCATGAAGATGGAAAAGCGGGCGGCGCTGGACTGGGCCAGGCTGGCCGCGGCGGTACTGGTGGTGTGCAACCACACCTCACCCCTGTCCTCCTTTACCGCCGCCGGCGACTTTTTCCTGACGAGGGTGCTGGCCCGGCTGGCGGTGCCGCTGTTTTTGATGATCAGCGGGTATTTCCTGGAGTGGACCGGCTGGCGGTCCGTCCGGCGCTTGCTGAAAAAGACGATGGCCCTCTATGCCGCCGCGGCGGCGCTGTACCTGCCCCTGAACCTCTACGCCGGGCAGGTGACGCCGGATCTTTTCCGAAAGCTCGTGACCGACGGCTCCTTCTATCACCTGTGGTATTTTCCGGCCCTCCTGCTGGGTGTGCCTATCGCAAAAGGGATCCGCCGCCTGGGACTTCGGGCGGGCCTGGCGGTGGCAGAGGTGCTGTATCTGATCGGCCTGGGCGGCGACAGCTATTATGGCCTTGCAATGCGGCTCCCCGGTGCGGAGAGCCTGTATGGAGCCGTTTTTCAGGTGTTTACCTACACCCGGAACGGCCTGTTCTATGTGCCGCTGTTTCTCCTGCTGGGTGCGGCGGGAGTGCGGTTTTCCCGGCGGACGGCCGCGCTGGGGACCCTGGCCGGTCTGGCCCTTATGACTGCCGAGGCCTTCCGGCTGCGGAGCCTGGGCGTCCAGCGCCATGACAGCATGTACCTTGCGCTGCCCTTGGTGATGGGATGCCTTTTCGCCTGGCTGCTGGCGGTGAACGGCGGACAGCGGCGGGAACTGCGGCATCTGTCCGCCCTGGTCTACCTGCTGCATCCGTGGTGCATCGTGCTGGTCCGGGGCGCTGCCGGAGCACTGGGGTGGGAATGCTGGCTGGTGGAAAACAGCCTGATCCACTTCACTGCCGCTGCATTGCTGACATTTGCCCTGTCCGGCCTGGTCCTGACACTGCGTCCCCGGCCGCTCCGGCCCATGGCCCGGGCTTGGCGGGAGATCGACCTGGACGCGCTGGCACACAACGCTGCCGTACTGCGAAAGTGCCTGTCCCCGGGGCAGGAACTGATGGCGGTGGTCAAGGCGGACGCCTACGGCCACGGGGCGGCGCAGACCGCCCGGCGGCTGCAGCGGACAGGGGTCCGGGCCTTCGCCGTGGCCTGCCTCAGCGAGGGCATTGCCCTGCGGAAGGCGGGGATCCGGGGAACTATTTTGATCCTGGGCTGGACGGACCCAAAAGATACCCCGCTGCTGCGCCGCTGGCGCCTGACCCAGACCGTGGCGGACGAGGCTCACGGCCATGCCCTGGCGGCCCGGGGACCTGTCCGCGTCCACTTGGGCCTGGACACCGGCATGCACCGGCTGGGCGTCCCGGCGGCGGATCGGGAGGCCCTGGGCCGGTTGTTTCGGGAGAAGAATCTGCGCATTGACGGGGTGTTCTCCCACCTGTGCGTCTCCGACAGCCTGGAAAAGGGCGATGAGGACTATACCCAACGGCAGCTGGACGGTTTCTACCAGGCGGTGGACTGGCTTCGCTCCTCCGGCTATGACCCCGGTGCCGTCCATATCCAGTCCAGCTACGGCCTTTTGAATTTGCCGCCCCAGCCCTGCCGGTATCTGCGCGCGGGAATCATCCTCTACGGCGTACCCAGCGATGGCTCGCCCACAGCCGCCTGGCCGGATCTGCGTCCGGTGCTGTCCCTGCGGGCCCGGGTGGCCTCGGTGCGGCATCTGGCGGCCGGAGAGGGGGCGGGCTATGGATTGGTGTTCCGCGCGGAGAGGGACACGGCCATGGCAGTGGTTACCATCGGCTACGGAGACGGCCTGCCCCGCCAGCTGCCTCAAAGGGGCGGAGAGGCTCTGGTCCGGGGCTGCCGGTGCCCCATGGTGGGGCGGATGTGCATGGATCAGCTGTTTCTGGATGTGACGGAGGTGCCTGGGGTCCGCCCTGGAGATGTGGTGACCCTGATTGGCCGCGACGGCGGCCAGGAGATCACCGCTTGGGAAATTGCTGAACGCTGTGGTACCATTACCAACGAACTGCTCTCATCTCTGAGTCCTCGGCTGAGTTTGCTGAGCGGTCGGTGCGATTGCATGTGAAAGTAATCGCTCTTTTCTGAGGGCGGGGTCGCTTTGGGAAGGCCGGTCTTTTGCCGTGCTGTCTGCGTTCTCTGGTGCGCATAAGAAGCCCCCGGCACAAGGGTGCCGGGGGCTTCTTATGTTGAAATTAAGGCGGGGTGATGGACTGCCGGCGTTTTTGGGCAGACCCGTCTGCCCCGGACGAGTGGAATAGACCGAGTATAGTTATCCTTATAAAATGATTAAGGAATACGCGCTGAGCAACTGCATGTCGATCGACTCACGTATACCGTAAATTATTATAATTAAATATGGCTTAATTGAAAGAACAAAAGTCTGTCGGATATTGCGTACGCGTTAAACATATTTTGTTGAATGCCCAAGAGCGCTTATTCCTTCAATCAGAAAAACTTTTCAGCCCTTTAGACGAATCCGAGCACAGATCTTGACCACTGCAGCACTTCAAGAATATGGCTTTCTACAGAGTTTAATAAATAAAAAGAGTAGCCGTTTTTGTAACGTTAGAACTCTTTTCATACAGAGAAAAGATTGACCAAAAACATTTCTTCTTCGAAAAGTACGTGCTTCTTTGCCAAAATTGAAGGTTTTTGCTCTTTTGATATGGCGATTGTTATAATGTAAAAATACAAAACCCTAAGCCGATTTTCTGATATGGCCTGCATTGTAGATGTTGCGATGTGGAAAGAGGTCCCTTGAGACTGGCTTTTATTAGTTTAGTAATTTAGCAAGATAAAACTATTGGATTGGCCGCTTAAAATTATATATGGAATTTTATATATAATTTTCCAAAAGTTGACGAAATAAAACAAAAAGATTATAATAATAAAAAAATGCAATCACTCCGGGAATTTTGCCGGCACAGCCCGGAATGGAAGGGGCGATTATCTTGGGCCATGAAAATAGCAGCTTAGGATTCTCTTACCGGAGAGTTTTTCGGGAAGAGGTCCGTAATGCAATTCGTGAGGCAATTTTTTCCAGAGAACTAAAGCCGGGGGACCGTGTTATTGAGACGTACTGGGCTAAAGAATTAGGAGTATCTCAGGGGCCAGTCCGTGAGGCAATTCGAGATCTGGAAGCTATGGGGCTTGTAGAGACGGTCCCATTTAAGGGGTCGCGAGTTCGTTTCCTAACAGAGAAAGATATTCGGGATAACTATAGTGTCCGTATTTGCTTAGAGTCTAAGAGTATTCGGGATGTAATTAATTGCCTAAATGATAAAGAGATACAGGAACTGGAAGAAGAACTTCAAAAAATTGTGAATTCAATGAAAGTATCCGCAGATGAAGGAGACTTGCGGACATTTACAGAACAAGATGCAGCATTTCATCGGGTTATTATTAACGCTACAGGAAACCATGTCCTTTTGCGATTCTATGAGCAATGTAATATGCGCAATTGGTTTATGTTTTCTGCACTTACTGATGCAAAAAGCTTGAAGAAGTTACAAGCAGGACATCAGGAGTTAGTAAATGCTATAAAAAAAAGAAATCTCAAAGAGGCTACAGCAACACTCGAGGAACATTTAACGAATTTGATGGATAGTTTTATTAGAGGAGTAGAAGATTAAATTAGCAGTTTAGATTTAGTGAAGAATAGTATTATTTTTTGTGATTGCGTCTTATTGCAGGATTAAAAATATAATTAAAAAAGGAAATGAGTTCAGGAAACTATGGGATATAGGTTCCTGAACTCATTTTGTTCTAATACATAAATATCAGGCTATGTAATTTAGAAGCACTTGCGATAGATGGCCTCTTCGCTCTCGAGGTCGAAGGGATAGTAGGCGTTGGTCATGAGGCGCTGCTGGTTGGCCTCCACAGACTGGGGGAAGGCCTTGAAGTCGGCCTCGGTGAAGCCGCAGTCGCGCAGGGGACGCAGGGGCAGGATGCGCTGGAGCAGGGCGTTCATCTCGGGGATGGCGTCCTCCACCTTGCAGCCCAGGATCTTGGCCACCAGCTCCTTGAACTTCATGATCTCGCCGGTGGGGTTCTTCTCGTCATAGTAGTCCATGATGGCGCCGAAGAGCATATAGTTGCTCTCGCCGTGGGGCACGTGATAGGTGCCGCCCAAGGGGAAGCTCATGCCGTGGACAGGGCCGCAGCCGGCCTTCAGGAAGGCGATGCCGGCGTAGAAGGAGGCGGTCACGAACTCCAGCATATAGTCGAACCGGGCGTCGGGACCCTTCTCGTCGATCAGCTTGAACCCCTTGAGGATCATGTCCATGGCTTTCTCGCTGAACAGCTCGGAGGTGATGGTCTTGCGGTGGGGGCTCAGGAAGGACTCAGTGGCGTGGACCAGAGCGTCGATGGCGGAGCAGGCGAAGGGCTTGTAGGGCAGGGTCCGCAGCAGGTCGGGGATCAGGCACACCTTGTTGGGGATGATGTCGTCGGAGACCAATCCCAGCTTGGTCTCGCCGCCGGTCAGCACGCCGTCCTTCTCGTCCTTGACGATGGCCACGGAGATGTTGGTGCACTCACTGCCGGTACCGCATGTGGTGGGGATGGCGATGACGTCCTTCTCATGGATCACGGGGAAGCGCTTGAAGTACAGGTTGTGGACCGTGTCGGGGCGCTTGCAGCCCAGCAGCTTGCACAGGTCCATGATGGCGCCGCCGCCCACGGCGATGACGCGGTCATAGCTGTCGTAGGGGATGGCGTCGTACATGATCTGGATCATTTCCTCGCTGGGCTCGCCGGCGCCGAACTTCTCCTGGAACACGTAGTTGCACTTCAACCCTAGGTCCTTCATGAAGGGGGTGTAGATGAACTCGTTGGTCAGCACCACGTCCCGCTCGTTCAGATCGAACTCCTTGGCCATGTCGGCGAAGGTCTGGAACTTGTACACGGTGGGCGCGAAGATGATCTCTCTCTTATCGGCCATCAGGGCAGCGGAAAAAGCATCCATATCTGGTTCTCCTTTTCAAATAAAGTTAGAATGTGCTCCGGCGACCACAGAGGCCGCCGAGGCAGGATGTAAATATCGATCAAGGTCAATGGAAGGGTAAAAAGGAAGTGCCATTACTTGTGAGATTTGGGAGTATTGACGCAATTCCCGTAGCAGACATGAGCTGCCTCCATCACCGCCTCGCTGACAGTGGGATGGGGATGGACGGTGTGCCCGATCTCAGCCACGGTGCCCTCACACTCCATGACGGCGGCCACCTCGGCGGCCAGGTCCGTGGCCCGGGGGCCGATCACATGGAATCCCAGGATCTCATCCGTGGCTTTGTCATAGACGAATTTGGCAAAGCCCTTATTTTCCCCCATTGTGAGTGCTTTGCCGTTGCCGGAAAGGCTGAAGGTACCCGTTCCGATCTCTCGGCCGGTTGCCCGGGCCTGTTCCTCCGTGAGCCCCACCATGGCGGTCTCCGGATTACAGTACACGCAGGAGGGAATCCGGTTGTAATTGAGTTGCTTGCAGGGCTTGCCAGCGATATGGTCCGCCACCAGCAGACCTTGGGCGGAGGCCACATGGGCCAGTTGCATCTTACCGTTGATGTCACCGATGGCGTAGATGCCGGGGACATTGGTGCGGCACAGGCCGTCCACATCGACAAAGCCCTTGCGGTCCATATGGACGCCCAGCTTTTCTAGGCCAATGCCCTTGGTGTTGGGGGTGCGTCCGCCGGCCATCAGCACCACGTCACCTTCCACGGAGCCCTTGGTGCCATCCTTGACGGCGGCGTAGTTGACCTTAAGACCCGGCTCAATGGACTCCACCCGGACGCCCAGCACCAGCTCCACGCCGCAGCGCTTGAGTTCCGCTTCCACGAAGTCGGTGATGTCCTTGTCCAGAGGGCCCAGTACCCGGTCCAGCATCTCCACGATGGTGACCGGCACGCCAAGACGATAGAAGAAGGTGGCAAACTCCACGCCGATAACGCCGCCGCCCACAATGATGATGTGCTTGGGGCACGTGGTCATGTTCAGCAGACCGGTGGAATCCACCACGCCGGGCAGGTCCACACCAGGAACGGGGATTCGGGCGGGGCTGGAGCCGGTGGCCACGATCAGGTGGTCGCACTTGAGGATCTCACCATTGGCGAGCTCCACGGTGTTTCGGTCCGCCAGGGTGGCGTGGCTTGCGAAAACGGTGACGCCGTGGTTCTTCTCCAGGAAGGCCACGCCGTTGCTCAGTTGCTTGGCTACGGCATTTTTCCGCTCGATGATCTTGGCGTAATCGAAGGTCAGCTCTCCCGCGTTGACCCCGAAGGGGGCGCCGTTTTTGGCGTCGTGATAGATGTCGGCGGAGTGCAGGAGGGTCTTGGTGGGGATACAGCCCCGATTCAGGCAGGTACCGCCCAGCTCCGCCTCCTCCACCAGAGCAGTCTTCAGGCCGTTCTGGCTGAGGCGGATGGCACACTCATAGCCGCCGGGGCCGCCGCCCACAACGACCGCGTCAAATTTCTGCATACGCGCCTCCTTAAATCAGCAGCACGGGATTTTGCAGATAGTTCTTCACCTTCTGCAGGAATTTGGCGGCTTCGGCACCGTCGATGATCCGGTGATCGTAGCTCAGGCACAGGGCGCACATGGACTTGATGACCACTTGGTCCTCGCCTTCCTCGCCGGTGACCACGACTGGCGTCTTGGAGATCTTGCCGACGGCCAGAATGGCGGACTCCGGGGGGTTGATGATGGCCACAAAGTCGTCCAGGTCGAACATACCCAGGGACGACACCGTAAAGGTGCCGCCATGATAGTCGGCATCCGTCAGCTTGCCGTCCCGGGCCTTCTCAATCAGCTCCGCGGACTTGGCGGCGATGCCGGTGAGGCCGATGATATCGGCGTCCTTGATGACCGGGACGATCAGCCCGCCGGGGACGGAAACGGCAGTGCCCACGTTGACATAGTCGTGATAGAGAATGCTGTTGCCGTCCACACTGGCGTTGATGATGGGCATATCGGTCAGGGCCTTGGCGCAGGCGCGGACGATGATATCGTTGTAGGAGACCTTGATGCCAAGCGCCTTGTACTGGTTCCGCAGAGCCACCACGGCGGTCATGTCCACCACCATGCGGTGGTTGGTTTGAGCGTTGACCTGCTTGCTGGCCAGCATGTTCTTCATGACGGCCCTGCGCATGCCGGTCATTTTCTCCGTATGGGTGCCCCGGGTCATCTGGCCGGCGGGGGCGGTTGTCTCCGCTGCAATTTCCGGTGCGGTGACTGCAGGCGCAGTGACCGCTGTAGGTGCTGCACCGGGCAGATCGGCGGTGGTGATCTTACCGTTTACACCGGTGCCGGTGACGCCGGACAGGTCGATGCCTTGGGCTTTGGCAACGTTGGCAGCAAGAGGCGTGACAGGGGGCCTGTTTGCGATGTAGCCCATGACATCCCGGTCAATGATGTAGTCATCAGGGCCGGTGGCGGGAACGCAGGCCAGATCCACGCCATTTTCCTCTGCATGCAGACGGGCGCGGGGAGAAGCCCAGATTTTGCCGTTGGGGTCGCGGAGAGGAACAGCGGCGGGAGCTGCGGAGGTGGTCGCAGGAGCAGGAGATGCAGTTGCGGCTGTGGGACCGGTACTTCCTGTAAAGCCGGACACATCGGTACCGGCCTCTCCGACAATGGCGATGGGCTGGGTGATGGGGACGGTCTCTCCCGCAGGGTGCAGGATCTTCAGCAGTGTGCCGGAGACTTCAGCATCCATGGTAATGGTCAGTTTGTCGGTTTCCATTTCAAAAAGGGGCTTGCCAGCGATGACCTGCTCGCCTTCCTTTACCAGCCACTTGGTAATGGTGCCCTCCTCCATCATTAGGCCCTGTTTGGGCATGATGACCAGGGAAGCAGAGGCAGGCAGCTCTGAAGGAGCGGTGGAAGCTGCGGCCGCATCAGATGCAGGCGTAGCAGGAACGGCAACAGGAACGGCTGCCGGGGCGGTGCCCAGAAGAGCGGAAATGTCCTCGCCCGGCGTGCCGACAACGGCGATGGGCTGGGTGATGGGGACGGTATCTCCCGCAGGGTGCAGGATCTTCAGCAGTGTGCCGGAAACCTCGGCGTTCATGGTGATGGTCAGCTTGTCTGTTTCCATTTCGAAAAAGGGCTGTCCGGTGACCACCTCATCGCCTTCCTGTTTCAGCCATCTTGTAATGGTACCTTCTTCCATCATCAGACCCTGTTTGGGCATAATTACGATAGAAGCCATAGTGGAAGCTCCTTTCTCTCAGCGGTACATGGCGGCCTTGCAGGCGTCCGTAATGTCCTGCACGCTGGGGATGACCGCAGCCTCCAAGCCGGGGTTGAAGGGCAGGGGGCAGGCTTTGGCACCGATGTGGACAGGAGCAGCGTCCAGATAACGGAACACACGCTTGCCGATCTCGGAAACCACCTGAGCACCCCAGCCGCAGTTCTGGTGCGCCTCGTGGACCACCACCAGGCGACCGGTTTTTTTGACGCTGTCCGCCACGGTGTCGTAGTCAAAGGGAACCAGGGTCCGGGGATCGATGACCTCGGCGGAGATGCCTTCCTTGGCCAGTTCGTCGGCCGCCTGGAGTGCGCGGCTCACGTACAGCAAATTGGCCACAATGGTCACATCAGAACCCTCCCGCTTGATATCGGCTTTGCCGAAGGGGATCATGAACTCAGGGTCGTCGGGTACCTCGCCCTTGGTGATGTACAGCGCCTTGTGCTCGAAGAAACAGACGGGATTGTCGTCCCGAATGGCGGTGCGCAGCAAACCGGCGGCCTCGGCAGGCGTGGAGGGACAAACCACCTTCAGACCGGGAATGTGCATGAAAATGGTCTCCAGGGACTGAGAGTGGGTGGCGGCATTGCCGCGGCCGGTGCCCTGCTGGCTGCGAAGGACCATGGGAATCTTGGCGTTTCCGCCGAAGACGTAGCGGGTTTTGGCCATCTGGTTGAAGATCTGATCAGCCGCCACGAAGGCAAAGTCCCAGTACATCAGCTCTGCCACGGGACGCATACCAGCGCAGGCAGCGCCCAGAGCTGCGCCTACGATGGCAGATTCAGAGATAGGGGTATTACGGATGCGGTCTGTACCAAATTCCTTGTAGAGATCTCGTGTTGTGCCAAACACACCACCCAGCTTTTCCACGTCTTCGCCCATGACAAAAACTTTTTCGTCTCTGCGCATTTCTTCTTGAATCACTTTACGAATCGCCTGTGCATAAGTCATGTTAGCCACTGTTTTCGCCCCCTTAGCCTTCATAAAACACATCATCTAAAACATGGGCAGGGTCGGGTTCCGGACTGCTCATGGCAAAATCAACCGCTTTGGCCATCTTTTCGGCAACAGCAATATCAATGTCATCTAATTCTTTTTTTGTACACAGCTTGTGCTTGGTCAAATACATATGGAAAAGTTTGATAGGATCTTTCTTTTCTTTCCATTCTTCTACTTCTTCGCGAGTGCGATAAGGTTCGGGATCGCCGGTCCAGTGACCTCGCCAGCGATAGGTTTTGCACTCGATGATGGAAGGCCCCTCTCCTCTTAATGCGCGTTCTTTTGCACGGGCAAAGGCTTCGTATACAGCTACGACGTCGTTGCCGTCCACTGTCTCTCCGGAAATGCCGTAGGCGGTGCTGCGGATGGAGATATCTTTTACGGAGGTAGATTGCCAGACGGGCACGGTCATACCAAATTGGTTGTTCTCTACCACATAGATACAAGGAAGTTTCCAAACAGCTGCCAGGTTGATGGACTCGTGGAAAGTGCCTTGATTGCTGGCGCCGTCACCAAAAAAAGCCACTGCCACATGGGGCTTGTTTTGCATCTTCAGAGCCAAAGCTCCGCCGGTGGCAATGGGAATACCACCACCCACGATGGCGTTGGCCCCCAGATTTCCCTTGGAGAAGTCGGCAATGTGCATAGACCCGCTACGGCCCTTACAGTAACCGGTTGCTTTGCCCATCAACTCTGCTAAAGCCCGATCCAATTCGGCTCCCTTAGCAATGCAGTGGCCGTGGCCTCGATGAGTGGATGCAATAAGGTCTTCATCTGTCAATTGAGAGCATACACCAGCGGCCACGGCTTCCTCGCCGGTATATAGGTGGACAGATCCCCGCAACTTATTTTCTGTAAAAAGTGTCCATGCTGTTTCCTCAAAACTGCGAATTTCATTCATTTTTTGATAAATCCACAGCCCTGTTTTGCGGTTGATCATACAGATTGGCACCTCCAAATTGTTTGATTTCTTGAATTGCATATCCATATATTTTTTTTGGATACACCTATAAAATTAGTTTAGCACAAAAAAACAGATTATCAATAATTGATAATCTGTTTTTTTAAACAATTTTTTTTGCATGCTGTTGTCTAAAAAGTAGAAGAAAAACGGAAGGTATCCATTATTAGTTGAAATAGTAAAGCAAAAAATAAAATATTATATGCTTAAAAATAAAAGAAAAAACATAAAATAACATGTTTTTAAAACAATTGAGAAAAATATTAGCAAAGACAATACACAAAAAAGACTAGGTGAAAATATCTAACAAAAAGGAAAAATACTTGACGAAAGATGTAATTATGTGCTAATCTCATAATGTCAATAATTAATAATCTATTAAAAATAATAATGATAGGAACTAAAAACGCCATGTATATTGCTATAATTTAAGTACTGGATAGATACTTTTTCATTCCTGATGAAAGATTAATAGCAAAGGAGGAGTGGGAAATGAAGCTTACAAATAGAGTTGCGTTGGTAACAGGAAGTAGTCGCGGCATTGGTAGGAGCATTGTAGATCTTTTTGCGGAAAATGGCGCTACGGTAATTGTAAATGCAACCAAACAAGAGGAAGTGGAGAAAGCGGTCCTGGAGCTGCGCGCAAAAGGTTTTTCAGCGTATGCTTGCGTATGTGATGTGACAGATAGGAATGCATTAGAGTTATCTTTAAAAGAAGTTCAGCAACAGAGTGGTAAGGTTTCCATTTTGGTAAACAATGTCGGAATATCTCCCAAGAAAAATGGGAAAAGGGTTCCTGTTCATGAAATGGACCCACATGAATGGGATAGGGTAGTGGATGTGAACTTTACGAGTATGTTCAACTGCTGCCACCTTCTTATTCCCAATATGCTGGAGTTGGGATATGGAAAGATCATCAATATTTCCTCTTTGTCCGCAAGACAGTATACATGGTTTACTTCTTCACATTATATAGCGACAAAGGCAGCAGTCATCGGTTTTACCCATGCTTTAAGCGGAGAGCTTTGCTCCTATGGAATCAACTGTAATTGCATTGCCCCAGGAAGAGCATGGACAGATCTTACCCGTACTCTGCCAGAAGAAGTGAATCTTGCAATTGCGGAGACGATTCCGGTTAAAAGACTTGCTGAATGTGAAGAAATTGCAAATGTAGCACTGTTTTTGGCCAGTGAGGAGTCCTCGTACATTCATGGGGCAACGATAGACGTTAACGGTGGATGTTTTATGAATTGATTTCCCAAAAGAAAACACTTTACTTCCATGTCCCAAGCGTATAAGAAACCGTACAAGTAGAGCATATATAAAATTTTAAAAAATCGATTATCATTTATAAATATTTATTTACCTTGAAAAAGAGAGGGATAGTAATTATCCCTGTATGCATCCAGAAAATATTTTCCCCTCATTTTAAGTTGCAGGACTGAAAGAAGGTCATTTATGGGCACTTAGTTGTTTTCGGAGGTAGATTTACTGCACTTTCGTAAACGGCGTGCAAAATAAGAAATGGAGGAAAGGTACAAATGAAGAAGATGAAGAGATTTGCGAGTCTGCTTTTGACGGCAATGATGCTGCTGACCTTGGTCGCATGCGGTGGTGAGAATACTACTACCGAAAGCAGCGATGGTGATACCGAAAATTCGGATGATGTCATTGTTTTGGGATGTTATCAACCGCTGACCGGAAATAATGCGATCCAGGGTGAGGGTGCCAAGAACTCCGTTGACCTCTATGTGAAAGAATTGAATGCAAAGGGTGGATGGTTTGGCAAGCAGATCAAAGTTGTCCACTATGATGACGGTGCTGACCCTGAGGAGGCCGTCAAATGTGTGACGAAGCTTATCGAATCCGATAAGATTGATCTGTGTGTGGGTTCTATTATTTCCAGCTGTCTGCTGGCGTCTGGCGCTGCGCTGAACGAGAATGAGATTCCTACCATGGGCACCGGCTTGTCTCCTACTTGGATGGCTGAGGGCTGGGATTATTTCTTCCGTGCATGCTTGAACACAGCCTATTCCATTCCTTCTCTCATTGAGACCATGGACCAGCTGGGGTTTGAGTCTGTTGCTATCTTTGAGGGACAGGATGACTATGGCGTTTCTGCTGGTAAAAGCATGCGGGAAGCCTGCGAAGCTGCTGGAAAGACTGTCACGACCACTGAAAACTATGTGACGGGTGATACTGATTTTTCTGGTCAGATTGCAAAAATCATCAACACGGATCCTGACTGCGTGTTCCTGGGTGTTCTGTCTGGTGATGCAGGTAATATCATCAAGCAGTTCCGGCAGTTTGGCTATAACGGTATTATCTTTTACTCTGAAACGCTGACTCAGGATGTTATCAATGTCGCTGGTGATGCTGTTAATCATGTTATCTTCAAGTATCCTTACATTACTTACCAGGATGCTGAGGATTGCACGGATCCCTTTATGAAAGAGTTCCTGGAGAAATATGAGGCCGAATATGGCTTCCTGCCGAAGGGCGATGCGACCTATCGTGGATGGGATGCCATGATTGTGCTCGATGCCGCTGTTCAAGCTGCCGGTTCTACCGATGGTGCCGCTGTGAGAGAGGCATTACTGAATCTGAGTGATGTTCAGGGTCTGGCTGGTACATTTGATTTTACTGTTACCGGTGATGGTGAGGGCCTGCATGACTTCGCTAGTTGGGTTGTGGTTGACGGCGACAGCATTAAACTCGATGACTGGTTCGGCAGCGATGACTATAATGCCTATGCTGCGGAGCAGGGTTGGTAAATATTTGTAAACAACAAGGGTTTTATGGTGGGGGCATTCTGTTTCATTGTGGGATGCCCCCACTATTCTATAAAGAGGAAAGGCGCGGAATATGCTACTGACTTTGATTATTGCAGGCTTATGCTTAGGCAGCATCTACGGCCTTATCGCCTTGGGATATAGTTTGATTTATAAGGCCTCTGGCCTGATGAACATGGCGATGGGCGATTTGCTGACCCTGGGAGCATTCTTGGGTGTTACATTTGCTAGGGTTCTGGGTTTTCCGTTTTTTGTGGCGCTTGCTTTGACAATGGTCATTATGTTTTTCTTGGGAATTGTCATTGAAAGAGGAGCTATTCGGATTATTCTCAATAAGACAAATAACAATGTTACGTTTGTTCTGCTGGCGACCATTGCCATTTCTTATATCATTCGAAATGGCGCCCAGTTTATTTGGGGAACGCAGCAATGGAACTTTCCAAAGATTATTGAAGGATACTCTGGCGTTAAAATCGCAGGTAAAGTCATTCAAGTGGAAAACATCGTTTGTATTGTAGTTACTGCTGCATGTATGCTGCTGCTGCACTTTTTTATGAGTAAGACTCGATTTGGAACTGCAATGCGCGCGGCTGCATTGGATCCGCTTGCAGCGAAGAGCTGCGGAATCAATGTTTCTCTGACAACTGGTGTGACTTGGGGTATTGCTTCAGGCATAGCTGCTTTGGGTGGAATTCTAATTGGACCTATGTACGGAGTCTATACAACTCTAGGAGCAGGTCTGGGAAGAAAGGGATTCGCTTCCGCGGTTTCCGGCGGATACGGAAATATGTACGGAGCAATTGTAGGCGGCGTATTGGTTGGTATAGTCGAAACCCTGATTGCTGGCTATGTGACTTCCAAATATAAAGATATGTTTACGTATGGCATGCTCCTCCTGTTCTTGTTTGTCAAGCCGACAGGCCTGTTTAACGAGAAAGCTCTGCAGGACTGATGGTAAGGAGGTATAGACCGTGGAAAAGTTAAAAAAAATGAAGAAAAGTGACGGCGTAAAAGCTGTTATCGCCCTGATCGTGCTGTTGTTCCCCTTGCTTGTAAGCGGGCTTTCCAGCGCCAGCTATTTTGTGCTGCTTGGCTGCTTTATTTTAGTGTATATTTTGGCTGCCTCCGGACTTGATATTTTGTTTGGATACTGCGGGCAAATTTCGTTGGGACATGCTGGCTTTTTCGCGATCGGAGCGTATGGAGCAGCCATTCTTGATAAAAGCTGCGGAGTACCGCAATTATTGAGCATTTTGTTGGCTTGTGTGCTTGCGGTTATAGTTGCTGCGGTAATTGCATTTCCCGCGACAAAGCTGCGGTTTCATTTTCTTTCCCTTGCTACGATTGCTTTTGGCGAAATCATGTATTCTTTTATTTCGGCGTCGCCGAACAATATCACTGGAAATTTCGTCGGTTATTTTCCGAATGAATTGAATTTGTTTGGCTTTGCAGTAGATAGTTATACCAAATTCTATTACATAGGATTGGTGCTGGCAGTGGTCTGCCTGCTCATCAAACGAAATTTGGTGGCGTCCAAAACCGGCAGAGCAATGATTGCAATCCGCGAAAATGTAGTTGCCGCTGGCGGGATGGGAATTAATGTTCGCCGTTACAAAATGACTGCATTCTGTACCAGTGCGTTTTTTGTTGCATTCTCTGGCGCTATGTATGCATATCTCGTGAGATACATTAATCCATCCACCTTTATTTTTGACCAATCTGTTATGTTCTTGATTATGTTGCTGTTTGGCGGTAGTGGAACACTGTGGGGACCTGTTCTGGGTGTCATTATTGTTCAGTTGATTAATGAAGGCCTCCGGGAGTTTGCACAGTATCAGACTTTGTTCTATGGCGTATTTATCCTAGCGGTTGTTCTCTTTATGCCGAGCGGATTAGTCAACTTGAGATTTGGCCACAAACGAAAGAGCGAGGTGATCAAGAATGCTGAAGATTGAACATTTGAACCTCAGCTTCGGCGGCCTGAAAGCCACCAATGATATTTGCATGCATGTTAAACCAAACCAAATTACGGCACTTATTGGTCCCAACGGTGCGGGCAAGACAACACTTTTTAATCAGATTACGGGAGTATACAAGCCTGATTCTGGTCAAATATGGTTCAATGGCGTTCGAATTGATGGGAAAAAGCCATATCAAATCAATGACGCCGGCATTTCCAGAACGTATCAAGTGATTAATTTGTTCCGGAAAATGAGCGTTTTGGAAAATGTTCAGGTTGGCATGCACACCCGTCTGAAAAGTAATTATTGGAAAAATCTAATTCATACTAAGTCCATGCGCATAGAAGAAGCGGCGTCCTTAGAAAGAGCCTATGAATTGCTGGACTTTGTTGGACTGACGGAGCATGCCAAAGATCAGGCGGGCAGCCTTTCGTATGGTAAGCAGCGTCTGCTGGAGATTATTCGCGGCATGGCGAATGATCCGAAGCTGATTTTGTTAGACGAGCCGGCGGCGGGTATGAACTCGGCGGAGAAAGAAGACCTGAATGTGTTGATCCGAAGGATCATCGACAGAGGGATTACCGTGCTCGTTGTTGAACACGACATGAAATTGGTCATGGATGTTGCTGATGAGATTTATGTAATTGAGTCGGGAACCAATTTGGCAAACGGAACGCCAAAGGAAATCCAAAGCCATCCTGAAGTAATTAGGGCATATTTGGGGGGGGATGACTGATGGCAAAGCTGCTGGAACTGCACGATTTTCACTATTACTATGGAAATATTCATGCGGTTAAAGGGATAGACCTCTATGTGGATGAAGGAGAAATCGTTACGATTATCGGCTCTAATGGAGCCGGAAAATCCACAACACTGAAGACCATTTCGGGTTTGACTGATGCCCGTGGTATTCGAGGTGAGATCCTTTTAGCGGGTGAGAACATTGTGGGAATCGGTGGACATAAGATCGCCGGAAAAGGAATTATGCAGGTGTTGGAAGGGCGACATGTGTTCTCTCAGCTCTCTGTATATGAAAATATGATGATGGGCGCATTTTTGCGGAAGGACAGTAAAAATATTAAGCATGATGTAGAGAGCCTCTACAAACGGTTCCCGCGCCTTGAGGAACGGAAAAATCAGTTGGCCGGTACGCTGTCGGGTGGCGAACAGCAGATGCTGGCGATTGCGCGTGCCATGATTAACCATCCACGGATTTTGCTGATGGATGAGCCCTCTCTTGGTTTGGCTCCTCTTATTGTCAACGAGATATTTGAGGCAATCAAGCAAATCAGCAGGGAAGATGGTACAACAATCCTGCTGGTTGAGCAGAATTCTAAAATTGCCTTGAGTACGGCGAAGAGAGGGTATGTTCTGCAGACCGGCGAGATTGTCATGACCGGAAACTGCGAGGATCTGCTGAATGACGAAGGTGTGCAGGCGGCCTACTTGGGAAGTGCCTGATCTTGTGATGGGAGAGCAAGTTTCTGTAACTCTGAGAGAGGCACGAGTGCTGTAATCTTTATATCTGCGGGATGAGTTTATAGAAGTACTTTCAGCAGAACAAGAGCTCGCAGCTTCATTTGACTGATGAAGAAAGGAACGAGGTAATGAATTATCTCCAATGGTTGACAAGTGAGACGCCCACTAGGTTCTGGCATGACTCTGCCATTCCGGCAGAAATCGATGCAGCTATCCAAAATGGTGCGCTTGGTGTTACAACAAATCCAGTTCTCACCTATAAAACATTACAGGCGGTGCCGGAGTTTTGGCAGCCGGAAGTTGATAAAATCCCAAAAGACCTGGAACCTGCCGAGCGAGCAGAAGCATTATTGAAGATGGTCGCTGTTTATGCGGCAAATAAATTTCACGATATTTACCGGAAAACGCGGGGGGAGAATGGATATGCCTTGGGGCAGTTGGATCCAACAATTTGCAATGATACGGAAAAAATGATTGCCCAGGGTCTCCGTTACGCGTCTTGGGCTGAGAATATTTCTGTAAAAACGCCTTCGATTATGTCTGCACTTCCGCTGGTGGAAGAATTGGCTTCTCGTGGCATTGCGGTTTGTACAACGTTGAATTTCTCTGTTTCCCAGGCGATGGCTGTTGGTGAAGCATATATGCGTGGACGGGCAAAGGCGATGAAAGCCGGAATTCAACCAAAGCCAATTTTTGTAGTTCAGCAGGGGGGACGCCTTGACGAATATTTGCTTGAGGTTGCAAAAGATAATCGAATTGATATAGACCCTGCGGTGATTCAAAATGCCGGAAACGCGATTTGTAAAAAAGTTTATACATTATTTAAAAAGCGTGGTATTCCGGCGAAGGTCATGCCGGCAGGATTGCGCGGGGTTCATCATCTCACTTCCATGGCCGGTGCAGATATGACGTTTTCCCTTCAAGCCCGTATCCAACAGATGGTTATTGAAGCGGATCCTGAGCGGGTGTGCCATATTGATGAAGAGATTCCTGAGCAAATTATTCGGGAGTTGTACAAGATTCCGGAGTTCGTTCGGGCTTATGAGGAAGGCGGACTGAAACCGGAGGAGTTCCTGTCCTTCGGCGTAACACAGAAAACGCTTTCCCAGTTTCTGTGGACTGGCTGGATCCCCCTGGAGACGTATCAGGCGGCGGACTCTAAGCGGTGGTTTTGATTCAGATAGTTTGGGTAGAAAGAGATATCAGGTTTTCTTAGATACATCGGTGTGTCGGCGATTTTCACAACTGTGCTTTGCCTCACGTTTTGTATCAACCGAGATAAGCGTGGGCACAACAGCCGCCCACGCTTATCTTTTTATCTTTGGTGCAAAACTAAAACGGCACAGGGATAATTTCACTAAGAGAGGCTTGGATTTATATGGATTTTTCTTTTTTTCAAAAGCAATTTAAAATCTATCCGGACTCTATAAACAGTATTGGAACAGATATCTGCTTTATGATCGATGCCGGAGAAAGGGATCAGCTATGCATTGTTGGTGATTCCAGGCGATATCCCGGGGAACGTCATAGCCATGATGGAAATACATACTGGCTCAGTGAACTGGACCACGACACGGCAAAGTTCTTGCGGAAGCATTTTTCATTCTGCGTGCCCGTCCCCGTTCTTGATAGACACTCAACATTTGGCGTTGGGGATCGGCTGGGTTTAGCCGGGGAAGGCCATCTTCGGGTATTTAAGGAGTACCAAATGATGCCGGTACTGGCACAACAGTCTGTTCGGGAAATGACACTCACTCACCGGACAATGGATGATGTGATTGACAGTGCTACGTTTTCTGTTTTCCGTGAAGGCTACCGCGGCGGATTCGGTGCGGATGGAGACCATTTAAAGCATTTGGAAGAAGTTCGGGAGGCCATTGCCCATGGCTATACCATGATCACATTGGATTGCAGTGACCATATCGATAATGAAGCAGCTATTCTGACGGATGAGGAGATCTCGGCAAGATGCGAAGTCGATCCGGAACTGCGGGAGCGATATCTGACCCATTCATTTGCCGTGAGTGCTCATACGATTCTAAAGTATGATCTGTGTACATTACGACGGATTGTGGCTGTATATGGAAACGCCATTGAATTTATCAATAAGGTATATTTCGATTGCATTGCTTCCCATGCATCAGAGGTGAACTTTGAAATTTCCATTGATGAAACATTGACGGTGACATCCCCGCTGGACCACTTTTTCGTTACGAATGAACTGAGACTCCGAGGAATCCGCTTTTCCACCATTGCGCCTCGCTTCAGCGGAGAGTTTCAAAAGGGAATCGATTATATCGGAGACCATGAGACACTTCGAAAAGAAGTCAGATCCCATAATGATATTGCAAGGTTCTTTGGGTATAAGCTAAGTATCCACTCCGGCAGCGATAAATTTTCGGTTTTCCCCATTATTGGGAAGGAGACTGAAGGATTTTTCCATGTTAAGACATCTGGAACGAGTTGGCTGGAGGCGCTTCGGGTGCTGGCAAAATGTGAGCCAGTGCTGTTTAAGGAGATTTGGGATGTTGCAGTTACTACATTTGAGGAAAACAGAAAAAACTACCATGTCACTCCTGACTTGTCTACTATCCCGGATTTGAATGACCTGTCGGAAAAAGCACTATGCACTTTACTGGATAATGCGGCTTCCAGGCAGGTGTTGCACATAGCATATGGGAAGATTTTGGAGGATAAAGGCTTAAAACGGCGCTTGTATCAAGCAATTCGTAAGCACCGGTGGGAATATAGCGAGATGCTGTACCATCACATTGGCCGACATGCCCAAACATTGGGAGTCTGCCACATAGGTGATTTGAAATTGGGCGAACAGCATGCACCGACGAGGGGCGAAAAAACTGCTGGAGTAGGAATGGAATGTTCGCTAGGCATGTCTCAATGCATTTGAGGGGTGACAGAATAGTGAAAGGATTAGTAAAATTTGCCGTTGGCCAAGATGGCCTTGCGCTGCAGGAGATCCCTGAGCCGATTCCTAAGGAAGGAGAACTGAAAGTCAAAGTGCTGGCCGCCGGTATTTGCGGCAGTGATATCCATGCTTATTTTGATGAAAGGTATCTGGAGATGCCCGTGGTTTTAGGGCATGAGTTTGTCGGACAGGTAACAGAGACCTGCGGGGACACAAAAAATATTAAAGTGGGAGACTGGGTTACAGCATTGCCCGCTTGCTATAGCTGCAACGAATGTGTGTATTGTAAAAAGGGCTTGGTCACTTTATGTAGGGACCGCAGATCCATAGGATCTTATGATGACGGGGCTATGGCAAATTATGTGGTGGTTCCTGCCCGATACAGTTATAAATTGCCGGAGACTGCGAAGACTCTGCAGGAAAAGAAGCTGTATGCTCTGGCAGAACCTTTCTGCTGTATTGTACGAGGCGTTTATGAGCGCATCACTGTGCATACCGGCGATGTAGCCGTCGTCAGCGGCCCGGGGCCTATGGGCTTGATGGCGGCTCAGCTGCTGAAGTCCAGAGGAGCATATGTCATCGTTTCGGGTCTGCCTGTTGACCAAGAAAAATTACAGCTGGCATTAGAACTGGGGGCAGATGAAGTCGTTACAAGTTTCGAGATGCTCAAAAGAGCGGTTTACAAGAGAAATCCGTATGGAGCAGATATTACTTGTGATTGTACAGGGGTGGCGGTATCTCTGGATAACTGCATCAAAATAGTTGCACCCAATGGCGTACACCTGCAGATTGGCTGCTGGGGCGGGCCTGTAGAAGTGGATCTAAATCAGCTTTTCTTAAAAGAGGCAAACTATATCACAACAAATTCAACGGCAACCACCTCCTGGGAAATCGGAATGAGACTGATGGCAGAGGGGAAAGTGAACCTTGCACCGTTGATGAATATGGAGGTGCCTCTTGAAAAATGGAAAGAGGGGTTTGAAGCTGCTATCCATAAGGAGAAATATAAAATTGTTCTACTGCCGGACAATCAATTTTAGGATAGCTTGTGAGACATGGAGCCATTTCTATAAGCTGGGCGAGTTCAACGAAATGTGATGGGTATAATGGTTTGTGCCTGCGGGGAAATGTCCTATACAGGTGCTGACAAATCTGCTTGCAAATGCTGAATTGGGGAGAGATACATATGAAAAACACTTGCGCGATCCTTGCGGGAAAAGAACAGTTTCAGTTCATAGACGAAGACTTTAAAGTCAACGGGACTCCCTTGGTAAAAGTGACGCATGTGGGTATCTGTGGTACGGATACTGAGTGGTGGAAACATGGGGAGGAGCATATTGGACAGGTGATGGGTCACGAGTTTTCAGGGGTGATCGTTGATCCGGGTACCAGTGATTTCAAGGAAGGCGACCGCGTAGCAGGCTATACGCAGAATATCTATCATGAATTCTGTGGCCATTGCCCGGATTGCTTGGCTGGAAATTTTGAGGCTTGTCGTAACCGTAAAGTCTATACCTGGAAAGGCGGAGAGATGAGCCATCCAGGGGCTTACAGCAGATATACTACTTGGTTTTCCAACAGTTTTTTCAAGCTCCCTGAAACTGTTTCCAATGAAGAGGGAGCCTTGCTAGAGCCGTTAGCTGTTTCTCTGCATGCGGTTGTTAGGACTGGAATTAAGCCAAATGATAAAGTGCTGATTCTGGGAGGCGGGATCCAGGGCTGCGGGGCTGCCGAGTGGGCGAGATCCTTCGGCGCTGGGACGATTGCGATTACAGAAATTGTGCCGGAGAAAATCGATGTGATTCGCAGCTTTAATTGCTGCGACTACGTACTGAAAGCAGATGATCCTGATCTTTTTGAGCAATATCAGGAAATATCGAAAGGCGGATTTGATGTGGTCCTGGATTGCTGCGCAGCATCTTCCGCTGTGAATGGGGCTCTGGAGCACGCATTCAAGCCTGACCCGCGGGCGAGAAAGCGACTGACGTCGATTGCGTACTGTCCTGAAATGAAAATCAACCATGCTGCGTTTGTCCTCAAAGAAGTGGTATGGAACGGGACAAAAGGCCATTTCCCGGACGAGTTTGAAACTGTGCTCCGCTTAGCTGCAAATAAAAAGGTGAACATTCAGAAATTCGTTACCAAGAAAATTCCTTTTTCCAAATTGCAGCAAGGATTTGAAGAACTGAAAGTTACCGGAGGTACACCCGGTAAGGCAATGATCGTTATGGATGAAACTGTATAAACAGACGGGCGAGGAGAAAACTGTGAACAAAAATTTTAAATTTGGACTGTCTATTGCAACGGAACCGCTTTCACTGTCTGCTCCGGTGGTATACAGAGATGAGATTCACAATGTTATCCGCAAAGCAAAGATGCTGGGATATGATGGAATTGAACTGCAGCTTCGGGATGCCCATAAGGTAGATGTATGCGCCTATCAGAGGGCGTGTGAAGCTGAAGGAATGGAAATTTGCGCAATTGCAACTGGACTGGAATATTCGCTGAACGGCCTCTCCATGATTGATGATGATGAAGAGAAAAGGGCTGAAATGCGGCGGCGACTATTTTATGATGTGGAATTAGCGGAGGCGTTTGATTGTCCGGTCATCATTGGATGTGTCCGAGGAAATATTCCGGATGGAGGAGACCGGGCAGTTTATATGGACCGCTTTAAAACAGAATTGTGCCTGCTGAGTGAAAAAGCAAAAAAGCACGGGGTTACAATTGTCCTGGAAGCAATTAATTTTTATGTAAATAATTATTTGAACTCTGTGATAGAGACATGTGATTTTATTGACTCGCTTCAGCGGGATAACATAAAAATACACATCGATACCCATCATATGGCTATCGAAGAGACGGATATAGAGATGGCTACCCGGTATGCTGGAAAAAGAGTGGGGTATGTTCACTTCGCAGAGAATAATCGAAAGTATCCAGGGGCTGGAGGTATTGACTTTTTAAAGATAATGAAGATTTTGAAGAAGCAAAAATATATGGGCTATATTACATTGGAAATCTTGCCGCTTCCTGATGAGGATACATGCGCTAGAAGGGGGATAGAATATTTACATAAGGCGGAGGAATTAATGTCGATTCAATAAAATGCTACGGTACATATTGGGAAAAGTGCACTGCGCAAAAAATGAAAAATTAAGTGATAGGATTGGCTCACATATCAAAGTCAAGTTACAATTTTGGAGCTTTTTAGTGTTAATTTGACCTTAAAAATAGAGGAATGTATGGGAAATGCTATTCACTTACATATTGCAATAGGTATTATTAATGAGAGAGAATGGGAATAGGAAACTAATATAAGGCGGGCCTATACGTAGAGCCCCGGCGTCCATAGGACGCCGGGGCTCATACGTTTGGAGAGAGGTTAAGCGCGAAATTGCTTTCATGAATAGATGGAGGATTACAAACTATCAGAATCTGAAAACGACTTGCCATAGAAACTTGAGATCTTATAGCTTACAGAAAATGTAACTGTATTTAGCCTTGCAAATGTGTAACGGCAGTGATAGCTCTAGATTTTAGCAGAGTGCTTGGCAACCTAAAATCCTGGGGGCTGGGTTTATAATTCGGGTGGGTAATACGACATACCACAATAATATAATGGCGCGAAAGACGGGGAATCTGCGACATTTTGTAAGCATAATTGTACTGGCACAAATAGCAAAGGAGGGAAATGGACGAAAGGTCTCACCGTTGTTCTATTCATATTATAGACGTCAAGCGAAAAAGACGTGGTGCAGAGCTGTTTTTGGAAATGGCGTAGGATTACTATAAATAAATACCCAATTTGCGGCAGACGCTGCGGCGGGTGAGGCGATAGACTCCGTAGAGCCCCACAGACACAATCAGGACCAGAAGCAGGCAGCTGCCAAGCCCGGCGGCCTCTCCTGCGGTCAGACGGCTGTCGTTGAAATACATGATCATGATGTAGAATCCGTAGATCAAGGCGGTGCCGGTCACCGCGGGAACCAGAAACACCCGGCGTACCTGGCTGCGGGCAGAACGAAACAGATATTCCCTTGACGCGCCCAGGTGACGCAGGTCGTCATACACTTGCCGGCTGGTGATGGCGATAGTGAGGCAGCGGGTAAAGGCGATGACGATGACGGCGGCAAAGCACACAATGGCGATAAAGAGAAAGAGCACCAGGAATACCGCCGTAGTCTTGACGAAGTCCGCCTTGTCCAGTACCCGGAACTGGGGCATGTACTGCCAGTAGATCCGGAAGTTGGAGCTGTCCCTCTGGCCGTAGTCGATGGGAGTAAAGCCATATTTTTCGCAGGTCTCCGGGTCCAGAAAGTACTCCCCGGTCTCAGTCAGCTCAATCTCCCGCACAATGGGATCGAAGCTGTCATACAGCGCGACTTCCGGACCGGAGCAGTCCACGATCTCATAAAAGAGGGCCTTGGCGAAGCCATAGGTCTCCTCGTCGTTTTCTACGTTGAAGAATACCATCTCCTCCCGCCAGTCGTCGGGGAGGCCGCGGGTCATCTCCTCGTAGTCGGCGTCGTCCACCACATAGCGGCCAAAGAGGAGGTCATTGCGCAGGTCCTCCGCCATGGTCACCCGCCAGCGATGCCCGGTGATGGGGTTGGTGACCAGGGTGACCTCTCCGCCGAAAATACCTTGGCCGTCGCCAGTGGCATCCATGATCCCCGCGATTTCCCCGGGCCGCAGGTACAGATCTTCTCCGGTAAGGGCGTTGTAGGCGGACTCGGAGAGGAAAAGGTCGGATTCGGCCTGCTCATAGTAAACGCTCTCCCAAGTGGTGCCCAGAGTTCCTTCGGTTTCCACATGTCTGGTTCCGTCCACTGCCAGCCGGGCCATGGGGGCCTGGGTCCAAGAGGCAATGGCAACGCCATATTCCTCCGCCAGAGAGCGGACCTCGTCCTCCTGAGGAATGTCCTGGTCGGCGCGGAAGTGATAGGCATAGTCCACCGGCCGGGCATCATAGCTCATCATAGTGCCGGTGCCCAGCATGGGGGCGTAAAAGGAGGCGAAGTAGGCCCCGGCGATGAGCACGGTCATCACAAGCATGTTCCGCACTGTCTGGCGGCCCTGAAAACGCATCTGGGATACGGAGATGATGTCCTTGTACCTGCGTCGACTGCCGCCCCAGCCGTTGGCTACGGTGTGGAGCAAAATCATATACAGCCCCGCCAGCGCGGGCAGGTAGAAAACGGCGGTGAGGCCCTCCGGAGGATACCAGTGGAGACCACGGATGAACACCGCCGGGGCGATATAGCCACAGAAGCCGCCCACAGCCGCCAGGACGATACCCGTCCAGCCGTACCAGCGCTTTACCGCCCGGATGGGCTCCGAGGTGTGGGATTCCTGAACCACGTCGATGATGTTGGTCCTGCGGATGGAGCGGCCCCCCAGAAAGAAGAGCATAGCGGTCACATAGGCCGCAAAGGCCAAGGCATAGGTGTAGGCTGCCGGGTCAAAGGAGAGATCCATCTCCTCTGTATCCACCACCAGAGCTCGGAATACCTGCCAGAGTCCCCAGGCCAGAGGCTTGCCCAAAATGGCACCAACGGCGCAGGAGCCAACGGCGATGGCTGCCAGATCCCTTTGCAGCTCCGCCTTCAGCTGCCGGCGGGAGGCTCCCAGCGCCAGAAACACACCGGTCTCCCGGGATTTCTGCCGGAAGAACAGTCCGGCGGCGTAAGTGGTGAACACGGCGCAGCCAATGACCGCCAGGACGAACACCATCATCACCTGCTTGCGGCTGTCGCCCCCCTCCGGCAGCACCGAGAGAATGGTGGGGGAGCGCATTATGCACACATAGGCGGTGATCAGCAATACCGAGAAAAAGCAGCAGCCGCTCAGCAGGGCGTACTGTCCCTTGTTTTTCCGCCGCAGGGCGGCGTACACTTGAGTAAATGTCCGCATCGTCTCACTCCTTACCCATGTCCCGGATGGCTTGGAGCAGCTGATCCTGAAAAGCGCTCCGTTCCAGGGAGCCCTTCTCCAGGATCCTCCACACCACGCCGTCCCGGAGGATCACCACCCGGTCGCAGAAGGAGGCGGCGAAGGAGTCGTGGGTCACCATGAAGATGGTGGCTTCCAGAACGGACCTGGCCTGCTCAAAGGAGCGGATCACCGCCCGGGAGGACTTGGAATCCAGGTTTCCCGTGGGTTCGTCGGCCAGGATCAGCAGGGGGTGGTTGATGAGGGCTCTGGCCACGGCGGTGCGCTGCTTCTCGCCGCCGGAGATCTCCGCCGGGTACTTGTCCCGGATGGCGGAGATGCCGAACACGTCGCACAGCTGGTCCGCCCGGGCCTCCGTCATGGCGGAGACGGCACCGCCGATGATGGCGGGCAGGAGAATGTTCTCCCGGACGGTAAGGCCGTCCAGCAGCAGGAAATCCTGGAACACAAAGCCCAGCTGTCGGTTGCGCACCTGGGCCAGGGCATCTTCATCCAGCCGGGCCAGCTCCGTGTTGCCCAGCAAGATGCTACCGGCGTCCGAGGGGATGTAGCAGGAGATGCAGTTCAAAAGGGTGGTTTTGCCGGACCCGGAGGGGCCCATGACCGCCACGAACTCCCCCTTGTCCACCTCCAGGGAAACGCCCTTGAGCACTTCGTAAGTGTTTTTTCCCACCTGGTAGGATTTGCGCAGGTCTTTTACTGTCAGCATATTGGTCATTCCTTTCAGAATTCACATGAGATTCCGCACCAGGGCAATGAGCGCCAAGTGGACAGGGTAAAAAGCATAGAAAAACCACTTGTTGATCTTCAGCCGGGACCGCAGGGGCAGGAAAATGAGCGGAGCCGCCAGGATGGCGAAGATGGACCAATCCACGCTCCATCCGCCCACCGCCAGGCACAAGGGGTCCTCCGGCCAGCCGGTCCAGAGAGCCGGAAGATAGCTCAGACAGTAGAGGGCCGCGCCCACCTTGGGATGGTTCCGGCAGAGATAGAAAATCAGCATCAGCTGAATGCCGGTGCCGGAGTAGTCGAAATTCCACCAGCTGACGGCGAAGAACGCCAGGGCAAAGAGCCACCATTTCCGCTCCTTGAGCCCGGCCATGGCCAGGAGGCTCAGGAACAATGTGAAGAAGATGTTCCAGTTGGTGAGGTTCTCCCAGAACGCCGATACCGGGTGGAAGGCCAGGATATAGAAAGGCTGGCTCACCAGGGCGAAGATCCCCAGCCGCAGCAGGTACTTCTTCACACTCCGGGTGTACAGCAGACCCACTGTCAGGCAGTAGCAGAAGATGGGGAAAGCCAGCCGTCCGATCCAGCGAAAAATGCCGATCTCCGGGAAGAAGGCGCCGCCGATGTGGTCGATCAGCATGGAGACGATGGCGATGAGCTTCAAAAGGTCCGTATCCAGGTTGGTTTTCAGCCGTGGGCCCTCCTGGGGCAGCACTGGCGGGGTGGTGAGAACGCTCCAGACCCTGGAGCGGGGGGTGGTGATGGTGTTGGTCATGTTGTGTCCCTCCTTGTTGGCACCAGCTTACCGCGGCGGGATGACCGCCGCAAACGGGGCCGTCATTCCCGGCAGGCAGGATGTCAAATTTGGAATGTTTCGCTGCCGGGATGTCATAAACGGCGCGTTTGCCGTCAAGTTTGGTTTGGAGAAACGAGGCATTCATGGTAAAATAGCCCCAGCGCCGGGCTGGTGAGGCCCGCAAAAAGGCCCCGCCCAAAGGCGGGGCCTGAGAAGAAGGAGGGAAACGGATGCTGCGCATCGGCATCTGCGATGATGTTTACGACGCCCGGCTGGTGCTTCGCTCTGCCCTGGAGCGGGTGCTGGAGCGGCGGCGGATAGAGGGGCAGTTTTTTGAGTTCTCCTCCGGCGAGGGACTGCTCCGCTGGCTGGGGCATCACGCCGGGGAACTGGACCTGGTGTTTCTGGACATGGAGATGGGGGAGCTGGACGGCATGGAGACCGCCCGGCGGCTCCGGGCCGCGGACGGCGGGCTCCAGATGGTGTTCGTCACCGGCTATGCCGACCATGTCTTTGACGGGTACAGCGTGGGGGCCCTGGGATATCTGATGAAGCCGCCCAAGGCGGAACAGCTGGAGGAGGTGCTGGACCGGGCCCAGGCGGCGCTGTACCGGGAGCTGGACCGGGCCTACGTCTGCCGCAGCGGCGACACCCACTACCGCATCCCTATCGGCAATATTTTATACTTCGTCTCCGACCGGCGGCAGGTGAAGTGTGTCACGTCAGGGCGGGAGTACACCTTTTACGGCAAACTGGATGCCGTAGCGGCGGAGGTGGGAAGCGGCTTCGTCCGGCTCCACCAGCGGTATCTGGTCCGGGCGGCGGCGGTGGACCGGGTGGAGGGCAGCGAGGCGGTGCTGACCGACGGCACCCGTCTGCCCATCAGCCGCTCCTGCCTGTTTGATGCCCTGCTGGCCCTGACCCGGGCAGAGCTGGAGGAATAGGAAATGGGAGAACGATTCCTGGAATTTCTGCGGCAGCTGCTGCAAGGCGGGCTCTGGTACGTTCTGGCTCTGTTCAATGGGTATGTGATCTGCCGGCTGTCCGTGCCCTTCCTCTCTATGCGGAAAAGATGGTGGTGGCGGGTCATTCTGCTGCTTCTTTTTACCGGCAGCAGCGGCATGGTGATCTGGGTGGGGGACCCCAACCTGCTCTACACCCTGCCGGTCTTTCTGGCGGTGTTCTTCCTGTGCACCCGGGGCGACCGGGTGGGCAGGCTCGCCATGAGCCTGATCGTGTTCTGCCTGGTGATGTCGGTGTGCGCTCTGCTGGACACCTACCTGGGGGATCTGGACGACTATGACGTCGTGACCCGGCTGGCCCGGCCGGTGGTGTTCGGGGGACTGTACCTTCTGCTGCGGCGCCGTCTGCCGGCAGAGCCGGTGACATTGTCGTCCCGGCTGTGGCGCCTGGCCCTGGGCCTTGCCGCCATGCCCTTCTGTGCCCTGGCGGCGGTAGTGTTGCTGACGTACACGAAATACGACTCCCCTGCGGCATACGTGCAGGCCATGAACCTGGGACTGGTGGTGCTGCCCTTTGTACTGCTGACCTCCGTCATGCTGCTGCGGGCGGTGCTGGTGCTTTCGGACCATGAGAAACTGGAACAGGCCAGCCAGCTGGCCTCGGTGCGGGAGGTCTACTATCAGGGCCTGCGGCAGCAGGAGCGCCAGGTGCGGACGCTGCGCCACGACCTGCGGAACCACCTGACCGTAGTCCGGGGACGGCTGGAGCAGGGGGACACAGCAGGGGCGCTTTCCTACCTGGAAGAGCTCGCCGGCTCCCCGGCTCTGAGCGGCGCCGGGCGGATCTGCGAAAACGATACCGCCAACGCCGTCCTGACCGCCAAGGCGGAGGCTATGCGGCAGGCGGGCCTCACCCCGGACTTCTCCGTGACCCTGCCGGAACAGCTGCCCCTTTCCGATCTGGACCTGACGGCCCTGCTGGGCAACGCTCTGGACAACGCCATGGAGGCGGCGGTCCGGGCGGAGGACAAGACCGTCTCAGTCCGGTGCCGGGTCCAGAAGGGCCTTTTTATGCTGCGGGTGGAAAACGCCCTGGGGGAGGCAGTGGCGCCGGACCTCGCCACCACCAAGGCGGACAAAACCGCCCACGGTCTGGGGCTTCCTGGTATGCGGGAGATCACCGGCCGCTATGGCGGAACTCTGGGGGCCGGTGCGAAAGCCGGACGGTTCGAACTGGTGGCCTGCATACCGGTCTAGGCGGAAAGCGTGGGGACTGAATGCGTTGGAGAATCCCTCCTTGGCGGCGCGAATGCGCGTTGTGCGGATGACCGGATGAAACGGCTCGGGAACGACTTTGAAAATGGTTGGCCAGGGAGCTTTTGCCGGATAGACAACAGGATTTGCAGTGCGCCGGACGGAAAAGAGGGACTGTCCGGCGCACTGTATTTGCCTCAAGTTTCTCTCTCGCTCTTGACAGCGGCATGCGGCTTGACAAATGCGGTCTACTTGTGATAGACTTCCTTCAAAAGATAGGTCTATTATCAATAGACTTGAAAGGGGGATCGGTATGGATGAAATGAAACTGGGGATGATTGAGAGCCGCTTTGCGGAATTGATCTGGAGCCACGAGCCTCTGACTTCCGGAGAACTGGTGAAGTTGTGCCGGGAGGAATTGGCGTGGAAAAAGTCCACCACCTACACGGTGCTGAAAAAACTCTGCGACCGGGGGCTGTTCCGCAATGATGGCGGCACCGTCACTGCTGCTGTTTCCCGGGAGGAATTCCACGCCATGCAGTCGGAGCGGTTCGTGGAGGAGACCTTCGATGGGTCCTTGCCGGCGTTTCTCGCCGCATTCACCAGCCGGAAGAAGCTGTCCGAGGAGGAGATCACTCAGCTGCAAAGGCTGATCGACCAGAGCCGGGAGGGATGAGTGATGGGAGATTTCCTCGCTTATGAGCTGCTGCCCATCATTTTGAACATGACTCTGACCGCCAGCGTGGTGATCGTTCTGGTCCGTTTGGCCCGGCTGGCCCTGCGGCGGGCGCCTCGGGCCTGTTCTTACGCGCTGTGGCTGGTGGTGCTGTTCCGGCTGCTGTGCCCAGTGTCGTTGACGGCGGGCATCTCCCTGATGGGACTGCTGGATACGCCGGTGACGGAGGTGACAGCCCACACCAGTGCGGCGGCTTATGTACCCCGGGACGTGGTCCATAATCCAGAGCCATCGGTGACACTGCCGGTGCCCGGAGTGGGCGAGGCTATCACGGAGGCTCTGCCTCGGGGGGAGGAGCAGATGGTGGCCGATCCCCTGGAGGCTCCCATGGCCATTGCCACCATCCTTTGGATGACAGGTACGGCTGCCTTGGTGATTTACGGCGTGGCGTCCCTGCTCCGCCTGCGCCGGCGGCTGGTGGGAGCGGTGCCTCTGGAAAAGAGTGTCTACCTGGCGGACCACATCAGCACGCCCTTCGTGCTGGGGCTGGTCCGGCCGAAAATCTATCTGCCTTCCGCCCTGCCGGAGGGGGAGCGGGGGTACATCCTGCTCCATGAGCGCCACCACATCCGGCGGCTGGACCATGTGGTGAAGCTGCTGGCGTTTTTGGCCCTTTGCATTCACTGGTTCAACCCGTTGGTGTGGCTCATGTTCGTGCTGCTGGGCCGGGATATGGAGATGAGCTGCGACGAGGCGGTGATGAAGAAGCTGGGCGAGGCCGTCCGGGCAGACTACTCCGCGTCCCTCCTGCGCTTGGCCACCGGGCGGAAGATCATCGCCGGAGCGCCGCTGGCTTTCGGCGAGGGGGACACCCGGGACCGGGTAAAGAATGTTTTGCGGTGGAAGGAGGCCAAACTCTGGCTGGTGATCCTTTCCGCGGCGGTGGTGGTTGTTCTGGCGGTGGTGTGCGGGACCAACGCTGACAATAAAAGCACGGTCAACACAAAAGCGGTGGGAAACGGTGTGGAAGTGACGATGACGCTGAAAGCGCCGGTTCGCTCTTATGCGGTTTACCAGGAGATCTACCAGGACGGGCGGCTGATTTCAGGTGAGCCGATACTGCTTGAGGGATTTCAGGAGGATGACTGGGATGAGATGTCCCACAGGAGCACCTTTACCCTGCGGGCCCAGTCGTCGGTCCTCCCCTCCGGAGGATTTTCCGGAGAGGTGACTACCTGGTGTGAGGAAAACGGAGCAACGAAAGAGCGGACGGACCAGCTGCCCCGGACTCGGTATACCGGGATGGGCAGTGTGGTAGGCTCCGGCACCCTGCAAGTGGCCCGTCCCAAGCAACCTATTCATTGGACGCGGGGGACAGTGTGGTGCTGTACAGCGTGCTGTTCTCTCAGAAGACGGATGGAGCAATCTGTGTTTACCACGACGGCTGGAGTTTGGCAAAGGTCAATGATACGGTGATCCAGTACCGGCTGGCGATCTCTTCCGAGACTGCAAAGATCTATCAGGATTTGCCGCTGGACCTGGCTCAGATGCTGTATGACCTGCGGGTGGAGACTTTGCGTGATCCGGAGGACTATGGTGCTCAGGCGGCGCTCCGCACGCTGCTGGATGCCATGGGGGCATTTGCCTGCGGGGACTACGAACTGCAGTATTACGACCTGGCAGAGGAACCGCAGTTTTTGACGGCCATGCATACCGGCGCGTACTGGCCTGGCGGTACAAATACTTTCCCACCCTATGCAAAAACAGGAATTGTGATCTGGTATGACGCGGTGACGGACGAGGATGCTTTCCGGACGATGCAGAACGCCGTTCCGGATCTGATGCTGGCTTTGGTTCCGGAGTTGTCAGAGGTCAACATCGGATGCGCCGGGCCTGATGGGACCGCCGGCTATGCGGGCTCCAGCGTTGAAAACGACGCCTATCTCCAGTCTCTGGGGTATGAGAGCTTTGCGGAGGCCGGTAGCTCCGCATCCGGTATTCGTGCCCTCATGGAGCTGTTGGAATGGCCTGAAAGCGATTCGGACAGCCCTGCCGGGGAGTCCGGAAAGCCCCGGCTGACCCTGGAGGATGTGCGAACCCTGTCGGAGAAGGGCGAGAGTCTGTCCTGGGAGGATTTTGAACTATATGACTCCAGAGAGGTTGGATCCGGCCTTTACATACGGGTTTATCCTATTGATAAAACATTCTCTGTCTGGATCGGGAGCTTTACTCCGGGCGAGAAACCTTTGTATATACTTCTGGGTACGGAAAACGACCAGATCGACCTCCGGCGGGAGGACCCGCTCGCCTTTATCCGAAGTTATCAAGCCGTCCGGAGCGGCGCCGGGCAATGAGTGGACTGTCTGACTTAGAGGCTGCTTATCAAATCTGTATGCGGCCTATGAATTGAAAGTTTACAGCGCACCGGGGAGGGCTATGGCCCTCCCCGGTGCGCTGATTTGTGTTCCGGGCTGTCCGTCATTTGGGGGTCAGGCTGTCGGCGGCGCCTGTATCTGCAACTCGCGGAGCAGGCAGAATAACTGTCGGGAGATATCCTGTGTGCGGCATGGCTGGGAGCTGCCACATGGGAGAATGAGAACGTGCGAAGCCGTTATCTGCTGCTGGAATAGCGCCTGTGGAGCTGCTCCTTCAAATAACGGATAAAGTGCTTTTCCTGAGGTCGAAGGGCCAATGTTTGAGAATAAAGGAGGCCCACGGACATGGGGGCGCCATCCGCGATAGGGCGGCAGACACAGTTCAGCCGCTGCGCATCCTTTTCCGGAATACTGATGCCGATGGAAATATAGTTTCCTTTGCAAACGGCGTCAAAGATGGTCCCCCGGTCACAGATATACAGCAGATCTGTGTTTCTGTGGAGGCCGAGGATTTCCAGTGTATCGTCGTGGTCAATATGGGCGTCGGCAATAAAAGGGTATTTTGCCAGATCGTCAATGTAGATATGTTCCGCCGTTGCCAACGGGTGATTTTTTGACATGAAGGCGGTTACCGGGATAGAGTGCTGAAGGATCGTCAGTTCCAGATTGTATTGATCTGCCAGATCCATATATTTGGGGATGATCTGCTCAAACATGACCAAAATGCCCAGGCGGCAGTTGCGCGCCACGATGTTCTTCAGATTTTCCCGCAGACCTGCCTCCAGAAATTTATCATGTGTGCTGTTGTGGTTGGGATAGCGCTGCTTGTAATCAAAAAAGCATTGAAGGACAAACGCGGAGCGGGCACAGACGATGGAAAGACTGTCGTCTTCCGCCATGGCTTCCGGGATATTTTGAATATTGTTTCGTTCTGTGACGATTTTTTCCGCATGGCTCATGAAAACCAGCCCCTCTGGCGTAGGGACAATTCCGCTGGCTGTTCGGTGAAACAGTGAATAGCCGATTTCGTTCTCCACATGTTTGATGATGGAGCTGAGATGAGATTGGGAGATATAGCAATTTCGGGCCGCTTTGTTGACAGATCCGCATTTAAATGCTTCCAAAATATAAGTCAGGTGTTCGGTGTTCATCTGTATCTCGCTCCTTTGCGCAGGGTATCTCAAATTGCGATTGCTTACCAGAGTTTCGTATAATCTGTTTGGACGGCCCCTATGCTATAATGAAACCCGGGAAAAGACAAAAAGGGCTCGCCTTTTGCGCGCTTCGACTATCTTCATTATTATAGTTGTCCCCAATATTGATTTCAAGCCTGGGAAAATGCTTTTCCGGCGGAGCTGGAGAGAAGAAAGGAAGATACAGATATGGCGGAAAAAAAGCGCGAAAAGACAGTGAACATACTGGACCAGTTGTTCTGGACCGTCCAGCCGCCGATGGGACTGGTAAAAGGCGACTATTACCGGGCGGAAAACTGGTTCGCCCCTCATTTCCCCGGAGACAAGGGATACCACGGTATCCTGGAGGTAGTCCGGGAGGATGGGCGGATCCGCATGGTGGAGTTCAACGAGATCAATAACCCCACCTATTACATCAAGCGCTATCAGGGCGTATCCAAGCGGCTGTCGGATTACGGTTTCCTTCAGGCCACCAAGGAGCGAACCGCCAAATCGGGCGTTGTGCTGGTCAATGGCCTGACCCACCTGGAGGCGCAGATGGTGGCGGAAAACCGGCTGACCGGCGAGTTCGATCTGCTGACCGGCGCTTCCAACAGCATCAAGCGGTCTATGCTTCCTCTGGCGCAGGAGATCGCAGAACGGTTGGAAACTCCCTCCGGCCAGCGGTATTACGGCTATGCGGAGCAGGTGGAGCCGGGCGTTACCGGCCGGCTTCAGGTCGTGCTGGAGAGCGGGAAGATCGTTTCTCTGTCATATGATGAGATTTTCGCGGACCGTCAGGAGGACATCCCGGATTCGGAGCTCAAGCCCTATTACCGGCAGTCCAAATATCATTCTCCGGATTATATCTCCACCATTGGCGCCGGGTTTAACAGTATTTTCGACCTGCTGGCACAGCAGGTGGTGCGCACGCAGTCCCTGACGGATCTGACGGGGCTTCCTTTTACAGAGGAACCCAAGCGAGCCAAGGAATGGGACAACTACCTGGCTCTGGCACGGAAGGTGGAAGCTGCGCTGAGATCTGACGGCGTGTGTGGCTGACGGTGTGTGGGAATGTGACTGCCGGAGCGGCGGTTTCATAAATACAACGATCGTATAGGAGGAACACGATGAAAATGAAGAAGAGGATTTTTGCATTGTTCACCGCAATGGTCCTGCTCTGCGGGGCGCTGACAGGCTGCGGCCCGACCGGTTCCAGCACAACCACTCCGAGTGGCTCCGGGGATGCCGATGGCGCTGAAGCCGGCCAAAAGGATACCCTGATTGTTGCTGTCCCTGAGTCGCCTACCTATATGGATCCGATGGTACAGGCGTCCATCGCCACGTTCCGCGTGACGACGCAGATGTTTGACCGGCTGGTCATGCTGGATTACGACATGAATCTGGTGCCTGGTCTGGCTGAGAGCTGGGACGTGGTGGATGAGACCACGACGGTGTTCCATCTGCGCAAGGGTGTCAAATTCCACAACGGCGAGGAGATGACCTCTGAGGATGTCAAATACAGCCTGGAGCGCTGCATGGCAAACCCGGGCGTGAACTACAACTACCTGATCATTGAGAGCATTACCTGCGACGATGATTATACTGTCACCATCAAGACCTCTGAGCCCTTCAACGCTCTGCTGCCCCGCCTGACGCTGGACGCGGCTTCCATCATCTGCAAGAGCGCGGATACCAGCCCGGAGGAGTTCAACAAGAATCCCGTAGGCGCAGGCCCCTTCAAGTTCGTTTCCTGGGAGCTTGGCGGCGATGTGGTGCTGGAGGCGTTTGAGGATTACTGGGGCGGCGCTCCGGCTGTCAAGCGTATCATCTTCCGCACCATCCCTGAGGCCCTCAACCGTACCATCGGTCTGGAGACCGGCGAGGTGGATCTGGCCTATGACCTGGGCATCACTGATTTGGAGAGCCTGGAGGGCAATGACTCCGTCACCACTCTGACCTCTCCCAGCACCACCGTGTGGTATGTGGGCGTGAATGTGCAGAAGGCCCCCTTTGACAACCAGCAGGTCCGCCAGGCCATCGCCTATGCCCTCAATCCTCAGGATTATATCGACCTGGTGTTCAGCGGTGAGGCTACCCCTGCCAACTACACCATGCTGCCTCCCAGCGTGGACGGCTACATTTCCGACTGCTCTTCGTATTCCTACAACGTGGAAAAGGCTAAGGAGCTGCTGTCTGAGGCCGGGTATCCCGACGGCTTCTCCACTACCCTCTGGTGCTCTGACAGCCAGGTGATGCGGGACTCCGCAGTGGTTATTCAGGAGCAGCTGCGCCAGGTGGGCATCGAGGCTGAGGTCAAGACCATGGAGAACGGCCAGTACTACGCCGACACCGGCGAGGGCGCCCACGACATGTTCATTATGTCCAAGACCTCCATTGATCCTGACTCCATGCTGCGCGCCATGTATCACACCGAGGCCTTCGGCCCCTCCGGCAACCGCTCCTTCTGGGCCACGCCTGAGGTGGATGCCATGATCGACGAGGCCAGCACTACCACTGACACCGAGCACGCCATGGAGCTGTACGCGGAGATCCAGCGGATCGTGGCGGACGCCGCTCCCCTGGTTCCTCTGGCTGTTGAGCATCTGAATGCCGGCATGCAGTCCAACGTGAAGGGCTTCGGCCTGTATCCGGGCAAGTCTCACTACATCAACGGCACTTATTTTGAATAAGCGCTTCCGGATATCCGGAACAGCGGGCGGCGGCAGCAGCTGCCGCCCGCTTGTGCAAACTGTGTCACAGAGAAAAGGAGAGTGACAGATGTACCGTTTTATTCTCAAACGGCTGATCATGCTGATCCCTGTGCTGCTGGGCGTCAGTTTCATCGTCTATACGATCATGAGCTTTACGCCTGGCGACCCGGTACAGATGATGCTGGGTGATAACTATTCCGAGGAGGCTTACGCCGCCCTGGAAGAGGAGCTGGGCCTGGATGATCCGTTTTTGGTCCAGTACGGCCGCTATGTGATCAACGCGGTCCAGCTGGATTTTGGGACCTCCTATGATACGGGCAACCCCGTGGCGGCAGAGATCGCCGCCCGGCTGCCGAACACCATTCTGCTCTCTGCCTGCGCCATGCTGTTCGCTATCCTGATCGGCATTCCGCTGGGCGTCATATCTGCCACCCATCAGTATTCGGCAGTGGACAACATCTCCATGGTGGGCGCCTTGTTCGGCGTGTCCATGCCCAACTTCTGGCTGGGATTGATGTTGATCGTGATCTTCGCGGCGGGACTGGGGTGGTTCCCGTCCTCGAACTTTGAGACCTGGGGCGCCCTGGTGCTGCCGGCTATCACCCTCAGTGCGAACTCCCTGGCCATGATCACCCGTATGACGCGCTCGTCCATGCTGGAGACCATCCGGCAGGACTACATCCGTACCGCCCGGGCAAAGGGCCTGAAGGAGAGTGTCATCACCATCCGCCACGCCCTGCGCAACGCCATGATCCCCATTGTTACCACTGTGGGTCTGCAATTCGGCTTTTCTCTGGGCGGTGCTGTGCTGGTGGAGACGGTGTTCTCCTGGCCCGGCATCGGCCGGCTGCTGGTGGATTGTATCAAGCTGAAGGACACCCCTGTGGTGGTGGCCTGTGTGCTGGTGCTGGCCACCATGTTCACCATCATCAACCTGTGCATCGATATTCTGTACGCATTCCTGGATCCCCGTATTCGGGCCCAGTACAAAACGGTAAAGGGGTGAGCGGATGGCTGCGGAAATCAAGAAAAACAAGAAGAAATCCCAGGCGGCCGCGATCTGGCGCCGCTTGAAAAAGAACAAAATGGCCGTGGTGGGACTGGTTATTCTGGCTGTCATTATCCTCCTGGCTATTTTTGCCGACCTGCTGTTTGACTATGAGACCCTGGTGGTCAAGCAGAGCGCGGCGCTGAAGCTCAAGCCCCCCTCTGCCGAGCACTGGCTGGGCACTGACGAGGTGGGCCGGGACATTCTGGCCCGCATCGTCCACGGTGCCCGGATCTCCCTGCCGGTGGCCTTTGTCACCATCGCCATCGCCACCGTGGTGGGCGGCCTGCTGGGCGCTATCGCCGGCTATGGCAGCCGCCGGGTAGATAACGTCATCATGCGCATCATGGACGTCTTTCTGGCGATCCCCAGCATTCTGCTGTCCATCGCCCTGGTGGCGGCCATGGGCACCAGCGTCACCAACATGATGCTGGCCATCAGTATTTCCAATATTCCGCCCTTCGCGCGGATCGTGCGCTCCGCGGTGCTGACCATCAAGAACGAGGAGTACATCGAGGCCGCCCGGGCCATCGGCGCCAGCGACAAGCGCATCATCCTCAAGCACATCCTGCCCAACTGCATGGCCCCTATCATCGTTCAGGCCACGCTGTCCATTGCCGGCTCCATCCTGGCCATTGCCAGCCTGAGCTTCATCGGTTTGGGCATCAGCCCGCCCACGCCGGAGTGGGGCTCCATGCTCAGCACCGGACGGCAGTATTTCCGGGCCGCCTGGTGGGTGTGCGCATTCCCCGGCATCGCCATTATGCTGACCATCCTCTCCTTGAACCTGCTGGGAGACGGTCTGCGGGATGCGCTGGACCCCAAGCTGAAAAACTGAGAAGGGAGGACGCCTTATGGAAGAGAAAACTCGTATGGAAACCCCTCTGCCGGAGAAGGAGCCCGCCCCTCAGACCCAGGAGACGGATGCGCTGCTGGACATCCGCGGTCTGCGGGTGGAATATCACACGGATGAAGATGTGGTCTACGCGGTCAACGGCCTGGATCTGACCATCGCCAAGGGCGAGAGCCTGGGCCTGGTGGGAGAGACCGGCGCCGGTAAGACCACCACGGCCCTTTCGGTCCTGCGTCTGATCGCAGATCCCCCCGGGAAGATCGTGGACGGCGAGATCTGGTTTGAGGGCGAGGATATGCTCCAGGCAAAGCCCGCCCGCCTGCGGGAGATCCGCGGCAGCAAGATCTCCGTGATCTTCCAGGACCCCATGACCAGCCTGAACCCGGTCTACTCCGTGGGCGACCAGATCGCGGAGGTCATCCACCAGCACGAAAAGTGCAGCAAGGAGGAAGGGCGCAGAAAGGCCGGCGATATGCTGGAGATGGTGGGTATTCCCCGCGCCCGCTATGACGAATACCCGCACCAGTTCTCCGGCGGCATGAAGCAGCGGGTGGTCATTGCCATGAGCATCGCCTGTACGCCGGAGCTGATCCTGGCAGATGAGCCCACCACCGCTCTGGACGTTACCATCCAGGCCCAGGTGCTGGAGCTGATGAGCGATCTGAAGGAAAAACTCCGGACCTCGCTGCTGCTGATTACCCACGACCTGGGCGTTGTGGCCCAGGTGTGCGACCGGGTAGCCATCATGTACGCCGGCGAGATCGTGGAGAGCGGCACCATTGCGGAGGTATTTGACTATCCGTATCATCCCTACACCATCGGCCTGTTCGGATCGATTCCGTCTCTGGACAGCACCGCGGAGAAGCTCAAGCCCATTCAGGGCCAGATGCCCGATCCCACGGAGCTGCCGGAGGGCTGTGCCTTCGCCCCCCGGTGTCCCTATGCAACGGACGCCTGCCGTGCCCAAAAGCCGGAAATGACCTCGGTTGGCGGGACCCATCTGGTCCGCTGCCTGGCCCATCAGGGTGTTTTCCAGTCTCCGGAATTGATGGAGGAGGTGCGACATGGAAGATAAGAGCGTGATCCTAGAAGTCCGGGATTTGAAGAAGTACTTCAAGAGTCCCACCGGCACCCTCCATGCGGTGGACGGCGTGAATTTTTCCATCCGAAGGGGAGAGACCCTGGGTCTTGTGGGCGAGTCCGGCTGCGGAAAGTCCACCATCGGCCGGCTGATCCTGGGACTGCATCAGGCCACCAGCGGAGAGATCCTCTTCAACGGCCAGGATATCTGCAAGATGAACAAGCAGAAGCTGCATGACCTGCGGCGGGATCTTCAGATCATTTTCCAGGATCCCTTTTCCTCGCTGAACCCGCGGATGTCCATTGGCGAGATCATCGGGGAGCCCCTGCGGATCCACGGAAAGGTCCGCAGCCGCACGGAGCTGGACGCCGAGGTTGCGCGGCTGATGGACGTGGTGGGCCTGTCGGCGCGCCTGTTCAACGCCTATCCCCATGAGCTGGACGGCGGCCGCCGCCAGCGGGTGGGCATCGCCCGGGCCCTGTCCCTCAAACCCCAGTTCATCGTCTGCGACGAGCCGGTTTCTTCTCTGGACGTGTCCATCCAGGCGCAGGTGCTGAACCTGCTGAAGGACCTGCAGGCGGAATTTGATCTGACGTATCTCTTCATCACCCATGACCTCTCCGTGGTCAAGTTCTTTTCTGACAAGATCGCGGTGATGTATCTGGGCCAGCTGGTGGAGACGGCGGAGTCTGCGGAGCTGTTCCGCAATCCGCTCCATCCCTATTCCCAGGCGCTGCTGTCGGCCATTCCTGTGCCCAGCAGCCGTCAGAAGATGCAGCGGGTAAAGCTCATCGGCGAGCTGCAAAGCCCCATCAACCCGGAGCCCGGCTGCCGCTTTGCCAAGCGGTGCCTGTACGCTCAGGAGGGATGTACCGGCCAGGATCTGGCTCTGAGAGATTTCGGCAGCGGACATTTCTGCGCCTGCTGCCGGGCGGGGGCGCTTCCGGCTGCGGAAAGTGAATCTGCGCAATGATCCTGCCGAGGAAGGCAGAAAATAAATCTTATAAGGAGAACGATTCAAATGATCGACAAGACGAGATGGCTGGGCCTGGGCCCCTGGCATGAGGATAATGAGAGCGAGCTGATCGACTGGACCGTGCAGCCCCAGTACAAGGGCATGGTCAAGGGCGATTATTACCACGCCGAGCTGTATTACAGCGGCCGCTGGGGCGCCAAGGGCCATAAGGGCGAGCTGGAGGTGGTCAAGGACGATGCCGGCAAGATCGCCTATGTGGAGTTCAACGAGACGACTATGGACAACTACTATGTCCGTCACTTCCAGGGACTGAACAAGCGCTATACCGAGTTCCAGTTCTTCCAGGATTTCCATGACAAGCGCCGCAGCGTGAACTATGGCCGTGTCTTGGCCAACGGCTTCAAGTATGTGGAGGATCAGATCCTGGAAAAGCAGGACCTGGACGCCGACTATGATCTGCTGACCGGTGCCTCCTTCTCTATGAAGAACATGATCGGCTTGAAGGATGTCATCTCTGCGCAGATGAAGGATCCCAACCACAAAAAGCAGCGCTACTACGGCTACAATGAGAACTTTGGCTATGGCCTGACAGGCTGGCTGGAAGTTGTTGTGGAGGACGGCAAGATCGTCAAGTGCTTCTACGATGAGATTTTTGCTGACCACACTTCCGAGATCGTTTATGACGATCTGAAGCAGTTCTACCGCCAGTCCAAATATTACTCCTCCACCTATGAGGATCCGTTCCCCTCCGGCTGGGACCGGCACGCATGGCTGGTCTGCTTCAAGGATCTGTCTGACCAGCTGAATGCGAAGGTCTGCCAGACCCAGGATATGTTCGACATCTCCGGCCTGCCCTGCGTGGAGGGCCCGGACATGGGCGTCGTCTGGGACAAGCCCCACAAGGATGACGTGGCGCTGATCTCCAACAGCGACGCGACCGCCCGTTCCGTCACCCGGCCCCGCTCTCCCGTTTGGAACAACTATCTGCGTCTGGCCAAAGTCGTCCATGACGAAATGGTCAAGGACGGCATCCTGAAGTAAGGAGGAACGAACAATGGATAACGCAGGAAAGAAGCCTGTCTGGTCTGTACAGCCCCCCAAGGGGATGCTGAAGGGCGACTACTATCGCATCGAGGAGAGATTCCCGCCCTATTATCCCGGCGTAGAGGGAGAATTCCCCGCCGATCCGGGCCATCTGGGTATCGTGGAAGCGGTGAAGGCCGACGGCAAGCTGATCTTCGTGGAGCTCAACGAGATCACGGCGCCCTCCTATTACAATCACCTCTACCGGGATATCTCCAAGCGCCGTTCCAGCTACAGCTTCTGGCAGTACACCAAGCCCCGCATGCAGAAGGCCGGCTCCGTGCTGACCATGGGCATGCAGTACGTAGAGCAGCAGATGATGGAAAAGCAGAGCCTCAGCGGCGACTTTGACCTGGTGGCCAGCGCCTCCGGCAGTGTGAAGAAGCTGCTGACCTTTGCGGCGAAGCTGGACGCCCAGCTGGACAAGCCCTCCGGCAAGAAGCTGTACAGCTACTCCGAGGACTACGGCTACGGCCTCACCGGCTGGCTGAAGGTGGTGGTAGAGGATGGCAAGATCCTCTCCTGCCGCTTTGACGAGATCTTTGCCGACAATGAGGAGGACATCGTTCATCCGGAGCTGAAGAAGTATTACCGCCAGTCCAAATACGACTGCCCCACCTATGAGGATCCGTTCCCCTCCGGCTGGGACCGTCATGCCTTCCTGGTGGGCTTCCGCACGCAGATGGACAACCTGAACCAGAAGGTCTGCGCCACGCAGAATATGCTGGATCTGACCGGCCTGCCCCATGCGGCCGGCAAGGACATGGGCATGATCTGGGACGATCCCAACCCGGATCGGGAGCATCTGGACATGGATCCCAAGAACCGTCCCATGTATCCTGCCTTCATGAATTACCTGCGCATGGCCAAGGTGGTGCTGGAGGAAATGCGCAAGGACGGCGTTGTGAAGTAAACCGAAGCGGAAAGGGAACACGCTATGGAACATATGCGGGCATTCTTGGCGTATGATACGCTCTGCCGGATCACGGCTGAACTCCCCGATGGAAGCGAGGGCCTGTTGGATCAGTGCGAGGAAGAAGCACACCAGCTGGAACGCACACTCAGTATGTTCGATCCGGAGTCTGAACTGTCCCGCCTGTGCCGTGATATCCGCCCGGGAGAGGAGACGCCGGTTTCCGAGACGCTGCTGCGCTTTCTGGAGCAGAATCTGGAGATCTGCCGCTTGACAGACGGCGCCTTTGATCTGACGGTGGGACCGCTGATCAAGCTGTGGGATTTTCTGGCGGAGCCGCCGCGGGTGCCTACCCCGGAGCAGATCCGGGAGACGCTGGCCCGGGTGGGCTATCAGCACATCCATCTGCACCCCGGGAGCAGCACGGTGTCGTTTGACATCCCGGATGTAGGACTGGATCCCGGTGCTGCGGGCAAGGGATTTGCTCTGGGGCTGACTGTGGACCGTCTCCGCAGGGGCGGCGTACGCCAGGCGGTGCTGGACTATGGTGGGAACCTGTTTGTGATGGGGGCGCGCAGAGGAGAAAACGGAGCGCTCCGGCCATGGAAAGTGGCGATCCGGGACCCGGATGATCCGGGCACGGTGTTTGGATCCGTGGAGCTGATGGATACGGGAATCGCCACATCCTCCTGGTATGAGCACAGCTTTCAAAAGGATGGGGTCATATATCACCATCTTCTGAACCCAAAGACGGGGTATCCCATTCCTCTGACCTTGAAGAGCGTTTCCATCGTGTCCTCCAGACCGGTGTATACGGATCTGCTCTCCACTGCATTTTTTGCCCTTGGCGAGGACCGGGGAAGAGAGCTGGTGGAACAGCTCCGGCGCGATAGCGGGGAAGTCATCGAATATGTTGCCGTGCGGAAAGACGGAAGTGTCGGTGCTTCTGCCGGGGCTTCGTTTGTTTCAATGAAATGAGTTTGGATCGCCCATATTCTGCTGAAAAGCGGAATATGGGCGATCCTTCTGTCGGCGCCGGTGTATGGTGCGGATGATGATTGAAGGGAGGCAGCGTGTGGGTGCCAAAGCTCCCGACTCCTGGTGGAGAGGGGAATGGCTGCGAAGGAATGGGGACGCGGAGCCATTCAAAGGGACGCCCTGGCTGTGGGTCTGCTGCGGCGGCGCCGGTTCCGCCTGCCGCGCACGCCGTGTACCGCTCCGGGCAGCAATTCTTCTCTTGACGGGGCTGGGCGCTCCATGACAGGGGAGCGGTTTGCCGCAGTGGGAGAAGCCTTTCAGACAAACGGAGGCCTCCGGCTTTATGCCGGAGGCCTCCGTGTACATTCCTTATTGGTACAGCTTGGGGACGCGGAAACTCTGCACGCCGTTGGCCTCGTCCGTGACCGTCCCTGCCGGGAAGATGATCACCGGGTTGCCCTCGTCATCCACCTCAAATTCGGTGTTCTCGTCGATGGTAACATAGTCGCTGAGCGGTGCGTTGTCCTCAATGGGGAAGTACCGGACCTCAGGGTCCTTGTCCATGCGGTTGCCCATCTGCATGGTGATGGTCTCTGTCAGATAATCGACATAGTCCTCGCCCAGGAGCGATTCCAGGGTTGGCTCTGTCTGCTCCTCCGCCGCGGGTGCGGCAGTATCCTCTCCGGCTGCCGCCTCTGCGGTGCAGGCGGAAAGAAGCAGCATGGAACATAAAAGCGTCAGCAGCACAAGCATCTGATAGCCGTTTTTCTTCATGGTCGATTCCTCCATTTCTGTTTGTACGGATCTCCGTTCCGGAGACGCTTCCTTCTTGGTATCTTTACTTTACAAGACCCAGGCCGCAAAGTGGCCTCGTTTTTGCATCATTTCGCCATCACCAGTTCTCCGACAGCGGGGCGTCGGAGCTGGAAGCGCGGTCTTCCCTGAAAAGCTTTCCGGAAAAACCCAGCGGTTCTACACAGATACGTCCATACAGGCTTTCTGTGCGGGCGGCGTATATCACAGCCCCCCGGTGCCGTCGATCTCCCATAGCGCAGGGCCGCGCTGCTGCGCCTCGAGCTCCAGACCCTTCAAAAAGCGAAGCCCCAGCTCCTCGGATGAGGGGAGTGCTTTCTTTGCTGAGCGCAGATTGCAGTCGAACCACACCGGAAGACCGGTCTCTTCATCCACCACGATCCAGAAGCTGTCCTGATGGGCAGAGGAGCCCTGCAAATACAGCATACTGACAGATTGATATTCGTCGGAGCGCACATAGACTGCCCGGCTTCCGCCCTGGAAGGTCAGTGCCTCCAGGTCGTAGCCTGCCGGTAAAACACCCCAGTCCGCAAGTGTCTCCACGCTTTGAAAAAATATCTCTTCTGCCTGCTCCGCCGCCTGTGCTCCTGGTGACGGAAGGGGTTGGGAGGTGGAAAACACCTCCAGGTCCGGGTATTGAACGGCCCGCCACAGCAGTTTCAGCTTTTCCGGCAGGGGGATCTCCCGGACAGTCAGATCCTCCTCTGACAGGGATTCTATGTGGACAGCCGCCAGTTCTCCCCGGTCCCGCAGAATGGAGAGCTGCCGCGGCAGCAGTACCGCTGCCAGCACGGCCAGACCGGTCAGGACCGGCAGACCCCATGCTTTGAACGATCTCAACCGCCGTCCCCTCCCTTCAGATCAACGCTGACCCGGGTACCTTTACCCGGAGTGCTCTCGAAGATCAGCGTACCGCCGTGGAGCGCCACGATCCGCTGGCATACGGTCAGACCCAGCCCGGCGCCGCCCTGGGCGCGGGATCTGGATTTGTCCACCATGTAAAAGGGCTCGGTGATCCGGCCCAGGTCCTCCGGGGAGATCCCTCTTCCGTTGTCTGACACTTGGATACGGTAGCCGCCGGCTGTGGGAGCGCCCTCCAGAAGGATGCGGCCCTCTGTGTCCACAGCCTTGCGGGCATTGTCCAGCAGGTTCAGGCACACGGACTCCATCAGATCCGGCTCCAGCTCCGCTGTGCCGGGGGCAGCCCGGACCTCCAGGCGGATGCCCGCCTGTTCCAGCGTCGGCCGCAGGACTGCGCCCACCCGCTCCAAAAAGGGCGCCAGCTCAGTGGGGCGGGGAGAGAAGCTGCCTTTTTCCAGAACGAACAGGTCCAGCAGCCTGCGGGACAGGCTCTCCAGCCGACGCCCCTCCCGGAAGATATGACCGGCGCTCTCCCGTACCAGCTGAAGCTGGGCGGGGCGGGAGAGCAGGAGTTCTGCATAGCCGATGATGGACGTCAGGGGCGTCTTGGTCTCGTGGGCGAAGGCGTGGAGGAAGTCCTCCTGCCGGCGGGCAGTGTCTGTCAGCTCGTCCACGTGCCGCTCCAGCTGCTCCGCCATAAGGTTGAAATCCCGGGAGAGCTGGCCCAGCTCGTCGTCGCTGCTGACAGCTACCCGCCGGGACAGCTCCCCGGCGGCCATCTGCCGCGATGCCTCGGACAGCCGCCCCAAGGGGCGGGTGATCCAGGCGCTGACAGCCAGAGCGGCCAGCGCCGAGGCCAGGATCAGCCCCAGCAGCAGGTAGGAAAATGCGTTGTACTGGGCCTGCCTGGCGGAGAAGAGATCGCCCGCGTCCCGCCAGGTCTCCAGATAGAGCGTTCCGTCCTCCGCCTCCAGGGGACTTGCTGTGTGCAGGTAAAACCGGCTCCCGGCCCGCAGAACCTCCCATCCCAGCTGCGTCTGCGACAGGGAGGAGGTCAGTGCCGATGCGGCGGGCGGGGCGATGCCGGAGAGCGTCTGCCCATCTTCTCTGCTGAGGCGGAAGGAGATGCCGCCGCGGCTGAGGGAGGCGGCGGAGTCCTCGGCCAGCCGGGCTACGTCCGCGTGACTGAAGCTGCGGGAAAACTGCATCTCCCGCAGCAGCATACGCCGGAGGATGGTGTGCTCCGTCACTGCTATTTCCGCCTGAGCGTCCAGCCCGGAGCGGAACTGGCCGTCGATCAGCAAAAAGCCGCTGATGGAGCAGGCCAGGGCCGTCATGGCCACCATGCTGCAAAACAGCTTCCAGAAAAGCCGCAAGACTTCACCCCTCCAATCGGTAGCCTACCTTGTACACCGCCGTCAGCCGCTCTTCCAGGCCCAGCTTCTTCCGCATCCGCTGGACGTGGAGGTCCACGGTGCGGCTGTCCCCCAGATATTCCTCGTTCCACACCCGCTCAAAGATCCGGTCCCGGCACAGGGCGACATTCCTGTTCTGAACGAACAACACCAAAAGGTCAAATTCCTTGGCTGTCAGGGCCACAGGCTGACCAGCCCTGCGGACGATCCGGGCGGCGGGGTCGATCTCGATATCCGGCTCCAGATGCAGGAGCTGTGAGGCCTTACCGCAGCGGCGCAGCACTGTCTCTACCCGGGCCAGCAGCTCCGGCAGGGCGAAGGGCTTGGGCAGGTAGTCCTCGGCACCGCGGCGCAGTCCCCGGACCCGGTCCTCCACCTCACCCCGGGCAGTGAGAAAGATCACGGGCACCTCCAGTGTCTTGCAGTAGTCCAGCAGTTCGTATCCGTCCGCTCCGGGCAGCATGATGTCCAGCAGCGCCAGATCAAAGGGCTCCTGCTCCAGAAGGTCTGCCGCCCGGATCCCGTCCGGCGCCCAGACGCAGCGGTAGCCTGCGTCGGTGAGCACGGTTCGGACCAGATCGGCAATGGGCGCCTCATCCTCGGCTATCAGGATCTTGTTCATGGGCGCACCTCCTTTTTTGATAAGATAGCTTCCTCCCCCATCATTTTTGCATCATGCCCGACGGAGGGCGGCGGACACGCACAGGAAAAAGGCACCCGCCAGAGGCGGGCGCCTTTCCCGCCCTTACGGGGAATGCGTCAGTAGTTGATGCCTACGATGGCGAGGCTGCCCTCGGCCACGCCGAAGACGATGTTGGGGCGGCCGCTGGCGGAGAGAACGAAGCCAGCCTGGCTGGGCTCCAGAGAGGAAATATCCGCTGAGCTGACCTCGGTGAGCAGGTCCTCTGCAAAGACCTGGCTAGGATCAAGAGCGAGGAAATCCTCGCGGGTTTCCACAAACTGCGCATCCTCCGGGAAGCCCACGTAGTTGGGGAACATCATGAGATCCGCCAGCCCCTCCATATCCTTGTCCGCAACGATTGCCTGGATCTTCTGGGCAAAGGCCTCTGCGGCGGCCTGGTCCACGGAGAAATTGTCGGTGTATGTCTGCTCATCGGTTTCCGGCGTCTCTTCAGGCGCAGCCGGTTCGTCGCCCTCCGCCTCTCCGGTTGGAGCCTGGGCGGGCTGCTCGGCCTGTTCGCTCTGCTCGGTGGAGTTCTCCGGAAGCGTTTCGGCGTTCTGGCCGCTTTGGCCGCAGCCGGCCAGCAGCAGGCACAATGCCGCCGTCAGCAGAAATATTTTGCTCAGATGTTTACGCATGGTATATGGTCCTTTCCTTGTTTGGATAGCCGGATTTCCGGCCTTTGTCTTATAGACGAACGGGCGGACAAAAAAGTTTTTCTCCGAAAAGGAAGGCTGCTCACCATGTTCGCGGGAACTTGGGAAGATGATGGGAGTTTGATGCAAAAGAGCGGGGATTTTGCGGGAAAGGACCGGTAGAGTGAAAGGCGAAATTTCATGCTGAAAGGTGTGTCCGCCATGTCCCGGCCCCCAAAAAACGTCCCGTTATCCCGTCCCGCCCCTATCCCGAAGCGGGAATACCATGTGGCCCGACGGACCGGCTCCTCCTGCCGCCGGCGCTGGTACAGAAAATTCCTGCTGCTCCTGCTGGGGCTGGCGCTGTTTTGCGCGGGGTTCGTACTGGGCTCTGCCCGGGCTGCGGAGGAGGAGAACGCAGCCCGGAATATACATATGGAGGAGCCGGCCATCGGGACTACAGACGATCTGCTGCAGCCCAGTTCCGAGGAACAGCAGCCCTCAGGCGGCTGCCTGCCGGAAGGGGAGACGTGGGAGCTGCGGCTGGTGAATGCCGCCCATGTGCTGCCGGAGGATTTTCAGGTGCCGGAGCTGACAGAGCTGTATGGCGGTCACGCCGTGGACAGCCGGGTGTACCCTGCCTTGCAGCGGATGATGGACGACTGCCGGGCGGAGGGGCTGGAGCCGATGATCTGCTCGTCCTACCGCACTCGGGACAAACAGGAGGAGCTGTTCCAAAACAAGATGGACAGTCTTTTGACGCAGGGGTATTCCCGGGAGGATGCCGGGGACGAGGCGGCCCGCTGGGTGGCCCGGCCTGGCACCAGCGAGCATGAGACCGGCCTGGCAGTGGACATTGTGGATACGGGGTATCAGCTGCTGGACCAACGGCAGGAGACCACGCCCGTCCAGCAGTGGCTGATGGACAACTGCGCCGCCTATGGGTTCATCCTCCGGTATCCCACGGATAAAAGCGATCTCACCGGCATCGGCTATGAGCCCTGGCATTACCGCTATGTGGGAGAGGAGGCCGCCCGGACGATCATGGAACAGGGCCTCTGTCTGGAGGAATACCTGGATCGCTGGGCGGGGGAGATGCGCTGATGCCTTTTAGATGGTGCCGGCCGCTTGGGACGGCATGAGATCGGACTGACGCAGGAAACCGCGCCGCAAAACAGCTGTTTTGCGGCGCGGTTTCCCTGTGTGGAAGGGGAGTTCCAAAAATGCAATTCAATCAGACCAGCGTATCCAGGACTGCCTTGAAGTCGGCGATGATGTCCTCGGGATCCTCCAGACCCACGCTGATGCGGACCAGGCCCTCGGAGATGCCGGCGGCTTTCAGCTCCTCGGCGGTGTAGGTGGAGTGGGTCATGGTGGCGGGATGCTCCACCAGCGTCTCGGCGTCGCCCAGGGAGACGGCGATGACGCACAGCTCCAGCTTGTTCAGCGCAGCGGCGGTGGCGGCCTTGTCGGCCTTGAGCTCAATGGAGATCATGCCGCCGGGCAGCTTCATCTGTTTTGCGGCGATCTCGTGGCCGGGGAAGCTGTCCAGGCCGGGATAGTAGACCTTGTCCACCGCCGGGTGGCCGGCGAAGAAGTCCGCCACCTTTCTGGCGTTGGCGCAGTGGCGCTCCATGCGGATGTCCAGGGTCTTCATGCCCCGGGCCATCAGGAAGGCGTTGAAGGGGCTCATGACCGCACCGGTCATGTCCTTCAGACCGAACATACGGCAGGTGCCGATAAAGTCCTTGCTGCCCACCACGACGCCGGCGATGACGTCACCATGGCCGTTTAAGTACTTGGTGGCGCTGTGGACCACCACGTCGGCGCCCAGTTCCAGAGGCCGCTGCAGGTAAGGCGTGCAGAAGGTGTTGTCCACCATGACCTTGATATCGGCGTTGTAGGCGTGGGCGATCTGAGCCACGGCGGCGATGTCCACGATCTTCAGGGTGGGGTTGCAGGGAGTCTCCAGATAGACCACCTTGGTCTTGCTGGTGAGGGCGGCTTTCAGCGCCTCCAGATCGGTCATATCGATAAAGGTGACCTTCACACCGAACTTGCAGATGCCGTGGTTCAGCAGGGCGTAGGTGCAGCCATAGAGGGTGTCGCAGGCCACGATCTCATCGCCGGCCTCCACGCTGCTCCAGATGGCGGTGGAGATGGCACCCATGCCGGAGGCAGTGGCCAGGGCGTCCTCGCCGCCCTCCAGCTCCGCCATCTTGGCCTCCACGATGCCGACGGTGGGGTTGCCGAGGCGGGAATAGATGTAACCGGCTTCCTGACCGGCGAAGCGGGCGCCGCCCTGCTCCACGGTCTCGAACTCAAAGGTGGAGGTCTGATAGATCGGGGCACACAGGGCGCCGGCGTCGTTGGAGACCTTTCCGGTGTGGATCTGACGGGTGGCAAAGCCCAGGTTCTTCTTGTTCATATACGTACCGTCCTTTCTCGGCGACTCGCGCTGTCAGACAGCGTGATGGCTGTTGTTATTCTTTTTCCGCGATTGAATACAGTTTGCTTTTGAAGGGGTAAGTTGAGAAGAGAAGAAGAGCAAAGGGTGTTTTAAATAAAAAACGATGGTATATACAGACAGAAATACTGCAAAGCGAGCATGAGTTTTTGTTGTTTTCAACTATATTCTAGCACGCTCTTTGAAAGAGTGTTAGTACGGTATTTGCGTAATTTGTTCACGCTTTTTTTGATAACTGTTTGACAAGACCAGATCGCTGGAGTATAGTAAAAGCTGGAAGAAAGGGTGGAGGAACACCAGTTATGGGGGGACGCATATGACATTCCAGCAGCTTACATATGTGGTGGAGATCTCCAAGTGCGGATCCATCAATAAGGCTGCCCACAAACTCTTTTTATCGCAGTCCGGCATTTCCACCGCCGTGCGGGAGCTGGAGGAGGAGCTGGGAATCCGCTTTTTCACCCGCAGCAACCGAGGCGTGGAGTTCACGCCGGAGGGCAAGGAATTCCTCAGCTACGCCGTTTCCCTCCTGGAGCAGAAGCAGCGGATCGAGAGCCTGTACGGCGAGGCCTCCGCCGCGGCGGCGCCCGTCCGCTTTTCCGTCTCCACCCAGCGCTATCCCTTCACGGAGGACGCCTTTTTGCGGATGCTTCAGAGCGCTCAGGAAAACCGCTACTGCTTCTCCATCCGGGAGGCCGGTATGGACGCTGTGATCGATGATGTCTATGACCACCGGGCGGATATCGGCGTCATTTTCCTGACGGAACTGACGGAGAAGATTATCCGCCGGCTGCTGGACGCCCGGGAGCTGGAGTTTCACGAGATCGCCGCTGTGTCCCCCTGCATCTATGTTCGCAAGGGGCACCCCCTGGCCAACCGGGACGGCGTGAGTGAGGAGGACCTGGCGGGTTATCCCTACGTGTCTTTTGAGCATAACCAGGGCGTGGGGACGGATTTTTCGGAGGAGTACCAGACGCTTTCCCTGAAAAAGCCCGCTCAGCAGATCAGCGTCAACAACCGTGCCACCATGATGAACGTTTTGGCCAACACCGACGCCTACACCACCGGCAGCGGTCTTTTGGTGGAGCGGCTGACCAGCCAGGCAGTGGTGACCATCCCGCTGGCGGGAAAGACCTGTATGCGCCTTGGCTGGATTCGGCCCCGCAGCAGCAAGATCTCACCCCAGGCCGCCCGGTTTGTCGGGCTTCTGGATCAATCCATCGCGGAGTCCATTGCCTTTACAGAGCGAGTCCACCGATCCCTGTGCCGGAGTGAGGGATAAAGGAGCACGGCACAGCAGAAAAGGGAAAAAACAACGCCGGCCTTTTGGGCCGGCGTTGAAGCGTATTTAGGAATTGGAAGCGGACTCGGCGGTCTCCTGCTCCATGGCGGCCTTCTTGGCGGCCACGCCGGACTCTGCCACATCATATTCCCAGTTCCAGGGATCGCGGCGGCAGACGTTGTCGGCGAAGGGAACAAAGACGGACAGGATGCCCACTGCGGCCAGTACCCAGCAGTACCACAGGTTGGGGATGATTTCCGTGGGGTTCATGGCAATGCCGCAGGCGGTGGTCAGTGTCGCCGCGGACAGCAGCTGAGCGCCGTAGGGAATGATGCCCTGGAACACGCAGGAGAACACGTCCAGCAGGGAGGCGGTGCGGCGGGGATCCACCTGATACTCCCGGCTGATATCCTTGGCCATGCTGCCGGTGAGCACGATGGCAACGGTGTTGTTGGCGGTGGCGCAGTCTGCCAGGGAGACCAGGGCGGCGATGCCCACCTGGGCGGACTTGTTGCCCTTCATCATCTTGCGCAGCATATAGATGAGCCAGGAGATGCCGCCGTTGTGGATGACCAGCTGGGACATACCGCCGCAGAAGAGGGTCAGGAAGAACACTTCGTTCATGCCGGTGAAGCCGGACCAGATATTCTGGGCGAAGCCGAAGATATCCAGGGAGCCGGTGGCCATGCCGATGATACCGGCGGCGAAGATGCCGATGGTCAGCACCAGGAACACATTCATGCCCACCAGAGCCAGAATCAGAACCAGCAGGTACGGCACCACCTTGATGATGCTGTATTCCAGAGCCTCCATGGTGGGAACCACTTCCGGACGGCCCACGATCAGCAGGATGATGATGGTGATAATGGCGGCCGGCAGCGCAATATAGAAGTTCACCCGGAACTTATCGCGCATCTCACAGCCCTGGGAGCGGGTGGCGGCGATGGTGGTGTCGGAGATCATGGAGAGGTTGTCGCCGAACATGGCGCCGCCCACGCAGGCACCCACCATCATGGGGACGCTGAGGCCGCCCTTGTCGGCCAGGCCCACGGCGATGGGAACGATGGCGCTGATGGTGCCCATGGAGGTACCGGTGGCGGTGCCCATGAAAGCGGAGATGATGAACACACCGGCGGTGAGGAAATGAACGGGGACCAGGGACAGGCCCAGATTGACCGTGGCGTCCCGGCCGCCCATGGCGGCGGCCACGCTGGAGAAGGCACCGGCCAGCAGGTAGATGATCAGCATGGTCAGCACGTCCTCATTGGCCGCGCCCTTGGCGAAAATGCGGAACCGCTCGTTGATGGCGCCTTTGGTCATGGCGAATGCCACCAGCACGGCGATGAACATGGCGGTTACGGAGGGGAACTGATAAAAGGCCATTTCCACGCCCTGACTTTGAAGGATGATGCCGGCGCCCAGGTAAATTACCACAAATACCAGGAACGGGATCAGCGCGGTGCCTCTGCCTTTCTTGTTCAAGGTGTTATCCATAATTTTTCTCCTCTACGATTCTGTTTTCCCGTGAACACACCCTCGTTTCGTCTTGTTGCATAAAAATATATAACTTCTTGCCCTTCTCTCTGTGCAAATCATATCATAATCTGCAAGGGAACTGTTAATACCGATTTCAAATAATACATTCCCTGTTTTTTTGATAACAAACTTTGCCGCGCACGCTCCTGACCAGGACTGTCCACGGACGGATACGGAAGAGAATTCTTTTGGGATCCGCAGAAGGAAACGATTACTCCTTTTGTTTCGCTGGTGATTTTGGAACAGTGCCGTTCGCTGGGCAGCAGTGGGACGCTGCCGTATTTGGAAAATGTCATATTTGTACTAGGTATGTTTTGTGCACGGAGCGGCTGGCCTTCGGCGGGCGTTTGGGGAGGGCTTGCGGGGAAAAGCTCTTTCCGCTTGGTATGGGACCTCCGGAAATAAAGAGGCCGCTCCAAACCTGGAAACGGCCTCGGCAAAGCAGGCGGCGGGAAGATACCGCCGGCACATTCGTATCTGTAGAAATTGGAACGGATGGGATGGCAGGTTTACCATTTGTGTGATATGATAAGCAATAAGAAAAATCATCAAAAACGGTGTGCCGGGGAAACATTGGCAGACGGCATGGCCGTGGGAAAGTTCAGGTGTTGTATCGTGCAGGCAAATGCGTCCTCCACCCGGGAGGATATCTTTCAAAACGATCCCATTCCAACCGCGCTGCGGAAAATGATTCTTCCGGCGGTGACCAGCCAGCTGATCGTTCTGATCTACAATATGGCGGACACCTTTTTCGTGGGACAGACCGGCAACCCCTACATGGTGGCGGGAACTTCGCTGATCCTGCCGGTATTCAACCTCACGTTGTGCCTGGCGGGTCTGGCTGGCGTAGGCGGGGGATCCCTGATCTCCCGTCTGCTGGGGCGGGGTGACGAGCGGGAGGCCCGACGGGTGAGCGCTTTTTCCCTGTACCTGGGGTTTGCCGTTTCTGCGTTGCTTGCGGTGTCGGTCGCGGCTTTTATGGATCCTCTTTTGGATTTGCTTGGCGCTGGCGAAAATACGTATCTTTATGCCCGGCAGTACGCCCTGTGCGTGATTGTCGCCGGCGGCGTTCCGACAGTGCTTTCCAATGTGCTGGCCAATCTGATCCGCAGCGTGGGACGCTCCCGGGCGGCCAGCGCCGGGATTATTCTGGGCGGCCTTCTGAATATCGCCCTGGATCCGCTGTTCATGTTTATCCTGATGCCGGAGGGGTATGAGGTGCTGGGAGCGGGGCTTGCCACGTGCCTGTCCAACTGTACTGCCTTCCTCTTTTTCGTGGCGGTGCTGATCCGGATGGGGCGCGGATCGGTGATCTCTGTTTCTCTGAAAGCGGGGCTGCCCCGGCCGGACAGCGTCCGGGCCATTTTCGGTGTGGGGATCCCCTCTGCTGTTGCCACGTTCCTCTTTGACCTGGACTATGTGATCCTGGATAAGCTGATGGTTTCCTATAACGATCTGGCCATGGCTGCCGTGGGGATTGTGCTGAAGGTGGAGCGCTTTCCGCTGAATGTGGGCATCGGTATCTGTCAGGGTATGCTGCCCCTGGTGGCCTACAACTACTCCGCCAGAAACAAACAGCGAATGGAGGATACTATTCGGTTGTCCTGTCGGCTGGGACTGGTCGTCGCGGGAATCAGCATCGCGCTTTATGAGCTGTTCGCTGTTCAGTTTGCCCATCTGTTTATCTCCGATGCCCAGACGGTGGCCCTTGCCTCGCAGTTCCTGCGAATTCGGGTGCTGGCCACGCCGCTGATGTTTTTGAGCTTTTTCACCGTCTATCTGTTCCAGGCCTTTGGGAAGGGCTGGATCTCCCTGTTCCTGGGGACGGTTCGGTGGCTGGTATTCAACATCCCCATGCTGTTTTTGCTCAATCATCTCTTTGGAATGTTCGGCATCGTCTGGTCCCAGGTGACGGCAGATACGCTGACGGTACTGGTGTCCTTCTGCGTGTACCGGAGGTTCCGTCCTGCTGTGGGGGAGCCAACGAAGATTCCGTGATCGGGCCGGATGACCTGCCCGTGAAATATGATCCGCTGCCAAACGCCGGGATGCATACCCCCGGCGTTTGACTGCTTATCCCGCTGCAGGCAGGATGAACATATATCAGCGTCTGGGCGATGGCTGCGTATGCTGAAACTTGGTACATCGCAGCTCAGTCTGCGCAGATGCCGGGAGAGGGCATTGATGCCGTTTGCTTCAGGGCGCCTTTTCTGACGGGAGGCATCTGGTTATGAGCGTGTAGCGGGTCCGGGGAATTTGGCTGCGGCCATACGTTTGCGGGCGGAAAAAAGAAGTGTCTTGTTGAAACCGTCCAGGCCTGATATAATCAATAAAAAAATAGACAGTCGGCGCTGTCTGGAGGTGGAGTCTCCGGATGTGCGGCGCGGTTCCGGCCACGGCCGGAAGGACCCGGGAAGGTTGTTTTTGGGCCCTGGATTCTGTGGAAGCGGGGAGTGTGCGATGATTCCTGATACGATACTGGTGATCGATGACGATGAGATCAACCGGGGAATTTTGGATAACCTCTTTTCTGCCTTTTATCGGGTGGAGGAAGCGGAAAACGGCCGGATCGGTCTGGAGAAGATCCGGACGGACCCGGAGGGCTACTGCGCCGTGCTGCTGGACGTGGTAATGCCTGAGATGGACGGGCTGGAGGTGCTGCGCGCTCTGCAGGCGGCGGAGCTGCTGGAAAAAATTCCGGTGTTTCTCATCACCGCCGAGGCCAGCGATGCCACCATGAAGGAGGCCTACCGCCTGGGCGTCATGGATGTGATCAGCAAACCGGTGGTGCCCTATGTGGTGCTGCGGCGGGTCAACTCCGTGGTGGAGCTGTTCCGGGCCCGGAAACGCCTGGGCAACGTGGTGGAGCGGCAGCAGTCGGAGCTGCTGGTCCAGGCGCAGAAGATCATCGATCTGAACCAGGGTATGATCGAGTCCCTGGCCGCCGCCATCGAGTTCCGCAACGGCGAGTCCGGCCAGCACGTCCGCCGTATCCACGACATCACCAAGAGCCTGCTGTCGGACACGGACCTGGGAGCGGGCCTGAGCAAGGAGCAGATTCAGCAGATTGCCCAGGCATCCATCATGCACGATGTGGGGAAGATTGCAATTCCCGATGCGATCTTGAACAAGCCCGGCCGCCTGACGCCGGAGGAGTTCGAGATTATGAAGACCCACACCACCCAGGGCGGATTCCTGCTGGAGAAGATTCCCCAGCTGCGGGAAAACGGTGTCTACCACTACGCCTACGACATCGCCCGCCACCACCACGAGCGATGGGATGGCCGGGGCTATCCCGACGGACTCAAGGGTGACGAGATCTCCCTCGGGGCCCAGATCGTCTCCCTGGCGGACGTGTACGACGCCCTGAGCTGTAAGCGGGTGTACAAGGACGCCTTTCCCCGGGAAAGGGTGCTGCAGATGATCCGGGACGGGGAGTGCGGCGTGTTCAATCCTGAGCTGCTGGATCGCTTCTTCTCTGTGGAAGAGGAACTGCAGCGGATGTACCAAAGAGATAAGTTGTAAAGGAGGAGACCGATGGACGCTTTGAAGAAGGAGCGGCTGGCGGCTGCCGGTATCGATGTGGACGGCGCACTGGAGCGGTTTATGGGTAACGATGCGCTGCTGGAGCGATTTTTGAAGAAATTCCTGGCGGACGGCAACTATGCGGCTCTTTCCGCCGCCGTGGCGGCCGGGGATCCGGCCGCGGCCCTGACCGCCTCCCACACGCTTAAGGGCGTGAGCGGCAACCTCTCCATGCCGGAGCTGTTCGGGCTGCTGACGAGCCAGGTGGAGGCCCTGAGGGCCGGTGACTGGGACAAGGCGGCGGGGCTGATGCCGGAGATTGACCGGGCCTATGAGTCGGTGGTCCGCGCCATTGGAGAAAACAGCTGATGAGGCGGAAAAAGGCCCGCTGGAAGCGGGTCCTGCACGATATGCGGCTGAATCTGGCGGGGCTGCTGATTCTGGTGGTGATGGCTTCCGCTGGAGGACTGCTGCTGCGGACAGCGCTGCTGCGCAATTCCCAGAGCATGGGGATTGCGCTGGCCAGCAATTACGCCGCGGAGGCGAGCAACAATCTCTCGATTTTTGAGACGCTGCTGTCCTTCGGCACCGCCTCTCTGGATAAGCAGGTACGGGACGGCAGCAGTCCCGAGGAGCTGCTGGAGTGGATGGACCTTTACTTTCAGCAGCTGGGTGCCGTTCTGGGACAAGGCGTCGTGGACCCCTATCTGGTGCTGAACGGCGAGATCCTGGCGGCCAATCCCTGGGAGGGGAACGATACCTACGATGTTTACAGTACGGAGTGGTATCAAAAGGCCGTAGCGGCGGACGGCGAGGCCATTTTCACCAATGTCTATACGGATGCGATTTTCCAAAAGCCTGTCATCACGGCCGCGCAGAAGAGCAGCGCGGCTGAAGCGGTGTTGGCCTTCGATGTGTTTCCGGAGAATTTTGCCTTCCGTTTCACCGACCAGGAGATTTCCGCCGGAGACTCCTTTTTCCTGTGCGACGGAGAGGGTACCGTCATCTTTTGCCACGCGGATCTGGATGTGGATGACGATGGGATGCACCGGTATTTGGGAGAACTGATTCAGCAGATCGAAAACGGTGATCTGGCGGCATATGACGATTTCATCACCGATTCCAACGGCGAGCACCGGGCGGTCTACTATACTGTGATGGACAACGGCTGGTACTCCATCGTCACCAGTCCCTATTCCAATATCCTCAGCAGCATGAATTGGTTCTATCTGGCCTTTGCCGCCATCATTGCACTGTTTTTGCTGATGGTGGCTGCCATGACCTGGCGGGATGTCCGCATCAATGCCCGGATGGAACGTACCAACGAGACGGTGCGGGTGCTCGGCAACTTTTACTATGCCCTCTATCGGGTGGACTACGGCCAGGGTACCTACGAGACCATTAAGGGCTCCGACTATGTCCGCGCCCGTCTGCCGGAAACCGGCAGCTACGAGGATCTGCAGCGTGTCATCGGAGAGGTCATCCAGCCGGAGGCCTATGACGAGTATATGCGCAGCTTTTCCCGGGAGAGTATCCAGTCTCTGGTGTCCCGCCGTGTACGGGACTTCGGCGGAGAGTTTCTCCGCCGCTTTGGAGAGGAGTATCGATGGGTCAGCGTGCGGGTGCTGTTTGACGAGTCCCTGGCACCGGAGGAGGTGGTCCTCAGCTTCCGTGAGGTGGAGGAGGAGAAGCAGGGCCAGCTGCGGGAGCGAAAACTCCTGCAGGACGCGCTGGAGCTGGCTCGCCAGAACGAGGCGGCCAAGCAGAGCTTTTTCAGCAGTATGTCCCATGACATGCGCACGCCGCTTAACGCCATCATCGGCCTTTCCCAGCTGGCTGCCCAGCACGCGGGTGACCCGGCCCAGACAGCGGAGTATCTGGAGAAGATCCATTACTCCAGCAAACAGCTGCTGGAGCTGATCAACGATATTCTGGATATGTCCCGGATGGAACAGGGAAAGGTGATCCTGAACAACCAGTGGATCGACCTGAAAGCCTGCGTGGAAAACTGTATGGACGCCTTCCATTTCCAGGCGGAGCGGGAGGATAAGACCCTCTCTGTTTCCGTACAGGTGCGGGACTCCTGGGTCCTGGCGGATCCTTTCCGCATCGGCCAGGTAATCAACAATCTGGTGTCCAACGCCATGAAATTCACCTCTTCCGGAGACACGGTCTCCGTTTCCCTGACCCAGCTGGAAAGCCCCGGCGCGCCCCAGTACAAGCTGGTGGTGTCGGACTCTGGTATGGGAATGGAGGCCGATTTCCTGCCCCACATTTTTGAGCCCTACTCCCGGGAGATGCGCTTCGGCGCCCGGAAGGTGACGGGAACGGGCCTGGGGATGCCCATTACCAAAAACCTCATTACCCAGATGAACGGTGAGATCCGGGTGGAGAGCGAGCCGGGCAAGGGAACCACCTTCACCATCATTCTGCCCTTTACCGCCGCCCGGGAGGAAGCCCCCGGCTACGATGCGCCGGAGGAGGCCCCCGCGCCTGCTGAGCAGCCGGAGCCGGTATCTCTGGAGGGGCTGCGGGTGCTGCTGGCGGAGGACAACGAGGTGAATATGGAGATCACCACAGAGCTGCTGGACATGAACGGCGTCCAGGTCACCCAGGCCTGGAACGGCCGGGAGGCCATGGAGCTCTTCCGGGATTCTGAACCCTTTTTCTTCGACGCGATTTTGATGGATATGCAGATGCCGGAGATGGACGGCTGCGAATCCGCCCGCCGGATCCGGGCCATGCACCGGCCGGATGCGGACATCCCCATCATCGCGGTGACGGCCAACGCCTTTGCCGAGGATGTGGCGGCCACCACTGCCGCCGGCATCAACGCCCATGTCTCCAAGCCCATTGACTTTTCCCTGCTGTGCCAGACCCTGGGCAAATGGATCCGGAAGGACCGCTGAACATCACGAAAACGCCCCCGCGCTATCGGCACGGGGGCGTTTTTCTTTATCGGGTTCCGCTCAATCCTGACCAGGGACCTTGGGCAGCTGGGCGAAGCTGGCAGCCAGCTCCTCGTCGGAGGGGATGTAGTCCTGCATCTGGCCGTTATGGAATTTCTCGTAGGCCACCATGTCGAAGTAGCCGGTGCCGGTGAGGCCGAAGAGAATGGTTTTTTCCTCGCCGGTCTCCTTGCACTTCATGGCCTCGTCGATGGCCACCCGGATAGCGTGGCTGGACTCGGGGGCAGGCAGGATGCCCTCCACCCGGGCGAACTGCTCGGCGGCCTCAAAGACCTTGGTCTGTTCCACGGCCACGGCCTCCATGTACCCGTCGTGGTATAACTGGGACAGCACCGGGCTCATACCGTGATACCGCAGGCCGCCGGCATGGTTGGCGGAGGGAATGAAGTTGCTGCCCAGGGTGTACATCTTGGCCAGGGGGCAGACCATGCCGGTGTCGCAGAAGTCGTAGGCAAACTTGCCCCGGGTGAAGCTGGGGCAGGAGGCGGGCTCCACGGCGATGAAGCGGTAGTCCTTCTCGCCCCGGAGCTTCTCTCCCATGAAGGGGGAGATCAGGCCGCCCAGGTTGCTGCCGCCGCCGGCGCAGCCGATGATGATGTCGGGGGTCACGTTGTACTTGTCCAGGGCCGCCTTGGCCTCCAGGCCGATGATGGACTGGTGCAGCAGCACCTGATTGAGGACGCTGCCCAGCACATAGCGGTAACCCTCCTGGCTGGCGGCGGCCTCCACGGCCTCGGAAATGGCGCAGCCCAGAGAGCCGGTGGTGCCGGGATGGGCCTTCAGGATGGCCCGGCCCACGTTGGTGGTCTCGGAGGGGGAGGGGGTGACGGCGGCGCCGTAGGTCCGCATGACCTCCCGGCGGAAGGGCTTTTGCTCGTAGCTGACCTTCACCATGTACACCTGGCAGTCCAGGCCCAGATAGGAACAGGCCATGGAGAGGGCCGTGCCCCACTGGCCGGCGCCGGTCTCAGTGGTGACGCCCTTGAGGCCCTGGTTCTTGGCGTAGTAGGCCTGGGCAATGGCGGAGTTGAGCTTGTGGGAGCCGGAGGTGTTGTTGCCCTCGAACTTGTAGTAGATCTTGGCGGGAGTCTGGAGCTTTTCCTCCAGGCAGTAGGCGCGGATCAGGGGCGCGGGCCGGTACATCTTGTAGAAGTCCCGGATCTCCTGGGGAATGGGGATCTCCCGGTCATCGTTGTTGAGCTCCTGGCGGATCAGCTCGTCGCAGAACACGGGGCGCAGGTCCTCGTAGCCCATGGGGGCGCCGGTGGCGGGATTCAGCAGGGGAGCGGGCTTATTCTTCATATCGGCCCGCACATTGTACCAATTCCGGGGCAGCTCGTCTTCAGACAGGTAGATCTTGTAGGGGATTTTTTCGAATGTCATGGGGATTCTCCTTTCGATTCCGGGGCCCCTGGGGGAAAGAAAAAAGACCTTCGTCCCGCAAGGACCCATCCAATGGTTCCTTGGGACAAAAGTCTGAAAACTTCTGCGGTGCCACCCAATTTGGCGAAGATCTCGCCCGCTCGGCGACGTGCCGTCACACGTCTTTCCCTGGTAACGGGGGAAAAGCCCGTCGTCCTTACTGGCCTTCCGGCGTTCAGTCCGCCCTCGGCGGTCCATTCGGCGGGGCCTCCTCTGCTGCCATCCCACCGCCGGCAGCTCTCTTGGAAAGGCGGTATCCCGTGTACTCGTCCGCGTCATCGGTTTGTTGCTGTGAACTTGGGGTGAGTGTAACGCGGAACAGACCGATTTGTCAAGGACCAAAATTTTTTTCGTGGCGCTTTCACAAAAATACAAAGAAAAATTTATCACATTTTGCCAGGAAAATGGTGAAAAACCGGTCCGGCGCCATCGGCGCCGGACCGGTTGCGTTACCGCTGATATTCGAATTCGAAGTCGTACATGGACACGGTGTCCCCGTCCTGGATGCCCATGTCCTCCAGCTGCTGGAACAGGCCCGACTGGCGCAGGGTCTTGTCGAACCACATGCGGCTTTCGTAGTCGGCGAAGTTGACGTTGGCCATGAGCCGCTGGAGCCAGGGACCCTCCACCAGCCAGGTGCCGTCGTCCGCCCGCTGGATGTCCAGCGGGGCGGAGGCGTCGATGACCGGGGGCTTGGGCACGTACTCCGGCTCGTATACCGTGACGGGCGGCAGGACGGAGAGCATCTCCGCTACCTTCTTCACCAGCTCCGCCGTGCCCTGATGGGCCGCCGCGGAGATCTCCAGCAGGGTGTAGCCCTGGGCCTCCACATGGGAGCGCAGGCGGGTCAGGTTGTCGCTGTCGGGATCCAGGATGTCGGACTTGTTGGCGCAGACGATCTGGGGCCGCTTTGCAAGGTCCGGACTGTACTGGGCCAGCTCTGCGTTGATGGCGTCGAAGTCCGCCACCGGGTCCCGGCCTTCGCTGCCGGACACGTCCACCAGATGGACCAGCAGGCGGCAGCGGTCGATGTGCCGCAGGAAGTCGTGGCCCAGGCCCGCGCCCTCGCTGGCGCCCTCGATGATGCCGGGGATGTCGGCCATGACGAAGGAGACGCCCTCCTCCACCCACACCACGCCCAGGTTGGGGTACAGGGTGGTGAAGTGGTAGTTGGCGATCTTGGGCTGCGCCTTGGACACCACGGACAGCAGGGTGGATTTACCCACGTTGGGGAAACCGATCAGGCCCACGTCCGCCAGGAGTTTCAGCTCCAGCAGCACGTCGTGGCTCTCGCCGGGCAGTCCCGCCTTGGCGAAGCGGGGCACCTGCCGGGTGGGGGTGGCGAAGTGCATATTGCCCCAGCCGCCCCGGCCGCCCCTGCACAGGACGTAGGGCTCGCTGTCGGACATATCCTTGATGATCTCGCCGGACTCGGCGTCCCGGACCAGGGTGCCCCGGGGAACCCTGATGGTAAGGCTGGCGCCGTCCTTGCCGGACTTGCGGCCGCCCATGCCGTCGGCGCCGTTCTCGGCCACGTACTTGCGCTTGTAGCGGAAGTCCATCAGGGTGGACATGTTGTCGTCCACCTGCAAAATGATGGAGCCGCCCTTGCCGCCGTCGCCGCCGTCGGGGCCGCCGGCGGCCACGTATTTCTCCCGGTGGAAGGCCACCGCGCCGTTGCCGCCGTTGCCTGCCCGGACGGTGATCCGGGCCTTGTCGATGAAGGAAGTCGCCATATCGCTACCTCAAATCTCTGTAAATTCTGAGAACAGTATTCCAAATCTCACCTATTTTACCCGAAAACCCATACTCCGTCAAGGGCGGGACCTCTTCCGGGCCGGAAAGGAGAGAAAAAACGAGGGTCCGGACCATTCGTCCGGACCCTCACTCACAGCTTATTCAGCCTCGTAGACGCAAGCCTGCTTGCGGTCCTTGCCCAGCCGCTCAAAGCGGAGGACGCCACTGGCAGTGGCGAACAGCGTGTCGTCGCTGCCGATGCCCACGTTCACACCGGGGTGAATGTGGGTGCCGCGCTGGCGGACCAGAATGTTGCCGGCCTTGACGAACTGACCGTCAGCCCGCTTGGGGCCCAGGCGCTTGGCCTGAGAATCACGGCCGTTCTTGGTGGAGCCGCCGCCCTTCTTGTGGGCGAAGAACTGAAGACCAATACGAATCATGATACGAACCATCCTTTCTTTCAGAGTTTAGATGGAGAGGACATCAGTCGTCCTCCAGAGCTTCGATGTTGTCGGGGTATTCGTCATGGAGCTGGGCGAAGTAGACCATCAGGCCCGCCAGAAGGGTCTGGCAGGTGCTCTCGGCGGTGGGGGAGAGGCCTCCCGGCAGCCGCAGGGAGATGGATGCGTCCTGTTCCCGGATCTTCACGGAGGCCGCCAGACCCATCACGTCGTTGACGGTGGTCTCCACCAGGCGCACGGCGCTGGTGACGGCGGCGCAGACGATGTCGCTCCCGGCCTCAGCGTAGCCGCTGTGGCCCTGGACATCGAACCCGGTGATCCGGTCGCCCTCCATGCGGAATGTGACAGTGGTCATGTTCCCGATCAGACGGAGATCTTGGCGATCTCGACCTTGGTGTAGGGCTGACGATGGCCCTGACGCTTGCGGTAGCCCTTCTTGGCGTTGTACTTGAAGATGCGGATCTTCTTGCCCTTGCCGTTCTTGACGATCTTGGCCTCCACGCTGGCGCCCTCCACAACGGGAGTGCCGAAGGTGGCCTTCTCGCCGTCGATGACGGCCAGGACCTGGTCGAACTTCACGGTGTCGCCGGCTTCCTGGTCCAGCTTCTCGATGTAGACCACGTCGCCCTCGGCCACCTTGTACTGCTTGCCGCCGGTCACGATGATAGCGTTCATTCTCTGATTTCAACTCCTTCATTACGGGCTCGCTGTCGGGGGCGGTCCGGGTGGGACACTTCAAGCCCATTCAAAGCGGCTTATCAAGTATATCAGCGAGGGGACGATCTGTCAATATTTTTCCGGCGGAAAATTTCAAAAAAACGCGAAAAAGTTGGGGTGGGACGCCCGGCCGAAGGGACGGCGGAGCCGCAGACACCCCTTTCCGGGGGTCGGGAGGTTCCCGGAGGACTCCGCCCCCATTTTCTTTTCGAGGCATCGAAAAGAAAACGGCCGCGGCCGGTCAAAGGAAAAGATGCTGAGACAAAAGGGCGGCCCATGCGGGCCGCCCTTTCGTAAGTACGGGGGTCGGGCGAATCGGTCCGGTGGGTGTCGATGGCCCCGTCGACCTTGCGTTTTATCCCGGCGGTTGCAGGACTGCGTCCCCGCATTCGATGACGCGGCGGTGGGACGTGGGTAGAAACCTGAATCGGCGTATTTCTGCTCCCGCGCGTTCCGCTTCGCTACGCGCTGCCCTGGCGGTTGCAGTTGGCTGCCCCGTTGGGGCCGTAGGGGCGGATTCCATATCCGCCCGCTGTGCAGGTTTTCGGCAAACACCCAGGCAGCACGTAACGCGCGGAAAGAGAAGTAAGTCAGATTTGATAACCACCCCAGTTACCCACCGCACCGTCTATGCGGCTCCAGGGTCTTTCGTCTGCCGGGGTCCGGCGCAAGGTCGACGGGGCCGCAGATTCCTGCCGTTCCGATTCGCCCGACCCCCGCACTCGCGAACAGGAGGACCCGGAAACGGGTCCTCCTGTTCGTCTAAAAGCGGTTTTCTCTTCCACCGGCCGCGGCGCATTCTCTTTTGTCAAGACAAAAGAGAATGGGGGGCGGAGTCCCCCGGGGAAACCCGGCCCCCGGCGGGACGGCCCGCTTTCCCCATCGGGAAAGACCCTCTTGACAGCACTCAATAATATGGTATAATTTTCACATAAAGATAGAAATACACCTCAAACCAAAAAGGAGGCATCTATGAAAAAGCAGTACCTGTATGGCTCCCTGGGCCTACTGTCCCTGCTGGGGTTCATCGGCGTGTTTACGGAGGAGCGGAGCTTTCTGGCCTTCTTCGCCTTCGCTGTGGATTTCCAATACTTCTTTCTGCCCTCCGACGAGATGGCGGAGGCACAGCTGACCCGCGCCGCTGCTCTGGGCTTCGTGGCCGGCATGCTGGCCATGGCGGCGGTCACTCTGGGGACCTTGTCTGTGGGCGGCGTGCCCGGACGGGCTATGGCCGCTGGCTGCGCCGCCGGTTGGGCGGTGTCCGTGGTGGTGTTCGCCGGGATGGCGGCCCTGTACGGGTTCCGGGAAAGCTGGGGGCTGGACCGTGATCCGTAACCGCATGAAGGAGCACCGGGCCCGGCTGGGCTTGAAGCAGGAGGATCTGGCGAAGCTGGTGGGCGTCCGGCGGGAGACCATCGGCAACCTGGAAAAGGGCCGCTACAATCCCTCTTTGGTGCTGGCCTGGAACATTGCAAGGGTGTTTGGTGTGCCTATTGAAGAAGTATTCACCGTGGATTCGGATTGAACGCGCAGCGGCGGGAGGCTAATGCCTCCCGCCGTTCCTGCCTGTTCAATAGGCCAGTCTGTCCACGGTCCAGTCCCGAATCCGATCCGCGTAAAACCGGCACACGGTCCTTCCGGTATCCACATCCAGGTTGACATAATTTCCACACTCCATGGCGCTCTTGCCGGGCATTTCGCCCTGGTACGCAGCGGCCTGGTCAAAGACGGCCTTCACCAGCTCCACGGCCCCCGCCAGATCCAGCAGACGGCTGTCGAAGAGGAAGTAGAAGCCCGTCTGGCAGCCCATGGGGCCGAAGTAGATGACGGCCTCCTTCTGGGGAGAGTTGCGCAGGAGCGTGGCGATCAGATGCTCCGCGGAGTGCATCTCGCTGTTGCTCAGCAGGTCCCCGGTGTTGGGGCGTTTGAACCGCAGGTCCAGGGTGACGATGTCCCCGTCCCGGCGGGAGAGGTAGAGGCCGGGGAGCAGTTTGTTGTGATCCACGGTGAAGCTGGCGATCCGTTCCATCTCAAAGTTCCTCCTTCTGCAGGGCCTGGGCCAGGGGCAGGACCACCCGCCCCAGGTTTTCCAACGCCTGACCGAAATCAAAGTATTCCTCCGACTGGGTGTCGCTGAAGAGGTGATCCGAGACGGACTTCACCGACACGCAGCCTATGCCGTTGCGCAGGCACACCTGGGCAATGGCGCCGCCCTCCATCTCCGCCAGCAGGGGGGAGAAGGTGTCCCGGATCCAGGCGGCCCGGTCCCCCTTCACGGCGAACCAGTCGCCGGTGGCGGCCCGGCCGGTGACGGCGTCAAATCCGGCGTCCTTCAGCAGCGCCGCGCACCGCTCCGGCCTCCAGGTGGGGAAGGACACCTGGTTGACCGTGGAGACCAGCCCGATGGGGTCGCCCACGGCGGTGGTGTCCACATCGTGCTGGACGAAGTCCGACACCACCACCAGCGAGCCGGTGGGCAGGTCCGTGAAGCACCCGGCCACGCCGGCGTTGACGATCAGGTCCACGCCATAGCGCAGGCACAGCAGCTCTGCCGCCATGGCGGCGTTGACCTTGCTGACGCCCCCGGCGCAGGCCACGATCCCGGGCGCGGGCCGAAAGATGGGGATGCCGGAGCCGGTCTCCGCCGGCGCCCAGTCCCGGGCACCGGGCAGAGCGTGGAGCTCCGCGGGCATGGCGAATTGCAGTCCGATTTTCATGAGTGGTCCTCCTCAGGGTTCCTCCGGCAGGCGCTTGCCGCACTTGCCGCAGAAGGTGAAACCGCTGCCTAAGCGGGCGCCGCAGTAGGGGCAGAAGCGGAAGTCGCCGTCCTCGCCGCCGTCCTCCGGAAGGTCCTCCGGTCCGCGGTCCGGGCGGAAGTGCCGGTCCAGGGGATCCGGCTCCTCGGCGCTGTCCACGATGTCGAAGGCGGAGTAGCGGTTTTCACCAGTGGCGTTTTTGAAGTTGTAGATGGCCTGAACGATGCCCAGGATCACGAACACCACGCCAAAGAGGCAGAAGAATACCGGTGCTCCCATGGAGGCGGCTGCGATGGTCCAGATGACGCCGAATACGGCGGCGAACAGGGAGCCAACGGCTCCCATGGCCGAGGGGCCCCGGCCGGGCTTGACACTTTTCATAAGGCAGTGCTCCTGTCGTTTCAGTTTCGCTCAGTATACCACAGCTGTCCGGAGAGGACAACGGCGATTTGCGGGGGAGGTCACGCATCTTTCCAGAGGAAGATGGGCATAGGCGGATCGCCCCGCCGGTTGGCCCAGTCGCAGCAGAGGACGGAGAAGGCCCGGTCGTCCAGGGTTTTGAGGTGGGCCAGGACCGCGTCCCGCTCACCGTAGCCGTTGGCGCCGCCGTAGTAGAGGGCGATGGCCATGGCACCGCCGGGACGCAGCAGCCGCAGCCCCGCGTCGATGGCCGCCAGGGTGGTGTCCGCCTGGGTAAAGACGGCGGGATCGCCGCCGGGGAGACGGCCCAGGTTGAACACCACGCAGTCCACGGTGCCGGGGGCGGCGTAGCGCTCCATATGGGCGTGGCTATCCAGGATCACCCGGGCAGAAAGACCCTCCTGTTCCAGCAGGGCGCGGCTCTGTTCCACCGCGGCGGGCTGGATGTCGAAGGCCAGTACGGTGCCTTCCGGCCCCGCCAGACGGCACAGCAGGGCGGTGTCCCGGCCTTTGCCGGCGGTGGCGTCGATGCACAGGGCGCCGGGGCGGACCGTATGGCGGAGAAAGTCATGGACCATGGAGAGGGTGTTGCGCTGCATGGCGGCGCCTCCTTACGCGTTGAGATGAAAACAGGTCCTCCCTGAATGCTCAGGGAGGACCTGCCGTGTTTGAAGGATCAGCCCTTGACGATGGCGGCGGTGTCCATGGCGATCATGAGCTCCTCGTTGGTGGGGATCAGCAGGACCTTCACCTTGGAGTCGGCGGCAGAGATCACGACCTCCTTGCCCCGGACGTTGTTGGCCTCGGCGTCCATCTTCACGCCCATGAACTCCAGATCAGAGGCGATGGCCAGGCGCTGGGAGGCGGAGTTCTCGCCCACACCGGCGGTGAAGATGATGGCGTCCACACCGCCCATGGCGGCGGCATACGCGCCGATCAGCTTCTTGACGCCGTAGTTGAACATATCCACGGCCAGGCCAGCGCGCTCGTTGCCCTCCTTGTGGGCGTTCTCCAGATCGCGGAAGTCGGAGGAGACGCCGGAGACGCCCTGCACGCCGGACTTCTTGTTGAGGATGTTCAGCATGTCATCGATGTTCAGCTGATACTTGTTCATCAGGTACTGGAGAATGCCGGCGTCCAGATCACCGGAGCGGGTGCCCATGGGCAGACCTGCCAGGGGAGTGAAGCCCATGGAGGTGTCCACGCTCTTGCCGCCGTCGATGGCGGTGACGGAGGAGCCGTTGCCCAGGTGGCAGGAGATCAGCTTGAGCTCCTCGGGCTTCTTGCCCAGCATGGCGGCGGCGCGGCCGGCCACGTACTTGTGGGAGGTGCCGTGGAAGCCGTAGCGGCGGACCTTGTCGTTCTCGTAGTACTCATAGGGCAGAGCGTACATGTAGGCCTTGGCGGGCATGGTCTGGTGGAAGGCGGTGTCGAACACGGCCACCTGGGGCACGTCCTTGCCCATGACGGCGGTGCAGGCGTTGATGCCGGTGATGTTGGCGGGGTTGTGGAGAGGAGCCAGGGGGATGCAGTCCTCCAGGGCCTTCATGACCTCGTCGGTGATGAGCACGGACTTGTTGAAGGCCTCGCCGCCGTGCACCACACGGTGGCCCACCGCGTCGATCTCCGCCATGGAGCCGATGACGCCGTTGTCCTTGTCCACCAGCGCGTCCAGCACGGCCTGGATGGCCTCGGAGTGAGTGGGCATGGCCACATCGATGGCGTCCAGGACCTTCTTGCCCTCTACCTGGGGCTTGTAGGTGAACTTGCCGTCGATGCCGATGCGCTCGCACAGGCCCTTGGCCAGCAGGGTGCCGGTCTCGGGATTCAGCAGCTGATACTTCAGGGAGGAACTGCCTGCGTTGATGACCAGAATGTTCATAATTTCACGACTCCTCTGCACCTTTTGGGGAAATCCTTGCGGTTTTTCCCGTTCTGATATAGAATAATGACGGAAAGGATTCTCCGCCTCGGCGGACGGAATCCCTCACAATACCTATTATAACAAAGTTTTCCCCGGAGGCAACCTGCATTTTTACCGAAATGTCACTTTTTTGTCATTGGATTGGGGTGAAATTTGTGCGCACTGCGGGTATGATCGTAGAATACAATCCCCTGCACAGCGGACATCTGTATCTGCTGGCCCAGACCCGGCGGCGGCTTGGGCCGGATACCGCCATCGTCTGCGCCATGAGCGGGAACTTCGTCCAGCGGGGAGACTTTGCTCTGCTGCGCAAGCACCAGCGGGCCCGGGCCGCCGTGGAGAGCGGCGCGGATCTGGTGCTGGAACTGCCCCTGCCCTGGGCCGTTTCCTCGGCGGAGACCTTTGCCGACGGCGGCGTCCAGGTGCTCTCCGCCTCCGGCGTGGTGACGGATCTGGCCTTCGGCAGTGAGTGCGGCGCGGCGGGGCCGCTGATGGAGCTGGCCGCCTGCCTGCTGTCTCCGGAGTACCCCGACGCGCTGCGGTGCCGCCTGGACTCTGGGCGGCCCTACGCCGCCTGCCGCCAGGAGGCCGCGGCGGCCCTGCTGGGGCCGGAGAAAGCGGTGTTGCTGGAGACCGCCAATAATATCCTGGGCGTGGAGTATTGCAAGGCGCTGCTGCGCCGCCGCAGTTCCATCCGTCCCCTGACGGTCAGGCGGACCGGCAGTGTTCACGACGGGGCGCTGGAGCCCGGCGCTCACCCCTCCGCCTCCGCCATCCGGGCGCTGCTGCGGGACGGAGAGACGGAGCGGGCCCTGTCCCTGCTGCCTCCCGCCATGGCGAAGGTTTATCGGGAGGAGGCCGCTGCCGGCCGCGCGCCGGTGTTCGCCGAGACCTGCCAGCGGGCCCTGCTGGCCCGGCTGCGGACCATGACCGAATCTGACTTCGCTGCCCTGGACCAGGGGCGGGAGGGACTGTGCCGCCGCCTCTGGGAGGCGTCCCGCTCCGCGGTCTCGGTGGCGGAGATCCTGTCTGCCGCCAAGACCAAGCGCTACGCCTATGCCCGGCTGCGCCGGATGGTGCTGTGGGCTTACCTGGGCCTGACCCCTGCCGACGTGCCTGCGGCGGTGCCCTATCTGCGGCCCCTGGCCGCCAACGATACCGGCCGCCGTCTGCTCTCCGCCATGCGCAGACAGGCCTCTGTTCCCATTTTGACCAAGCCCGCCGATGTGCGGGCCCTGGGACCGGAGGCCCGGCGCCTGCTGGCGCTGGAAGCCCGGGCCACGGACCTGTATACCCTGGCCTATCCCGCTCTGTCTGCCGCTCAAGGCGGCGGGGAGTGGAGAGAAGGACCTGTGATCTTGGGAGGGCCCCCACCCTGCTGAGGAAAGGAGACCCCATTTATGGAAGCGATCATCGCACTGTTTTTGGTGCTCACTACCCTGACGGCCTGCGCCGGAAGGGCGCCTTCTGATGGCCAGTCCGCGGTGGACCTGGAGCACTCTCTGGAGGAGCATGTTGTGCTGTCGGAAGCGGCGCCGGAGAGCCTCACCTATCAGATCGAAATTGATACCTATGAGAATGCGGTTCAGGCTGATGACGGGACAGAGCTGGTGACCTGCCGCTTCCAGTACCCGGTGATGACTGTTTTCCGGCGGGACGGTACTGCTTTGGAACAGGGCCGGACCGAGGAGGAAAGGCAGGCTGTGACCGCGGCGGAGGTGTTCAACGCCAAGTTTGGCCCGGCTACCGTGGAGACGGAGTTTCAGGACATGACGGATCTTGCCCGGGAGGATTATGCATTCCGCCAGGAGACCGGCCTGGAGTGGCCGTCGGCGTATAATATGGAACTGGACTGCACGGTATATCAGACGGACTGTATGGTCAGCGTGTCTGCGGCATATTACAGCTATACCGGAGGCGCCCATCCCAATACCGTGCTGCTGTCCTGGAATTTCGACCTGACCACCGGTCAGTTTTTCACGGCGGAAGCGCTGGCAACGGACGGGCAGGCATTTTCCGCCGCCGTTCATGAGGAGATCCTCCGCCAGAGCCGCCTGGTGGCGGCGGAAAATGACCTGACGGCAGAGTCGTTTTTCTGGCCCAATTATGAGGAGATCACTGCCGGCTGGAGCAGCTACGCCGTCTCTTTTGACGAGGATGGTATGACGGTTGGGTTTTCTCCCTATGAGTTGGCCGCCTATGTGATGGGGTCCCAGGTGTATCACCTGACCTACGAGCAGCTGATCCCCTATCTCAGCGCTCACGGACTGGATCTGCTGGGCCTGGAGGGAAGTGCGGGCGCAGCCGTCCCCTGAGAAAAATACATATGTACATATGAATAAAAAGCGCGGGCCGGCAGGCCCGCGTTTTTGCCGCTTGACATACCTAGTATCACTATGTATAATTTTACATAGAGACACTAGGTATCAGCTTTGGAAGGAGGCAGCCTATGGAACGGAAAAAGCCCATTGAGCACACACAGCTGCTGGTGCTGTCCCTGCTGGCGGGAGAGGATATGTACGGCTACCAGATGATCCTGGAGCTGGCCCGCCGGTCGGACCACACCTTTGAGATGAAGGAGGGGACCCTCTATCCGGTGCTCCACGGTCTGGAGCGGCAGGGGTATGTGGAGGCGTACCAGCAGGAGGCCCCCACCGGCCGGGTGCGGAAATATTACCATCTGACCCGCCGGGGGGAGGCAGCCCTGAAGGAGGAGGCGGCGGCCTGGAAGGCGTATTCCGGCGCGGTCAACGCGGTGCTGCGGTCCAGCGCCGGGCTGAGCCTGGCATGACGCCATGGACAGGCAGGACTATACGGCCGCGGTGCTCTCCGCTCTGCGCCGTGTGACGAGCCGTGAGCGCGCCGCCATCCGCGCGGAGCTGGACGGTCACATCGAGGACCACATGGAGGGCCTTCTGGAGTTGGGCTATGACGAGGCCCTGGCGGAGGAGCGGACCCTGGCCGCCATGGGGGACCCGAAGGAGGTGGGCCGGGAGCTGAACAAACAGTATCCCTTCCGGTGGCTGGTGGTCCTCTGGGGTGCGCGGCTGCTGTCGGCCTGGGCGGTGCTGCTGATGCTGCTTCTGGTTCCCGGGGTGATAATAGATGTGCAGGAAACGCCCCTGCTCGCGCTTCAGGAACGGCTCCACCCGGATCTGAGCCACCATTTCGCTCCCTCCGGCAGGATCGCCGCGGAAGAACAACTGGATATCGAGATCCCTCTGGGCAACGACATTGTGCGGGTGGTGCGGATCTGCGTATACGATGAGATCCCTTGGGGGGAGCGAAGGGCTTACATCAACGTGGACTCCTATGACCAGCGCCCTCTGGGGCTGGTGAGCGGCAAAGATCTGCTGCTGGAAAGCCAGGGCGGCGGAGAGGCAGTCGTCCGGGTCTCCGGTTCCAACCGGTGGTGGTACACGGGCGACGGAGCAGTGGACATAGCGCCGGGAGATACTTATGTGACACTGCGCTGCGAAGCCTATGGAGAATCCCATGTCATTCGGATCCCTCTGCCGGAAGGAGGTGCGCCATGACCAGACTGCCCACTCGCAGACGTCTGGCGCTGCGTAGTTTGGCGTTGGCGGCTGTATGGCTGCTGGCTGCAAACCAAGTGTTCGGTATCGGGCTGCTCCTGCCTGTTCAGGCGGTCCGGCAGGCGGAGGAGACGACAGGAGCCGGCCGCACCGATGTTATGACCTGGACCCGGGAGCCGGATGTTGGAAAGACGATGCGGGTATATCTGAGTGCCAATGACAGCGCCGTTTTGCTGACGCCTGTTTATCTCAGCGTCTGCGGCTGGATGGACGGCGGCGGATTGGCTCTGGATTGTTCCGAACAGGCGGCCTTTTACGCGGGCTGGCGGAAGCTGACCTGGCAGGACACGGACAGCGTCTACTACGCCTTTGGCCGGGTGGACCGGCCGGATATCACAAGATTGCGGGTGAGCCTGATGGATGCGTCCCAAAACGGTGAGGCGGGCGCGGCGCCTGGGGAGCGGTTCGGCCGGGAGACGGAAAAGACCGCGTGGCTGGAGCAAGACGGCGCGTGGTACTTTCTGCTCCGTATTCCGGACAGCGTTTTGCCGCCGGCCATTCCGGGGCGGGACTCTTCTTTCTTTGTGACCATTACTGCCTATGACTGTGGGGGTACGCCCGTCGCCGCAGTGGAGCGCGTGGAGGATACGGCGTCCAGCGTATATGGCATTCGGTTTCCCTGACGGACGGGACTGGCAGAATTGCCTGCGGAAGGAGGCACCATGGACCGGAAAACTTACATAGATACCGTGCTCTCCACCCTGCGCCGTGTGACCGGGGATGAGAAACTGGCCATCCGTGCGGAGCTGGACGGCCATATCGAGGACCACATGGAAGGCCTGCTGGAGCTGGGCTACGACCCGGCCCTGGCGGAGGAGCGGACCCTGGCCGCCATGGGGGACCCCAAGGAGGTAGGCCGGGAACTGAACAAACAGTACACCGGATGGCCCTTTGTACTGCTGAGCCGGGCGGCGGTGGTGCTGACTGCGGTACTGTGCATCCAGGCCCTGCTGGGCCTGGGTATCCTGGGGAATCTTTGGGACAGTGTATGGGCCAGAACAGCGCCTCTGGAGCCGGGGGAGGTCTCCTCGGCTGTCAAGGAACAGCTGGATATCCGGGTGCCCGTTGGCAGCGATGTGGTGCGGGTCTATGGGGTGTCCCGGCTGACCCGGGAGGGCGCACCGGCGGCGGGGCTCTTCCTGTGTGCCTACGACCGCCTGCCCGGCGGCGTGGTATCTGACCAATTGCTGCCCAGCGTGTGGATCGAGGACCAGCGGGGTGAGATGCTGGAGTGGCTGCCGGGCGGCAGCGGCCATGGCAGCAACGGCGCCGACTATCAGCTGCGTTATGTGCCGGTGGAGCCGTCCGATACGTTCATCACCCTGTGCTATGACCGCTTCGGGGAGGCCGTTGCCGTAGAGATTCCCCTGCCGGAGGTGACGCCATGAAGAAACAGGAAATCCCCAAGCGGGAGAAGGTGTATTTCCGGAAACGGTGGGTTGCCCGGCGGTTTGCCGTTTTTCTGCTCGCCTTGTTGGCGGTAAATCACTTCATGCAGATGGGCTTTCTCCTGCCCATCCAGGGCATCCGGCAGGTGGAGGAGCGCCAGGGCGCGCCCCACGGCGCCGTGCTGGACCGGCTGTGGACACCAGAAATCCACCGGACCCACCTGGTGTACCTGACCACAAGTGAAAAGGCCGTCACCATCGCCGATACGTACCTGACCATATACGGCTGGACGGGCGGCTTTGGCTGGTCCCTGGACTGCACCACGGGAGCGCCCCTCTACGCCGGGGAGATGACCATGTGCCGGGATGAACAGGCAGGAACGGTGTGCTGCTATTACGGCCGGGTGGAGGACCCCGCCATCGAGACGGTGACGGTCAGCGTCCGGGGAGAGATTTACGATGAGACCACACAGACCGCCTGCTGGGAAGAGGCGGCCCGTCTGACGGCAGAGCCGGAGAACTTTCTGGAGTGGAAGGGCCATCGCCACTTCCTGCTCTCCCATATCATAACAGATTGGCCATACGACTCCGGCCGCCATGCCTGGGCCATCGGCTATGACGCCGCCGGGAACGTGGTGACGGAGTTTGAGATCCTGGAGGGCACGCACTCCTATTTCGGCTGAAACGGATATAACAAAGAGACAAAAACATCTTTTTTGTATCATTTCTAATGTTTTACAGCCGTTTTTGCCCCAATCTACTTGTTCTTTGGCACTCTTTGAGTACGGTGCTTCCGTATTCTCCGAGCGGAACCGTGGCTGAAAACGTCGACAAAGGGGTGGGGAACAGAGTAGAGGAGGGGCCTCTATGGTGCCCCTCCTCCATTTTTTAGGGTGATCTCAATCCACGGTTAACAAAGGCATAAGGATCCGCTGTTTTTAGAAGCACAGTGCATAGAAAAAGCGGGAGTCGGAAATGTCTTCCGACTCCCGCCTTTTCAGCAAGAGATCATTATAAGTATTGTGCGCAGTTGGTACCTGCGTGGCACTGCCATCTTAATATCGATGACAGTGCCACTCTGTGCTGCCTATTGATACAATGTTTTGATCGTTGTTCGAACATTGCATGAGCCGTCTCTGCAATCTGAACGAGATCCACTCATACTTTTTTCAAAATCACTGCGGTAAAATTATCCTGTTGAGGCAAATCCTTTTTTGTCACCGTCGCCTGCAGGGCGCGGGCCGCTCTGGATGCATCACCTTGCAGACACTTGGCCATTTCCTCCTGTGACAGCGCCCGATAGACACCGTCACTCACAAGCACCACCTTATCCCCGGTACAGAGGGATACTGGCTCCGGGTTCCACTCCACCTTTCGCGGAAAGCCTCTCCCGATAAAACTGGTCAGATTTTCCCGGCGGGGATCCTGGTCCGCCTCCTGCAGGGTCATGTCTCCCTGCAAGGCAAGCAGGGTCAAATCGTGGGAAAAGTCATGGTCCCGGTTGAGCTGGATCAGCCCGCCGCTGCGCCACAGATAGATCCGGCTGTCTCCCACACTGAGCCAGGAGAGTCCGTTTCCCTGGATCAGCCCCATTACCAGGGTAGAGCCGCTCTGAGCCGTCTGTCCCTTCTGCAGATTCTCCACCTGCTCCAGCGCTTGCCGGAATAGAAGCTGGAGCCGCCTGGCGGGAGTCGCCTCATCACTCGGAGTGAAACCTTTTTCAAGCGCATCGACAAGGCTCCGGCTCACCTGACCGCTGTCCACCAGACCGCCCATACCATCCGCTACCGCTGCCAGCACGCCGCCCTCCGGCGCCTCCAGGCCGGCAATACAGAACGCATCCTGCTGTTCGTCCCGGGCTCCCAACTCGTGGACGCTGGCAGTGCGGAGTCCACCGCCGACGGACGTCCGCCGGGCGCTCCCACCAGGATGTCTGTGCCGCATCCACAGCAAAAGCACCGTTATTCCCAAGGTCACAAGCACGCCGAAGGAAACGGGCAGCAGAGCACCGGCACCGGGTGATGCAGCGGGAGGCGCAACCACCTGGGTTTCTGAAAATAGAATCTGACCTTCCTGACCCGCCGCAGTTTCTTTCTCGGCGAATCCAACCTTCTCAGGCAAAGGCTCCTCTCCGGGCAGAGGCTCCCGATCCTCCTGATGGCCTCCGTTCTGAGGAGAGGAGATGTCGGTTTCGGCAGGCTTCTGAGGGGCGGCCGGGGGCTGCTCCTGCACCGCATCTCCATCCTCGGTCTCGCCGCTCTCCGCCTGGCTTGCCTCCTCCTGGGAGGATGCCGGGCCGACTTCCGGCTGTGCTGTTTCAGCCTCTCCGGATTCCATCCCTCCGGCACCGGCGGAGACGGCTTCTTCCCCGTCAGGTGTTGTTAAAGATACGTCAGCGCCGGGATCTTGCGTATCTTCTGCCGCTTCATACTGGGCGAGTACAGCAGCCTTCTTCGCACTGCTGTACAGGATCTGATCTGTCATAATCTGGACCTCCTTTGCCTTGTGCCGCGGGAATACATCTGTGGCCCTGCTCGCAAACGGCAACAACCTGTCCATCATCCTGCCAATCCAGGCGGCAATGGATTATTGTTGCCAGCAGCAGATGCTTTGCTTGGAGGAACGGAAGAATTGGAAGCAGGCGCAAAAGTTCCTATAACGGAACACAGAGAACATCCCATGTGCCCCGCTGTGAGAGGTTGTGTGACTTCTTTCGGGGTGGGGCAGAGTCCCTGCTACACCAAAGACTTTTGCGGCGAATTGGGGCTGCTGTTAAGGACTCTGCGGAGGAGGAAAGAAAAAGCAGGATAAAGGCAAGGCGTCGCCATCGACGCCTTTTGCCGGTCACATCTGCCCGCAGAGCGGGCAGTTTCAGGACTTTCCGTGGGCGTTGAAAATGGGGTCAAAATTGGAGAGAAAATAATCTGTGCGCATCAATCAGATCTTCAAACAGGAGATGCTGCACACCTACGAACAGAAGTCCTGGTCGCGGGATGAGCTGGTACGGGAGGCCCACCGCGCAATCCGGCGGCTCACCCAGGAGATGGCACGAAGCATCCTGTACAGCTCCCGAGATTGAGCAGAAGATGGAGCAGCTGGCCGGACAGATGGGAATGGCCAAGGGTAAAAAGCCCTACGGCTACCTTCCCAACTCCGGGAAGAAAACGGTGGATGAGGTAGTGGACAAGCTGGAGGAGCTGCCGGTGGTCCGCGCATGCTGCCACCAGTGGTGCAGGCTCCAGGGTGAGGTGGAAAATTATTCCCATGACAAGCCCAGAGAACGGAAAAAGCTGTCCCAGGAGAAAAAGTTCCGGCAAATCAAAAACACTGTCATTCAGGAGGCGGAGCGCGTCCGGATGGGTGAGATCTCCTTTGAGGATAATGCTTCGACTGGGCACAATGAGCCGGAACAGGCGCGCGGCGACCTTCGCCTGCCCCCTGTCATGCTGACGGTTACCCAGTTACTCTATTACATGAGCCGGATCTTTGAGGATCACGCCCTCCCACGGTCCGGAACCGGACTGCACATCGACCGGAAGAGCCGACAGAAGTTCATGGAGAAGCGCGTCGCCCTGGGGCACAAATCGGATGACTATGAGGAGAAGCAAAACGCGGACGGCATGACCAAGGGCGAAATGAGATGGCCCCTTCCAAACTTGCGCCGCATGAAACAAAGAGAGCGGGCCCCGCGGGGCCCGCTCCTCTTACACGGTTAGTTGACGTAATATATTTATGGCAAACTGCTCCGCCCGCGCTCCGATCCCCGGCAGGGCCATGGCCTCGCCCTTGTCGTTGGCGGTCTCCAGCATACAGAAATCAGCGGGCAGCCAGAAGCCCTTGTTCATGTTCAGGGCGGAGACCACCTGCCGGGCCACGATGTCCCCGCCGGAGTAGCCGGAGACCACGATGGCGAACACCGCCTTGTCAGCGAAGGAGGTAGTGCGGTACAACGCCGTCAGCCGGTTGATGCAGGCGGAGAGGTTGGCGGAGAGGGCGTCGTTGTAGTTGGGGCACAGCAGCACCACCGCGTCCGCCTCCCGGACGGCAGGGTATACCTCCTGGACCATAACGCCGCCATAGAAGCAGTCCCCCTGCTCGCCGAAGTGGAGGCAGGTGGTGTAGGGGCACCCGGCGCAGTCCTCCATGGTGCCGTTGCGGAGCCCTACCTCCGTGATGTCACAGCGGTCCTCCAGGTGGGCTCGGACGGCGCCCCACAGGGCCAGGGTGTTGGAGGTGGCACGGCTGGAGGCGTGGAGGACCAGCAGCTGCGGCCGCCGCCGCAGGGGCGGGGCGAAGGTGCTCACCCGGTCCATCAGGTCGGCCACCGCCAGCTGATACGCCTCCTCCAGACCGCACCCGGCGTTTCGGGCCTGGACGGTGAAGTTGCGCAGACTCCCGGTGGCCTCCACCAGCGGCCGCCCGGGAAAGACGCATCCGGCCCGGGAGGCGGAGAGCACCAGATCCCGGCCCGCCGCCTTGGTGTACAGGTCCCCGGTGCCGTCAATCACCACGCCCGCCGTGCTGCCCGCCAGGCACCCCGGATGGGTCCGCAGAAAGGCCAGCAGCTGATACAGCTCCAGGTTGACACCGCTGGGGGGAATGGCCGCCGCGATCAGCAGGCGGCGGTCCCGCAGGTCGTCTGTCATCCAGGAGACCTGCTGGAAGGGATGCGCCTTCCGCACTGCCGCCAGCAGGGCGGAGAGCCGCGGGCTCTCCGGCCCGGGGCAGATCAGCGTCAGTTCCCGCGCCAAGGGCGGCGCCTCCTTTCTCGTCAGATGATGGTTTTGAGCAGCGCCTCCGTCTCCTCCAGCCGCGCCCGCAGGGCCGGGGGCAGGGGGAGGCACTCCGTCTCGGTGCCCTGGGCCGTCAGGCGGCTGCGGGCGCCGAACCACACGTCTCCCAGACACAGGGAGGCACAGCGCCACTGCCCCCGCAGGGTCAGCAGCAGCTGCATGGCACCGGAGGACACCGCCGGGGCAACATACGGCTTGAAGCCCAGGTCCCGGATGCGGAGGTTGGCGGTCTCCACCTGCTCTGTCAGGGCCCGGGACACTTCGTCGTCATAGTGTTCCACGGAATTGGCGATCACCAGCCCGTGGCCGTGGGGGCCAAAGCTGCGGCCCTCCGTGAGAAAATCCGCGAAGCGGGGATTCTGCCTGGCAAAGTACGCCGCCCGGGCGTTCATGACCCCCAGACCAAAGCCCTGGACCTGCTCGGCAAAGAGGCCGCCGCCGTCCCACCGGCCGTCGGGACCGGTGTTGGAGGCCAGATACGCCACCTTGCACAGGGGGTCCACCGGGTCGGACAACACGATGAAGAGGCCCCGGAACCGTGCCGCCCGGGCCTGCCGGGCGAAGGACTCCACCAGGGGCCGGTTGGCGGCGAACTGGGCCATGCGCACGTCGGCGACGGCGCTGCCCACGGGAGGGATGGCCTTGGTGGCGGCGAAGAGGAACACGTCGCAGTCAAAAAGGCGGTCCGCCGTCACCGGCTCCACCTCCGGTAGGGCCTCGTAGTTCCAGGGCCAGGCGATCTGGCCCATCTCGGCGGTCCACCGCTCCACGGCCTTTTCGTTCAGGTCGCAGATGCCCACGGCGGAGATGCAGTCGCCGCCCAGCAGCTTCAGCGCCGTCAGCAGCGTGCCGCCCACGTCGCCCACAGCCAGCAGGTGGACCCGCTTTTTCCCGGGCTTCGGTGCCAGCCGGTCCAGGGCCGCCTCCCACCGGGGGTGGCGGACGTTGACGGCGGTGAGAGTACCCGCATCCAGGGCGGCGCGGACGGGCCCCGGCAGCGCAATACCCGCCCCGGCGGTCCGGTCCAACCAGGCGGCGGAGGCCGGGGCGGTCAGGTGGTGGGGGGCCGTAGGGCGCCAGACGGTGCGGCCCCGGGCGGGGCCCTCCGCCGTGAGAAACAGCGCCGGGACGCCTGCCTCCGCTCTGGGCAGGGGCAGGTCCGGCAGGGGAGAGGCGGCCAGCCGCCCCTGATGGTTGTAATAGTGCATGGAGTCACATTCTCCTTTTTCGGATCAGTTTGCCCAGGAGGGTGCCCAGGCCAAAGCCTGCCAGGGCCAGACCCGCCAAAATGACCAGCCATCCGGCCACAAAGACGTTCCAGCCGATGAAGAGGCCGGGATCCGTCCTCACAGCCAGAGCTGCCAGTACCAGCAGAGCGGCGGGCCAGAGCAGAATCAGCCAGTGCAGCCAGCCAAGTCTGCCCGGCAGCCATTCCGACGCCAGAGCCAACAGGAAAGACGGCAGGATGGCAATGAGGGTATAAACCAATATCTCATCCACGGGGCACCTCCCCTTCCAGCAGGTCCCGCATCCGCAGCAGCATCCCCAGGTCGTTTTCCAGGCAGGCCGAGGCGGGGAGATTGGGGTCGTAGCGCAGGCAGGCCCCCTTGTCCGGGGCCAGCGGCAGGATCACCGCCTCGCTGAGCCGGGAAAGCGTCAGATTCCGGGCGTAGCGCTCCCGGTACGCCGTTTCCAGGGTCAGCAGGATGTCCCGGCTGTTTTCCACGCAGGTCCGGGAGAATTGGAACACCGCCTCCCGGCCGCACTCCTTGTAGAACCGGGGAAAGGCGTAGGGCAGGATCAGATTCACCGACGGGGTCAGCCCCGGTACGGAGGCCGTGGCGCCGCCCACGGTGTCGCCGCCGATGAAGGGATACATGGTGGACTCCACGAACCAGGCCCGCATATTGGGCACGAAGTAGACGCTGTCCACCTCCCGGCCCTTGGCGGCCATCAGGTCCTTGCCCCGGCTGGAGAGCAATCCCACCAGCACCCGGTCGATCTCCAGCCCCTCCTGCCGGAACAGGGGGTCCAGGGCGTTGATGCGGTTGCCGGAGTGAAGCAGGTCGTCCACCAGGATCACCGGCCGCCGGAAGGAGCGGATGGTACGGATCTGGCTGGGCAGGGGAGCGTAGCCCGGGAAGGCCTCGATGTTGAACGACCGCAGATCCGGGGCAAAGACCTTGTCTGTGTGGATGGTCTTGGTGACGGTGTTGGGGATGGCGTTGCCCCGGAGGATCTTGCCGAAGGGTACGCACATCTTGGGGCCCAGCACCCGGGGCACCGTGGGCTCCGCGGGGACGCCGTTGAGCTCCACGATCTTCCGCACCAGCCGGTGGTAGATGACCTCCGCGTTGAGGGACAGCACCAGGATCCCCGGGTACAGGTCGGTGATGGCCCGCTGGAACCGGGCGTGAGCAGAGTGCACTGCCTCCAGCACCTTCCGGTCCGAGGAGAAGGGCTCTTTCAGCGTGGTGGGGATGTTCTGCACCAATACCGCCGGGGAGCGCATATCCACCAGCAGCAGCGGAAGGCGGCCGCGGACCTCCGCCTGGCGGAAGCCCTGCCGCTCCAGCAGATCCAGCACGGCGGCAGAGGCCGGGGCGTGCCAGACGGCGTAGCCGCAGTCCCGGCTCATGGCCCGGGAGAGCACCTCCGTCAGCAGCAGCTGGCCCACGTCGTAGTTGCCGCCGGCGGACCGGACGGTGTACAGCCCTGTCAGCAGGCCCACCAGTCCCGCCGTGTGGCGGCGGACGTAGTCGGCCAGCTGAGTGTCGCCCAGGGCTTCATACAGACCGGCAGAGTTGACGGTTCGGACGGTGAGAAAGCCCAGCACCCGGGGCCGGGGGCCGGTGTCCCGCAGGACGCAGACGCTGTCCCGGGGGTCCGGCGGGACCATCTGGCCCCGGTCGGCGGCCACTGCCTCCGATAGCTCCTGCCATAGCGCCGCCTCCGGCTCCTGGTAGAACCGGAAGTCCAGGTAGCCCGCCCGCAGCAGCTGCTTGTACTGGGGCTCCCGCAGGTACAGGCCGTTGCGGTAGATGAAGTCCTGAACCGCCGGGTCGATGAGATTGGAGATATCCCGGCCCAGGTCGATGTTCTCCCGGATGCGGGTGGAGCTGATGTCCTCCAGGTGGGTGGGCAGCTGCAGCTCGATGACCTCGCCGGTGATCCGGCTCAGGTCCGCGTCGATCTCGTGGCCCTCGGCGTCGCTGGAGCGGCGGAACACAATGTGATTCAGGGAGTGGACGGAGCCCGGGGTAGGCGCCGCCTTGTAGGACGAGGCGTTGGCGATCACGTCGGACCCCACCGCAAGGTACGGCTTCCGGCCGCCGCCGATCCGGTGCAGACGGTCCAGGTCGGCGGGAGTGGCCAGGTTCACGGGGATATCGTGGGGGAAAAGGTACACGTCGAACTCGTCCGCCACGGACATGCTGACGATCTGCCTCCGGATCAGAGAGGGCTGGGCCTTTTTTGACCAGGAGAACTCGTCAATGGCCAGATATACCTCGAATCCCAGGTTCCGGATCTCCTGGACGATGCCCTTGTGGCTCAGGGAGAAGGGGTCGAAGGTGCCGGGGAAGAAGGCGGCCTTTTCCGGAACATGGAATTGGAAGGGGCCGGACTCGATGCGGTGGGTGACGATGAAGCGGTAGATGTGGCTCAGGGCCGCGGCGGTGTAGAAGAAGGTCAGTTCCTGCTCCGGCTGCTCGTTGATAAGAAAGAGGATCTTCTTGGCCATCAGGATGAAAAGGGTGGTCTTGTCCTCATAGGAGAGCACCTGGGAGGCGAACAGCCCCTCGCCCAGGATCCGCAGGGCCTCCTGGCGGACGGACTGGCGGTAAGAGGCCAGGCCTTTGAGCAGCATGCCCGCCATGCGCTTGCGCCGGGCTTCCAGCACCGTCTCCGATTCGCCGAAGCGGCTGGCGTAGACGGCGTAATGCTCCAGCATGGCGCCCACGGTGGACAGCGACGCCGCCACCACGCCGCCGCTGGCGGAGGAGAGCAGCTGCTGCATCTGGTCCAGCACCTCGTCCAGCTCCCGGGGAGTCAGCCACAGGGCGAACTGCCCCAGGTACACGGGAATGTACTGAGAGATCTCGGCCTGGCCCGTCTCCAGGGCCTTGCTGAGCTCCACTGCGATCTCGTTGCGCCGGTCCGGCGTCAGCGCCGGGGCGATGGCCAGCAGGGCCGCGCCGGCCATGCGGCGGACCACCACGTTCTCACTGACCTTCATGAGATTGGAGTAATGGGTGGCGATGTGCAGCACGTTGGCCCGGTTCCCCTGCTCCACCTGGTCCAGCAGGTACTCCACGCCCACGGCTTTGAGCACCCAGGGCGTGGCGGTCTTGAGATTGTCCAGAAAGACGTTGCTGATGGTGTCCCCGTGGTTGAGCTGGCGCCGCTGCTCGGACAACTCCAGGCCCATCAGCTCCCCCAGCCGCACCTGCAAAAACAGCAGCGGCGTGCTGCCCTGGCAGTCAGCCTTGGCCACGGCGGACGCGGCAGCAGCCCGGATCCGGGACCCGGGGGTCAGGGCCATCAGCAGGTGCTGGAACAGCCGCAGCGCCGCCGCCTTCTGGGACAGGCCCCCGTGGGACAGCCACCATGCGGCAAAGTCCACCAGCAGCTTCCGGTCCGCCTCCTCCGTCCGCTCCAGGGGCAGGTTCAGCACCGTGTCCAGCAGGGCGAAGGCGGCGTCGGGATCCGTGGCCGACGGATGGCGGTAGTGCCGGAACAGCTCCGCGGCGAAGCGGGGGGCGTCAGCGTCGGAGCAGCTGACCAGCAGGGCGTCCACCACGGTCTTGGCCTGGTAGCGGATCATGCTGATCTGCCGGGGGGTCAGCCGGTGGTCCGGCTGGATGAGTTTGTCCAGATACTCCTGCCACAGCAGGAAGGGGCGGTCCTCCTCCGGATCCGGGGCGGCGTCGGCGGGGGGCTCCTTCTTATAGCCGGAGCGGAAAGTGGCCAGGATCCGGCCGATCAGGGCGGCGGCCTGGCGGCGAATATCGCCGTCGGGCACCATCAGCAGCTCGTAGAGAAAGTCCAGGGTCTGCTCTTTCTGCCCGGCGCTCCAGTAGGTGAAATACTCCTCGAAAATAGACACGTAGGCCCGCAGCCGGGCGGGCTCCTTCTCGCCCCGGGCAGCCTCCAGGATGTTGCCGAAGAGCTGTTCCCGGCCCAGCCGGTGCATCAGGCGGATGTTGTGATCCACGGCGGTGCGCCGCAGGGCCACCACCACCTGGTCCGGCGTCATCAGGGCCGGGTCCTGCCGTTCCGGCGGTTTCCGACCGGTAGTGGCCAGGGTAGTGTCCACGCCGAAGGAGACCATGTACTCCTCAAAGTCCCGCAGCTTGGAGTAGACGTACTGGTAGCGGCGGCGCTTGGCGGCGTCCACGTTGTCCAGCTTGCTGAGGATCACGTCAAAGGCCTCCTGGAGGGAGTAGAGGCAGGCGGTCTCCCGGTGTTCGCCATCGTAGGTCTGCTTGACCCGGAAGTCGGCATACACCAGGGCCAGGGACTCTGAGGACAGGTTCTCGATCTCCAGGTCCCACACCGAGTGGTTGGCGGCGATGTGGCCCAGGGCCGTCAGCCCACGCTGGGTGAACCACTGATCCGTGTAGTAGTAGTGGAGGTAGGGCACCCGCTCGCCGGGCTTGCAGCCGAACTTGCCGATGTCGTGGCCCAGGGCGGCGCCGGAGATGAGCCCCAGGTCGATCAACCCGCCGCCGGCCTTGAAGGCCCGGGACACGGTCATGGCCACGTGGTGGACCCCGGCGATGTGGTTGAGGGTCTTGAAGGGGGTCACCTCCGTGCTCATCCGCAGCAGCTCGTAGATGTACTCTCCCTGGAACCGGGCCAGAAAGCGGCGGTACTCCTCCGCCACGCCGCTGTCGCTGAGCTCCTCCTCAGAGCAGAAGGCGAAGTCCAGCCAGGGGTCGAAGGGCAGGGCCCGGCCCTCGGCGCGCAGCAGCACCTGCAAAAACTGCAGAAAGCACAGCGCCCCGTCCCACTGGGCGGAGGTGTGGCTGTGGTCCGCGGCCGGATACAGCAGGGACAGGGCCACCTGATAGGCGTAGCGAAGCCAGCCCTCCGGTGGCTCAGGCGCCAGGGACATCAGCAGAGGGCGGAAGGCGTCCACCGCTCCGGCGCAGGAGATTCGGCTGCGGATGGGGGTGAAGGGCGCGGCGATCCCGCGCCAGTCCGCGGAGGCAAAGACCCGTTCCGCATCGGCGCGGTTCATACCAAGCTTGCGTAAAAACTCTTTCTCTTCAAAGGCCTCGGCCAGCTCTGTCCACAGCGCGGGGCCGCTCTGACGCAGTTCCATGGGCTCCCCTCCATTCCGCCCTGAAGGGCGATCTTTTCCACTTCAGTATACCGCACCCGACAGCGGGAGGGAAGGGAAAAGGGCGAAAAAAAGCCCCCGCCGGAAATTTTTCCGGCGGGGAAGGACTCATTGGGTGAAGTGGGTGTGGCTGAAAATGTGGTCCTCACAGAAGCAGTGGTATCCGGCGCACTTGGAGCAATACCGGAACTGGAGGTCCGGGAAGTCCGCATCGGTGCGGCCGCAGACCTCGCACTTGTGGCGGTAGCCCTGGGCGGCCTCCTTTTTCTTCTGCTGGCGGACGGCGGATTTGAAGTGGATGGTCTGGGAGGAGTTCTGATGCCGGACGGCCACGCCGAACTCCGCCAGCAGGTCCGCGATCCGGTCCCAGAAGAACAGGGCGTAGGCAATCCACACGCCCAGAAGGGGCAGCAGGAAGTACACCAGCATCGTGAGGCCCCCGCGGACCAGATCATAGACAGTCAGCACCACATACAAAAGCGCCAGCCACTTGGCCTGGATGGGCAGGATCAGATATACCCGCACCAGGGCGGTGGGGTACAGCGTGGCGAAAGCCAGGAACAGCACCCGGTTGAGGTAGCCGCTGGAGACGATGGGGAAGGGGGACCACAGTAGGGACAAAAATGCCAGGGCCACCATCAGCAGCGCGCCGGTGAAGTAGAAGAGGGTGAACTTGGCGGGGCCCCAGTAGCTCTCGATGGCCTCGCCGATGAAGTAGTAGAAGGAGAAGCTGATGAGCACCCACAGCACGGAGGTGCCGTCGGGGATGAACAACCACGTCACCAGCCGCCACAGCTCCCCCTGGAGGATTAGGTTCGCGTTGAAATACAGCATATAGCTGGCGTAGCTCTGGGAGAACATGTCCAGAAAATAGACGGCGGCGGTGATGAACACCACGTAGCGCATCAGGTGCGGAATCCCGAACCGGGGATGATACAGGCAGAACCGGTCGATGGCGTTGCAGATCTTCCTCAACGAAAAAACCCCCATTTTGCGGAAATGAAACGTATGTGGAACATTATACCCGGAACGGCGGAAAAAGTCATGTATAAATTTTGAACAGCGGAATTTCCGCGGATTTTCCGGGAAATCCGCCCGCAGCATCTTGACAATCCGCCAAAACCTGATAAGATAGTAGCACAATTTCATATCCCTTATCAAGAGTGGCGGAGGGAACGGCCCGATGAAGCCACGGCAACCTGACTGCGGGTCAAGGTGCCAAATCCGGCGGATACCGACAGATGAGGAGCGAAAAAGTGACCTTTTGCGCGTTTCGTCGTCGAAACGCGCTTTTTTCGTGCTCTTGAGAGGGACCACTACGAAAGGAGCAAACAACATGGCAAGACACTATCTCTTTACTTCCGAATCCGTGACCGAGGGCCATCCCGACAAGGTCTGCGACCAGGTCTCCGACGCGGTGCTGGACGCCATTCTGGAGCAGGATCCCATGGGCCGCGTGGCCTGCGAGACCACCGCCTGCACGGGCCTTCTCCACGTCATGGGCGAGATCACCACCAGCTGCTATGTGGACATCCCCAAGATCGCCCGGGAGGTGGTCCGGGAGATCGGCTATGACCGGGGCAAATACGGCTTCGACTGCGACACCTGCGCCGTCATCACCTCCATCGACGAGCAGTCCCCGGACATTGCCATGGGCGTGGACGAGTCCCTGGAGAACAAGACCGGGGAGGACGCCGAGATGAGCCACGGCGCCGGCGACCAGGGCATGATGTTCGGCTACGCCTGCGATGAGACGCCGGAGCTGATGCCCCTGCCCCTGTCCCTGGCCCAGAAGATCTGCCTGAAGATGGCCCAGGTCCGCAAGAGCGGGGAGATCCCCTACATGCGGCCCGACGGCAAGAGCCAGGTCACCGTGGAGTACGACGAGAACGACCGCCCCATCCGGGTGGACACCGTGGTCATCTCCACCCAGCACGACCCCGACACCACCCTGGAGCAGATCCGCGCCGACATGATCGAGAAGGTGGCCAAGGCCGTGATTCCCGCCTCCATGCTGGATGAGAACACTAAGTATTATGTAAACCCGACCGGCCGTTTCGTCAAAGGCGGCCCCGCGGCGGACTCCGGCCTCACCGGCCGCAAGATCATCGTGGACACCTACGGCGGCAGCGCCCCCCACGGCGGCGGCTGCTTCTCCGGCAAGGACCCCACCAAGGTGGACCGCTCCGCGGCCTACGCCGCCCGGTATGTGGCCAAGAACATCGTGGCGGCGGGCCTGGCCCGGCGCTGCCAGGTGCAGCTGGCCTATGCCATCGGCGTGGCCCAGCCGGTCAGCGTCCTGGTGGATACCTTCGGCACCGGCACCGTGGGCGACGACAAGCTGGAGGCCGCTGTGCGCAAGGTGTTCGACCTGCGGCCCACGGCCATCATCCGGGATCTGGACCTGCGCAAGCCCATCTACCGCAAGCTGGCCGCTTACGGCCACATGGGCCGGGAGGACCTGGGCGTGACCTGGGAGCGCACCGACCGGACCGAGGCCCTGAAGGCCGCCGTGGCGGAGTAAAGCCCCGCTGCTTCACTGCGAAAAGGCCCGCCGTCCTCACGGGACGGCGGGCTTTTTTCGCCGGAGGTCCCCCCGGCGGCGGAAAGCCGTTGACCTTCCGGGGGGAATAGGGTACAATACACCTGTTACGAAACAGATGGAAGGAGCGGTGCTATGCCCAGCATTTCCGTCATCATGCCCGTCTATCAGGCGGAAAAATTCCTGAAAGCCTCTGTGGAGAGCGTCCTGTCCCAGACCTTTTCCGACTGGGAACTGCTGCTGGTGGACGACGGCTGCCGGGACAATTCCCCGGCCCTGTGCGACGGCTTCGCGGCTCGGGACGACCGGGTCCGGGTGATCCACAAGCGGAAAAACGCCGGCGTCAGCGCCGCCCGGAACTCCGGGCTGGAGGCGGCGAAGGGGGAGTACATCGCCTTCCTGGACTCCGACGACGGCTTCGAGCCCCGGACGCTGGAGACCCTCTGGTGCCTGCGGGAGCAGGCTGGGACCGATACGGCGGCCTGTGCCCATCTGAACCTGCGGCCCGACGGGACCAGCTGGCCGGAGCAGGTGCTGCCGGCCGGCGTCTACGACAAGGCGCAGATCCGGGAGAAGATCGTGGCGCCGCTGCTGGGCGAACGGCTGGCGGCGCCGGTGTTCAACGGCTTCATCTGGCGCTATCTCTTCTCCGCCAAGGTGATCCGGTCCGCCCATATCCGCTTTGAGGGGGCCTACCTGGAGGACGAGCTGTTTTTGATGGAGTATTTCTGCTGCGCCCGCTCCCTGGCGGTGACGGACCAGCCCCTGTACCGGTATCTCCTCAACCCCGCCTCCGCTACCCACAAGTATATGAAGGACTTCCAGCAGGTCTTTGACCGCTTCATGGAGCGGAAGGAGGGTCTGGTGGAGAAGTACCGCCTGGAGGATCTCCGCCCCCAGTGGAGGGAGAATTCCAACTGGGCAGGGCTGCTGATCGCCATTGGCAACGAGTACGCCAAGGGCAGCCGAAAATCCATCCGGCAGCGGCAGCGGGCGGTCCGGGAGCTGTGTGAGCGGCCGGACATGGCGAAGGCCATCGGGACGCTGGAGCCCGTGGGGCTGACGCCCAACAAGCAGATGGTGGTCCGGATGGTCCGGGGACGGCACTTCTTCCTGCTGACCCAGCTGTACCGGCTGAAAAACCGCATCTGAGCACATCACGAAGGAGTTTTTCATGGAGTATCTGCGCGAAAGTCAACTGTATGCCCTGTCCATGACCCTGTACGCTGTGTACATGGACAGCGCCGTCCACCGCTGTCTGGCGGCCCTGGGCGCCTGGTGCAACCGTCAGATCGACGGCAGCCGGGTGCTGGCGGTGCTGTGCCGGGAGGGAGCGGTGGCCCGCTCCTGGCCGGACAGCCTCCTGTGCCGGCTGCTGCGGGCCCTGGTCAATTTCCCGGCCTGGCTGCTGCACCGGCTGTACCTGGCCCTGCACCGCACCTTCCGGGACAGCGTATTTGCCCGGCTGGCCTTTGAGATGGGTCACGAGACCGCTATCGCCCAGTCCTGGCTCATCATGCTGCTGTGGGTGATCCCCTTCTCCCATTGGAACAATGCGTACAGCCTCATGGGCTTTGCCCTGCTGCTGGTTCTTTTCTATGCTGGCGCTATGCCCCGGCAGCGGTTCCGGTTGGATGTGGGCCTGGTGGGCTTTTACCCGGTGCTCCTGTTCGGTGCGGTGTTCCTGGCGGTGGCCTTCTCCTATACGCCGGGGCAGTCCCTGCGGTTTTTGTTTTACCACTTCTCCGCCGCCCTGTGCGTGCTGGTAACGGTCAGCGCCGTCCGCAGCAGCGAGGACCTGAAGCGCTTGGCTGCCGGCGGCGGGGTCTGCGTGCTGGTGTCGTCCCTGTACGCAGTCTATCAGCGGATCCAGGGAGTGGAGGTCAACGAGTCCTATGTGGACCTGGCTCTCAACGAGGGGATGCCCGGCCGGGTGGAGTCCTATTTCGACAATCCCAACACTTTCGCCGAGGTTCTGATCCTGCTGCTGCCCCTGGTGCTGGCCCTGATCCTCTGCTCCCGGCATGTCTATTCCAAACTGCTGGCTGGCGGCGTATTTCTGGTAGGCGTTGTGGCTTTGGGCATGACTTATTCCCGGGCCAGCTGGGTGGGCGGCGCCTGTGCCATGGTGGTGATGGTGTTCCTGTGGAAACCCCGCCTGATCCCGGCCTTTGCCATTGCCTGCGTTCTGGCGGTACCCCTGCTGCCGGACACCATCTGGAACCGGATCCTGACCATTGCCAACCCGGCGGACAGCTCTACCGCCAGCCGCATCCCCCTGTATGCGGCGGCGCTGGAGGTCATCAAGAAGTCTCCCATCTCCGGCGCGGGACTTGGCACCGCGGCGGTCCAGTCCTATATCGGGGACTTCAATCTCTACCACGCAGAGGCACCGTTTGTCCACGCCCATAACTTCTACCTTCAGGTGTGGATCGAGGCGGGCATCCTGGGTGTGATCGGCTTTGTGGGCGGTATGCTTTGGAACATCAAGCGGGCGGCCCATACAGTCCGCCACTGCCCCTCCTCCGCCGCCCGGACTATCACCTGCGCCGCCTGCGCGGCGCTGTGCGGCGCTATGGTCTGCGGCCTGGCGGACTATCTGTGGAATTATCCCCGGGTCATGTGCATCTTCTGGTTCGTGTTTGCCATGGCCGCCGCCGGTGTAAAGGTCTGCCGGAAGAATGCGGTGGGATAAACGGCGTCTCATTCCGCCGGGGCCCGTCCAGGGCTCCGGCGAAGTCTGAGACGGGGAAGAAGCTGTTGAAAGGGTTCTCCTTGACTTTGGAGGATATTTCGGTAAAATAAAGAGGGACACAGCCGCCCATCTGGAACTCTGTGCAGAGAGCGGAAGGCCGGCAGGATCTTCCGGAACAAGACTGCGCGCAGTTTGGGAGCATATCCCGCCCATCCATGAGGGAAAAGGCCCAACCCCACAACCCGCTGGGACACTATCAGAAGCGGGAACCATTTCCGCAAAGCCGCTGGTCAAAAAACGACCAAGACCACATGAAAGACCACAGATAAAACAAATCCATAACCGGGTGTAGCGCAGTTGGTAGCGCGCCTGCTTTGGGAGCATACCGGGCCCATCCATGAGGAAAAAAGCCCAACCCCACAACCCGCTGGGACACTACCAGAAGCGGGAACCATTTCCGCAAAGTCGCTGGTCAAAAAACGGCCAAGACCACATGAAAGACCACAGATAAAACAATTCCATAACCGGGTGTAGCGCAGTTGGTAGCGCGCTTGCTTTGGGAGCGTGAGGCCGGAGTTCGAACTGCATTTCCCCAACCCCCCGGAAAGCTCTGGGACGCTAAGACTGACGGAGTTTTGCCCCTCGCCGGGAACTGGTCAAAAACCGGCGCTGACCCCATATTTGACCACAGTTGGAAAACTTCATAACCGGGTGTAGCGCAGTTGGTAGCGCGCTTGCTTTGGGAGAATACGCCCGGGCCACCCCACAACTTCATATCCGGGTGTAGCGCAGCTGGTAGCGCGCCTGCTTTGGGAGCAGGATGCCGCAGGTTCGAATCCTGTCACTCGGACCACCTTTCTTAGAAAAACCGCCTTTTCAGGCGGTTTTTCTGCGTTTTTTGTTCTGCTTTTGCAGTTTTGATGACTGCTGTTCAGCGGTGATTTAAGGCGCAGAGAGACGGTAGGTACATGAGTGAGAGTAGCGGCTGAAACTGCCAAATCCCTAACCAATCCCTAATTGGTATGACCGCCGTATTCTTTTATTGTAGATACGACAAATTCTTGAGTTTTCCAGACTTATCCACTATAATAGTTCTACGGTGAGTCTTTTGCCACCAAGGTAGCCGTGTGGGTGTATTCCCATGCGGCTTTTTTAGTAAAGCGCTAATATACGGGGGTATATATATGGCGAAAAAAACACCCAAAATGATAAAAACAGTATATTTTGATGAGCAGTCCGCTCGTGATTACATTGATGTGATTAATGGTGGCCGTTTTGATTGGAGCACAGCAGAGGATAAGGAGCGGATTGCTAAAATCATAGCTGAAATTGATGCCGAAATAGGCCATGGATTTAATCTTTTTTCGTGGATCAAAGCATCTGCCGCAGGCAAAATCTCAGGTGAGTATGACCGCGAAGCTAAACGAGCCATTGAGACAAAACTCACAAACACTCTGCTGACGGATTATATTACGATCGCCTGCAAGGATAAAAACATTTCTCGTTTTACAGATGTTGTTTATGCACCTCAAAACTCCATTTCACTATATCGAATGTATAGTCCGTATACGGTTATCGTCCCAAAGGAAAACATGCCTATTGATTTGGAGAGATTAAATGATGCTTTGGAGAATGCTCGTGGTTATTACGAAATGCTCCTATGTAGCGAGAGGCCTCCTAAAACAATTCTGCGTTTGAACGCAAAAGCATTTCGGAATAATTACAATCTCTCGGATTTGACCAAAATGAATCTGTCATATTATGCGGTGAAAGTTGGTGCTTGCGATATATCAAAGCTTGATATGTCGATGGAGTTTGATTTTGCCAAAAAGGCCCCTTCTGCTGAGCAGGTACTCGGTACAGAAACTGAATCCAGTTCAACCGTTTTGGCCGTTTATGATGTTGTTTTGGCTGGAGTGGAAGTATGAAAAATGTAACTATTTTTTACGGCTCACGGTCTGAATTCGAAAAAATCAGACCATCTTCTGATTTCCGCAGCTTAACAGACATGGTTATGGAGATTGATACAGACAGCAGAAGTTTCATTATTGAGCTTCCTGATAAACCAATACCTGAAAAAAAGAAACCACGAGTAGAGAATTTCGTGGTAGGGTCTGATGAATATGCCGGCGTTCGAGAGCATGTGATTCTCAACTTTGCAAATTTTCTCGCCAAGATGGAAGTTGTAAATTTATACCTACAGAATCCGCCGCTCTCAATCAGCACTCAGATTACAAACCTCTACCCCCAAACCAAAATAATATCTCAACAGTACAAAACATTCTCCAAGGCTGATCTATTGGAACTCCACAAAAGCTACAGTAGCCACATCAAAGGACAGGATGCCGTCTGTGAGAAGTTGCTCCAAGCCCTCTTTCCTTTAGCGTCTGGAAGCCAGACAAAGCCTACAGTTATCCTTTTCTATGGAGATACTGGATTAGGAAAAACAGAAACAGCTCAATGTATTGCAAATATTCTCAACGAGCGTTTATTCAGAAAGCAGTTTTCAATGTTCCAGAACAATCAGTTTGCCACATACCTTTTTGGCGGTGCTCATTATGAGAGAAGTTTTGCTAAAGATCTATTAGACCGTGAATCGAATGTGATTCTCTTAGATGAGTTTGATAAGGCCAACCCAGTTTTTCATAGTGCATTCTATCAGCTTTTTGATGGAGGTATCTATGAGGATCAGAACTACAGCTTGGAACTGAATAAGTCTATTATAATCTGCACCTCAAACTACAAATCTGAAGATGACATCAAATCTCATTTAGGTAATGCAATATTTTCACGATTTGATGCTATTATTCACTTTTCAAGTTTAGCTCCTGAAGCCAAAAGGGAAATCGCAAACATGAAATACGACGAGAAAATTCAGCACTATTCTGAAAATGATCAAGAAATATTGAGGCGTGCGGATCTTCGCGAACGACTCGTTTGTTATTCTGAGCAGTGCAGTAATGCCCGTGAAATTTCTCGCTTAATTGACCAGACATTTTCGTTGCTCTTAATAAACGAATTACTTGGCAAAACCATCATTGGCTCTGACGGAGATAAAGCAATATAGTGAGCGAGGAGGGCGGCAATCCCTCCTCGCTCACTATTGTTACCCCACTCTCTCAAACGGTATCACCTTGCACCGGCTCTCCTCCGGAGGATCAGGCGGCTCCGGTTCCGGTTTGGCTGTGGCTGTTTCCATGAAACCGCCGATCTTCTCCGCTGCACCTCTCTGCATATCGTTGGTGATATGCGTATAGGTGTCGAGGGTAAATCCGGCGCTGTAGTGGCCCAGCATGCTGGACAGCGTCTTCACATCCACGCCGCTGGATAGGGCCATTGTAGCGAAGGTGTGGCGCAGATCATGGAAGCGCACATGTTCCTCGATGCCGGCCTTCGCCAGCAGCTTGCGGTTGATTCTGGACACTGCATCCGGACTCCAGTAGCCACCGGTGCGGGGCGACGGGAACAGGATGGGATTGTCGGGGTGCTGTTCATGTTCCCGCACCAGCATCTCCACCGCCTGCTGAGACAGCGCCACCTTGCGGACTGAGTTCTTCGTTTTCGGCTCTGTCACCACCAGCTCCCCGTCAATGCGGGTGACCTGCTTGCTCACCGAGAGGATACGGTCCTTCACATTCAGGTCATCCCACCGGAGGGCCAGCAGCTCCCCACGCCGCAGGCCGCTGGATAATTCCAGGAAGAACATGGGCAGAACACCGTACTTCTCCGCCTCGCTGAGATATACCCCCAGTTTCTCCGGCGGGATGATGGTCATCTCCTTTTTCTCCTTGGGCGGGATGCGGCAGTTGTCGCAGGGATTGTATGGAATGATCCGCTCCTTGACCGCCTGTTTCAGCGCTGAGGACAGCACCATATGGATACGACGAACCGTGCTTCCGGACAATTTCGTGTTGGTCTGCTTCTCGAAGCGCTGCACCCGGCCATGGGTCTTGGAATCATTGTACATCTTCTGGATCTGGATGGCGGTAAGCCGTTTGAGTTTCACTCCTCCGATAGCCGGTACGATGTGGTTTTCGATCATGTTCTCATAGGTCTTTGCGGTGTTGGGGCGGATCACAGGCTTGCTGTAGGTTTCAAACCACAGCCGGCACCACTCCGCCACGGTGTAGTCCTCGTTGTGGTTCACCGGGATACCCCGGTTGTCCCGGATGGCCCGGTCCAACTTCTCCTTGCACTCAGCCCGTGTTTTGGCGGATACGCTTTTTTGAATGGCGCGGCCGGTGCTGGGGTCGATGCCCTGGGTGTATCGGCCCTCCCAGCGGCCGTTGGGCTTTCTGCGGATGCTGCCCTCGCCATTTGCTCGTTTCTTTGCCATTGCTCATCCCTCCTTTTGCAACACAAACAAATACCACAGAATCTTTGAAATAGCCACTAAAATATTTCCGTCTTTTGGGCCGCCTGCTCGTCGATCCATGCCATGAATTTATCACGGGGGACGATGATCCGGCTGCCCAGGGTGATGGTGGGGAAATCCTGCCGGTGGGCAACCTCGTAGGCGTGGGCCAGTCCGATGCCCAGCACATCGGCCACATCCTGCACGGTCAGCATTAGAGGAAGTTCATTGAAAGAGTTGTACTTGGATCGTTTCATTGGATTCCTTTCTACCCTTCTTGTGGAAGGGATTTTATTCTTTGTTTTGCGGCGCATTTTCTGCGCCGCTTACATGGTCATTTCAGGCCACTGCTCCTCATGGTCATCCGGCTTGTGGCCCTGGGCGATTTTCTTCTCCCGCAGCTTTCTGAGCCGCTTGCGGTCGATCTGGATGCCGCCAGGGCGGGACTTGGGGATGGAGTTATCCTGGAACACCCGGCTCATGTGGTAGAGCAGCCGCGTCACCGCCAGCATCACATCGGGCGGGCGCTGTTCCTCCCTGTGATCCAGAAGGTACCGGGCGTATTCGTTTCCCTGCTCCGCCGACCGGGTCAGCCAGAGGATTGCCTGCTCCTCATCCTGGGGCACTTCCTTTCCCATGAGGTACAGCTTGCCCAGCAGATACTGGGCATAGGGGTTCCCGCCCTCGGCGGAACGGGTGAACCACTCCACCGCGCCCGCCATATCCTGTTCCATGATTTCGCCACGGAGCAGCTCCTTGCCCAGGCGGTACATGGCCCAGCTGTTTCCGCCTGCCGCGGCGGTGCGCAGCCAGTCCATGCCCCGCGCGGTGTCCCGCACCTCCAGATCGGCGGAGAGGTACAGCTTGGCGAGGGCATACTGCGCCGCCGGATGACCCTGCCGGGCGGCCTGTTCGAACCAATACCGGGCTTCCTCTCCGTCGGGGATCAGCAGAGGGCCGTCCCGCCAGAGCTTACCCAGCAGGTATTGAGAGTATCGGTCGCCGCCCTTGGCCAGCTTTTCCAGCTCCGATACCGCGCCGCTCCGCTCCTCCAGTGTCAGCTCTTCATTTCGAATGACCTCCCGCAGCGTCCAGTAGGCATAGGGCGCATTTTGAAACTGATCCGGCTCGTCCCGCTGGCCCATGTCCTGGTCCTCGAAGGTGATTTGGCCCAGCCGCAGCCGCTCCGCTTCCCGAATGACGGCATTTTTGATCTGCCGAAACTCTTTCTCCTTGGACAGCGGGCGCCGCTCCCGGGGCTTATCATGGTAGTAGCTGTCCACCTTTCCCTGGAGCAAAAGCCACTGGTCATAGCACTGGCGCACCATAGAAAGCCGCTCCATCTGGTCCACGATCTCGTCCACCAGCTGCTTGAGCCGCTTGGGAAGGTAGCTGTAGGACTTCTTTCCCTTGACTGTCCCAAGCCCCGCCGCCAGCTCCTGCATGAGCTGCTCAGCCTCCGGGTGGTCGCACAGGCCATCCCGCATCGCCTGCACCAGCTCCAGCATGGCCCGCCGCGCCTGCCGCACCAGCTCGTCCCGGGACTCCGACTTCTGCTCGTAGAGGTGGAGCATCTCGTTCCGAAAGATGTCGTTGGTCAGCCTGGATTTAATCTGACGGATGCCCTCTTTGGATAGGTAGGCCTGTCCGGGTTTGACCGACCAGGCCATCATGTGGACGTGCGGATGCTCCCCCTCATCGTGGAAGGCCGCGTACCAACGGAAGTCTGCGGGCGGTATTTTCATCGCCGCCGCGATCTCGTTGCGGTGGGCGCGGATGAGATTTCTCCACGCCGCGGCGTTGTCGAAGCCCAGACGCGCCGCGTCCTCCCGCTTGAGAGAGATGATGTGCGCCCACACATTGCCGGTGTACTGCTCCAGTTCCTCCATCGCCTTTTCCAGCGATACGCCGTCGCTGTCGCCGAACAGCCCGTGGGAACCGAGGCGCTCCGCCCGGGGCCGGGTGGCAATGTACTTCATATACTGCTCCGACTGATGGAGCGCACCCCAGTTGGATTCCAGCGCCAGGCTGATGAAGGCAGAGGCTGTAGCCTTGGTGGGCTTGGTCTGGTAGTCCCCATACTCGTAGAGGGTTTTGGTGTCCGGGAAGTCTTTCACCAGCTTTGCGATGAGCTGCTCCTGCTTGCGTGTGGGCGGACGGTCATCCGGAAGAATTTCTACCCGCTCCCGGGTTGCGATGTAGCGGAGGTACCCGGCAGCGCCGCCTGTGCTTTTGATGTAGGGACTTTTCAGAATCAGTCTTGCCATTCGTCATCATCCCAGTCCGGCTCCCCGGCGGAGCGTGCACGCTTCTCAAGAGAGATGAGTCCGTTGGTGGCTCTCACATTCCGAACGCTCACCGCTCGTCTGCGCTTCAGATCATCCCGGTCTACCTCCACCGCATCCGCGATGATCCCGATGAGAAGATCCAGCTCCACCTCTCTGGTGAACTCCCGCCTGGCGATGTGATCCTCCAGCCGACCCAGTCTGCCGTCCAGCGTAGCCTGGAGCACCGTGGGCAGCAGGGATTGGTTGTCCTGAGTTTCCAGATAGTCCACATAGAAGTTGATGGCCTTTTCCACAAACTCGTTTTTGCTTCGGCAGTTGTCGGCAGCGTACCACTGCTCCAGTCTCCGGCTGGTTTCCGGCTTCATCCGCAGCGGGAAACGCTCTTTGGTTTCATTGCTCATTCAATTCCTCCTTTTTTCTATCAGACATCTGTGAAAAGCCTGCAATATGGGGCTTTGGGAGAAAGCTGACGCCAACGGCATCTTTTCTGCCTGTCAAAGACGCCATCTTTCGTCCCCCCGAAACTGCCCGCACTGCGGGCAGAAGTGGCCGACCGGGCGGCGCTTGCGACGCCAGGTCTTTATCCTGCTTTTTCCTTCGTCCCCGCTTTTTCCTCCATCCCCGGAAGCGATTCGGGAGGCATCTCTGGAAACGCCCCCGAAGTCGGTCCAAATTCGTTCTCCACGCCCGAGGGGGTATCCACCCCCGCACGCTCGCCCAAAGGTGCACACAGGGCGTTCTGTGGGCTTCTGCGGGCGGATTCCGCCAGACGCTCCGCCGCCCTCTGACGGGCGGTATCCTCCTCCAGCTGCCGGAACTGCCGCTCATAGAACGATTCCACCGCCGCCTGGATGGGGCAGATGGTGTAGAGCAGGTTTCCGTTGAGCGGCCTGCCGTCCTTGCTCCGTATCATGGTCGGCTCGGTGCGGATGAGACCTTTCTCCTCCAGGCTGCGCACATACTTGCTGACCGTGTTTTCGCACATTCCCAGCGCCTTGCCGATGGTCTTGTAGCTGGGATAGCACTGATAGGTTTCTCTGTCCTCGATGCTCAGCAGATAGCAGTAGATCGAGATCTCCGGATGACTGAGGCCGATGTGAAACACTTCGTTGGGAACCAGAAAATAGTTTTTGCAGGGATCGCGTTTGGGCCACTGCCGGAACTTCATACAGCACCTCCTGTCCTTTCTTCGTTTGCAGCACGAACATCATTAGCCACACATACACTTCCTCATTCAGACACGGGCATCACCTCACCGAAGAGCAACTGTGTATTCTCGATTGACCGTTCTTCAAAATTCATTTTGAAAATACCCCCTCACTACTTAGCCGAACCATATAGCGGGCTGACATAAAATTGACAGAAAAAGAGCGCCTGCCATTCAGCAGACGCTCTCGTCCTGATGTAAGTGTATCAAGTTGTTTTGGACCGCAGGCGACAGATCCCGTCTGCTTCATCCCGCTCTTTCAGAAGCTGCGCCAGAGCAGTCAGAAGTTTCTTTTGCAGATAGTCGACGCTGCCGCGGTTCAGCTGATGGGCTTCCGCGTACTTGCGGATAGACAGGCCGTTCACGAACCGCTCCTGGAAGTACGCTTGGTGATCCTGCAGCACCGTCTTCAGCGCGTTGTCCAGAAACTGTATGTCCTCTTTCAGTTTGGCAAAGTCACTTCGGGTGATGGCGGCATACCGCTTCTCGTTCATGCAGAGACGATACTTGGCCGAATCGAAACGATAGTTCTCGCAGAGGTCTTTGGCGTATGTGAGGTAGGTAGGCGCAGATTGATAGACGCGGGAGTCGTATTCAGCATCCCGCTCCGCTCTCTTTTTGCGAATCGGCCCGCGCATACCGTCCTCGGCAAGATTGGAGATGACTGCCTCGGTGATCTTCATATTGGTGACCCGCTTGTACCTGGCCTTCTGCTCGCCGTTCACCTCCACGAACGCGCAGAAGGATTTCTTGCTCATTGTGAAGTACTGCGGAACCTCAGAAAAAGAATAGGAGCGCAGGATGACCGTCTCCTCACCGGTTTCCGCATCCTTGGCCGCCGTGACCAGATAGATCAACTTGCCGTCGTACCGCCGGTAGTAGCCTGCGCGGATTTTTCTGTCTGCCATCTGGTCACCTCACCTTTCTGAATATGCTTTTGGTTGCGGTGTGCAGAGTGGTAATTGCGATTTTCGCAATTACCACCCGCTCCTGGTTAGCGAATTCTTCGTTTCAAAAATTTCCCCGACCATTCCATTCTATAATTTTGGTGTTGTCCCGCAAGCAAAATAACAAATACTTCAATCCAGAAGTTACACCGCACGGTTACCTTATGCTTTCAGCTTATATATGCGGTTCCGATTGCCGCCCTCGGTAACAATCGTTTCTTCAACGATCATCTCACCGAGCATCCGTCTTGCGCGTGCGTCTTTAACACCAAGCATATTGGAAATGTCCGAGCACTTTGCAGAAGCATGATCGGTAAGATATTCAAGGATGCAATTTTCTGAGCGGCTGTTTTTGCTCCTTTATCGCCGCTTTTTATCGCTACTTGTTTATCGCTACTTTCTTTTTTGAGTAGCGATAATGACAGAACCGTTCTATCCGGCTCAAAGGACTCTTCTATGACAGGCTCTCTCCAGCCCTGCTCGCGCCAGACGCGGAAGATGGCGGGGATACCACCACTTTTTGATGATGACCAAGCCCTGTCTTCCATAACAGTCTGCATTGACCAGGCAGTTTGCCAAGGGCTTCACGGAGCGCCTGATGCAAGGGTGTATCGCCCGCTCTTGTGCCGCTGTCCATATGCTCCTGCGGCTATTTCTTTGTTTAGGCGGCACATATTTTGTGCCACTTGAGACCTCTGCCCGCCCTACTGCTCTGTTTCATAAGGCCAGGTATTAATGCCGCCAAATTCGTAGATGTTGGTATAACCCAACTCGGCCAGTGTGGAGGAGGCTGTCTTGCTGCGGTTTCCACTGCGGCAGTAGACCAGCACCGTGGAATCCTTCTCAGGGATCACCTCAGCAGCAGTCGTTTCGTCAATGGTACCCACTGGCAGCAGCACAGCGCCGGAGATGTGGCCGCTATCGTACTCGTCCTGCTCCCGCACATCCAGTATGATGACCTCCTGGGTGTCCATCATCTCTTTGGCTTCTTCCTGGGTGATCTGCTGGTAGGAGCTGTCGGCAGAAGTCCCGCCACATCCGGTCAGCAGGAAAAGGGCAAGCAGGAAAGGGATAATTCGTTTCATTTCAGTTCCTCCAAAAGTCCAGCGGCAAAGGCTTTGTGCCCCTGCTCTGTGAAGTGTACGCCGTCATAGGCCAGAGGGATGTCCCATTTCCCAGCGTCAGCAAAGCGGACACCCAGCCGCTCCGCCAGGGCTTTGCAGCATCGGGCGAAGGTATGGGAGCCATCAATGAGCTGTGGGCTGGGTACCCACGCGCCCAAGGCCACCGGTGGCGGTGCGATCAGCAAAATCTTGCTTCGGTCTAACGGAACAGCCGCAAGAAATCGCTCCAACTTTTCAGCCGCCTGCTCCGGGCTTCTGCCCTGGAGCAGATCGTTGGTTCCGAGCATGACGATCAGCAACTCCGTGTCAGCAGAGAAGTCTGGAGCGGCGGATGAAATCTCGCGACCGTTTTGTCCCATGTTAGAGATCGTCCATCCGCTCTCCGCAGCCAGGATGTCCACCCACCGGTTGTCTGCGTCATAGCGCCCGCCGAAATAGCCACGGGGATCGTAGCCGTAGGTGTTAGAGTCGCCGAAGCAGATGATATTCATCCTGCGCTTTTCCTTTCTCCGTATGTTCGCATTCCCTAATGTGGTTAATGAGACTTTCGCCTAATCTTTCCGCCCCTTGGATTGCTTTAGTCTTATTAAAATTTCTTCATCTGCTTGGCAGAACTCAAATTGATCAATCTCATCCACCGTGATCCAACGGATGTCATTATGCTCCAGTTTCTGGGGGACGCCCTCCCGGATAGTGGCATGGAACAGTGTCAGATGGACCGTCAGATCGGGGTATTCATGAATCACATCCATGAATACCTCGCCCACATCCAATGTGACCGCCAGTTCCTCCTGACATTCCCGGATGAGAGCCTGCTCCTTGATTTCTCCTGGCTCTACCTTACCGCCCACAAACTCCCACAGCAGCCCTCTGGCCTTGTGGGCCGGGCGCTGGCAAATCATAAACTTGTCCTGATTCCAGATCAGGGCCGCAACTACTTCGGTCATTTACTCACCCATTTTACAGATTGATAGATATTTGCACATGGATAATCGTTGGTATAAGTAATCCATATACCAAGTATAGCGACCTTCACTATTCTCTACAAGTATAACTTTTTTCGTTGTTGTTTGTATCTTGCAATAAACAAACAAACAAGAGACTTCCGCTCTCTTTACATGACTTCCGCGATGCTTTATAATGTGATATGTTATGACCGCTCCTCAGCAGGGCTTGCTGTGTACTATAGTTAACTATTACGTTATAGAGAGGGTGCCATTCTTGAGTTCCGCTTCTTTTGTGTTTCCTGCCGTCAAGGGTATCCAAGCCAAGAGGGAATACTTTACCTCGATGGTTCCATTAGAGGTGATCCCGAAAATCTTTCAGTTTGTTGACGAACAACTACCACCAGAAATTCGGGCACAGCGTATTCTCAACCGTGCCAGGATTCCAGAAATTCGAGATTACATTTTAGAGAACCCCGATGACTATGTGTTTTCTTCGATAACAGTTTCCGTTGATGGTGGCATGGAGTTTATTCCATTAAATGAAGACGAGCCCCTTCTCGGTCACATTACAATTTCTATGAGTGCCAAGTTTCTCATAAATGACGGGCAGCATCGGCAAGCCGCTATTGCGGAAGCAATAAAAAAGAACCCCGAGCTAAAGAATGAGCATATCTCCGTTGTTTTCTATCGCGATGAAGGTCTCGCTCATTCCCAGCAAATGTTTTCGGATCTTAACCGCTATGCAATTCGTCCTACAAAATCAATCAACATTCTTTTTAACTCGCGGGAAGAGTCTTCCATTGTTGCAAAGCGGGTTATTAATACGGTTAATGTCTTTCAGGATGTGACCGAAAAAGAACATACCTCCATATCCAACCGATCTAAAGCACTGTTTACATTAAGTGCAATCTGTAGCGGCACGGAAGCCTTATTAAAAGATCTGGACTTAGGTTTGGAGGAGAAATGCAACTTAGCAATTCATTTTTGGGAACAAGTATCTCAGTATATTCCTTTTTGGAAAGCAGTAAAGAACGGTCAGGCCAAGTCCTCTGATGTGCGAAAAAATACAATTTGTACCTTAAGTATCACCCTTAATGCCATCGGGGCTGGAGGTAATCAAATTATTCAAAGATATCCAGATACATGGGAAAGGCATCTTTGCCATTTGGCGCATATTGATTGGAGCAAAACCAACCCAGTGTGGGAAAATCTCGTCTTTATTCACGGAAAAGTTGCTACAAATCGTGCTTCGCAAAGAGCCATGGCTACATATATAGAGAATATTATGACAGAAGAAATTGGTGGATAAAATGGCTAATTTAACAAAAGAAGATATTCGTATTGTACTTAACACGATACAGGAAGTGTATTTAGCAGATAAGATACCCTGGATTTGTGGATACAGTGGCGGCAAAGATTCCACTGCCGTCGTACAACTTGTTTGGATCGCACTTTCCCAGCTTCCAAAGGATAAATTACACAAACCCGTTCATGTTATTAGCACAGACACTCTGGTTGAATCCCCAATTGTTGCACTATGGGCCACTCGCTCTATTGCGCGCATGAAAGAGGCTGCAAATAACCCTGAACACAAATTACCTATTATTCCACATAGGCTTGTTCCAGAGGTCACCAACACCTTCTGGGTAAATCTCATAGGGCGGGGCTATCCATATCCTCGGCGTGATTTTCGCTGGTGTACTGACCGTATGAAAATCGACCCCTCAAATCGCTTTGTTAAAAAAATCCTGGATGCAGAGAGCGAAGCAATCCTGGTCCTTGGAACGCGCAAAGCCGAAAGTGCCACCCGCAAAGCCGTCATGGAGGGTTATGAGAAAAAGCGATACCGAGATCATCTTAGCCCCAATGGATCGTTTCCGAACTCCTATGTTTTTACTCCTATTGAAAACTGGAGCAACGACAACGTCTGGCAATATCTTGTACAATACCCCAACCCCTGGGGACATTCAAATAAGGACTTGTTGGCAATGTATAGTGGTGCCTCTGCGGATGGCGAGTGTCCGTTGGTGCTTGATACATCTACGCCCAGTTGCGGCAACAGTCGTTTCGGTTGTTGGGTATGTACTATGGTTTCCGAGGATAAATCCATGGCGGCCATGATCCAGAATGACGAAGAGAAAGCGTGGATGCTTCCCATGCTTGAATTCAGAAATGAAATTGCCGGTAATTGGGATATCGATAGAAAGCGTAGAGACTTTCGCCGTATGGATGGGCGTCTAACGTGGCATAACGAGCGACTGGTACACGGCCCATATACACAGGAAACCCGCAAGTACTTTTTAACTCGTCTATTAGAGGTTGAGAAACTTGTTCATGAGATTGGACCAGAGGAAATTAAGGATGCTCCCTTGATTACCATGGACGAACTTCGGTTTATTCGTCAAATTTGGTTAGATGAAAAACACGAGTTTGAAGATTTGTTGCCCGAAATCTACGAATCTGTTACCGGAAAACGCTATGAAGATGGATCTATTAGCAAAAACAAGTATTTTGGTCCAGCTGAAGCCAGAATTCTTCGCGAGGCTTGCCAAGCGGTATGTCCAGACGAGACTTTGATGTACGAAATGCAACGCTCCCTATTAGATGTCGAAGCTAAAGCAGCCGCCATCTCTAATAAGAGAAATGTAATTCAAAATTTTGAGCATGAGATAAAAAAAGCATTTTATCGTGATGAGCATGAGGCCGCCCTTATCGCAGAAGAACGTGCAAAAAAAATCACGGGAATGCAGGAATCTTTTGACGATGGAAATTGGACTGAGTGAGGTGCTGAGAATATGTATTTTACAAAAATCGAATTGCATAATTTTGGCATCTACAAAGGCCATCACGAAATGTGTCTTTCGGACCAAATCGGTAATCGCAATGTTACTCTCATCGGTGGATTGAATGGTCGAGGAAAAACGACCTTTCTTGATGCTATTTTGCTTGCATTGTATGGAAAGCAGGCATTAAAGTATGTTCAGGAAAACGCGCGTTCCTATGAACGGCTACTCATAGAGCATATTAATAAGCACGCGACAGATGATCTTACTTATGTCGCTGTATCACTTGGTTTGGATGACGGAACCGCTTTGCGCGTCTGCCGGAAGTGGAAGTTAAAGGGCAAGAAGGTCGATGAAACTATTGTCGTTGAGAAAAACGGAACAATAGATAAGTACCTTGGGGAAAGTTGGAGTTACTATATTGAAGAGATTCTGCCTTTTGGAATAGCAAGATTTTTCTTCTTTGATAACGAAAAGATCGCTCAACTGGCTGACGACGCTTCATTTGAGCAAATTAAAACTTCTATTAAATCCGCAATTGGTGTTTCTACGATTGAAAAAGCAATTACTCATATTGATGAAGTAATTCGCCGAAAAAAAGATGCTCTGCAAGCTTTTGAAAAAAGCGAAGTCAACCAAGGTTACCAAGAGGTAGAAGCGCAACTCAAGGAACTCAACTCCAAAATCGAAACAGCTCGTCGAGAGGCTGACATCTTAAAAGCAAATTGCGAGAGTATTGCAATTGCTATAGAAACTAAAGAAAAAAAGTTTTGGGCTTCTGGTGGTGACTTAACACTCAGCCGAGAGGCCATAAAACAAGAAAAAGAGAAAATCAAGGCATATGTGCAAGAAGTTCGTGACGAAATTATGCTGCGCGTATCTGATCCTGCAACTCCGCTCTTTATGTGCCGCAAATTAGTTACACAAGCTTATGATGCAGAGATTGATGAGCAGAAAAAAGCAGCTCTGAAGCTTTCTGACCCAATTGTCGAAAGTATTCAGAAAAATATTTTGGATCGATTTAATCAGGGTAATTTCGATGACAGAACGCTCAGAATCATTACTGATATTGTCAAGCAAGAGATCGGGAAATTCACTTCAACAGGCGAGGGTGCGGAACACATTAATATGTCCCACACGACCATGCTCCTCTTTGACAAATTAATTGTCACAATATTCCATTCCCTTGATCAAAAAATCGAAACCTTAATCAGTCATGTCGATGCGCAAGAAAATGAGCTCATGAGCTTGGACGCACACCTTGGTGAGTCAGACGAAAAGACGATGGCCATGAAACTCTATGAGACGCTCAAAGAATATGAGCGCAAAAAAGCTTTGGCTGACGACCAATACCAGAAGCAGCAGAGCTTAATCGAGAGTTTGGAGCGCCAGAAAGAAGCTCTTCATTCTAAGCGCTTGCAGTTAATCAAGACTATCGCAGAAAAAGAGAATACGAATGATGATAACTCCCGTATTATCAAATATTGTGTGATGTCTATCGAAGTTCTTAATGAATTTAAAGTTCGTTTACAGCGTGAAAAGATAGACAAGCTTTCTGCAACTGCCACAGAATGCTTCCAGACTCTGGTTGAAAAAGACTCCCTTGTGAGTAAAATCCATATTGATACGGACAGTTTAGATGTAACCATACTTGATCCAGATGGGCATGAGTTGTTAAAGAACCAGCTCTCCGCAGGAGAGCAGCAGATGTTTGCTATTTCCATTGTGTGGGCACTGGCCAGAACCTCTGGCTATAAGGCCCCTGTGGTCATTGATACACCCATGGCTCGCTTAGATTCTTCCCACCGGGCAAATTTCGTTACCAGCTATCTACCGTCTGCAAGCTCCCAGGTTATGGTTCTTTCCACAGATGAAGAAATTTATGGTAGATATCTTGATATGATTCGAGAAAATGTTATAAATTACTTTACTCTACATTATCGGGAAGGTGAGCAATGCACCTCTATCATCAACGGCTATTTTGAGGGGGTGTGATAGTATGATTATTAAGCATTTTAAACTGTCACAGCCAGAGAAGGAGCGACTCATTCGAATCAAAGCAAAGACCGGTGTTCAAAACTGGAATATTCTTTGCCGGTGGGCATTATGTTGGTCGCTTTCAGAACCTACCATTCCTGGTAGTATTGATCCACAGTCTGACAGCAATGTTGAAATGGATTGGACCACTTTTGCCGGTGAATATGCAGAAATCTATGAAGCAATTATTCGCCAGCGATGTTTGAATGATGGCTTAGGAGATGACCCTAACACTTTAATCCGGTACTTCCGACTTCATCTTTATCGTGGCATTAACCATTACAGCACCAGAGATGTTTTGAAAAGCTGCTCAGATTTACTCGAATCTGCTCTTCCGAAGGAGGAAGCATAATGGCTGTTTATCTTGACTACAACGCTTCTGCTCCGATAGATGAAAGAGTTCTGGAGAGAATGATTGAAGTGTATCGCTCTCATTATGGCAACGCAGATAGTAGAACTCACATCTTTGGTACAGATGCCAAAGAAATTGTTTCCTCCGCAAGAAAATCCATTGCTGAGATCTTGGCTGTGGACAGTACGGATGTTTTCTTTACCAGCGGTTCCACCGAGAGTAATAACATGGCGATTCTCGGGTTGCTTGACTACGCGCTTGAGAGTGGCCGTAATCACTTCATTACTACGTCTATCGAGCATAAGTCCGTTTTGGAAGCCATGAAACACCTGCAAGAGAAAGGCTGTGTTGTGGATTTTGTTTCACCCGATGCGTCTGGCCGAGTCAAACCGGAGCAAATTCTCAGCCTCGTCACGGACAAAACTCTGCTTGTTTCTATGATGCAGGTCAACAGCGAAACTGGCGTGATACAGCCTATTGAAGAGGTCGGTGCAGCATTAGCAGGGACTAAGACATATTTTCACGTTGATGCCACACAAGGTTTTGGTAAGCTGAATGATAGCTTACGAAATACCAAATACAATATGCTTAGTATCACCGCCCATAAGATCAGCGGTCCCCAGGGGATTGGCGCATTTATTATGCGGCGCGACCGTACATATAGACGGCCTCCCGTCAAACCGCTCATGTATGGCGGTCAGCAGGAACGCGGATACCGTCCGGGAACTACACCGGTGGCTTTGGTTGCAGGCTTCGCTCTCGCAGCTCAGCTAAGCGACAAGGAATCCGCTGTCCACATGGAAAGCTGTAGAGCGATTAAGCGAAGATTCCTGGAGGCTGTGGAAGGTCTGAACTATACTTTGAATGGAGACCAAGAACACTGCCTGCCGTCCACTGTAAACATTAGTTTCCACGGTGTTGATGCAGAGGGTATCTTCCTTGCTGTAAAGGAGGATTATGCGTTCTCCAATGGTTCGGCCTGTAACTCTGGCAGCCATGCCCCAAGTTATGTATTAACAGCTATGGGACTGGGTGAAACACGAGTGAATGAGGCTATCCGTCTTTCTTGGAACCATGATACAAAAGTTGACTTTTCGGTTCTTGTAAACTACATTAAATCAATGACCGATTAAACAACAAGGTCCCAGCGCCAAGTATGGCATTGGGACCTTGTTGTTTATTACTTTAAGTGATAGCGCCTGATGAACTCTTCCAAAATCAACTCAAAGACATCAGGGTTTGTGTGTAGCATCTTGTATACCTTTTGCAATGACGAGCTTGCGGAAGACAATCCTTGTTGTCCATTTGTTGCTGTGTAGACCACATTTTGAAACATCATCTTCATACCATTTAAATTACGAAATTTTTCGTCATGCTTAATTCCAAGCTTTTGAGCGCGAAGTGTAAGACTTTTTGATAAGTCCATTAGCTCTTTTTCAATTTGATCGGTAGTTTTACCATCACTTTTACGGTATACATCAATTAAAGCCACTAATTCCTCGACATCCCAAGCTACTTTAATCATTATCTATCCCCCTTAGAATCTAATTTTTAACTTTTGGTTAAGGTTCTTTTCCTTGAGCCATGTCATGACATTGGGGGTCAAATCCAAAACCGTAGCCCGCTGAGAAGAGACTTTCTTTAAGAAGTCTTCGATTTCGGGGTTCAAAGAGAATTGATCGGTAATTTGCTTTGCTTCCGCCACATAGGAAACCAGGCTGTTTACTGCTTTGATGGATGGATTTCCAGCAACCGTTTGAGTGATGCTGTCTGTCAAGTCCTTTGCCCGTTTGGGGTCATTTGATAAACCACCAATCATAGACAAATAGCCTTTTGGACCATCAGAATATTTCTGAGCAGCATCACGCCATACGATTTTAATTTGTGCTGCAACAGCATCTCCCTTGGATTTCAGAAGCCTAACAGTTTCCAAGGTCAACCGCATTTCAGAAACTCCGTTGCCGCAATCGTCGATGCAAGCCAGCAATTCGTTGCGAGTAGGTTCATCCACAAGTGAAGTGCTGACAATTCCTTTTTCTTTCATGGCAGCAGCACAATCAATGGTATCTTTAATACTCTCGGTGGCCTGGGCAAGCTGTGCCAACGCCTTTGCGTAAGTTTCGGCATGCTGCTTGCTTTCGATTGTTACTCGGCGTTTTTTGATAGCAGAGGTGCAATTTTTGATTGTCTCAGTTAACAGCATTTTCGTACACCTCCATATTCTCAAGCTGAGCGTAAAGTGCCTCCATAGAGGACAAGGCAGCTTCAGACAATGCTTCTGCACCAGCAAAACCGCCAGTAGCAGCTATGTCTTTTTGGGCCTTCGCCCCTTCCTGGTCAGCCTTTTGAGCAATCGCCTGAATATCTCTAAGGAAATCATACAGCACATGTAGCGAGTTGCCGGAGTATACCGTCAGCTGCTTTACTGCTTGTACAGAGGCCGCATCGTTAATTAGCTTGACATGTCCCATTACCGTTTTGGCTGTCTCAATGGGAGGTTTTTCATACTTGACCCGCAACTCTGTACTTCCGATGATTCCATTCGCAGAAAACACAGAAAACAGCTCTTGAATAGCAGACAGCGTATCAATGAGATTCTTCTGGTTGAGTTCACCAATATACTCTTCGAGTTTGCCTACCACCTTTGCAGCTTCCTGAGTATCCGCAGTCATGGCTTTTTTAACGCTGGGATAGAGCGATTTCAACAGCGTGGCAGGATTATAGAGAAGATGCTTCTGTGGGATGCTACCAGGTAATGTTGCTTCAATATCCCAGTCGGCAGCCATAAGTTTTTCAACAGCGAGCACCAGCTCGTCTGTTCTGTAACAGGATTTCGTGTTGGGATCAACTGCAAAATGGACCGCCCCCATTGTGGTTGCAGAAGCTTGCTTTAAGAAGGTCAATGCACTATCAAAGTCAGCTTTGCGATTAAGAATGAACTGAATCATGTCATTCCACTCACGGGTATCTCTCCTGATGCTATCGTCTTTTTTGAAATCCTTAAACAGAGATTTGATTACTGAATAGGGCGAACTCGTATCAACCTTCTGGCCCAAGATACACGCTTTGAGATACTGAATCGCAAGACACCACTCCAATACCGGGAGAGAATCTTCTCCCTGCTTAGTAGCGGCAACTTTTTCGATGATTTCAGCTTTTCTGCGTTCCAACCAAGTAATCAATCTCTGCTGGTAATAAGCTGCGCCCTCGAAATCCCAACCTTTTGCGTAGTTCAGTTCATTTAAGGCCATCAGAACATCGCGGCTTTCAGAACTTCTGTCCATGTAAACAATGGCTCTATCCGTATTTGTGGGAGAACTCTGATCGTCAATGTAGTAGCAGCTCAGGTCGGAAAGACGCTCTGCTGCAATATAGGCTGGGATACCAATATCCTGCCAGTTGATTGCACCACATTGCCTGGAGTCTCCTCGAATAAGAGTACGAAGCCAGCCACGATAGTCGGGATCGTATTTCAATGTTTCACCCTTGGTAAACCATGCCGTGATATCATCCTTAAACTTACGATAATTCTTTGTGGCACCATCGACAGGGGGCTTGGCCTTGAGAGGCTCTGGAGTAGTAGGATGATGAACAGAATTGCTTCCACTGGTTGTCACTGGTTTGGATGTGACAGTTGGGGATACAGCTTTGCCAGTGGATTTATCCACGATTTCACCGATGCCAGTAAAGGTATTCAGCCCCACATCTGCAAGGAAAGCTTGATTAAGGCCACCAAAACGCAGCGTTCCGTCGATGTCTTTCACGCCGGATGCAGAACCATCACCCCAAATGGCAAACACCGCTTTCAGTCGATTCTTATCATCTGAACTCATGCTTTCCAAACGGTCAATGGAAGAACTATGGGGATCATTGGACATCTGAGCATTGCTGGGGTTAAGCGGGAAATACCAACCATCCCCATACTGCTTGCCATCAAAGTATTCTTTTAACTGGGCGCGAATAACATTCTTTAAGAACATTCTCGGGCTTTTTGTCGCAAGAGATTCATACAGAGTCAACAGTGCATGGCGGTTAAAGGGATATAGCGTTACTTTCTTTTCTCCGATGGTTGTGGTATCCCATTCACAAGGAGGCGTGAAATCACTGATTGGCAGTTCACTCAAATCTGCACCGGAGTCAGTCCAATGATGGAGTTGTGTGGGGTCACAGTAAATTGCGTTCAAATACCGGCCAGCCATCTGAATGATAAACTCGTCAGTTCCATAGGAACGTTCTGTGACCTCAATTTGGTGTGTTACACGGTCTTTGAAATTGCCTCGAAACGCATAATAATAGTCGTTGGTGATGCCGATTACCGAAGTAACACGACACAGATCTGCGTAATCGCCGCCATGCTCATAAGAAAGCGCCGTAATGAGTTCCTGGTCAATTCCAGTGAAGCCGGTGAAGTCTTCGATAAAGATCGTTAGGTTTTTGCCTTGCTTTTTCAAATCTCGTCTCAGCTGAGCAAAAATCGTTTCCGCATTTTCACTGGAAATGTCTGCACAACGCTGAATGACCTCTCTCGTAAACCTGTTAAGATAGTTGATGAGTTTGGTAATCTCAAAGTCATCGCCTTTCAAAGAGGCCGCAAAAAGGGACGCTTGGGGATCGCCCTGTTTCATTACAGCTCGGATGATTTTAGATACATTAAAATCTTCTTCTGTAAAAATTGTGGTGTCTTGAAGAATCTGATTGCTCGGAGCCGTGATGACATTATAGCATCTGGATATTGCGCCACCTTCACGCAATAGATGTTCGCTTACACGGCTGTCGGCAAGGTAGCTGGCAATGTCACGGCACTTGACCGCTTTGTAGGTTTCTCCGGACATATCGTTTCGCACAGCTGCAATATAGGCATACAGAATCTCTGTCTTGAAAGAATCTTCATCTTTGGAATCGGAAGAGGCCACAAACTTACGGAGCTTCTCCGCAACATCAGGGTCTTTAATGGCTCCCTGTTCCAACAACTGAGAAAAAGCGCCACGGACAGAGTTATTCAAACGACGCAGGAAAACCAACTGCTCCGTTGCAGGATTGTATATAGTAGAGGGGCTTCTTTCAAACTTGCCTTTTAGATAGCGGATAAGATGAGATTTACCAGTGCCGTGATTGCCTCGGACAATGACCATACGATGCTCATTGTCAGGGTTGTAGATCAGCTGCTCGAAAACCTCATCTTCGCTCATCAACTTTGTAGGGGCAGGCATTTTCCCCTCTTCATAATAGCCACCACGGAAAAGCTCAAGAGACGAGAACGGCATGTGAGTAGACATGAAATAGGCATCTTCGGTGGCCATATCATCTGTTTTAATCGCATACTTTTCCATTACAGAACGATACTGTTCCCATTTCATGAATCCATCGCCTCCTTCACCGAAATGTGTGTGAAACCATTGATAGGATCACCGTCTACATAGTAAAGCATGATCGGAGTGGAGTCAGACCATGTTTCAAGTTTAATGAGACCAATTTCATGCAGTGTGCGAAGGCCGGCAGAAAGCGCCAAGGGAAGATTACTGCCAATCTCAACTTCGGGTATTTTTGTGCTCAGCCAAAGTATGAAGTCCTGGGCAAGAACAGTCTCATTATATTTGAATTTTTCTGTATATGTAGTTGCCAATATATCTTCTAACCGCAGCTTCATATTGGGGATTATCATTGTTCCGCTCAAATAGCCCAGCCCTAAAAAAGCAGCCCAAAAGCGCCATCCCAGGACAGCGTTTTCATTCAGTGCAGCCAGCTCTTTCACTTCGGAAGCACAGGTCTTAGCCATACCTTCCCAAGATTTCAGCGCAAAGATTCGCTCATTTTGAGCAATCAGCCATTTGGTGAACATGTGAAATGTGGTGTCTTTTGCAGAGAAGACCCGAGCACTCACATACCGCCGAAAAGCCTTGGATGAAGCGATTATACTGGGATCAACAGCTAAGACCAGATTGTCAGCATCAGCTTTGATGAGGGCAAGTTCTTCGAGGGCCACATTGATTGACTTGTTGATTTGATCGAGTTCTTTTTCATCATTGATACCCAATGTCATGCACTGACGCACTTCATCACGGCTCATGCTTTTATGGGAAACCAAGCGGCAAACAGAGAGAACTCGCTCCGGTGTCGGCTCCATTCGCATGCCGTCTGGATTGACTTTGAACATACGAATACCTCCTTTAGAATTTTTGAATCGGAATAGGATAACCGTCGCTATACTCTCTTATCGTTTTACCACCATTGGCAACGATGGTGTTCTCGTTACAGTAGAGTATCTTACGATAGCCAAAGGCATCCAGTTTTCCAAGGTTCTTGTACAGAGTAAAGTTTGTGGCGGTGTCGCCGTCAAAAATACAGACAACACCTTTAGCGAAGAGATAGGGGCAATGGACAACCGCATAATAGAACTCTTCGTAATTCAAGAGAATGCCATTGTAAACAATCTCATCGGCCAGACGGCTTGGAACAACAAATGCACCAATATTGTTTTGAGAAGCCTTTGCTGCAATCACAGCAACTTCTTCAGTGCTGCAAGGTCCTGTTGATGGTCTGCTGATAATCATTTCATTAAAGGACCCCATGTTTCGCCCCAAGCGTGGAGCCGGAGGTGCAGCTGGAAGCTTAATCTCGGGATCGGTTCGCAACTTGTAAGTATCATCACTTGTGATGCGGCCTTCAGGATCTGCTGGACAGCCATTGCATACTTCCCGAGAAAGCGGGAAAAGGTGTCTGAAAACACGCCCCCAACACAATGCTTTGGGAGAGGATACAAGTTCACTCATGATTCTATATCCAACCATTTGTGCTTCATATTCTCTGGCGCGGGGTTCTATCAGTGCGGCTGTGAGAATGTCATCATCGCTGAGGATATTCGGTTGTAGTAGCTTAATCGTGACCGTATAGTATTTTTTTGGTGGATTCGATTTTTTGTCGAATACATAGTTTGCATCAAGAAGGTCAATAAATCCGGTGCGATGCAGAAACAGCAGTAAGTTTACATTCCATGCAACATTTCTGTTTCCTGCATACTCGGCCTCCTCGTCTGTCATCGTGGAAGGTGTGGCAGAAGTGTTCAAAACACATTCATCAAAATCAATCATTGCTGCAGGGTTAGAAAGCATCCCCTTCCAGCGGATAACCGCGCGGTCAACGGTGAGAACTCTTTTGCTGACAAGGCCCAGCGCCCGACGCACATCACCGTCGCTATCGTATCTGCTCTGATAAGGAATAAACAGGCTAAGCGATGGAAGCCTATCACGACCACCACGACCTACCTCCTGGTAAAATCTGCTCAGATTTTCAGGACAGCAAGCATGGATGATCGTTCTGACATCAGGTTTGTCAACACCAATACCAAAGGCAGAGGTAGCAATCACAACATCAAAGTCGTGATTTTTCCAGCCGGTTAATATAGTGTTTCGGTCTATTTCCTTGGTTTCTCCGGTGAAAACGGGGATATTTTTGTATCCAAATTCACAAAGCTTTTTTTGCAGTTCCTTAGCTTCTCTTGGTTCAAGCACATAGACAACCATCGGCTTTGGAAGCAATTTGATGGCCTCGATAGTCTTATCAATTTGTTCTTTTCGAGACTTTGCAGAGTGGAAATAGAATCGTGGCTCCTGGCGAAGTGCATCACAACGAACCTGAGCATTTTTACCGTCTGAACCAAACAGTGCAAACAAGGTGTCAACTACATCATCAGACAGCGTGGCCGAAAGCAGAAATGTACGGATGAACCCTTCCGATTCATATTTCCACTTCTTCAGAAGAATAGAAAAAATCTGAAAGTCAGGTCTAAAAAACACGCCCCAATCTGGAACAACATGGGCTTCATCAACCACAACATTGGTCAAATAGTGACTTTTTGCTGCATTGTCCAATATGCGGTGAAGCTCTGAGTTCTTCAAAATTGCCTCTGGAGAAGTAAACAGCATACGTGCCTTTTTATCTTTCAGAGCTTTGATAATCTCAACTCTTTCAATTTCAGATTGTTCGCCTCGATAACAATAAATCTCGGTGCCATTTGTCAAGTTTTGCTGGGCTGCATAATACTGATCTAATGCCAAGGCCACAGTGGGCACAATTACAACAGTTAACCCGTCAGAAGAACTTGCCAACAGCTGCGTAACCAAGCTCTTGCCACCGCCAGTAGGTAGCGAAATAAGAAGTGTATGGCCATTGGGTAAATTCAAAGCTGTATGAACGGCTACCTTTTGTTCAAAGCTTTTATAGGCGTTAAAGCCAGTATGTGTTGCCAGTATCGCATCACCGGAAGATTCAGTTTCAAGCTCAATACCATTGTCATGGCGAAGGGCGTACACATCCTTGATGTATTGATGAGGTTCAAGCCATTCTGGAATATGGTGTAAACAAGACACTTGCAGGTCATTTTCACACACAAGATCGAACTCTGTACCGTACTCTTTTACAACCGTATAAAGTTTTTCAGTAAGCTTCACACGACCAAGAATTAAGATAAGGTCACGAATATTTAGGCATATATCCTTTGCTGATGCTTCTTCTCGTTTGAACTGAACGACGCGTCGGATAAATCCAATTACATAGCGTGATCTTGCTGCCTCCTGCATTTTCAAAAAATCAGATGTATCGACAAGCTTTTTCTCTAATTCCGCAATGGCACTTTGGGACTTCATGGCTCCCACTATGTATTGCTGTAATACTTCTTTACTATCCATTACTTCTCACCCTCAAGAAACAGGCTGCATCTAACTCCGGTTTTGCATTTTTGAGCGCCCGAAGTGTCATGTCAAACAGATGTGCTCTTTCATCAACGCCGGACATATCTCGTTCAAAGTAGATACATTCTGCTCTATAACCATTCAAAACGCGCTGCATTTCTTTCTCAGCAGCTTCAAAATCAGAGCGCTTTTCAAGTCTGGCACAGGCCCGTTTGTAGGCTGTTGCAGAAGCTTTATCAACCAGAGGTTCCCATGTACTGGGAGGGGTTCGACTGATAAAGTGCTCCAAAGGCGAAATTGACATTTTGCTGCCGCCACGCCGCCCAAGGTGGTTGACGCTATTGGGGCGCAGAGCAAGCAGAGTATTGATTATCTCCTTTTCGGGAACTTCTTTGCTTCGGGCTGTTAAGGGAACAGTAACAATAATCTGTTTGAGTGGGAGATACATTCTATATTGCGCCAATGTTTGTAGGGTCATCCCATTTTCAAGCAACTCATCAAGTTTTGGTGCGATATTGTAGATGAATACAAGGCCATCATAGTTGTATGCTGCAACCGTTTCGATACCAGTGCATCTGCCTCTGTTACAGCCCACTGCATTTGAGATGATAGAATCGTAAACAGGGTCTCCCGGTGCAAAGAAAAGAATATCCTCTCGGGTTGCAGCAGTCCGGCGGTCAAAGGAACCAAGAAGCCTGCCTTCTCTTCTCATAATGGAGGAATTGGTATATTTATCCCACACGGGAGGAATGAAAAGAGACTGCCTGGCTGCATTTACGCTGAAAGTACTTTCTCTGAACTCAATCAAGCCAGAACTGGTAGGCTTTTCCGGGGAAAGACCAGCCTGTTTTCCCCAGCCCATCATGGCTGTGGCAAAGAGATTGTCATCTTCCGATGCGTAGATACCGAGAACATTATCAATCCCCTGGGACAAGGGACGATACAAAGTGGCTCCAAGGTCAAAATCCTGCTCGTCCTCAACGCTTTCCCGCATTTCTTCTGCCTGGTCCAGAATATCATCAAACGCATTGGTAAGACCGGTATAGTAATCATCCAGCAGAGCATCAACAATCAGTTCGTTTAGTTCCCCGGTGATGATTTCAAGGCCACTCAGAGACTGCTCAAACAGCTTCATGCCGTCTTTCCAAATGCGGAAGAGCTGCTCCTCGACAGAAGTATCTGCATAAAGTACAACAGACAAAACATCCATGTTGGGGTCACGCCCCAACCGGTCTAAGCGGCCAATACGCTGTTCAAGCGCATTGGCATTCCACGGCAAATCAAGATGGATAATCTGGGAGGCGTTCTGGAAGTTTCGGCCTTCACCACCGGTTTCGTCACAGATGATTACCCGACACGCAGGATTATTTTGAAAGGCATATACGCTGTCTTCAAGCTCATCTCGATCCATGTGTTTGCCAAATGCCACCGCATGAATCCCCATATCGGCATATCGCGTGTTGAACAATTTCAGAAATTGAACAAGTGTAGCGTTATGCGCTGTAAATACGACCAGTTTGCAGGTTTCATCGTCCAAGATATCTGTCTCCTGGTCAATGTAGTTCATGGCAGTCATTAAGCGGCCTTTGATAAGATCAGGATCTTCATCAAGAGCAACATTCACCAAACTATGCTCATTCTCCGCTTGGCGTCTCCACGCAGCTGCGCTGTCCAACAATATCCCATCATCAATTTGGAGCTTATGGAGGGCATCTTCAAAAGCCCACGGGCTGCTGAACAACGCAGAAAGAAGAGGAATTGCAGTTTGGGTCACATATTCTTCATCATCTTTACCGTTATCAGCAAGATAGGCGAGCGTATTTTGGATTGCCCCTATTTCATTATAGCTTTCGTTAAGAGACAGCGGTGAGTACGGGATAGCACACAAGGTCCGTCGAGCCATTTTTTCAGAAATTAACTGCCGACGATTACGGATTACTCTTCGCTCAATTCTGTAATTCTCACAAATATACGCCAAAGCTTGCTTGACCGTGGAAAGTCCTTGATCTTCTGTACTGAGGTCAATATCCTTAACCATCTTCTCCAGGGCTGCATCTTCAAGTGTTTCCACAATGCTATTCAAATCATCTAAGACGATTTCTGTATACTCGTCATAGCGTTCCAGATATCCCAAAAGAAGATTAGCAGACTTTTGGATACGTTTTTGGCGCTTTACCATCCAGGAAAAGCGTTCAGCAGACATGGTCTCATATTGCTCTGGATTGAGTAGCGCAAGCAAACGGCGATACTCTTCATTTCTGTCCTGTATAGGGGTTGCAGACAAAAGCAGAATATGTGTTACTTTCCTGCTGAGATTCTGCACTTGGCTGTACCAAGTATCGTTGGCAAGAAGTCTATGTGTTTCGTCTACAATAGCAAGATCCCAGGGCATAGAAAGAGTCAACAAAGATTTACCGATATCCTCCATAGGGAGCAGACAAATCTGGGCACGAGGCGAGGCAACAGACGCATTAAGACCATATTTGTAGTGCAACTCGTTTTTCCACTGGCTCGCTAATGCTCCGGGGACAATGATAAGTACTCGGAGATCCTTCTTTTCACTGGCCAGTATACTGAGAATAGAACACGCCTCGACTGTCTTGCCCAAGCCGACCTCATCCGCCAGCATATAACGGACAGGTGTGGTTTCAAAGCAACGGGCCACTGTGCTTATCTGGTGCGGAAGCAGAAAAGCTCGGCACCCGGCAAGTACATGGAAACCATAGGTAGCGTTATTCACAAGGTGAAGGTTTTTGCTTACCTTGAGATGATTGATGAACCAAGTGGGGTGCTGGAACTCATAGGCCCGGAGCTGCTTATCAGGCGCGAAATTCATCTGCGAATAATCAAACTTGAGTTCCGTTTCGCACTCCTTGACATGCTGTCCATTTGGCAGTTTAATCCAATACCAATAGGGTTCGTCCTCAGAATAGGGTTCAGAGGCGCGAGACACAATTGTGCCTCGCCCCCAACACCCTTCAACAGCACCACCCGGACAGGCTTCGCAACGAGTCACCGCTCGAGAAAAGAACACATTGTGCTGAAATAAATCCCCATAGTACTGCCTGCTGCCCAATAGATCGTGCATTTCGACCTTGACTGCATCGGCAATTTCGTTGTACTCGACAAGCTGAGCAAGGACATAAAACCTGGGATGATCTCTGTCACCTTCTTCAACGACGATAGGACAGCGATAATAACATCCTACCAACATACGCAGCTCTCCTTTCTCAGCTTAAGCAAGAAACTAATGCTGCACTGTAGCCTCTTGCGGTATTATAGATTTTCGAGTTTACGCTTGATACGCTCTTGTTCTTTTAGAAATCTTGCAGTAAAAGGAACACCTTTCTTGACTTTCAGGCTCGCAAAACTGCTCTCGGTCTGGGCCATAAAATCAGCAAGCGTTCTAATTCCATTGTTCTGTAAAACAGAAATCTGGCTTGCCTCTAAGTGAAGTACCTTCAGACTAATTTTTTGGGCAAGGTATTCTTCCTGTGCTTTTGCCCGTCTCTCAGCTTCTGCAACCGCACTTGTTTTCTCTGCTGTGATTTGTGTTGCTTCGCTGCTCTCAGCTGGCTCAGTACCTACTACTGTCTCTGCGCTCACAACCGCCTGAGGCACATCCTCAAACGAGGATTCGGGTGGAGTGAGGAAGTCCTTTGCTGTCCATACCTCAAGCCCCTCACCGGATGCCTTATTGGAAAGGCTTCTATCATCGGTAATAAAAATGACAGGAATATCCGTATAGTACTTATATCGGAGGGCCACAGATAAAATCATATTGTCGTTTTGTTCCTTCTCTCCGGTATCTGCACGGTAAACATTGGGCACCAAATCAGTCAAACCTTCAGCATAAGTAAGCGGGAAATGCCGCTTGTAGTTAAAGATTGCTGATATAGCCCGCTGCGCTTTGATTTTTCGCTCATCCGCGCCGAAACGGGTCTTATGGTGTTCGAGTTCATTGTTTACATCCTTAGGAACTACAACAAGCTCACCATCATTTACACCGTCGAGTAGGTTCGGATAATTCATAATCGAGCATGTGTCAAACACAATGATTGTAGAATACCTGTGTAACTCTTCCAGTTCATCCTCTGTGAATTCAAGTGCTCGTTTCCTCTCCAGTAGTGCATCCTGGGTTTTGACAGTATGAGAGAGGTCGCGGTTCTGGGCCTCTGTTGTGGCCAGTCGATCCTCTGTTTCTGTAAGCTTGTCCAGAAGCTCCTGACTTCTACGTTCTTCCTCTGCCAAGCGAGCCTCAATGCGAGTGGTATCCTCACGGCGGCTTTTTCTCGAGGTAAGCTCACCTTTAAGACTTTGTATTTCCTGGCGGTTTCCTTCTACCATTTCTTGAATGGTCTTTAGTATTTGCTCAAAATTACCCCACTCATTTGGCGCAACTTTGCCTTCGGAAGGTGTATTCTCGACCGTAGGATCAGGAATGGCGGGTGGAGATGATGCAGAAACAGCATTTTCAGCCTCGTCATGGGTAGCATCGGTAGCCAGCGCCCCATGCGCAACTGGCTTCAAAACAAGGGGTTCTTCTATATTCACTGTTAAAGATCCCAAAACGGAAGGCCGCAAAGCTTTGGCAGAGGTGTTTGTATGGGACTCCCAATTGCTTCGAGGTTCATTCCTGGAGCTGGACATGCTGATTTGGCTACATAAGAAAGATTCCATGCAATTTCCTCTATGCACACAATAAATGCACCAATCAGAGGGAATCGCTGTTTTACCTTTTCCAAATGTCTGATTGAGATAATTTTTGGTTTCGCCACGAAGAATATCGACCGGCATTTGATTCTCTGGTTTTGGCAGCTTGCGGAGTGAATAAATCTTTTTCCAGCCGTCTCTTCTTGCAAGCGATTCAAATTCATGATACGGGTTTTTTATTTCAACTTCAGAGATATCAACAGAAAATAGAGCCGTCCCAAAAAGTTTTCGCGTCTGCATGTGGGAAGGATCGTAGGGCTTTACAGTTGTTCCGTGATCTTCTGTAATTATTTCATGGACAAGGTAATTCTTTGCTCTTGCTCTAAGGTCTAAAATCTCGGTTGATTTCCAAAACTTAAAGTAGGGTTCGAGTTTCTGCGTCTCCTGCGCCAAAATTTGGGGTAAAAATTTCATCACATCTGAGCGATTTTGCTTTCCAATTCGCTTCCAAACTGCTTCAATTAGTAGATTCTCAAAATATTTTTGGTACAGGAAATTTCCTTGTATAACCGGGCCATCTTCCATTACATAGTCCAGGAAAAAGCGATACGGGCATAAAAACATATCCATCATTTGATATCGGTCATATTTAACGCCCTTGGTCACATCTTGTCCAACGGATATTGAAAATGGAACAGGTTTATTGACGCGTTCAATCAGATCAGCCTTAGGTAATAATCCCAAGATGGACAGTAAAGCATAAGGTTCCGTTGTTTCGTCACCATACTGCCTCACATAGCTGAGCCGAACATCACAGCGATTGTAGCACAGACCGTAAAACAGAGCATATCTAAGAAAATTGCTACGTTCCCCCAGTGCGGTGTAGTACACCTGAAACTGTAGATCAATGGGGGAATAAGCAGCACGAATAAACTCGTCCGTGAGAGGCCACGGGAGTTGGTCGTTGACACTCATATTCATGTCGCGATCCGATACACATGCAAAGTGGTAAACTTTACGTTGCTCTTTCTCAAATTGACGTTTGCTCTGTAGAATATCGCCGTCAATCTGCTCGTAGTTTTTTACAATCCAGTCTACGCCTTGATCTTCATCGTTCTTCTGCTTCAAATAGTAATATAGTCCCTCTTGCAAATCTCTAAATGTACCGGAGAAGGTAGAGTTTTCCGGCTTTATTTTATCGAGGCGCAGTTGTAGATCCGAAATCAAGGCTCGCTCTTGCTCATTGGCCAGAGCTAACTCACGCTGTTTGAGAAACTCTTCGAGGTTGCGGAAATGCTTTCCAAAATTGATGAAATCCTCACGAGAATTGTCCAGAGCAAACAGATATGTAGCAATCTCATTGATCTCTTCAATTGCCCGAATGAGCGTAAGTAAGTCTTTTTTTGCAACCTTGTACTTGTTGTAAACGGATAGATTTTTCAGTTCGGAAAGTGTATCCGTACCCGGTGTTGCCGCCAGCTTATCATAGTTTTTGGCATAGCCCTCAATAATCTTGCTTTGAAATTCCTCGTATGTTGTCACATTTTCAAAGAGAATTGCAACATTGTAGAAGGTACGCAGCAGTACTTCTCCTGGAGCTACACTGAGGATGTCGGAAGACAAACACTCTTTTATAGCGTTGATATCGAAAATGATCTGTCTGTGCTCATAGTCCCACAAACGGTAAATCGCAGAGAAGAACTGTCCGATAGGGTAGGAAAGGAAGTGACGATCTTTGGCGTATTCAGGATAGTAGATTTTAAGCAAGGTGTGAACATCTTTGTTTGCAGTGTATACTTGTTCATCCAAATGTCGGAGAACAGCCGCATTGTTCCATACATCATTGCCTCTCTCCATGACACTACGCGATTCAGAATATCGCTGAATCGCCGCATCAAAGTGATTGGAAACAAAATGTGCATACTCTGTAATGTTCGCAAATTCCATAAGCTGAACGCTCTTGTACAGCTTATGCCATTTCCTAAGTAACGGACCGCCTACTGCGTTTCTATCTTCGCAAATTTCGCCTATTGCGCAGGCCAGGGCATTGCTGGGATTTTGCATTGTGGGGAGCTCATATTCACATACAGCAGTATCATGGTGAATGGGAACTTCGAAGCAACCATAGATTTCATTCCAGGAGGAATAAATTTTGGAATACTTCTTCTGATAATTGAACAAAAAGATGATGGTTATCCCCATCTTTTCCATAGCAAGTAAAAGCCGGAGCTGTACCGGTGTAAACTGATGCACACCGTGAACCACAATGCTGTCAAAGGGTTGCGCTTTGGTAATATCGACAGCTCTTTCACAACGCTTTGCTTCCTGTGGTGTTCCAGTACACTCTTCAACTTCCTTTTTTGCAAGAGACACAACGATTTCTTTGAGCTTTTCACGGCAAGGAGTTTCTGGAAACCTGAAAAGCGAACTTTGCTGTGCTTGCTTCAGCATATAGACAAAGAGCCGTTGCTCCGTGTTTCCCTTGCTTGCATCAACAGCAGATGCACCGATATCCAATTCTATGAAGAGACGGACAGCTTCAAGGAAATGATTTTGATTGTGAGCCAAAGCCATGTGGAACGGCTTACTGATTTTCCGTTTCTCTAACAGTTTCTTGAACACTGCTGAGAAAGCACTATACTGTTGAATCCGAAGGCTGATATTATCCGTCCACTGCATATAAACATCTTCGTGTTTGACCAATTCATCCAATGGACAAATCAAACCCTCAATTCGATCACCCAAAACATCCTTGAGGCCATTTACAAGGGTTCTTGCACTACAGAAGTGTGGTAAGGCAGAAATCTCATTCCAGAAATCCGCTTTATCTAACTTATAAGGGTCTTCATATGTGTAGATTTTAAACGGCATTTCTTACACCTCTGTTTCTATGAGATTCTGCCAAGATAGGTTCTGCTTCCCCTGAACTTCCACCCAGGAGAATGAGCGAATCGACCTTGTCATAGCAACATAGAGGATGCGGGTTTCCTCCCGAGCTTTTTCAGACTTCTCAATGACTTCATCATAGAAATCATTTTGAACAGTTTGACCGGAATTGCTCACACTCATGCTATAACCAATACGATACCGGCCCTGGCACTTGGTCGTGCTGATATGTAACTGCGTCCTTTTGATAAAATCCATGGAAGCCGAACAAAACGGCAGAATTACATGGCCATATTCAAGTCCCTTCGATTTATGTACTGTAATACACTGAATGGTAGACTCTTCCTCATTGCTGGCCGGAGTTCGACTATCGACAGAGACCTGAGAAATGATGCTATTATAAAGATGCTCCTGCAATGTGTTAATAGTAAGCCGATCTACATTGCAAGCGTTGATGAGCTGCTCAAACAACAAATCAATATTCAGCTGATAGTAATGCTGTTTCCAAGGATCGTCGCTGAAGTGTTTCCAGGGTTCAAGAGTGCTGTACACCTTGCGGATGGCCTGAAGAACGGGCTGTGTTCTAAGGCTTGCAACAATGTATTCCCATCTGTTATTCTTATCAACAGTGTTCGCAAGCATCAGATTCATAAAATTAATAAGGTAATTCACCTGTTCTTTCTCGTCTGCCTTCGCCCTCCATTTTCCGTTACGAATCTTCATACGTATCTCATAGAGGTTGGATTTGGGGATATCCAGATTAAAGAAATTTGAGGTTACAAGGTTGTAAAGATAGTCAGCTTCGTCAAAATGAACCAAAGCATTGACCAAAGTGAGCATGTCCATAGCAGGCTGGGACATATATAAGTCCCCGCCTGTGTTGGTATGTACGCTGATTCCAAGCTTGGCACAGTCAGTACGAATCATATCAGCTTGCCAGTTTTCACGAACCAGGATCGCAATGCTCTTTTCCTTTGCGGAAAGCTTCATTCCGTGGCTCTCTTCGTATTGAATGCGTTTCTGGATTCTTTTAATCTCCTCAACAAGAATGGGAATCCGCATCTCTTCATTTGCTGCCGGAAGTCGCCGGTAGAACCGGCTCTTGGAGGTCAAGTATTTCCCGTTATAGTCTCTTGTGCCGATTAGTTTATCTTTGGCTGCATCGTAGGCAAGCAACTCTTCATCCATTTCACCCCATGCAGCAAAAGAACGGTCAAAAATATCCAGCAAATACTTATCCGTGCGATAGTTTCGCCGCAAAGAAAACTCCAACCACTTCTCGGGATTTTTGTCAATTCCCAATTGGTCAAAAGCCTTTTCTTTTGCGCCGCGAAAACGGTAAATGCACTGCTTAATATCGCCTACAAGGAACAGATTATAGTCAAGTACCTGGGCAATCCGCAGCAAAGATTCAATTTGAGAGTCATCTGTATCCTGAAACTCATCAACAAACATAAACTGCTGAGCACCTTTATCTATCTTTAACTCTCTGATTCTGCTCTCACTGTCTGGATCATTGATGAATCGATTAAGAATAGACATCATAGAACTGAGGTGGATTTTGTTATTTTCCAGAAGTTCCCCCAGATATTCTTGTTCAACAGCCGGGATCACGCTGGCCAGTAATTCATGCAATTCACCGTGGCCCTCGCTATTCAAAAGGGTTCCGAAATCTTGAGGCTCAATAGTTTCGATATCGACACTTTTATTATGCAGTTTTCCAATGAAATCAAGAATACTGTCACGTATAGCGTAAACAGGCATCCCCAGCTTATCTGTATAGTCGTTTCCGCATTCGATTCTTTTCTGATGGATATACTCATCAAGTAGATCTGTAATTTTTTTGCGGCGATAAAATTCGCTGGAGGTTATGCTCAAGTCGATTCCATAGCCAAATGAGGTGCCCATCTGGGCAATCAAGTCTTTCGCATAGGAATGAATCGTGCTAATCTGCATGTGTTCAATTCTGGACACCATCTCCAGGTAATCAGGGTTGGAGGTTACCAGGTAGCAATTCCTGAAGTATGTCTTGAGTTTTTCCTCCATTTGATCTGCAGCTTCATTTGTAAATGTGATCATCACAATACGGTCAGCCATTTTCCGCAGCGGAACATTTTGGGTATAGCAGATAAATCCAATACGAGAAATCATCGTGTAGGTTTTGCCGGTACCTGCACCGGCGCGAATTACAATGTTCTTTTTCGGCGAAGCATGCTCAACTTCATATTGCTCAAAATTAAACTGGCTCTGTTCGCTAAGCTTTTTGAGAATAGATTCTTGAGAACGGTTATATTTTCCATTATGAATTACAAAGGAAGTAGTATTCTTGCCAAAAGGCTCACTCAATACGCTCATGGAGCAGTGAAAGCCCATGAACATATCATTAACGGAAGTAGCAGGCGGAATATGGTTTTTCTGTTCGTCAAATGCGATTTCGATATTATCCCGATTCCGTACTAATCCTTTTTGTGTAAGTGCTACATCAAGAGCATTAAGCACAAATAACATTTGCTCTTTTTTCGAAAACACACAATATAGTTTGCAACCGCACATATACTGAACTTTGATGTCTTCGATGACATTGCCATTCAATTCATCAGCTTCGGAGAAGTAATAAAAGCGAGAATAATCATGCTGATGATAAGAATGTACCTGTCCTTTTCCAATTTCAGATTCGTCATCTTTATCCAGATCAATATCAGTTTCATACAGATTACGAACTTCCAACATGGTCTTTGAATCAAACGGATCTCTTTTCCAGCGAAAGGCTTCTGATAATGCCTGATCAATTTTTTTGTAGAAAGAAGATGTATCATCCAAATCCTCTTTCAATATGGTGAATGACTCATCTAAAACCACATCCAGCCTTTTTCTGTGATAAAAATCCTTAGAAACTTGGGGAAGACAGACCATTTGAAATACTAATGGAAACTTACCTGTATTTTGACGTATATGCCTCTCAATTGCAAAACGATATCCGCGCGCTTGCTTTTGTGGCGTAGCAAGAGTTTCTCCTTCGTTTGTTTTGATTATAATGGTATCACTATTCTCAATACGAAGGATATTTTCTTCACGCCACCCCTTTAATTCCACAACCAAAATGCCTTTTCCTGGCATAAGGATACAGACATCAAACTCACGGCCATATATTTGACGATTCCAGTAAATGATGTACTGATCGTCCAAAAACTCCTGGGCTTTGCGTATAAACAAATTTTCTCCAAAGTTAGTGGATTGTGCGCTTCCAATCAGTTTTGCCATGGAGCAAGCCTCGCTTCCTTACACAAGCAGTATATATTTACATCTGTCCACATAATATTTTCTCACAATAAAAGTCCATTTTTCAGGACGATTCTTTATCCGGTACAATTTCTAAAATGTCCTCGATTTGACAATCTAAGGCTGTGCATATTTTCAGCAAAATCTCTGTGGTTACATGCCCGTTTCTTCCCATTTTTGTAACCGAGGCAGGACTAATTCCTGCTTTTGCGCACAGATCCTTCTTCTTCATATCTTTGTCAATGAGTAGCTTCCAAAGTTTTTTATAACTGACTGCCATAAGAAGATTCCTCCAGATAGGAAAAAATGCCCTGCCGTTCGGCAGAGCATTTGGTTCATGCGATCATGCCGTCAAGATCTATTCCAACACCTGACAGCGTTGTATATAATGATAGCATATTCAGCAGGAATGCGCAAGAAAATCGTGCATTCGCACGATTCTTAGTTTTTCTTAGAAAGACTCCCTGTAATTTCTATGATGGCAGGAGCACTCCGTAATACTTCTGCAGTTATTTCTTTGTTTATGTGGCTCAGTTTTTGCGTCGGTCCATGTGCCTGCAGTACCGCTGGTTCTGGCAGCTTCGGAAACGTCGCCTGGGGCGCGGTCACTGCGGGTGTTGGGCTTAGTGCGGGCGCTTTTGCCCATTGTGTTTTGAGATGACACAGTGGCCCTCAATGCGAAACTGGCAGTAATCGTTACGGTTATGGCAATTTGTTCTTCATTCCGGTTCTCCCTCAGATGAAAAACGAGCGCCCGTTCTCCTGGTCCGACAGGAGAATGAGCGCTCGTTTTCGTCGTTGTGCAATTCCGCCGAGAGCCTCCACGCCAGTTCAAAGCCAGCCATAAAACTGTCGAGGGAGGTCTGTTCTCTGATAGAGTCCTGGGCATCGATGATCCGCAGCACCAGTCTTCGCTCCGGCTTTTCCAAAGCTGCGATCAACGCCTTGTGGCACTTCTCCACTTCATTCTCCTGTTCGTCAAGCTCCGGTCGGATATAAAAGCAATCATACAGCTCTTTGAGCAGTTTGTTTTCCATCGTCATCATCTCCTTGCGACCCAAACATATACCACACCTTCCGCAGAATAGCTATCAGAATTTCAGGAGATTATACAGAATATCTGCCGCTTGCCGCAGTTCCTCCTGGGATGCTTCACCAGGGCTGTTTTCGCTTTTGGCGGCGTGGCTTGCCAAGTAGGGGGCGTAGTTCTGCCGCGTCATTGAAGTTCGGAAATGCCCCAGCATCTGAGAAACCTCTTTCGTGTCCATTCCGTTTTGCAGAGACAGGACGGCGCAGGTGTGCCGAAGATCGGCGAACCGAATGTGATCCAACCCTGCTTCCTTGATAATTTCATTGTGAATCCGGCGCACCATCTGGGGTGAGTAGGGCTTTTGCGTGGCTGGGTGCATGAACATGAGCGGGCTGCTGGAGTGCCTGGCGTGTTCCATGTTTAGGAGCTCAACCGCTTCTGTGGTCAGGCTGATGGTTCTGGTGCCGCCTTTGTACTCCACTAACTCCCGCCGTTCCACCGAGCGGTTCTCCGAGATGGTCAGCGTCCGTTCCGCCACGTCCAGGTCACTCCACTTCAGCGCGATCAGCTCTCTTTGCCGAAGCCCCGCCGTCAGTGCCAGCAGAAACATGGGGAGGTGGCCCAGCCGCTCCGCCGCATCCAGATAGTCCTCCACCTCTGCCGGCGTCAGCACATTGGCGCTGACCTTCTTGGGCTTTGGATAATGAAACGCACGGGCGGGGTTTTCCTCTATCAGTCCGTCCCGGATCGCTTGGTCCAGGCATTGTTGGAGCAGTCGGTGGATGTGCCGCATGGTGTATTCGCCCAGTCCTGGGTATTCAGGGCTTTCCAGGCGGTGGCCGCCAAAGCGTTTTCTCTCTTCCAGAAAATCTCCGACCTGTTTCGCAGTCAATTCCTCCAGCGGTATATTCCCCAAGCCAGGGAGGATATGGTTTTTGAAGAGATAACCGTGGGCTGCATAGGTGGTTGGCCTGCTTTGGTTCTTGTCATAGGCCTCCTGCCAGTGGAGGATATACTCTCTCAACGTCATACCCCCACCTCCATGCATTGGCGCTGCAGGTTCCGGAAGGCCACCCACGGCAGGCCGGCCTGTTTCAGTATCCGCTTGTGCAGGTAGTAGAGCTCGTGGAGCTGATACGGCGCTCCGGTCTTGGGGTTTAGAAACACATAGCAGTCAGTTTCCGGTATCTGTTCCAGAAGATGTTCCGCCTTACGGTTGAGGGCCAGCAGTCGATGTCCCTTGAGGATATACCGGCAGCGGATATGAAAATCGGCCCACGACAAGGTGATGAGTTCACATTGCCGCAGGCCGCTGGAGAGTCCTGTGTAGATGAGTGGGAGCACGCCAAGCTGTTCCGCTGTGTTCAGATACCGCTGGAGCTGCCCCAGGCGCAGGGGGGCGGTTTTATATTCCTCGGCCTGCGGCTCCTGGCAGAGCCGTACCGTGTTATAGGGGATAAGCTGGTCACGGGCTGCTTCGTCCATACAGCGCCGCAGGAGCAGGTGGACGCACCAGACGCTTCTGGCGCTGAGCCTCTGGCTCCGCAGGCTGTCATAGAAGCCGGTGACAGTGTTTTCCGACAGCTCCGCCAGCGGAATGCTCCCAATCTCGGGAAGGATGTGGCGGTAGATCAGATTGCGGTATCCGCCCACTGTGCTGCCGCTCCATCTACTCTGGTTCTCACAAAACCAGCGGTCACACCACTGGCCTACGGTATAGCTGTTTCCTTTCTGCATATCGTCGCCTCCTTTCGGCAACCGAACAATACCACAGAACGAGGAAAATAGCTACCGGAAAGAATGGACTGTTTACAGAAGAATGACTGTTCCGAACGATATTGCTTGTTGTCTTTCTTGTCATCTGCTGATTATATGACAAGAATCCGATTATGAGCGAGTTATTGCGGCTGCATATACATTTTCCATCTTTTGAGAAAGGGTGTGCCTCGCCAGGGCTTATTCTTTGTTTATGCGGCGCATTTTCTGCGCCCCCTCTGTGGCGATTCAGCCTGTCTTTTCTGTTCACCCCGGACGGAACATCTTTTAATATACAGAATCCAATCCCACACCCATCCCAAAAGGAGAAAGTTTTGCTTGAAACACGCAGGGCAAAAGAGTGTCAAAGATAAACTGCCGGAGCAGAGGAAAGGGCCAAAGAGGGCAGTAGAGTGCTGGTTGAAGGTTCAGACACACGTTTGGGAGCAAGATGCCGGGAGTTCGAGTCTCCCCACTCGGACCAAAAACCGCCTCAAAACATCGGTTTTGAGGCGGTTTTTATAACTTTTCAGGCAATAATTTATCTGGCGTTTTATATAAATAGAGTCTCAAATGTGGGCAAAGCACTTCTGCTGATTTGTTTTGCATTTTCTCCGTAAAGGAATTTTTGGGCCATCAATCACCATTATTTATTCAAAAAAGAGGCAAAGGAAAACTGCACACTTTTTGAAATATGGGGTCATGACCACCTATTCACGATCAGTTCACGCGGCCGTAGTCTTATCTTTGTTTCTTGCGTCGCAAAATCTGATGGGCCAGTCTGCGCCTCCCAGCCTTGTTCCTCTCAGCGGAGCCGTGTATAATGGCAGTGGAAAACAGTGAAAAAAACGAGTAAGGAGCAGTGCCATGCGGATCCTCATGCTGGGCAACAGCTTTATCTCCACCAATAATATGCCCCAGATGCTGGCCAACCTGACCGGGGCGAAGGTGGTTCACCACACCCGGGGCGGGGCGCGGCTGTCGGAACAGCTGAACCCCAGTACCAGGCTGGGCAGTCAGACCCAGGCGGCGCTCCAAAAAGAGAAGTGGGACTATGTGGTGCTCCAGGAGATGAGCCATGGCCCCATCACCGCCCCCAAGAGCTTCTTTTCCAGTGTAGAGCAGCTTTGCCGGCAGATCCGGGCAAACGGAGCGGTCCCCATTTTGTTCGCCACCTGGACCTACCAGAAGGGCGGGGCCAAGCTGACGGACAAGGGCTGGGACTACGACGAGATGGCCCAAAAGCTGTCCGAGGCCTACCACAAAGCGGCACTGGAAAATAACGCCCTGATCGCCGACGTAGGCCGGCGGTTTTACGAGTGGACCGATCCCCAGGCCTTTTATGCCGCCGACGGCGTCCACCCCAGTGAGTTGGGCTCTCATATCGCGGCGGAGACCATTGCGGCAGTGATCCAGCAGCACGAAAAGGAGGCGCAGTAATATGCCAAACACCACAAAGCAGGCTCTGGAGGAATCCCTGAAGCATATGCTGCTGAAAAAGCCCCTGGACAAGATTACCATCCGGGACATCACCGAGGACTGCGGCATCAGCCGCATGGCCTTCTACTACCACTTCAAGGACATCTACGACCTGGTGGAGTGGGCCTGCATCGAGGACGCGTCCAAAGCCCTCCAGGGGAAGAAGACCTACGAGACCTGGCAGGAGGGGCTTCTGCAGATCTTTGAGGCGGTGCAGGAAAACAGGCCCTTCATCCTCAACGCCTACCGCTGTATCAGCCGGGAGCAGATGGAGCGGTTCCTCTATCAGCTGACCTACGGCCTGATCCGGGGCGTGGTGGAGGAACAGAGCCGGGGGACGGCCATCTCTGAGGAGGACAAGTCCTTTATCGCGGAATTTTACAAGTACAGCTTTGTGGGGGTCATGCTGGACTGGATCCGCCAGGGGATGACCGCCGATCCCCGGGCGCTTACGGGAAAGATCAGCGCCGCCATGCGGGGCAGTATCGCCAACGCCATCCGAAATTTTTCGGAAACAGAATAAGAACTGCTTTACAATCCGGGCCCGATGATCAGCTTTTGATCATCGGGCCCGGATTGTAAATGGAAGAATGGCTCCCCAGGGGGTAAGATCATGCCATCAAAAGGATCCCATCTCGAGCGGAGGGATCAGAAAGGCGGTACCTTGACATGAATAAGAAATTTGGCAAACTGACCGCAGCGGCGGCCGTGGCCGGAGCGGGCGCGGCGGTAGTTCTGGCAAAGAAGGCGTCCGGCGGCAAAAAAGCGGCGGAGGATGCCGGGACTGAAACCTGCGCCCCGGCATCTTATCGGAATACGGAGCTGGGGAAGCACGAGAAAAACCGCAAGGGTATCTATTACACCAACGGCAACTATGAGGCCTTCGCCCGGCCGGAGAAGCCGGAGGGGGTGGAGAACAAAAGCGCCTACATTGTGGGCAGCGGCCTGGCGGCCCTGGCGGCGGCCTGCTTCCTGGTGCGGGACGGGCAGATGCCCGGGGACCACATCCACATCCTGGAGGCCATGGACGTGGCCGGCGGTGCCTGCGACGGCATCTTCGACCCCAGCCGGGGCTATGTGATGCGGGGCGGCCGGGAGATGGAGGACCACTTTGAGTGCCTGTGGGACCTGTTCCGCTCCATCCCCTCTTTGGAGAAGCCGGGGGCCTCGGTGTTGGATGAGTTCTACTGGCTCAACAAGCACGACCCCAACTACTCCCTGTGCCGGGCAACGGTGGACCGGGGCCGGGACGCCCGCACCGACGGGAAGTTCAACCTGAGCCAGAAGGGCTGCATGGAGATCATGAAGCTCTTCATGACCCCGGACGAGGACCTGTACGACAAGACCATCGAGGACGTCTTTGACGACGAGGTGTTCTCCTCCACCTTCTGGCTGTACTGGCGGACCATGTTCGCCTTTGAGAACTGGCACAGCGCCCTGGAGATGAAGCTCTACTTCCAGCGCTTCATTCACCACATCGCGGGGCTCCCCGACTTCAGCGCCCTGAAGTTCACCCGGTACAACCAGTATGAGTCCCTGATCCTGCCCATGCAGAAGTACCTGGAGGAGGCCGGGGTGGACTTCCGTTTCGGCACCGAGGTCACCAACGTGATCTTCGACATCCGGGACGGCAGAAAGACGGCCACCGCCATCGAGTGCCGGGTCAACGGCGCGGAGCAGGGCATTGTCCTCACGGAGAACGACCTGGTGTTTGTCACCAACGGCTCCTGCACCGAGGGGACCATCTACGGCGACCAGGACCACGCCCCCAACGGGGACGCGGAGGTGCGCACCAGCGGCTGCTGGAGCTTGTGGAAGAACATCGCCAAGCAGGATTCCGCCTTTGGACGGCCGGAGAAGTTCTGCTCCGACATCTCCAAGACCAACTGGGAGTCGGCCACCATCACCACTTTGGACGACAAGATCCTCCCCTATATCACCAACATCTGCAAGCGGGACCCCCGCACCGGGAAGGTGGTCACCGGCGGTATCGTCAGCTGTCAGGACTCCAAGTGGCTGCTGAGCTGGACCATCAACCGCCAGGGGCAGTTCAAGGAGCAGGAGCCGGAGAAGGTGTGCGTCTGGGTGTACGGCCTCTTTACCGACGTACCCGGCGACTATGTGAAAAAGCCCATGAAGGAGTGTACCGGAAAGGAGATCACCCAGGAGTGGCTCTACCACATCGGCGTGCCGGTGGAGCAGATCCCGGACCTGGCCGCCCACAGCGCCGTGTGCGTGCCCACCATGATGCCCTACATCACCGCCTTTTTCATGCCCCGGACCAGGGGAGACCGGCCCGATGTGATCCCCGACGGCTGTGTGAACTTCGCCTTCCTGGGCCAGTTCGCCGATACCCCCCGGGACACCGTGTTCACCACCGAGTACTCCGTGCGTACCGCCATGGAGGCCGTCTACGGCCTGCTGGGGGTGGACCGGGGCGTGCCCGAGGTGTGGGGCAGCGTGTACGACATCCGGGAGCTGCTGCACAGCACCGTCTGCCTGATGGACGGCAGGTCCCCGCTGGAGGTCTCGTTGCCCGGTCCTCTGGAGCTGCTGAAAAAGCCCCTGCTGAAGGCGGTCCGGGGGACCGTCATCGAAAAGGTCCTGCGGGATCAGGACGTGCTTCGGGACGGCATGTGACCGTTGGGTTCTGCCATTCTGCGTCCTGAAAACCGAGGAGACGACCGTTATCCAGAATACTTTCATCCCTAACCGGGGCCTCCTTCTCAAAGATTATCGCCCGTCATGAGATTGAAAACATTGATATAATGACAAATGAAAGAGGATCGTATCGAGTTATGATACGATCCTCCTCTATTTCAGATTCCCCACCCCCAGTATCCCCGTATCATCTCATACCACTTGGCCACCGTATGCCTTGTTACCCCGGCGCCTCTGGCGATGGCCCGGTAGCTGGTCACGTCGGGGTAGAGCTTCATGTACGTCCAAAATTACAAACCTCCGCACAAATCACTTGCCACAGCGCGCAAGCAGTTGTATAATTTCTATTGAAAAGTAGTATGATAAATCCGAAAAGTTTTCAGTGAGGTGTGGCGCTATGGAGATCAAACGGGACCGCTATCTGAACAAGCTCATATCCTTCATGTGGGGTGGACAAGTGAAGGTCATCACTGGCATCCGCCGCTGCGGAAAGTCCTACCTCCTCCGCAATCTGTTCCGCACTTATCTGTTGGGGGAGGGCGTTCCGGCAGATCACATTCTCTCCTTTGAGTTGGATCTGACCCGTGATATCCGGTATCGGAATCCGTTAGAGCTTGCAAATCGTGTCCGGGAGATCGTTGAAAATCAGAGGGAGCAATTCTATCTTTTCGTAGACGAGATCCAGATGTCGGACGAAGTGCCGAATCCCTATAACCCGGACGGGAAGAAGATCACCTTCTACGACGCCCTCAACGATTTGAAGTCCCTGCCCAATCTGGACATCTATGTGACCGGAAGCAACTCCCGGATGCTGTCCTCAGACATCCTCACCGAGTTCCGGGGGCGCAGCGACGAAATTCGGGTGCATCCGCTCAGCTTTGCGGAGTATTACTCCGCTGTGGGCGGGGACAAGGAGGATGCTTTTGAAAATTACGCCTTCTACGGCGGGATGCCGCTGATCCTGTCCCGCCCCACTGACACGGCGAAAATGCAGTACCTGAGTTCTCTCTTCTCCGAAGTTTATTTGAAGGACATTGTGGAGCGCAAGAAGGTCAAACGGGAGGATGTGCTTTCGGATATTCTGGACCTGCTCTGCTCCTCAGTGGGGTCGCTGACCAACCCCACCAGGGTGGCGGACACCATCAACTCCAGGCAGAAGCGGAGCGGCGAGAATACGGTCTCCCTCAACACTGTGAAAGCGTATATGGATCACTTGGCGGACGCGTTCCTCTTTACTGAGTGCAAGCGCTGGGATGTCAAGGGGAAAAACTATTTCGATTACCCCAACAAATATTACTGTGAGGACATCGGCTTGCGGAATGCCCGCATCGGTTTCCGCCAGCAGGAGATGACCCACATCATGGAGAACATCATTTTCAATGAACTGATGGTGCGGGAGTGCGCAGTGGACATTGGGATCGTGTACAGCAATGAGCGAAACGCCAAAGGGAAACTGACCCCGGTAGCACGGGAGATCGACTTCATTGCTACTTCCGGTGGAAAAAAGACTTATATCCAATCCGCCTACGCTCTTGGGACGGAGGAAAAGTCTGTCACGGAAAACAGACCGCTCTCCCTGACGGGGGACTCTTTTCCGAAGATCATCGTCCGGCACGACATCCGGAAACGTTGGTACGATGACAACGGCGTTCTTAATATTGGAGTCTTGGACTTCCTGCTGGACGATACATTGGTCTGAGCAGCGGATCATCTGGATCACAGGAAGAGGCTGGTATCACACTTTGATACCAGCCTCTTCCCTTGTTTCAGGCCGCCCGCCCCAGCATCTCCCGTATCATCTCATACCACTTCGCCGCCGTATGCCTCGTCACCCCGGCGCCTCTGGCGATGGCTCGGAAGCTGGTCACCTCCGGGTGGAATTTCATGTACGTCCAGATTTTCTTCTGCGTCTTGGTGAGCTTATCCGGCGGAGTGATGCCCCGAGCCTGGTCCCGCAGGGCCTGCCGCTCTGCGTTCATCTGCTGGATCAGCACCTTCAGCTTCGCCTCGCACTCCTCCCGGGTGTGGGCGTAGACGCATTTGGAATGCTTGGTGCCGTCCGGCCAGGTGGGGGAGTAGCGGCCTTCGAACAGGTGGTCATTGATTTGGGTGATACACCCGGTGCCGGGCTTCCGGGTTTTTCTCAGCACCGGCTGGAAGTCTTCGGCTGCGTCCCGTTCCGACTGAACGGATTCCTCCTGTACCTCGTTGCCCAGCCCACGGTCGATCTTCGCCGCGGCCTCGGTCTGCATGTCCCCGGTGACATGGGTGTAGATATCCAGGGTGGTGGCCGCCGACACATGGCCCAGCATGGCGGAGAGAGTCTTCACATCCATGCCGCTCTCCAGGGACAGGGTGGCAAAGGTGTGGCGTAAATCGTGAAATCTGATTTTCTTGCACCCGGCCCGCTCCAGAATGATCTGGAGCCGCCGACGCACCGCCCCCGGCGTCATGGGAGCGTCCTCTTTGACCGGCGAGGGAAACATCCACCGGGAGTTTACTGTTTCCCAGTACTGCCTCAGTACCTCCACCACGCCGAGCGGCAGGACCAGCCTGCGGATGGAGGCACGTGTCTTCGGTACGCTCACCTGGAGCTGTCCCCGCACCTCGTAGATCTGCTTATTCACGGTCAGGGCCCCGGTTTTGAAATCCAGGTCGTCCCACTGGAGGGCCAGCAGTTCGCCCCGCCGCAGGCCGGTACATAAGTCCAGAAGAAACAGTTCGAAATAACCGTCTGCCTGGGCCTGGATGAGGAACCGCTGGAGCTCCTCCCGGCCCAGCACCTGCATCTCCCGGCCCCGCTTGGGCGGCAGCTTGCAGCCCACCGCCGGGTTGGTGCGGATCAGATCCTCCTGCACGGCCTTCTCCAGAGCGGACCGGCAGGCGGCGTGGAGGCCGCGCACCATGGAGTCGGACAGCCCTTTGCCGAACTGCTCCGTGCGGATGAGCCGCCCGCCCGTTTTCATTCGGGCATAGAACTGCTGGAGGTCCTTTTGGGCCAGCTGGTTCAAGGGGATCTTCCCCAGCTCCGGGATGATGTGCTGATAGATCTTCGCCTCGTAGTTGGCCTGGGTGGTGGGGCGGATCTGGGGCTTGACGTAGTTCTGATACCAGAAGTCCAGCCACTCCCCGAAGGGCATCTCCGGCCGGACCTTCTCCGTCTTGGAGCCGGTCACCGTTTCACGGAGCTGCTTCAGCTTCTCCTGGCACTCCCGTTTCGTTTTGGCCAGGACGTTTTTCGTTCTGGGCAGTCCCTTTTCGTCGTAGCCGATGACCACCCGGCCCTCCCAGCGGCCGTCCTTCCGCTGGCGGACGGAGCCCTCGCCCTTTTTCCGCCGCTTACCCATGGCGTGCACCTCCTTCCGGCCGGTCTCTCTGCCACGGTTTCAGGTCCTTCCCCAGGAGATCTTCCAGAAAGCCGCCCACGATGTGGCTGGCCTCCTGCTGCATATCCGGAGTCACATGGGTGTAGGTGTCCAGGGTGAAGCTGGCGTTGGTGTGGCCCAGGATGCCGGACAAGGTCTTGGCGTCCACGCCGCTGGTGAGAGCGTGGGTGGCAAAAGTGTGCCTTAAATCATGGAATCGAATCTCAGGCAGGCCCGCCTCTCTTAAGATCCGCTTCATCCAGTAGTAGGCGGCGCTGGGGCGTACCGGCTTCTCCGGAGCCAGAGGTTCCGGGAAGATCCACTGGCTGACGGCGTGCTGTTTCCGCTCCCGCAGCCGCTGGACGGTACTGGGCGGCAGACGGATGGTCCGCCGACCCTGGCTGGTCTTCGTTTCGCCGATCTCCAGCTCCCCGGCCTTGGGGACATTCACCGACCGGAGGATCTTCAGCGTCCCGGCCTTCTCATCGAAGTCCTGCCACATGAGTCCGCAGATCTCGCCCCGGCGGAGACCGGTGGTCAGCTCCGTGTAGAAGAAGTCCCTCCAGATCTCGCTGCGGTCCACCGCCGTCAGGAAGGTGTCCATCTGCTCCTTTGTGAGGATCTGTTTGGGACGATGGTTGGCCTTGGGCACCACGGCCCCGTCGGTGGGGTTCCGGGCGATCACATGGGCCGCCTCCGCGTCCTTCAGGCACCGGTGGAGCATGGCGTGGATGCGGAGCACCATGGTGTCCGACAGCTCGTGCCCGTGCTCCGGGTGTTCATGAACACGGCCCTCGTGTTTCAGCTTTCGATACAGCTTCTGGATGTCCATGCGGGTCACCCGGGAGACGATCTTATCCCCCAGATAGGGCTTGATGTAGCACCGGATGAACTGCTCATAACTCCGCAGGGTGTTGGGCCGCAGGGTGGCCGCGCCGTAGTCCTCCATCCACCGGTCCAGCCATTCCCCCAGGGTCATGCGGCTGTCCTCGGTGAGCTCCACATCCTGAAACGCCTCCAGGTCCCGGTGGAGCTTGTCCAGCAGTTCCTTCTGGGTCTTTGCCAGGACATACCGGAAGATGGGCTCGCCGTTTTGTTTGTGGCCCACCACGATGCGGCCCTCCCAGCGGCCGTCCTCCCGCTTTCGGACCATGCCGTCGCCGGACGGCCTGCGTTTTGCCATAGGCTATCCCTCCTTATTGGGGTCGAGCAGACTGCCGTCATCCTCGTCCAGGGACTCCAGGATCATGCGTACTCCTAACCGGAAGCCCAGGATAAAGTTTTCCAGGGCCATGGTGCTGCCGATCTCATTCTCCGCGTTGATAAGCCGGAGCAGCAGCGTTTTTTCTTTGTCCTCCAACAGAGCGGTGAGTTTCTCCTCGCACTCTGCTGACTGCTCCATAGCTTTTTTCAGGGCAGTCCCCGATTTGACAATTTGATCATTGGGGGTGATGTTTCCAAAGTACAGATTTTCCAGTGTGTCGCGCATGTGTGCCGCCTCCTTTTACGACTCGCCAAGCGCCTCGCTTCGCGCGGTTGCTCGCATACATGGAGCCTGCGGGCTCCTATCAGCAACACACAATACCCGAACTTTCTCCCAATAGCCACCCCAAACTTCAACTATTTTCAGAAAGTTATCATCTGCGGGCAGGAATTTATCTTTGTATTGCGGTCCAGATTTTGATATGCCTGCCATAGAAAAAACCGCCTGCATCTCTGCAGACGGTTCCGGTGACAAATCGTTTCTCCCTATGGAGAAGATTGTCTCTATTCGTTTGTTTCGTCGTCCTGCACATCTCCAAAGAGGATGCGAAGATAATCCCGGCGGCCGTAGAGCACACGATCCACATAGACATCGTTGTCAAGAACTCGGTAAAAAGTGAGGTAACTGCCGGTCACCAGGAAACGATAGTCACTCTCGACATCGGCAATCGAGGACAGGGACGTACCAATCAGACTGTGCTCCCGCAATCTGCGGATGTCCTTTGTGATGTTCCGTACCGTGGAGACCGCCGCGCTGGGATTTTCCAAATTCTTTGCGATATAGGACTTGATCCCGGCCAAATCAGCCTGCGCCTCGTCGGATAAATGCAGGTTATTCATCTGCGATTCCGAGATGTTTCTCTACGGCCTCCAGCGTCAACCAGCCCTTTTCCTCCCCGGACTTGCGGCCCTTGGCCAGTTCGTTCATCAGCCGGAGGGTGGCCTGTGTCCGCTCATAGTCCTGCATGTCCACGATGGCGTAGCGGCCCCGGCCATTCTTCGTCAGAAAAACCGGAGCGCCAACTGCCACGTCATGCAGAACCTCCGTGTAATTACGCAGATCAGAGATGGGTTTGATGTTCGGCATGGTATTCAGCCCCTTTCTTGCCCTTAGTATACCTCGATCTGCTGTAAAATTCAACAGCATTTTTTACTGCGGTTTCGTTGGCGATTGCTACCACCCCATGGTCATGCCGCCCATGTCCTGCCGGGGAGCTTCCTCATGATCGTCCGGCTTGTGGCCCATGGCGATCTTCTTTTCCCGGATTTTCCTCCGCAGCTTTCGGTCCACCTGCTGTCCTACCGGGGCGGCAGGGGGCACCGAGTTGTCACGAAAGATCTGACTCAGATGGTGGAGCAGTCGGGTGGCCGACAGGAACACATTGGGCCTGTGCGCCTGATCGAAGTGCTCCCCCAAAAAGGCGGCGTACTCGTTTCCCTGTTCTGCCGATTCATAGAAATACGCCCAGGCCTGCTCCCGATCCTGTTTGACATCCTGGCCGGCAAGGTACAGTTTTCCAAGAGCGTACTGGGCGTACTGGTTGCCCTGTTCGGCGGAGAACGTCAGGTAGTCTACCGCTTTGTGCACGTCTTTCGGGACATCTTTTCCTTCCAGATACAGCTTTCCCAGGCGGTAGGCGGCGCAGGAGTTCCCCTGCGCCGCCGCTTTCCCATACCAGGATACCGCCTCATCCGTTCTCTTTTGGCTTTGCAGGAACTTTCCCAGTGCGTACTGAGCGAAGTCATATCCCGCGTCCGCCGCCCGCCGGAACCACAGTTCCGCCTGCTGGTCATCGGGGAGAACGCCCCGCCCGTCCCGCCAGCACTTGCCCAGTTGGTAGGCGGCCAGGGAGAACCCTCTCTGCCAGAGCTGCTCCAGCACCTGCACCTGTTCCGCTTTTTCCTCCTCTGGATTTTCGTACTCCTCCAGTACCTCCTTGGCGCTCTGGTAGACCTCAGCCATCCGCCAGTTGGAGTTCCATGCGAAGTACACCGCATCCTGGTCCTCATCGACTTCATCTCTCATGCGTGCATCCTCGAAGGTAACCGTGCCAAGCCGGAGTCGTTCCGCCTCCCGGATGACCATGTTTTTGATGGCTTTGAACTCCTTCTGCTGGGAGAGGGGCAGACGCTCTCTGGGTGAATCCTTGTAGTAACGCTCCAGTTCATCACGGAGTTGATTCCACTGTTCATAACATTCTGTCACCTCCGGGACCTTGGCCAGTTCATCCACGATGGCGTCCACCTGCGCCTTCACCGGCTTTTTCAGGTAGCCGTAGACCTTTTTGCCCTTGTGCCCCTCCAGCATTCCGGCCAGCGTCTCCATCTGCTCCGCGATGACCGGACTGTGGCACAGGCCTGTCTCCATCTCCCGAATGAGCCGCCCCATGGCCTCCATCGCCGCATCCCGCACTTGGCTGTAGGACAGATCTTTTTTCTGGTAGAGAGACAGCAGCTCGTCCCGGAAGATCTCATTGGACAGCTGGGAGCGCATTTGTTCGATCCCTTTTTCCGTGAGATACCCCTGCTTTGGATCCGTCGACCAGACCATCATGTGGATGTGAGGGTGGTGCTTTTCGTCGTGGAAGGCGGCACACCAACGAAAATTGCTTGGCGGAATTTTCATCGCTGTCGCCAATTCTGTTTGATGAGCCAGCAATAATCTGCGCCAACTCTCACTGTTCTCGTAGCCCAGCCTGTGGGCATCCTCCCGCTTCAAAGAGTAGACGAAGGTCCACACCGGCCCGGTATGCCCGTTGATCTTCTCCATGGTTTTCTCCAGATCGGCGGGACCGTCGGCGGAGAACAGACCGTGAGAGCGGGGGCGCTGGGCCATGTATTCCAGGTAGCCGCCGCCGTCATGGGAGGGGGATGGAGCCTCGATCAACTCCACGCCCTCCCGGGTGGCGATGTATTCGGCGTAGTGACCGCCGCCGTTTCCCGGCTTGATGTAGCCCGACTTCTGGATCAACCCCGGCATCACTCAGCCCCCTTTTGGTAACGGACCGTGTCTTCGAAGCTGATCTCACCGTTGGTCTCCTTCACCTCTTTGACACAGCGGACGCGAGCTTTCCGCAGCTGATCCGGGTCAATCTCTATGTCGGCAGCCAGGATATTCCCCATGAGATTTTGGTCCACCGACAGCTTGAACAGCAGGTGTCCCATCCGTTTGCCCAGGGCTCCCAGCTTACCCTCCAGCACATCGGCGAGGACCCGCGGCAGGTATTCATCGGCAGATTCTGCGTCCAGGTAACCGGAGTAGAAACGGATGGCCTTTTCGATAAATTCATTTCTGGTGGAGCAGTTATCTTGCTGGTAGCGCGATTCCACTTCGGTCCAGGCGGATTCACTGAGCCAGACAGAATGTTTCTTATTTTCCTTTTTCAAATTCAAAATCCTCTCTTTATTGCATCAGCGCCGCCCGAAAGCCTGTCACAGCGGGGATTCAGGCGGCTTTTGAGAAAAAACAGCGCCAATCTCAAATCGGGTTGGTCGGAACAGCGCCAACTCCAACCCCTGAAACCGCCCGCACTGCGGGCGGAAGTGACCGCCCAGGCGCCATAAAAGCGCCAGGGCTTTCTCCTGCTATACTTTGGCTGTGGTCAAAAGCTGTGTATCTATGCAGAAATTCTGCATGCTAAACCTTGGTATCAACACCCGGTTGGGTGATGATATAATCGCCTCATGCAGGCAGAGGACCGCTTCTTTTCTCCTTGCGGTATATCCGCTTTAAGCAGCGTGCGGCCTCGCTCTTACAAGATTTCATTTATGAGCCGGATGCGGGAACACTTGTCCTCCGCCGATATCGAAGCAGGGTATGACTTGTAAGAAACATGAGGACTGCCTGTCACTATGACTTGAGGATGTGGTGGGATGTTTATCGTCGGGATCGATGTAGCCAAGCGGAATCACGAGGTCACGGTCATTACCTCAGCGGGGCAGGTGGTGTGCAAAGGGTTTCGCATTTCCAATACCTGCACCGGATACAACCGCATGATGGAGCGGCTTGGGAAACTGACCAACCTCAAGAGTCAGTTCATCTTTGCTATGGAGTCTACCGCTCACTATTGGTTAGCCCTGTACACTCGTCTCAAGAAAGATGGTCACCAGGTCATTATACTGAACCCCATCCAGACACACACCATGCGGGAGATGTTTCTCCGCAAATCAAAAACTGATGCAAAGGACTCTCTGGTTATTGCGGAGGTCATCCGCTTTGGCCGCTACGCAGCCAGCGATATTCCACAAGAAAAACTGTTGGCACTGAAGGAACTGTGCCGCAACCGCGCTTACCTGATGGACATGGCCAGCGATCTGAAACGGAAGACCGTTGCGATCCTGGACCGTGTCTTTCCAGAGTATGAAACACTGTTTGATTCCGTCTTTTGCAAGACATCCCTGGCTGTGCTGGCGAAATATCCCACGCCGGATAAGTTGTCCAGGGCCCAGTTGGGAAAGCTGACCGAAGTACTCCAAAAGAGCAGCAATGGGCGGTTTGGAGAGTGGAAGGCTCGCGAAATCAAAGAACTGGCTCACGGCAGCTTTGGTGTTGCGGATTGTGAGGGTGTCTACTCCACTCTGATCCAGCTGTTCTTGGAACAGATCCATACTCTGCTGGAAACTTGCAGTTCACTGGAAAGGCAAATCAATGAACTGCTTCTGCAGTTTGACACGACACTCACCACGATCCCCGGCGTCGGTACGCTCCTGGCGGCCACGATCCTCAGCGAGATCGGTGACATCTCCCGGTTCTCATCCGCAGATAAGCTGGCTGCGTATATAGGCGTAGACCCGGCTGTAAACCAATCCGGTGAATTTGTGGGTTCACATGTCCATATGTCCAAGCGAGGCTCCCCCTATTTACGCAGAGCAGTTTGGATGGCCTCTATGATCGCGGTCCAGCGTGATCCCATGTTCAAGGCATATTATGAGAAAAAAGCTTCCGAGGGGCTGCGCTACATGAACATCATTGGCCATGTGACAAAAAAGATGACCGCTGTCATCTATGCCATTATGCGGGACAACAAGGCCTATGTGCCTGTTATGCCTGTTGTGGCGTAACGGAGGGGCATTGTCTCTGTCCAGGCCCACTCAAAGTGGGTCCGGCTTTCTGCACCGTTTTTCATCTCGCAAGCATTCACTTTACCTGTATATTTTTTGCTTGACAAACACATAGCCGGCTGCTTTTCCTTTCGTCCTCCGTAAACCAGTTATGGGGCGGCAAATTCCCCGGATAGGCCTCCTCCACAGCGGTGGAACAACGGGCCAAATCCGCCCCGAAACCGCCGAGAGGGGCAGGGTCTCTGCCCCTCCTGAAATCGAGGCACACACCCCCTCACAGGCCGCTACACGGGGAGAGTCGCTTGCTGCAGGGAACGGCGTACTGCGGCAGAAAGATCCGGCAGTATTCCTCCGGCCCGGACACCAGATGCCGGCGCATCATCTCGCCACACTGAAACATCTGGAACACCGCATTTCGATAGCAGGCCTTGATCTCCTCACGGCACTCCCTTGCAAAGATTCTTTGCTCATCTGTCAGGGTTCCGCGGTTCTCATCGCAGAGGAACAGGGCTACCGCATCTTCGTCGATAGGTTCCTCGTGCGTACGGTTCCACCTGTTGACGATGTGCCGCCGCATGTCTATGGTGCGCCGTGCTGACAGAGATGGGTCCTGCTCGATCAGGCAGTCGATCATCTGCATCAGCATCCGGATGCACGCTCCTTTCTCTCCAGCGCCGCCATGCGCTGCTCCGCTCTCTGTCGTTCCAGCGCCAGGTCAGCTACGTGGAGCTGCCGCTCATAGAACTGTTCGATGGACATCTGGATGGGCAGGATGTAGTAACGCAGACAGCCGTTGAGGGTGCGGCCGTCCCGGGTGGTGACGGTGGTGCGCTCCGTCCGGATCAGGCCCCGATCCTCCAGTTCGGTCACATACTTGCGCACCGTGTTGACGCTCATCCCCACCGCCTCTCCGATGGTCCGGTAGCTGGCCACGCACTGGTAGGTCCTCCGGTCCTCCCGATGGAGGAGAAATCCGTAGACTGCGATCGCCCCGGCGGACAGTCCCAGGGAGAAGATCTCGTTGGGGAGGGGGAAGTAGTTCTTGATGGGATCCCGCTTGGGCCAGTGCTGTTTTCTCATTTGGCACCTCCCGACTGTCCCTCCGCCCACTGAATGAACTTCTCTTTCGGAACTACCATACGGCTCCCCACCCGCAGCGTGGGGAAGCCGGGGTCATTGAGCAGCTCGTAGGCGGTGGAGATGGACACGCCCAGCACCTGCGCCACCATCCTGGCGTTGAGGAACAGGGGCAGATCGTCGTAGGACTTGTAGACAGACAGTTTCAATGCTTAGTACCTCCGGTGTTTCAAATTCAGAGAAAAAATTTCTTGCGTTTCGGAGGTCTCTCTGTTAAACTGGGACACAGATCAGGCTGTGTTTTCCGAAACGCGGCAGGCCGCTGAACTGTTGCAGCAGTTCGGCGGTCTTTTTTGCAGGAGCTGTCTTTTTAGATCTGTCTGGCCATGCACCATACCCGTTCCTGCCCTGCGGCCTTGTTTGACCAACACAGCGTTTTCTTCCCCTTGGTATGCTCGACCGCTCCTTCTATGACGGCGTCCTGGCATTACTTCTCTGGGGAGTATCGTCTCTGATGATGGGTATTCGGTTTTCAAGGTGCCGTTCCGAATGTTTGGGACCAATTCCCCGTTGACAATCGGATTTGCGGGTGTTAGACTATTGTAAGATTATTTTGACAGCTCCTTTTCAACTGTATCGTAACATGATTTCCAGCCGCTGTCAAGACTATCTTAAAAATAATTTATGATTGTCTATTTCGGAGGACGCCGACATGTGGTATGCCAAGATGTACTTCTCTGAGAAAAAAGAGGTTTTCCAATTTGATAGCCACGGGGTTCAGGGCGTTCCCTCGACCTACGAGGAATTCCCGTTCCTGGAGAGCCTGCTGTCTTTTCTGGAGGCGGACTGTAAGGAGCTGGAGCCCCTGCTGCGGCGGGCTTATGAGAATTGGTCCCTTCTGATCGATAGGGATGATAGAGATGCTGGGGTCCGTACCTTGATGGACCTGGGTGACCTTGGGAGCCGGCATATCTACCTGCATCTTCTGTATGTGCGCTGGTTTGAGCGGTTTGGACGAATGGGGATCACCCAGGACCGGGGAAGCAGGGAGGATCAGCAGATGCTGGAGGAGCTGCAGAGCCTTCCGAAGCAGCTCCCACTGTATCAGCAGCAGGTACAGCGTTTCTTTGATCTCGTTTTGGATGTGGACAAGGCGGGGCGCGATCCCCAGCAGCAGGCATCGGCCCACTATCTCTACGATGCGCCCAAGGACCCGTCTCTGTTCTCCTTCCGGCCCATCCCCCTCAGCTTTGAACCGGTGGAGCCGGGGCGGTGCTCGCCAGTCCTGTATCCCCTCCACATTTCGGATATGATCGATTACTCCCTGCGCAGCTGTGTGGAGCGCGGGATCACCGTCCGGCGGTGCAAGAACTGCGGACGGTGGTTCCCCCAGACAGGCCGGGTCAGCGCGGAGTACTGCGAGCGCCCGGTGGCCTCCGGCCAGCAGACCTGCCGGGAGGCCGGGGCCTTCCAGCAGTGGACCAAGAAACAGTCTGACGATCCGGTGTTCAAGGCCTACCGCAAGGAGTACAAGAAACGCTTTGCCTGGATCAAGGCCGGCCGTATCACCGACGAGCAGTTCTACGCCTGGAGCGAACAGGCCAGAGAGATGAAAAAGAAATGCGACCGGGAGGTCATCACCCTGGAGGAGTTCCAGGATTGGCTGAAGAACGCAAAGGTGCCGCTCTGATAGCGGCCTGTTTCAAAACGGAGAAAGGGACTGGCCGGAGGCCAGTCCCTTGTATTCTTTGACTCAGCGATGCAGTTTTTGATGGGGTCATATGTGCTTAGACTCTCTATTTCCGAGTCTATGACTCCGTCTCATAGGGCCAGGTGCTGATGCCGCCGAATTTGTAGGTACCAATTTAGTTGAATTATTATTTCCATTCAAGTGGTAGGACAAATCCGTTACGGGAATTAACATTCTGATTTCAATTTGACCAGCGGTAACTTAACACAGAAGTGAAAGCTTATATTGAGAGCCCTCTGTCAATCCACTTGCTTTAAAAATGGAATCAACGAGTTCTTGATATTCTTTGCCGGGCTTGTAATACTTTGTGTCTTTTACTATGGAAAAATCGACTTTCCCAATATCCACATAAGAGCGGATGCGAAAAGCTGCTATTACAAATGCCCTGTAAAATTTCCTGCTTATTTCTCCGTGTTCATATCGGATTCGTTGTAGTTCACACAGGCTGCTCAAAAGCTCATAAGAGCAGATGTCTGTGTCATGCGTGTGGTGCCAAACGACAATGCGACGGTAGACACTCCAACGTATACATTTTAGACTGTATTCGCTGACTCCCCGCTGGCGCATAGCCTCCAGCACTCCGTTTACTGCATCTTCTATCCTTTGCAAAGCATACACCCCCTGTTATATTTGGTGTTCCAAGTATAACAGGTAATGCCGATATTTACTTGAATTCCTCTTGTATTTCAACCTTTTCTAAATTATATCGGCATTTCTTTTTCCTCGGCATTATTCAAAAAAAGCCGAATTCGGCTTTTCTTGAAGTCCTTCTACGCCTCCGTGGAGTGCATGGAGCGGGGCTTGGACCCCATGACCACGAATCTGGTGGTGGCGGATGCCTCCAGAACGGAGAAAACCATCTGCCTTGCTGTCAGCCCCTCCCTGAAATCCTACGGTATCCCGGGACGAGCCCGGCTGTTCGAGGTCATCCAAAAGGTAGAGGCCGTTAATGCGGAGCGCCGCCGACAGGTCCCAGGCCATGTCCTTCTTCATGGTGGCTATGACAATATTGTGACCCAGGCTCACCCAGAGGAGAGCCTCAACTACATCGTGGCGCCCCCCAGAATGGCTCTCTATATCCAATACAGCACCCGCATTCACGAAGTGTACCTGAAATACGTGTCTCAGGAAGATATGATTGTCTATTCCATTGATGAGGTGATGATGGACGTCACCAACTACCTGGACACCTACCATATGACGGCCCGGGAGCTGGCCCGAACCATCATCCTGGATGTGCTGCACACTGTGGGCATCACCGCTACAGCCGGAATCGGCCCCAACCTGTACCTTTGTAAAGTTGCCATGGACATCATGGCGAAACACATCAAGCCGGACAAGAACGGCGTCCGGATCGCCCAGCTCAATGAGAGGACCTACCGGCAGCTGCTCTGGAATCACCGGCCCTTAACGGATTTTTGGAGAGTGGGGAAAGGATACGCCCGGAAGCTGGAGGCCCAGGGACTCTACACCATGGGGGATATTGCCCGCTGTCTATTGGAAAGTCCACAGACCACTACAATGAGGACCTGCTCTACAAGCTCTTCGGCGTCAACGCGGAACTGCTTGTCGACCACGCCTGGGGCTGGGAGCCCTGCACCATCGCCGACGTCAAAGCCTACCGCCCGGAAAACCGCTGCCTCTGCTCCGGCCAGGTGCTGCAGTATCCCTATCCCTATGACAAGGCCAAGCTGGTGGTACGGGAGATGGCGGAGATGGTTTCCCTGGACCTTCTGGAGAAGGGGTTGGTGACAGACCAGCTGGAGCTGACAATCGGCTACGACCGGGAAAACATCGACAGCGGCCGGTACCAGGGAGAGACAAAGACGGATCTGTACGGCCGGAGGATTCCCAAGCACGCCCACGGCACCGCCAATCTCCACCGGCAGACCTCGTCGGAAAAGCTGATTACCGGGGCGGTTCTGGAGTTATATGAGAAATGCGTGGACCCGAAACTCACCATCCGGCGTATCACCATCGGGGCCAACAAGCTGGTGGAGGAGAGTGCCGCGAAAAAACGCGAAGTTCCGCAGCAGCTGGACCTCTTCACCGACTACACAGCTTTGGAGAAAGCGGCGGAGGAGGAAGACACCGCCCTGGAGAAAGAACGGCGGATCCAGAAAGCGGTGTTGGGTATCAAACAGAAATTCGGCAAGAACGCCATCTTGAAGGCCTCCAGTCTGGAGGATGGCGCCACGGCAAAAGAGCGAAATCACCAGATCGGAGGCCACAAGGCATGAGAGGACCCTACGACGACATCATCGACCTGCCCCATCCCATGTCCCAGAAGCACCCCCGGATGTCCATGCATGACCGGGCAGCCCAATTTTCTCCCTTTGCCGCACTGACCGGACACGGGGCTGCCATTGCAGAGAGAGAGCGGGAGACCGCCGCCTGGACGGACCTGGAGGAGGACGAACGGGAGCATCTCAACCGGCAGCTGTGTATCCTCCGGGATCGTCTGGAGGAGCGGCCGGAGGTGGCCATCACCTACTTTGTGCCGGACAGCCGGAAAGCGGGGGGCGCCTACGTGACCATCCGCGGTGTCGCGCGGAAGATGGACCTGACGGAGCAGGTCATTCAAATGGCGGACCGGTCCCGGGTCCCCATCGCTCAGATGCGAAGTATTGAATTTGCAGAAGAAGCGCATCCCTGAATCCCGGCAGCATCAAAACAGCCGCAAGCCATCGCAAAATAGCTTGCGGCTGTTTTCCTGCCGACAGAAGCGGGCATAAGATTTTTCCGCCGGGGCCCTTGGGGAATTTCCCGCGCGTGCTGCTGAAAAGGCAACGGCCCTGTGAAAACGAGATGTTAGATTTCGGCAGACAACTCCCTGCGGGCGCCCTTGTCCAGAAGAGAGACCGCCAGGATGACCACGAGGCTTACCACCAGGCCGAATACATTGGAGGGAAGGGAAGCGAATGCAGCCGGACGGAATTGCGGAAAATACTCCCAGAACAGGCTCAGTACCACCGTCACCAGGATACTGGCCAGGGCGGCGCGCTTTGTCACGAACTTGCTGTGCAGGCCGAACACCATGGGCAGGAAAGCGGATACGGAGTAGAAGAGGCCTCCCACATAGCACACGTCGATAATGTTGCTGGAGAGCAGGGAGATGCCCAGACTGAACACAGCGGTGATATAGACCAGCGCCCGCATGAGGCGAAGCTGTGCCTTGTCGGAGCTGTTGCGCCCGCAGGTGGGCTTCCAGATGTCGTTGACAATAAGGGTGGAGACGGCGTGCAGAATACTGGTGCCGGTGGAGATCGTGGCGGCAAACACGCCAGCAAGGCCCAGGCCCAACAGGCCGTGGGGGAAGAAGTTTACCAGCACCTCCGGGAAAACGGTGTTCGTGTCTTCAATGCCGGGCAGCAGGACCGAAGCCGCCACGCCGATGAGCCCCAGCGCCACAGAGATGACCACGTAGAAGCCTGCGGTAAACACAGCGGCGAATACGGCTGTACCTTCATTCCGGGAGGAGACCATCCGCTGCACGTAGTTTTGGTTGGTGGAGTAGGAGAGCGCGCACATGAGAACCCAGCTCATCGGTGTCCAGAAGCCCAGACCGTCCATGCGCAGAAAGCCCTCGGGCAGCCGCTCTGTGATGTTGGTGTAGCCGCCGCCGGCACTCAGCGTCACCGGCACGGCGATGAGCACGGAGAGTACGATAATGACGAAGAGCACGGAGTCGGTATTCACCACGCTGCGCAGTCCGCCGCTTGTCAGCAGGACCACCAGGGCCATGCTGATGATGAGGGAGAGGGTGAGGTCCAGTCCGGAGAGCACGTGCAGCACCGTACAGGAGACGGTGAACTGTACGGAGAGCGTGGCCACCGAGGTGCACACATGCATGATGCAGGTGATGTACTTGACGGCGGGGGAGTAGCGTTTGCCCAGGTACTCGGGAAGGGTCGCGCTGCCCATGGTGTTGAGGCTGCGGGCCAGCAGGAGTCCGATGAGCAGGAAAGCCGGAGCCGCAGCCAGGTTCCACCATGCGCCGCTCATGCCGGAGAGGTAACAGGTCCCGATGGCCCCCACCAGGCCGCTCCCGCCGAAATCCGTGGCGGCCATGGAGAAACCGGCCTGAATTTTGTTGATCCCCTTGCCGGCCAGCTGGAATTCGCGGCTGGTGTTGTCCCGATGGGAGCGCCTGGCAGATAACCAGCCGATGATTACCACCGGGACCAGGGTGATGGCAAATGCAAGGTAGTCTATGATGTTCATGATCCTGATTCCTTTTCCTGTGTCCCATGCCCCGTGGAGAGCGGAGCATGGGGCACTGATTTACGCTTTTACGTACTTTTTCTCATAGAGATGCAGCAGCACGCAGCAGACGACCACCAGCGCCATGGCCCCGATGGTGAGCATCCAGATGTAGTGATATCCCGCGCTGCCATACTGGTCCAGCCACTTGCCGCACAGCGTGTACAGCCAAAGGTCGGAGGAGTAGCCGATGGCGGAGCAGATGCCCATTGCCGTACCGGTGATGCTCATGGGCATCTTGGCTTCCGGAATGGGGGTGTACATGCCGCTTCGCGTGCTACCCAGCATGGACGAGAAGAGAATGCAGAGGATAAAGGCCAGCACCATGAGGCTGCTGTCCATGGGCACGGCGATGAGGCCGCCGAGAACCACCATCATGGCAACCGAGAAGATGCTGAGGAATTTCGGCGTCTTCAGCTTGTCCAGCAGCAGACCGCCTGCGGTGGCCAGCAGAACCCGGGCCACGTAGCGGTTGTAGATGGAATAGCCTGTTGCCACGGTGACATTCATACCGTAGTTCTCAGAGAGCATGGGGTTGAGATAGGTGCTGCAGGACAAGGCCATGAAAAGTCCCATGACGATGAAGCCGTTGATCCACGTGACGGGATGGCGCAGGGCCTTACCGGCCATGCTGATCCGGAATCTGTCAGAGCTCACGCCCCGTACATCCGCATCCTTGACGAAAAGCCCGATGACGACAGCCACGATAATCAGGATCACAGCGTAGATGGCCTGCACGATGCGGAAGCTGGGGAGGTTGCCCAGGATTCCCAGAATGCCGTAGGAGCAGATGATGCTCACTGCGGCACTGCAGGTCTCGAAGAAGCCGAAGATCTTGCCCTCATCAGCGTCGGTACCCTGCGCCCGGATAAGTTTGAGAAAAGCGGACCAGTGGATGAAGGTGGTGGAGACACCCAGTGCCAGGTAGCAGATGAGCAGAATCGTGTACCCCTGCAGAAAGCAGATGCAAAGGCCGATGACAGCCGTCAGAAGCTGGGAGATGATGACCAGCTTCTTGGGGCTGAACCGGTCAGCCAGCAGGCCGCCGAAGAGGTAGCCGGGGACCGCGGTGAGGCCGAACATGGCGATCAGATTTCCCACCTGGGCATTGGTGAGCCCGAAGGCCTCCATAAACTGCGTGTAGAACGTGGAGCTGAGGTACGGATACGTATAGCACAGTGTGCTCAGGGTCATGACGGCTATGAGTACATATTTTCTCGTTTTCATGTGATTCCCTCCTGTACCGGCCGTTACACGGCGCGTTTTCCGCCGACAATGACATGGGCCGGCAGCTTGGTCATGACATCGATGTCCTCATCGGGCTTGCCGTCCACCACGCAGAAGTCGGCCCACTTTCCGGCCTTGATCGTGCCGGCTTTGTCCAGCACGCCTGCGATCTTGGCACTGTTGACGGTTGCCTGACGCAGAAGCTCGATGTTCGACAGGCCCAGGGCCTTGCGGGCTATGAACTCCAGTCCCGGATAACGGTCAAAGCTGGTCCGGTCGGCATCGCTGCCCCAGCCCACCAGGACGCCTGCCCGGTAGGCCTTTGCCAGATTCACGCAGAGGTTTTCAAAGATCTTGCCGGTGCGGTCTTTCATATACTGCGGCACAGCACCGGTTTGGTCGGTGAGAATTCCGTGCATGACGCCCAGCGTGGGGATGATGACGGTTTTGCCGTTGGCCTTCAGATAAGCCTCGATGCACTCGTCATCCAGATAGGTGCTGTGTTCCACGGTGTAAACTCCGGTTTCAATGCAGGCGAGAATACCCGGTTTGCCGTGGCAGTGGGCGGCCACATAGGTGCCGCAGGCAGCGGCGCCGTCCACCATGGCCTGCAGTTCCTCCCGGGTGCAGAGCATTGCCTGAGGGTCGCCCCCTTCGTTCATCATGGCACCGGTGACCATGTACTTAACGAAGCTGGCGCCGTGGGCAACGTCGTCCCGGCAGACCTCCAGGGCGTACTGGGGACCGTCGAACTCCCGGTAGACAGGGCCGAACTGCGCATTTCCGGGAGCCCGGGGACTGTTGCAGGCACCGGAGAAGATATAGTGCGGCCCGATGGCCAGACCCCGGTCAAAGACCTCCCGGATATAGCGCCCGCCCCAGTAGGCGATGCCGCAGTCCCGCAGGAAGGTGTAGCCGTTGCGCAGGTAGTCCTGCACATAGTCGATGCCGTCCACCAGGCTCTGCTCCGGCGTGCGTATGGCAATCTGTTCGACGATCATTCTGTCAAAATTCGCGTGCATGTGGAGATCGAAGAGCCCAGGCAGGACCGTCATATTCTTCATGTCCAGTACTTCCGCGCCCTCCGGCATCGGGGCTTTGCCCACGGGATAGATTCCTTCAATGATTCCGTTTTCATAGGCGATATCTCCGTACTCACCCTCATAGCCCTCGGTGAGATCGGCAATCAGCCTGCAGTTTCTGAGAATTGTCATATTCAGCCTCCTATTTAGTCCTGAAATATTCGTCCTTCTTTGAAGACATATACGGGGTAGTGACTCATGACGTTCATGTCCTCATCGGGCTTGCCGTCGAATACACAAAGATCCGCCAGCTTTCCGGCCTTGATGGTGCCGCAGACATCATCCATGCCAACGATGGCTGCGCTCTCAATGGTGGCCTCCCGGAGGATCTCCACTGGATCAATGCCAAACTCGGCCCGGGCGAGGAATTCGATGCCCGTGTGCTCCAGGGCATTCCTGAGATCCAGATCGGTGCCGAAGCCCACCCGCACGCCTGCTTCGGCACCCAGCTTTGCGCTGGCGGCCATGTGGCCGATGGCGTCCCGGGATTTGTCGATGAACTCCTGAGTGGTATTGCCAGCGTAGTCTTTTACCAGAGTGTAAGGCATGGAGAAGGTGGGGATGATGCCTCCGGTCTTGTACTTGATCATGAGCTCCGCGCTCTCCTCGGTCATATACGAGGCGTGCTCGATGGTGTACACGCCTGCTTTTACCGCCTCGTTGATGCCCCGGGTGCCGTGGCAGTGGGCGGCAATGTAGGTGCCCAGGCTGTCTGCTGCCCGGACGATGGCGGAGAGTTCCTCCGGTGTGGTCACCATGGCTCCCGGCTCACCGCCCAGATTCAGCACGGCACCGGTACACATGTATTTGATAAAGTCCACACCGTTTTCCATCTCCTCACGGCAGACCTTCATCATCTCACTGGGGGTGTCCACCTCTTTATAGAGTGTGCCGAAAGAGGAGTTGCCCTTGGTGGTGGGGGAGAGAATTTTGCCGGATGTGATGACGCGGCTGCCGGTGATGGTGCCGTCGGCAATATAGTCCCGTACGGCCACGCTGGCATAGTAGTCGTTGCCGCAGTCGCGGATGGTGGTGAAGCCCAGGCGGAGATACTCCTTGGCATAGCGCACGCAGTCCATCAGGTATTGGTTCTGCGGCCGCAGCATCAGGTAGTTCCAATCCTGATTAACCACCATCAGGTGTGCGTGCAGGTCAAAAAAGCCGGGCAGCAGCGTCATGCCCTTGATATCCAGCGTCTTCGCTCCCTGGTGCGCCGGAGCCTGTCCCACAGGATAAATCCCTTCAATCCGTCCGTTTTCCAGGGTAACGTCGGCAAATTCCCCGTCATAGTCCTCGGTCAGTGCGCTTACAAGGCGGCAGTTGTGCAGTATCGTCATCATGTTTCCTCCTTACTTGGTTTATTCTGCTTTAAATAGGTAAAGTATAGCACTGCCAGCAGAAGCTTACAAATTGTGGTTATGTCTTATAAAGGGAAAGAAACCGCCTATATTCCACTTGCAGTGGAATATAGGCGGTGATATAATATATTTGTTTATTTACTTCGCAGATTTTGGGAAATTCGGAAGAAAAGTTTCTTTTAAGTGGAATTGAGGTGCCTATATGGAGGAAATATGCAAAACTGTGGGAGCGCGGATCCGTTTTCTGCGCCGCCAGCAGGGCTATACGCTCACCGGCTTTGCTGAGGCCCTCAGCCGGGGCAAGTCCACAGTGTCCAAGTACGAGCGGGGAGAGATCTCCATTGACATTGTCACCCTCTCGGAAATTGCGCAGGTGCTGGGGGTGAGCCTGGTCTCACTGGTGGACACAACGGAACCGCAGGATGTGGAGCGGCTTTTCAAGCCCGGGGAGGATGAAGCTGCGGAGCATATGGAGCGCTACTACCTCTATTTCAACTCCGCCCATGTAGGAAAGCCATACCTCTCCTATAACGCCCTCTTTCTGGGAGAACGCACGGCGCGTATCTTTGCCGAGATCCCCGATGATGAGAATGTCTACTCATACCGGAGCTGTTACAGCGGCCGGGTGCGCCGGGCAGATTCCTTTGTGCGGGTTATGGCAGTGAACCCTGTGCACGCGGATGATCTTGCAATCCTTGAGTTCCGGAGGACTATCAAGCCTGTCAGAGCGCAGATCGGCTTTTTCTGCACACTGTCGATTGCCGGCTGGTTCCCCATGGCCAATAAGGCTCTCATCTCCTCGGTGCCCCTGCATGATGAGGAATGGATCCGCCGTCAGCTCACCATTACCAACGCGGATATACGCGAGATCAAGGCACGCAACGCCTTCTTTGCCCCGGCTGTGAACTTTGAGCTGTAAACCCTATATGCTTCCAAATGGGAACTGCCATGGGAAAAGAATCTTACCCCATGGCAGTTCTCTGTTTTTTCAGGTGTTTTAGGAAGCGGAGGCCGGCAGAGGCAGACAAGGCGCAACCCTTTCAATTTTAAACACCAACGCCTCTCTTTGCACAATTCGACAAAAGCGCCCAAGGGAGATTCCACCAAAACGACACATGTTACAAAAAGATTTTGATAGGGTTCACCTCAATTCTCAATAACTTCTTTCAATAGAAGTTTCTTCTCAAAGTCGCCACGCTTGGCGGCCTTCTCCGCCCGCAACGATTCCAACTGCTCCATTGTACAGCCTCTGGCTTTTACTACGGCCTGCATAACCTCCAAAAGGTCGGCCAGTTCTTCAAGGGATTTGCTCTCCTGGTACTCAGCCAGTTCCTCATTCAATTTTTGGTCCAGCAAGCACAAATACTCCTTATCAGAGAGCGTTTCACAGACGCAGGTCTTTCCATCTGCTTCGATAATCTCTGGGATGCGATCACGGACAAGCTTATGGTATTGCTTGGCCATTTTATTTTTCCGGCGATGTGCCATATAGTCCCAAATCGAATAATCCAGAAGTCGCACGGTCAAATGGGGATACTTACCTTTGAGAAGCTCCACCGTATTTCCAAGCACATCCTGTGCCTGCTGAATGGTGTAATCACACCCTGTGTGCTCTTTTAGAAACCGTAGCACATGGCGATCGGGTTTGGCTTGTGAATCATCTCCCGAGAGCATATAGAAATATCGAAGGGATAACCCGCTCCGTTGCCCTGGGATTCGCAGTATTTCTTCCTCTGCTTTGTAAGGGATCCCTTTTGCAGTTATGTCAGCCAGTGTCTCAACTCCATACTTTTGCAGTATTCGGGCAAATCGAAGTACTGCGTCCACCTTGAGAATTCCGTTACGAGATGATGTGCGCTGATGGTTCCTGAAAACGACATCGGCGCTTTTTTCAATTCCCATCGACTCAATATGTTCAACCAATTGCGAGATCGTGTGGGTGTCACCATCGTTGTCTTGTTTTGTGTTGTATTCCCGCAACCCATAATAAGTACAATAGTTTTTCACAACATTTTGAGTGCTTGTGTATTTTACTCCGATGGAAAATACGGAATCGATAACGCAATGGGGAAGTGAATCATAGTAATACGATGCGCTAAGCGAAGCAGAGGACAGATCCAATTCAGATTCACAGGCGGTGCACAGAGAATCGGCTTTCATATATTGTTTATCCCCTTTTAAAAGGTTTGCTTCAGGCTCTCCAGAATTTCCTCATCAGCTGGGCAGAACTCAAAGTGGTCGATCTCATCCACTGTGATCCAACGGATGTCATTATGCTCCAGTTTCTGAGGGATACCTTCCTGGATCTTAGCATGAAACAGCGTTAGATGGACGGTTAAATCCGGATATTCATGGACCACATCCATAAATGCATTGCCCACATCCAGAGTAATGGCCAGCTCCTCCCGACACTCCCGAATAAGAGCTTGTTCTTTTGTTTCTCCGGGTTCTACCTTGCCTCCAACGAACTCCCAGAGAAGGCCACGGCTCTTATGGACCGGACGTTGACAGATCATAAATTTATCGTTGTCCCAAATCAGGGCCGCGACCACTTCAACAGCCAAATGCTTCACACCCAATCATATAGTCGAATATTAAAATCTTATGAGCCAAATTTTATTTCACCTGTTTGGGGGTCTGGAGATGCCTTAAATCTACAATGTGGATAATTACTACATCCCCAAAATGTTCCAAATGGTCCATTTCTCTCGACCAATCTCCCGCCGCAATTAGGACAAATGTACTTTGTAAAAGAATTGCTTTTGCGCTCTAATATTTCTTTATCACTTATTTTCAATCGCTCATCTTCTGAAATGTGAAAATCTTTTACAGTAGCAACACGTTTTCTCCCGGAGCAGAGCATCCTGCCCTCGAATTGATATGAAATACAATACTTGCAACCATGGCAATCGTCAATATAATTTGCATATGGCTTGCCATGCCAAGTTCGTGCTTCGATTGGGCAATTATCAACATGGAGTGCAAATCTACGTGAAATAATATCTCTTTGGTCTGCGGCTGCATAAAAATATTGCAAGTATTTGTTTGCTACCGAGTTATACACCCACTTCTTTTCGTCACTTTCGTCAAGCAAAACATTTTGCAGCTCTTCCAGAGAAATTGAATGTTCTTTTCGACTTAAATCAATTTCAATAGTGGAAATATCAGATTCTTTCAGTTTCTTTAACTTTACATCATCGATGGCGTGAGTGACATATACTTCAAGAAATAGCTGTTTTCCGCCAGCATATATGACCACATCTGGAATTACATCTTGGAAGCGTTTCTCTAATTCAACTCTTTCAATTTCAATTTCTTTGGATTCGCAATAGAGTTCAGGAGCCTTTGGCGAATTGGGAAATTGAATATATACTGCGGGCAACATAATTCGATTTGCTTTTGATAAAATCTCCTTTGCTGCTAAGTGGAGTGATGTTTCATATCCATACTCACAGTTGTGGCCAGAATAATGGGCAAAATGATGCATCCGCTTTGCCCCCTTCCTTGCAACCAATGGTTCACCACAGGAGGGACATATACAACCACATTTCAATCCACTTTCGACATTTTCGATACTCGTTGCCACTCCATCTTTTATGGCATAAATCAGTTGATTTCTTTTAATCATCTATCCCACCACCAATTTATTTGTCTTCTTCAAAAACTTCGCCGGGATAGGCCGGTCCAGTTTCCATGTGATATTTATGGGCCTACTCCCGTCATGCTTCACATAATTTACCGTTCCCAGGAAGGTATAGGCTGCTGCGCCTCCTGCGATCCGGTCCGCCTTGAATTCCCGGACAAACAGCAGCACCTTGCTCCCTCGCTTCTGGTGATGGATATACCGCTGGCCGGTGGGAGAGTCCGCCGCTGTGGTGCTCTGGCTTTGCCAGTGGAACAGGTTTTCATTGATAGAATAATCGTGATACATGGTGGTGGGCGAATAGTCTTTATCTGCCTTATTCAGTGTCACAAAGAACACATCCAGTTGCTTTTCCGGCAACCACTTGACTCCCTCGCGCACCGTCGCCGGTTTCAGAAAATCCATCGCCACCAGCAACTGATCCCGGGTGTAGGTGCAGTGGAGATCCAAAGGACAATCGAAGCCAAGTTCTACTGGCTCGTCAATAAAATCGATCTGCTCGTATCGGTAGCGAAGCAGATCCAAAAGCTCGCTGAGCAGCACCGGGCTGTTCGATAGAGCATACAGATTATCCAGCACCTCATCGGATGCCCAACTCTCTGCTGTCTTACCCCAGACGGTCACATAGAACATCTGGAGCATCCGCTGTTCCAGCTCGCTTAGCGCCGTGGAATCCACATTGTCCAAACGGGGTAGCAGATCCAGCAAAAAACGAATCCAGCGTCGGGAGTCCACAACGGCCAACCGACCAAGGGCTTTTGTGAGCACCTCCTCCAGTGGTTCGCTAAAACCTGCAATCACATCCGCCCGGGCGCAGATCCGCGAGAAGGAAGAAAACTTGTAAATTGCCCTGGGGTCCAAGTGGTAATAGTCCAGGAAATTTGCCAGGGTCAGTTCCAAACCGCTATCTTCCGCAAAGCTGGCTACCCGAGACACAAGCCCGGCAGTATTGCCGTAGGAGGCGCGAATGTTGTCCAGAATATACTTGGCGGCCTTCTTTTCCAACTGTATATAACACCCTTTAGGTGCAGAAACGAATCCGTCTTTAATTTCTCGGGTCACGCTGCGAGTGGTGTTAGACAACAGGGCGGCGAACTTGTCCTCGAAATTGTACTTCTTATTGGCCTGGCCGATGAAGTCCAGTACCGTCAGGCACTCCTTATCCTCCGCAAGCCGCAGGCCACGGCCCAGCTGCTGGAGGAAGATGGTCAGGGACTCGGTGGGACGTAGGAACAGCACGGTGTTGACCTCAGGAATGTCAACACCCTCGTTGTAGATGTCCACCACGAAGATGAAACGAATCTCGCCACTCACCAGCCGCCCTTTGGCGGCTTTTCTCTCCTCATCGGAGGATTTTCCAGTTAGAAAGATGGACAGAATCCCGCGATCGTTGAAATAGTGACACATAAACTCCGCATGCTCGATAGAAACACAGAAGCCCAGGCCCTTTACCTCATCGATGTCGGTCACATACTTCAAGAGCGAGGACACCACCAGATCGGCGCGGCGATTGGCCACAGCTCCGCTGAGAGTGTATAGATTGGAAAGTTCTCCCTTATCGTAGCCGCCGGCGCTCCACTTCAATGTGTTCAGATCCACCGTGTCGGTGACACCGAAATACTGGAAGGGACACAGCAACTTGCGGTCAATGGCCTCCGGCAGACGAATTTCCGCGGCAATCCGGTTGTTGAAGTAGGGCAGTACACTTTTGCCGTCCATACGCTCCGGGGTAGCAGTCAGGCCCAGGAGAATTTGGGGCTGATAGTAGGACAGTAGCTTCTGATAGGTAGGCGCTGCCGCATGGTGGAACTCGTCTACAACGATGTAGTCATAAAAATCCGGGGCAGTCTTGGCGGTGAAATCCTGGGAGTTGAAGGTCTGAATGGAAAGAAACAGGTGGTCAATGCCCTCTGGCCGGTAGCTGCCCACAAACAGCTCCCCGAAGTTGGCGTCCTTCAAAACCGCTCGGAAGGTATACAGGCTCTGCCGCAGAATTTCCTCCCGATGGGCTACGAAAAGCAGCCGGCAGGGTTTGCCGGGGTGTTGCTTGCAAAAATACTTATAGTCCAAAGCAGAGATCACCGTTTTTCCGGTACCGGTGGCTGCTACCACCAAGTTACGAGTATATCTTCGGACAGTACGCTCCGCCTCCAGCTTGTCCAGAATCTCCTGCTGGTAGGAATAGGGAGTGATGTCCATGGTGTAGACTTCGGCATTATTGGAATCGAAGTATTTTTCCGCCTTTAGTGCCCGGGCCAGCCGCTCCTTCTGATCCTCGGAGTAATACTCAAACTCGCTGGAATTCCAGTAGCTCTCGAAGGTGGCGGCAATCTTGTCGATGGTCTCCGGCAGATCCCTGCGGGTAACCTTCACATTCCATTCCAGGCCGCTGGAGATGGCGGCGTTGGACAGGTTGGAGGAGCCCACATAGGCGGTGGTGAAGCCGGTATCCCGGTAAAAGACGTAGGTCTTGGCATGGAGCCGGGTGCGCTTGGTGTCGTAACTGACCTTGATTCGGGTGTTCGGTAGTGCCCGGAGCTCCTCAATCGCCTTTACGTCGGTAGCTCCCATGTAGGAGGTAGTGATGATCCGCAGCTCCCCTCCGTTTTGGGTAAACTCCCTCAACTCATCCATCAGGAGGCGCAGGCCGCTCCATTTGATGAAGGACACCAGCATATCGATGCGGTCGGCGGAGACAATCTCCTTTTTCAACTCTGTGTACATCTGTGGCTCATGAATGGCCCCGGTAAACAGGCTGCTCTGGGCGATGGAGGTTTCCGGCCGGATCAGGTCGGCAGCCGTTTTGCCTACGGCCAGCCGGGGGTCCTGCTCCCGTAAAAGCGCAAGAAGCTGCTCTGCCCGCTGCTCAACACTCAGCGTGGCAAAGTCAGCTTCTTGGGTTGTGTTCTGAATGAGATCTACGATCTTATTGGCGAGACCAATCTGCGTGGAGATGTCTCCACCGTTGTCCAGTACGTTGTCCAGGCCCTTCTGTACCACATCCGCCAGATACTGCGCCAGTACTTTCGATGCCTCTGCCTTGTCAAGAGGCGCAACTGATTTGCGGGCGTCGGGGATCTCCGAAAGCTCGCGGTTCAGAGCGGTATTGATAACTTGTTCATAAAGGCCGGGAGATAACATATTAAAACCTCAAGTCGGCTCAGAATGTTTTCATTGCTTTGATAAAAAGAGTGTTTTCATATTCGTCAAGCAATGTATGTATTGCTTGATAATTCTCTCTACAATACTTCTTTGCTTCGGTAACAGACATATTGCTTATGGCTCTATGTCGCTCTTCTATACGTCTAATGGCATCCGTCGGGAACCCATATTCAACTAACGCTTCTCCTAATAACGTCTTTACTCCCGTTTCATAATATCTGCTCACTTTTGACAATGAGAAATTTTCAACATTCACATTCTTTTTATTTGCTATAAAGGTAATAACACTTTCGAAAAGTGACAATATTTTTGGAATTTTATGTTCCAAAATATCTCTCCGCGAATTAAATGCGTGGGAATAAGCATCATCCATAGTTTTGCGTTTTCCCTTTCGGTACATATCAATCTCATATTCAAGGATAGCCTTAAAGCCTCCTGAATAATAATTGTTTGCAATTGCTGAAAATCGCTTTCTTGTGCGTTCATCAATTAGCCCTGCTTTACAGTAGGTGTCAAGAATCTTCGAGATCCACCTAAAATGCAGGAAGTTTTCAACATCAACCGAATAAGTAATCCAGTTAGCATATTTGGAGAATTCTGCATTTTCAAGTAGTACTCGCGCTAATTTTTCTTGATTTTCCCGCGAAATAGTTCGATTTATAGCAAATATCTCTTTGGGCAATATAAAATTCTTTGTAATATCTTCACGTTTGATTTTTTCCTCTTTATTCTGGAAGGATAAGTCCTGCATATCTGCATTATCCAAATCGATAACGCTAATGGGTTTGTCGGAATATGTAACAAAGTCAAGTGATAGGGATTCCGAGTTTTCAATCTCAACAAGTTCTTTTGACATATAAAATACTCTACCAACAAAGCAATGATAATACCTCCCAGCTCGACCTTTTATATTTTTGATGTCAAATGGTGTAAGTTTTTCCCCACCCTTGGATGCGTTCAAAATTATCATATTTTGCGCATCAGTATTTACGCCTTCAACAATTGTTGATGTACAGAACATAATGTCAAATGTGCCTTTGTTAAATTGCTCCAAAATTTCTTGCTGAATATATTTTGGAAGTTTTCCGTGATGTATACCAAATCCCTTTTTGAGAACTTGAATAAAGCTCCATTCGTCTGCAGAGTGGTCAATATCATACTCTCTTTGGATGTGTTGAATAAACATTTTAAAGTTGTCTGGAAAGCTATCATAGATCTCTTTGTCCATTTTGCCGGCTAATTTAACAGAATATTCTGCAGCCTTTCTCGGCGAATTACAATATAGTAGTGTTTTACCATATTTTTTATTGCCAATATAAGAGACTACTTCTCTAATGCGGTCATTTATTTTTGTACCATATGGAATTAAGCCTGTATTTTTTGAATCAGGCAGACATTCCGGCATCTTCTCTTCAATCCTCGTATTGTAGGCATTGACCGCAATTCTTAGAGTAGGCTCAAAGTTAATTTCTTTCACGGTAATCTGATTAGAACTCAAAAAGCGTAACATTCCTATCCCAAAATGCTCCTGGGCTAAATTAGGCCCTGCAAGATAATATTCGCCAACTGTTTTGGAGAGTAGATATAGTGCTATTCTAAAGGTTTTCCCTCTATCCTCATTGAGAAATTCTTGTGTAGAAACTTCCGCCTTGGAATTTCGTAGATTCCTTGAACTATTCTTATCCTCGTCCTCTTCAGTCCCATCAGTACAATAATCTTCGTCAATTTTATAAACTTCATCAAAGAAAAAGAAATCTATCCTCAAATCCGGGAAAGCTGCAATTAGCTGCAATGCACGCTCTGGGGTAAAAACAAATATATAATTGGTTTCATCATCGAGAGTCACATCAACTGTTTTAATAATTTGGTAGTTCAGCGCATTATCTGAAACAAATTTCTGCATCATTCTGGCGTTTTCCAGCAGTAATGCAACGGTAGGAAAAACTAATAAAATATTATGATATCTGTCCTTGTTCAGAAAAACAATTTCCCTCATTAAGAATGTTTTCCCATAAGAGGTTGGCGCACTGACAAGTAGTCTCCGAACTGTAAGATTTTGAAAAAGGTCAACCACCTCTTGTTGGCTTTTATCCAAAATATTATTTGAATAAACTTTTGATCGATATAGATTAGTTATAGATGACTCACTGATGTTGCTCAAATATCCTGTTGAAGGAATCGGCTCCTCAGTGAAGTTATTTAGTATGTTATAACCAAAAACTCTCATTTTTTGCGATGCAATATAAAGGAGCTCAGCAATAACCTTGTCATTCTTTAACATTTCATTATCTGAAACCCAGCAAACAAGGTCGCGCAATACATTAACAGATTCTGAATCATCGGGATTATAGTTGTTTATTGCATATAGTAATTGACTAACATAATCCTGCATAGAATCCACGATCCTTATCTCTCAATCTTTCAACACTTTCTATGGGGAATACATAAAAAATAATTTCTGGGGTAATGTATCCAAATGAATAAGTATGTTTTGCGTAATACTGCCGGATGGATTCAACCTCTGTTTGAATTTTATTAAAGACATCTTTTACATCACTATAAACGCTACTCTCTCCATATGCAAGCAAGCATGGAATCCGAATTTTAATATTGCTTTTCTGAAAATACTCGAGTAACGCAGCAATACGATGAGGCTCATCTTGATCAACCATAATTGCATTAATTCGATTGATTTCAGCCAAAATATCCCTCGCGTCATCTGTAATTTCAACCCGTTTATCACAAATAAAGTAAATCTGTTTAGCTAAATACTCTTTAGTATATTTGGTTAAAAGGTCTTTACTAATACTGGACCTGCAGTAATCTTTTTCTCCCAATTTTGCTTGCCCAAGCCATAGAGAAATACCTGTTTGATCCTTCGTAAAATATGTAAGATCATATCCTTTTATTTCGTTGTTATCATCTTGCCTAAAAATAGTTCGCATAGCAAGCTTATACGCATTTGGGTTATACATTTGTACCAGCAAATCTAACAAAGCTTCACTGGGTAAACCATCAGTTATATCGGCTCGTTTGGGGAGCCTTTGTTTATATGCATACTTTGCTGCATTTTCCAAAGATTCGAACAGATCTTCTTTGTAAAACCGGACAACTTCTTCCTCTCCAAAAGCATAAAATAGCAAATTGTGGCGCATTAACTCTGCCAATTCTTCTACACCAGATCCAGAAACCGCATGAGCGTATGGATTGAACTGATAGCAATTTTTGATGGGACAAAATGAAAAAATAATGCCTTTACTTTTCTGGATAATTTCTTTATCAAACAGGTCGCGATATTGCTGCTGTAAAGACATATTGTCCCTCCGATCCATTTCCTTATTTTAAACTTTCCTCATGTTCTGGGATTATTTCTATGATGTCTTCAATCTGACAATCCAGTGCCGTACAGATCTTCAGGAGGATCTCTGTAGTGACATGGCCGTTTCGCCCCATCTTAGTAACCGAGGCAGGACTGATCCCTGCCTTTGCGCATAGGTCTTTCTTCTTCATGTCTTTGTCAATAAGTAGCTTCCAGAGCTTTTTATAACTGACTGCCATAAGAAGACTCCTCCATACTGATAAGCAAAAATGCTCTGCCAGACGGCAGAGCATTTGGTTTATGCGGTCATGCCGCCAAGGTTCATTCCAACACCTGACAGCGTTGTATATAATAATAGCATATTCAATAGAAATACGCAAGAAAATCATGTGTTCGCACGATTCTTAGTTTCCTTACGATAGAGTTCCATACAACTTCAACGGCGTATATTTGTTGTATTGCAGTCCCTTTGCTGTACAGTATAGAAAACGCGTTGAATTCCAGCAGATAGCATGAGAGATCCAGGACTTCTATCAGGGAAAGGTGGGGGACACGGTGTTTCAGCTAAACCCTGGCAACCACTACGACCATACGGCGGAGCGCACCGCTGCAGAAATTTGTTCGCCGTTTAGAAAGTAGGAATCCTTTGAACAGCCGTTGGGTTGAGTCTGTCCCCATTAAATTGTCCAACTGCGCCCGGATCAGAGATTTCCTCCGGCTCCGGGCGCTCTTCCATGTAGTGATTCAGTTCGTTTGCCATTTCCCACGCCAGATGGAAGCCGCAGATGAAGCTGTCCACGGAGCGTTGCTCTATCATCAGGTTCTGGGCATCGATGATCCGCAGCACCAGTTTCCGCTCCGGCTTGTCCAACCGCTCAATGAGCTGCCGGTGGCAGGTTTCCACTTCTTGTTCGGATTCTGCCATAGGCAGAGGGATATAGAATCTGTCGTACAGCAATTTCAGAGTTTCGTTCATGTGTCTCGCCTCCTTGTAGCAAGACACAATAGCACAGGTTCAAAAAAATATCCAGGGTAAAGAAAAATTTTGCTCAGCAAACTATTGAATCAAAAATCTGGACAAGGCTAACAACATCTGTATAGTACTGTTTAATTTCTAAAAATGTTGCTGTGGGAGCTTTTCCGTGTGCAAAATTGTGCCTATTTGTAACCAACGAATTGGAGGCATCGATAAACCGCTGTCCATTAGGGTTCCCTTTCACTGCCATTTGAAAGTTGGTGCCCCACTGAGTATCAAATTTATTAAGAATCTTCTTCATGTTGTCATATCTTGCACTATTTGATCCTTGCCTTATTGTTGTATCGAGATATGTATCAATTCTACTATTTGATAGTTGAGAAAAATGATCTGCAACAATAGAACGATACACAAATTCGACTGTACCACAGGCTTTTATAAGTGCATAATTGGTAAAATACTGTATTCCTTTATCTAATGATGGCAAAGCCTTGATACGTTCGTCAATATCATTCAATTCTGCTGTGCACTCATCCAGCATATCCTGTAATTCCTGCTTCATTTGAGATCAACCCCGAACAACATTTTTCCTACAAGGAAAATACGTTTCCGGATGTTTTCCACATCAGTGGTACGTTTACTGGTTGCTTCTTTAAACTCGGGATTCTCAAGAAGTGCAACATGCTTTTCGGGAGAAACATCAGCAATTTGAAGACCTTTTTTATCAATCAGGAACACCGCAACCATAATTGCATCAAAAATGGCTGGGTGGAATTTCCTAGAAAATTTACCGCGAGTATAATTCCTAAATGCATTTTTACCGATATGGTCATAGACAAACTGTACCGTTTTCTCAAATTCTTCTTTAAATTTCTGAATATTTGCAGGATTGTCTTCTCTATGCGCTTTCATAAAATCATTTAGCGCTTTCTTCAGGGAAATTTGCTTACTTTCGGCATCTAAAATATCGCCTTCTTTCATAGTAAAAAAGCGAAGAATATACTCCAGATCACGCATTCGGCTATCGGCTTCTTCTGTACCAAACAATTCTCGCCATGTTCTATTTTCATTAATTTCAAAGAGCATGGTATTGAATGAGCCTTGATATACACAATTTCGGATTTCCTGTGGGGTAAGAGTACGCCCACTGGTATTAATACGTTCAAATACCTGATACAAGCTCGTACCATCATTTTCTGGTTTTTTCTGTTCAAAAATTATGGCATGGATCGTAGTACTCTTAATTTTCCGCTGATCATCAGTGGAGAGTTCAGAAAATGCTTTATTTCTCCATCTCGCATTGATTTTATCAGAATTGGACAGTCTAAACACTTTTTTATCCGTAGAAAAAATTCCTCGCATATAGTCATATACCGTCATGATTCGCTGGTATCCATCTACAATCAACTTCTGGCTTCCAGACTGCGCGAGAAAAACACTTGGTACGGGCAACCCCAATAGAATAGACTCAATAAACCTGCTTGCTTCAACCTTGTCCCAGACATATTTCCGCTGTAGTTCAGGCTTAACCAATTCGTCTTCCTCATACATGCTTATCAATTCTCTAAAAGACAGGTCTGCCCCCCAGGACGAAATGTTGAAAAGCGAATCGTCGGAGTAATCATCGTCAATTTCCGACTGAATTTCTTCAATATAATCTTTTTCTTTTGTGTCCATTTTTCTATATCTCCTTTTCATTTCATCCAGTGTACAACTACATTTTTCAATTTCAATTACTCTTGTTTCTTGCAGATTTAAAAATGAGGGAACACTCTTATGATACAATACGTTTCCTTGCGCTGTAATGGTCTCATATATATTGTGTTTTGCATTGACCTGCATCAGCGGAACTCCATATACACGATAATCCATAAACGTATGCACCTCATTACTTTTTGATTAGCATACGTATATACTATATGGTTTATCCCGGTTAACAACTCGAAATCTGTTTTAACAACTCCACTGCGCTCTCCTCGCTGGGGTCGTTGGTGCCCAGCTCACCGCGGAAGGCGCGGGCGAGCATGGCTTTTTTGATGAGGTCGATCTGCTCCAGCACCCTTTCGGCTGCTTCCCTGGCCTGCTGCTCTTTGGCGAGAAGATCGTCAAGAATGCGGACGATTTCGGTTTGTTCATCCATTAACGGAATCGGGGTTAGTAGCGAAGCCATTCCTTTTCTGCTAATTGTATTTTGACCAGCACTTGAAACCATATTATCCTCAATATATCTTCTGTAAGTATTGGTTTTTGAAAAGTAGACCATATATTCAGGAGAAAGATTAGTTTTGTATGTTATACGAATTATATGATCACAAAACGCCCATTTCAGTTTGCCATGAAACAAAAACTGCTTTCCGACATTATCTTTTGAACCATTCACACGAATCATAAGAACATCGTTATCTTTTAGGCTGTAATTCTTTTGCTCCTTTTCATCCAAAAGGATTTCTCTAAGATCATCTGTTACAAAACCATTATCCGAGAGATTTGCAAGCCTAAGGACAACAAAAGAGGTCCCGCTACTGCCAGAACGCTTTGCCAATCCATTCTGCATTTTTAATATGCAGTCCTCAAATCGAGGATAATCCCAACTTTCCATCCCCACGCCATGTTCTTGCCTCCACTGAGCGGTGAGTTCGCCGGCGAAGGCTTTATGGAGGATGGCGGCTTTGCGGGTTTCAAAGCTGTCCAGTGCATCCTGCGCCCTTTGCTTTGCCTCATCCAGCTTGGCAAATAGGCTTTCAATGCGGTCAACAATGCGTTGCTGCTCAGGAAGAGGAGGAAGTGGAAATACACAACTTTCCATTTTGCTTTTGTTTACGATGGAAATAGTTGTTGCAGACGCCTTGCTCCACAATTCTTCGTTGAAATAGTGGGTATTGCAATAATAGTAAAGAAACAGCGGATTGAACTTTGGAATTGCAGAGTTTATTTGTTGGTTGGTTGTGCCTTCCACTTCCAAAAAACCGCATTTACCAATGCTTCCAATACAACATACAGCTGTGGATTGTTCAGGAATAATCCGCGACACCATTTTTCCTTCATCGGTTAGATATTCACTTGCTTCTACAACATGTCGCCCAAAATCTAAATCTGTTGGCTTAAAAAATGGGAACAGTCCACCATAATATTCAGGATGCTTTTTGCTTGGAGTTCCCCCTGTAACCACATCAGAAACACAACCCAAATATGTCCAACACCAATTCTCCGGCACCGGATACGGCTGCGCACTCTCCGGCACCAATGCCGCCTGCAAGCGATCTTCCGGCGTTAGGGTTTCCTTTTTCTTTCCTCTCGCCATCAGTCCCGCACCTCCAGTGCCCGCAGCTCCTTCACCACGCTCATCAGAAGGTCGACGGCCTCTTCCAGATTGGCGGCGGCTTCCTCAGCACTCTCCGCCGGATCGGGCAAGTCGTTGTAGTCTAACACCGAATCGTCCCGGATGAGTCCCAAATCCAGGCTGTTGCCCTTTTCCTCAATCTGCTTCCGGGTAAAGACGCTCCACCGCTCGTCCTGCACAGCATGGCGGTCCTCAGCCTCGTAGGCCTTCTCAAAGTCCGCGAAATGCTCGGTTTTCAGCGGAGTGGTCTTGCCAAAGTTGGGCATGTTGGTGCGCAGGTCGTAGAACCAGACTTCCTTGGTGTTACCCTTGTCGCTCTTTCCTCGGGTGAAGAACAGCACATTGGTTTTGACGCCCTGGGCATAGAAAATGCCGGTGGGCAGGCGCAGGATGGTGTGTAGATTACACTTATCCATCAGGTCGCAACGGATCTTCTCGCCGTCGCCGTCGGCAAAAAGCACATTGTCCGGCAGCACCACGGCGGCCCGGGCTTTGCCGTTGGCCTTCAGGCTGCGGTAGATGTGCTGGAGGAAGTTCAGCTGCTTGTTGCTGGTGGGGAACGTGAAGTCATCCCGGGTGGCACGCTCGCCGCCCTTCTTGGTGCCGAAGGGCGGATTGGTGAGCACCAAGTCAAAGTCGTGGAGAGTCTTGCCCTGGTTGGACAGGGTGTCGGCCAGCAAAATCTGACCGTCGATGTCGTGGAGCATGGCATTCATCAGGGCCAAACGGTGGGTGTCGTGGACCAATTCGCAGCCGGTGAAGGCTTCTTCCCGCTCAAATTTGGCCATGTCAGAATCCAGATCGTAAAAATCGTCGGTGTGCGCCTTGACATATCGGTGGGCGGCAATCATAAAGCCAAAGGTGCCGCAGGCAGGGTCGTTGCACCGCTCGCCGGGCTGAGGCTTCATCAGCCGGGTCATCACATCAATGAGGACGCGAGGGGTAAAGTACTGTCCCGCGCCGGACTTTTTCTCGTTGGCGTTCTTCTCCAACAGCCCTTCATACAGGTTGCCCAACCCCTCTTCCCGGGCGGAGTACCAGTCCAGGCCATCAATGGTGGTGATGATCTTTTCCAGATTCTTGGGCTCGTCGATGTTTGTAGCAGAGCCTTGGTAGATCTCCCGCACCCGGCCGGTGCAGTTTTCGCCCAGATGGGCCAGCAGCTCTTTGTAGAACTTCTTCAGCTCGATGCCGCTTTTGGCAGTAAGCTGGTCCCAGCGGTAGGCAGCGGGAATCTGGCTTTCTGCGCCAGTCTCCTTTGCCATCTTCAAAAACAGAATATAAGTAAGCTCGGTGACATACTGGTGGTAGGTGATGCCGTCATCCCGCAGCACATTGCAGAGATTCCAGAGCTTAGATACAATTTCCTGTGTAGTCATGGTTGTTCCTCCCGAGGTAAGTATAGGCTCTCGTTTTATGGCGCAATTCCATAATAGTAAGTATTAAAAATCTCTTTTGTTCGTTCTAAAATGGCAGAATGGTTTTCCTTTATCCGGGGAATCAGAAGGTCAATCCGAATGCGTCCAAGATAAATCTCTTTCGTATTACCGTTAACATATACCATACTATCAGTCACACCTACAAAAAAGTTAGAAAGGAATAAAGATGAATCTTTAGCTCGATTTTGTTTGACTCCCTTTCCTTGAATATACTCTCGCTCATGCTCGTTGATATTACGCCACTGCTGAATTTGCTTTCGTTCATCTTCTGTAGCGACGGCATCTAAAAGCGACGTCAGTGAGTCATCGCCCCGTTCCCGCAGTTTATTCTGAAGAGCTTCTAAGTATTGAATCATTTGACATAACGCTGTAACCAGGAATATCTTCTCAGCATGTAATAAACTGCTACTTTCACCTTGATCCCAAGGGGTTTTCCCTTCATTCGGAAATTCAACTGTACTCACAAAGCGATTGAATTGATATAGGCTGGCATTGCACCACTGAGCTGTGCGGAGTGCCAGTTCCCCAATGCGCTGTTCTTCCGTTTTCAATTCTTTATTTTCTGTCAAGCGCTTCTTCCTCCATCGTCGTATAGGTACTCATTGAGTTCCAGCACGATGCTCTCTAACTTGTTTTGGAAAATTCGATCAATCTTCTTAAACCCACCCTCACTTCTGAAGCGGGTATCCTCATCAAACACATCCACATTGAGTACGGATTCCTCCAAGAGGTATTTTTCCATACGGCCAATCCACTTTTGTTCGATGGCGGTAAATTTATGAGCCTTTTTCAGCTTGTCTACCGCCCGGCGAATACGGGCCTCGTGGCTGATGAGGGTAGAGCCGATAGCATACCGGCGAATCAGACTGATGATGTCCGCCGCCATCTGCTCATTGGTCAGCTCCGATATGGCGGTGTTGAGCTGCTGTGTGGTAAAGCCCTCCCGGTCCAGCGTCAGGCGCAGATCCTTCAAACTTTCCCGGGTCAGCTCCTTCGGCCGGGTGCAGACGATATTCAGCGCTGCGATCTCGTTCATATTGTCCTTGACGTAGTCAGCAAAAGCATCCAGATAGTCCTCTGGACGGCTGCCGGTGCCATAGCCACGTGTATGGCTAACCAGTTCGTCCGGCGCATCGGAGATAACCACCGGGTAACCGCCGTTAGCACGGGTTTCCCCAAGCAGTTCAAAGAGATCCCGATGGGCCAAAATACGGTTGCGGGCCAGCTGAGGAGTTTCCTGCTCCAACTGCTGAATAAACTGGGTGGGGTCCATGCCGCCGGTCATGTTGATAAAGTGCTCCATGGTCTTGCTGTCCAGTTTCCGCTTTTTCCGCTGGAGCTTGGCGATGATCTGGTCAATCTGGTACTCAATCTGTTTTTCGTCTTCCAGCACCTCAAGGCCGTCCAGCAGTTGCCCAAAGGACTCAGATGGATTGGCTACCACTGGCTTCATAGTGTTGACTGCGTCCAGGGATTCATAGACGCCGACGGGGTCATAAATCTCAAAATGGGTCTTGTGGATCTTGGGGCACAGACGAGTGGCACGGCCCAACATCTGTTCGAACAGGATGCGGGATTTTACCCGGCGCAGGAATACCAGATTAGTGATCTCCGGCACATCAATGCCGGTGGTCAGCAAGTCTACCGTAACGGCTATGCTGGGATACCGCTCGTTCTTGAACCGTTTGATGGCCTCCTGTACTTTCTTGGGATTTCCACCGCCCACGCTGCCTGTAATCTTCATAATCGCGTCATTGTCCACACCGTATTCGGCATAAATGTTCTTGAGAATGTCCACAATCATGTCAGCGTGCTGGTCATCCACGGCGTAGATGAGCGTTTTGCCCTGCTCCTCCGGATTCTCCGGGTCGATGTCTTTCGCAATTTCGGCCAGCACCGCCTCGTTAAAAGGGCGGGTTATGACTTTCTTATTAAACTGCTCCACATCGAAGTTGAGTTCATCGTTCAACAGTTCGCTGTTAGTGATCTCCCCGGTCACCGGGTCGTAGACAGTGACGGTATCGCCAGATTGATAGTGAATGCCCTCATCCCGCAGTTTGGTATGAAGGTCGTGGGGTGCATCATGATCCACCAGATAACCCTCAATAACCGCTTCCCGATAGGTATACTTGAAAACTGGCTGGCCAAAAATCTCGGTGGTCTGGAGAGCAGGGGTAGCGGTCAGAGCAATTTTCACCGCATCGAAATACTCGATCACGCTGCGGTATTTGCTCTGATAGTCCCTCTGATCCCGGTAGAGAAGTTCGGTGTCTCCCATCTCTTTGTCCAAAAGGTAGCCCCGGTGGGCCTCATCTACAATAATTAGGTCATAGTCGCTGACCGCAGGCATGGTTTCTCCGTCATTGTACAGGATGCGTTTTACCATTCCCTGTACGGTGGCCACCTGGATGCGGGTCTCGCGCTCGATTTCTTTGTCTTCCAGTCCCTTGATGTTATAAATATCGGCCAGGGGCATCAGATCTTCCAGTTTGACCTCCTTGAATACATCCAATGCCTGCTCCCCCAGAGCGGTGCGGTCCACCAGGAACAGAATTCGTTTGAAACGACCTGTTTTCAAAAAGCGGTAAATCATGCCCAGTACCGTCCGGGTTTTTCCGGTACCGGTTGCCATAGCCAACAGAGCAGTGTTTTTCCCGTCCATGATGGCCTGTTCCGCAGCCTGAATAGCCCGTAACTGATAATCGCGAAGATTCAGGCCATCCTTATCCCGCAACAGATCAAAGGGCATCTGTTCCAGCGCGCGATTGCCGGCGTTGATGTCCTTGCCCAACATATCCAACAGGTTTTCTGGGCTCATCCATCCCCGCAGAGCCCTCGGCACATTGGAGGACTGGCGGAGATCCAGAAACCAAATGCCTGACTTTGTTTTATACTGCTCCAGATACGGCCTGCCATTGGTTGCGAAAGTAAACGGCACTTTATAGCTGTCCCAGGTTCCGACCTGGTACTGCGCATCTGCTGCGCGGATGTTGCGCGGGTAGTCCTTCCCTTGATAATCCAACACAGAAGGAATATCCTTGTGCTCCGCTTTCGCCTCAATGATACCGACAAATTGCAGGCCAATAAAAAGGGCATAATCAGCGCGGCCATGATTTCCTACGGTGGAATCAGTAGGCCATTCGGCAATCGCAAAATTATGGCCCTTTGTGGGACGAGTTCCCTTGGAGAAACGCAGATTCTCTGTGTCAGCTTCCCAGCCCACCTGCCGAAGCTGCTGGTCGATAATGTAGCGTGTTTCTGCCTCGGTTTTTTGACGCTGACTGGCCGTCAGACTGGCCCGCTTGCGGCGGCTATCTTTGGAAATAGCTTCAGCCTGTGCAGCTTTTTCCTCGGCCTCCTGGGCCAAGCGGGTTTCGGTTTGTTCTTCCGCTGCCTTGTCCATGGCCTTTGCCTGCTGCGGAGCAGGCATCACGAATTCATGGTGCTGATAACTCCAGTCGCCATAGGTCTGCATGAACCATTCACACAGACTATGCGCCATAGGCAGGAGGGCCTTTCCATCTGCCACAGAAGCATAATTCTCGTGGACCGCCTTATTGCGTACCTTGCGCAGGGCATGCAAAATATCTACCAAATCCTGTGTCAGCAAGCCCTCACGGTAGAGGGTGTCGATCCGCTTTACCGCTGTATTATCAGCAGGAAGTGCAATTCGATCATAGGTGAACATCAGATTGACGATGGTCTCACCAATCATCCCCAACTTCATCAAGCAGGAGTTGGAATCGTTATAACAGTATTCTTCAGCCAACTGTCCAAAGTTAAATAAAACCGGGAAATCTTTCTCTAAAAAACCAAAGTTACTGTGCATGATACTCCTCCATTCTCCAAGATAAGGTGCTTACATCCTTTCCCTTTCCCGAGGTACCTCCACATTATAGTTATTTCGGCACTTTGTTCCGCAGGATTCGCTCTTTGCGTGGGTGTTGTTACACCTTTCTGCAGTTTTTGCAGACCTTCAGCACAGACGCAGGGCTGGTGATCAGGCCTGCATACGCCAGACGGAGGATGGTGAGCAGGCTGTCAACCGCCCACAGAATCTGCGGGGGGCGGCGGTCAGGCAGTACTGCACTCTGCCGGACAGTGCGAGCAACTCCATGCCCTGGCCGGAAAGCTCGCCACAGGTGCTGAGAAAATGCCGATACAATCCCACTACCTCTTCTTGGAACCGGTCCAGCCCCTCACCGTATTCGAATTCACTGAACGGACGGTAGCAGGGAGCCGCAGCACTCTTTTGGCAGGACCCTGCGTTTTTTATGTCCAGCCCTAAAAGCCCGTGGTGGGCTACAAACTCAGTGCACAGACAGTCCAACCCATCTGCCTTCAAAAATACCTACCGTCCCAGTTCAGCGCATTGGAAACCAGCGTTTCCGCCTGCTGAGCGCAGTTATAGGGGATAGCCTCCGTAACGGGCACGGGCATCAGGTAGTTCACACCGTGCCAGGTACGCACCCCGTAGGCCGACTATCGGAGCCATATCATATTGAAGTTGGAAAATATGTACTTGGGATTCAAAAAAATCCCCTCCAATGTAATCGCTAAACACAATTTATCATATTTTAGAAAATGCCGCAATAGAGGATAAACTCTTGTGACTTTTAGGGCACCAACAATTAAAATGCTTTGCGACATAGAATTTTTTGATTCCCCACTTAGGCAATTTAGCCATACTGATAGATACGTAGAAAATGGCTGTCTACCGTCCATCTCCCAACTGAGTGAACGAGCACTACGGTAGAAACTTTTGACTTTTCTGGCTTGCAATCGCTTTCTACATGACGAGATTGTGAACTGGAGCCGGACGGGGCGTACCCAGGACATTCTTGCCAGGCTCTATTCTTTGTTTAGGTGTGTTAAAAATTGATACGCCTGACTTGAAAATACCTCTTGCATCTCTGCCCTGGAAGAGGTACAATACCCCAAACCCAAAGCCACAAAAAGACGCTTCCCGGCCGGGGCCAGCATACACCTGCCGCCCCTGGTCAGGAAGCGTTTTTGACCCCATATTTGACCACAGTCAGGACTGGAATACTCGGAAACAGCGGATTTAAGAGTGCAAAAAAATATCGGATACCGAGCGGAAAGTGTCGGAAAGCACTACAAATTACCACAAAAAATTTGGTTCAAGCGTTTGGGAGCAAGATGCCGGGAGTTCGAGTCTCCCCACTCGGACCACTTAGCGCATAAAAGCCGCCTATTCAGGCGGCTTTTATGCGCTTTTTGTTCTGCTTTTTCGGTTTGGGCGATTGCTGCTCAGCGATGGTTCGAGGGCAGAAAAACGGCGGAAGCATGAGTGAGAATAGCGGTCGAAACCGCCAAATTCCTAACCCATCCCTAACTACAGAGACCATGGTACATTGCTGTAGTGACACATCGGAAATTGAGTTTGTGCGCACTGTTTGCTATAATTATATTAGTATATTTCTGCCATTTTCATCAGCAATCTAAGGAGGGACAGTATGAGTAGGAAAAGTCGTGAACGAAGAGAAAAGAATAAGGCTGTCCGCCCGGACGATTATTTCTCTAATGGTATATTTGAGATGGCACGCTTCGGGAAAAATACTATTGTGAGAAATAATCAAACAAAAGAGCAACACGCTGCACAGATGGACTACCTGCGCACAGAGTACACTGCCAAATACGAGGACATAAATCAGAAAGTAAACTCACTAAAAGAGAGTGTGGCCAAGTGTGAACCATATTCTCTCCTCATGTATTTGCGAAACTTGGCCGTCATGGGAGAAATTAATATTTTCAGCGAAATCGAATACTCAAGCAGAGCCATTGCTCTCATCCGTGCGCAAGAGTATGTCCAGAGTATTTTAATATCCACAAAGAACAATTATGTTCCTACTACACCAGACGAGGAAGAGGCTCTCTATAACCAGATTGTGGCCGATTTTGAGGAGCTATATAAAGAACTCCTCCTTTTTTATCATTTCTGGGCAGCTCATATCCAGAATTCAAAAGAGATAGACGATTCTCGTCTTACTGAAATCGTGGAGTCCCAGTATATGTATTGGGTTAGAGGAAACCGTTATCAAATATTCGAATTAGAGCCGATAAAGGCGTTACTCCCTCCACATGACGATGCCTTGCTGGAGCTTTTCGGAGTTTCTTCGTCAGCAGTGATTGACGGATTAGAAAAACTCCGGTATTCTCTTTCGCAAGGATACGCAGATGCCATTATGGAATTCTACAAAGAATATGACTTATTCGTTGAAGCTGTTGACTCAGGTATTAGTCCTGAGGCCGCACTTAAATGCGGTGAAGGTCGAACTTCAAAGATTGCTGGGAAGTTACTGGGGAGTGATTTGATCAATGTTGAAGCTATTACTGGTTGGGACTCTCGGTTTATTGATATGTTGTCCTGCGGCATTAATGAATGTACCACATTTGGGGGGGTAAGCGAATTCGCTGGATGGCCCATTGTCGAGCTACCAGTAGCAAAAAAACCTTTCATTAAAATCGATGGGACATCTTATGCCTTCTTGTACTATGCTCTTTTTGATAACATATATAGAAATATCCAAAAAGGCATTATGCAGAGAAAGCCAGAATACCTTGAAGCCTGGAAAGAAAAGCAGACACGGGCAAGCGAAGAAATGGTCAAAGAACTATTCCTTAAGATATTACCTGGCGCTGAAGCTCACATCAGCAACTATTACCCTGTTAAAAACTCCTTGAAGCAAACAAATGAGAATGATATTATCATCACTTATCAGAATAATTTGTTTGTGATAGAAGTTAAAGCAGGTTCATTTCCTTCCACTCCGCCAATTACAGATTTTGATGCGCATATAAAAGCATATCAAAAATTAGCAGAGGCAGCCGATTCTCAATGTAGCAGGACTGTAAAATATATCGCAGAACATTCTCCTGCGCAATTTTATGATCACGACAAAAATCCTACATTCCAGCTTCCCGGACTTGACTCGTTCGATCACATATTTACTTTTTCTGTGACAGTTGATAATTTCAACGAGTTTGCCGCAAAAGCCGAAAAGCTGAGTATAATTTCACTGAAGGAAGAAACCATTGTTATTTCTTATGATGATTTGCTGGTATACGCAGATTATTTTGATAATCCAATCTGTTTTTTGCATTATTTGAGACAGCGAAAAGCAGCAATGCATGTTCCTCAATACCAAATGAACGACGAATTTGATCATTTGGGGCTATACATTGATAGGAATCTATACGCTTTAAATCCGTCCCAGTATGGCGATGTTAAAAACATCTTCTGGCAAGGATTCAGACAATCTTTGGATGAATACTTTAATCTGTTATTTGTAAATCCGTCGGCGGCCAATAAACCGGTTCAAAATATGCCCAAAGAAATTTCTGAAATCCTTGACTATTTGGGGCGTGATATTTCTCCAGAAAAAATTCACCTTGCACATTTCCTGATGGATTTGGCATCAGACGCAAAAGAAGATTTTGCTGAGCAGATTAAGTATGCATTGAAACGCCAACGAGAACTGAATTATACCGTACCAATAGCGGCGTTCGGGGACATCAAATACTGTGCCTTCATTTCTATCCCAGGCATCATCCAGCGTCCCGTTCAGGAACAACTTGATTATGCTTACGCCGCCGCATCAAGGAACGAAGAAATACCTGTTATGTGGATTTCACTGGAGTATGACAGCAAAAACAGATTGATTGCCGCTAAAGGGAAAAAGTGCTTCTTTTCAGATTTGAAAGGAGACGATGCTGAACGCATCCGTTGTATAGGACGTGAGAAAGCACATGATTGGGTTTTGCAATATAGGATGGTCCACGGAAAAATAGGCCGAAACGACTACTGTCCGTGCGGAAGTGGAAAAAAGTACAAATTCTGTTGTATCGAAACTCAGTAATTCAAAATGGCGAAAGCCCAAAGGACTTTGGCGTGTCCCTTGGGCTTCGCTTCTTTTATCCTACCCTTTCGAACGGTATCACCTTGCACCGGCTCTCCTCCAGCGGGTCAGGCGGTTCCGGTTTTGACTTGGCCGTAGCCGTTTCCATGAAGCCGACGATCTTCTCTGCTGCGCCGCTCTGCATATCGTTGGTGATATGCGTATAGGTGTCCAGGGTGAACCCGGCGCTGTATGGGCCCGGCATATGCTCAGTCTTTGCTGTTGCCCGCGCTGATCGCGGGATCCTGCCTGCTTTGCCGGCGGGTAAAATAAATGTAAAATCCCACATTCAAAATGATCCCGACCACGGTGGACACCGGGGCGGCAAGGCCGATCTTGGTCAGGCTGGCGTTGGGCTGGATGCTCATGAAATACGCCATGGGAAGGCGGACGAGAAGGGTCTGGACCAGCCCCTGGATCATGACCCAAAGGGTTTGCTGGTTTCCGTTGAAGTAACCGACCATACTGAACAGGACGGCGGTGGCGATGGTCTCCGGGGCGAATCCCTTCAAGTATTCAAAGCCCTTTTGGATGACCGCCGCATCGGTGGAGAAGAAGCCAGCCAGCACATCGCCTTTCAGCATGACCAGAACGAAGACCACGCAGCCGAAGCAAAGACCCACACCGATCCCGGTAAACATAGACTGTTTGGCGCGCTTGGGATTGCCGGCGCCCACATTCTGAGACACGAAGGACGCCATGGACTGCATGAGGGCGCTGGGGATCAGCATGGCAAAGTTGACGATCTTGCTGGCAACGCCGTACCCGGAGGAAGCCTCCAAGCCCAGGCGATTCACAAAGGCGCACAGCGCCAGGAAGGACAGCTGCGTCAAGCACTCCTGCAGCGCCAGGGGCAAGCCGACGGCCAGGAATTTGCGGCACTGGGGATTCAGCCGGATATCTTTTCGGCTGAAGGTAAACGGAAGCTCCTTTTTCAAGAGCAAGACCACCGCGCAGACCACGCTGACGGCCTGCGCAATGACCGTGGCCAGGGCCGCGCCCGCGGCGTCCATTCCGAACCCGGCTACTAGCAGCAGATCTCCGAAAATGTTGACCACACAGGCCACCAGGACAAACAGAAGCGGAGACCGGCTGTCGCCCAGTCCCCGGAAAATGGCGGAGAGCACATTGTAGGCGACGATGAAGAAAATGCCGCTTCCGCAGATGCGCACATAGCTTACGGTCAGGTCCAGAGATTCCGCGGGCGCCTGCATCAGCACGGAGATGGGGCGGGCGAAACAGACCAAAACAATGCACAGCACCACCGAGATCAAAGCAAACACAAGAGCGGCTCCGCCCAGGACGGGCCCGATCTGCTGCGGCTTTTTCTCACCCAGGTACCGCGCAATCAACACCGTAATGCCCATGGCCAGCTGCGTCACAACGAATGTGACCAGATTCAGGACCTGGCTTCCCGTAGAGACGGCGGAGAGGCCGGACGTGGATCCGAACCGGCCCACGACCAGCAGGTCCACCGCTCCGTATGCGGCCTGCAAAATAAGGGCCCCGAGAATGGGGACCATGAACAGGAGCAGCTTCCTGAGAATATTGCCCTGAGTAAAATCCGAATTTTTCTTATCCAACACAAACGCTTCCTTCCGACATGACACGATAGAATTTCTGAATGGTCTGAATGGTACGGTCGGCGTCTTCCTGGGAAATATCGCTCAGGAGCGGCGCCAGACGGCAAAAATACTCCTCGTTGTATATTTGGGACAGCTGCTTTCCCGCCTCCGTGACGGAAATATAGGTGATGCGTCCGTCGCTGGGGGAGGCGTGCTTGCAGAGGAAGCCCTTGGCCTCCATCTCTTTCACCGTCCGGGTCACGCCCGGCCGGGGGAGATTCAGCGTATCGCTGATGTCAGAGATCTTTACCTGCCTGCCCTGCTGCTGCAGGGTCTGGATCACGTCCAGATACGTGATATACGCCGGCGTCACGCCCTGGGGCAGCGCCGGGAGCAGATCCCGGATGCGTTTGGCCAGATAGCAGGCATCCAGCAGCGCTTTGATCGTTTTCGGTTCCATGTTGTCCCCTCCATATAGTTACCTTTGGTAATTATAGTGGAAATACTTTTTTTGTCAACCCCTGCGCTGCCGTCAAAGTGAACGAAGTCCGTTTTCCGACCTGTTTGATCGAAAAACGGACTGCTCATTGCCTTTTGCACTTATACGGATTTACTTTCGCTTTCCAAAAGTGGACTTGACGCGCTCCCGCCTCCTGCCTTATCTTTGATATAGCGACGCAAACAGTTGGGGCGGATGGCCCGAAAAACAGGCCGTGTTACTCTCCGTTGCTTGCGGCAACGGGCCGCTTTTCCTACAATGGGGGCGAAAGGAGCTGAGCCCAATGTTGAACGAAAACATCAAAGCCATCCGGAGATCCAAGGGCCTTTCCCAGCAGGAACTGGCCGTCAAGGTGAACGTGGTGCGGCAGACCGTCTCGAAATGGGAGCAGGGCCTGTCCGTCCCGGACTCCGATCTGCTCATCGCCCTGTCGGAGGCTTTGGAGACGCCTGTCAGCACCCTGCTGGGGGAGACGGTGACGGAGTCGGAGGTGGACGAGATCAAGGCTCTCTCGGAAAAGCTGGAGATCATCAATCTGCAGTTTGCCCGGAGGAAGGCCATGCGGCGCTCGGTCCTCCACTGGCTGCTCGTCGCGGTGTGCGTGGGCATCCTGGCCGTGGTCGGAGTTCTGGCGGCGGTGAACAGCCCTTACCTGGGTTGGGATTACAGCGCCCCGGAGACCGCCGTCATGGGGGTGGCCATCCACGCCTTTGAGTGGGGCTTTGTCCGCCTGGCGCCCTTTGTTCTGATTGCGGCGCTGGTGGGCGTATTTCTGACACGGAAAAAGGCATAACGCGCTGAAATCGGCACGAACTCCAAACCGTGTCGTTCTCTTTCCTCCTCAAATCGTTTAGGATGGGATCGTCAGCATATCCTCAGCCGGTCTTTATCCTGGCTGCCTACAATGAGGACGGCACCCCCAACGCCATGAATGCGGCCTGGGGCGGCATCAGCGAGGACAAGGAACTGAGCATGTGCATCAGTGAAGGCCATAAAACCACCGCCAACATCTTGGCCCGCAAGGCCTTCACCGTCAGCATGGCCACGGCGGAGCAGATGGTTGCCTGCGACTATGTGGGCATCGAGTCCGGCAACCAGGTGGCGGACAAGGTGGCAAAGGCCGGCTGGCACACCACCAAGTCGGAATTTGTGGACGCGCCCCTCATCGACGAGCTCCCCATGGCGGTGGAGTGCCGCCTGGTGAGCTACGACCCGGAGAGCTGCCGTCTGGTGGGCGAGATCGTCAATGTGAGCGCCGACGAGTCCGTGCTGGATGAAGCCGGAAAAATCGACCCGGACAAGCTGCGGCCCATCACCTTCGACCCCATCCACAACGCATACCGGGTGCTGGGCGAGAAGGTGGGCAATGTCTTCCACGACGGCGCCAAGCTGAAATGATTGCCTGATTTGATCCGAGACAGAAATGCGGGACGGAGGTATGGCCTCCGCCCCGCATTTATTTTAACAGAAGATCGTTGCCATTCTGGAAAATTTCAAAACCAGGTGAAGCACCGTTGATAGCGCGCTTTCTCTGGGAGCAAGACGCCGGAAGTTCAATTTTCCTCACTTGTACCGAAATCTTGTGATGTTGGCGGATTTTTATCCCATTGTGGACCGAAAAAAGGCAAATGTTGGTGCATGCCATGGCGGCCTTATCGCTTTCTGAAAGGCCAAAAATAAGCAAGGTGTATTTCAACCTTGCCCCTGCAGTCAGTATCTGATATTCTGTTCACCAAACGGGAAGCTGCCTGGCTGCCGCCATTTATGCCATACTGTTATTCATAAACCCGCCAAATGCAAAGATACACCAAATCAATGCGGCTGCAGCGACCAGCTTCATAACCATGCCGACTCTTGTTTTGGATCGACCAATGAACGGAGCTGTTCCGATGGAACAGACTGCCGCGCTGCAAAGAATGACCCGTTGAACGTACGTCAGATGGATCGGACTGCCGCTGATGACTGCGGAATTGGCGATCACAAAAAGAGCGGCGCCAAGCAGATAGAGCAGGATGCTGATGACATTCCGCTTCTTCATACACTTTCCCTCCTTGCAGAAATGTGCTACTATCTGCATAGACGAAAAAACCGTCAAAAGGTTCCGAAGATCGGTCCCGGAGCGGAACTTTTTATACTGCAAAACGATGGAACTGGGTTTCTCGCCCTTGATTTCACGGAGGTGCCAGAGCATGATCGTAGAAACGAAGCGGCTATTCTGCGTCTCGTTTCGGAGAGCGATGCGGCGGACGTTTACGAATGACTGAGAGAACCTGCGGTCAACTGCTTTTCCGGTATGAAGCTGCACTCCCCGGACGAGGCCGGGGAGGATCGGTAGGGGCCTGATATACAGGAGGACGGGAGCATGAAGTTTAAGGGATTGCCTTACTATTGGGGTGCGATTGCGACCACGAAATGTATCAAAGCGATCCTGTTTGCGTTTCTACCCGGGAAAACCGGAGACAAGGTAAAGCTGGATGCCTGCACCGGATGGGTCCGGCACATGGGGCGCTTTTATGAAAACAGGATTTACGCATTTGCTTTGGATGCCCGACTGACCAAAGGCGAGGCGGAAGTTCTGCTGCTGGATCAGAACAAGCAGCCGCTTTTGAAACTCAGCAGTCAAAATCCCACCCAGTCGATCCATCTGGATGGGGAAACCAGTCGATACTATCTGCAGTGGAAGTTTCAGCAAGCTTCCGGAAAATGCGAACTGCACTGGTGAAAACGCAGATACAGGCACAGCGGTATTCCATTTTATTTGATTGAGGTAACGAAGTATGGTGATTGAAACAAAACGGCTGATCCTGCGTCCCTTTCTGGAGACGGACGCGGCGGATGTCTACGAATATCTGAAAGAACCCGCGGTCAACTGCTTTGCCAGCATGAAGCTGCATTCCCTGGACGAGGCCAGGGAAGCCGTGAAAAAGCGGCTGGGCGAGACGGAATACTACTTCGCCATCACCCTGAAAGACGGAGGCAAGGTCATCGGAGAGATCGACGCCTACCCGGAGACGGGCGAGCCCCACGCGGATGAGCACGCCGTGCGGGATACCTTCAGCCCCTGCTGGATGCTGAATGAGGCCTACCAGGGAAAAGGGTACGCTTTCGAGGCGGCACATGCCTTCTTCGACTATCTCTTTTCCCAAAAGGGCGCACGGCGCATTTACGCCTATACGGAGGACTATAACCTCTCCAGCCAGCACCTGTGCGAAAAGCTGGGCATGCGCCGGGAGGGCGTGTTTTTGGAATTCATCTCCTTCGTGAACGATCCCGACGGCACACCCCGGTATGAAAACACGGTGCAGTATGCCATCCTGAAAAAAGAGTGGGACCGGCGGCAGTCCCAATAGGCAGTGGGAGGTACGATATGGGCGCAACTTCTGTTTCTGAGTATGTGGCGTCGCTGAACGAAGAGCAGCGGCGGCATGTCAGCGCATTCATTGACTTTATGAGCGCGGAATATCCGCAGTTGGTCCCTAAAATCTCCTTTTCCATGCCCATGTGGCTGCTGGGGAAGAAGATGTATGAGGGATATGTGGCGGTTTCCGCCGCGAAAAGCCATTTCTCTATCCATTTTTCCGACGAGGCGTTTCTGAACCGCTTGGCGGAGCGTCTGCCCGCCTGCAAAAAGGGAAAGCGGTGCATCAACATCCCATACGGCGATGAGCAGTCCCTTCGCGCGGTGAAAGAAAGCATCCGCGATTTTCTGGAGATCTGCCATTTTGAAGGGGGCGCGCCCCGATGAACGGCACGGAGGAGATCGGCTGCTGCGGCGCGTACTGCGGGACCTGCCGGGAGTATCGGAACACCTGCAAGGGCTGCAAGACGGGGTATCTGGACGGCTCCCGGGACCTGAGCCGGGCAAAGTGCAGGATGAAGAAGTGCTGTCTGGCCAGAGGCCATGTCACCTGCGGAGACTGCGAGGAATATGACCGCTGCGAGGTCATTCAATCCTTCCTCAACCACTCCGGCTACAAATACGGCAAGTACCAGCAGGCGCTGGAATACATCCGCGCCCACGGCCACGCCGCCTTCCTGAAAGCGGCGGAGCACTGGACCGGCGCCTATGGCAAATACCCGGAACAGGACCCGAAATGAGAAACGAGGGCCGCTGAAGATCCACGGATCTTCAGCGGCCCTTATCTTTGATATAGCGACGCAATCACTGGGCCTGGATCGCCCCGGAGACTGGCTTTCACCGGCTGCACTAGTCGGCAAACTCCACCTCCAGCTGCTCCTTGGGTTGGCCCGCGTACTGCCAGGACTCCTGGAGCCGCTGCTCCAGGTCGGCGATCTCCTGCTGGAGCTGCTCACGGTCCTTGGTCCGGTTCAGCTCCAGAAAGAGGTGGTAGCGCCCCTGCAGGGTCTCCGCTCTGGGGGCGAAGGAGATGACCTGGTCTCCAATCTGATTTCCCTCCAGTTCGTTGCGGCAGATCTCATCGTCCAGGACCGCCATGTAGAGGGCGTACCGAGTGAACTCCCCCAGGGGCATCCGGATCATCCACTTCCAGCAGGCGGCGATGCCGACCACCGCGGCCAGCCCGCCCACCAGCGCGATTTTGCAGCCTTTCTTCATGCTTCCTTATCCTCCGATGTTCTGAATGTTCTTCCCGGACTGTTCCTCCAGGAAGCGGCGGAATTCCGGGAGGCTGCCGCCCTCCAGCGCGGCCTTCTCGAAGGCCAGGGCGTGGTCCTTTCCCATGACGAAGACCAAGTGCGCCCCTGTCTCCGCCAGGGCCAGGATCCTGTCATACTGCCACTTGGACTCCGCCGCGGCGGTCCTTACCAGGAAGTGGTCGGGATAGAAGGCGGTGTCGGCGACATCGGTGCCCGGCAGGGCCCTGCGTTTGGCGAAATAGCCGTTGATGGCGTCCTCTTTCCAGCCGATCACCAGCAGGGCGGCAATCACGATGCTGTCTGCCGCAGTCTGCCAAACGTTCCCCCAGGAGATCCACAGGGACACGGCGAGAAGGGCGATGATGATCCAGGCCCAGACGCGGACCATGCGGCTCCGTTTGGCCCGCACGGTCTTGCGGACCGCCCGGGCCATGGCGGTCAGCGCCTTTTGATCATACTTGGTGTGACAGGTGAATTCCATACGTACCTCCGCGGCTGGTTTTGAAAGTGGGCATCATGATACCAGAGAAAGCCGCGGGAGAAATGAACAGTTTCTGAATTCTTTTTGATCGCGCAATTTCGCCTCAGCATGTGAACGCAGGATGAGCCAGCAACTGCCGGTTGCTTTGCTTTTTGCGTCCACAGTGGTACAATCCAGACGAGGTGGTGATCAACATGGATACCAAAGAAATCCTTCTGGACCTGCGCACCAAGCATGGACTCTCCCAGGAGCAGCTGGCGGAACAAGTACATGTGACCCGTCAGGCGGTTTCCCGCTGGGAGACCGGCGAAACAGTGCCCAACACAGAGACCTTGAAGCTGCTCTCCCGGCTGTTCGATGTCTCCATCAATACGCTGCTGGGGTCCCCCAGGCAGCTGATCTGCCAGTGCTGCGGCATGCCCCTGGAGGATGCCAATATCAGCCGGGAGCCGGACGGCACCTTCAATGAGGAATACTGCAAGTGGTGTTATGCCGACGGAAAATTTGTTTATACAAGTCTCGACGAGCTGTTAGATTTTTTGGAGCGCCACATGTCCAATGAAACCTGGCCTCCAGAACAAGTCAGGACCTATTTTAAAACCCAGCTGCCAAAACTCAATCATTGGAAATGTGAAAAACAGGAATGACTTTTGCTGAAGGCAAAGGATTTCCCCGGAAGTCTTTTCCGCCGGCTGGACAGAACCTGTCTGCGCAGGTTTCCTTTCGTTTCCGTTGTGCTTGGGCGCCGCTTCGCTTATAATGGAGGCAAGAACAGCAAAGGCGCGGCATCGGCAGAGCCGCGGGACGGAAGGAAGCGAGCACGACCAATGATCTTCTATTTTTCCGGAACAGGCAACTCGGCGTGGGCGGCCCGACAGCTGGCCCGCCTCACGGACGATACGGCCTGTGATATTACGCAGCTGAAGGAACTGCCGGATGTGGCGGATGCCCGGCAGATCGGATTCGTCTTTCCGATCTACGCCTGGGGCGTGCCGGAACTCATGGCGGACTTTGCGAAGAAACTGCCAGCAACCCAGGCGTTCACCTTCGGCGTATGCACCTGCGGGGAGGACGCCGGCCACGCCATGAAGCGGTTTTCCAGGCTGTATCCGCTTAGCAGCAGCTACAGCCTGGTGATGCCCAACAACTACATCGTCGGCTCGGACACCGACGGCGAGGACGAGATCCTGAAAAAGATCGCCGCCGCCCGGGAGGAGCTGGGGCGGATGGCCCAGGAGATCCGTCGGCAGGAGCAGGTGTACCGGGTCCGCGAGGGGGGCATGGCCGGGCTCAAGTCCGGCCCGGTCAACTACAGGTTCAACCGGTTCGCCCGCAGCGCGAAGCCCTTCTTTGCCGGGGACAGCTGCAACGGGTGCGGCCTCTGCGCCGCGAACTGCCCGGCCCACGCCATCACCCTCCGGGAGGGGAAGCCCGTCTGGGCGGCCCAGTGTTACCAGTGCCTGCGCTGCATCAACGAGTGTCCCCGGCAGGCCATCCAATATGGAAAGGCCACGGCCGGGCGGCGGCGCTACACCATCCGGGCCTATCTTCCCCAGGAGGAGCAGTGAGGGAAGCGGACATGAAAGGAACGCTGATGCCCCGGCGGAAAAAATGGTTGCTGGCAGGGGGGATCGTCCTGCTGGTCCTGGCCGTCCTGATGGGCGCCTTTTTCTGGTATGTGTCGGATTATTACCGGGCGGACGAGATCGCCCTGGAGGTGCTGGCCCAGGACAGCACCATCACGGTGCAGGACGACCTGACGATCCTCTCACCCTCGTACCCCATGGACACCGCCGTGATCTTCTATCCCGGCGCCAAGGTGGAGGCGGAGGCCTATCTACCCCTGCTGACGAAGATCCGGCAGACCGGCGTCACCTGCATCCTGGTCCACATGCCCTTCCGCATGGCGATCTTTGACGCCAACGCGGCGGAAGAGGTGATCCCACAGTTCCCGGAGTATCAGCACTGGTACATCGCCGGGCACTCCATGGGCGGCGCCATGGCCTCCCAGTTTGCAGCAAGCCACCCGGACGAGGTGGACGGCCTCATTTTGCTGGGGGCTTACATCTACGGCGACTACCCGCCGGAAAAGACCCTGACCGTCTACGGCTCTCTCAACCAGAGCGTGGAGGATCACATCGACTATACGGAGAACGTTGTGGAGATCGAGGGCGGCAACCACGCCCAGTTCGGCAACTACGGCCCCCAGAAGGGGGACCAGCCCGCGACGATCTCCGCGGAGGAGCAGCAGGCCCAGACGGTGGCTGCCATCGAGGAGTTTCTCGGGGAGTCCGACGCGCAGTCTTGAAGAGGGATGCGGGATGTTTTTCAGGAAAAAGCGGGAGACACGTACCTACGACCGGAAGACCCAGGAGCCTGTGATCCACGCCAGCATATGCACCGGGGAGAAGGTGGCGGGCTTTCGGGACCTCCGCACCGGGCGATTCACCGAGATCATGCTGATCCGCACCTCCGGGGACCTGGAGAAATTCCGCCGTCTCTACGGGATCGGAGAGGGCGAGATCACTACGCAATACTGAAAGCGGAGTGTCCGGAAATCGGACACTCCGCCTTTTTTACAAATCTCTTCGCAGATACACCATGTCCACCAGTTGAACCCCGCACTCATAGATGGGATGATCGTAGTGGTCGGTGAAAAAGTTTTTAACCAGATGGTGCCTGCGAAAGCCGCAGGATTCATAAAACGGGATGGTGGAGGGGCTGTCCCCTGTGCCGACTTGCAGTGTTGCATACCGGCCTGTATATGTCCGAATGAGAAACTCTACCAGGGCCTTTCCGTAGCCCCTGCCCTGGAAGGCAGGCGCCACGGCAATGTTTTTCAGCTCCAGGATGCCGTCTCCCTCGTCGGTTACCACGCACTCCGCTTTGACACCGTCCTCCTCCAGCACATACATGGTCCCCCACTCCAGATAGCGGTCCACCATGTCCTCCTGCTCGTCGGCCAGCAGCAGGAGATCCAGGTATCTCTTTTTGTTCGTTTCCACTTTTCTGATTTGCATAGGCACACCTTGTTTTTTCAGAAGCCGCTTCAGCGCGGCGGCGTCCAGTAAATTCACGATTGTGAAGCCGTGGGAGGCGCTGCTTGTTGCGGATGATGCAGCACAGGTGTTCCCAATCCGGATTATCTTCTGTCAAATTGAGAAATCACTCACTCAAGACGCCTTCTCAAAAAAAGCACAGATCAACGCAGCCAGTTCTTCTGCCCGGGAATAGATCAACGGATGGCCGCCTGTCTCAAAAATACGGCAGGTGATCTGGGGAGCGGCTGCTGTCCAGTTTTTGCTTTCCTCAATACAGTGGCCGGAGAGCATCTTGTCCTCACGGCTGACTGTAACGAGCATCGGACATTGGATATCTTCTATGGGCTTAGGAAACAGCGGTCCAGGACGGTGCGCCAAACAAACCAGTGCCTCCGTGTCCAGATCTACGACCTGTTCCCAATCCTCTCCCTGACACCACCGATAAAACTCCCGGGCAGCCGGGTCCGCCTTGGCTCTGCGGCGTTCTTCTGTAACAGATCGGGCAAACTCACTTGGCAGTGTACTGCCGTCAAAGCTGTCAGCTACGATTTTCCCGAATAGTTCCGGTGCCTGAAACCCGGCGTGGATGGCGGCATAGGCCCCACCGCTTGTCCCCACTAGATTGGCCCCGTCGTATCCCAAGCGGCGGCACAGCTCCACCACCTGTCTCCCTTGGTCGGCCCATATATCAGGAGGAAAAGTAGACAAGTGCTCTGACCGCCCGTTCCCCAAGAAATCCATCAGGACGATCTTGCCGTGAGATTGATACAGGGGCAGAAGCGGCTCAAACATGCGGGAAGAGGCCGTGTTCCCATGGAGAAAAATCCAGGGCGTTCCTTCGCCATATTCCTGATAATAGATCTGCATTCCTTGATAAATAAAGTAAGACATAATATGCCCTCCGAACGCTATTTCACGCTTATTTTGCGGCAGGGCTTCATTTCCCAGCCATTCAGAACGGCTTTCTCATACTCCCACGTCCTTTCCATCTGACTTTTATGGTATCAAACAATGTGAAAAAGCGCAACGGAAACAGAAACATGACAGACAGTTGTCGTGTTCCTGTGGTATAATGGACAAAAACAAGAAGGGCGGTGCATCCCATGAAGATGGAGCGGCTCATCGGAATTTTGTCCATCCTGCTCCAGCGGGAGAGGGTCACCGCCCCGGAGCTGGCGGAGCAGTTCGAGGTGTCCCGGCGCACCATCCAGCGGGACATTGAGTCCCTGTGCCGGGCAGGCATCCCCATCGCCACCGCCCAGGGTGCCAGGGGCGGCATCTCCATTATGGAGGGCTACCGGGTGGACCGGACAGTGCTCACCGCTCCGGAGATGCAGGCCATCCTGGCGGGCCTTCGGAGCCTGGACAGCGTCAGCGGCACCCGGCGCTACGCCCTTTTGATGGAAAAGCTGTCCGCCGGGACAGGCGGACTGGTGAGTGGCGGCACCCATATGCTCATCGACCTCTCCTCCTGGTACAAGACCAGCCTGCCGCCAAAAATCGAACGCATCCAGGGGGCCATCGAGCAGTACCGCACCATCCGCTTCGCCTACTTTTCCCCTAAGGGGGAGTTGGTGCGCACCGTGGAGCCCTACTACCTGGTGTTCCACTGGTCCACCTGGTATGTGTGGGGCTGGTGCCAAACCCGGGAGGCTTTCCGCCTGTTCAAACTGAACCGCATGACGGACCTCGCTGCCGGTGAACCCTTTGAACCAAGACACGCACCCCTGCCCGACCTGGAGCCGGAGCGGGTCTTTCCGGTCAAATATCAGGTCACCGTCCTCTTTGATCCCGCCTGCCGCTGGCGGCTGGTGGAGGAGTACGGGGCGGACCGCTTCACCGTGGAGCCGGACGGCCGGCTGCGCTTCATCGGCGGCTTTCCTGACGCCGACAGCGTGCTCAGCTGGGTGCTGACCTTCGGGGACAAAGCGGAGCTGCTGGAGCCGCAGGAGTTGCGGGAGCGTCTGGGGGAACTGACGAAAACGCTGGCTGACCGCTACGGGAGGGATTGACATGGCCTCTCATCAGGACTTTGTGGACTATGTGGCCGAGCAGCTGCGCCAGGCGGGCGCTATCCGCAGCCGGAAGATGTTCGGCGAATACGGCCTCTACTGCGATGGCGTGTTCTTTGCCGTCATCTGCGATGACCAGCTTTTCGTCAAGGTCACCCCGGCAGGCGAAGCAGCTTTTTCAAATCTGCCCAAGGCCCCGCCCTATGAGGGGGCCAATGACTACATCTGGGTGGAGGATGTGGACGACCGGGACACCATGACCGCCCTCACCCGCCTCACCTGTCTGGCCCTCCAGGCCCAGCCCAAAAAGAGGAGGAAATGACCATGGCCTTTGACTACAAGAAGGAGTACAAGGAATTCTATCTGCCGCCCAAGGCACCGGGCATCGTCACCGTGCCTGCCATGAACTTCCTGGCGGTGCGGGGGCAGGGAGATCCCAATGAGGAAAACGGCACCTATAAGCAGGCCCTGGAGCTGCTCTATGCGGTGGCCTTCACCATCAAAATGAGCAAGCAGGGACAGCACCGACTGGAGGGCTACTTCGACTACGTGGTGCCGCCGCTGGAGGGGCTTTGGTGGCAGGAGGGCGTCCACGGGGTGGACTATGCCCGCAAGGAGGATTTCCGGTGGATCTCCCTGATCCGCCTGCCGGAGTTTGTGACGGAAGAGGCCTTTGACTGGGCCGTCCGGGAGGCGACGGAAAAGAAACAGCGGGACTTCTCTAAGGTGGAGTTCTTCCCCTGGGAGGAGGGGCTGTGCGTCCAGTGCATGCACATCGGCCCCTACGACGATGAGCCCGCCACCGTGGCGGCCATGGAGGCCTTCGCCGCGGAACAGGGCTACGGGTTGGATTTCAGCCAGGGCCGGTTCCACCACGAGATCTACTTGAGCGACGCCCGGCGGACCAGGCCGGAAAAGCTGAAAACCGTCATCCGGCAGCCGGTGAAATGTGTGTAATGGAGTTGGAGGCAGCTATGGATATACAGGAACAAAGGGAAGCGCAGGTTCGCCGATGGTTTTCCATGTGGCTGGACAAGCAGGACACGGGCGTTGAGGAGCTCTTTGCCCCCGACGCCCTCTACATCGAGAGCTGGGGGCCGGAGTACCACGGCAGCGGGAAGATCAAGCTGTGGTTTGCCGAGTGGAACAGCCGGGGCACCGTGGAGCGGTGGGACATCCGGCAGTATTTCCACAAGGGGAGTGAGACCGTGGTGGAGTGGGCCTTCCGGTGCGCCATGACGGACGGCACCGTCCAGAGCTTTGACGGTCTCTCCCTCATCCGCTGGAACGAGGCGGGACAGATCTGCTTTTTGCAGGAATTCGGCTGCAACGAAAACCGCTATGATCCCTATGCCCAGGGGGACACCCCGGTGTTCCGGGAGGAACAGGCATTGTGGTTCTGAGGAGGGGAAGAGTATGAAAGGCTTTACCAGAGAAGAGACCCGCTTCTCCCTCTGCGGTCTCAACTGCCGCCTGTGCTCCATGCATCTGGGCGGCTACTGTCCCGGTTGCGGCGGCGGGGCGGGCAATCAGAGCTGCGTAATCGCCAGGTGCTCTCTGGAGCACGGAGGGGTCCCGTTTTGCTGGCGGTGTCCGGAGTACCCCTGTTCCCGTTACGACGGTTTTGACGACGGGGACTCCTTTGTGCCCCACCGGAACCGGCAGCAGGACATCGCCCTGGCCCGGGAGGTGGGGTTGAAATCCTATTTGACTCAGTTGGAGGAAAAGCGAGCCATTCTGGATGCACTTCTGGCGGGCTACAACGACGGCCGCCGCAAGACGCTGTTCAACACGGCGGTCTATCTGCTGCCCCTGGAGGATCTGCGCTCTGTGATGGCCACACTGGACAGTCGGCCGGAGCTTTCCGCCCAGCCCATCAAGGAACGGGCCCTGGCCGCCGTGGAACTGCTCCAGGAGGCGGCTGACCGCCTTTGTATCAGCCTGAAACTGAACAAGAAACCAAAGAAGGGGTGAGTCTATGCCGACCTCCAAGGTGACCGTTCACTTTCCCTGCCCGGTAGAGCGGGTGTGGCAGGTGGTGACCGACCTTTCTCATACTACCTGGCGCAGCGATTTGGCCCGGGTGGAAGTTCTGGGCAAAACCCACTTCGTGGAGCACACCAAGAGCGGCTATGCCACAAATTTTACCGTCACGGCCTGCGAGCCTTTCCGCCGCTGGGCCTTCACCATAGAGAACGGCAATATGTCCGGCTCCTGGGAGGGCATCTTTGAGGCGGCGGAGGGCGGCACCCGGCTCCACTGTACCGAAACCGTGGGCGCCAAGCACTGGTGGATGCGCCCCTTCGTCCACGGCTATCTAAGGCGGCAGCAGAAGTTATATCTGGACGATTTGCGGAAAGAACTGCTGAAATGAGCCGTGTTACTCTGCGTTGCTTGCGGCAACGGTCCATTCTCCCTACAATGGGGCCGAAAGGAGTGAGCCCCTATGCTAAATGAAAACATCAAAGCCATCCGGAAATCCAAGGGCCTTTCCCAGCAGGAACTGGCCGTCAAAGTGAATGTGGTGCGGCAGACCGTCTCCAAGTGGGAGCAGGGGGTTTCACTTAGATAAAGATACCACACCATTCCCACGCTGACTTTTGCTCAACCGATACAGCCGGAGGGCTGGATAACAAGAAAAGGCGGTATGCGCCCCGTGGAGGGGTAGCGTACCGCCTTTCCTTGTGGGGGTTTCCAAAGGGGGCAACGCCCCCATTTGGCACACGACTTTGCGAAGCAAAGTGTAGTGTGTTATACGCTCTGTCGGCGTTGCCGTGAAAATGCCGTTGCCGCCGGGGAGGGCAAGGGCATTTGAAGCGGCAGGAAAACAGGGCTGTGCTTGTGTGGCGTGGAGCCGTAAGCGCAGGTCTGGTTTCAACAGCAGACAGGGCGTATATGAAAGCCCCCGTTCATCGTCCTACGCTCCGACTTGTGGACAAAGTGTCCCGAAGTTGTGGCTACACTCCCGGAAAAGTAACAGGACAGCGGGTAACCGTCAAGGCTGAAATGAACGGGTTTACACCCGGCCTTGACCGCCGCCCGCCGTCCCACTGAATGGGTGGACAAGGCGGTCAATCCCTCAAAGTGCTTGTCCGCGCTCTTTCTGATTTTGAGGTATTCAGTTTTTCAAAATTGAATAATCAAAATAAATTTTTTCGATTGAAAAAATTTTATTTGTTATCATCTTCAATGCCATATTTTTTCTTTTGCCGAATCACATAATTACTGATTTTTTCATCATATAGTGGATACTGGTAATCCAACTGGCATGCCACTTCTGACGAAACCTCCCGGAACAATGCCATACATTGTTCAAAGGATTCCCACATATGGGGATAGGAATCCATATTATAAGTGGACATAAGTCGTTCCCACAATTCCTCTGGGGCATATTGCTTCATAAATTTATAGTTTTTTCCCAAACTGAAATGAAATCCCTGTTTGATACCAATCAGCCAGGAAATCATGCGAAGCAATTCTTTTCGTACTATATCATTCATATGGTCAATAGCAAAAAGAATTTCTTTGCGGCATAAGCCCTTTACTACATATGTTGTAGTATTCCAAAATTCATTACAGCAATCGTCAAACATTCTTTGAGTAGGCTTCTGCAAGTGGTAGTCTATATCCGTTGGTATTGGCGGCTTTACGATACGGTTGTCTTTATCCAACAGTAACTTTACCAGTTTATCCCATGTAAAATACTCGTCTATCAGTTCCAGCGGCAGCAAAGTTAAATCTATCTTAACATCATCAGTAAACAGCATTAAATATGAAAATCCCTTTTCTACAGCTGGAAATAATTCCATATCTTCCGGCTTTTGCAGAATCAACCTTTCACCAAATATATCTAGCCATTTATCATCACTTGTGAAGCTGTCCATATCCGTAACAAAAAAAGTAATATCAAAATCCTGAAAATCATCAGGCGGAATATTTGTATTTGTTCTAGATCCTTCCAAAGTAACCATGCGAATGCGTTTGTCTGTTTTTGCAAAATTCAAAACAATATCATAAACTTCCTTTTCTGATCTCATTTTTATCTCCTCCAATTATTGAAATAGGTGTGAAACCATTTTAGGGCTTTCCCGCCTTGATTACCCTTTAGCAAAGACGGGCGGGACTGTCAACGGCGGCGCATGAAATGCGCCGTTCATCTTGACCGTTGACTGGCTCGGCTGGCTTTGCTATTTTCTCGATGAAAAACAATTTATTCGTACTTATTTCCATCATTGTCATAGTAAACCACATGAATGGAATACTCTTTTTCTGGGTTTTTAATTGAGATAATATCCATATCATCTGTGCTGTATCTCAATGTATCTTGCACTTGTCCATTTATTGTATAAGTGATTTCGGCATACTCTGTTTTAGCACCATTAAACCAAATTAAATCATACCATTCTCCGTTTATTGCAACGCCACCAACAATAATCTCATCACTATTTCGGTTTGTTGATGTACTAAATTTGTAATCTCCATTTCCTGTTGGTTCAAAGATGGCAAGTGTAGATTTATTATCTGCACTATATGCTCCACTCACGATATAACCGCCAAGTTCCAGTTCTTTTGCAATAGTCCATTCATTCCCCTTTGAAATTGCGGTGTTCAGTATGCTTTCTCTGCTGGTAATGGTATCTCCTTTGGGAGTTAAACTAAAGAAATATAAAAAAGCGGCAGCAACGCAAATAACAGTCGCTGAAATTATCAGTAACCACTTTTTCATAACCGATACCTCCATATAATCTGATTTATTATTCTCTTACTTGCGTCCCCGCTGCGGCTTTGGATTTTTCAGCAAATCCGATTTCTGTGCAATCTTTTTCAACCACTTCTTTTCTTCCTCTGACAGTTTCCCATAGTTCAGCTTGAGCCGCTTACAGATAAATGCCATAGCCGCCTGCTCCGGGTCGCTGTCCTCTCTGGTGGTTTCCTCTGCGGTCTGCAAAAAATCTTCCAGTGGATTGTCCTCCGGGACACTGAAAAAATCGTCCTTGTGGGCTTCCCGCAGGTCGAAGGCTATCTTGTTTATGTCCTGCTGTATCACATAGCGGCAAAAGCTGTCATCGTCAATATGGGCGGCGATAAGCTGTCGCAGCTGTGGGTCAGTCAAGCCGGGATTGTGTTGTTTCATAATCGTTGCACTCACAGCGTCCACAATGGCGTTTGCGCTCTGCACCTGCTTTCCCGCTATGCCGTTCACATAGATTTCAAGGTCGGCCATGAGCCGGGGAAAATCCGGGTGTGTCGCCAGCTCACACAAAAGAGAATTGTCCACCAGCCCGCTTTTCAATAGTTCTATCATGTCATCACTCAAATGCAGGTCTGCAAGATCGGCGTTTGGGTGGTTTCTTGTTTGAGAACGGCCCAGCAGATAATCAACAGTCACTTCGTAAAACTTTGCCAACTCAATAAGGGCGTAATGGCTGATGTCCTTGAGATTATCCCCCTCATAACTCCCTAAAGCGGACTTGGAGAGGTGGGTTTTCTCCGCAAGCTGTTCCAGCGTCAGACCGCGTTCCACACGCAGGTCTTTCAATCGTTCTTGTATGGATAGTTCCATGCGCTCCCCCCTTGTCTGCAAATATCATTTTTATTATACCACAATTCCGAAAGCGTGGAAATAGCCTGTTTTTTAGGCCAATTTCCTACCTTTCGGATATACGGGACGGGCGGTCATTTAGGTGTAGACTTAGGGTAGTTCATCGATGAACGGCACCTTGAAAACAGAATGACCGTCCGAAAAGGAATACCCCGGCTGGGGAAGCACTGCAAGGAGCCAGCTTCTGGACACTTTGTCCAGAGGTCACTTCGGGACAAGTTGTCCCGAAGCTGCGGGGAGCGTGCCTCGTCGCCGCAAGCTGCGTATCATTCGCTTCCGCCAGATGGCGAAAGCTCACTCGCTCCGCTGCGGCTCCTCTCCCCACAAAGTCTGACGACTTTGTGGGGCCCCATGTTGGGAACACGCCGCAGGAATGGGGCAGGAAACCTTTTCGGAGGAACGGCAACGGAAAGCAAAATGGAGGGAACGCATGAGAGATAACCCCTATAAAGACTTGCCGCCACTGGAACGCAGGCCGAACGGTTCCCTTTACCGCATGACACCGGCGCAGAGGAAACAGGCGGCCAGCCTGATACGCCGGGAGTGCTGTTGCTTTGAGGACGGCAACTGCGTTGTTCTTGACGATGGGGACACCTGCACCTGCCCGCAGACGGTTTCTTTCTCGGTCTGCTGCAAGTGGTTCCGATGGGCGGTCTTGCCGCTGGACGGGGCGTTGGAAGCAGAAATTTTCCGGGATAAGGACTTGAAACGCTGTGCGGTCTGCGGCAGCGTGTTCGTCCCTAAATCCAACCGGGCTAAATACTGCCATGGCTGTGCCGCCAGAGTTCACAGGCGGCAGAAAACAGAAAGTGAACGGAAAAGGAGGTCTGCTGTGGACAGTTAGGAGCGGAAAAAGCCTTGATTTATCAGGCTTCGCAAGCCCCAAACCGGGGCAGGTGGTATCAAGTATCGCCCGCCCCGGAAAAAGGGCTTCTAACCGTCCACAAAACGCACTATGACAAATACCATTTATATCCATCAGCCGGAAAGGGCGTTCAGCTTCACCCGGCTCCCGAATTTCCTCTTTGAAGCCCCCACATTCAAGGCCCTGTCTAACGAGGCAAAGGTTCTGTATGCCTTTATCCTGCGCCGGACAGAGTTATCCCGCAAGAATGGGTGGGCGGATGACTGCGGACGGATTTTCCTGTATTACCCTATCTGTGAAGTGGTCACACTGCTCCATTGTGGGCGGCAGAAAGCGGTGAACACCCTGCGGGAACTGCAATACGCCGGACTGGTGGAAATCCAGAAGCAGGGCTGTGGAAAACCCAACCGCATTTTCCCAAAATCCTATGAAGCGGTTCCAAACACCGACTTCAAGAAATCCCGTTCTGGTACGCCGGAGGACTGAAAACCGCACCCTTGAAGTACGGAAATCAATCTTGAGAAGTACGAAAACCAGACGGTATATAGAAATACAAAGATTAAAATGATTGATTTATATCCATTCCATTCCTATCGTATCAGAGATAATTCCGGCGGGATTTTCCCTGTGGAAAACCCCGGATAGGAAAGGAATGGGGAAAGGAGCAGAATGGCACAACACGCAATTTTGCGGTTTGAGAAGCACAAGGGCAACCCGGCAAGGCCGCTGGAAGCCCATCACGAAAGACAGAAAGAACAATACGCCAGTAACCCCGACATTGACACAAGCCGGAGCAAATACAATTTCCATATCGTCAAGCCGGAGGGACGCTATTACCACTTCATTCAGAGCCGTATCGAGCAGGCCGGATGCCGGACAAGGAAAGACAGCACACGGTTTGTCGATACGCTGATAACCGCCAGCCCGGAGTTTTTCAAGAGGAAACCCCCAAAGGAGATACAGGCGTTCTTCCAAAGGGCGGCGGACTTCCTCATTGGACGGGTAGGACAGGAAAATATCGTGTCGGCGGTGGTACACATGGACGAAAAAACGCCCCACCTGCATTTGACCTTTGTTCCGCTGACAAAGGACAACCGCCTGTGTGCAAAGGAGATTATCGGCAACCGGGCAAACCTGACGAAGTGGCAGGATGATTTTCACGCCTATATGGTGGAGAAATATCCTGACTTGGAGCGTGGGGAAAGTGCCAGCAAGACAGGCCGGAAGCATATCCCCACCCGGCTTTTCAAACAGGCGGTTTCCCTCTCCAAACAGGCCAGAGCCATTGAAGCCGCCCTTGACGGCATTAACCCGCTGAACGCCGGAAAGAAAAAAGAGGAAGCCCTCTCCCTGCTGAAAAAGTGGTTTCCGCAGATGGAGAACTTCTCCGGGCAGCTCAAAAAATACAAGGTCACGATAAACGACCTTTTGGCAGAAAATGAAAAACTGGAAGCCAGAGCCAAAGCCAGCGAAAAAGGCAAGATGAAAGATACGATGGAACGGGCAAAGCTGGAAAGCGAACTGGACAATTTACAGCGGCTGGTTAACCGTATCCCGCCGGATATACTGGCGGAACTGAAACGGCAGCAGCGGCACACGGTAAAGGAAAGGTGATAGATATAAGCAGAAAATTTCGCCGCCCTTGTGCGGCATTGTACCTTGAAAACTGAATATGGAGGACACTGGATGGCAAAAAGCGAAAGCGATACTTTTACACCCCGGACAGGGCAGGTCATACAAGCAGAGAACGGCACGCAGTATTTTGTATGTGGGAACAACCGTATAAAAATCTCCGAACACTTCGCCGCAGGCGGGAAGCCCCTCGGTGATCTGATTGTAGATGTGGTGCGGCACACCGCAGAAAAAGCCGCTTCAACCTGATAGCCCATCATTGATAGCACACCCACGCTTATGATATAATTGCCATAGAGCAAAAGTATTGTAAGCGTGGGTTGTTTCTTTAGAAGGAGGATTTTTAACGGTGAAACAACCTTACAATACTATGATTTACAACACGGCGCTTTATATGAGATTGAGCCGGGACGATGAAAACTATGGTGACAGCGTAAGCATTGAAACACAGCGGACAATCCTGCAACAGTACGCAAAGGAACAGGGGCTTCATGTAGTCGGTGAGTATGTGGACGATGGCTGGTCGGGGACGAACTTTGAACGCCCGGATTTTCAGCGCATGATGGACGATATGGAAGCCGGAAAAGTAAACTGCATTGTCACGAAAGACCTTTCCCGTTTCGGGCGGGAACATGTGATGATGGACTACTATCTGGAATTTCTCTTTCCGGAAAAACGGGTGCGCTACATCGCCGTTGCGGAGAATGAGGACACAGAGAAAGGGCTTTCTGATTTTGTCCCGTTCAAAAACCTGTTCAATGAATGGTTTGCGAAAGATACGAGCCGCAAGGTAAAGGCCGCTTTCAAAGCGAAGTTTGCCACAGGACAGCGTATCGGTGCCTATGCTCCCATCGGGTACAGGAAACACCCGGAAATCAAAAACAAGCTGATAATCGACGAGGAAACCCGCTGGATAGTGGAGAAGATTTTTGACCTTGCCATTCATGGCAGAGGGGCAGCCAGTATCACAAGCATACTGATTGCGGAAAAGGTTCCCACGCCGGGATTTATCAACTTTCAGCGTGACGGGACTTTCGCAAATATCTATGCGGGTGCGCCGGAGGAAAAAAGCTACGCATGGACGATAGCGCAGGTCAAGAGCATTATGAAAGATGAAACCTATATCGGCCATACCATCCACTACCGGGAAACAAACATTTCCTTTAAGAACAAGCGGAGGATACGCAAGCCCCAAAGTGAATGGGTGCGGGTGGAGAACACGCAGGAGCCGATTATCAGCGAACAGGTTTTCCGGCAGGTACAGGAGCAGATAGCAAACCGCCGCAGAAAATGCAAGGACGGTACAACACAGATTTTTTCCGGATTGGTAAAATGTGCGGATTGCGGCTGGTCGCTGTCCTATGGGGAGAACAGGCAGAACAGCAAGCCTTACGGCCATTATCATTGTAGCAAGTACGGACAGGGCACACGCCAATGCTCCATGCACTATATCCGCTATGATGTGCTTTACGCCTATGTCCTCTCCCGTCTGCAATACTGGTCGGGGCTGGTACAGCATGATGAAGAACGGCTTTTGAAGCGGCTGTTAAATGCCACTGATAAGGGACAGGCCGCCGCAAGAAAGAAGCAGGCCGCCGAACTGAAAAAGGCAGAGAAGCGGAAAGCCGAAGTCGATACCCTGTTTGCCCGGATGTATGAGGACTGGGCGGCGGGGCGTATCACGGAATACAACTTCTCTATGTTGTCCGGGAAGTACCAAAGCGAACAGGCTGAACTGGACACAAAGATTGAACAGCTTCAATCCGCTATCGCCACTGAAAGCCAGAACGCCGCAGACGCAGAAAAATGGATTGCCTTGATGAAAGAGTGCGTCAATCCAACAGAACTGACCGCCGAACTTTTGAATACGCTGATTGAAAAAATCGTTGTCCATGAAGCGGTCAAAGGTGAGGACGGAAGCCGGGAACAGGAGGTAGAAATCTTCTACCGCTTTATCGGCAAAATTGATTGAATGATACCAATATCTTTAACTATGTGATACCGGCCTGTCGGTCCCGGACTCCGACCTGCTCATCGCCCTGTCGGAGGCCCTGGAAACGCCCGTCAGTACGCTGCTGGGCGAGACGGTGGCGGAGTCAGAGGCGGACGAGGTCAAAGCCCTCTCGGAAAAGCTGGAGATCATCGATTTGCAGTTTGCCCGGAGAAAGACCATGCGGCGCTCGGCCCTCCACTGGCTGCTCATCGCGGTGTGCGTAGGCATTCTGGCTGTCGCCGCGCTCCTGGCCGCGGTGAACAGCCCTTATCTGGGCTGGGATTACAGCGCCCCGGAGACCGCCGTCATGGGCGTGGCCATCCATGCCTTTGAATGGGCCTTTGTCCGTCTGGCACCCCTCGCCCTGATTGCGGCATTGGTCGGCGTTTTCCTGACGCGGCAAAAGGCATAACACGCTGAAATCAGCACGAATCGCAAACCGTGTCGTTCTCTTTTGACCCTGCTTCCGCTATGATCGTATCAGCAGCTGCAAAGAATCGATCATAAGAGGAGAACAGTACCATGAACACGGATAAAATTTACGCGGAAGCCATCGCCAACGAATACGCCCCCAAGGACACCTCCAAGGTTGTCGCCCTGCGAAAGCTGGACTGGAAGGCCAGGAGCAAAGCCACCATTTTTGCTTACAGCTTCGGCATTGGGATGACCCTGGTTTTGGGCCTTGGGATGTGCCTTTCCATGCAGGTGTTCGGAGACGGCGGCATCCTGATGGCCGGTGGAGGCATCCTCCTGGGAATTTTGGGCATTGTGGGCGTGGGCCTCAACTACCCCATCTATAAAAAGTTTCTCCGGACCGGCAAAGAAAAGTATGCCTTTGAGATCATGCAGTTGGCCCGGGAGATCAGCGAGTCGGCGGAATAAGTATAAAAGGAGGGCGGCAGATGAACAAATCGGAGAGCAAATACTTCAATACCGCCCTGCGGATGGATGAGGCGCTCATTGCCCTGCTGGAGGAGAAGGACCTGGAGTACATCACGGTGAAGGAGATCTGTCGCCTGGCCGGGGTGAACCGCTCCACCTTCTACCTCCACTATGATACCATCTCCGACCTGGTGAACGAAACCCTGGAGATGATCGACCAGCGGTTTCTCTCCTATTTCCCTCGGCAGGAAGAGGAGGTCCTGGGGGACATAGACAGCCGGAAGCGGGAGGAACTGATCCTGGTCACCCGGGAACATCTTGTCCCCTATCTCTGCTTCATCCGGGACAACAAGAAGATTTACCGGGCTGCGTTCCGCAATCCCAGCAACATGGGGGCGCATGTCCGGTACGGAGAATTGAAGCAGCGGGTCCTCGGCCCCCTCATGGAGCGGTTCGGGATTCCGGCCGCCTACCAGCCCTATTACATGGCCTACTATGTGGAGGGTATCATAGCCATCGTCAAGGAATGGCTGCGGCAGGACTGCGCCGACGAGGTGGAGACGATCGCTGGCATCATCGAGTCCTGCGTGCGGCCCAGGGATGGAAGCTATGAGAAATAGCCAGAGGGCCGCGGGCTTTCTGAGGACATGGCGGAAAGACTACATCTGCCAGATGATGGTGAGCGCCAGCGAGTCCTTTGGTTGCACGGCGCGCTTTGCCCTGTACAACGGCTACCTGGGGCTTTGCTGCGAGTCGGCCTGGCATGGGAGCATCGGTATCCTTTGCTTCCTGCTCGCGGCCATCCGGGGCATGGCCCTTCTGACAGAGAGGAGAAATAGAGCCCGTCCTGAGGCGGAGCAAAACCGCTGCCGCCGCACCTTTCTCATCAGTTCCATTCTGCTGCTGTCGCTGGACTTGGCGCTGATCTGGCCCATTTCGGTGATGGCGGCGTTGGACAAGTCGGTCTCCATGGGAATGATTCCGGCCATCACCATACGAATGCTGTACAGGGACCTGCGGCAGACAGGCAGCAAAAATAGATCCTCCCACATTGTGCTCCTCGGATCGGAACACAGTATGGGAGGATCTTGATTTCTCACCAGGCACAGGCCGGGGGCTGACGCAATGCTTGTTTCGCCCAGCAGTTGATGGCGGCCCGCCGGGGCGGCGGAGCAGCCGCTCAGCAGCAGCGCCGAAGCGGTCAGAAGAGAGAACCATCTTCTGCCCATGCTTCCGTGACCTCCTGAAAAAGCGCCGGACCCGGGAGTGCTCCGGGTCCGGCGCATCGCAAAGACTTGGCTGTGACTGTTTTCGGGATGACGGCAGACCCGAGGAATCATCCCTGCCGATAGCCGCACTTGGGGCACACGCCGTTCTCGTTCAGCGCGATGCCGCACAGGGGGCAGCGGTCGATCCGGTTGTGGGTGTCGAACTCCGCCGAGGCCGCGTTGACGCCGCTGGTGAAGGTGATCTTGGCGATGTTCAGCTTGTCCTTCAGCAGATCGTAGACGATCTTGATCATGCCCTCCACCGTCAGCGTCTCCTTGGTCACCACCAGACGGCACTCGGGATAAGCGGTGGCCAGCTCAGTCTGGAAGGCGGGGCCCTTCATCTGGTTCTGGGGGGTGCCGTTCCGGATGCCCTGCTCCTCATAGACCTTCAAAACGGCAGGCAGCAGGGGGTCGTCCTGACGCAGGATCAGGGCGTGGTCGAAATTCTTCAGGACTTCCCAGGCGGTTTTCTGGATCTCGTTGCAGGGGAACACCATGTTGACGCCGGGCTCGATGGTGTCCTCCACCTCAATGGTCAATACGCCGGTGTGGCCGTGGAGATACTGGGCCTCGCCTTTGAAGCCGTAAAAGCGGTGGGCGTACTGTAAATCCAACTTGGTGATGCTTCTCATTTAAAAGACCTCCTTACGATTAGATTGACCAGGCCAAAGATCTGCCTGGGCTGGAAGCCGCCGTTTATTTCGGCCGGCAGCATCGTCATGGATACCAAACTCTGCGCGTTTGCCCGCTAAAAGAGGGACCGCACGCTGTTTCAAAGTCCATGATTTGTATTTACTATACTGAAAAGGACAATCTTTGTCTGTGATGAAATCACCTTGGAGATGACTGTATAAAAGTAGCTTGCCGGATGGTCCGGTAAGGCGCTTGTGCAATCTCCTCTCCGCGCGGTTGACAGGGGTTGTTCCCGTCCCTTATACTGGGGACACTGTGAGGAGGACGCAGCATGAGTTTTCAGACCTACTTCCCCATCTGGGACCAACTTCAACCCCACCAGCAGAGGCGTCTCCTGGCCTCCCTGACCAATCAGGCCGTGGAGCGGGGTACGCTCCTGCGGGGCGGCAGTACGGATTGCACTGGGGTTTTGCTGATCCGGACCGGACAGCTGCGGGCCTTTGTCTACTCGGAAGAGGGGCGGGAGATCACCATTTATCGCCTGTTTGAGGGGGATTTGTGCCTGTTCTGCGCTCCCTGCCTCATCCGCTCTATCCAGTTTGATGTGACCATTCAGGCGGAAAAGGACACCGAGTTCTGGAGCATCCCGTCGGGAGTCTACCAGCAGCTCATGTCTGAGTCCACAGCGGTGTCCAATTACACCAACGAGCTGGTGGCCAGTCGGTTTTCTGAGGTCATGAGCCGGATGGAGCAGTTTATGTGGAAGAGTATGGACAAACGGGTGGCCGCCTTTTTGCTGCAGGAGGCCGCCATTGAGGGGGGCCTGCGAGCTGCGGATCACCCACGAGACCATCGCCAACCACCTGGGCTCCCATCGAGAGGTGATCACCCGCACCCTGCGGGAGTTCCAGAGCGTGGGCTTGGTGAAACTGTCCCGGGGCATGGCAGCCATCCTGGACAAGGAAAAGCTGGAGACTCTGTGAACATAACCGCCGCAGGCATCTAAGGAAACCATCCTGAGGCGTTTCCTGGCAACCGCAGGGAGGAGGTGAGTACCGTGCTTGATATGGTTCCGAATGCGGAGCAGATGATAACTTTGGTGGGAGAACCTTTATATGAGATTTGGATCCGGTTATGTGCTCTGATTGACGCATCATATAGCATGGAGCGTCTGTGGAGCAGCGGCGGAAAAGCCTGGGTCTACGAGTACAAATACCGGCGGGGCGGCAAGACTTTGTGCGCGCTGTACGCGAGAGAAAACTGCATCGGATTCATGATCATCCTGGGAAAAGACGAGCGTTTGAAATTTGAAACAGACAAAGAGCAGTACTCCAAAGAAGTACAGCGGATTTACGACGAGGCAAAGACTTATCATGATGGGAAGTGGCTGATGTTCCAGCCGACGGACACCTCATTGTTTGAAGAGTTTATGAGCCTGCTGTCCATCAAAAGAAAACCGAACAGAAAATAAAAAGGGCTGCTTGGGAGGCCGGGGAGACGGGACTGAGGGCTTTTCCACTCAAGTGGAACTGCATAATCGGCTGAAATTAGAACAAACAGGCCCCGGCTTTTGCCGGGGCCTGTTTGTTCTCTATTTTGCCCAGTGAACCACAGCATCCCGCAGGAAACGGGCGCAGCCGGGAAGGCGCTTATCGTAGTAGGCGGTAAACCGCTCGTCCATCACATAGAGCTCCGCAATCCCCCGGTGCCTAGCCGGGTCGTATCGGTTTCCGGTGAGTGTGAGCCACCGGCGGTGGAGGGCACAGATTTCCTTGCCCTCCTGGCTCTCCGGAGAGAGGCCGGCTTGGACGGCGGCCTCCAGCCGCTCCTGGATCTCCCGGCCCAGGTCCGTCCACTCCTGATATTGTTCCCGGGTCAGGTTCATCACTGCGGCGTTGGCCTCGTCCACCTCTTGATCGCCGTACTTGGCGCGGATCTCCGCTCCATAAACTTCCTCGTTATGGGCTACTGCCCGCTGCTTGAACGCCTCAAATTTCTGCTCGTCGCTCATGATCTCGTTCCTTTCTTCCGCTCCGATGGTGTCTCTCACCGACCGGATGAGCTGTTCCAGCCGCTCCCGCTCCGCCTCCAGCGCGGCCAGGTGACTGCGCAGAGCGGCCAGACGGTCAAAGGAGGGATCGTCCAGACATTTCTTGATCCGCGCCAGCTCCACCCCGAGGGTCCGGCAATAGAGAATATCCTGCAGCCGGTCCACCTCCGCCTTGCCATAGTAGCGGTAGCCGCTCTCCACCACCCGGCTGGGCTTCAGCAGGCCAATCTGGTCGTACCAGCGCAGGGTGCGGGTGGTCACCCCGGACAGGCGCGACAGCTCCTGAATGGAATACTCCATATGCATCCCTCCTTGGGAACAGGGTAGCAGTTGACGCGGCGTCAGAGTCAAGGGGGAATTTCGCGCTTGAAGGAGCCTCTGCCGCACCGGCTTTTCCGGGGTTCATCCCGAATGAGGACCGGCCCGGAAGGCGCGCTTTTTCTCGCTGCCGGCCGCGGCAGGAAGATTTTATCACGGCTCCTCGTGTCCGGCAACCGATTCCCATATGCCAAAGCCGAAACGTGTGCTATAATAAACAATCAAAACTCCCTTGCGCTGCAAGCGGAAACAACAAACGATGGGGAGCGAGTATGAAACGGATTTTTCTTTTGGAAGACGATAAGACCCTGGGGCGGGGGATCGCCATGGCCCTGACGCGGGCGGAGGCGTCTGTCGTCTGCCGGCCCAGCCTGGAAAAGGCCCGGGAGGCGCTGGAGCAAGAGCGGTTCGACCTACTGATCCTGGACGTCAATCTTCCCGACGGCAGCGGGCTGGACCTTCTGCGCCAGGTGCGGGCGGAGGGCAATGCCGTGCCGGTGATCCTGCTCACCGCCAATGATCTGGAGCTGGATGAGGTGACCGGTCTGGAGGCCGGGGCGGACGACTATATCACCAAGCCCTTCTCTCTGGCCGTACTCCGGGCCCGGGTGAACGCACAGCTCCGGCGGGGTGCGCCCAAGGCATCCTCTGCGCTGTCCGCAGGCCCCTTTGCCTTCGACTTTGACCGGATGGACTTTCGCCGGGACGGCAGATCCGTGGAGCTGTCAAAGACTGAGCAGAGGCTGCTGCGGGTGCTGGTGGAGAATCGGGGCCATGCCGTGCCCCGGGCCGTGCTGGTAGACCGGGTATGGACGGACGGCGCGGAATTCGTGGAGGAAAACGCCCTGTCCGTCACAGTCAAGCGGCTGCGGAGCAAACTGGAGACCGATCCCGCCAATCCGGAGTATCTGAAAACGGTGTACGGCATCGGCTACACCTGGGCGGTGAGGCCATGACAGGGTATATCATCGCGAGCGCAGTGGTGCTGCTGGCCCTGGCCGTGGTCGGCTATGACCGCTGGCGGACTGTCCGCACCATCCGGCGTCTGGACGACATGCTCACTGCGGCCTTGGACGGCAGCTTTTCCGAAAAGACCTTTGACGAGAGCCGCCTCTCCGCGCTGGAGAGCCGATTGGCCCGGTACCTGACGGCCAGCGCCCTGTCCGAGCGAAATGTGCGGGAGCAAAAGGACCAAATCAGCGCCCTCATTTCCGACATCTCCCACCAGACCAAGACTCCGGTGTCCAATCTCCAGCTTTACGCCCAGCTGCTCTCAGAGCAGCCCCTCACCCCCCAGGGAAAGGACTGCGCCGCTGCCATCTCCGCCCAGGCGGACAAGCTCCAGTCCCTCATTGAGGCATTGGTCAAGACCTCTCGTCTGGAGACCGGAATTCTGGCCCTCCACCCTCAGCCCGGGGAGCTTTCTGCAGTGGTGGAGCGCTCTGCCGCCCAGTATGCGCCCAAAGCCACAGAAAAAGGCATCACTCTGACTGTCCGGCAGACAGAAGGCTTTGCCGTCTTTGATGCCAAGTGGACGGAGGAGGCGGTGTGCAATCTGCTGGACAACGCCGTCAAGTACACCCCGTCCGGCGGGGCCGTGACGGTGGAGGTCAAAAACTATGAGCTGTTCTCCGCCGTCCGGGTGAGCGATACCGGCCCGGGCATTTCCGAGGCGGAGCAGGCCAAAATTTTCGGACGGTTTTACCGCGCCCAGGGAGCCTGGCAAACCGAGGGCGTAGGCATCGGTCTCTACCTCACCCGGCAGATTGCGGAAAAACAGGGGGGCTACGTGAAGGTGGAGAGCATGCCCGGGGTGGGAAGCGCATTTTCGCTCTATATTCCCCGGGAGGCATAGGATCACAGCGCGCAGGAGGATTATACCGTGAGAAATGAATATGAAAACGAGGCGTTTTTCCAGCAATATGCCCAGATGCCCCGCAGCCGGGAGGGACTTTCCGCAGCAGGGGAGTGGCATCAGCTCAAGCCCCTTTTCCCCCCGCTGGAGGGAAAGTCTGTGCTGGATCTGGGCTGTGGCTACGGGTGGCACTGCCGGTTTGCTGTGGAGCAGGGGGCCCGGCAGGTGCTGGGTATCGATCTGAGCCGGAAAATGATCGAGGAGGCCAAGCGGCGCAACCGTGGGGAAGGCATCCGCTATCGGGTGTGCGGGATCGAGGAATATGAGTATCCGGAAAATGCATGGGATTGCGTGGTCTCCAATCTGGCGCTGCACTATATCGAGGACCTGAGCGCCATTTTTGAAAATGTCCATCGGACGCTGAAGAAAAACGGAATCTTTCTCATCAACATCGAGCATCCTGTCTTTACCGCCGGCGTGGGACAGGATTGGGCCTATGGGAAAGATGGCACGCCGCTGTATTGGCCCATCGATCAGTATTTCACGCCCGGGGAGCGGATCACTCACTTTCTGGGCTGCGAGGTCCGCAAGCAGCACCATACGCTCACCCAGATCCTGATGGGGCTGCTGCGCAGCGGCTTTGTCCTGGAAGCGGTGGAAGAGGCAGAGCCTTCTGCGGATATGCTGGACATTCCCAGCATGCGGGACGAGCTGCGCCGTCCCATGATGCTGCTGGTGCGGGCAAAAGCGGTGCATTGACGGAGCCGGACCGGATTTCTTTCAAAACTGTCACATTCTTGAAAGGACCAGGACAGATTCTCATGTTAAAGTCTGTATTGTCAAAAGACGGTACAGACTTTTTCTTTGGAGGAACATCGTATGACGATTCTTGAGACCCGTGATCTGAAAAAATATTACGGCGCCGGGGATACCCAGGTAAAGGCCCTGGACGGCGTGGATCTGAGCGTGGAGCAGGGGGAGTTTGTGGCCATTGTGGGCACCTCCGGCTCCGGCAAGTCCACGCTGCTCCATATGCTGGGCGGGCTGGACCGGCCCACCTCCGGCACCGTCACCGTGGACGGCAAGGATATCTTCGCCCTGAAGGACGAGGCCCTGACCATTTTCCGCCGCCGCAAAGTCGGCTTTGTGTTCCAGTCCTACAACCTGGTGCCGGTGCTCAGCGTGTGGGAGAACATCGTTCTGCCCATTCAGCTGGACGGGGCCAGAGTGGACGAGGCCTATGTGCAGGAGGTCATTGCCGCTCTGGGCTTGGAGAAGAAGCTCCGGAGCCTGCCGGGCCAGCTCTCCGGCGGTCAGCAGCAGCGGGTTGCCATCGCACGGGCCCTGGCAACGAAGCCCGCCATCCTCCTGGCCGACGAGCCTACCGGCAACCTGGACAGCCGGACCAGCCAGGATGTGCTCAGCCTGATGAAGGTGACCGGGCAGAAGTTCGCCCAGACCATGGTGATGATCACCCATAACGAGGAGATTGCCCAGATGGCCGACCGCATCGTCCGCATCGAGGACGGGCGGATCGTGGCGCGGTAAGGGGGCGAAGGACATGAACGTCTCCAACCGGGGCTGCATCCGCCGCCTGAGCCTGCGCACCCTTCTCGCCAGCCGCACCCGGAACATCGTGGCGGTGCTGGCCATCGCCCTGACGGCGGTGCTCTTCACCTCTCTTTTTACCATCGCCCTCTCCATCAATGAGGGCATCCAGCAGAACAACTTCCGTCAGGCCGGAGGGTGGGCCCACGGTACGTTCAAATATCTGACGGAGGAGCAGTTTGAGGAGTTGAAGGACGATCCTCTCATCGACCAGTGGGGCCTGCGCCGTTTTTTAGGTATGCCCACAGAGGTTCCCTTCAACAAATCTCATGTGGAGATCGGCTACTCCGATGCGAATGAGGCCCACTGGAGCTACTGCGATCCGGTGGAAGGCCGTCTGCCCCAGGAGGGCACCGACGAGGCGGCCACCGACACCCATGTGCTGGCGCTGCTGGGAGTGGAGCCGGTACTCGGCGCAGAATTCACCGTTACCTTTGATGTGGATGGCCATACCACCACCCAGACCTTTACCTTGAGCGGGTGGTGGGAGTACGACGAGGCCATCGTGGCCAACCACATCCTGATCCCTGAGAGCCGGGTGGATGCGGTGCTGGCCGAGGTGGGCGTCACCCCGCCAGGCAGCGACGGCATGACCGGCAGCTGGAATTTGGACGTGATGCTGAAAAACGGCGCCCGCTCCATTGCCAAGGACCTCGATCAGATTTTGGAAAACCACGGCTATCAGAGCGAGATCGCCGGGGAGTACATTGCTCTGGGTGTCAACTGGGGCTACACCGGGGCACAGCTCTCGGACAAGCTGGACCCCGCCGTGGCGGCTATCATCGTGGGAGTGCTGCTCCTCATCCTGCTCACCGGGTATCTCATCATCTACAATGTGTTCCAGATCTCCGTGGCGGGGGACATCCGCTTCTACGGCCTGCTGAAAACCATTGGCACCACGCCCCGGCAGCTCCGGCGGATCATCCGCAACCAGGCCCTGCTCCTCTCCCTCGTCGGCATCCCTGTCGGTCTGCTGTTGGGCTGGCTGCTGGGGGGTGTGCTTACGCCGGTCATTACCGCACAGCTCAACGCCGTGACCACGGTGGTCTCTGTCAGCCCGCTTCTCTTTGCGGGTGCGGCCGTCTTTGCCCTGGTGACGGTGCTCATTTCCTGCCGCCGTCCCGGCCGCCTGGCGGGCAAGGTGTCCCCGGTGGAGGCGGTGCGCTACACCGAGGGCAAGGCACTAAACCGGAAAGAGAAGCGCCGTGGCAAGGGCGTGTCCCTGCTGTCTTTGGCTGCGGCCAATCTGGGCCGCAGCCGGGGAAAGACTTTTCTCACGGTGCTGTCCCTGACCCTGGCCGTGGTGCTGCTGACTGCAACGGTGACCTTTGCGGGCGGCTTTGATATGGACAAATATGTGGCTAACTTCACCGCCAGCGACTTTATCCTGGCCGACGCGGGCCAGTTCCAGACCGGCGGAGATTCGTTTAACGACGAGATGGGAGTACCGGAGGAGGTGATCGACGCCGTAAGTGCCCAGAGCGGCATTACGGAGAGCGCCCGCATTTATGGCAAAACCGGCCCGGCGCTGGAGTTTGTCACTGAGAAATACTACCGCTCCGTGCAGAGCCGCTGGAATACCCCGGAGCAGCTGGACAGCATGGTGGCCTTCATGGACCGCAATGAGGACGGCCTGCTGGCCGATCGGGTACAGCTCTACGGCATGGAGTCCTTCGCGCTCAGTCATCTGACGGTGCTGGAAGGGGATCTTTCAAAACTGGGCGATCCTGACGGGAATTATGTCGCCGCTGTATACAGCGACGATGACTATGGAAATCCGGATATGGACAGCCATTGGGCCCGGCTGGGCGATACGGTGACCATCCGATATGTGGAGGAGAGCGAATACTACAATCCCATCACCGGGGAAGTGTTCGGCTCCTTTGAGAATGTGCCGGAAGGCGTCCCTTACACGGACCGGGCAGTCAAGTACCGGGACGTGGACTACACCGTGGCGGCCCTGGTGATGGTGCCCTACGCCTTCTCCTACCGCTACTATGGCGCCGACGAGTTCGTCATGGGAGCGGAGACCTTCCTCCGGGACACCGGGACCGATTCCGTCATGTACTACGCCTTCGACACTACGGAGGAGGCCAACGCCGCTATGGAGGCATTCCTCAAGGACTACACGGGGAATGTGGTCCCCCAGTTTGACTACGAGAGCAAGACCATCTATGCCGGGGAGTTTGAGAGCACCCGACAGATGTTCCTGCTGCTGGGCGGCGCTCTGAGCTTCATCGTGGGTCTGGTGGGGGTGCTGAACTTCTTCAACGCCATCCTCACCGGCATCACCGCCCGCCGCCGGGAGCTGGCGGTGCTCCAGTCCATCGGCATGACGGGGCGGCAGCTGCGGACCATGCTGGCCCTGGAGGGACTGTTCTATACCCTGGGCGCCGCCCTCCTGGCTCTGGCGCTGATCGTGGTCACGGCCCCCTTTGTGGGCCCCGGCCTCAACAGACTGATCTGGTTTTTCACATACCGCTTTACCGTCTGGCCCATCGCTGTGGTGCTGCCCCTGTTCGGGGCGCTGGGTATTCTCATCCCGCTGCTCAGCTGCCGTGCGGCCCAGCGCCATTCCGTGGTGGAGCGCCTGCGGCAGGAATAAAGCGCAGAGCCAAAGACAACAGCCATTCGCAGGCGGAAGATGCCTGCGGATGGCTTGTTCCCGCCTCACCGCCCTCACCGGGGCGAGACAGCGGTCCGTCCGGCGGAAGGGGCTGAGCGTCCGGAAAGGCAGTGCAGTAAGGCGGATATTCCAGAGAATAGAAAGCCCGCCTGCCGGGCCTGCGAGTTCCGGCAGGCCGAGCGGCTTGCAGAGGAACAGCGGGGGCTTTTCTGCCGGGCGATTGATTCAAACGGCGAGAAGAAACATGAGATATGATAAGGGGCTTGTGCGTTTTCCCGGACGGAGGTATAATTTTTCAAACCTTCGTCCGTTGCCCGGCTGCGCGGAAAGGCCCCCGCCTGATCACGGGCGGGACAGTGAAGGCCCCGTGAACACCGGCGCGATGAGAAATGGCTGAAAACCACATATGCATATGAAAGAGCATACGGATAAAGCGGTTCCCCCGCTGGACAGTTCAGCCTGTCCGGCACGGGATGGACGCTGCGAGGGGGTCATTATATGAAAAAGTGTAAGATCACCGTCATGCGCATTACCCGGTATGAGGATCTGATGGCCCGGTATGAAAACCCCATCTCCCACGCCTGCGATATGGAGGAGGGGCGGGTTTTCATCGCCAACGGCTGGGAAAAACCGGAGGGCTTCTGCCAGAGCGCCTGGGATACCCTCTCGCCCTTTGTGCTGGCCCTGAGCCACGGGGGAGCGGATTTCTACGACGGCTGGATGAAAGATCCCAGGTCCGCTATGCTCTCCTGCAACGACGGCTTCCGCCCGGTGAGCTTCCTGGTGGAGGCTCTGGACGAGAACGCGGAATGAGGGGGAAACGCTATGTTTGAAAACAAAGTCGCCGTGGTTACCGGCGGTGCCAGGGGCATTGGAAAGGCCATCGCGGAGGAATTCCGAAAAGCCGGAGCACAGGTCTGCGTCATCGACCTGCTCCCGAATGATTATTTTGTGGGCGACCTGGCCGACCAGTCAGTCCTGGAGAACTTTGCGGCCAGGGTCGTCGCCGACTATGGCCGCGTGGACTATCTCATCAACAACGCCCTGCCCCTGATGAAGGGGATCGACCGGTGTACCTATGAGGAATTCAACTACGCCCTGCGGGTGGGGGTCACCGCGCCCTTTTACCTTGCCAAGCTGTTTGCGCCCCACTTTGCGCCCGGGGCGGCCATTGTGAATATCTCCTCTTCCCGGGACCGGATGAGCCAGCCCCAGACTGAGAGCTACACCGCGGCCAAGGGCGGCATCTCCGCCCTGACCCATGCCCTGGCGGTGAGCCTCGCGGGAAAGGTGCGGGTCAATTCCATCTCCCCCGGCTGGATCGACACCGACTATACCGTCTACCACGGCCCCGACGCCGTCCAGCAGCCGGCCGGGCGGGTGGGCAATCCTCTGGACATCGCCCATATGGTGCTCTACCTCTGCTCGGACAAGGCGGGCTTCATTACCGGAGAGAACATTTGTATTGACGGCGGTATGACCCGGCAGATGATCTACCACAACGATTTCGGCTGGACGCTGGAGGAGAGCGGGCGATGAAAACAGCAATTTGCTATTACTCCCGCCACCACGGCAACACCCGGAAGGTGCTGGAGGCCATGGCCGGCGAGGGAGGAGCGGAGCTGATCGATGTGACTGTCCGCCGGGCCGTGCGGCTGGAAGAATATGACTGCATCGGATTTGCCTCCGGCATCTATTACGGAACATTCCAGGAAGGGGTCCTCCGGTTTGCCCGTCAGTATCTGCAGGAGGGGAAGGATGTATTTTTCGTCTGTACCTACGGCGTGTATCGTCGCGGCTATTCATCGGCCATAGGTCAGATCGCCCGGGAAAGGGGCTGCCGGGTCCTGGGGACATTCGGCTGCCGCGGTTTTGACACCTTCGGCCCCTTCCGGCTGGTGGGCGGCATTGCCAAGGGCCGCCCCAATGAGCGGGACCTGGACAAAGCCCGCAGCTTCTTCCGTCAAATACAAAACCGCCTGAGCTGACGCCCGGGCGGTTTCCTTCTTCGCTGGTCCGGAGGGCTGCGGTCCCCGCCGGGAGCGGGCATGGCCGGGCATAGCCCTCTGCAAACAGCGCATCCATCCCATGCCCTCTGGACAGCTGGCGGAGCGTCAAAGCCGGGGGAGCAAATATGGCTCTTTCAGAAGACTGGCAAATCTGGTATACTAAGGCGATAGAAACGGAGACTCATTCGCTTGTGCCGGGGCGCAGCGCCGCCTGCCTGGCCGGGAACCTCTCCGGCAGCCATATCGAGCCTTGAAGGGAGGCACCTGTATGAAACTTGCGATTTTATCCGATACCCACGGCCTTCTGCGGCCTGAGGTGGCGGAGAAGCTGAAAACCGCCGATGTCATCCTCCACGGCGGCGATATCAACAAACAGAGCATTGTGGACGAGCTGCGGAGATACGCGCCCCTCTATATGGTCCGCGGCAACAACGATAAGGAGTGGGCGCAGGCCATTCCCCATGATCTTACGCTCACCCTGGAGGGCGTGACCTTTGCCATGGTCCATAACAAGAAGGAGCTTCCGGCAGATCTTGAAGGCGTGAATGTGGTGGTATTTGGCCATTCTCACAAGTATGTGCAGGAGGAAAAGGGCGGCATTTTGTGGCTGAATCCCGGCTCCTGCGGCCCCCGGCGGTTTCACCAAGAGATCACCATGATGATGGCCGAACTGGAGGATGGGAAGATTCAGGTGGAGAAAGTCACCATTCCCCATGCGGTGAAGTGATGGAACTGGGACTGACCTTTCCCCTGCAGCGGTTTGTAAAAGTGAAAGCGCCGCCCTGCGGCGCGGAGGCGGACCGCCGCCTGTGCTGGGATCTTCATGTGATCCGCCTGCGGGGACGCAAATGCCTGCTGGCCGTCCACTGCCGCAGCCGGTATGCCTTTGTGCGCTATGATGTGCCGCCGCTCCAGTGGATGGATATTCCGGAACTGTTCCGGGAGGGGCTGAGAGACAGTCTCACCGCCTCCGGATTTTCTGAAGATCCGATCAGGGAGTACCTGCGCCGGGCGGAGGATATTCATATCACCCGTACCCACGGACGCCGGGAGGTGGCCTACCTCAACCGGGCGTGGGAGGACGTGCTGGCGCTGGACCTGTGCCTGGATACCGCCGGCCAGCCTCAGCCTCTGCTGGATCACGCCGTCAACACCCGCCCCAGCCGGTGCGCGGGCTTCAATGGACTGGGCCTTGCCCTGGAGCGGATGGCCGTGACGCTGGAGGAAGGAGCGATACCGTTATGAAAATACAGCAGTTTTCGATCGGTGCGGTTCCCGCAGTCCTGTACGGGGAGCCCGCAGAGCGGAACTATCTCTTCCTCCACGGGCAGATGGGCTGCAAGGAGGAGGCGGAGGCCTTTGCCCGGGCGGCTTGTCCGCGGGGATACCAGGTGCTGTCCATCGACCTGCCCGGCCATGGGGAGCGCCAGGGCCGGGGAGAGGAGCTGCTTCCCTGGACGGCGGTGCCGGACATCCGGGCGGCGCTGGACTGGGCGGAGCGCCGCTGGGGGACCATCTCTCTCCGGGCCAACAGCATCGGGGCGTATTTCGCTATGCTGGCCGCCGGCAGGCCGGAGCGGGCCCTGCTGGTCTCCCCGGTCCTGGATATGGAGGGCCTGATCCTGACCATGATGGGCTGGGCCGGCGTGACGGAGGAGCAGCTGCGGGAGCGGGGGGAGATCCCCACCGCCTTCGGCCAGACCCTGTCCTGGAAGTACCTGTGCTGGGTGCGGGAGCATCCGCCCCTCCGCTGGACTTGCCCGGTGCGGATCCTGTACGGGAGCGAGGACAACATGACACCCCGCCGGACGGCGGAGGCATACGCCCGGCAGCACGGCGCCAAACTCACCGTGCTGGAGGGCGGAGAACACTGGTTTCACACGCCGGAGCAGCTGGCCGCGCTGCGGCAATGGGAGGAGTTGGAACTTTGAGCACGGAAGAGTGTCTGATCTGTAAGGCACCTCTGGAGTACCTGACCCGGGATGAGATCATGGAGTGCGCCATCTGTCACAAAAAAGAACCCAGCAAGACCCGCTGCGTGAAAGGTCACTATGTCTGCAACGACTGTCATACCCAGGGAATGGACAGTATCTTCGGCCTGTGCCTGTCCGAGACTTCCGCCGACCCCATTGCCATCCTCCGCCGGATGATGGACCTGCCCTTTTGCCATATGCACGGGCCGGAGCATCATGTAATGGTGGGAGCGGCCCTGCTCACTGCCTACCGGAACGCCGGCGGCCGGCTGGAACTGGGAGAGGCGCTTCGGGAGATGTACAGCCGGGGCAAGGCTGTTCCGGGCGGCGTCTGCGGGTTTTGGGGAGCCTGCGGGGCCGGAATCAGCGCGGGGCAGTACCTGGCCATTGTCACGCAGTCCACGCCTCTGGCCCGAGAGCCCTGGGGGCTGAGCAATCAGATGACCGCCCGGGCGCTGGAGAGCATCGGCAAGGCGGGCGGGCCCCGGTGCTGCAAGCGGGACTCCTTTTTGGCCATCCTGGCCGCCGTGGACTTTACCCGTGAGCATCTGGGCGTGGAAATGGAGCGGTCTGTCCCTGCCTGTCCATACAGCGGCCGGAACGGCCAATGTATCGGTAAACGCTGCCCCTTTTCGGCCGCTGCGCACAAAAGGCCCCAGGTGGCCTTCGTCTGTGTCCACAACTCCTGCCGCAGTCAGATGGCGGAGGCCTTGGGCAAGCAGCTGGCCGGGGATGTATTTGAGAGCTTTTCGGCCGGAACGAGCCCCGCTGCCCGGATCAACCCCGATGCCGTGCGTCTGATGAAGCGGGTCTACGGCATCGACATGGAGCAGACCCAGCACAGTAAGGCCCTCTCTTCTTTGCCGGAGGTGGATATCGTGGTTACCATGGGCTGCCATGTCCAGTGCCCGACGCTGCCTTGTGCGTACCGTGAGGACTGGGGACTGGAGGATCCCAGCGGCAGGGAGGACGAAGAATTTCTCGCTGTCATGGAACAGATTGAGGAAAAGGTACTTGATCTGAAACAGCGCGTCCAGGCAGGCGAACTGGGATAAGGCGGGATCAACAATGCCCGGAGCTTCTGAATTTTCAGAAGCTCCGGGCATTGTTCCTCACTCTGCTGCGTGCATCAGCTCTCTTTCAATGAGGGAGACGGCAATGGTAAGGGCATTGATGCGGCGCTTGGCTAAGGTGATTTGGGATTTATAGCGGGCAGGGGAGGCTTTCCCCTCCAGGGTCCTCACGGTTTCCCGCAGTTTATTCAGCGTGGAATCGATCTGCCGCTTGGCCTCCAGCAGCTCTTCCGTGGAATAGGTCATGTACTGCCTCCTGAAAAGCGATGTTGCTTATTCTGCTGTGTTCGGAGCCCGAATCCGGCTTCGCCCCGGGAAGGGACAAGTTGTGCGCCGGGGAACAGCCAGCCGCGCTGTGTGCGCCGTTCGGCTCCTTATTCTGAGATATCCGGCTCTGCTCGGCCGGTATATGGACTGGCTCTCCTATATGGTGCCGCCTTGGGACGAAAGGAATTCCGTCAGATCTTTCACCGCTTTCCTGATTGCCGCTGCGGTGTGCCTTTCCCGTTGGTGAGATCGGTTTGCACCGGCAGGCGTATCAGGTACTCTGTTCGTCCCGGATCAGCAGAAGCCTCCATGGGCGGCGGACAGGCGTTCAGCCGGTTTGCCCATTGGCGCTGGATGCTTCGGTTTGACCCGGAGAGCCAAACCTCCAGCTGAAAGGACTTATGGATGAATACAACCACCAGTTTCCAACCCTTTTCTTTCAATGCCGGACTGGTGAAGGAAAAGTAGGTGTATTCCATAGCGTTTTCACAAATGCTGCTTTGAAAGCGGAAGTCTGGCAGCTGCCGCTCCAGTTCGCTGCGCAGGTAACGAAACAGCCGGACAAATTCCTGATAGGACTGCTGCAGGGGCGTGGTATTCAAAAGCGCGCGATAAGTTTCCAGCAGAGAACTGTCAAATGTCATCGGAGATCCTCCTGCAATGGCATTTCCTCAAACAGCAGCGTTTGACGCGGGCTGCAACCGAGCTTTTTGAAATCAGAGAACAGGCAGTCGATGCGGACGGGGCGGATACGGATGAGATGCATAGGGCTGGGCAGCTTGCGCAGGATTTCCAGTGAGATCTTTTTTCGGGCGGCATGAGCGTTATAAGCCGCACTGAATGGCTCCACCAGTTCCGCCAGACCCATGACCTGCATTCCGTGGAGGCTGCCGCCGCTTTTGTAGCTGTCGTAGATCGCAAGGCACACATGGGGATTGCTCCGAAGGCCGATGAACTTCCGCCCGCCCTCGCTGAACATCCAGAAGCAGCCGTCATGCCAGCTGTATTCGATGGGGGTGCAGCGCACATAGTCTCCGGCTCCGGTGGCCAGAGCGCAGGTGTTGTTGGCCTGGATGTATGTCTCCGCCATGGCCCACAGCCTGCTCCGCTCCAGCCTGATGCTGGAAGCGTCTTTTTCATCCCAGTAGCAGGCGGCGGCCTGATACTCTCTGTCTGTCATGCAGACACCTCCCGGCTCATTTTCTCCAGTATAGCACATCGCCCTGGAAAATGGCAGGAAAGCGGGCGGAAGTGCCTGGTTTTCCTGGTGGATTTTTTGCGGACCGGACAGTATACTTTAATGCAGAAATTGCGGATATAGGGAGGAAACCACCGTGAGTTTGGGAAGCAGTTTATATCAGGCCCGGAAAAAGAGCGGGCTTTCACAGGAAAATGTGGCCGAAAAGCTGGGGGTCAGCCGCCAGACGATTTCGAAATGGGAGACCGGCGAGACCCTGCCCGACATACGCCAGTCCAAGGGCTTGGCCGTGCTGTATCATGTGAGTCTGGATGAACTGATCGAGTATGACTTTGACGAGCAGCAGGCCCGGCAGATGGTGGAAAGCGTCAGCGACGAAGCCCAGGCGCGGATTGACTGGAACAAGGTGTGGAGCAAGGAATATCCGGTGCTGGCCGTATATCATCAGAACGTTCGCCTGCAGGATTATGCGCCGCAGCTGCGGGAGATGCTCACGCGGCTGCAAGTGGAGTACGGCTACAATTCAACCGACGCCGTTCTGGTGCTCAAGGACATCTTGGCCCGGGTATGGAAAGGACAGCTGTAAAGGCAGCAACGAGAACACGCGGCGTTCGCTCCGGCGTGGCAGCAAAATCGTCCGCGCATAAGACCGCTGTGGGCCGGAAGGAAGGCCGGTCCGGCCGAGCGTTCTGACGCAATCATTCCCCATACCGTGCCGGGGTGTTTTGCCGGCACGGTATGGGGGTTCTTGCATATATTCGGTTGACTGGCGGACGGCAGATGCGCCGCTTGTGCGAGGGGTTATCCCAGAACGTTTCCGGAGGAGGCTCCTGCCTTTTTCAAAATCGTTTCTATGGATTTTCCCTTGGCCAGTTCGTCCACCAGCTTGTCCAAATACCGGATCTCCCGCATCAGCGGATCCTGGATCTGCTCGATCCGGACACCGCAGATCGACCCGGTGATGTGGATGCGGGCAGGGTTCATGGCGGGGGCTGTGCGGAAAAAGTCCCCATAACTGATGCTGGACTGCTCCAGCCGTGCGATGTCTGCTGGCGAGTATCCGGTGAGCCAAGTGGTGATCTGGTCCACTTCTTGCCGGGTGCGGCCTTTTTTTGCGGCTTTGGCCACCAGCAGGGGATACAGTTTGGAAAAGGGCATCTCGGTCACGTCGGTGCGGGCCATGCGACCTCCCAAAAGGGTTTGATTAAAGAGAAGCAGGATGTGCGGGCAGGGACTCTGCGGCTTCGGGGTGCGGCGCAATACTTGCAGTGATCTCCGCCCTGCCGGTGCAGAGGAAGGGAAGCCTGGCTTTGTGAGCCGCTCCCGGGCTCTGTGAAAGCTGGAGAAGACGGAACATCTGCGCAGATCATGGACGCTGACAGTCAGGGAGACAAGCCCTCCGTGCTAGCAGGCCTTGTGCTGTCATCCTATCATAAACGGCATTTGCTGGCAATCGCAGGGACCGCAGCGGAGAAAGCGTGCCGGAAAGTTCAAAGCAAAACAGGAGGGGACGGCTGCAGATGAGTGCCTGCAGCCGTCCCCTCCCTGAAAATTGCCTATCGCTTGCAGCTTTCTCTGCAGCTGCATGATCCCAATGCGCCGGAGAGCAGCCAGCCAATGAGAGCCATGTACCCCATGGAAGTAAAAGGACTGGAAGTAATAAAACAGGTTCCGGTGGAGCAGCCTGCCAGAGCATAATAGCCCAGGCCCGCCAGCGCACCGCCCAGGGTAAACAGGACCGGCCGCAGCCATTTCCACGCGCGCTTTTTCATCTCATACACCTCCTGCCAGAAATTCCTCCGCCATATGGACGGCTGTGGCTCCGTCCGCTACCGCCGTTACCACCTGGCGCAGAGGCTTTGTCCGGATATCCCCCACAGCATAGACGCCGGGAAGGGTGGTTTTGGTTGTCTCATCCGCCACGATATAACCGTTTCTATCCAGCTCCAGCTGACCTCGCACCAGCTCGGTAGAAGGCTTCCTGCCTACGCTGATGAACACGCCGTCGCAGGGAACCGCCGTCACAACACCGGTGTTTATATCCTTCAGCTTCACACCGGTCAGCCTGTCCTCGTGGAGCAGTTCCGTGACGACGCTGTTCCAGCGGAACTCTATATTTGCAGCCTCCATCAGCGGCTGATGGTAGATTTTGGTGGCCCGCAGGGTATCCCGGCGGTGGACCAGAATCACCTTTTCAGCAATACGGCTGAGCAGCAGGGCATCCGCGGCCGCGGAGTTGCCGCCGCCCACGACCACCACCGTCTTGCCCTTGAAGCGCATCCCGTCGCAGGCGGCGCAGTACGCCACACCCCGGCCGGTGAGCGCCGTCTCGCCTGCAAGGCCCAGCTCTCTGGGGCTGGCGCCGGTGGCAAGCACAACGGTCCTGCCGTAAAAAGTGCCTTCGCTGGTTTTCAGGACCTTTGGATCGGCGGCAAGGTCCATGTATTCCGCCTGAGCATAGGCGCTTTGCGCACCGAAGCGCTCTGCCTGCCGCTGCATCTTTTCCGCCAGGGTGAAGCCGTCGATCCCGTCCTCAAAGCCCGGGTAGTTGTCGATCTCCTCGGTCAGGGCCATCTGCCCGCCAGCTGAGAGCTTCTCCAGCACCAGGGTATCCAGTCCGGCACGGGCGGCGTAAAGAGCCGCCGTGTAGCCGCCTGGGCCGCCGCCCACCACGATCATATCATAGACATGCCGTTCCTGCATGGATATCCCCTCCTTATTTTGCCAAAGTGTCTTGAATAAATTGCTCGATGGCCGCCTTGGACCCGGGATTGACAACGGAGCCCGCGGCTTTCCCGTTTTTGTAGAGGATCAGCGTGGGGATCACCTCCACCTGCTCCGCCTGAGCAAGCTGAGCTTCTTCATCGATGTTGACCTTGGCCGCCACAAGCAGGTCGCCGTACTCCTCTGCGATTTTCTCGTAGGCTGGGCCGATCCGGCGGCAATAGCCGCACCAGGGAGCCCAGAAATCCACCAGGACGGGCCTGTCCCCGCCAATTGCCTGTTGAAACTGTTCCTTGTTCATATTGATAGCCGCCATATGGGTCAGCTCCTTTCCTTTGTTTGGCCTTAGTATACCCGGAAATCCGACCGGTTTCTGTGATAACGTCACACAGGACGGTTTGTTTTGTAAGAGTAGAGCGGGCGCTATGTCCGCAAAAAGAAGAAAGAGACTTGACAAAGGTGCTGGAATCCCTAGAATGAACAATGTTCATATTGGGGGGCGGCGCGATGAATACTGCTGTTACATCCAAAGAGGAGATTTTGAAAATCAGCCGGGAGCTGATCCGGCGGGAGGGCTGGTCCGCGGTCAATATCCGCTCGGTTGCAGCCGCCTGCGGCGTATCGGTTGGTTCCGTTTATAACTATTTTGACTCCAAGGCCACTTTGGTCGGGGCCGCTGTGGAAAGTGTCTGGGAGGAGATCTTCCATCGCCCGGAGGGGCGGGCTGTGTTCCAGGATACACAGGCCTGTATCATCTGGCTGTACGACCGGATGGAGTATGGCTGCAAACAGTATCCGGGATTTTTCACGCTTCACGCGCTGGCCTTTATGGGAGAGGACAAGTCCGACGGCAGGCGGAGGATGGAGCGGACCCGGCGGCATATTTTGCAGGGGCTGTGTTCCGTCCTCCAAAGGGATGCACGGGTCCGGCCGGATGCCTTTTCCGGGCAGCTTACGGCAGAGAAATTTGCGGACCTCCTGTTTTCTCTGATGCTGTCCGCATTGCTGCGGCAGGACTGTGATCCAACAGCTGTGCTGGAGATCGTGCGAAGGACCCTCTATTGAAATTCCCGCACGGTGGCGGGAATTTGCTGCCCGGGAAACTGAACGGCGTTTATTGCGGGGGCGGCCGTGCAAGCCGCGGCCGCCGGAAGCAAGATTGAAAAAGGAGAGCAGACTATGCAGGCTATGATGGAGACGACCTTTGATGCTGTTTATCTGACCACGGTCATTGCCGTCGGAATTGTGATGCTCCGGAACTGCAGGGGAAACCGCCAGTTCCGCTTGTTCGGGCTCATGGCGGTGGTATTGGGACTGGGCGATGCGTTCCACCTGGTTCCCCGGGCGGTGGCGCTGTGCACCTCCGGCCTTGCTGATTACACCGCCGCCTTGGGCTTGGGAAAGTGGATCACCTCTGTCACCATGACGGTTTTTTATGTGCTGCTGTACTATGTGTGGCGCCAGCGATACCGGATCAAGGGGCGGAGCGGACTGACCGCTGCGGTGTATGTCCTGGCCGGAGTGCGGGTGGCGCTGTGCATGATGCCGCAGAATCAGTGGCTCAGCGCCGACGCGCCGCTCTCCTGGGGCATCTGGCGCAACATCCCCTTCGCCCTGCTGGGGCTTGTGGTGATTGTGCTGTTTTACCGCAGCGCCAGAGCGCACGGGGATCGGGCATTTCGCTGGATGTGGCTGACCATCGTCTTGAGCTTTGGCTTTTATATCCCGGTGGTGCTGTGGGCGGACAGTGTGCCCATGATCGGGATGCTGATGATTCCCAAGACCTGCGCCTATGTCTGGACGGTGCTGATCGGCTATTTTGCCATGAGGCAGGAGTGCTGATAGGCCGGAGCGGAAAAAGAAAAACAACCAAACGGGGCTGACGCTGCTTGGCAGTGTCAGCCCCGTTTCATGAACTCCCGCGATCTCTGCCGCCTGCCAATCCATCCTGCTGCATCTGGACGGGGCTGACCGCAGGAGCTTCTGCCGCATACTCGCGGGGGTGGTGTCGGTCCGGCTGCAAGGCGCCCGGTCCGGTCAAGATCCCAAATAGGGAGATCTGAAAGGGCCGGCCAGACCCGGCATATGGATTGCCGTTGGAGCGCCCTTTCCGGCACGGCGGGGTCATTCTCCCGATATACCGGACGCATACAGATTTTCCTGAAGCTGATCCAGGAACAGCTCCATTGCTCTGGAAAAGCGCTGCGATCGCTTCCACACCAGATACATCCCAAGTTCCAGCCTGGGTTTCAGCGGGCGAAAGCACAGGCCGCTTCCCGAGGTGTTCACCAGCTTGTCCAGCGTAAAGGCGTAGCCCATTCCCTCGTCCACCATCAAGGAGGCATTGTAGATCAGATTATAGGTGGCTACGGTGTGAAGCTGCGCCGGTTCCCTCCGGAGCCAGCGGTACAGCTCGCTCTTGTTGTCGATCTGCCGGGAGAGGATCAGGGGCTTGTCCCACAGATCAGCGGGGGAGACAGCCGCCTTCTCCGCCAGAGGACTGCTGCGCTGCATCAATACGCCCCAGGTATCCTTCATGGGCAGTTCCATATAGAGATACTTGCTTTTGTCGAAGTCCCCCAGAAGGATTCCGAAGTCCAGCAGGCCTTTATCCAGACGCTCGCACACGTCCACGGCGTCACCGCTGACGATATGAAAGACAACGCCTGGATGGAGCGATTGAAGCTGAAAAGAGGCTTTGGCGATTTCCCGGACTCCGTCGGTCTCGCCGGTTCCGATATAGATATCGCCGCTTACCGTTTTGTTGGACTGGGTGATCTCGTTCTCGGTCCGTCCCACCAGGTCCAGGATCTCCTCCGCCCGCTTTCGCAGCAGCATTCCCTCCTCTGTCAGCGTGATCTTCCGGCTGCCCCGGATCATCAGCTGCTTGCCCAATTCCTCTTCCAGCTCCCGGAGCTGGCGGGAGAGGGTGGGCTGTGTCAGGTGCAAAGAGTGAGCCGCCGCTGAGATATTCTGTTCTTTCGCCACGGCGAGAAAATATTGCAAGACTCTCAATTCCATCATGATTACCTCCCGTTGTCCTCTATTATAGCGGACAATAAATATAGACAGCAAGCATGATTTGAAATTCATTATAGGCATTTGTTATTGTACGCGGGGGGTGCTAAAATAAGATTACCAATATGAAAGTGAGAGTAAAGAATGGATTTGGAAGGATTCTTGAAACATTTGGACAGCGGGCGGCCGGTCGGGGGCGGCAGTGAAACCCACCTGTTTATGCATGGCGTCAGTCAGGAGGCACTGAAGATCACAGCGCAGATCAACGGCAGCTATCATGAGCCGCAGGAACTGCGGGCGCTTTTTTCCCGGCTGACGGGCCGGCCGGTGGACGAGAGCTTCGGCTTGTTTCCGCCCTTTTACACGGACTGCGGGAAGAACATCCATGTGGGGAAAAACGTATTCATCAACATGGGATGTAAATTTCAAGACCAGGGCGGCATCTTCATCGGGGACGGTGTCCTGATCGGCCACAACGTGGTGCTGGCCACATTGAATCACGCCAAATCCCCCTGTGACCGCAGCACCATGCTGCCCGCGCCCATCCATATCGGGAAGAACGTGTGGATCGGGGCCAATGCGACTGTCCTGCCCGGCGTGACCATCGGTGACGGCGCCATCGTGGCGGCTGGCGCAGTGGTGAACAGGGATGTCCCGGAGAATACCGTCGTGGGCGGCGTGCCCGCGAAAGTCATAAAACATCTATCTGAGGAGGATCTGCAATGAGCAAGAAGGTTTTGGTGATTTCCACCAGCCCGCGAAAGGGCGGCAACTCGGACACCTTGGCGGACGAATTCGCCCGCGGAGCCCGGGAGGCCGGGAATCAAGTGGAAAAGATATTCTTGGCTGACAAGACCATCGGTTTTTGCAAAGGATGCCTGACCTGTGTAAAGACCCAGCGCTGTATCATCCGCGACGACGCGGAGTCGGTGGTTCAAGAGATGAAGACAGCCGACGTGATTGCTTTTGCAACTCCCGTCTACTATTACGGCATGTGCGGCCAGATGAAAACCATGCTGGACCGCTCCAACCCGCTGTTTTCCGCCGATTACCGGTTCCGTGATATTTACCTTCTGGCTGCCGCCGCGGAAGAGAATGAACACACTGTGGACGGGACGGTCACCGGCCTCATGGGGTGGATCGACTGTTTTGAAAAGGCGCGTCTGGCCGGAACGGCTTTTGCCGGCGGCGTGACCTCCGTGGGGCAGATCCAGGGCCGCCCTGCGCTGAAAAAGGCCTATGAAATGGGGAAGAGCGTTTGATCATAAGGAGGAACAGATTTGAAAGCGAGATACAACGGCTATTCCTTCCCGCTGCGGGACACCGTGACCCGGGAGAAGGTGCGTTTCCACAACCGCTATGGCATTGAGCTGGTGGGCGACCTGTACCTGCCCAGGGACGCGTCTGGAACGCTGGCCGCCGTGGCGGTCTGCGGTCCCTTCGGCGCCGTGAAGGAGCAGTGCTCCGGCCTGTACGCCGAGGAGCTTGCCTCCCGGGGCTTTGCCGCATTGGCCTTCGACCCCTCCTTCACCGGGGAGAGCGGCGGTCCGGTGCGGAATGTGGCCTCCCCCGACATCAACACGGAGGACTTCTCCGCTGCGGTGGACTTCCTCTCCACCCGGGACTTTGCGGACCCGGAGCGGGTGGGTATCCTGGGGATCTGCGGATGGGGCGGCATGGCCCTGAACGCCGCCGCCATGGACACCCGCATCAAGGCCACCGTCACTTCCACTATGTACGACATGACCCGGGTGAATGCCAGAGGATACTTCGATGCCGCCGACAGCGCCGATGCCCGCTATGAGACGAAGAAGGCTCTTGGGGCTCAGCGGACGGCGGACTACAAGAGCGGCACTTATGCCCGCTCCGGCGGCGTGGCGGACCCGCTGCCGGAGGACGCCCCCTTCTTCGTGAAGGACTACTATGACTACTACAAGACGGAGCGAGGCTACACGGAACGGTCGCTCAACTCCAACGACGGCTGGAATGTGACGTCGGCCCTGTCGTTCCTGAATATGCCAATTTTACAATATAGCGATGAGATCCGCAGCGCCGTACTGATGATCCACGGGGAGAAGGCCCACTCCTGCTATTTCAGCCGGGACGCCTACGCTGATATGGTCAAGGACAGCCCCTACGCCGGAAACAAGGAACTGCTGATCATCCCCGGTGCGGTCCACACCGACCTCTACGACCGGAAGGATATCATCCCATTTGACAAGATCTGGGAATTTTTCCAAACTCACCTGAAGTGAATGTCCCGCGGAAGGAGAATTGCATGGCCAGAATTTTTTTCGTATTCCTTGCGCTCATGTGCCTCAGCGCCTGCGGTGGCGGACGGACCGAAGACGGCGCGCCGCCGCAGGAGATCCCGCTGGAACAGGACTACAACCCCTCTGAGCAGGATGTCCAGACCTTGGAAGAGGAGGAAGCGCCCTCCGGACTGGAGGCATCGGAGGCGGAGCCGGGGCAAAAGGAACTGCCGGTGACGGCGGAACCTGCGGGACAAGCCGCCGGCGGATCAGCTGCGTCAGATGGAGGGGAGGACAGCGGTCCGGAGCAGGCTGTCCCGTCCGCTCCCGGCGAGACAGCGCCCTCCCTGTCGGAGGACCTGTCCGGAAACGCGGAACCGGAGGGGACGAAAAACGGTCAGACGGAGCGCGCTTTGAAGATCACTGTTGGCAGCCATGAGCTGCTTGCCGCCTTTGCAGACAACAGTTCCGCTGCGGCTTTCAGAGAACTCCTTGCCCAGGGACCGCTGACCGTGGAGATGGAGGACTACGGCGGATTTGAGAAGGTGGGCCCTCTGGGGACGACACTGGAGCGGAACGATGCACGGATCACAACGGAGCCTGGCGATGTGATCCTCTACCAGGGCGATCAGGTCACCATTTATTACGGCACCAACACCTGGAACTTCACCAGACTGGCCAGGATCAACGATCCCTCCGACCTGCAGGAAAGGCTGGGGGAGGGGACGGTTGCCGTTACGTTTTCCCTTGAATAGGAGGTAATTTCCATATGGCAGTAAAACAGACGGCGGGCAGGGATGCTCTGGGGGAGTTCGCCCCCAAGTTCGCTCAGCTCAATGACGATGTGCTCTTCGGGGAGGTCTGGAGCCGGGAGGCGCAGCTCTCCCTCCGGGACCGGTCCTTGGTCACGGTGGTGGCCCTCATGGCCCAGGGGCTGGTGGACAGCTCCTTCCAGTACCACCTGGCCACCGCTCGGAAAAACGGCATTACCCGGCAGGAGATCGCGGAGATCCTGACCCACGCGGCCTTCTACGCAGGGTGGCCCAAGGCCTGGGCGGCCTTCCGTATGGCCAAGGAGGTCTGGGCCGACGAGGACGCTGGCATCGATGGCAGGGCGCAGCACCAGCGGGAGATGGTCTTCCCCATCGGGGAGCCCAACGACGGCTTTGCCCGGTATTTTGTGGGACGGAGCTATCTGCAGCCTCTCTCCACCAGCCAGGTGGGGGCTTATAATGTGACCTTTGAGCCGGGCTGCCGCAACAACTGGCACATCCACCACGCCCGCAAGGGCGGTGGTCAGATCCTTTTGTGCGTGGCCGGCCGGGGCTGGTATCAGGAGTGGGGCAAGGAGGCCCGGGCGCTGCGCCCGGGAGACGTGGTCAATATCCCGCCGGAGGTGAAGCACTGGCACGGCGCCGCGGCCGACAGCTGGTTCTCTCACCTGGCCCTGGAGGTGCCCGGCGAGGACTGCTCCAACGAGTGGCTGGAAGCGGTTTCCGACGGAGTGTACGGCAAACTGGACTGAGGCCTCCGCAGCATGGCGGATCACTGTGACATCAAAGAAAAGCAGCCCGTGGACCGAGAGGTCCACGGGCCGTTTTTTTATCCTTGTTCCCGGTCTGGCAGAAATTGCAGGGTCCCGGACGCCCGGGTGGCGTTCAGATCAAGAAGGCGCTGGTTGGAGCTGCCCCGAAACCGCAGGGAGATGTCCTTCAGTTCCTCCACGAACCGGCCGTCCACCAGCACATCCAGAAGGGAGAGCATCTCATCCGTCACCTCGCAGCGGGGGTGCGTCCCCTCTGTGGTCAGTTCCTCGTAGGTGAAGCCGCTGAACCCCCAGATGGTTTTGGCCGGATAGGCCGCCCGGACCCGCCGAAGGAAAGGGACCAGTGCCCGCTGGTTCTCCGGCTCGAAGGGCTCGCCCCCCAGCAGCGTCAAGCCGCTGATGTAGCCGGGGGAGAGCAGATCCAGCAAACGTGCCTCTGTCTCCGCCGTGAAGGGCTGTCCGTAGCAGAAGTCCCAGGTCTGGGGCTGGAAGCAGTTTTTGCAGCGGTTGGTACACCCGGAGACGAACAGTGTCACCCGGACGCCCTCGCCGTTGGCGATATCGCAGTTTTTGATCTCACCGTAGTACATCTACGCTTCACGCTCCTTCCGCCTTCATCAAGTTGGGATCCGTGCCGGGCGGGACATGTGCCTGCACGGCACACCGCTGCCTGTCCGCACTTAAAATTTGTTTTTCCCGAGGACATGCGCCTCGGGAAAAACACCGCTCGGTCTGCAAGTGTGTGAGCGCAGCGAGTGCGCGCGGCAGACCGCCTGACTCGCTCAAAAGGCAGCGCCTTTTGAGCGATCAAAGGTGCAGCACCCGGTCCCGGATCTCCTGGGTCCGGCCCTGGTTCCAGAACTGGGTCCCGATGTAGCCGCAGGTCCGCCGGGCCACGTTCATCTTGTCCTGGTCCGTGTTGCCGCACTTGGGGCACTTCCAGACCAGCTTTCCGTTTTCCTCCGCGATCCGGATCTCGCCGTCCCAGCCGCACACCTGGCAGTAGTCGCTCTTGGTATTGAGTTCTGCGTAGATGATGTTGTCGTAGATGAACTGCATCACCGCCAGCACAGCCTCCAGGTTGTTCTGCATATCCGGCACCTCCACGTAGCTGATGGCACCGCCGGGGGAGAGGTGCTGGAACTGGGCCTCAAACTTGAGCTTGTCGAAGGCGTTGATCTCCTCGGTGACGTGGACGTGGTAGCTGTTGGTGATGTAGCTCTTGTCGGTGATGCCCTCGATCACGCCGAAGCGGCGCTGGAGGCTCTTGGCGAACTTGTAGGTGGTGGACTCCAGCGGTGTGCCGTAAAGGGAGAAGTCAATGTCGCTCTCGGCCTTCCACTTCCGGCAGGCCTCGTTCATGTGCTCCATGACGGCGAGGGCAAAGGGCGTGGCCTCGGGGTCGGTGTGGCTCCTGCCGGTCATGTATTTCACGCACTCATAGAGCCCCGCATAACCCAGGGAGATGGTGGAGTAGCCGTGGTAGAGCAGCTCGTCGATGGTTTCGCCCTTTTTCAGGCGGGCGCAGGCGCCGTACTGCCACAAAATGGGGGCAACGTCCGAGAGGGTCCCCTTGAGCCGCTCGTGGCGGCACAGCAGCGCCCGGTGGCACAGCTCCAGCCGCTCGTCGAAGATGGACCAGAATTTGTCCATATCCCCGCCGGAGCTGAGGGCCACGTCGGGCAGGTTGATGGTCACCACGCCCTGGTTGAACCGGCCGTAGTACTTGTGCTTGCCGGGCTCGTAGTTGCCGGCGTTGGCGATGTTGCCGATGCCGGCGTCAGTGAAGCGGTCCGGGGTCAGGAAGGACCGGCAGCCCATGCAGGTGTACACGTCGCCCTTGAGCTCCAGCATCTTCTTGGCGGAGATGTAGTCGGGCACCATCCGCCGGGCGGTGCACTTGGCGGCCAGTTTGGTGAGATACCAGTAGGGGGCGTCCTCGGTGATGTTGTCCTCCTCCAGCACGTAGATGAGCTTGGGGAAGGCGGGGGTGATCCACACGCCGGCCTCGTTCTTCACACCCTGGTAGCGCTGCTCCAGGGTCTCCTCGACGATGAGGGCCAGGTCCTTTCGCTCCTGGTCGTTTTTGGCCTCGCCCAGGTACATGAACACGGTGACGAAGGGGGCCTGTCCGTTGGTGGTCAGCAGTGTCAGCACCTGGTACTGGATGGTCTGTACGCCCCGGCGCACCTCGTCCCGCAGCCGGGACTCCACCAGCTCCCGGAGCTTGTCCTCCCCGGGGTCCACGCCGATGGCGGCCATCTCCTGCTCCACCACCTTGCGGATCTTCTGACGGCTCACATCCACGAAGGGGGCCAGATGAGCCAGGGAGATGGACTGCCCGCCGTACTGGTTGGAGGCCACCTGGGCGATGATCTGGGTGGCGATGTTGCAGGCGGTGGAAAAGCTGTGAGGCCGCTCGATGAGGGTCCCGGTGATGACGGTGCCGTTTTGCAGCATGTCCTCCAGGTTCACCAGGTCGCAGTTGTGCATGTGCTGGGCGTAATAGTCGGAGTCGTGGAAGTGGATGATGCCCTCCTTGTGGGCCTCCACGATGTCCGCCGGCAGCAGCAGCCGCTCGCTCAGGTCCCGGGAGACCTCGCCGGCCATGTAGTCCCGCTGGGTGGAGTTGACCACCGGGTTCTTGTTGGAGTTCTCCTGCTTGGCCTCCTCGTTGCAGCACTCGATGAGGCTGAGGATCTTCTCATCGGTGGTGTTGCTGCGGCGGACCAGGGAGCGGGTATAGCGGTAGGTGACGTAGTTCTTGGCCACCTCGTAGGCGCCGTGGGCCATGATCTGGTACTCCACCAGGTCCTGGATCTCCTCCACGGAGGGAGAGCGGTTCATTTTCAGGCAGCTGAGTTCCACGAACTCTGCGATCCGCCGGATCTGCATGGGGGTCATGCGGGCGTCCTCCGTGACGCTCTCGTTGGCCTTGGTAATGGCGGCCACGATCTTTTCAATATCAAACACGACCTCTGTTCCGTTGCGCTTGATGACTTTCATGCTGGTTCCCTCCGTCATTCTCTCTGCGGCGAGCCGCACAATATATCTAATGTGTTTCCCATTATAATGCACAAGATATGGTGTCCGCAGTGGCATTTGCCACCATTCTAAAAAATGGGGGCGGGCTGTGGAGCACCGCACGCAAGGCATTATTTTGCCAAAAGATCCGGCGAATGTCCATTGGGATTTTACACAGAAACGCCCCGTTGTTTTTGCTGCCGCTTTTCTTTGGTATGGACCTCTTTCCTTTCCGGCTGCAGCGGAGTACAATGGGGGTACAGGGAGGGGGTGTCCGTCCGGCAAAAAAGGAGCCGGAGGACGGCAGTCCTCCGGCCCGGGGCCTCAGCGGCGGTTCAGTTCCTTTCGCACGGCTGCGGCAATCAGCGACTGCCCCTCGGGGGAGCGCAGCGCCTGGACCACCGCGTCATGGACCATGTCCTGGAAGGCCTTGCTCTTCAGCAGCGCCGAGAACACGGCCCCCTCGCCCTGGCCGCCGGAGGAGGCGGTCACCACAGGCCGCTCCGGTGCGGGCCGCGTGGGGCGGACCGGCTGGGCCGGCTCGTCGGAGAAGGAGTTATTGAGCCAGTTTTCCATCTGGGTGCGGTCGTCGCTCTCCCCTCTGAGATAAAAGACCGACACGCCGAAAAAGGACGCCAGCTTCTGCTGCTGGTCCTGTGTGGGCGTCTGACGGCCGGTTTCAAACTTTTCCGTGGCGTTTCTGGGCAGGCCCAGCGCGGCGGAGAGCGCCGGCCGGCTCAGGCCCTTTTCGGTGCGGAGCGCCTCGATGCGCTGTGCCATTGTGACCATAGGATCGACCTCCTGTGATAGATGCGGCCCTGGGGCCGCGCTGGGATCATTATACGCCAAAGCACCGCCTCAAAAAAGAGGCAGTTCGAAATTTTCCGCCGGGAGGCACCGACCATGTACTGGAACAGTCTCAACGAGGATCTGCGGCGCCGGTACGGCCGCAAGGTCTATAAGCTGGCCCTCTCCTCCGGATGCTCCTGCCCCAACCGGGACGGGACGCTGGATACCCGGGGCTGTATCTTCTGCGACGGCGCGGGCGCCTTCGCCGAGACCGGGGACATTCCCGCCCAGCTGGCTGCGGCCCGCCGCCGGGTGGCGGCCAAGGCGGGGAAGTCCCCCCTTTTTATTGCCTACTTCCAGTCCTTCACCAACACCTATGCTCCGGCGGAGCGGCTGCGGGGGCTGTACACCGCCGCCATGGCGCCGGAGGATATCGTGGCGCTGTCCATCGCCACGAGACCGGACTGCCTGCCGCCGGAGGTGCTGGAGCTGCTGGGGGAGCTGAACCGGATCAAGCCCGTTTGGGTGGAGCTGGGCCTCCAGACCATCCACCCCCAAAGTGCCGCCTACATCCGCCGGGGCTACGACCTGCCGGTGTTCGACCAGGCGGTCCGGGAGTTGAAGGCGGCGGGGATTACCGTGGTGGTCCATCAGATTCTGGGACTGCCGGGGGAGACGGAGGAGATGATGGCCGCCACTGCCCGGTACATTGGCGCATCAGGGGCCGATGGTATCAAGTTCCACCTGCTGCATGTGCTGCGGGGCACGGACCTAGCCCGGGACTGGGCGGCAGGGCGAGTTGCCTGCCTGGATTTGGAGGCCTATATCGCGGCCCTGGAAGCGTGCCTGCGGAACATCCCCCGGGAGATGGTGGTCCACCGGCTCACCGGGGACGGCGCCAAGCGGGATCTGCTCTCACCCCTTTGGAGCGGCGACAAGAAACGGGTGCTGAACGCCATCCGCAATGCTTTTTTGCGGGACGATCTGGAACAGGGGAGCGCGCTGTGACGGCGGTTGCTCCCGAAACGGGGAAATGCTATGCTGAGCCTGTCCCGCTGCACGGACCTCACGGCTGCGGGAGGAGAGAGCCGGACAGACAAAGAGAGGAGAGAACCTATGATGTTTACCAGGATCGACCGGGAGACATGGCCGCGGAGAGAATACTTTGCACATTATTTCACCCAGGTGCCCTGCACATACAGCGCCACGTTCCAGCTGGATATCACCGGGCTGCGGGAGAGCGGCAGGCCGCTGTATCCGACCCTGCTGCATGCCATCTCCACGGCGGTGAACCGGCACCAGGAGTTCCGCATGGCCTGCAATGGGGCCGGGGAGGTAGGCTATTACGATGTGGTCCACCCCTGCTATACCATATTCCACAAAGACACCGAGACCTTTTCCAACCTGTGGACCGAATATAACCCGGACCGGGAGGCCTTCTGCGCGGCGTACCAAAGGGACCTGGCCGCCTGGGGAGACCGTCCGGGCCTGATGGCCCGGCCCGATCCTCCGGAGAATACATTCCCGGTGTCCATGGTGCCCTGGGCGAGCTTTGAGGCGTTCCATCTGAACCTGCAAAAGGGCTATGACTACCTGCCGCCTATCTTTACCATGGGCCGCTTCCGCGAGGAAGGCGGAAAGGTCCTGCTGCCGCTGGCGGTGCAGGTGCACCATGCAGTATGCGACGGGTTTCATCTGTGCCGGCTGGTGAACGAGGTGCAGGCGCTGCTGCGCGGGGGAGGCGGCAAGCCAAGCGAGCTTCACGGCTGAAAAGCCGGCGTCCCGCATGGTTTCAAGAATAGGAGGACACAGCTTATCGGACAGCGGTCCACGGCAGATCATTCATATGGAAAACCAATAATTTGTTGCATTTGCAAGTTCTTTTTCTCCTGAATCCTGTATGATAGAGCTATCCGATACCACCTGAGGGAAATCTCTCAAATCAGAGCACAGGAGGCGAGGCAATGAAAATGCAGTCCATTTGCCCGGACATCGTACTGGAGGATCCCCGGGAAGATTACAAGACCGCTGTGCGGGTGGAGCAGTACCGGGTGAGCAGGCAGGCGATTTATTTTGCTGCTTTTCCCGGTACCAGATATTTGCCTTTCCGGGCTGTACGGCAGGCCTGGGCGCAGAAGGCGGGCCTTCCCCTGACCGGCTGCTGCGGCAAGGAATTGCAGATTGTGGCCCTGAGAATGAAATACAAGGGCGATTTTTACCACACGTTTACCTTTGAAAAGCAAAAGGCGGCAGAGCAGGTGCTTGCGCTGCTGGCGGACGGCTGTCCGGATGTGGTGCTGGAGCCGGAGCGGCCAGCGCGAAAAGTCTGCGAGGCCACGGATGGATAAAGTGTACTGCGCGCTTCCTGCCGGTTCCGGCAGGAAGCGCGTTTTTGACGGTGTGCGGGGAATGGCGGCAGCTCTGCTTCGGAGCGGTTGAGCGGGGTGGCGCGCTGCGCAGTTCGCCGGAGACAGCGCGGCCAGGACGGGGGAGAACCGGCCGCTTTCGGCCCAGTTTCCAAGGGCGCATGAAAGGAGCAGAAGGCTCAGCATTGCGCTGAGGATACCCAGCAGATGCCGGGCGATCCGTCACAGGATTCCCAAGCTGAACCCAAAGCAGGCAGCGCCCACCAGCAAGGGCAGCGGCAGGGCGCCGGGATCCATGAGGCCTGGGAGCAGCAGGAACAGACTCAGAGCCCCATCCACCAGTCCCAGGATCAGGTGCAGCTGTCTCCGGAGCTGGAGGCTGCCGGAGGATACCTGCTCCACCCGGTTGAGCCGGTCTGTCAGGGCCCAGATCCGGGGACACTGCTGCCGGGAGAGCAGCTCCGTCCGCTTTTCCAGGGCACGGCGTATCTGCGGCCGCAGACGCTCGGCGTCCAGCGGCCACAGGCGGAAAGAAAAATTCGGCTCCAAATGCATACCTCCTCACTCAAAACCGGGACGCCTGTCGGTTTCCCAGCTGGCCAGTGCCTCCTGGCGGGTAGGGATCTGAGGGATTCGGACGGAAAAACTCTGACCGAACATGGGCTGGGACAGCCGGGCCATCCAGCTTTCCAAGATCTCCGGCATGAGAGGGCGGATCTCAGACAGAAAAACCGCAGCATAATAGGGCGCGGCGGCCGGTGCTTTCAAATCCAGCAGCCCGCGCTCTGCGGCCAAAGGCTGCGTACAGAAGGCCAGATCCGGAGTAAAGTCCGGATAGTACAGTGCTCCTACAAAAAAGTCGGCTTTACCCAGGGCCAGCTCTTCCGCCCGTTGGAGAAACAGCGCATGGTCCGGATGCTCCGCCGGAAAGAGCTCATCCCCCAAAAGTGTTTCACGCAGTCCGGACAAATTGTAGAAGTCGAAGTGAAAGAACAGGGTGCCGCCCGCCTCGTCATCGGTCAGACTGAATTCCGCCGCATGCGGCCCGGCGGGGAGTACCACTCCGCAGCCATAGACTTCCCACCAGTAGTTCCAATGCCGAATATGGATGTACTTTTGCATGACGCCTCCTTTGCAGGATCAGAAGAAAATGTGGCGGTATTCTATCACAGGGGCTGAGCGGCGTGATGAATTTTTCTTGAACTTTTTCCGTGCTGCGGTGCCGGCAGGATAAAAGCAGCCCCCCGGCTGTTCCGGAGGCCTGCTTTCATGTATGTGAGAGGGCCCGGTGTCCCCCAAAAGCAGGCACAGCCGGGGACATGCCAGCTCTGGTTGTACCGGCACAGGGGACAGGCGGGGCCATAGAGCAGGTGCGGCAGTTCCGAAGTGAACTGCGCCTCGGCAATCCCTCCTTTGGCATCCGGGATGGCGGTTGATGCAGCGGCAGAGGGGGCCTTTGGATACGTTCCTGAGGAATGGGCGGTTGCGGCGGCGGGGCAATGGTGGTATGCTGGAGAAAACGGAAAAAGGAGGCCCCTCTTATGAAGTGCAGCGTCGTGTATCATTCCAAGTCCGGCAATACGAAGGCCATGGCGGAGATCGTGGCCGACGGGATGCGCCAAGTGGAGGGCGCGGAGGTCTGGGTATTCTCCATCGACGCCGTGGAGGCGGACTGGCTGCGGGAGAGCGTCTGCCTGGTGGCGGGCAGCCCCACCTACTACGCCAGCATCAGCGGCGAGATGAAGTTGTTTCTGGAGACCCTGGGCAAATACGGCGTGGCCGGGAAGCTGGGCGGCGCCTTCGCCACCGCCAACTACATCCACGGCGGCGCCGAACTGGCCATGCAGACCATCCTGGATCACATGCTGGCCTACGGGATGCTGGCCTATTCCGGCGGCGGCTCCCAGGGCAAGCCGGTGATCCACCTGGGGCCCCAGGCGGTGGCCGGCCGGCTGGAGGAGACGGAGGAGACCTTCCGGCTCTATGGGCAGCGCATGGCCGCCAAGGCGGCGGAGCTCTTCGGCTGAGAACAGAGAGAAGCGGAGGACCCGAAACCGGGTCCTCCGCTGATTCATTCGCTGTGGTGGCCGCGCCCATGCCCGGCGCCGTGGCCGCTTCCGGCCTGTCCGGCACTCTGGCCGCTGCCCTGGCCCGGCTGACCGGCACCCTGTCCGGGCCCGGCCTGCTGACCGGAGGAACTCTCCGTGCCGCTCTCCAGCTCCGCCTGCCAACTGCGCAGCTGGCTCATGGTCCGGTCCCGCACGTCCTCCGTGGTGATCTCCGGGTCCAGGGCCTGGAGGGCCAGCAGCATCTGGTACTTGCCGCAGGTAAGGCCCTGGTCGTGGGCCGCCTTCGCGGTCTCCAGGTCGGCGGCGCGGCAGTCGGCGGCGCCCCGGTCCGCCGCGCAGGCGGACACCTGGGCCAGCATCTCCGCCGTCCGGGCCTCGTCGGCCCCGGCCACGGTGATGGACAGGTCCTCATCCCGGGAGAGGCACGCGGCGATGACGTCGCTGTCCAGCACCTGCGCCAGGGCCTCCTGGTAGTCCAGGAAGCGCACGTGCAGGGTCTGGGCCAGGGCGGTGCCGTCGTCGTTGCGGCCGTCCAGGGCGATCACCCGGTCGAACCGGTTCACTGTCAGCTCCAGAGAGGGGTTCACATCCACGCTGATGTAGGCCGCCGGGGTGAAACAGAGCCAGAGGCTCCCCAGGGTCAGCAGCAGGCAGGCGGCGCAGGCCGCCGCCGTGACCAGCAGAGGCCGCCGCCGGGCAGGGACCTTCTGCCAGCCGCCGGTCTGCCGGACCAGATAGGCCAGGGTCCGCTGCTTCAGGTCCTCCTCCGCCCGCACCTGGGCAAAGGCCTCCCGCATCCGCTCATCCATGGTCCTCACCTCCCAGCGTCTTTCGCAGCATCTCCCGGGAGCGGTTCAGCAGCGTGTAGACGGTGTTGACGTTTTTGCCCAGCAGACGCCCGATCTCCGGCGCGGTGTAGCCCTCGTAGTAGTGGAGATACACCGCGTCCCGGCAGGCCTCCGGCAGGGCCAGCACCGCCTCCCACACCTCCCGGTGCTCCGGCACCAGGGCGGCGGGCACCGGCTCCAGAGCCTCCAGCGGCACCGTGCGGCTGCGGAAGAAGCTCTTGAGCAGGTCCCGGCAGGCGTTGAGGGTCACCCGGATGAACCAGGCCCGCTCGTGTTCCTCCGACTGAAACACAGTGGTGCTGAGGACATATTTCAGGAACACCGTCTGGAAGATGTCCTCGGTGTCGGCCTGGTTTTTCAGGTGGATCATGCACAGCCGCCGCACGGTGTCGGCGTGCCGCTCCATGGCCCGGACCGCCTCCTGTTCGCTCCGCATGGACTTGCCCCTCGTTTCCTGTCAGTGGTTCCGGCAGCCTCCCCGGCCGCGGCCGCCGCGGTGGGACCCCAGTCCCGTGCCGTAGTTGTCGCACACCCCGTCGCCATTGGCGTCGGTGAAGCCGGCGCAGCGGGTGCCGTGGTTGTCACAGACGCCGTCGCCGTCGGCGCCCACGAAGCCGGCGCAGCGGGTGCCGTGGTTGTCGCAGATGCCGTCGCCGTCGGCGTCTATGAAGCTGGCGCAGCGGGTGCCGTGGTTGTCGCAGATGCCGTCACCGTCAGCGTCCGCGAAGTTGACGCAGTAGTTGCCGCAGTTGCCGCTGCCGTCGGTGCACCGCAGGCCCTGCCCGCGATGGCCCGCCGCCAGGGCGCCTGTGACGCACAGGGAGGCCACCAGCGCCGCGGCGGCCAGTCCCATCCAGATCTTTTTCATCCGTTGATCCCTCCTGTCGTAGTTGGGAGGCCGGAGAGGGCCTCACTGAGAATACGACTGAGGAGGCCCGTTCCGTTCAGCCGCCGGAAATTTTTTTCAGACGGCCTCCGGCGTCCGGAAGGCGGCGGTTTTCCGCAGGAGGCGGTGATAGGCGGGGCCGCCCTCCGGAGCCTCCGTCACCGCCTCCAGTTCGCCGTTTTTCAGCAGTTCCTCCATCCGCAGGGCCAGCCAGCAGTCGGAGATCCCCGGCAGATACTTCCCCAGGGCCAGGCCGATGGCACGGGCCTGGTGGAACTCCTCCGGCTGCTCCGCCAGTACACGGCGGAGGGCGTGGTCATAAAAGTCCGCGGGCACGGTGCGCAGATACCCGTTGACCACCGCCCGCAGGGGACCGTTCTCCTGCCGCAGCGCCTCCCACTCCCGGGCCAGGGCGGACCGCAGGACGGGGCCGGCCTCCCGCTGGCGGGAGATATAAGTGCCGAACTTTCCCGGCTCCATCTCGCCCCAGCTGATGTACCGGACCACGGTACCGTCGCTTCGCTCCTCCCACCGGGGCAGGTCCACCAGGTGGACCGGCGCCTGGATCCCCCGGCGCTGGAGCTCCCAGCACAGCCAGCTGAGGCCGCACCGCTCGTCGGGCTGATCGCTGTACCACACCCGCAGGGACTCCCCCTGCTCCAGCTGCGCCAGCAGGGAGCGGAATCCCTCCGCCGCGTGGTCCATCAGCTCCTCCGCGATCTGTCTGCCGGGGGCCGCCGCTCCATAGAGCTGGGTCAGGACATTCGTTCGCTCCGGCCCCAGAGGCTCTCCGGCGATGTCTCCCACACTGAGGACCAGGGGGAAGCCGAACACGATTCCGCCGTCCAGATGGACGGCCTCCGCCTGACGGCGGCGGGCCTCCAGTTCCGCCTGACGCCGGGCGGCCCGCAGCTGTGCCCGGGTGAGGCGGGAGCCGTCCTCATGGACGGCGAAAAAGGCACCGGCGCAGCTGACGGAGCGGCTCTGGGCCATCCGCAGTCCTCCCTCGGCGCTCTCACTGAACGCGATCTCCAGCATGATGCAGCCTCCTTACAAAAATACTGTACCCATCTTACCACGGTGACCGGCCTCCCGCAAGCGCTCCGCCGTTGACGGCGGGCGACGGAATGGGGTATCATGGGGAAAAATGAGAGGAGGCGGCGCCGTGCGCATCATCATCTCCCCCGCCAAGAAGATGGTGGAGGATCCGGACACCTTCCTGCCGGAGGGCCTGCCCGCATTCCTGCCGGAGGCGGAGCGGCTGCTCTCCGCCCTGCGGACTCTGACGCCCCGGGAGCTGAAGAGGCTCTGGGCCTGCAATGACGCCATCGCCGCCCTGAACGTGGAGCGGCTTTCTCATATGGACCTGCGCCGGGCCCGGACCCCGGCTCTGCTGGCCTACGAGGGCATCCAGTACCGCTACCTGGCCCCCGGCGTACTGGAGGAGGGGGCGCTTCAATACGTGGCGTCGCATCTGCGGATCGTCTCCGGCCTCTACGGCCTTCTGCGGCCCTTCGACGCCGTGACACCCTACCGGCTGGAGATGCAGGCCAGGCTGGCCGTGGATGGACACCGGGACCTCTACGGCTTCTGGGGCGGCCGCCTGGGGGAGGCTCTGGGGGCGGAGACGGACACGGTCATCGACTTGGCCTCCAAAGAGTACAGCCGGGCGGTGCTGCCCCACCTGCCCCCTGCGACCCGGGTGGTGACCTGCGTGTTCGGGGAAGAAAAAGACGGCCGGGTGGTGGAAAAAGGGACACTGTGCAAGATGGCCCGGGGAGAGATGGTCCGCTATATGGCGGAGCGGCGCATCCGGCGGCCGGAGGAGCTGACCGCCTTCGCCGCCCTGAGCTACCGGTATGACCCGGCCCGCTCCAGCGCGGACCGGCTGGTATTTTTGCGGGAACGGGAGGACGAAAAATGAACGTTTCAGACCACTATTTCGCGGATGTGCTGATGTTTTTCGACGGAAGGCCCCTGGAGCTGTCGCTGTATCAGGCCCTGTTCCGGCAGCTGGAGGCCCTCTTTCCCGATGGCTCCGTCCGGGTCCAGAAGAGCCAGATCAGCTTTTACGGCCGGCACCTGTACGGCGCGGCGTCATTGCCCGTCCGGCGGCGGAAGGACTGGCCGGAGCACTGCCTGGTGGTAACGCTGGGTCTGAACCGGCGGCTGGACTCCCCGCGGGTAGCCGTGGCGGTGGAGCCGTACCCCGGCCGCTGGACCCATCACTTCCTGCTGACGGAGGAGGACCAGATCGACGGCGAGTTTCTGGGATGGTTCCGGGAGGCCTGGGACTTCGCCGAGAGCAAACGGTAATAAGAGGAGCAGGGCGCCCGATGGGCGCCCCGCTCCTCTTGTGCTTCATGCAAAAAGTTTCTCCCCCAGACGCCCCATGGGCTTGTTCAGCTGGCGGGCGATGGTTCCCACGCACAGGGCCGCCGCCACGGTGCCCTCCCGAACGCCCTGGAGCTGGCCCAGGAAGATCAGGGACAGGAGGCAGGCCGTCAGTACCAGGCTCACGTCAAAGGTCACCTTCATGGTGCCGAATTTCACCGGCAGCACCTGGCAAAGTGCCAGCACCGTGCCCTCACCGGCCAGGGGCGCAACCCCAGCGGTGACCTCGAAGCTGACGCCCACGGCTACCAGAGCAACGCCCAACAGGCACACCAGCCACTGCTGCCAGTAGGCGCCGCACTGGACCGCTCCGGTGGCCCACATGGCCGCATCGGTCAGCCAGCCGAACGCCAGCGCCACCGGCAGCTGCAAAAGCTGCACGGGGTCATAGCGCCGACGCAGAAGCAGAATCTGCGCCAGGATCATGAGACAGTGCATGACAATGGTGGCGGACCCCACGCTCAGAGGGGAGAACAGACTGCATACATAGGGCACGCTGGAGATGGGGGAGGTGCCCAGATTTGCCCGGATGGACAGCGCTACCCCCAGAGACATGATGGCCAGGCCCACCGCCAGAAAGAGCCAGCGCTTGAGAGTGACAGTGGGTTTTTGGATCTGATTCATGCCTGTGCCTCCTCCGGCAGAGCGGCGCAGACCTTTTCCAGCAGCGCCGTCAGTTGAGCGGTCTCCTCCGCCGTCAGCAGGGAGGCGGCCTGGGTGTCCGCCCGGTCGAACAGGGCGGCCACGGCCTCCGCCGCCGCCTCTCCGGGAGGGGTCAGGGAGACATACAGCGCCCTCCGGTCCCCGGGCTTCTGCCGCCGCTCCACCAGCCCCGCCTCCTCCATCCGGGAGAGGATGCTGCCCACGGTAGCGGGCTCAATGCGGCAGTAGCCGGCGATGGCGCGCTGGTTCTGCTCTCCGCGGAGATGCAGATATTCCAGCACCTTAGGCTGGCCGGGCGAGAGCCCGAGGACTGCCGCCTCGTCCAGGATCCGGCGGTTGAGCAGGGAGTGGGCGCGCATCAGAAGATAGTGCAGGGTCTCCATGGATTTCCTCCAATAATAAGGATTCTTATAGTAATGATGCTTATTATATGACGGAGAGACAGGCTTGTCAATCCCCGGAGAGTGGTTGCAAACGGCGCTGAGTCTGGTACAATAGAGCAAGAGCGAGAAAAAAGGGGGGAGCGGCATGGCACGCATCACGGAATTTCCCGCCCCGAGCGGGGGAGAGCGGCAGGCACTGCTGGAGGAACTGGATCAGGTGCGGCAGGAGATCGCGGCGCTGGACCTGGAGGAGCCGGAGGACATGGACAGCGAGGAGTACGAGGCCTGGGGCGACCGTCACGAGGAACTGGAGGACCGGGCCGACGATCTGATGGAGGCCCTGGAGGCGCTGGGGGAGCTGTGATGAACGAGCGCTACTGCAAGCTGGAGATCTTTATTCCCGAGAGCCATCTGGAGGTTTTGGCGGAGGCGCTGCGGGCGGTGGACGCCGGCCACATCGGCCGGTACGACGGCTGCTTTTCCTACGCCCCCGTCACCGGCTGCTGGCGGCCCCTGCCGGGCTCCGCGCCGTATCTGGGCCAGAAGGGAGAGCTGAGCCGGGAGCCGGAGGTGAAGGTGGAAGTCACCTGCCTCCGCTCCCGGGCGGCGGAGACCGTGGCGGCGGTGAAGCGGGTCCACCCCTATGAGGAGCCGGTCATCAACGTGATCCCCCTGCTGGGGATCGGACTGTAAAAAAAGACGGGAGGTGCCGGATATGTTGGCCTATACGTATGTGGAGCGGGGGAAATTTGCCCTCCTGGAAAAGCCGAAGCCGGTGCTGCTGGCAGACCGGGACGCCCTGGTGCGGGTGACCCTGGCCAGCATCTGCACCAGCGACCTGCACATCAAACACGGCTCCGTGCCCCGGGCGGTGCCCGGGATCACCGTGGGCCATGAAATGGTGGGTGTGGTGGAGGAAGTGGGGCCCGGCGTGAAGAATCTGCGGCCCGGGGACCGGGTGGCGGTGAATGTGGAGACCTTCTGCGGAGAGTGCTTTTTCTGCCGCCATGGCTGGGTCAACAACTGCACGGACCCCAGCGGCGGCTGGGCCCTGGGCTGCCGTATCGACGGAGGCCAGGCGGAGTACGTCCGGGTGCCCTATGCCGACCAGGGCCTGACGAAGATTCCAGCGGGCGTCACCGACGCCCAGGCCCTGTTCGTGGGGGACATCCTGGCCACCGGCTGGTGGGCGGCGGACATCGCGGAGATCAAGCCGGGGGACACGGTGCTGATTCTGGGCGCCGGGCCCACGGGCCTGTGTACCCTCCAGTGCGTGCTGCTGAAGGAACCGGGACAGGTGGTGGTCTGTGAAAAGGACCCGGCCCGCCGGGCCTTCGTGGAGGCCCATTACCCCGGCGTCACCACGGTGGGGCCGGAGGATGCGGAGGCGGCGGTCCGCGCCCGCAGCGCCCACGGCGGCGCCGACGCGGTGCTGGAGGTGGCCGGCGGGGAGGAGACCTTCCGCCTGGCCTGGCAGTGCGCCCGGCCCAACGCCGTGGTGGTGGTCGTGGCCCTGTACGACCGGGCCCAGACCCTGCCCCTGCCGGAGATGTACGGCAAGAACCTGACCTTCAAGACCGGCGGTGTGGACGGCTGCCGCTGCGGCGAGATTCTGGAGGCGGTCGCTGCGGGAAAGCTGGACACCACGCCGCTCATCACCCACACCTATCCCCTGAAAGAGATCGAGGCGGCCTACGACCTCTTTGAAAACCGCCGGGACGGCGTCATCAAGGTGGCCGTAATACCCTGATGGGGAACCTATTAGATGAAAGGAGAACAGATATGAAGATCCAGTTTCTGGGACACGCCTGTTTTTTGCTGGATGACGGCAGCTGTAAGGCGCTGGTGGACCCCTTCCTGACCGGCAACCCCTTGGCGGCGGTTTCCGCCGATTCGGTGGAGGCGGACATGATTTTTGTCACCCACGGTCACGGAGACCACGTGGGCGACGCCGTGGACATCGCCCGGCGCACCGGCGCCCAGATCTGCTGCTCCGTGGATCTGGCGGAGGCGGTGTTCGGTCCTGCCGGTGTGCCGGCGGTGGCCGGGAATTTGGGAGGCTGGATCAAGACGTCCTTTGGCCGTGTGAAGCTGACTCCTGCTATCCACGGCAGCGGCGTGCCGGGAGGCCTGGCCTGTGGCTTTCTCTTTGAGATGGGCGGGAAGAAGATCTATCATGCCGGCGACACCGCCCTGACCTGCGACATGACGCTGCTGGCGGCAGAGCAGGTGGACGTGGCGCTGCTGCCCATCGGGGACTTCTACACGATGGGTCCCCAGGACGCCCTGCGGGCGGTGGAGATGATCCGTCCGGCGCTGACCATCCCCATGCACTTCAACACCATGCCGCCCATCGTTCAGGACGGCGCCGCCTTCGCCGCGGCGTCCGCCGCCGCCGGCTTCCCGGCCAGGGTCCTGGCGCCCGGCGAGACGCTGGAGCTGTAAAGCCAAACTGCCATACAGAAAAAGAGCCGCAGGGCCAATGCCCTGCGGCTCTTTACGTATCAGCGCTTGTTGGACCGGCGCCAGATTTTCTGCCGTTCCGCCGCGGCGGTCAGCTCCTCCCGGAAGTCCGGGTGGGCAATGGAGATCAGCAGCTCCGCCCGCTCCCAGGTGGACCGGCCCGCCAGATTGACGGCGCCGAACTCGGTGACGATATAATAGGCCTGGCTCCGGGGGTCTGTGACGATGTCGCCTTCAAAGTGGGGCAGGATGCGGGAGCGGCGGACCCCCGCCTTGTCCACAAAGGAGGACGTCATGCAGATGAAGGCCTTGCCCCCCTTGGCGTCCGCCGCGCCGGTCAGGTAGTCCAGCTGGCCGCCGGTGCCGCTGATGTGCCGCAGCCCCGCGCTCTCGGCGCAGACCTGGCCGTAGAGGTCGGCGGAAATGCAGCTGTTGATGGACACCATGTTCTCCAGCTGCGCGATGGTGGCCGGGGCGTTGATGTACTCCAGGGGCGCCGCCGTCACGGCCGGGTTCCGGTCCACCCAGTCGTACAGCGCCCGTGACCCGAACACGATGCCGGTGAGGCCCTTTCGTGGATGAAGGGCGCAGCGGGCATTGGTCAGCTTTCCGGCTTCATACAGCCGGAAGTAGGCATCGCCGCACAGCTCCGTGTGCATGGTCAGATCCTTCACGTCGGATTGGGCCAGCAATGACCCCACCACGTTGGGCATGGGCCCGATGCCCAGCTGCAAGGCCGCCCCGTCCCGGACATAGGGCACCAGCAGCTCCGCGATGCGGCGGTCCTCCTCTGCGGCCTCCGCCACCGGGAACTCCGGCAGGGGATCGTGGGGACCCTCCACGATGTAGTCCACCTCCGAGAGGTGAATGGACTCGTCGAAGCCGCCGTAGATGTAAGGCAGGTGCTCGTTGACCTCCAGGATCACGATATCGGCCTTGTCCAGGATCCCCCGGGCCACGCCCGTGGCGCAGGAGAGGTTGAAGTATCCGTGCTTGTCCATGGGCGGCACGCACATCATGGCCAGGTTCACCGTGAGAAAATGGCGGTAGTAGGGCACCACATTTCGGAAGATCATGGGGATGTAGCTGCAAAGGCCCCGATCAGAGAGCTTGCGCTCATAGGCAGAGCAGTGCCAGGAGTTGTAGCAGAAATGCTCTCTTGTGGGGTCGCACTCCACGATCTGAAGCGGCCCGAACAGGAGGTTTCCCCGCACCTTCACGTCTGTCAGCTCGTCCCGGCGCTCTGCCAGGGCGGCGTCCAGCAGGGGCGGGAAGCAGACGTTGGTGGTGTAGTCCACCCAGTCCCCGCTTTTGACGGCCTTCACCGCCTCCTCCGGCGTCACCAGCTTTGCCTGGTATTCCTGATGGAGATTCATGACGGCTCCTTTCCGTCCGGTCCGTCCGGACTGATCAGATAAAGGAAACTTCCGGATAATTTGTATCTGCCGTAAAAGGCGGGAAAACAGCTTGCGGAAAAACCTTCCGGGGCGGAAAACCAGCGCATGCCGCCCCGGTGCCATTTGACGGCAAGATGCCGGCGGGTGTATGATACGGCTATCTTGAACAGGGAGGTCCTCCTTATGAACATCGTTTCCAGCGTCACCGGCCTCATTGGCCGCACGCCGCTTTTGGAGCTGCGCCGGTACAGCGCCGCTCACGATCTGCCCGCCGTGCTCCTGGCCAAGCTGGAGTGCATGAACCCCGCCGGCAGCGCCAAGGACCGGGTGGCGGCCCGGATGATCGCCCAGGCGGAGGCAGAGGGCCGCCTGGCCCCCGGCGGCACTATCATTGAGCCCACCTCCGGCAACACCGGCATCGGCCTAGCCGCCGTGGGCGCCGCCAAGGGCTACCGGGTGATTTTGACCATGCCGGACACCATGAGCGTGGAGCGGCGGAGCCTGATCGCTGCCTACGGCGCGGAGATCGTCCTGACGCCGGGGGCGGAGGGCATGTCCGGTGCCGTGACCAAGGCGGAGGAGCTGCGCCGGACCATCCCCGGCAGCATCATCGCCGGGCAGTTCGACAACCCCGCCAACCCGGCGGCCCACTTTGACACCACCGGCCCGGAGATCTGGGCCGACACCGACGGCACCGTGGACATCTTCGTGGCGGGCATCGGCACCGGCGGCACCATCAGCGGCGTAGGCCGGTATCTCAAGGAGCGCAAGCCCGGCGTGCGGGTCGTGGGCGTGGAGCCCGCCTCCTCACCTCTGCTGACGCAGGGCCATGCGGGGCCCCACGGCCTCCAGGGCATCGGCGCCAACTTTGTGCCCGGGAACCTGGACCGGTCCGTGGTGGACGAGATCCTGGCTGCAACAGAGGTCGACGCCTACGCCGCCGGCCGGGCCCTGGCCCGGACCGAGGGCGTGCTGGCCGGCATCACCTCCGGCGCCGCGCTGTGGGCGGCGGGAGAGCTGGCCCGGCGGCCGGAGAACCGGGGCAAGGTGATCGTGGCCCTGCTGCCGGACAGCGGCGAGCGGTATCTGTCCACCCCGCTGTTCCGGGATTGAGCGGGCGGCGTTGAAAAAGAGAAGCGGAGGGGCCTGACCGGCCCCTCCGCCTGTTTTTGCGGGACGATGCCCTTATTCCGGGTCCATGGCATCCCGCAGAGTGTCCGTGAGGGCGCCTTCAAAGATGCGGCCGGCGTGGCCGTGGAGGGTTTCCAGCGCGGCGGCGGCCAGGGTGCAGGGGGTGTTCCCCGCCATGAACAGATCCATGTCGAAGATGAACTTCACCTCCGGGTCCTGGACGGCGCCGGGGGCGTTGTTTTTGATCCGGCCGGGACCGGCGTGGATCTTGGCCTGGCAGCTGGAGTCCAGCTTGACTGTTACATCGCTGGCGCAGTTGAGGAACCGCTCCTCGTCCACGTCGCCCTCCCGCAGGGGGGCGGTGTAGGCCGGGGCGATCAGCTCCGCCCAGTTCCGGCCCTCCAGGCCCAGACGGGCGCGGGAGATGATGTTCAGATACCGCAGCCCCACCCGCTGAAAATAGGCGGGCTTGTACAGCCGGATGAAGGCCGCCAGGGGCTTGTCCAGCTGGCGGGCAAAGGCCTCCCAGCCGGGATAGCGGAGGGTGGACAGGGCGATGAAATCCCGGGTCACATTCAGCTTCCACTGGCCGTCGGCGGAGAGGAAGTGATAGTTGGCCACAGGGGGCTGCTGCTGGATTTTCAGATTGGGTCCTCCCAAGCCGGTGATCTGGGGCGGTACGGCATCCTCCCGGCGGGCGTACTGGGGAAACTCCGCCCGGATGGCCTCCTGGAAGTCGGCCGGTTCCGTGGTGTTGATGGAGAGAATGGGGGGAAAGCGCAGCTGGCAGATGACCTCATGGGTCGGTGCGGCCCGGTAGTGGGTCCGGGGATGATCGGAAAACAGCATAGAGTATGCTCCTTTGCAAATTCATGTCTCTATTGTATGCCCCGGGCCGGAAAAAGTCAATCATCCCGCCTCACAGGTAAAAACGGTGACAGCCGATGGTCATGAGATAGGTGCGGTTTGCGTTGATCCACACGCCCTGGGACAGGGCCGGGGCATAGAAGTACAGCGCGCTGCCTGCGGTGTTCTCTCCGTTCAGCGTGCGCCTGGCGGCCTCCACGGAGGCCGCCGTGGGGGTGAGGAACACGGAGCCGTTGGCCACCGGCGTGAACTGCACGTCGTGCTTGCGGTCGAAGATCACGGCGGGGATGGTGTCGGGGAACTCCTCCGCCGCCACCCGGTTCAGCACCACGTTGCCCACGGCGATCTGGCCCTCCATGGCCTCGCCCCGGCTTTCGGCGCTGATGATGCGGCTGAGCCAGTACAGGTCCGCAGCGTCGTGCTGTGCGTCCGGGGAGGTGACGGCGGCGCCGCCGAGATACCGGTCCCAGCTGGTGCTGCCGCCGCAGAGGTCCGTCACCAGCCGCACCGGCACATAGGTCCGGCCCCGTTCCACAAAGACCTTGCCGCTGTATGTAGCGCCGCCGGCGGTGATGGTGTCGGCGTCCGGGTCTGCGGTCAGGCGCAGATCCTCCGACTGGGCCACGGCCACCTGTTCGGCGCTGTCCCAGGAGATCTCCCAGCCGCCGAAGGTGTCCAGCAGGCTCCGCAGAGGTGCGTAGGTGACGCCGTCGGTGAGATAGTTGACGGTGGGCAGCACCGTGCCGTCCACCTGTACCGGCACCATCCGGGCGGCGGAGGCCCGGCCCGGCAGGGCTGCCCAGGTCAGGGCGCAGGCGGCCATGAGGCCGCAGAGTGTTGTCCGTTTCATGTCGGTCACGTCCTTTCGCATAGGGGTTTGTATATCAGCATACAGGACGCCTCCCGGTGGCGGCAACCCTCAAATCCTGTCAGCGCTGGAAGAAAAACGGGGAACGGCAGGGCCTGTATTGACAATATCGTGTGACGATATTATACTGAGAACAGAAAGAATATCGTGTTACGATATTGGAGGTGAGAACATGGCCAAGGAACCGCTGAAGGTGCTGACGGAGAGCATGTTTTACGTACTGCTGTCCCTGCTGCGGCAGGAGCGCTGCGGCGCGGAGATCGTGCAGTTCGTGGACGACATCACCGCCGGGAGGGTGCCTCTGGGACCCGGGACGCTGTATACGATCCTGGCCAAGTTCCAGGAGGAGCGGCTCATCGAGGAGACGGCGGTGGAGGGCCGCAAGCGGACCTACGCCCTGACGGACCGGGGCCGGGCCCTGTTCCGCCAGGAGCTGAGCCGGCTGAAGATGTGCGTGGCCGACGGCGAGCGGGAGGAAGCAGCCGGCGGAAAGGAGGGGGGCCGATGAAGCGGAAGTGGACGCCGTACCCGGCGAATATCTGGGACGTGGAGACGGTGGAGCGGTGGCTGGAGGACGAGGCCGCCCGGGGCTGGCGGCTGGACGGGTCCCGGCAGTGGGGCGGCGGGCTGGTGCGCCTTCTGCGGACGGAGCCGGCAGTCTGCCGGGTACGGGTACAGCCGGTGGGGTTCGTCAGCCAGGAGGCCTGGCAGGAGCGGCTGGAGACCTTCCGGGAACTGGGCTGGACCTTCGGCGCCACGTTCAACTGGCATTTTCATATGGCGGCGTTCTACTGTGACGACCCCGCCGTCCCGGAACTGGACACGGATATGGAGGTCTGGGCCATGGTTTGGCGGAAGGCCTTTGTCTGGGGGCTGTGGGAGAGCGTCGGCCTGGGTGCCCTGGGCCTGGCGCTGCTGGCCAGCATGGTGCTGCTGGGCTGGGAGTTCACGGTGACGGAGCCGCTGGTGCTCCTGGCGGTCCAGGTTCTGGGCGGCGCGGGACTGACGCTGTGGACGGCGCTGTCGGTGCCGAAGCTCCTGCGGCTGCGGCGGCAGGCGTCGGCGGGCCTTCGGGAACCGCCCGGAGGAAGCTGGCGGCGGGCCGCCCGGTGGGGGCGGGTGTTCGCCGTCGTACTGGTCCTGAGCGCACCGCTGATCAATCTGGGCAATCTGTTCCATCAGGCGGAGAAGTGGGACACGTGGGCAACGCTGCCTGCGCTGACAGTCCAGGCTGTGGATGGTGAGGACTGGGACATCGACCTTCGGGTGGGGGGTCTCGCTTCCCCAAATCTGCGGATCACCTGGCGGGAGGGGGAGACCACCTATACCGCCGTCTGCTGGCAGGCCCGCTGGGAGCCGCTGGCGGAGGCAATCCGGCATCTGCAAATGGCGGAGACAGAGGGAGCCTGGCAGACGGAGGCGGGAATGGACCATCTGTCCGAGGGGCAGACCCGGGCCGCCCTGCTCCTCCGCGGAAACACCGTGGCTTACGCGGAGGCTGCGGGGCCCGGCGCCGACGATGGGACCGTGACGGACTACGCCATCCAGATGGCGGACTGTGCTGAGGGGTGGTGAGAGCCATGAAAGAGCAAAAGCGGTTTTTGATGACGGATACCAGCTGGGATACCGGAGCCATGGAGGCCTGGCTGGAGGAGATGTTTGCCCGGGGATGGCATCTGACGGAGTGCGGCTTCCGGTTCGCCACATTCCGGCGGGGGGAGCCCATCCGGGTCCGCTGCCGGATGATGCCCGCCGCCAGGGAGACCCTGGAGGCCCGGCAGGAGCGGGAGGAGGTTTATACCCAACTGGGCTGGGAATACCTCGCGAACCTGACGGACCGCTATTACATTTACATTTGCAAGAACCCCGATGCCCCGGAGTTGGAGACGGACCCGGTGGCCGCCGCCTGGATCCGGGACCGGCTGCTGCGGAAGGGGTGGCGGGACCTGCTCCTGGCCTGGCTGGCCCTGGCGGCGGTGGCTGCTTTTGCAGTTTATCGGATCGCCAACTCCGAGACCCCAGTGGAGACGGCCATCCGGGGCGTGGGGATCAGCGCGCCCCTCAGCGCGGTGCTGCTGGCCTGGGCGGTGTGGGAGACGGTGGATACCCTCCGCCGCGTCCGCCTGCTCCGCCGCCAGATGGCGGTGGGACTGCCCCAGTCCCACACCGGCGACTGGCGGCGGGCGCGCCGTCGGGCGGGGATGGTCCTGGGGGCAATGCTCCTGATGGACCTCCTGGTCATCGGCTATCCGTTTTTGCGGCTGGGCACCAGCTGGGGAGAGGGACTGGATGAGCTGACCCATCCCGTGCCCTGCCTCATGGGCTGGCAGCTGGACGAGACCCTGACGGAGGCGGACCGGACCTCCGGCACCTGCCTGATGAACCCGACCTTTTTGAACCCCGGCCACTACGACGTCTGGGACCGCTACACCGGGGAGCGGAGCGTCATCAACCAGTGCGACATTTTGCTGCTTTCCTGTCTGGCGGAGCCGCTGTACCGGGAGTGGCAGACGAGGATCCCCGTCTTCGCGGAGGCGGAGCTGACAGAGCTGGACCACCCCGGCTTTGACGGCGTGAGCTTGGCCCGATCCGGGGAGAACACCTACCTGCTGCTGTGGCAGGACAAAATCGTGCTGTATGTGGGCGCCTTCGGCGTGGCGGGCGCAGAGGCACATCTGGACGACTACGCGGCGTTGCTGAGGGAATTCCAGTAGAGGGGGAGGAAAGGCGCATGAAGCAAACGCGGAGATTCCTCATGCCGGTGGAGGGCTGGGACCCGGGCGCCATGGAGGAATGGCTGGTGTATCAGGCGGCCCGGGGCTGGATGCCGGTGTCCTTCGGCGTATGGTACGCCAAGTTCCGGAGAAGTCAGCCCCGGACCTGCCGGGTGCGGCTGGAGCCGCTCCGGGAGGAGGACAATCAGGCCCAGGCGGCCCGGAAGGAGCTCTATGAGGACCTGGGCTGGACCTCTCCGGCGGATATGACGGACTACCGGGTCTGGTACTGTGCCGACCCCGATGCGCCGGAGCTCTACACCGACCCCGAGAGCTTGTTCTGGGCCTGGAAGAAGCAGCTGTGCCGGGACCGGTGGAATGCCGGGGGGACTCTGGTCCTGCTGGGGATCCAGGTGCTGGCAGCAATGGCGGTTTTGATGTGGAGTGCGGGGGGAAATTGGGTGGACCTGCTGGTCCATTATCTGGATCTGCCCTGGCTCTTCGTGCTGGCGGCGGTGCCCTTCTTCCTGTGCATGATGGCACTGCGGCTGCGGGGGACCATCCGCACCGGCCGGCGGCTGAAACGGGACGGAACGCTGCCCCACACGGGCCCCTGGCGGAAGAACCGCCGGCGGACGGCGCTGTTGGTGGGAGGTACTTGGATCTTTCTCGTCATGCTGGTGCTGGCGGTGCTGCTGCCTAAGGTCACGGCCCGCAGCATCGACCTGGATGCGCCGGGGGAGCCGCTGCCCTGTGTGTCCTTGTCCGCCCTGGACGCCGCTGCCGGGAGCGGGGCGGAGCGGAGCTTCGCCCAGACCAAGAGCAGCTTCCTGGCGCCGGAGCATGTGCGGATCACGGAATCCGCCGGAGAGGTCCGGGTGAATACCCGTTTCGACCGCCTGCGGTTTGCCTCGCTGGCCCGGGCCCTCTATGGCGAGCAGCTGGAGGATGCCCGGAAGAGCAATCCCCGGGGCGCCTGGTCGGTGCTGGACCGCCCGGGGTTTGACCGCCTGGCGCTGATGACGGAGGAGGATCGGTCGATCCTGGTGGCCTGCCGGGACCGGACGGTGCTGTATGTGTATGCGGATGGGATCAACGATCTCTCGGCCCATCTGGACGACTATGCCGCCATTCTGGAAAAGTTCCAATAGAAGGGGAGGGACCACCGTGAAGCGAACGATTTTCGACTGGCTGCCGTTTTTGAAGCGTTGGAAAGAGAACTTCTGGGACGCTCTGGCCCCTGCCATGGGCTTTGACACCCCTGCCGTCCAGGCGTGGCTGGAGGACCGGGCGGTCCAGGGGCTGTTCCTGAACCGGTACGGATGGCTGTGCGATTTCACGCCGGGGGAGCCGAAAGCGGTCCGCTACCGGCTGGAGCCCCTGGCCCGGCGGGAGAAGGCCCCGGACCGGCACCGGCGGGAGCTGTTTGCGGACCTGGGCTGGCAGTACGTCTGCACTGTGAGAAAAAGCTGGCACATCTGGCGCTGTGACGACCCGTCGGCCTCGGAGCTGTTCACGGACCCGGAGACCGAGGGCGACGCCTACCGCTATCTGCTGCGGCGGGAGCGCAGGAACATGCGGTGGCTGTGGGCCGCTGCCGCTGCCATCCTGGCCCTGGTGGTTTGGGACTTCTGCTCCGGCCCGCACCTGCTGAGAGCTGCGGACCACTGGTCCACCTGGTGGATCACCGCTGTAGAGTGGCTGAACGTTGCCGCCCTGATCCCAGTGGGCATCTATGCCGAGCGGGTATTCCGCCGGTACATCCGGGCGCTGAAGCTGGGCCTGCCCCAGCCCCACCGGGGGCCCTACCGCCGGGCCCGGGCCATGTCCATGGTGCTGGTGGTGTTCTGGTCGGTGTTGATTTTGACACGTGTGGCCTCCATCCTCCAGCCCTCCTCCCATCCCCTGGAGCCGGTGGAGACCTTCGACCGGCCGGTGCCCTGCTTGACGTTGTCGGAACTGGGAGACGCGCCGGCCAACCGGACGCCGGAGGCCCTGCGGATCCAGAACTTTACCGCCCGGGAATCCTGGTGGGTCAGCGAAGGGGGGAGCAGAGGCAGCGACCCCGTCTTTGTCCTGGCCAAGTACTACCGGATGTGGCTGCCCTTCCAGGCGGAGCGGATGGCGAAGGCCTGGGTGGAGGAATCGGCGGCGTGGAAGGGGGAACTGGAGGCGCTTTTTCTCCCGGACCTGGATGGGGCCTGGCGGTTCCGTTTCGATGACGGCACGCAGCTGCTGCTGGTCCGCCGGGGGGCGCAGCTGATGGAATACCAGTACGACGGGGAACAGGACCTTGGCGGAAAGCTGGATGTGTTCGCCGCCGCCCTGGCGCGGTTTGAGGAGACTGTATGACAGAGGAACGCTTCATGAAAGACGCGGAATACAAGGAGCTGCGGCCTGCCAACGTCTACGACGTGGCCGCCAACGAGTCCTGGCTGGAGGATATGGCAAAGCAGGGCTACCGCCTCAAAGGCATGACCGGCTGGAGCGGCATCTTTGAAAAAGCAGAGCCCTTTTCCTGCCGGTATCGGATGCAGCCCCTGTCCAAAAAGGAGAAGCATCCGCCGGAAGAAACAGTAGAGGGATACCGGGAGCTGGGTTGGGAGTACGCCGGGACCATTCCGGGGACCTTCCACGTCTGGCGGTGCGAGGACCCGGCCGCGCCGGAGCTGGACACGGACCCGGTGGTCCAGGGGATGGGATACCGGTATCTGAGAGGCAAAATGCAGCGGAGCGCCGTAGTTGACGGGCTGCTGCTGGCGGTTCTGGCGGCACTATATGTCTGGGCCTCCGCAAACACCTCCACACCGCTGCTGGATACCCTGGAAGCAGTTCCGGGACGGATCCTGGCAGGGGTGGCCACAGGCTGCCTGATCGTTATGCTGATCGCCTGTGAGGTGCGCAGTATGCGCCGCCTGCTGCGGTCGCTGAACGCCGGGATCCCCCTGGACCGGCCCCGGCCCTACCGATGGCAGAAGTGGATGGCCCGGGGGTTGCTGGCCGGGATGGTGTTCATATGGCTGACCATGCTGCTGGGCAATATCCGGGCCATCGACGGAGGCAGTCTCTCCGGCGGATGGGATAACATGGGAAGGGACGGGGCACCCAAGGACGGTACGGTCTATGTGGATCTGGCGGACCTGGAGGGCGCGGCGGCCACGGAGATCTGGAGGAGCCATACCAAGTTCCAGGAGCTCTGTCCACGGATGTACCGGACTGCACAGCTGTCTCTGGATTCCGAAGAGGAGGGACTTCAACCGGGGGATTCCCTGCCGGTGCGCGCCTCCGCGGAGACCACCTACTACCGGATGCTGACGGAGGGACTGGCCCGGCAGCTGACAGAGGAGCTGACCCGGCGCCGGATCGCCTCCTTTGGGGTGGACGGGCATCCCGTCCTGACCGAGGTGGAGACCGATGTCCTGGACGGCCTCTGGTGGGGAGAGGACCGGTATTACCAGTTTGCAGTGGCCCGGCTGGGGCGGCAGGTGCTGTTCGTCCAGTACGAGGGGGACTCTGACCTGAGGCAGGAAGGGGCATACTTTGCCTCCCTGCTGATCTGAGAAACCAGGGTGAAAGAACCGCCTCTCCACCTCATAGAATAGAGGCGGAGAGGGGGGAGCGCCATGGACGCCTATGAGCAGAGCGCCAGCGTGTATGCCGCGGCTGCGGCCATTGCCAAAAGCGCCCGGAGCCGGGAGGAGTTGGTGCGCCTGGCCCTGCTGTTCACCCAGCTGGGGACCACGCTCTCCACCATCGCCGCTCTTCAGGCCCTGGACGCGGGCACCGCCGCCGGGGACACCCAGGCGGCGGACCTGAGCACTTTGTAAGCGCTGTAAGCCTTGTGCGCCAAGCGCTCCGGCTTGCTCCACGCAGCGTTTGTTGCGCGAGACGGGCCGGATGTGCTATGCTGGGAGCAGGTGATGGACATGGACAAGAACAAGACCGGGGCGCTGATCGCGGCGGCCCGCAAGGAAAAACATCTGACCCAGAAGGAACTGGCAAAGGCTCTCCACGTGTCGGACCGGGCCGTCAGCAAATGGGAGCGGGGCGCGGGATTTCCCGATGTGAGCCTGCTGGAGCCCCTGGCGGATGCCCTGGACCTGCGGGTGCTGGACCTGCTGCGGGGGGAGGAACAGGAGTCGGCAGAGCCGGAGCTGACGGTGCGCCGCTGCCTGGTCCTGCTGGCCCGGCAGGCCCGGGAGAAGACCCGGCGCAGGTGGGGGCAGATCCTGGGAACCCTGGCGGCGCTGGCTCTGGTGGGGCTGGTGCTCTTCGCCGTGCTGGACCGGTCCGGGGCCTTTCTGCGGCCGGTGTCCCTGACTGTGACCGCTGCGGTCTACACGCCGCAGGGCGAACCGGCGGGGGAGACCGCCGTCACCATCGACGGGGAGCGGAGGATCCTGGGGGATAAATCCTTTGTGGGGCGATTTGCCATCAGCGCCGTGGAGCCCACCTGCCGGGAGTATGTCCATGCTCAGATCCGCTGGGACGCCATGTGGGCCGGTGCCCAGGACATCCTGTTCTACCGGGCGGGGGAGTTCCTCTCCCTGGGCGTGGAGCGGATGCTGTATATCACAGAGAATATGCAGTCCTTCGGCTTGCGGCTGGAGGACGGCACCATCATCGCAACGGACCCATCGTATGTACCGCTGCTGCTGTCAGGGTATTATTACACGATTCAGCCCACAGTTTCCAACCAGTTTTGAACAAAAAGAGCCGCGCATCGTCAAGATGCGCGGCTCTTTTCCTGTGAAACGGGTTACGCCAGCTTTTCCGCCAGTCTCCCGGCGATGGCGTTCAGAAATTCCCGGCTGGTGACGGCGGTGGCGGCAAAGCCCGGCTCCACCAGGCCAACCAGGTCCTTTGTCATGACCCCGGCGTTGAGGGTGTCGTAGCAGGCATCTTCCAGCTTCTCGCCGAAGTGTACCAGCTCCGGCAGACCGTCCAGCTCGCCCCGGCGCTTGAGAGCGCCGGACCAGGCGAAGATGGTGGCCATGGGATTGGTGGAGGTCTCCTCGCCCTTGAGGTACTTGTAGTAGTGGCGGGTGACGGTGCCGTGGGCCGCCTCGAACTCCATGGTCCCGTCGGGCGCCACCAGCACGGAGGTCATCATGGCAAGAGAGCCGAAGGCGGTGGACACCATGTCGCTCATGACGTCGCCGTCGTAGTTCTTGCAGGCCCAGATGTAACCACCCTCGCTGCGGATGACCCGGGCCACGGCGTCGTCGATGAGGGTATAGAAGTAGGTGAGGCCCAGTTTCTCGAATTCCGCCTTGTAGCGGGCCTCGTACTCCTCCTCGAAGATCTTCTTGAACTCCCCGTCGTAGACCTTGGCGATGGTGTCCTTGGTGGAAAACCACAGGTCCTGCCGGGTGTCGATGGCGTACTGGAAGCAGGCTTGGGCGAAGGAGCGGATGGACTTGTCCTTGTTGTGGGCGCCCTGCCACACGGCGGGGCCGTCCACCTTCTGGACGGACACGGTGTGCTCCGCTCCGGAGGCGCCCCGGAAGGTCATGACGCACTCACCCGGCTCGTCGGTGCGGAAGTCCACGCTCTTGTACACGTCGCCGTAGGCGTGACGGGCGATGGTGATGGGGCGCTTCCAGTTCTTCACCACCGGCTGAATGGCGTCGATGAGGATGGGGGCGCGGAACACGGTGCCGTCCAGGATGGAGCGGATGGTGCCGTTGGGGCTCTTCCACATCTCGGTGAGCTCCGGATACTCCTCCATGCGCTGCCGGTTGGGTGTAATGGTCGCGCACTTGACAGCCACACCCAGGCGGCGGGTGGCGTTGGCGGCGTCCACAGTGACCTGATCCTTCGTCTCATTGCGGTGCAGGAGGCCCAGGTCATAGTACTCGGTCTTGAGGTCCACGAAGGGCTCGATCAGCGTCTCCTTGATCCAGCCCCAGAGGATGCGGGTCATCTCGTCCCCGTCCATCTCCACGATGGGGGTGGTCATTTTGATTTTTTCCATCTCAATCAGCCCTCTTTGCGTAGTAATTCATCAGGCACCCGTCCAGGATGATCTCCTTCTCATCCTCCGTCAGACCCTTCACGTGGAGCGTCAGGTCCGCCACGGACCCGTCGGCGCGGATGACCTTGGCGGGGATGTCCTCCTGCCCGGCGGCGATGGCCGCCCGGATGCCGGGGACGAACACGCAGTCGCCCGCCTCATAGGGGAATTCCGCGCCCTGGTCCAGGGTGAAGGGCAGGATGCCCCAGTTGATGCAGTTGGAGCGGTAGCGCTTGGTGGCGAACTCATAGCAGATGTTGGCAAAGCCGCCCAGCACCTTCTGACAGCTGGCCGCCTGCTCCCGGGCGGAGCCGTCGCCGGGCTTGTTGGCGAATACGCAGGAGCCGAACTGGGTATTGCTCAGCAGGGCCGCGCCGTCGCCTACCTTGTCCAGAATGGCTTTCAGCACCTCCGGGGCCCTGCCGGCCAGGCGCTCCGCCTCCAGGACGGCGGCCGCCTTGGCCCGGCCCACGTAGGCGGGCTCCCGGCGGGAGAGAGTGAACTCCGCCAGCCGCAGGGGGTTGGAGCGGTAGCTGCTGGTCTCGCCGGAGGGGATCAGCTCGTCGGTGGTGGTCACCGGGTCCCGCAGCACCGCCGCCAGCTCCACCAGCAGGTTCTCGGACAGGGGCTGCATCTTCGGCCAGTCGGTGATGTTGGGGCCCATGACCAGCTCCACACTGGGGTCGGCCTTGCCGAAGCCGTAGTAGAGGCGCTTGTCGTAGACCTCCTTGGCGAAGCGGTAGGGATGGCGGACCGTCTCATAGTCGATGTCGGTGGCGGCGGTGATCTTGCCGCCGCTCCGGGCCGTGGCCGCGATGGACCGGGCGTCCATCAGGCAGACCCCGGCGAACTGCCCCTCGGCGGGCTTGGAGCCCTCCCGGTTGGGGAAGTTGCGGGTGGTGTGCCGCAGGGACAGGCCGTTGTTGGCGGGCACGTCTCCCGCACCGAAGCAGGGTCCGCAGAAGCTGGGCTTGATGACGGCGCCGGTTTCCAGCAGGTCCGCCGTTGCGCCCATCCGGGTCAGCTCCAGGCTGACGGGCACGCTGGTGGGGTACACGTCCAGGGTGAAGGCGCCGTTGCCGGTGGAGCCGCCCCGGAGGATGTCCGCCGCCTCGGCGATATTGTCAAAGAGGCCGCCGGCGCAGCCGGCGATGACGCCCTGGTCGGCCCAGACGCCGCCGTCGTGGATCTTGCAGCAAAGCTGGGGATCGGCCTTGGGGTAGCGCTTGCGGGCGTCCGCCTCCACTGCCGCCAGAATGTCGGCGGCGTTGGCCTGGAATTCGTGGATGGTCCAGGCGTTGGAGGGGTGGAAGGGCAGGGCGATCATGGGCTCCACGGCGGAGAGGTCGATCTCGATGTACTTATCGTAATAGGCTCCGTCCTGGGGGGCCAGGGGCTTGTAGTCCTCCGGCCGCTGATGGATCTTGTAGAAGTCCTCGGTCTCGCCGTCGGTCACCCAGATGGAGGACAGGCACGTGGTCTCCGTAGTCATCACGTCGATGCCGTTGCGGAAGTCGATGGGGAGGCTTGCAACGCCCGGACCGGCGAACTCCAGCACCCGGTTGTTGACGAAGCCGCTTTCAAAGGTGGCCTTCACCAGGGCGATGGCCACGTCGTGAGGGCCCACGCCCCGCTTCGGCGCGCCGGTGAGCCACACCAGCACCACCTCCGGGTACGGCAGGTCCCAGGTATTTTTCAGCAGCTGCTTGGCAAGCTCCGGGCCGCCCTCGCCCACGGCCATGGTGCCCAGGGCGCCGTACCGGGTGTGGGAGTCGGAGCCCAGGATCATTCTGCCGCAGCCGGCCATCTGCTCCCTTGCATAGGAGTGGATGACGGACTGGTTGGCCGGGACGTAGATGCCGCCGTACTTCTTGGCGGCGGAGAGGCCGAACACGTGGTCGTCCTCGTTGATGGTGCCGCCCACGGCGCAGAGGCTGTTGTGGCAGTTGGTCAGGGCGTAGGGCACCGGGAACTCCTTCATGCCGGAGGCCCGGGCCTGCTGGATGATGCCCACATAGGTGATGTCGTGGGAGATCAGGGCGTCGAATTTGATCTGGAGATGCGCCGGGTCGCCGGAGACGCTGTGGCCCTGAAGGATGGACCAGGCCATGGTCCGCCGGCGGCCCTGGTCGGGGGTGACGCCGGCACTGCTTTGAAGAGCGCCGCCTGACAGGAACACGCCGTTGTCATGCAAAGTGATCATGGGAGAGACCTCCTGTGTCCTGCGGAAGAACCGCGTTGTTTCCGTATCAATATAGCACAAAGCCGCCCGGTTGAAAAGAGCCGTTTTGCAGGAAAAGGTGTGCCGTCCTGCAAAAATGACGAACCGATCAGAAAAAAGAGCGGTCAGCCGGTAGGCTGACCGCTCTGGGGCGAATGGATCTGACACGCAGGAGTTGAAACGGCGCGCCTTGAAAGCCGCCGGAAGCATCGTGCCTCCTCAGCCTGCAGGCTTGACGATGATCAGGCCCTGAATCAAAATTACCAGGATGATCACCGGCAGGATGAACTGGAAGTAGGGCTTGAAGGCCCGGGACATCTTCAGCCCGGTACCGGTGTTGGCCTCGGCCAGGTACTTGTCGAAGCCCCAGCCCCACTTGCTGACGCAGAACAGCAGATATACCAGAGAACCCAGGGGCAGCAGCAGGTTGCTGACGATGAAATCCTCCACGTCCAGGATCTGGCCGCCGCTGGTGGCGTTGGGCAGTACCACGGAGAAGTACCAGGAGCTGTAACCCAGGATGCAGGGCATGCTGGCGATCAGGATGAACACGCAGCAGACGATGGTGGCCTTTTTCCGGGACCAGCGGAAACTGTCGATGCAGGTGGCCATGATGTTCTCAAACACCGCCAGCACCGTGGTAAAGCTGGCAAAGGTCATGAACAGGAAGAACAGCGCGCCCCAGATCCGGCCGCCGGCCATGTTGACGAACACTCGGGGCAGGGTCATGAAAATCAGGGCGGGGCCGCTGCCTGCCTCCACGCCGAAGCTGAAGCAGGCGGGGAAGATGATCATGCCGGACATGAAGGCCACGAAGGTGTCCAGGCAGCAGATGCGGACCGCCTCTCCGGTGAGGGAGTGCTCCTTGGACATGTAGCTGCCGAAGATTTCCATGGCGGCGATGCCCAGGCTCAGGGTGAAGAAGGACTGGTTCATGGCGCCGGTGATGACCTTGCTGAGGCCGGCCTCAGAAGCCCGCTGGAAGTCCGGCAGCAGGTAGAACTTTACACCCTCCGCGGCGCCGTCCAGGGTCAGGCTGTGGACCGCCAGCACCACGATCAGAGCCAGCAGCGCCAGCATCATCCACTTGCTGATCCGCTCCAGGCCCTTCTGGAGGCCGAACGAACAGACCAAAAAGCCCGCCAGCACGATGATGACCATAAAGACCGTCATCTCACCGGGGTTGGCCAGCATGGCGGAGAACACGCCGTCGATGGCGTCGTTGGGCATTCCCTCAAAGGCGCCGGTGGTGAACTTGTAGAAATAGTCCAGCATCCAGCCGGCCACGGTGGTGTAGTACATCATCAGCAGGCAGCAGCCGATCAGGCAGAACCAGCCGTGGATGTGCCACTTGCTGCCCTTGGGTTCCAGAGCCTTGTAGGCGTCAATGGCACTCTTGCGGCTGGCTCGGCCCACCGCCAGCTCCATGGTCAGTACGGGCACGCCCATGATGACCAGAAACAGCAGATAGAACAGCACGAACACGCCGCCGCCGTAAATGCCGGTCACATAGGGGAATTTCCACACGTTGCCGATGCCGATGGCGCAGCCCGCGCTCACCAGCAGGAATCCCAGACGGGACTGGAAGTTTTCACGCTTCATTGAATTGTATCTCCCTCTCTCATTTCACAGACCGAAGGCAGAGCCTTCGGACAATACCCTATATGGTAGCTGACTGCTGTGGAAAAGTCAACCACTCCGGCAAAAAAAGGGGAACAGACTGGAAAGAGGAATGAAAGACTGATATAATGGAGAAAATTCACAAACCGGGAGGCACGGTATGGATATTTTGATCGTAGTGGATATGCAGAACGACTTCGTCTCCGGTGCCCTGGGGACCCAGGAGGCCTTTGACATCGTGCCGTATGTGGTTGGCAGGGTGGCGGAGGGCGCTGCCCGGGGGGAGGAGATTCTCTTCACCCGGGATACCCACAGTCCCGATTATATGGACACCCAGGAGGGGAGACATTTGCCGGTGCCCCACTGCATCCGGGGCAGCGAGGGCTGGGAGATCATCCCCCAATTACAGCCGGACACCGTGGGCCGCACCGTCATCGACAAGCCCACCTTCGGCAGCCGAGCCCTGGGTGAGGAGCTGGCCCGGCTGAACGAGCGGGAGCCGGTGGGGAAGATCACCCTCATCGGCGTGTGCACGGACATCTGCGTGCTCTCCAACGCCCTGCTGGCCAAGGCGTTTTTGCCGGAGGCGGAGGTCGTGGTGGAGGCGGCCTGCTGCGCCGGTGTCACGCCGGAGGCCCACCGCACGGCCCTGGAGGCCATGAAGCCCTGCCAGATCACCGTAAAAGAGGAATGAAAAAAGCCGCCCGTTGGGGCGGCTTTTTCATTCCCGGAGAGGGCCGTTCTCCGTGAGCACCCGCCTGCGTTGCCGAGCGGCAGGCCCGGTTTTGCGCCGGAGCCGGTAACGGGCTAAAATTCTTTTGATTCTTTTCTTTTAAAAAAAGAATTACACGTAGCTCTGGGTAGTGACGTCGAAGACGCCGCGGGTGGTGATGCGCAGGGAGGGAATCACCGGCAGGGCCATAAAGCTGAGGGTCATGAAGGGGTCGATGCCGGGGTTGACGCCCAGAGCGTGGGCGGCGGCCTTGGCGGTCTCCAGCTTTTCGTTGACCGTCACCAGGGGCTCGTCGCTCATGATGCCGGCGATGGCCAGGGGAACCTCCGCCTTGGGGGCGCCGTTGTCCCAGACCACGATGCCGCCGTTCAGTTCCACCACCCGGTTGACAGCGGCGGCCATATCGGCCTCGCTGGTACCCACCACGATGATGTTGTGGGAGTCGTGGGAGACGGAGGTAGCCACGGCGCCGGACTTGAGGCCGTAGCCCTGGATGAAGCCGATGCCGATGTGGTGGGTGTTCTTGTGGCGCTCCACTACAGCGATCTTCAGCACGTCGTACTCCACGTCGATACGGTCGGAGTACCCGGCGTCCACGGTGGTGATCTCGCCGTCTACCATGCCGATGATGCCCCGGGGCCGCCGCTCGGTGAAGTCCTCCGCCGTCAGCGTCTCCACATGGAAGGTGTTGTGGGAGCGCTCCACCAGATAGGGCTCGATGGGCGGGACGGGGAAGTCCTTCACCACGCCGTTTTCCACCAGCAGCTCGCCCTTCTTAAAGACCTTTTCGATGTGGAAGTCCTGGAAGTTGTCGATGATGACGAAATCGCCCAGATAGCCGGGGGCGATGGCGCCGCGGTTATTGAGAAGGAAGTACCGAGCGGCATTGTGGCAGGCCACCTTCACGGCGGTGATAGGGTCTGCACCCAGGGCGATGGCCCTTTTCACCATGTAGTCGATATGGCCCTTTTCCAGCAGGTCGCTGGGGTGCTTGTCGTCCGAGCAGAACATACACCGTTCGGAGTACTTGTCGCACAGCAGGGGCATCAGCGCATCCAGGTTCTGGGCGGCGGTGCCCTCCCGGATCATGATGAACTGGCCCCGCTCCAGCTTGGCAATGGCGTCATTCAGATCGTGGCACTCGTGGTCAGAGTAGACGCCGGCGGCGATGTAGGCGTTGAGGTCGTTGCCCACCAGGTCCGGGGCGTGGCCGTCGATCTTCTTGTGGTGGGCCTGGGCCGCGACGATCTTCTCCACCGGCTGGTCGTCTCCGGCAATGATGCCCACGAAGTTCATCATCTCCGCCAGACCCTGGACCCGGGGATGATCGTAGAAGGAGTCGAGGCTCCGGTAGTCCAGAATGGCGCCGGACTCGTCCAGCGGCGTGGCCGGGACGCAGGAGGGCAGCATGAACCGCACGTCCACCGGCAGGTCCTCCGTGGCCTGGAGCATGTACTCGATGCCGTCGGTGCCCATGACGTTGGCGATCTCATGGGGGTCCGTCACCACAGTGGTGGTGCCGTGAGGCAGCACCGCCTTGACAAACTCCTTGGGACTGACAAGGGCGCTCTCCAGGTGGATGTGGGCGTCCAGGAATCCCGGCAGAACGATCTTGCCGGTGCAGTTCACTTCCACCTCGCCGCTGTATTGGCCCATGCCTACAATGAGCCCTTCCGCCACGGCGATGTCGGCGGTGCACAGCTGGTTGGCGAACACGTTGACGTAAGTGGCGTTCTTCAGCACCAGATCCGCTTTCTCCCGGCCGGCGGCTGCGTTGATGATACGGCGCTTTTTCAGCAGCTTCCGGTTGATCTTGCCCGCGTAACTCTCAGACATAGAACCACTCCTTCTATTGAATTTTTTGATATTATTTTATCTTATGACAGGCATAACTTAAAATAATATCATATGTTGTTAGGCAAAGTATACGCCAAAAGCGGCCGTTTGTCCACAGAAAACGGAAGAAAATTTCCGGCGGCCTTGCGGCGGTGCGGAGCGGGTGCTATGATGAGGAAAACGAGGGGCGTCGGAGTGCCGCGGCCCCTGGGAAAGGCGGCGGTCCCTATGAGGAAACTGGCCGGATTTCTGCTGGCGGCGGTGCTGCTGACGCTGCCGGTCCGGGCGCTGGAACCTGTGGTGGAGCCCATTGCCGCCAGTGGCTATACCTACTATGTCATTGACGCCGGTGGGAAACTCTATGCCTGGGGAGACAGCTTCCACGGCGCGGTGGGCCCTGCGGACCAGGACCCGCTGTACTGGGAGGATGCCAATATCCTGCTGGAAAATGCCCGCTATGTGGCGGCGGGCTTCGTCATGGCCGCCGCGATTGATGCAGACGGTGCCCTCTGGGGCTGGGGCGGCCATGCGGGCCGGACCTTTGGAGAGGAGGAGCCCTACCGTCTGCTGGAGGATGTGGCGGAGGTCTCCATAGGAGATACCAGCTGCACGGCGCTGCGCACCGACGGCACCGTGTGGATCTGGGGTGCCCGGTCCGGGGAGTCTTTGAAAAAGCACCCGGACGATCCCTTTTTCCGGCCGGTGCAGGCTTTGGACCATGTGGCCCGGCTGGAGGGGGATATGGCGGTCCTGGAGGACGGGACGCTGGTCCAATTCGGGTTCGACGGGGATACGCTGACGGCCAGGACCCTGATGAAGCAGGAGGCGGATGTGCGGACCTGGAGCGGTTTTGACAGCGGCGCGTTCATCCTGGTGCAGGGGCTGGACGGCAGCCTTTGGCGGGTGCCTTGTGTGACGGTCTCAGAGGGAGATGCGGCGTATGAGGTATTTGGTCAGCCGGAGAAGTTCTTGGAGAAGGTGGATTGGTTCACACCCAGTCTGGCGGTGACGGCGGACGGGTCTCTCTGGGCGTGGGGGCAGTTCCGCCCCGCCATGCTGCGGGAGGGACAGGTGGATCCGTCAGATCCGCTGCTTACTGCTTCGCTCCCGGCGACGGAGTATGACAATGGTGTTGTGAAGATCATGGAAGGGGTCGCGGCGGCTGTGAATTGTTCAGACCGGACGCTTGTGGTACTGGAGGACGGGTCGCTGTGGCAGATTCCTGCGGCTTACATGCTCTCCGACTGGCAGGAGAACCGGGACCGGACCCCCAACCGGCCGGAAAAAATTCTGGACCAAGCGCTTGCGCCGGGTACGCCACCGGAATGGCCGGAGGAGGCCCCGGCCCCCGAGGTGCTGCCCGCCGCCTCTTTGGAGATCTGGCAGGCGGAGCAGGAGAATGCGGAGGCGGAGCCTGTTCCGCTGGAGCCCCAGGCGGAACCATCGCCAAAGCCCGCCGCACCGGAGAGCAGCCCCGCCGCCTCACTGGCGGCCGTGATTACCTCCGCTGCGGCTCTGGCCCTGGTCGGTTGGCTGCGGAGCCGGAGGCACTGACAAAACACACAGCGCCCGCGGCGTATGCCGCGGGCGCTGTGCTGTGTTCAGCTGTCCAGAGGCCGGACCTCCAGGCCGTATCGGGGCTGGCCCGGATCCAGAAGGGCCGTTCCGCCGCTGTCAAATCCAAAGTCCTCCGCGGTGATCTCCACGCCGTCGGTGTTGACCACGGCGGCGGACTGACCGGTGAAGATGAGGCTGGAACCGGCGGTGGTCAGGACCTCAAAGCCCTGGAGGCCCTCCCGGCCCGTGCCGGAGCCGCCGAAGTCATAGCCGGGCCGCTTCCAGAAGGAGGCGGTCACCTCTGCGCTGCCGCCCGCCGGGACGGTGACCGGCACCGCCAGATACAGCATCCGGTCCACGGTCAGGGCCTCGCCCAGCAGATCGTCCAGCCGCCCGTCGGCATAGCGGTCCATGGGCGCATCGGACAGAGGGCCGTATACCATCAGCAGCTCCGCCGCCGCTTTGACATACGGCTCCAGCATGGCGCCGGCCGCGATCTCCCGTTCCTCCAGTTCCTTCCGGCACAGCGCCCCAAGGGCCTCGCCCAGGGTGGTCTCCCGCCGGACCACGGTGCAGTTCGCTCCGGTGAGGGCCGGGGCGTCCGGACCATAATCGGCCAGCAGAGCATAGTCGATATCCGCCCCCAGCACGATCAGGGTGGGGCTGCCCCAGCGGTCCGGGTCGATCCGCTGCCCGTACTGCCGCCAGGTGCCGCCGTCGTCCCAGTTGGAGGCGCTGAAATCATAGCTAAGAATGGTGGTGGCCGCCGGGTCGAAGGTGCAGGAGACCACCAGCTCCGGCCGCTCCTCCTCTCCGGTGAGGGTCACGTCGGAGAAGTCATAGACGGTCACCGGGGTGCCCAGGTCCGGCGCTCCGGACAGGGCGTCAGTCAGGTAGTCCCCGTCGGACACCAGGGCGGCGTAGTCCTCCCAGCTGTACGGGCCTGCCAGGTTGTGGGTGGAGCCGTTCCGGTCGTTTTCGTCGCCGAAGGCGCCCGCGTAGCCCCCGGCGTACAGAGTGTACGATGCCGCCACACCGTCTGCGGCCAGCTGCGGGACCGTTTCGGACAGGCCCGCGAGGCTGCCGGTGACCGGGTACAGGGCCGTGACGGTCACATCGTCCGCCGTGGGGTTGGTCAGCACATAGCGGTCCGTCACTCCGGCGCCCCACTGGCTGCTGGCGCCGTCGGCGTGGGTGCCCGGAGCGAAGTCAAGGGTGAGGGTCCGCTCCGCCGTCAGGCCCGTATCGGGCTCCAGGGTGGTCAGGGGCAGCACCGGTCCGGCATAGGAGAAAAATCCTCCGCCGGGGGCCTGGGGAAGGGAGCCGCCGTCCGACCCGTCGCTTCCCGTGGCGGCACTTTCCTGCTCCTCGGCGGTGCCGGCGGTATCTTCGGTAGTGGCGGTGTCTGAGCCGCCCATGCCCAGGAAGCGCACGGACCAGAACAGCGCGCCGCAGACCAGGACGCAGCAGGCGGCAACGGCCGCGTACCGGCGCCAGACGGCCCGCTGCTGTCTGCGGGCGGCGGAGGGATCCATGGCCTCGTCGATCAGCGCCGGGTCCACCAGACCCAGGATGGAGAAGAGATGTTCCGCTCTCATATGGCCACGCCCTCCTTTTCCAGACAGGTCCGCAGGGCGCTGCGGGTGCGGAACAGGGCGGACTTCACCTTGCCGGTTCCGCAGTCCAGCGCGGCGGCGATCTCCTCAATGGACTCGCCGTACCAGTACCGCCGCAGAAATGCCCGGCGGTTGAAGGCGGACTGCTGCCGGAGAAAGCGGCTGATGAGGTCCGCGATCTCTTGGTCCTCCAGGTGCCGCTGGGCCCGGTCGGCGTCGGGCAGGCACACGTCCAGCTCCCCCAGCAGCAGGGAGAAGTCGTCTCCGCCCCGGCGCTGCGCCCGATCCCGTTTCCAGCGGTCCAGGCTCAGGTTCCGGGTGATCCGCCCCAGCCACGCCCGGAAGGCCCCGGGCCGGGCCGGGGGAATGGCGTTCCAGGTTCGAAGGTAGGTGTCGTTGACGCACTCCTCAGCGTCGCCGTGGCTGCGCAGGATGTTCCAGGCCACGGTCCGCAAAAAGGCGCCGTATTTTCCCGCAGTCTCGCCGATGGCCCGCTGGTCCCGGACCCAGTACAGGTCGATGATCTCGCTGTCCTCCATCATGGACGCGCCCCCTCTCCGGTGAATGGGCGGCGGATGGCCGCCTCTTTGCTGAACAAGACGGCAAAACCGCCGCCGTGGTTTCGCGGATAAAAAAAGTTTCCGGGGAAAAACCGTTTCCCCGGAAACCATGGTATCAGATTTTCACGCGCTCAGCAACCCAAGGCTGACCAGGAACTCCCGGGCCACCTCGTCCACGGTGCGGCCCAGAACGTCCACCTGGTACGTCAGCTCCGCCATCTGGTCGGTGGAGATCTGTCCGCTCAGCTGTTCCAGGATGTCCTCCAGCTCCGGATGTTCTTCCAGAATGTCGCCCCGGACCACGAACACGCCGAAGTAGTCAGGGAAGAAGCTCTTGTCGTCCTCCAGGACCTTGAGCCCCACCTTGCGGTTGAGGCCGTCGGTGGTGTAGACCACGGCCACGTCGAAGGTGCCGTTTTCAATGGCGGCGTACTTGAGGCCCATGTCCACGGGCCGGTAGTCCTTGAACTGCAGTCCGTAGAACTCCACGAAGGGATTGAACTTCATGCTGCCCTCCAGGGTGAAGAACTCCTGTTCGGCGCCGAAGGTCAGCTGATCTGCAATGGGGATGAGGTCGCTGATGGTCTCCAGGCCGTACTCCTCCGCCAGGGTCTCGGGCACGCCGATGGCGTAGGTGTTCTCAAAGCCCAGCTTGCCCAGCACATGGAGGTCATAGTCCGCCAGGGCCTTTTCCTTCACGTAGTCGTAGATGGTCATGCCCTCCGGCACGTCGGGAGTGTCCTGGTGGAAGAAGGTGGTCAGGAGCGTTCCGTCGTAGGAGATCATCAGGTCGCAGGTGTGGCCGTCGTCCTTCAGGGCGTTCCAGTTGTTCACCTGGGACATCTGGTCCTGGATGGTGACGGTCAGGTCGGTCTGGTCCTCCACCAGCACCTTCACCATGTGGTGCATCAGCTGGGTCTCGGAGTAGTCGCCATCGTAGAGCATGATGTCGCCGGTAGAACCGCGGCCGTAGGGCAGCAGCAGGCAGAAGGCCAGCAGGATGGCCGCCACGGGGATCCACATAATCTTGGACCCGCCCCGGGACTTGCGCATCTGCCCCTCGAACCAGCTCATGATCAGGTCCAGCACCACGGCGATCACCATGAGCACACCGGTGGCCAGGGCAATCATGCCCATGTCGGAGATGCGGATGGCCTGGGTGATGACGCCGCCCAGGCCGCCGCCGCCCACGAAGGCCGCGAACACGGCGGTGCCGATGGCGTTGACCACGGCGATGCGGATGCCGGTGAACACGGTGGGGAAGGCCAGGGGGAACTCCACCATCAAAATGCGGTAGGCCTTGCTCATGCCCATGCCCCGGGCCGCCTCCTTGACGCCCGGATCCACCTCCTGGAGCCCAAGACAGGTGTTCTGGACGATGGGCAGCAGGGAATAGAGGGTGATGCCGATGATGACGGTGGCCTTGCCGGGGTCCAGCACCACCATGATGATGCCAAGTAGAGCCAGGGAGGGGATGGTCTGGAGCAGGTCCACGATCCGCAGTATCACGGGCCGGATCCGGCGGGACACATAGGCCCAGATGCCCAAGGGCAGACCCACGGCGATGGACAGCAGGCTGGCAGCCAGCACGATGAACAGGTGCTCAAAAATGACGTCCCAGCTCATTTGCCCGCCCCCTTCCGCAGCCCTCTGGGGGTGACCTTCTTCTGGAGCAGGTCGATGACCGCGCCGAAGAGGATAGCCAGGATGGCCGCCGGGATGGCGCCCAGCAGGATGAGGGTGTTGTTATTGGAGGAGGTGCCCTGGTAGACGAAGTCGCCCAGGCCGCCCAGGCTGATCATGGAGGCCAGCACCGCCCAGGAGACGGTGTAGATGGCGGCCATGCGCACGCCGGCCACGATCACCGGCATGGCCAGGGGCAGCTCCACCCGCACCAGGGTCTGGAAGCGGGACATGCCGCAGCCCTTGGCCGCCTCGATGTACTTTCCCTCCACCTCCAGGATGCCGGTGTAGGTGTTTTTCAGGATCGGGAACATGGCGTACACGCTGAGGGCCACGATGACCGTTGGGTAGATGTTGCCCCACCAGATGAAGAGGACGCCGATGAACACCAGGCCGGGGATGGTCTGGAAGATGGACAGCACCGGAATGATGAAACCGGACAGCCACCGGGGGATCCGGGACAGCAGGATCCCCAGCACCAGTCCCACCGCAAAGCCGATGACCACGGATACCAGCACATAGGCCGTGTGCTGGCAGATGGCCGTGCCCAGCTTGGCGCCGTAGTCGTGGAAGAGGGTCTGCAGTGTTCCCATCATTTGGCATCCCCCCACAGGTTCTCCGCCACAGAGCGGGCCACGCTGGTCTTGGTGACGATGCCGGCGATGGTGTCGTCGGCGTTGAGGACCACCACGTAGCTGGCGCCGGAGTCCAGCAGGTAGTCGAAGGACTCCTTGGCCTCGTCGCCCACCCGGGCGGTGCGGGCGGTCTGGCGGATCAGGGGCTCGATGTTGTTGAGTTCCCGGCCCCAGTGGCGGATGTCGCCGATGGACACGGTGCCCAGATACCGCTTGTTCTCGTCGGTGACCAGCAGGGTATCCACGCTGCTGCGGGCCATGCGCTCTGCGCACTCCAGCACGCCCCGGTCCTTCTTCACGCTCAGCACGTTGGTGCGCATGAAGCTCTCCACCTTGGAGGGGGCGGGGCTCTCGGAGGAGTGCTTGCCCAGGAAGTTGCGGACCAGGTCGTTGGCCGGGTGCTCCAGCATCTCCTCCGGAGAGGCCATCTGGACCACCTGGCCCTGGTCCATGAAGATGATGATGTCTGCCAGCTTCAGCGCCTCGCCCATGTCGTGGCTGACAAAGACGATGGTCTTGCCCAGCTTCTGCTGGATGCTCTTCACCTCGTCCTGAAGGACCTCGCGGGTCATGGGGTCCAGGGCGGAGAAGGGCTCATCCATCAGCACGATGGGAGGAGAGGCCGCCAGGGCCCGCAGCACGCCGATGCGCTGCTGCTGGCCGCCGGAGAGCTCGGAAGGGTACTTGTTGGCGGACTGCTCCATGCCCACCATCTTCAAAAGGTCCTGGACGATCTCGTCGCACTTGGCCTTGTCGTATTTCAGCAGCTTCGGCACCACGCAGATGTTCTGGGCCACGGTCATGTTGGGGAACAGGCCGATCTGCTGGATCACGTAGCCGATGTGGCGGCGCAGCGTCACCTTGTCCTGGCCGTGGATGTCCTGGCCGTCGATGAGGATGGTGCCGCTGTCGGGCTCGATCAGGCGGTTGATGGTCTTGAGGGTGGTGGTCTTTCCGCAGCCGGAGGGACCGATCAGAATGACGAACTGCCCGTCGGGGATGGTGAAGGTCAGGTCCTTCAAAATGGGTGTTTTCCCATAGCTTTTGTTTACGTGCTCAAATTGGATCATGGCGTTTCTTCACTCCTTTACTTGCGCCTGCACCAGGCGGTGCGCCGCCTCCGCGGCGGCGGGACTTCCCACCAGGACGATCACGTCGCCGCCGTACAGCTCCGCGTAGGGTCCGGGGGAGAGGATCACGGTCTGGCCCCGGCGGATGGCCACGATGGTGCCGCCGGTGGACTGCCAGAATTTCAATGCGCCGATGCTCTTGCCGGTCAGGGGAGACCCCTGGGGCACCGGTACCTCGTAGTTGGGGAGCGGTTCCCCGGCGGCGGAGAAGGTGTCCTGGCTCTTGACCAGGGCGGCGGCGGTCTCGCCCATGCGGCGGTTGACCTCCGCGGACTGAGCGATCAGCTCCCGCAGCTGCATCCGCAGGGCGTGGATGTCGGCATCCTCCGCGAAGTTGGCAATGTAGCGGCGGGCGCTGTCGGCGGAGAGGACCACCGCTCCGCTCTGGGGCCGCACCTCTACCACCTTCATGTCCGCCAGCAGCCGCAGTGCCCGGCGGATGGTCTCCGGAGAGACGTTGTACTCCGAGGCCATGACCGACCGGCCGTAGATGCGGCTGCCCTCCGCCAGCTCGCCTCTGGCGATGCGCCCGGCCAGGTCCAGCGCGATCTGGAGGTACTGGGCCGGAACGACAGATTGTTTCATAGAGGGTATCACCTTCTTCTCCGGTTTGTATGAACGTATTTGATTATACACTGACAACTTTGAATTGTAAATAGGTGTGTCAGTTAAATTTTCGTAAATCACAAACTTTGTATATGCCGCAAAGAGAAAAAGATCCGGCTTTTGATGAAAACCGCAAGAAAATGTGGAAGCTGAGCGTCGGGAGAGGTTGCCCTCTGACAACAAAAGACCGCCCCGGACGAAAGTCCGGGGCGGTTTAGGAGTTCGGCGTTATGCCTCGAAGTGCTCGATGATATCCACCAGCTCTGCGCCGATGCGTTTTTGCGCTTCCTTGGTGCCCGCGCCGATATGGGGCGTGCAGGAGACGGCCGGATGCTGTGCCAGGGCCCAGTTGGGGTCCTTCTCGCTCATCCATACGTCCAGGCCCGCGGCCTTGACCTTGCCGCTGTTCAGCGCGTCCAGCAGGGCAGCCTCGTCCACGTTGGCGCCCCGGGAGACGTTGACGATCACCACGCCGTCCTTCATCTTGGCCAGGGATTCCGCGTCCACGATAGGCTTGCCGCTGCCCGGGGCACAGAGGACGATCACATCGGACTGGGCAAAGACCTCGTCGGGGGAGACAAAGTGCATGGTGTCGCACTCGCAGCCCTCCGGCTTATGCCGGTTGACATAAGACAGGACGTTCATGCCCAGAGCCTGGGCCTTCTGGCCCACCAGACTGCCGATGCGGCCGTAGCCCACGACGCCCATGGTCTTGCCCGAGAGCTCAAAGCCCTTGGAGTAGGCCTTTTTCTCCCACTTGTTCTCCCGCATGGTGTGACCGGCGATGGAGATGTTGCGGGCGCAGGAGAACAGCAGCGCCAGGGCCAGCTCCGCCACCGCGTTGGAGGAAGCGCGGGGGGTATTGCGGACCTGGATGCCCGCCGCCTCGGCGTAGGGCACGGCGATGTTGTCCACGCCGACGCCGGCGCGGATGATGAGCTTCAGGCGGCCGCCCTTGGCGGCGTCGATCTGGGGTTCCTTGATTTTGGTGGCGCTGCGGATGATGACCGCGTCAAAGTCCCGCAGGGCGGTGCCAAGAGAGTCCGGTTCGTAGAACTGCTCCACGACCTCATATCCGTCCCTGCGCAGCTGCTCCATGGCGCCGGCATCCATTCCGTCTGTGACCAAAACTCGCATTGCCATATGTGTTCATGCCCCTTTCTTGTATGTCCGGCACACCCCAGGGGTGCCATCGTCGCGGCCGGAGGACGGGAGTCCAGACGCCCATTGGGGGACAGGCGTATCCGGCGAAATCGGAAGGGGGAGGGGAAAACGAAGCTTTCCCCGGTTCTTCTGCCGGTGGGAAAGAAGAACGCGCAGTCATTTTCGGCAGGGCGTGTACCTGCCGAAAATACCCCGACCTGTGCGCCGGGGGGCGCACTCACCAGTGACGGGCGTCACTGGTGGGGGGGATCTAAAAGGGGGACGCAGTCCCCACTTTAAAGCGCAGCTTAGCAGGGCGTGTACCTGCCGGAAATTCCCCGACCCGCGCGCCCGTGGGGCGCACTCACCAGTGACCGGCGTCACCGGCGGGGGGATCTAAAGGGAGGACGCAGTCCCCTCTTTATGCGTGTTCTGCCTCGTACTTCTTCAGGAATTCCACCAGGGCCTCCACGCCCTCCTTGGGCATGGCGTTGTAGATGGACGCCCGCAGGCCGCCCACGCTCTTGTGGCCCTTGAGGTTGTCGAAGCCCGCGGCCTTGGTGGCGGCCACCACGTCGGCGTCCTGCTCCTTGGACGGAGACACGAAGGGCACGTTCATCAAAGAGCGGTCCTCCTTCACCACGGCGCCGGTGAAGAACTTGCTCTGGTCCAGGAAGTCGTACAGAACCGCGGCCTTCTCCTCGTTGCGCTTGTTCATGGCCTCCAGGCCGCCGTTATCCAGCAGGTACTTGAATACCTTGCCGCAGCAGTAAATGGCCCAGCAGTTGGGGGTGTTGTACAGGGAGTCGGCATCGGCGTGGGTCTTATAGTTGAGGTAGGTGGGAACGAACTTGGGCAGGTCGTCCCGCAGCAGGTCCTCGCGGATGATGACCACGGCCATGCCGGCGGGGCCCACGTTCTTCTGCACGCCGGCCCAGATCAGGCCGTACTTGCTCACATCGCAGGGTCGGGAGAGGAACATGGAGGACTGGTCCGCCACCAGAATCTTGCCCTTGGTGTTGGGCAGGGTGTGGTAGGTGGTGCCGTTGATGGTCTCGTTCTCGCAGATGTAGACGTAATCCGCATTGTCAGGAATGTCCAGATCGGAGCAGTCGGGGATGTAGGAGAAGTTCTTGTCGGCGGAGGAGGCCACGATCTTCACCTCGCCGTACTTCTGAGCCTCCTTGATAGCCTTCTTGGACCAGGCGCCGGTCTCCACATAGCAGGCCACGCCGTTTTTCATCAGGTTCATGGGCACCATGGCGAACTGGACGGTGCCGCCGCCCTGGACGAAGAGGACCTTGTAGTTGTCGGGGATGCTCATGAGCTTGCGCAGGTCCGCCTCGGCCTCCTCGATGATCTGCTGGAACACCTTGGACCGGTGGCTCATCTCCATGACGCACATGCCGCTGCCGCGATAGTTCATCATCTCGGCGGCGATCTCCTCCAGCACCGGCTCCGGCATCATGGCGGGACCGGCGGAGAAATTGTAGGTTCTGCCGTACTTCATATCTGTTTCCTCCAAACAATCGTTGATTTTTCGGCACTCTCTTGGCAAAAATGCCTGTTCAGTTTCAGTATAACACAGAATTCAAAATAATCAACAAAAAAGAAGTGGACCTTTTTCGGAAAGCCCGTCCCAGTCTATGCGGGCCGGAGGGGAGACATGACTTGATCCGGAATGTGGCGGACGAGCGCACGACCGGAAATCGGGGCTTTTGACCGGACACCGTTGCAAAAACATGCCGTGTGCGGTATAATCTAAACGTGTATGTGTGTGGGCCGGCAGGCCCGTAGTTTAGGAAAGAACGAGGAAAACGCCATGAGACCGGATGGAACCCGGATGAAGGGTCTTTCGCCTATCGTACAGGCACTGCCCTATATCATGCCCCGCCGTTTTGACGCCCAGAATTGGGCCAGTGACACTGTGGACGAGGACCTCATCAAGTCCTACATCCGCCGCAAGCGGCGGGAGGGGATGTCTGTGACCCATATGAGCGTTCTGGTGGCGGCCTACTATAAGGCGGCGCTGGAGAACCCCAAGGTCAACTGCTTCGTCATGAACCGGAAGATCTACAAGCGCAACCACTTCTGCTTCAGCTTCGTGATCCTCAAGACCCGGGCCGACGGCACGCCGGACGAGACCACCCTGAAGATCTTCCTGGAGCCGGAGGATACGGTGTTCACCATCAGCCGCAAGATCAAGGAGCACATCGACCGCAACAGCGTGGTAACCCATAACAATAGTACGGACAAATTTGCAAACTTCGCCTTTGCCGTGCCGGGCCTGGCCCGGTTCGTGTTCTGGCTGGCATACCACCTGGATCTCCACGGGCTGCTGCCCCGGAAGATCATCGACCTGAGCCCCTTCCACACCAGCCTGTTCATCACCAACCTGGCCTCCATCAACACCAGCTACATCTTCCACCACTGCTACGAGTTCGGCACCACCAGCGTGTTCGTGTGCATGGGCAAGCCGGTGCCGGATCCCATGGCGGCCCCGGGCAGCCGGAAAAAGCAGATGCCCTTGGGCGTGGTCATGGACGAGCGGATCGCCACGGGTATCGAGTACTCACGGTTCTTCGCGGCCTTCAGCCGCTATCTGAAGGACCCGGAGTCCTTGGAGACCCGGCTGGACGGCCGGGAGCAGGAGCCGCTGCTGGCGGCCCGGGCCTGAGGCGGAGGGCGCTATGCTGGAAGGATACTGGAAACGGCTGCTGGCCCTGCTGGCCCACATCGGACTGTACGCGCGGGCGCTTGCAAAGTGGCTGCTGCTGGCCGCCGTCACCGGCTGCTGCTGCGGCGTGGTGGGGGCCCTGTTCCACATCGGTGTACATGAGGCCACTGCGCTGCGGGAGGATCATCCCTGGCTGCTCTGGTGCCTGCCCCTGGCGGGCCTTGCGATCGTGGGCCTGTACAAGCTGACAAAGACCGAGGGCCAGGGCACCAATGACATCATCGACGCCGTCCACCATGGAAAGAGCCTGCGGATCTGGCTGCTACCCGCCATCTTCTTCAGCACGGTGCTGACCCACCTGTGCGGCGGTTCCGCCGGACGGGAAGGTGCCGCGCTGCAGATGGGCGGCACCATCGGTTATTACACCGGCCATCTGTTCGGCCTGGACGACCGGGATATGCGCACCGCTACCATGACCGGCATGGCGGCCTTCTTTGCCGCCCTGTTCGGCACACCTCTGACCGCCACCATCTTCGCCATCGTGGTCATCAGCATCGGCGTCATGTACCACGCCGCGCTGATCCCCTGTCTGACGGCTTCGCTGGTGGCCTACTGGATCTCCGTGGAGATGGGGGTGGAGCCCACCCGCTTTGCGGTGCAGGCGCCGGAGCTGGCGGGCGGCACGCTGCTGCGGGTGGCGGTGCTGGGCGCCGGATGCGCTCTGGTGTCGGTGATCTTCTGCGGCGCCGTCCACGGGGCGGAGCGTCAGCTCAAGCGGCGGATACCGAACCCCTGGCTGCGGGCGGTGGCCGGCGGCTGCGCCATCATTGCCCTGACCTATCTCTGCGGCACCACCGACTACAACGGCGCCGGCATGGAGGTCATCACCGCCGCTGTGGAGCAGGGGAGCGCCCATCCTGGGGCTTTTTTGCTGAAGATCCTGTTCACGGCCATCACCCTGGGCGCCGGCTTCAAGGGCGGCGAGGTGGTGCCCTCCTTCTTCGTGGGGGCTACCTTTGGCTGTGTGGCTGGGCCTCTGCTGGGCCTGTCGGCGGAGTTTGCCGCCGCGGTGGGACTGGTGGCGGTGTTCTGCGCGGCGGTCAACTGCCCCATGGCCTCCATCTTTTTGTCGGTGGAGCTGTTCGGAGACGGCGGCCTGCTGTACTTTGCCCTGGCCTGCGGCGTCAGCTACATGCTCTCCGGCTACAACGGCCTCTACTCCAGCCAAACCATCCTCTACTCCAAGCTGAAAGCCCGGTATATCAATGTCCAAACCAATGCCCACCACGCGGGCGAGGACAACGAGATCTTATGAGGGTTTCCCGTATGAATGTATAAAAGAGCCCGGCGGGCGCCTTCTGGCGCTCCGCCGGGCTTTTTGCAGGATGGATGGGCTGAACGCGGCCCATTGCTCATAAGGTGGCAGGGGAGGGATGGAGATGCGCCTTAATGACTGTGACCCGGCGGCCCTGACCACGGCGGTCAATACCCTGGCGGTGGCCATTGCGGCCCGTCTGGAGGATGAGGACCTGAGTCTGACAGCAGCCATTTTGACCCAGCTGGGGGACACCCTGGCCACCATCGCTGTTCAGCGCAGCCGCTGCGGCGATACCCGTTAGCGCCCCGTCAGCTCCGTGGGGCAGATTTCGCCCCGGGCCATCTGGCACAGTCCCTCGATGCCGCAGCGGACCATGCTGGATACGGCGGCGTCGGTGTAGAAGGCCATGTGCTGGGTCATGATGACGTTGCGGAACTGGTGGAGATAGAACCAGTTGCGGTTGGACAGGATGTCCACCCGGTGGTCGGCGTGGATGATGCCCTCGTCGCCCTCGGCGGTGTCCATGCCCAACGCGCCGATCTTTTCGGTCTCGATGCCCTCGATCAGGGCTTCGATGTCCGCCAGCTCGCCCCGGGAGCAGTTGACGATCACCACGCCGTCCTTCATCCTGGCGATGGCGGCCCGGTCGATGATGTGGCGGTTGGACTCCAGCAGAGGCATGTGGAGGGAGATCACGTCGGACTGGGCCAGCAGGGTCTCAAAGTCCACATAGGTCACCAGCGGCTCCACCGCCGGGTTTTGCCGCAGGTCATAGGCCAGGATCCGGCAGCCGAAGCCGGAGAGGTTTCGGATCACCTGGGCGCCGATGCGGCCGGTGCCGATGATACCGATGGTCAAGTCTTTCATCTCCCGGCCCTGGAGACCCGTCAGGGAGAAGTCGTTGACCTGTCCCCGCCACAGGGCCTGCTTGTAGTGGCGCAGGCACATGAGGATCATCATGACCGTGAAGTCCGCCACGCCGTTGGGGGCGTAGCTGGCGTTGCACACCCGGAGGCCGGTGGCGCGGGCGTGGTCCAGATCAATGTGGTCGTAGCCGATGGTACGGGTGGAGAGGTACTCCACGCCCAGGGCCTTGTAGGCGTCCAGCAGGGGAGCGTCGATGCGGCCCTGGCCCAGGATGGACACGCCCTCGCAGCCCGCCGCCAGCGCGGCGTTTTCCGCGGTGGGCACCTCCTCGCTGAGGATCAGCTCCACCCCCAGCGCCCGGCTCTGCCGCTCCAGCTCCGCCCGCTCGTCGGCGCGGACCTCATATACCATGATCTTCATTTGCTTCCCTCATTCTTTTTCTCAGTTTCCGGCAGGCCCAGCAGCCGCCGGGCCGTGCGCACATTGCCCCGCTCCATCTCCTGAAGCCGGGCCACCGCCGCGGCCTGAGTGCCGGGGTCCCTGGCCTGGGCGACGCAGCGATCGATCATATGCCGCAGGTCCGCCTCGGTCAGATCCTGCAGATCCACAAACAGCTCCTGGCCGATGTAGCGCAGGAAAGCGGAGACCTTTGGATCGTACACCACGCCCGCCAGGGGGATGCCCTGCCCGGCGGAGAAGATCAGGGCATGAAGGCGCATGGACACCACCAGTTCCATCCGGCTCAGAGCGCCGATGATGGTGCCGGCGCCGCCGGCGTCGTCCAGGAAGTAGTGTGGCACGGACAGCCCCCGGGCGGCCATCTGCCCGGCGCCGGGGTCCAGATGCTTTTCCACAGCGGCGAACACCGGGGTCAGGCCGTAGGTCCGGTAGGCGTACTCCGCCGCCGCGCCGAAGAGGGGCGCCTTCTCCTCGAAGCCCTTCCACCGCCGCAGGGCGAAGCAGATATACTTTCCGTGGGGCGGGATGCCGGCGCGCAGCAATACGCTGTCGATCTCGTCCTCCGGGGCCTTGGAGAGGGTCAGGGCCGGGTCTGCCGTCAGCAGGATCTCCGGCTCGGTGACGCCCATGGCCCGCAGCTCCGCCAGGGAGTCCGGCTCCCGCAGGGTGATGACGTCCACATAGCGGTTGAGGATCTTGGCAGCCAGGCGGCGGTGGCTGTCCCTGGTAACGGGGCCGATGCCGCAGCCGTACATCTGCACCTTACAGCCGGCCCGCTTGGCGGCGGAGATGTTGTGGAGATAGAACCACAGGGACCGGCGGGAGGTCACGTCCTGGATGAGGCTGCCGCCGCCGTTGATATACAGCTTTGCCTGGTGCATGGCCATGAGCCACGCCGGCAGGTTGGACCGGTGGATTGCCCGGACCCGGTAGGTCAGGCGGGTGCTCTTGGGGTCCTTGCTGAGGACCGTCATGGGCATATCCGGGTCAATGGCGCGCATCTCCTGGAGAATGGCCTCCAGAATGGCGTCGTCGCCGGCGTTGCCCCGGCCGTAGGCGCCGCAAATCACCACGCCGTCCCGGGCCGCGGCGGGGCGGCGGTGGCGGCGGAGGATCTCCCGGTAGATGTGGAGCTGGGTGTCCACGGTGTGCTGGATGGAGAACTGGGTGGAGGCCTTCTGATAGAGCTTCTCACCCAGCTGCCGGCGCAGAGCGTCGTCCCGGCCCAGCTCCGCCAGCCGGCGGCCCAGCTCCTGCCAGTCGCCGGGAGTGAACAGGTAGCCGTTGACCCCCTGGTCGATCAGACAGGGGATGCCGCCCACGGCGGTGGCCACCGTGGCCAGGTGGAACCGGGCACCCTCGGTCAGAGCGTAGGGGAAGGTCTCGGACAGGCTGGTCAGGGCGTTGACGTCCAGAGCGGCGTAGAACCGGTCCATGCCGCCGCTGATCCAGCCGGCAAAGGTCACCTGCTTGGCTACGCCCAGCTCCGCGGCCAGGGCGGTGAGCTTCTCCTTTTCCTCGCCGTCGCCGGCGATGACCAGACGCAGCCGGGGACACTCCTTGTAGGCGGCGGCAAAGCCCCGCACCAGGGTGGACATGTCCTTCACCGGATTGAGCCGGGCGGCGATGCCCACCACCACGGAGTCCTCATCCACGTCGGCTCCCAGCTGCCGCAGATAGGTCAAGCGCTCCCCCTGGTCGGGGGCAGGGGTGAAATCGATTCCGTTGTAGATGGCGTAAAACCGATCCGCCGGAAAGCCCCGGGAGATCAGCAGGTCCACCATGGCGTCGGACACGCCGATGCGGTAGTCCAGCCGGTGCAGCGCCCAGGCGTTGATGGTGCCGAAGATCAGGTGGCTCAGAGGACGGCCCATGTAGTCTAGACGATAGTCGCTGTGAACGGTGGTCACCACCGGCACTCCCGTGGTCCGGCGCAGCAGAGCGCCGATCATGTTGGCCCGGGAGCCGTGGCAGTGGATCAGCTCATAGCCGCCCTGACGGATATAAGCGGTCAGCTGGCGGCGGGTCCGCAGCACGTTGTTGCCCTCGCAGATCATGGTGGGGATGCCCATGTCCCGGGCCTCCTGGGCGAAGGGCCCCTCCCGGAAGCAGACCAGCTGGGCGTGGATTTGTTGATTCAGGTTTTGCAGCAGGCTCAGCACGTGGGTCTTGGCCCCGCCGGAGTCGCCGCCGCTGATGAGATGAATGACGTTCATGAGATGCCTTTCTTTCGTTTGGGACTTGTGAAACAGCGGAAAATATTATACAATACCTCTCGGAGCTTGTCCATAAGACAGTCCGCTAAAATCCGGGGCCCCAGGGCCCTTTACGGAGGATACCATGGAACAAAAAGCAAAACGCATCGGAAAATTCAACGTAATCGATATCATCGCCGTGCTCCTGATTCTGGCGGTGCTGGCCTTCGCCGGATGGAAGCTGCTCAGCCGCACCGGCGCGGCGGAACAGGCCGAGGAGAATGCAGTGAAGGTCACCTATGTGGTCAAATGCGAGGGCGTGCCCGCTGAGCTGTATGAGACCTGCCAGAGCCACCTGCCCTCCCCGCTGATGGCTTCCGGCGCCCTGGTGGGCGGCCAGATCGAGAGCGTGGAGAAGGAGCCCTACTACGTGCTGGGGCCTGACGGGCAGTGGATCGAGGATCCGGAGCATGTGACGCTGCTCTTCACCGCTACCACGGAGACCGCTGCCGGCGAGGTGATGACCACTAAGGTGGGGGACCAGGAGGTCCGTATCGGCAAGACCGACTACATCCTCAAAAGTGAGTATATTGAGTTCTCCGACGGCACCATCGTGGATGTCCAGTGGGACGAGCCCGACGCGGCGGAATAAGGAAAGATCCGATAAAAAGGAGGGACGGCAGCTGCCGCCCCTCCTTTTTGTACTTGTTACAGAGAGTTCTTGCCCCGGACCATGTATTTGCCCGCAGGCTCCTGGGCCAGGACCTTCCCGTCCTCCACAGACAGCGTACCCCGCAGCCACACCTGGCGGATACCGCCGGAGGTGACGAAGCCCTCGTAGGGGTTGTAGTCCACGTTGGCAACGCAGTCCTCCGCCCGGATCACATGGCTGGCACCGGGATCGTAGACCACGATGTCGGCGTCGGCGCCCTGGCGCAGCACGCCCTTGCGGGGGAACAGACCGTACAGCTTGGCGGGGTTCTCACTGAGCAGCTGGCACATTTTGGCGGCGCTGATGCGGCGCTTGGCCACGCCGTAGGAGAAGATCAGCTCGCCCCGGGTCTCCACGCCGGGAAGGCCGCCGGGGATCCTGGTGAAGTCCTCCCGCCCCATGTCCTTCTGGGCCAGGGTGAAGGAGCAGTGGTCGGTGGAGATGGTCTGGATCTCGCCCCGGCGCAGGGCCTTCCACAGCTGCTCCTGCTCCGCTTTGTCCCGGATGGGCGGCGCGCAGACATACCGGGCTGCGGAGGAGTAGTCCTCGTTGAAGTATACGGACTCGTCCAGCAGCAGGTACTGGGGACAGGTCTCCACATAGACCTTCTGACCCCGCTTCCGGGCGGCGGCCACCTCCCGCAGGGCCTCCCGGTTGGTCAGGTGCACGATGACCACCGGGCAGTCCGCCGCCTGGGCGATGCGCAGCAGGCGGCTCACGGCCTCCGCCTCCAGATAGGGCGGGCGGGTCAGGGGATGGGAGGCCGGGCCCAGCTCCCCGGCGGCCTTGCGCTCGGCGATCATGCCGTCGATGACGCCGGCGTTCTCGCAGTGGAACCCGGCGATGCCGCCCAGGGTCCTGAGCTCTTTCAGCGCCCAGTACACGTCCCGGTCCCCGATCATCATGGCCGGGTAGGTCAGATACATCTTGAACGAGGAGATGCCCTGGGCGAACATGTCCGGCAGCTCCGCCCGGATGCCCTCGTTCCAGTCGTCGATGGTCATGTGGAAGCCGTAGTCGCAGAAGGTCCGGCCGTCGGCCTTGCGGTGCCAAAGGTCCAGACCGTAGTGCAGGGACTCTCCCTTGTTGGGGCAGGCGAAGTCAATCACCGTGGTGGTGCCGCCCCGCAGGGCCGCCCGGCTGCCGGTGTAGAAATCGTCGGCGGTGGTGGTACCCGCCACATCCAGGTCGAAGTGGGTATGGGCATCGATGAAGCCGGGGAACAGCAGGCAGCCGCTCACATCCACGGTCTGGTCCGCGTCGGTGAGGTCCCGCCCCATCCGCAGGATCTTCTCACCCTCCATCAGCACGTCGGCCCGCTTCTGCCCGGAGCCGGAGACTACCGTGCCGCCCTTGAGCAATGTCCGCATAAAAACCTCCCTTTCTGGGCCGGAGGACCGGCCGCTGGTCATTTTTATTTAGTATACCACCGGCACCGTCGGATTACCAGAGGCGGCGGGGGAAAATGCGGCTGCATGGATAATACAAAAAACTTTATGTAATTCTGTAAATTTTGCTCATAAAAAATGGGGGAATTTTGCAGATTTCTGACTTTCCGTTTTTGGAGAATGTGCTATACTGAAAACATATCCGAACTGCATGGAATTCGCAGCGAATGAGTTTGAAGGAGGAATACGGAAATGAGAAGAAAGATCCTGTCCCTGCTTCTGGCTGTGGCCATGGTGTTCTCTCTGGCTGTCACCGCTCATGCGGAAGAGACGGAAGAGAAAACCATGGACGGTCAGATCGTCATTCTGCACACCAATGACGTTCACGGCGCCATCGCCGGCTATGCCAAGGTGGCGGCGCTGAAGAATGCCTATGAGGCCAAGGGCGCCTATGTCCTGCTGATGGACGCCGGCGACTTCATCCAGGGCGATCCCACCGTCAGCGTGTCGGAGGGCGCCACCGCCGTGGAATTGATGAACATGGCGGGCTACGATGTGGTCAGCATGGGCAACCATGAGTTCGACTACGGCTATGAGAACATGAAGACCCTGGCCGCCGCGGCCGAGTTCCCCATCGTGGATGCCAACGTCCTCTACAATGGCAAGGTGGCCTTTGAGGACAATGTGGTGTTCACCGCTCCCGACGGGACCAAGATCGGCGTGTTCGGTCTGGACACCCCGGAAACCGCCACCAAGGCCCATCCCGCCAAGATCCAGGGCGTGACCTTCCTGGCCGAGGACAAGCTGTTTGACTGCGCCAAGAAGCAGGTGGCTGCGCTGGAGGCCGAGGGCTGCGATTACATCGTGTGCCTTGGCCATCTGGGCATTGACGACGAGTCCACCGGCAACCGCTCCATCGACCTTTTGAAGAAGGTCAGCGGCATTGACGTGTTCATCGACGGCCACTCTCACTCCACCCTGGGCGAGGTCACCGCTGCGGCCGAGGCCGCCGGTATCGCCGGCACCGCCGTCACCTCCACCGGCACCAAGCTGGAGAACGTGGGTGTGGTCACCATCAACGGCGAGTCCATCAGCGCCACCGTTACCGCTCTGGCCGACCTGACCGCCGAGGACGCCGACATCGCCGCCCGGGCCGCCGCCATCCAGAAGGAGATCGACGACGATTACGGCACCGTGTTCGCCAAGACCGAGGTTGCTCTCAACGGCGAAAAGGACCCCGGCAACCGCACTGAGGAGACCAATCTGGGCGATCTGATCTGCGACGCTCTGGTCTGGGGCGCCAAGAAGAACGGCGAGACTGTGGACGCGGCCGTCACCAATGGCGGCGGCATCCGTGCCAGCATCGCCGCCGGCAATATCACCAAGAAGGATATCAATACCGTGCTGCCCTTCGGCAATACCCTGGGCATCGTCAAGGTTACCGGCGCCGAGCTGCTGGAGGCCCTGGAGGCATCCACCTATTGCACCCCCGCTGCCATCGGCGGCTTCCCCCAGGTCAGCGGCATCGAGTTCACTGTGGATACCACCGTGGCCTATGACCAGGGCGACCTGTATCCCGGCTCCACCTATTACGGACCCAAGAGCATCCAGCGTGTGACCATCGAGACCGTGGGTGGCAAGGCCTTCGATCCCAAGGCCACTTATTCCATCGCCACCAACGACTTCATGGCCGCCGGCGGTGATACCTACTACGCCTTTGCCGCTGCCTCTGTGAATTACGACCTGGGCATTCCCATGGACGAGGTGGTCATGGACTACATCACCACCGAGCTCAAGGGTGTTGTCACTGCTGAGGCCTACGGCGAGCCCGCCGGCCGCATTACTGTGGAGCTGCCCTTCGAGAACCCCTTCGCCGACGTGGCGGAGACCTCCGCTTACTATGACGGCATTCTGTGGGCCGTGGAAGAGGGCATCACCACCGGCCGCACGGAGACCACCTTTGTCCCCGGTGAGAACTGCACCGAGGCCAACATTCTGACCTTCCTGTGGCGTGCCAACGGCGAGCCTGCCGCCGAAACCACCGAGAATCCCTTCGGCGAAGCTGTCAGCGCCGACGCTTACTACTACAAGGCCGCCCTGTGGGCTTTTGAGAAGAAGATGATCGACGAGACCTTCGTCCCCAACACGGCCTGCACGCGTGCCCAGGCGGTGTACTTCATGTGGATGGCTGCCGGCTCTCCCGATGACGCCGCTGCCGCTTCCTTCACCGATGTGGCTGCTGATGCCGACTATGCCGCCGCGGTGAACTGGGCCGTGGCCCAGGAGGTCACCAAGGGCACCGGCGACGGCACCACCTTCTCTCCCGAGAATGTGTGCACCCGCGGCCAGATCGTGACCTTCCTGTACCGCGCGGACAGCACCGCCGAGGAAGCTGCCGCCTGAGCGTGTATTCCAAATCAGACTGACAAAAGAGGCGCTGCGTATGCAGCGCCTCTTTTTCTTTGCCCGAAGCGGGGTCATAGAGAGGAGTGCTTCCGCGCAGAGCCACCGCGCGCCCACCTGCAAAACAGCGGACCGTTCCGTCGGGACGGTCCGCTGCTGCTCATTTCATCTGCGCGCTTTTTTCATAGGCGGCGATCACCGCGTCCATGACCGCGCCCCGGAACCCGGCCTTTTCCAGCGTCCGCACACCCTGGATGGTGGCGCCGCTGGGAGAGCATACCGCGTCCTTCAGGGCGCCGGGGTGCGTGCCCGTGGCCAGCATCAGCTTGGCCGCGCCGATCAGGGTCTGGGCGGCGCACTCCATGGCCATGGGGCGGCTGAGACCGCAGGCCACGCCGCCGTCGGCCATGGCCTCCATGAAGAGGTCCACAAAGGCCGGGCCGCAGCCCGCCACGGCGCTGCCGGCGTCCATCAGATGGTCGTCCAGGGGCAGCAGCCGCCCGGCGCCGGACATGGCCTCCAGGAAGGCCGCCAGTTCTTCCTCCGTCACACCGTCGCAGGTGTAGAAGATCACGCCCTCGCCCACGGCGGAGGGGGTGTTGGGCATGATGCGGATGACGGGCCAGTCGCCGCAGCCCCGCTGCCGCAGATCTGGGATGGTCAGGGCTGCCGCCATGGACACCAGCACGAACCGGTCTTTCCGGGCCGCCAGCACCGGGCCGATCTCCTCCATGAGGCCCGCCACCATATAGGGCTTCACGCCCAGGAAGAGGAACACCGCCTGCTCTGCCGCCGCGGCGTTGTCCACGGCCCGGCAGCCCAGCTCCGCGGCCAGCGTCTCCGCCTTGGCCGCCGTGCGGTTGGCCAGTAGGATGTCGCTGCCCGAGAGCTTCTTCCGGGCCGCCCTGGCCAGGGCACCGCCCATGTTGCCGGTGCCGATGAATCCGAATTTCACCATGATAGTACCTTCTTTCTCCCAGACGGGACCGGTGCGTCAGCGCACCTGGCCCTCGCCGTAGATCACGTATTTGCAGCTGGTCAGCTCCTCCAGGCCCATGGGGCCCCGGGCGTGCATCTTCTGGGTGGAAATGCCGATCTCCGCGCCCAGGCCGAACTCGCCGCCGTCGGTAAAGCGGGTGGAGGCGTTGACATACACCGCCGCCGCGTCCACCGCGTCCAGGAACCGCTGGGCCTTGAAGTAGTTCTTCGTGATGATGGCCTCGGAGTGCTGGGTGCCGTGGGCGTTGATGAAATCGATGGCCTCCTCCATGCCGCCCACGGTCCTGACGGCCAGGATGTAGTCGTCGTACTCCGCGTCCCAGTCGCTCTCCTGGGCAGGCAGCGCCCGGGTGCCCAGCAGCGCCAGGGCCTCTTGGTCCGCTCGCAGCTCCACGCCCTTCTCGTCCAGCAGGGGGAGGGCCCGCTTCCAGAAGTCCGCCGCCACGTCCCGGTGGACCAGGACGCACTCCGCCGCGTTGCACACCGAGGGCCGGGAGCACTTGGCGTTATAGAGGATTTTCGCCGCCATGTCCAGGTCCGCCTCGTCGTCCACATACACGTGGCACACGCCCTCTCCCGTGCGGATCACCGGCACGCTGGCCTCCTTTGCCACCGCCCGGATGAGGCCCGCGCCGCCCCGGGGGATCAGCACGTCCACGTATCCGTCCAGGTGCATCAGCTCATTGGCGGTGTCGTGGGAGGTGTCCTGCACCAGGGAAATGCAGTCGGCGGGGAGGCCCGCCTGCTCCAGGGCCTGGCGCATCAGCTCCGTGACGCAGCGGTTGGACCGGATGGCCTCCTTGCCGCCCCGGAGGATGCACACGTTCCCGGATTTGAGGCACAGCGCCGCCGCGTCCACGGTGACATTGGGCCGGGCCTCGAAGATGATGGCGATGACGCCCAGGGGCACCCGCCGCCGGCCGATGATGAGGCCGTTGGGCCGCCTCTCCATCTTGTCCACCTTGCCGATGGGGTCCGGCAGAGCCGCTACCTGCCGCACGCCGTCCACGATGCCGGCGATCCGTTCGGCGTTCAGCGTCAGCCGGTCCAGCATGGCCGGGCGCATCCCGGCCTCCTTCGCGGCGGCCACGTCGGCGGCGTTGGCGGAGAGCCACTCGTCCTGCCGTTCCGTCAGAATATTGGCGATGGCCTCCAGGGCGGCGTTCTTCTTCGCCGTCCCGGCGGTGGAGAGGGTATAGGACGCGGCCTTTGCCGCCGCACCCTGCTTTTGCAGATCCGTCATATCAATGCACCCCTTTTGAGTTTGAGAGTGAAAAGTTGGGAGGAGCTCTCTTTATGCTTCGCGTTTGGCGATGAACCGGGTCCCGATGTCCTGTCCCTCCACGATGCCGTAGAGGTCCTCCATCCGCTTGCCGTTGGTGATGACCATGTCGCACCCGGCCTCCATGGCCCGGCGGGCGGCGGAGAGCTTGGTGGCCATGCCGCCGGTGCCCCGCCAGCTGCCGGCGCCGCCGGCCATGTCCAGGATCTCCGGCGTCAGGGCCTCCACCCGATGGAGCAGCTTCGCGCCGGGATGGGTTTTGGGGTCGGCGTCGTAGAGGCCGTCGATGTCGCTGAGCAGCACCAGCAGGTCCGCCCGGCACAGGGCCGCCACGATGGCGGAGAGGGTGTCGTTGTCGCCCAGGACCTTGTGGCGGCCGGTCTCGATCTCGGCAGAGGAGACGGAGTCGTTCTCGTTGACCACCGGGATGACCCCCATCTCCAGCAGGGCGGAGAAGGTGCTGCGCAGGTGCTCCGCCCGGTCCGGGTCCTCCACGTCGTCGCCGGTCAGCAGGATCTGGGCCACGGAGCGATTGTACTCGGAGAAGAGCTTGTCGTAAATGTGCATCATCCGGCACTGGCCCACGGCGGCGGCCGCCTGCTTCATCCGCAGTTCCTTGGGCCGCTCGGCCAGCCCCAGCTTGGCGGTGCCCACGGCGATGGCGCCGGAGGTCACCAGGATCACGTCGTTCCCGGCGCCGTGCAGGTCCGCCAGGGTCCGGACCAGGTGCTCCATGCTCCGAAGGTCCAGTGCCCCGGACTCATGGGTGAGGGTGGAGGTGCCCACCTTCACCACGATGCGCTGTTTCGTCTGTTCCAATGTCAGGTTCCTCCTTGGGTGGTTGTCGGTATCAAGTCGCCGATGCCCAGCAGGTCCAGGGCATCCTGATAGTCTCTGGAGGTGACGTTTTCCTCCAGCCGGGCCATGGTGTCCTTACAGGAAAGACCAGTCACTGCATCCCAAAGGGGGCGGCAGATGGTCTCGATCTCAGTCAGGGCCTCCGCGTCGGCGCAGCCGGCGCCCAGCAGCGCCGGTTCCCAGGACGCCAAATAGACCTTGGCATTGGGATATTGGCGGGACCCGGGCAGCTCCGCCATGTCCGCGATGGCGACGGCTTTTGCCCGCAGAAAGGCCAGGTCCGATGAGATGACATGATTTTCCGACGGGGCCTCCGCAGGCTTCCCGGCCGCCTCGGCCTGCTCGGCTTCTCGTGTGATCCGCTTCACATCGTTGGAGAATATCTTCATCTGGCGGCTGAAATTGGAGAGAGCGGCCTGGATTTCCTCTTCCTTCTCCGTGCGCTCCAGCGCTGCCTGCACGCCCATGCCCGCCCCAAAGGACAGCGCCAGGACCAGACAGACGATCAGGAGCCGGGGCCAATGGACCCGGAGGGCGGAAAGTGTTTGACGGATCTTCTCCACAAGATGCACCTCCCGTTTTGCGGTCTGGGCATTTTAAAATTGGATTGTTTTATCATATCACAGGAACGGGAAAAAAGAAAGTCCGAGGGGTGCGTAGTTTTCGCCAAAAACGCAGATGCTACGGGAGAAAGCGAGGGATCCTATGAGCGAACAGACCAAAGCGTGCAGCGCTGCCGGAGAAAACAACGAAAACACCGGCGGCCTGGCCCAGCAGATCGTGGACTTCGGTTCCGCCCTGACCCGTACGCCCCACGGCAGCGTCTACTGCCTCACCATCATCGGCCAGATCGAGGGCCACAGCAACGCCCCGGACCAGACCAAGACCACCAAGTATGAGCACGTCCTGCCCCTCCTTGCCAAGCTGGAGGAGGCGGAGGAGGTAGACGGCGTGCTATTCCTCCTCAACACCGTGGGCGGCGACGTGGAGGCCGGCCTTGCCATCGCCGAGCTGATCGCGGGCATGACGAAGCCCACCGTCTCCATCGTCCTGGGCGGCAGCCACTCCATCGGCGTGCCGTTGGCGGTGGCGGCCCGGCGGAGCTTTGCCGTGCCCTCCGCCGCCATGACCATCCACCCGGTCCGCATGAGCGGCACCGTCATCGCCGCCCCCCAGACGTACAGCTACTTCCAGCGGCTCCAGGAGCGGATCGTGGCCTTCGTCTCCGGCCACAGCCGCATCTCCGCCGAGGACTTCCAGACCCTCATGCTCCGCAAGGACGACATGGCCGCCGACGTGGGCAGCGTCCTCTACGGGGAGGAGGCGGTGCGGGTGGGCCTCATCGATGAGGTGGGAGGGCTCTCCGACGGCCTCCAGTGCCTCTACCGCCAGATCGAGCAGTACCGGAGGACCGGGGACTGATCAACTGCCGCAGCAAGGGCTGCGGCAGTTCTTTGCGACAAAAAGTAAAATATACTTGACAAAAAGTAAAGAGAATGGTAACATGGTCCCATCCAGGAACAGGAGGGATCGCCATGAACGGAATGACGGCGGAGACGATGATGGGCGCACTGGTGGGGCTGGCGGTGGCCGCTGTCCTGATCGGCGTTCTCATCCGGGCCAAGGTGCTGGACATGACCTTTGACGAGCGGCAGGAGCGGGCCCGGGGCACGGCCTATAAATACGCTTTCATCGCCACCCTGGTGACCGCGGCGCTGTACGGGGCTTCGGAGCTGCTGCTGGGCCGCTGGTGCGACGCCATGACCGGGGCGGTGCTGTGCTTCTGCGTGGGCGGCGGCGTCTTTGCCTCCACCTGTATCGTCAAAGGGGCCTATGTCAGTCTGCGGGAAAAGCCCCGGCAGATCTTGATCACGATGATCGCCGCCGCGGCAACGAACCTCATCTGCGGCATAGGGAACCTGGTTCGTGGCGGACTGGTGGAGGAGGGCGTCCTCACCTTCCGCGCGACGAATCTCCTGCTGGGGGCGCTGTGTCTGGTGATCCTGGCGGTGTACCTGATCCACGGGACCGGACGCGACGAGGAGGACGGGGAATGAAGAACCTCCGCCTGAAATCCGCCCGGGCCGCCAGGGACCTGAGCCAGCAGCAGCTGGCGGAGGCGGTGGGGGTCTCCCGCCAGACCATCAATGCCATTGAGAAGGGGGACTACAACCCCACCATCAAGCTGTGCCTGGCCATCTGCCGCGTGCTGGGCAAGACCCTGGACGAGCTCTTCTGGGAGGAAGCGTAAAAAAACACGGGAGACGGACCGGTCCGTCTCCCGTGTTTCTCATTTCGTCAGCGTCAGCTTGAAGTCGGGGCCCTCCGGGGCCTCCGTCACCTGATAGCCCTGGGATTTGGCGAAGCGGGTGACGTTCTCCACCGCCGCCCGGGCGTCGCAGAGCACCTCCACGCTGGCGGGGCCGTCCTTCAGGGCCTTCTGGACCATCAGCACCGGGGTGGGGCAGATGTAACCGCGGGTATCGATCATGTCATGCGTCCTCCTTTCCGGGAAGATGGGTAAGGGTCACGGCCAGCAGCACGATGAAACCCAGCACCACGGCCACCATGCCGGCGGTGCCGATGCCGCCCACCACGTAAGTACCGTCCTCGGCCACGGAGTCGGCGTTGCCGGCCAGACCGAAGTTGTGGGCCAGGGCGGCGCCCACCACCATGCCCAGCACGGTGACGGCGGAGTCGCCGTTGCCCTCACCGGCCAGGATCAGCTGCCGCAGGGGGCAGCCGCCCAGCAGCACGGAGCCCCAGCCCGCCAGGGCCATGCCCAGGAAGGACCACAGGTACTGGCTGTGGGCGATGGGCTGGGACACGGCGCCCAAGTTGTACTTGTGCAGGATCAGGTTGCCGATGGTCACCGTGGCCCAGATGGCCACGAAGCCCGCCAGCAGCCGGAAATCATGGACCATGACGGCGTCCCGGATGCCGCCGGCCATGCACAGGCGGCTCCGCTGGGCCAGCACGCCCACCACGCCGCCGGCGACCAGGGAGATCAGCCAGAAGGCGTGCTGGGAGCCGGGGCCCTCCTCAGAGAAGCGCAGCAGGGAGGGGAAGACCAGCAGCAGAACCAGGCCGATCACCAGGATCAGGGGCAGGGCCATGCCCTCGCCGGAGCGGACAGGATAGGCCCGGCCCAGGGAGAAGCCCTTGCGCAGGCACACCACGCCCACGCCGATGCCGGCGATGAAGCCCAGCAGGCCCGCCACGGCGGTCAGGTCGCCGCCGCCCAGGCGGATCACCATGCGCAGAGGGCAGCCCAGGAACACCAGGGCGCCGATCATCACGAACAATCCCAGCAGGAAGCGGCAGGCGGGGGAGGACCCGGCCTTGGCCCGGAACTCCTTGGCGGCCACGGCCGCCACCAGGGCGCCCAGGACGATGCCCGCGATCTCCGGACGGAAATACTGGACCTTGGCGGCGCTGTGCAGGCCCAGGGCACCGGCGATGTCCCGCTCGAAGCAGGCGATGCAGAAGCCCATGTTGGCGGGGTTGCCGCAGGCGGTCAGCACCAGGGCCGCCACGCCCACCACCACGCCGGTCAGCAGCAGCGGACCATAGTCCCGCAGCCAGGAATTCTCTCTCATTCCACAACACACTCCTTATACTCACTGTTTTTTCAAAAGAATAACGACGGGCGTAAAAAACCATCCTCACACCGTCAGATGGTGAAATCCGGCGGGCTCCACGCCGCTCTCCGCCAGCAGCTGCCGCAGCGATTCCTCCAGCTCCGGCGGCGCCGACCAGGCCAGGCCGCAGTCGGATGTAACGCTGCGGGGCACGGAGATCAGCTTTCCATCCAGTCCCCGGCGGCGGCAGGCCGTCTCGGTGGCAATGGCCTCCGCCGTGGTGTGGAAGGAGACGATCAGCCGCGGCTGTTTTGGTCGCACCGGTATTCCCTCCCTTTGCCGTTATTTTTTTGAAAGTATAACACAGGGGGGAGAAAAAGGCGAGATCTATTTTGAGTATCACGCAGTGGCGCTATGAATCCGGACTTTGCGGCGGCAGGAAAGCGGGCAGCAAAAAACGCAGAAAGGGGATTGACAAGCGGCAGTGGCTGTGATATATTGTGCACATGGTTAGTCAAAACTAACTATTGCGGCGGGCGGAGGCCCGCCAACTTCGAAAGCAATGGTTAGAAAAAACTAACTAATGTGTATGGAACCTGCCGACGGACCGGAATCCGAGCCGGTGCAGGCGCTCTCCGTGCCGCCGGGAAGGCGGGGCAGCTCGCGGGGGAGACGCGCCGGCGGCCGCTTTACGGCCATGGAGTCAGCACCTCCCATGGAGACCGGCAGACCGGACGGCGGGACCAGGACAGGCGACCACCTGTTTCCGGGCAGGACGGCCCCCTACGATCCTCGGGGGCCGTCCGACCGGCCAAAGGGCACCTTCCGCCATAAAGGCGGATGCACATATCACAACGCGGAAAGGAATGGACCTGATGAAAAAGATCGCCATTGTATATTGGAGCGGCACCGGCAACACGGAGGCCATGGCCGCCTGCATCGCCGAGGGCATCCGGGAATCCGGCGCCGAGGCGGAGCTGATGGGCCCCGGGGAGTTCTCTGCCGCCCGCTTTGCCGAGTTCTCCGCCGTGGCCTTCGGCTGCCCTGCTATGGGCAGCGAGCAGCTGGAGGAGATGGAATTTGAACCCATGTTCGCGGGGCTGGAGAGTGCCCTGGGCGGCAAGCGGATCGCCCTTTTCGGCTCCTACTCCTGGGCCGACGGCCAGTGGATGCGGGACTGGTGTGCCCGCAGCGACGACGCAGGCGCCATCCTTCTGGATGAGAAGGGGCTGATCTGCTATGAGGCCCCGGACGCCGACGGCCAGGAGGCCTGCCGCGCCCTTGGCCGGCGTCTTGCCGCCTGGTGAGCGGTACCTCCCCTCTCTGTTTTCCTTCGATACCAGATCTCCTTTTTCCCCTCATAGCCCCCGTGCCGCAAGGCACGGGGGCGCTCCTTTTTTTCGGGAGGATGTGTCTGTTTCGCGAGAAAAATCCCGTTTCTTCATGGAAAAATCCTTGAAAAGGGAGGGGTTGTCTGATATAGTATTTTAGTTATCGTATGTAGATTCGTAAGAGGTGAGACCGTGTACTTAAAAGCATTGGAGATCCAGGGGTTCAAGTCCTTTCCCGACAAGACCGTGCTGAACTTTGGTGAGGACATCACCGCCATCGTGGGCCCCAACGGCTCTGGCAAATCCAACATCTCCGACGCCATCCGCTGGGTCATGGGCGAGCAGAGCGCCAAGGGCCTCCGGGGTGCCAAGATGGAGGACGTCATCTTCGGCGGCACCGAAAAGCGCGCCCAGGTGGGTTTCGCCCAGGTGACCCTGGTCATTGACAACACCGAGCACATCTTCCCCACCATGGAGGAGTCGGAGGTGGCCGTCACCCGCCGCTACTACCGCAGCGGTGAGAGCGAATACTATATCAACCGCCAGTCCGTCCGCCTCAAGGACGTGACGGAGCTGTTCATGGACACCGGCATGGGCAAGGAGGGCTACTCCATCATCGGCCAGGGCAAGATCGACGAGATCCTCTCCGCCAAGAGCGGCGAGCGCCGGGAGATCTTCGAGGAGGCCGCCGGCATCGCCAAGTTCCGCCACCGCAAGGAGGACGCCGAGCGGAAGCTGGAGCGGACGGAGGAGAACCTGGTCCGCATCAATGACAAGATCTCCGAGCTGGAGCTCCAGGTGGACCCCCTGCGGGACCAGGCGGAGAAGGCCAAGAAGTACCTGATCCTGCGGGACGAGCTGCGCCTGCTGGAGATCTCATTGTGGCTGGAGAACCTGGACGCCCTGAAGGCCGGCCGGCGGAAGCTGGAGGCCGATTTCCACGCCGCCGAGGCGGAGCGGGATCAGGCCCGCGCGGCCTTGGACGCCCTCTACGCCGAGGGGGAGCAGTACGGCGCGCGGATGCAGGAGAAGGACATGGAGGCCGAGCGGCTCCGGGCCCAGGTCTCCCAGCTGGAGACCCAGGCCAAGGAGCAGGAGAGCGCCGCCGCCGTGCTGGAGGGCACCATCGCCCACAACCAGGAGACCATCCAGCGGGTGAGCAGCGAGATGACCGAGAGCGACACCCGGGCGGGGAGTCTCGCCGCCCAGGCCGCGGAGCAGAAGGAACACGCGGCGGAGCTGGAGGGCCGTATCGCGGAGGAAAATGCCGCCCTGGAGGCCCTGCTGGAGAAGGCCCGGTCCGCCGCCGAGCGGGCGGACGGCCACCAGAGCGAGGCCGAGGCCCTGCGGGGCCGGGAGGCCATGGCTGCCGCCGCTGCCGCCGACGCCCGGGCAGAGGCCGCCGCCGCGGACGCGGAGAGCGTCCAGATCCGGGAGCGCAGCGCCGCCGCCGAGGCCGACCGGGCTGCCGCCGGGGAGCGCCTGACAGAGGCGGAGCGGGAGTCCCGGGACAACCGCCGCCGTCTGGAGGACGCCCGGGACGAGGCCGCCGCCGCGGCCAACATCATCGCCGGCCACAGCCTGCGGATGGAGGAGCGGCGGAAGAAGGCCGCCGCAGCCGGGGAGAAGAAGGTCCAGCTGACCATGGACGTGGGCGCCCTGGACAACCGCATCCGCCTCCTGACGGAGATGGAGAAGGAGTACGAGGGCTTTTCCAAGGCCGTGAAGCTGGTCTGCCAGGCCCAGAGCAGCCTCCGGGGCATCCACGGCCCCGTGGCGGGCCTCATGCGGACCGAGGGCAAATACTCCCTGGCTATCGAGATCGCCCTGGGGGCGGGTTTGCAGAATATCGTGGTGGACCGGGAGGAGGACGCCAAGGCCGCCATCAACTTCCTCAAGCAGCGGGACGGCGGCCGCGCCACCTTCCTGCCGCTGACCGCCATCCGGGGCGAGGAGCTGCGGGAAAGGGGCGTGGAGCAGGAGTTTGGCTTCGTGGGCCTTGCCTCCCGGCTGGTGACCTTCGACCCGAAATATCAGAACATCTTCCACAGCCTCCTGGGCCGGACCGTCATCGTGGAGGACCTGGACTGCGGTATCGCCATGGCCCGGAAGTACCGCAACGCCTTCCGGATCGTGACATTGGACGGCCAGGTCATCAACCGGGGCGGCTCCATGACCGGCGGCTCCGCCAGCCGCAGCGCCGGCGTGCTGAGCCGGGCCGCGGAGCTTGAGAAGCTCCAGGGCCGCAGCGCCGCCATGCACCGCCAGCTGGCGGAGGCCCAGAAGGAGCAGGAGGCCGCCCAGCGGGAGCTGGACGCCGCCCAGTACGAACTGGAGACGGCGGAGGCCCAGCGCCGCCAGGCCGAGGACGAGGTACTGCGGCTGGAGGGCACGCAGAACCACTTTGACATCCTCCTGCGCTCCCTGCGGGAGAGCCTGGAGAATCTGGAGGGCGAGCTGGAGAGCCTGACCGGCCGCCTGAGTGACAACGCCCGCCGCCGGGAGGCCGCGGAGCAGGCCGTGGCGGAGCAGGAGGCCCTGGCCGCTGGGTACCGCGCCCAGGCGGAGGAGGCCCTCTCCGGCCAGTCGGAGCTGCTGGAGCACTCCAACGCCCTGGCGGAGGAGATCAGCGCCGCCAAGAGCCGCCTGGCCGCCCTGGGCGCCGAGCGGGAGGCCGCCGCAGACCGGGCCGCGGAGCTGCGGCGCCTGGCGGAGGATCTGACCGGCGGCCGGGCCCAGAAGGAGGCCATGGTAGAGCAGTGCCACCAGACTATCCGGGATGCCCAGGCGGAGATCCAGCGCCTGCGGGAGGAGTCCGCCGCACTGGCACAGCAGAGCGACGACTTGCGCCGGCGCCTGACGGAGCTGAACCAGGAGAAGATCGCCCTGGAGGCCGAGCGCACCGCCAAGAACAAGGCCGGCCAGGAGATGAACGAGAACCTGCTGAACCTGGAGCGGTCCGCCTCCAAGCTGGAGCAGCGGCTGGCAACCTCCGCCATGGAGGAAAAGCAGATCCTGGACAAGCTGTGGGAGCACTATGAGCTCAGCCACTCCGCCGCCCAGGAGGTCCGGGTGGAGCTGGAGAGCGTGCCCAAGGCCTCCCGCCGGATCGGTGAGCTGAAACGGGACATCGGCGCCCTGGGCGCCATCAACATCGGCGCCATCGACGAGTTCGACCGGGTCAACACCCGCTACACCTACCTCACGGAGCAGCGCAACGACGTGGAGAAGGCCAAGGAGGAGCTGGGCGGCATCATCGAGGAGATCACCCGCCAGATGACGGAGATCTTTGCCCAGCAGTTCAAGCTCCTGGCGGAGAGCTTCCAGACCACCTTTGTGGAGCTCTTCGGCGGCGGCCGGGCCACGCTGGAGCTGGAGGACGAGAACGACATCTTAGGCTGCGGCATTGAGATCAAGGCCCAGCCGCCGGGAAAAACTCTTAAGACCATCTCCCTGCTCTCCGGCGGCGAGAAGGCCTTTGTGGCCATCGCGCTGTACTTCGCTATTTTGAAAGTCCACCCCACGCCTTTCTGCGTCATGGACGAGATCGAGGCGGCGCTGGACGACGCGAACGTCACCCGCTACGCCCGCTACATGCGGACCCTGGCGGGGCGGACCCAGTTCATCGTCATCACCCACCGCCGTGGCACCATGGAGGAGGCGGATGTCCTCTACGGCGTCACCATGCAGGAACAGGGCATCTCCAAGATCCTGACCATCAACATGAACGACCTGGCGAAGGAACTGAAGATCCAATAAGCATGGTGACGTCAGGGTTCCCGCCGAAACCCAGCGGTTTCGGTGGGAAGCGGAGGAGCAAGGGAGCGGCCGGAGGTTTCGCCTTGGGCGGAAACGGAGGACAGCGGACTTTGCGACGACGCCATGCAGGAGCAGGGCATCTCCAAGATCCTGACCATCAACATGAACGACCTGGCGAAAGAACTGAAGATCCAGTAAGGAGCGATAAGCGATGAAAACCAAACACAAACAGGTCCTCATCATCTGTGTGGGCCTTCTGGCGGGACTGCTGTTGTTCCGGGGCGGGACCATGACCTACGCGGGCCTTGTGATCTTCCTCCTGGACCTGGGCCTGGTGCGGCTGCTGCTGCGCTGCCCCCACTGCAAGCGGTGGGTTCGGGAGTTCAGCACCGGCAAGACCTGCCCCTACTGCGGGAAGAAGCTGGAGTGAGCGCTCCGCCGACTGCGGAGGCCGGCGGGAGAGTTGAAGGTATGAGGAGGTCGATCCTGTGACGCTGCGCAGATGGATGATCCTGAGCATCGCGCTGATGCTCTCCGGGTTCGTGATGCTGAGCCTCAGCAGGACGGCAGATGTACCGGCGGCGGGCGCGGCAGGAGGCGTTTTACTGGCGGCGGGTCTTGTGATCGAGCTGCTGAAGATCCGCTGCCCGGCCTGCGGCGCGCACGTGCGGGGCTTTTTCGGCGAATACTGCAAATACTGCGGAGAGAAGCTGGACTGGGACAAGCCGCCCCGGTCCTGATCTCCGGTTTGGGAGGACGCTATGGGCTTTTTTGACAAACTGAAAAAAATCACCACCAATCTCTTCTCCGGCTTCACCGAGGCCGACGAGGCCTTCTTCGAGGAACTGGAGGAGACGCTGATCCTGGCGGACCTGGGGATGGACACCGCCCTGGACGCCGTGGAGAAGCTGCGCACCAGGGTCCGCAAGGAGAAACTCCAGGACCAGGAGGACGTGAAGGCGGCTCTGCGGGAGATCCTGGCGGAGGAGATGAACGTGGGCGACATGGCCCTGAACACCTCCACTACCCCCTCTGTGGTGCTGTTCATCGGCGTAAACGGCGTGGGCAAGACCACCTCCATCGGCAAGCTGGCCCATCAGCTCAAAAGCGAGGGCAAGCGGGTGCTGCTGTGCGCGGCGGACACCTTCCGCGCCGCCGCCGCTGACCAGCTGGAGATCTGGGCGGAGCGGGCCGGCTGCGAGCTGGTGCGCCAGCACGAGGGCGCCGACCCCGGAGCCGTGCTGTTCGACGCCCTCCAGGCCGCCAAGGCCCGGCATGTGGACGTGGTGCTGTGCGACACCGCCGGGCGGCTGCACAATAAGGCCAACCTCATGGCGGAGCTTGCCAAGCTGTCCAAGATCATCGACCGGGAGTGCCCCGGCGCCGCCCGGGAGACGCTGCTGGTGCTGGACGCCACCACCGGTCAGAACGGCCTCATCCAGGCCCGGACCTTCAAGGAGACCGCGGGCCTCACGGGCATCGTACTGACCAAGCTGGACGGCACCGCCAAGGGCGGCATCGTCGTCGCCATCGCCCGGGAGCTGGGCGTGCCGGTGAAGTTCGCCGGCGTGGGCGAGGGCATCGGGGACCTGCGCCCCTTCGACCCCAAGGCCTACGTGGAGGCCATCATATGAGCCGGATGTGTCCGGACTGCGGGCAGGCTATGGTGAGCGGTTTTTTGCAGACTGGCGGGGGAACGGCCGCCTTTGTGCGGGAGCCGCGTGTGCTGCTGCTCAAAGAGGACAAAGGCGATTTCCGCCTGCCGGTCTCCCGTCTGAGCAAGACCTGTCCGGCGTGGTACTGTCCACGGTGCAGACAGATGACCGTCTCCCTGAAGCAGAAGACCGGCGGCGCGGAGCTGGAGCGGGCTGCGCGGGGAGATTTGTAAACGAGAGATAGCCGGACTCGGGTATGATCCGGCTCTGGACCGTAAAGAAAGAGGAAGTCAAAATGATAAAACGACAGGACGGGCGGGCGTTCGACCAGCTGCGCCCCATCAAGATCACCACGGATTTCGTCAAATTCGCCGAGGGCAGCTGCCTGATCCAGTGCGGCGACACCATGGTTCTCTGCTGCGCCAGCGTGGAGGACCGCACCCCGCCCCACGTGCCGGAGGGCTCCGGTTGGGTGACGGCGGAGTACTCCATGCTGCCCCGGGCCAACCGGGAGCGCAGCAAGCGGGACGTTGCCAAATTGAAGCTCAGCCCCCGCAGCGCCGAGATCCAGCGGCTGGTGGGCCGCTCCCTCCGGGCCGCTGTGGATATGGACAAGCTGGGCGAGCACACCATCACCATCGACTGCGACGTGCTCCAGGGCGACGGCGGCACCCGCACCGCCTCCGTCACCGGCGGTTTCATCGCCCTCAGCCTGGCCTGCCGGAAGATGGTGGAGGAGGGCGTTCTGGCCTCCAGCCCCATCCGCCACTTCGTCACCGGCGTCAGTGCCGGCATCGTGGATGAACAGCCCATGCTGGACCTCCAGTACAGCGAGGACAGCCGGGCGCAGGTGGACCTCAACTGCGTCATGAACGAGTTGGGGGAGATCATCGAGCTCCAGGGCACCGGCGAGGGCCGTGCCTTCACCCCTGCCGAGCAGCAGGAGCTGGTGCGGCTGTGTGCCAAGGGCAACCGGGAGCTGCTGGAGCTCCAGCGCCGGGCGCTGAAAGGAGAGAACGGATGAAATTCATTCTGGCTACCCACAACCCCGGCAAGCTCCGGGAGATGTCCGATATTTTGTCCCACCTGGGGGTGGAGGTGGTGAGCCCCGCCGACATGGGGATCACCGTGGAGGTGGAGGAGACCGGCACCACCTTCGCCGAGAACGCCATGCTCAAGGCCAAGGCCATCTGTGCCGCCTCGGGCCTTCCTGCCATCGCCGACGACTCCGGATTGTGCGTGGACGCCCTGAACGGCGGCCCCGGGGTCTACTCCGCCCGCTACGGCGGAGAGGGCCTGGACGACCGGGGGCGCTACATGCTGCTGCTCAACTCCCTGCGGGGCCAGACCACCCGGGCGGCCCACTCCGCCTGCGCCATCGCCTGCGCCTTCCCCGACGGAAAGACGCTGACGGCGGAGGGCCGCTGCGACGGCGCCATCGCCTTCGCTCCTCTGGGCGAGGGGGGCTTCGGCTACGACCCGGTGTTCCTGGTGCCGGAGAAGGGCAAGACCTTCGGCCAGCTGACGGCGGAGGAGAAGAGCGCCATCTCTCACCGGGGCAGGGCCCTGCGGGATTTTTCCGCGAAACTGGAAACCTATTTGAAGAAATAAGCGTCTAAATATAATAACAGCCGGAGTTTTCCCGGCATAAAGGAGCACACATGGAACTGACAAGCAAACAGCGGGCCCAGCTGAGGGGCCTGGCTAACTCCATCGACACCATCCTCCACATCGGCAAGGACGGCATTGGGGAAAACCTCATCAAGCAGGCGGACGACGCCCTGGAGGCCCGGGAGCTGGTGAAGGGGAAGGTGCTGGACAACAACATCGAATACGATGCCCGCACTGCCGCGGAGGCTCTGGCCCAGGCTACCCGCTCCGAGGTGGTGCAGGTGATCGGCACGAAGTTCGTGCTGTACCGGGAGAGCCACTCCAAGCCCAAGGAAAAGCGCATCCAGCTGGTGAAGCCGGCCAAAAAGCCCCGGGTATAAGGGGTCCATCGGAGAGAAAAAAGGGGATCGAGCATGAAAATCGGTGTCTACGGCGGGACCTTCAACCCGCCCCACCTGGGCCATCTGACCGCGGCCCGGGCGGTGTTTGATCTGCTGAAACTGGACAAGCTGCTGCTGGTGCCTGTGGGACTGCCGCCCCACAAGGCTCTGCCCGCGGGGAGCCCCACGGCGGAGCAGCGGCTGGAGATGACCCGACTGGCGGCGGAGCAGCTGGGCCTGGGGGACCGGGTGCAGGTCCTGGACCTGGAGCTGCGGCGCCAGGGGAAGAGCTACACCGCCGACACCCTGTCCCAGATCAGGGAGCTGTATCCGGAGGCGGAGTTGTGGCTGCTGATGGGGACGGACATGTTCCTGACCCTCCAGACCTGGCACGAGCCGGAGGCCATCTTCGCCCTGGCGGGCATCGCCGCCTTCGGCCGCACGGAGGAGGACACGGAGGAACTGTTCTCCGTCCAGCGGGAGTATTTGTACCGGACCTACCCGGATGCCCGGATCTTCACCCTGACCATTCCCGGCGTGGTGGACATCTCCTCCACGGAGCTGCGGGAGCAGCTGTCGGCGGACCGGGGGGCCAATCTGCTGGCGCCTGCGGTGTATGGATACATTTTAAGAGAGGGCCTCTACGGCACCGGGGCGGAGTTGAAGCATCTGCCCCTGTCCAAGCTGCGGCCCGTGGCCCTGAGCTACCTCAAGCACAAGCGCATCCCCCATGTGCTGGGCACGGAGCAGGAGGCCATCCGCCTGGCGGAGCGATACGGCGCGGACGTGGAGAAGGCCCGGGTGGGCGCCCTGCTCCACGACTGCACCAAGAAGCTGGACATGGAGGCACAGCTGGCCCTGTGCCGGCACTACGGCATCCAACTGGACGAACTGGAGCAAAAGGCGCTGAAGCTGCTCCACGCCAAGACCGGCGCTGCCATCGCCCGGGACGTATTCGGTGTGGACGAGGAGATTTACAGTGCCATTTTGTGGCATACAACAGGCCATGCCAACATGACGCTGCTGGAAAAGATCCTGTATCTGGCAGACTATATCGAGCCCTCCCGGGATTTCCCGGGGGTGGACAAATTACGTGCTGTGTGCTATAAAAACCTGGATGCGGGCCTGTTGATGGGTCTGGAAATGACCATCGGAGAGATGAACGCAATGGGGAACCCTGTGCACCACGCCACCATTGAGGCGCGGGACGCATTGAAAGGATAGACAAAACTGTGGAAAAAGAGACTGGAAAGCATTTGGCGGGCGGAAGAAAGCAGCCCCGTGGGAGAAAGAGCAAGGAAAAACGGCCGAAAAAGCCCAGCCGCCTCACCCGGCAGCAGAAGCTGCTGATCGCCCTGGCGGTGGTGCTGGCCCTGGTGGTGGTCATCGTGGCCGCCTGGAAGAGCCTGTTCATCCGGCCGGATCTGAGCACCAAGCCCTCCGCCGACAGCGAGGAGACGGAGGAGATCGACTGGGGCGAGGGGACCCGTCCCCGCAGCGACGGCGAGCGCAAGAGCGAGGACTACTACACGGTCCTGATTTTGGGCCGGGACACCGGCGGCGGCGGAAATACCGACACCATGCTGCTGGCCAGCTACGATGTGACCAACCAGAAGGCCACGGTCATGTCCATCCCCCGGGACACCATGGTCAACATCCCCTATGACATCAAGCGCATCAACGCCGTGTACAACTACGGCGGCGGCGGGGACAAGGGACTGCAGTACCTTTATAAGGAGATCTCCCAGCTGGTGGGCTTTGAGCCTGATTATCAGGTGGTCATCGAGTGGGAGGCCGTGGGAGAGATCGTGGATGCCATGGGCGGTGTGTGGTTCGACGTGCCCCGGAACATGAACTACGACGACCCCTATCAGGACCTGTCCATCCATATTGAAAAGGGCTATCAGCTGCTGGACGGCGAAGGCGCCATGGGTGTGCTGCGCTACCGGCACGACAACGACCTGCGCTACGGGTATCCCGACGGGGACCTGGGCCGCATCAAGACCCAGCAGGCGTTCCTCCAGGCCATGGTGGAGCAGCTCCTGAAGGTGAAAAATGTCACCAAGATCAACGAGTTCATCAAGGTGTTCCAGGATAACGTGGAGACAGACCTGAGCTTCCAGAATATCCTGTGGTTTGCCCAGGCGGCGGTGTTCGGCGGCCTGAGCATCGACAATGTGAACTTCGTCACCATGCCCAACAAGAATGTCTCCTGCTGGAGCCGCAGCTACCACAGCTACCAGTCTTACGTGACTCCCATTGCCAATGAGCTGCTGGATCTGGTCAACAATGAGCTCAGTCCCTATGTGGAGCAGTTCACCCTCAGCGACCTGGACATCATGTCGGTGAATTCCGATGGGTCCGTCAGTTCCTCCACCGGCTATGTGGAGGACAGTAAGGCGGCCTCTCCGCCGGTTACCTCCAGCGGCAGCGGCGGCGGATCCACCACTGCGAAGCCGGAGGAGAACCAGCCGGTGACCGACGAAAACGGCAACATCCTGGATCCCGAGACCGGAGAGATCATTGGAAATGTCAATGACGGGACCACCACGGACCCGGGCACCGGCGGGACTACGACGGATCCCGGCACCGGCGGGACCACCACGGATCCGGGCACCGGCGGGACTACCACGGACCCCGGCACCGGCGGGAGCACGACGGATCCCGGCACCGGCGGGAGCACGACGGATCCCGGCACCGGCGGGACTGCCACAGACCCGGGCACCGGCGGGACCACGACGGATCCCGGCACCAGCGGGACTACGACGGATCCCGGTGCCGGCGGGACCATCACCGATCCCGGTACCGGAGACAGTGGATTTGTGATCATCGCCCCCGCACCCGCGGCATAATAGAGAGAAAAGGAGGCGGCGCCCATGCAAAAAGATGGCGACCCCGGCCGGCAGCCCGGAAAGCGACTGGCTTCCGGCAAGCAGGATAAGCCCCCCAAGGAACCTAAACCCAAAAAGCCCGGCCGGCTCACCCGACAGCAAAAGTTCCTGATCGCCTTGGCGGCGGTGCTGGCCGTGGGTGTGGTGGGCGTTGCTGCCTGGCAGAGTCTCTTTGTCCGGCCGGATCTCAGCGCGGAAAAGGAGCCTCCCGTCACCGTGGACCCGGACACCGGGGAGACGGAGGAGGTTGAGGAGATCGACTGGGGCGAGGGGACCCGCCCCCGCAGCGAGGGTGAGCGCAAGAGTGAAGATTATTACACGGTGCTGATCCTGGGCCGGGATACCGGCGGCGGCGGAAACACCGACACCATGCTGCTGGCCAGCTACGATGTGACCAATCAGAAAGCCACGGTCATGTCCATCCCCCGGGACACCATGGTCAACGTGCCCTGGGACATCAAGAAGATCAACTCTGTCTATAATTATTACGGCGGGGGAGACCGGGGCATTCAGTACCTCTATAAGGAGATCTCCCAGCTGGTGGGCTTTGAGCCGGACTTCCAGGTGATCGTGGAGTGGGAGGCCGTGGGCGAGATCGTGGACGCCATGGGCGGCGTGTGGTTCGACGTGCCCCGGAACATGGACTACGAGGACCCCTATCAGGATCTGTCCATCCATCTCAAAAAGGGCTATCAGCTGCTGGACGGAGAACAGGCCATGGGCGTGGTCCGTTTCCGGGACGGCGCCAACGGCTACAAGGACGGCGACATCGGCCGCATCGGCACCCAGCAGGCGTTTTTGAAGGCGGTGCTGGAGCAGCTTTTGAAGCTGGAGAATATCACCAAGATCAACCAGCTGGTGGAGGTGTTCCAGAAGAACGTCACCACAGATCTGAGCCTCCAGAACATCTTCTGGTTTGCCAAGTCGGCCATTCAGGGCGGGCTGAAGGTGGAGAACGTGAACTTCGTCACCATGCCCGGCAACTACAACGCTTACGCGTACAGCCGTTCCGTCAGCAAAATGCTGGGTAAGTATTCCGTCCAATCCTATGTGACGCCCTACCCCAACGAGCTGCTGGAACTGGTCAATAATGAGCTCAGCCCCTATGTGGAGGTATTCACCAAGAGCGATCTGGACATCATGACGGTGAATTCCAACGGCTCTGTCAGTTCCTCTACCGGCCACATGGAAGACAGCCAGGCCACCAACACCACGGCCTACTGGAAGTCCCTCTGGGAGCCGAAAGAGGAGGAAAAGCCGGAGGAGCCTGTGACGGATGAAAACGGCAACCTTCTGGATCCGGAGACCGGTGAGATCATCGGGAATGTCAACGGCGGCACCTCTGATGGCTCCGGCACGGGGACCGTTACAGACCCCGGCACCGGAGGAACCACGCCTGGCTCCGGAGAGAGCACCGGCCCTGAGACGGGCAACTGGCCTCTGGACCCGGTGACAGGGGAACCCCTCCCGCCGGAGATGGTATATCCGGAGGACGGGACGACTGCGGATCTCGGAACCGGAGACGGCACGGATGCGGTGCCCGGCGCGGACGGTGAGACCGCCGCAGGCCCCGGAACAGACGGCACCACGGCGGACCCCGGCACATCTGACGGTGGATTTTCCATCATCGGGCCGCCACCGGCGGCATAACGGTTGAAAGTATAGAAAGGAAGAAGCCCATGACACCGAGAGAACTGGCCATTTTGGCTGCGAAAGCCCTGGACGAGAAGAAGGGCAAGGAGATCAGTGCCATTGAAATTACAGAGCAGACCACCCTGGCGGACTTTTTCGTTATCGCCACCGGTTCCTCCAACACCCAGATCAACGCTCTGTGCGACGCGGTGGAAAAGACGTTGAAGGAGCAGGCGGGAGAGGATCCCCTGCGCCGGGAGGGTTACCGGGACGGCACCTGGGTCCTGCTGGACTACGGCTGCGTGGTGGTCCACGTGTTCTCCCCTGAGGCCCGGGAGTTCTACTCCCTGGAACGGCTGTGGCACGACGGCAAGCCGGTGGATTTGAGCGGCGTGCTGACCCCCGACTGAAAAGCAGGCGCCCCGGCGGTGAGCCGGGGCGCTTTTGACTGAAAAGGCGGCCACGAGGGCGTATTTTGCGCGGAGCGACTGAAAGTTGCGCCATAGCTGGTGGAGGCAACCGCCCGCTTCCGGTAGGATGGGGCCAACTTCAAAAGGAGGTTCACAGATATGGCGAATACGATACTCTTTGCGGCGGTGGGGCTGGGGCTCCTGTCCCTCTGGATCTGGCTGCTGTCCCTGGTGATCCGGGCCCTGCGCAAGTATATCTGCTCCGGCGGCGTCCGCCGGGAAAAGGAGGAGGCCTGCCGCTCCCTGGGAGAGGCGCTGAAAAAGCACCGGATGGAGCGGAACATGACTCAGGAATTCGTGGCGGAGGCCCTGGGCGTCAGCCGCCAGGCGGTCAGCAAGTGGGAGACCGGCGCGGCGGACCCCAGCACCTCCAATCTGCTGGCCCTGGCCAAGCTCTTCGGCATCCCGGCGGAGGAGCTGCTGCGGGAGATCGGGTGAAAGAAGGGGAGTTTCCAAGGTCCCACTTGACAAAACGGAAAAAGCCTCATAAAATGGATGCGTTAACGACTTTGAAGGGAAGAAAGACGGAATTTCCCGCCTCCAGAGAGCCGGCGGACGCTGCGAGCCGGTGGGGGAGTTCCGTGGATGACTGCTCCCGGAGTTGCCTGCCTGAACGGGAAGTAGGGCGGGACGGTGGGCCCGTTACAGCCCAGGCCCTATGGGCCACCGAGGGCCGTCTGGCAACAGACGGCTGAAGCAGGGTGGTATCGCGTTTCGACGCCCCTGACCAAGTACGGTCAGGGGCGTGTTTTTTTGCCCACACCGCAAAAACCATTCACAGGAATGAGGAGAGAGTATATGAAGTACGATTTTACCGCCATTGAGAAAAAGTGGCAGCAGAAGTGGCTGGAGGAGAAGCCCTTCACCGCCGTCACCGGGGACACCACCCGGGAGAAGTTCTTCGGCCTGATCGAGTTCCCCTACCCCTCCGGCCAGGGCCTCCACGTGGGCCACGCCCGGCCCTTCACCGCCATGGACATCATCTGCCGGAAAAAGCGGATGCAGGGCTACAACGTCCTGTTCCCCATCGGCTATGACGCCTTCGGCCTGCCTACGGAGAACTATGCCGTCCAGCACCACATCCACCCCGCCAAGGTGACCCACGACAACGTGGAGAACTTTGAAAAGCAGCTGCATATGCTGGGCTACTCCTTCGACTGGGACCGGACCGTCAACACCACCGATCCCGACTACTACAAGTGGACCCAGTGGATCTTCCTGCAGATGTTCAAGAAGGGCCTGGCCTACAAGGCCTCCATGCCCGTCAACTGGTGCACCAGCTGCAAGATCGTCCTGGCCAACGAGGAAGTGGTGGAGGGCGTGTGCGAGCGCTGCGGCGGCGAGGTCATCCGCAAGGAGAAGAGCCAGTGGATGCTGGCCATCACCAAGTACGCCGACCGCCTGATCGACGACCTGGACGACGTGGACTTCATCAACCGCGTCAAGATCCAGCAGCGCAACTGGATCGGCCGGTCCGAGGGCACCGAGGTGGATTTCACCGCCACCAACGGCGACAAGCTGACTGTCTACACCACCCGCTGCGATACGCTCTTCGGCGTGACCTATATGGTCATCTCCCCGGAGCACCCCTACCTCCAGCAGTGGAAGGACCAGATCCGGAACTGGGACGCCGTGTCCGCCTATATCGACGAGGCCGCCCACAAGTCCGACTTTGAGCGCGGGGAGCTGAACAAGGAAAAGACCGGCGTCCGCCTGGAGGGCATCGAGGCCGTCAACCCCGCCAGCGGCAAGCAGGTTCCTCTGTTCGTCTCCGACTACGTCCTTATGGGCTACGGCACCGGCATCGTCATGGGCGTGCCCGGCCACGACCAGCGCGACTGGGAGTTCGCCACCAAGTTCGGCCTGCCCATCATCGAGGTGGTCAAGGGCGGCGACATCACCAAGGAGGCCTTCACCCTCAAGGACGACACCGGCATCATGGTCAACTCCGGCTTCCTGGATGGCATGACCGTCAAGGAGGCCATCCCCGCCATGAAGAAGTGGGTCACGGAGCAGGGCATCGGCCATCCCAAGACCAACTTCAAGCTGCGCGACTGGGTGTTCAGCCGCCAGCGCTACTGGGGCGAGCCCATCCCCCTGGTGAACTGCCCCAAGTGCGGCTGGGTGCCCCTGCCGGAGGATCAGCTGCCCCTGCTGCTGCCGGAGGTGGACTCCTACGAGGTCACCGACACCGGCGAGTCTCCGCTGTCCAAGATGACCGACTGGGTCAACACCACCTGCCCCCAGTGCGGCGGCCCCGCCCAGCGGGAGACCGACACCATGCCCCAGTGGGCCGGCTCCAGCTGGTACTTCCTGCGGTATATGGACCCCCACAACGACAAGGCTCTGGCCAGCAAGGAGGCTCTGGACTACTGGTCTCCCGTGGACTGGTACAACGGCGGCATGGAGCACACCACGCTGCACCTGCTGTACAGCCGCTTCTGGCACAAGTTCCTCTATGACATCGGCGTGGTGCCCACCAAGGAGCCCTATGCCAAGCGCACCAGCCACGGTATGATCCTGGGCGAGGGCGGCGAGAAGATGTCCAAGTCCCGCGGCAACGTGGTCAACCCCAACGACATCGTGGACCAGTACGGTGCCGACACCATGCGCCTGTATATCATGTTCATCGGCGACTTCGAGAAGGCCGCCACCTGGTCCAACGACGCGGTGAAGGGCTCCAAGCGCTTCCTGGACCGCGTGTGGAACCTGGCAGAGGCCGCCTCCGACAGCTACGACGTCACTCCCGCCAACGAGGCCATCATCCACAAGACCATCAAGAAGGTCACCGAGGACATCGACTCCCTGAAGATGAACACCGCCATCGCCGCCATGATGACCATGGTCAACGAGCTGGGCGCCAACGGCTGCACCCGGGGCGATGTGAAGTATCTGCTGCTGCTGCTCAACCCCTTCGCCCCCCACATTACCGAGGAGCTGTGGGAGATGCTGGGCTTTGCCAGCCAGACCGGCAAGATGTGCTGCCAGGCCCAGTGGCCCGTCTATGACGAGAGCAAGACCGTGGCCTCTACCGTGGACATGGCCGTCCAGGTGAACGGCAAGCTCAAGGGCACCATCACCATGCCCGCCGGCAGCAACGAGGCCGCCGTGGTGGCCGCCGCCATGGCTGTGGAGAAGGTCCAGAAGGCCACCGAGGGCATGAAGATCGTCAAGACCATCCTGGTCAAGGACCGTCTGGTGAACCTGATCGTCAAGCCCCAGTAAAGAGCCGCGGGCGGACGGACACGGGGATTCCGCAAATTTTCAACAAAATCCCTTGACAACGGCCGGCAAGGTCCGTATAATAGCTTTGTTAAAGCCATAGTTTATGGCCCTTAAAGTATCCTGGATTGAGCCGGATACCTCGGAGGGAGGGAAATATAGATGTCTGAGATCCACGTGCGGGAAAACGAGTCCATCGACAGCGCGCTCAAGCGTTTCAAGCGCAGCTGCGCCAAGGCTGGCGTGATTGCTGAGGTCCGTAAGAGAGAGCACTATGAGAGCCCCAGCGTCAAGCGCCGGAAGAAGTCTGAGGCCGCTCGCAAGAACAAGAAGCGCTTCTACTAAGAACCGAAAAAACACCGTGCCGTTCGGCGCGGTGTTTTTTTGCGCCCCGGACCGCCGGAAAAAAGCGATCCGGGGCAGTTTGTTTGGTTGACAGCAAACCGTATCATTGCTATAATACAGTTAGAAAGTGTACTACTTAAATAATACGGTTTTGAAAAGGGCGGTGAGACAGCGTGATCTTTGACGGCTTCGTGCCGGTGGAGGGCAGTCCTCTGTACCGGCAGATCATCCGCCACATCCAGCGGGGACTGGCGGCGGGCACCATCCGCTTCGGGGACGAACTGCCCTCCCGCCGCACGCTGTCGGCCCTGCTGGGGGTGAACCCCAACACCGTCCAGAAGGCCTACCGGATCCTGGAGGAGGAGGGGATCATCGCCTCCCACACCGGCGCCAAGAGCCTGGTGACGGCAGACGGAGAGACCGTGGAGCGGGTCCGCCGGGAACTGCTGGCGGAGGAGGCCGGGACCCTGGTCCGGGCCATGCGGCAGATGGGGGTCTCCCGTGAGGAGGCCCTGGCGGAGATTCGGCGGCTGTGGGACGCGCCGGAGACAGGAGAGGAGGCGGAACCATGAGACGGTATTGGTCGGTGATGCTGCTGGGCGCCCGGGGCGTGTGCGGAAAGCTGCTGGCGCTGCTGGCGGTCCTGGCAGCGTCGGAGGCGGTACTGGTGGCGCTGCGGGGTCTGCCTGCCGCCTGCCTGAGCAACCTGCTGCAAGGCAGCTGCCTGTCCTACGCTTTCCGGGCGGCGCTGCTGGCCCTGGCGGTGATCTGCTGCCTCTGGGGCAGCGATCTGCTGGGCGGCGTCCGCTGCCGGTACACGCTGGAGCGGCTGCGGGTGGGGGAGCTGACCGTGGTGGTGCTGTGGGGTCTTTGTTACGCCCTGGCCTTTTTGATCCTGATGGGGTTCCAGCTGGTCTGCCTGTTGGCGGTGAGCCGGTGGTATCTGGCGGCAGGCAGCGGCACGGCCGGCCCCCAGTCCCTGTTTCTGGCCGCCTACGCCGACCCGCTGTTCCACGCCCTGCTGCCCCTGGAGGACTGGGGCCTTTACGTCCGCAACGGGATGTACGCCCTGTCTCTGGGCCTGTGCTGCTCCATGTGGTCCTTCTGGAGCCGCCGGAGCGGCTGGGGATGGGCCCTGTACGGCGTCGCCGCCCTGGCGGCGATCACCTTCCCCTCCGGGATCGGCAGTGAGAGCGGGGGACTGGTACTGGGTCTGGTGGCGCTGGCCGTTGCCCTGGGAGCGCTGGTGCCGGTGTGGAAGGAGGTGCGCCGTGGCGAGGATTGACTGGAGAAACTGGGCGCCGCCGGGACGGGACGCCCGGGGAGAGGCTGTGAATGCCCTTGGTTGTCTGGCTATGGTCACGCTGCTGGCGTGGATCCTGTTTGCGATCCGCTATATGAGCGCCTGGGAGCGGCTGTTCCTCTGGGAAAACGGTGCCCGGGTCCTGCGGACCGGGGTGAAGATGCAGGATCTCCGTGAGATCATCGGCGTTATCCCCCTGGTCTTTTGGATACAGATCGGCTTGGCGGCGGTCACGGCGGCCCGCCATTACGCGGACCACTACCGGGAGGGGAGCCGGCCGGTGTACCTGATGCGGCGGCTGCCGGACCGGTGGGAGTACCACCGCCGGTGCCTGGCCATCCCGGCGGCCACAGTCGCTGCCACAGCGGTGCTGCTGGCGGGGTCTCTGGCGCTGTTCTATGGGGCCTATATGCTGTTCACCCCGGCGGCGTGCGTCGTCCCGGGGCAATGGGCGGAGATTTGGAGGGTGCTATGATCGAATTGAAGGAAGTCGTCAAAAGCTACGGCGCCAAGCGGGCCCTGGACGGCGTGTCCCTGACGATCCCCCAGGGGGAGATCGTGGGACTGTTCGGAGAGAACGGCGCCGGCAAGACCACCCTGCTCAAGTGCATTCTGGGCCTGCTGCGCCATCGGGGGACCGTCACCCTGGACGGCGAGCCCATCACCGGGAAGAACATCGCCCGGCTGTCCTTTGCCACCTGCGAGCACTCCTTTTTCCCCGGGCTGACCGCGGAGGACCACCGGGTATTCTATCAGGCGCACTTCCCGGCCTTCCGGGACAAGCGGTTCCGGGCGCTGATGGAGTTTTTCGAGCTGCCGTCCGGCAAGCTCCTGCGGCACTTCTCCACCGGCCAGAAGAACCAGTTCGAGGTCATTCTGGCCCTGAGCCAGGGGGCCGACTACATCCTCATGGACGAGCCCTTCGCCGGAAACGACGTGTTCAACCGGGAGGACTTCTACAAGGTGCTGCTGGGCATCCTGGAGCCCACGGAGACGGTGATCCTCTCCACCCACCTGCTGGAGGAGGTCCAGAACTTCATCGGCCGGGCGGTGCTGATCCGCCGGGGGAAGATCGTGGGGGACACCAGCATGGAGGCCCTGGAGGACTCCGGCCGGGACCTGATGACCTATGTGAAGGAGACGTACCACTACCGGCCCGACCGGGTGAGCCGTGCCCTGTCGGACCTGACGGAGTGAGGGAGGCAGCCATGCGGATCCGATTTTGTATACTGGCGGTGCTGGCGGCCCTGTCCGTGGGCGTCACCGCCTGGGCCCACGGAGCCGTTTACGCCCGGCGGGAGGCGGTGACGGCGGAGCGGCAGGTGCTTGCGGGGGATCCCGCCCGGGCAGAGGGCGTGACGCTGGAGGTGCGGACCACCCTGGACCGGCACCTGTTCTGGGAGACGGAGATCACTGCCGGCGCGGAGACCGTCAGTGACACGGCGTACACCTTCAGCTACCGGGAGCGGCTGCCTGAGAGCCTCCGGCAGCCGGACGGGATCTATCTGGACATCTGGGGCAATTTCGGCCCGACGGACCGGGATGACGAGGTCGAGGACCAGGCCGGGATGGAGAAGCCGTTCAACGACGTGGCCTCCCGCTGTCCCGCCGGGACCACGGACTACACGGAGACCGTGCATCTGCGGGACTACTACGAGACGTATCCCCTCTTTCTACAGGACAGCATCGTCGATCTGCTGCCGGCGGCGGAGTCGTACAGCTTTGTGATCGAGGAGGGGGCCGAGTGGCCGGAGCAGCAGCTCCAGGAGCTGATGCGGACGTACTTTCCCATTCCGGTGCCGGAGGATGCCCTGCTGACGATCAGCATTGGCAAGGACGCCAAGGGGAACGTACAGAGCTTCGGCAGCGCTGGCTTCGAACAGCTCCCCGACCTCACCACATTCTCCGTGGTCCGGGAGGGCGGCGTCTACTTCCTCCTCAGCGGAAGCCAGGGAGAGACGCCTCTGGACACCAGTTTGTTCCCCCTGGGCTACGGGGTCTATTTCCTGCCCGTGGAACTGGAGAGCGCCGGAGAGGACTATGGGAAGGACACCTATGTGGTCCGGCTGGGCGACCCGGTCCGGGTCTGCCCCGTGGACCCGGCGGCCGCCGCCCAGGTCAGCCTCTGGGGCGGCGAGGAGGGCGAACTGTTCCTCTTCACCCGGCAGGAGGGCACCCTGACCCTGACGGTGCTGGACGGGACGGGCGCCGTCCTGGCGGATTTTCCGGTGCTGGAGGGGGCGGAGACGGGACCGGACCGGGTCTGGATCCGGGAGGACTACCTGGTGGTGAAGGCGGGAGACCGCTTCCGGGTGGTGGAGACGGCGGACCAGACCTTCCGGCCGGACCTGGAGGGCAGCTTCCGGCAGCTGCAGGAGGCGGGGCTCGACTTCACTTACGGAGAGACCACCATGGACTACGACGGGGAGCGTCTGGCCCTCGCTGGGCAGATCGGCTGGAGCTGCGCCAGCTTCCTGGCGCTGTACGGCGGGGATGGACTGGAATATCTGGGCACTTACACCCTCGGCCAGGACCGGGAAAACAGCTGTTGGATGGAGGAGACGGACCCGCTGACCGTCCGCCTGCCATAGGCGGAAAACAACCCAGAAGGCGGCTCCGGCGCAAGCCGGGGCCGCCTTTTTGCGCCGTCCCCCGGAGAAAGACGCTCCAAAAGTTTCCTTGTGATTTGCAACAAAATGCGAATTGATTTCCGGATGCTGTATGGTATGCTTATATAAAATGGCGTAAACGTTTGAGAAAGAATGGGATGCTGCCGTGAAAGTGGTTTTGGGGTATCTGAAGCCCTATACGGGCCGGGTGGCCGTGGGGGGCACCATCAAGTTCACCGCCGCGATCTTAGAGCTGGTGCTGCCGCTGCTGCTGGCCGCGGTCATCGATGACCTGGTGCCTGCCCGGGATCTGCCGGCCATCTGGCGGACCGGCGCTCTGATGGGCGTGCTGGCCTTTGCTGCCGCCGCCTGCAACATCACCGCCAACCGCATGGCCGCCTGGGTCTCCATGGAGGTGACCCGGGAGCTGCGCCGGGATCTGTACCGCCGGGTACAGGCCCTTTCCTGCGCCCAGATGGACCGGTTCTCCGCCTCCTCCATGGTGTCCCGGCTGACCAACGACACCTACAACGTCCACCAGATGTTCGACAAGGTCCAGCGGGGCGGCATCCGGGCGCCCATGCTGGTGCTGGGCGGACTGGTGCTGACCTTCCTCCAGCAGCCGGTGCTGGCCTTGGTCCAGCTGGCGGTGAGCCTGCTGACCTTCCTGACCATCACCCTGGTGACCCGCCGGGGCATCCCCTTCTACACCCAGGCCCAGCAGGCGGTGGACACGGTGGTCCGCATCCTGCGGGAGAATGCCTCCGGCGTCCGGGTCATCAAGGCCCTGGCCTGCCAGGGCCGAGAGCGGGAGCGGTTCGAGACCGCCAACCATGCCTCCCGCCGGGCGGAGGAGCAGGCTGGCTGGGTCATGGCCATGACCAATCCCATCACGGACTTCCTGCTGAACACGGGACTGACGCTGGTGGTGCTGGTGGGCGCTTTGTGGGTGGACGCCGGACGGATGCAGCGGGGCCAGATCGTGGCCTTTTTGACCTATTTCACTCTGATCCAGAGCGCCACGCTGGGCATCGCCAAGGTCTTTGTGCGCATCAGCAAGGGCGCCGCCTCCGCCCGCCGCATCCGGGAGATCCTCCAGGCCCCTCTGGAACAGACGGTGGAGCCTGCGGAGGCGGAGGAGGTGCGGCCCGGCATCCTGGGCATGGAGAACGCCACCTTCTCCTACCTGGGCGTGGAGCCGGACCTGGAGCAGGCGTCCTTCACCCTGGAGAAGGGACAGATGCTGGGCATCCTGGGGCCCACCGGCAGCGGCAAGACCACCCTGATCTCTCTGCTGCTGCGGCTGTACGACGCCGACGGCGGCGTGGTCTGGGTCGGCGGAAAGGATGTCCGGACCCAGGAACGCCGGGAATTGCAGACGCGCTTCGGCGTGGCGTTCCAGGGGGACACCCTGATCGCCGGCAGCGTGTATGAGAACATCTCCTTCCTGCGGGGCCTCAGCCGGGAGGCGGTGGAGGCCGCGGCCCGCACCGCCCAGGCCTGGGAGTTCATCGAGACGCTGCCCCAGGGGCTGGACACCCGCGTGGACCTGCGGGGCGCCAACCTCTCCGGCGGCCAGCGGCAGCGGCTGCTGATTGCCCGGGCCCTGGCGGGTGATCCGGAGATTCTGATTCTGGACAGCGCCGACAGCGCCCTGGACTACCGGACGGCGGCGGCCCTGCGGGCGGCGCTGCGCCGGGACCTGCCGGGCGTGACGCTGGTGGTGATCTCCGAGCGGGTCTCCTCCGTCCGGGAGGCGGACCGCATCCTGGTGCTGGAGAGCGGACGCATCGACGCCCAGGGCAGCCACCGTGAGCTGCTGGAGACCTGCGCGCGCTACCGCCAGATGGCGGAGCTGCAGATGGGGGAGGGAGCGGTATGAAAAAGCATCTGCTGCTGCGGCTGGGCCGCTTTCTGCGCCCCTACCTTCTGACCCTTGCGGGCATCACGGTGCTGATGGTGTGCGCCAACCTGCTGACGCTGACGGTGCCGCTGCTGTCCGGCTGGGCGCTGGACGCCGTGGGTACGGAGCCGGGAGGCGTGGACTTTCCCACTGTGCTGCGCAACTGCGCCGGGATGCTGGTCTGCTGCGCCCTGGCGGCGGGGCTGAACTATCTGGTCTCCGCCAAGCTGATCCAGGTGGGCCAGGCCGTGTCCTACGACCTGCGGAAGGCCGCCTTCCACCGGATGAGCGAACTGCCGGTCCAGTATTTCGACACCCACCCCGCCGGGGATCTCATCAGCCGCATCTGCTACGATGTAGACACGGTCAACGCCACCCTCTCCACAGACCTTTTGCAGATCTGCACCAGCCTGCTGACGGTGGCTGGGTCCTTTGTGATGCTTCTGGTGCTCTCGCCCCGGCTGGCGGTGGTGTTCTTCGTGACGGTGCCGCTGTCCGCAGTGCTGACCCGGCTCCAGATGCGGCGGATCCACCCCCTGTTCCGGCTGCGGTCCAGGGAGTTGGGCGCGCTCAATGGCTTTGCTGAGGAGCGCATCGGCCGCCAGCGGGCCATCCGCGCCTATGGCGTGGAGGCCGAGGACCTGCGTCAGTTCGAGGAACGCAACGACGAGGCCTCCCGGGCCTACTACCGGGCGGACTGTGCCAGCGCCTCCCTGGGCCCCTCCGTCAACTTCATCAACAACCTGTCCCTGGCGGCCATCAGTGTGTTCGGCGGACTGCTGTTCATCGGAGGGGGCATCTCCATCGGCAGCCTCACTTCCTTTGTGCTGTACTCCCGGAAGTTCTCCGGTCCCATCCGGGAGGCCGCCAACCTGCTCAGCGACCTCCAGGCCTCCGTGGCGGCGGCGGAGCGGGTGCTGGACCTGCTGGACCAGGAGCCGGAGCCGGCGGATCCGCCGGGGGCTCTGGACCCGGCGCATCTGGAGGGAGCCATTTCCTTCCGGCACGTGGAGTTCGGCTACGACCCGGACCGGCCGGTGCTGCGGGATTTCACCGCCGACGTCCCTGCCGGCAGCATGGTGGCGGTGGTGGGTACCACCGGGGCGGGCAAGACCACCCTGGTGTCGCTGCTGCTGCGATTCTACCAGCGGCAGGGAGGCGATATCACCGTGGACGGCCGGCCGCTGGAATCCTACGCCCGGGACGGCCTGCGCCGCCGCCTGGCCATGGTGCTCCAGGACACCTGGCTCTTCGGCGGCACCATTGCCGAGAACATCGCCTACGGCACGCCGGGCGCCACCCGGGAGCAGATCGTGGAGGCTGCCAAGGCCGCCTGTATCCATCGGTTTCTCATGTCCCTGCCGGACGGCTACGATACTGTCCTAACCGACGAGGGTGCCGGCATCTCCAAGGGCCAGCGGCAGCTGCTGGCCATCGCCCGGTGCTTCCTCTCCAACGCCGATGTGGTCATTATGGACGAGGCTACCTCCGACGTGGACACGGAGACGGAGGAGCAGATCCGCGCCGCGCTGGAGCGGCTGCGGCAGGGGAGAACCTGCTTTGTCATCGCCCACCGGCTGGTGACGGTCCGCAAGGCGGATCAGATCCTGGTGCTGGACGGCGGCCGCGTGGCGGAGCAGGGGACCCATGATCAGCTGCTGAAGCAGGGAGGAATTTACGCAAAGCTGTATAAAGCGCAGTTTTCATCGTAACTTTTCACGAAAACGTATTCGATTTTGACAAAGTTTACAAGTGAAGTGAAAATTGAACTCAAAAAAAGTGCATAAAAAGCGTAGAACTCATTTATGCTTTTTATATGAAAATTGTTAAAATCCATAAAAATTTTGTAAACAAAATAGCAAAAATACGAATTGACAAATCCTTGAAAAGAACTGATAATAGTTGTAGAAGGAGCGCAAACGTTTGCGAATATTGGTTTTTCTGCAAACGGGGACCGCAAAATTTGAAAAAATGGATGTGAGAGAGAAAAGAAAGAGGAAAAAAGCCCCCGTCGGACATCCGGCAGTAATCAGAAAGAGGTGTTATCGTGTCAAAGAAAGCCCTCCCCAAAAAGCCGCTGACCAAGAAGCGGCTGAAGAACCTGATCTTGAACGTGGTGACGAACCCGTTCAACATGGTCGTGCTGGTGAGCCTGGTGATCTTGTTCTGCCTGATCATCATCCCCCTGCTGACCATGATCTCCACCACGTTCACCGCGGCCCAGGCCGAGGTCATGCGGCGGAGAATTGAAGGCGCCCAGGTGGGCGACTTCACCCTTTACTACTGGACGTACATGCTGGCCAGCAACATGTCAAAGGCCGTTTTGTGGGAGCCTCTGCTCAACTCGCTGATCATCGGCGCGTGCGTGGTGGTCATCTCTGTGCCGCTGGGCTCCGTTCTGGCATGGCTGATGGTCCGTACCGACATCCCCGGCAAGAAGGCCCTGAGCATGCTGGTGATCATCCCCTACATGATCCCCTCCTGGACCAAGGCTTTGAGCTGGCTGGCCGTGTTCCGCAATGCCACCAGCGGCGCCGATGGATTCCTGGCCGGCATGGGACTCCCCATCCCTGACTGGCTGGCCTATGGACCCATCGCCATCATCCTCTGCATGTCCATGCACTACTACGCATTTTCCTATATCATGGTTTCCGGCGCGCTTCGCTCCATCAACTCCGAGCTGGAGGAGATGGGCGAGATCCAGGGCGCCAGCAAGCCCCAGATCCTGCGCCACATCACCCTGCCCCTGATCATGCCGTCCATCCTGTCGGCCATGATCATGACCATCAGTAAGTCCATCGGTACATACGGTGTGGCGGCCAACCTGGGCAACCGCATCGGTTTCTACACCCTGGCCACCAAGATGCGTGTGTTCATCGACCAGGGTCCCCAGGGCGTCGGCTATGCCATGAGCCTGGTGCTGGTGGGCCTGGCTGCGGCCATCATCTTCTCCAACCAGAGAGTGGTGGGCGTCCGCAAGTCCTATGCCACCGTGGGCGGCAAGGGCGGCCGGCACACCCTGATGCCTCTGGGCAAGGCCAAGACTCCCCTGATGGCCTTCCTGGTGGTGTTCCTGTTCCTGGCCATGGTAATGCCCATGTTCGTGCTGATCATGGAGACCTTCCAGGTTACCACCGGCAACGGCTACGGCCTCGACAACCTGACGCTTTACAACTGGATCGGCACCGTGGGCGAGGCTGACAAGTACATCAACCTGCCCGGCATCTTCCGCAGCAAGGAGTTCCTGAGCGCTCTGTGGAACACGGTCCGCCTGACCCTGATCGCCTCTATCATCACCGCCATTTGCGGCCAGTTCCTGGGCTACATCAGTTCCCGCGGCCGCGGCAAGTGGTACGGCAACCTGACGGAGCAGTTGGTGTTCGTGCCCTACCTGATGAGCGGCATCGCCTTCTCCACCATGTACTTCGCCATGTTCTCCGTGCCTCATTTCGGCGGCCTGATCCCCTCCCTGTACGGCACCTTTACCCTGATCGTTCTGACCTCCGTGGTCAAGCACTTCCCCTTTGCCAGTAAATCCGGTACGGCCAACATGTTGTCCATCAGTGTGGAGCTGGAGGAGGCAGCAGACATTGCCGGTGCCAGCTTCTGGAAACGGATGGCCTCCATTATCGTGCCTCTGGCGAAGAACGGCTTCATCTCCGGCTTCATGCTGACCTTCATCTCCATTGCCAAGGAGCTGGACCTGATCATCATCATGATGACTCCCACTACCCGGACCATGTCCTACCTGGCCTTCACGTATTCCCAGGACGGTTACAACCAGATGGCCGACGCCATTTCCGTCGTTGTGCTGCTGTTCATCCTGGTGTGCTATATCATCGCCAACCGGTTCGGCGCCGATATCGGCAAGAGCTGGGGCTGATCCCAGGTACCCGGACCCTGACCGTTTTATGACAGAACAGAAAGGATAAGGCGAACCATATGAGTCGTATTGAATTAAAACATATTGATAAATTTTATGGCGATAACCACGTCCTGCGGGACATCAACCTGACCATTGAGGACGGCGACTTCATGACGCTGCTGGGCCCCTCCGGCTGCGGCAAGACCACTACGCTGCGCGTGGTGTCCGGTCTGGAGCGCCCCCAGAACGGCATCATGACCATCGACGGCGTGGAGATGATCAACGCCGATGACGCCTACTATGCCGAGCCCAGCAAGCGTGGACTGAACCTGGTGTTCCAGTCCTACGCCCTGTGGCCCCACATGACGGTCTACAACAACATTGCCTTCGGCCTGAAGATCCAGAAGATGGCCAAGGAAGAGATCGACAAGCGGGTGATGGACTCTCTGCGGATGATGCGGATTGAGCAGTACAAGGACCGCTATCCCACTGAGCTGTCCGGCGGCCAGCAGCAGCGCGTGGCCATTGCACGTGCTGTGGCCTCCAGCCCCAAGCTGCTGCTGCTGGATGAGCCGTTGTCCAACCTGGATGCTAGGCTCCGTCTGGACATGCGCGCCGAGCTGCAGCGCCTGCACAAGGAACTGGGCACAACCATCATCTACGTCACCCACGACCAGGTCGAGGCTCTGACCATGTCCACCAAGATCGCCCTGTTCAAGGAAGGCGCTCTGAACCAGGTGGCAACGCCTCTGGAGCTGTACAACAACCCCATCGACCTGGAGGCTGCCGACTTCATCGGCAACCCCCGCATCAACCTGCTGGACGGGAAGGCCGAGATGAAGAACGGCCAGCTGGTGGTCAAGAGCGACCTGGGCGGCCATACCTTCCCGGGTAAGGATTTGACCAATGAGGAGTTCCCCAAGAGCGGCGAGTTCGACTGCGTGCTGGCTATCCGGCCTGAACAGGTCATCATCTCCCGGGAGCCGGTGGACGGCGCCATTCCCGTCACTGTCTACGCCAGCCAGCCCGCTGGTTCCGAGACCATCGTTACGCTGGTGGCCGGACAGGATGAATTCCTGTCCAAGGAGATCGGCCAGGCTCACTACGAGTTGGATCAGAAAGTCTGGGCCATCATTGACCAGGACAAGATCAACATTTACAACAAGGCAACCACCCGTCTCATTAAGCGCGCGGTGTGACCGCGAGTTTATGGATCGCGAGTTTCAGCCAGACACCCAACAACAAATATGCGAAAGGAGCACATTGAGATGAAGATGAAGAAACTCTTTGCGTTGCTGCTGACAGCGGCTATGGTTCTGAGCCTGGTTGCCTGCGGCGGAGGGAACGACACTGCTGCCGGTACTGGCGACGGCGGCGAGGATGCTGCGGCGTCCGAGCTGACCCTGGGTTATGATTTTGCCACGGATACCGAGCATTTCGGCCCTGTTTATGACGAGTGGAGCGATAAGACCGACGACGAGCTCTACGAGATGGCTAAGGAAGAGGGCGGCACCATCGAGGTCTACGCCACCACCTCCAAGATGCTGAACATGGTGGAAGCCTTCATGGAAGACTATCCCGGCCTGGAGCTGGACGTGATGGACCTGGACTCCGACGAAGTTCTGAGCAAGGCTGAGATGGAGTACTCCAGCGGCAACGTTACCGCCGACGTGCTGCAGACCAAGGACGTCAACGGCGCCGTGTTCTATGAGCACTATCAGACCGGCATCTTCACGCCCTACTATCCCTCCGACATCTGTTCTCACATCGATGAGGACCTGCTGAAGTACAGCCTGCCTCTGTACAGCTCTCAGGCTTTCTGGTATTATAATACCGCTGCGTTCCCCGATGGCCAGCCCATCGACAGCTGGTGGAACATCATTGAGAAGAACGAGGACGGCAGCCAGAAGTACCGCATCTTCTGCAAGGAGATCGGCACTGAGACCGCGTACCTGTCCCTGTTTGCCAGCTTCATCGTCAACGCCGACCAGATGGAGCAGGCCTATGAGGATATCTACGGCGAGCCTCTGGAGTACACCTACGACGCCTCCGACTTCGCTTTCGAGGTGCCCGAGAACAACGCCGGCGTGGAGTACATGTGGCGGTTCAGCCAGATGAAGATGACCTTCATCGACGACGGCGACGAACTGGCCCTGGCTGTCCACAACTCCACCGCTGACGATCCCGCTCTGGCTCTGGCCTCTGCCGGCAAGATCACCAACCGCGACGAGTCCGGTTATGACATCGCCTGGTGCATCAACCTGACTCCCTACACCGCTCTGCTGAACTGCGAGTCCCTGTTCGTGGCCTCCGGCTGCGACAACCCCGCCGGTGCCCGTCTGTTCATCCGCTACGTCCTGGGCGGCGCTGATGGTACTGCTGATGGTTTCGCTCCCTTCATGAAGGAAGGCAACTGGCCCGTCCGCGACGACATGGTCAACGAGAAGAACCCCGCTCAGTTGGATGAGCTGGGTGCCATCGAGAACGACTTCGGCGCCATCTATGAGATCTTCGCCGATTGCCAGGATATGTGGACCAGCTGGCTGAACCAGAATCCCAATATGTAATTCGTCCCACGGCGGCTGCTGTGTGACCAAGGAAACTGCGGGGGCGGGCATACGCCCGCCCCCGCACAGTCAATAGAAGGAGGCGACCGCCGTGCAGAATCGAAAACTGGAACAGCTGCGGCAGGAGGAGCGAAACAGAGTCTGGAAGGAGCGAGGAGACCGCTTTTGGGGTGCGTTCCTGTTCACCAAGGACGGCAAAGTGAAAAGTACGCTGCTGTTGTATTCCTTCTGCCTGAGCATGGTGTTTGTGGTGATTTACGCCGCAGCCTATGTGAGCTTGATCAACCTCCTTCATCCGATGCTGGAAGGGGCCCCTACGGCATGGATTAACTTCGTGGAGGCGGCCGTACCTACCCTGGTGGGGACGGCTGTGTGTTGTTTTGCCTGGTTCCTCCCGGAAAAGCGGATGCTTCTGTCTGCTTACCTGTGGCTGGCGGCACTGGCTGTTGCGTGTCTCGTGGCTATGCTGATCATCCTGGGCGGAGATTTCCAGGCGCAAATGCTGTTCCTGCAGTTCTTTGGGCTGTTCGTACCGGCACCCATCCTCCTGGGAGGGGGACTGTCGCTGTGGCTGTACCGCCGGTATCAGCGGCGCAGGCCCATCCTTGACAACAGGAGAATCGAAAGGACTGTGAGACAATGATCAACACCGTATTGTTTGATATGGGAGGGACCCTGGAGGATATCTACTCCGACGCGGCGAGCAAGATGGCCGCGGCCCAGGGCGTCCTCCGGATCCTGCGCAGCCACGGTGTGGACGTCCGGGTGGACGAGGACACCGCTCTCCGGATGCTGACCGAGGGCTGGGACCGGTACGCCGCGTACCGCAATCCCTCTCAGCGGGAGCTGAAGCCGGAGGAGATCTGGGGCGATTATGTGCTGACGGACTTCGGCCTGGATTTCGAGACGGTCCAGCCCTTCGCAGAGGAGCTGGCCCATATGTGGGAAGTGACCCACTATTACCGGAGCCTGCGGCCCCGGGTCAAGGAGATGCTGGAGGGATTGAAGGGCCTGGGCATGAAGCTGGGCGTCATCAGCAACACCGCCAGCTTGTATCAGGTCTACGAGATCCTGAAGGAATACGGTATCCGGGAGTATTTCCAGGATGTGACCCTCTCCTCCGTGACCGGCTACCGTAAGCCTGACCCCAACATCTTCAAGGTCTCCCTGTACCAGGTCCAGTCCGACCCGGCGGAGTGCGCCTATGTGGGCGACACCTTCTCCCGGGATGTGATCGGCCCCCAGAACATGGGCTTTGGGATGACCTTCCACATCCACTCCTTCCTGACGGCTTCCCGGGATACGGACATCCCCGACACGGTGAAGCCCACCTATTCCATCCAGGACATCTATGAGGTCTATACCATCCTGCGGGATCTCAAGCAGGGAGAGGGTGTCCGCCCGGCCTGATGCGAGCAGGCGGCCTTTGAATCTGAATGATCTGCGGGAGCCGGCAGTGCCGGCTCCCGCTTTCCGCTGTCCGGAGAAAAAACGGGAACAGCAGAACCCCGGAGGAGCTGTGGCTCCTCCGGGGTTCTGCTGTGTTCAGGAAGGGAAGGAAACTATCCATTCATTATGCGTACTGCGTGCCGGTGCCGTCCACCATGGCGTCGTAGCCCCGCTTGACCTTGTCGTAATTCTTGTCCCGGTCCAGGACCACGCCGCGGCCGGCGCCGTCCACCACCAGGCCCAGGCCGATCTCCTCCAGCTTCTGGTCCAGCTCGCCCAGCAGCTTGGGAGCGGAGCCGGGCTCCGTGGAGCGGCCGTCGAAGATGATGTGGAAGTAGACCTGCTCCAGGCCCTGCTCCTTGGCCATGGCGCAGATGGACAGGGGATAGTCGATGCAGCCGTGGGAGGACTTGTAGGTGAGGTAAGCCAGCAGGTGCAGGGAGGAGTGGTTCTTCTTCACGTGCTCCACGGCCTCCAGGAACACCGGGTTGCGCTGGAAGCTGCCGTCCTTGACGGCGGCGTCCAGGCGGACGTCGTCCTGCATGACGCAGCGGCCGGCGCCCAGGTTGGAGTGGCCCGCCTCGGAGTTGCCGGCCTTTCCGGCGCCCAGGCCCACGTGCTCACCGGAGGCGTGCAGCTTGGACCAGGACTGACCCGCCAGCAGGCTGTCCCAGTAGGGTGTGTCGGAGATGTGGATGGCGTCGCCCTCGTCGCCGGGGCCCAGGCCCCAGCCGTCGCAGATGATGAGGAGCATCTTGCGGTCCTTGCCCCAGTCACGGCCCTCCGCCAGGGACTTGCCGGTCATGACAGCAGGCTGGGGGATGCCCATGACGTCCAGCACCGTGGGGGCCACGTCGCTGAGGGCGCCGTCCCGCAGCTGGATGGGCGTGGGATCGGCGGGGTCCATCATGACGAAGGCCACCAGGTTGGTGGTGTGGGCGCCGTCGGGCTTGCCTGCGGCAGTATAGAGCTTTTCGATGTTGCCGTGATCGGCGGTGACAGCCACCACATAGCCCTTGGACAGGGCGTCGCCCACCACCTTTTCCAGGGCCCGGCTCACATGGGCGCAGGCCTCCAGCTTAGCGGCGGTGTTCTGGGTGTGGCCGATGACGTCGCCGTTGGCGAAGTTGGTGACGATGAAGTCATACTTGCCCAGGGCGTCGGTCAGGGTGTCGGTGACCTTGGGCAGGGACAGCTCCGGCTGCTGGTCAAAGTCGATGCCCTTGGGGGAAGGGATGCAGATGTCGTCCTCACCGGGGAAGGGGTTGTTCTCGCCGCCGTTGAAGAAGAAGGTCACATGGGCGAACTTCTCGGACTCGGCGCAGTGAAGCTGGGTCTTGCCGGCCTCGGAGAGGACCTGGGCCAGGGGCTTTTCCACGTGCTCCGGCGCAAAGGCGATGGGCAGGTCCTTGAACTTGTCGTGATACAGGGTCAGAATGGAGAAATCCAGGTTGTTGAGCTTGTGGATGTCCACGGCGCTGAAGTCCTTGTCGGTGAACATCTCCGTCAGCTCGATCTCCCGCTCGCCCCGGCGGCAGCAGAAGATGACAGCGTCGTTGTCCTGGATGCGGCCCACAGGGACGCCGTTCTCCGTCAGGACCATGGGCTCCAGATGATAGTCGTCCTGGCCCAGTTCATATGCCCGCTTGACGGCCTCCGCCAGCTGGGCGCCGCCATGGTTGATCTGAGACATGGGTGTACCTCCTTGATATAGATGTGAAGTCAAAGGGCTTTACTGCCCGTCGGTGGGAAGGACCAGCTTGTCGACGGCCACATGGCCCCGGGCGGGGAAGATGTCCAGCAGCTGCGGGAAGGTGTAGACCTTGGCGTCGGGCATGTTTTCCTCCGTCAGCTTCAGGGGCTTCTTGGGGTCGTACTGCACCGTCACGGTCATGCCGAAGGCGCAGGCCTTGGCGCCCACGATGTCCCGGTTCAGGTTGTCGCCCACGTAGCAGCAGTTTTCCGGCTGGGCCTGGACCTCATCCATGGCATAGTAGTAGATGGCGGGCCCGGGCTTGCGGACGTAGGTGATGGAGGACTGCTGGACGGTCTTAAAGTAGGGCCGCAGGCCGTCGGCGTCCAGCCACTCGTTCACCTCCCGGCGGCCCACCAGGTCAGAGATGATGCCCAGGGTGTAGCCTCTGGCGCACAGCTCCTTCACGGTCTCGGCGCCGCCGTCCACCACGGTGCGGATGCCCTTGGTCTGGCGGTACTGATAGGTCAGCTCCCCGGCGTTTTTCAAGATCAGGTCCCGGTCGCAGTCGTAGGCCAGCCAGCGGGTCCAAAGGACCTCCTCCGGCGCCTCGCACATGAATTTCAGGGCCCACTCCCGGTACTTGTCGTAGCGCTTGTCGATCACGGTGTCGAACCAGGCGCAGGGGTCCTCTACCTGCACGCCGCACAGCTCCGCGATTTTGGTCTTGGCGGCGGCCAGATAGGCGGGGTCCTCCTTGATGACCCGGAAGGTGCCGCCCAGGTCGAAAAAGATGAAGCGGATATCAGTATTCATAGCTCCAGCCTCCTTTGCTGATGCCGTCCCTTTTCGGCGGGCGGCAGGCCGGGCTCCCTCCGGCGGGAGGGGCAAAAGATCGCGGTTTCAGAAACCAAGAAGCGCTGAAAGCTTGCTCAGCCTGCCGAAAAAGCGCTTCGGCAGGCTGAACCGTCTCAGTTCAAGGCGGGCAGAAGATCCAGGATCTCCCGGAAATCGGAGATCACCGCGTCGGGGCGGACGGGTCCGCCGACATCCACCGGATGCTTCTTCTCGGGCGAGCGGAAGATGATGTTGCAGCCCACACCGGCCTCCACGGCGCCGGTCAGGTCCCGCTTGACATTGTCGGCCACGGACACGCAGTCCGCCAGATCCACGCCCAGCTCCCGGGAAGCGATGCGGTAGATCTCGGCGCCCGGCTTGCGCAGATGGCACACGGAGGAGAGAACCACGCTGGAGAAGTACTGGTCCAGACCGTCCTCCTCCAGCCAGTCGGGCACCTCGTTCTCGCCGATCAGGTTGGAGATGATGCCCAGGCGGTAACCCCGCTCATGGAGGGTACGGAGGACCTCCTCACCGCCGTCCACTACCACCCGGCGGCCCTTGGTCTGCCGGTACTGGAAGGACAGCTCGTGACAGACCTGGGCGATGCGGACCGGGTCATAGTCCGGAAGCAGCCACTTGCACCACAGCTCCTCGTCGCCGGACTCCTTGAATTCGCCCAGCGCCCACTTGCGGTAGGGCTCGTAGCGCTCCTCCACCAGCTGGTAGAACTCCTCATAGGGCAGGTCCGTGCCGGCGATCTCCGCCATTTTGCGGCGGGCGTGGCGCATGTAGGGCTCGTCGTTGAGGGCGATGCGCAGCGTGCCGCCCAGGTCAAAAAATACCGCCTTGTAACGCTTCTTCAGTTCCATATCAGGACGCCTCCTCAATTTCTGGCAGGAAAGATATCCAGCAGCTGGCTCAGACTGGTGATCACATGGTCGGGGGTGAACTCCTTACCGGTGGCCTTCTCCATGTTCAGAGTATCCGGCTCATCGATGCGGATCATCATGGCGAAGCCCGCGGCCTGGGTGCCCTCCACGTCACGGACCGGGTTATCGCCCACATAGGCGCACTGGGCCTCGGGGGAGCCGATACAGCGGCAGGCCAGGTGATAGATGGCCGGATCCGGCTTGCGCAGGCGGACCTTGGAGGAGAGGATGGTGGTTTTGAAGTACTGGGCCACGCCGTCGGCGGCCATCCAGTCGGGGATCTCGGTCTCGGTGACGGTGTTGGCGATAATGCCCAGGGTGTAGCCTCTGGCGCACAGCTCCTTCAGGGTCGCCACGGCGTCGGGCCGGGCCACCCGGCGGCCATCGTGGTCCCGCCACAGGCGGGTCAGCCGGGGCGCGTTGGCGAAGATCATGTTGGTGTCGTAGTCCGGCAGCATGTACTGGGTCCACAGCTCGCCCTCGGAGGCGTCCAGCAGTGTGGACTTGGATAGCTTGCGGTAGGCCTTCCACCGCTCCTCCAACTTGGCGAAGAGCTCGTCGTGGGTCTCCTTGGTCTGGATCAGCTCCATCAGGTCCGCTTCCGCCTTGTCGATGAACGCCTGGTCCTTCAGAACGATACGAAGGGTATTGCCAACGTCAAAAAAGATGGTCGTGATATCGGGTGTCATGACAGTCTCCTCCTATTTTGATATTTGAGCGGCGGTCCAGACCTCCGGTCCGCGCTCCATGAGCAGCCCACGCCCCGGCGGGCAGACCGCCGCGGCGCAGGAGTGTGCAGGATGTCTCCGGAGGGGATGGCAGGTGCCGCCGCGGAAAGAAGGAGCCGCCGGTTGCAGACCTTGGGGAGGGTCCGCACGGGCGTTCCGGGATAGCACTTTCCGGAGAGTTTGCAAACGTTTGCGCTCTTTACAACTTCATTTTAGGCTAAACTGCCCCGCTTTGTCAATATAGCAAATGCCAAAGTGTGAGAGCATTTTTCGGTTTTATGACCAATAGTTCAAAAAAAGCAGAATGATGTTGACATTGACAGAGAAATTATATATGCTTTTGTATAGAAAAAACGTAAAAGAGCGGTTTCGGACCTGGCTGAAGAAAACAGCTGGAAACGTTTGCGGCCGATTGCACCGCAGCCGCTTCGAAAAGGACGATGGGCGATGAAAAGTGTGACTTTGAAGGACGTGGCCAGGGCTGCCGGAGTCTCCTATGCCACGGTATCCAGGGCGCTGTCCGGCAGTTCGCAGATCGGAAGTGATACCCGGGAACGAATCATCAAGCTGTGCGATGAGATGGGCTATACCACCAACTATGTGGCCCGGTCCATGGTGATGAAGAAAACGGACCTGATCGGCCTGGTAATGCCGTCCATCGACAATGAATTCATGTCTCAGTTGGCCCACTATGCGGAGATGAGCGCCCGTACCCACGGATACAACATCATGCTGTGCAACTCCGGTCCGGATCTCAAACAGGAAAAGACGGTGGTGAAGCTGCTGCTGGGCCGGAAGGTGGACGGCATCCTGATCGTGCCCCAGAGCCCCAAGACCTACGAGAACATCCAGGCCTATACCGACCAGGTCCCTACAGTGTTTCTCAGCGAGAACCTGCGGGACCAGCCCCAAAGTTATGTATCCGTGGACAATAGTCTTGGCACCTTTCTTGGGATGGAATACCTCTATTCCCTGGGGCATCGGGATATTCTGTACTTTGGCCGCCGCCACTCCACCACGCATCAGCTGCGGGCGGAAGGGTATATCCGCGCCTGTCAGGAGATGGGACTCAAGCAGCGGTTTTTCAACAGCGAGTATTCCCGTTCCTCGATCGAAAATGGCTATCAAATGGCCAAGGAGCTGTTCTCCCAACCCATTGACTATACCGCCATTTTTGCCTCCACAGATTCCAACGCCCTGGGCCTTCTGAAGGCTGCGGACGAGCTGCATATTGCCATTCCTGAGCGGCTGAGCCTGATTGGCTTCGATAATATTCCCGCCACGGCTTTGCCCCGGATTGATTTGACCACTATTGAGCAGCCCATGCGGGCCATGGCGGTTCAGGCGGTGGATATGCTGCTGGACAAAATCGAGCGGGGGACCCAGGGATATGTCCATCAGATTATGACACCCAGTCTTGTCAAACGGGGCACCTGCCGCTCGCTGCAGTAAAAATTTCTTCATAATATCGCAAAAAAGCACCGCTTACGCGGTGCTTTTTTGCGGCGGCAGAGCCGTCGGGGTTAGGAGAAAAGAAATGGAAGAATCAAAGTTTCACAATGATATCCAGCAGGATATCGGCGCTGGCGTCGCCCTTGTCGGAGGCGTGGTTGAGGTGGCTGTATATCTCCCGGTATTTCAGGATGCGGCGGAAATCGTCCCCGGCAAACAGCTCCGTCATGGATTTGTGGAACTGGACGTTAAGCGTGTTTTCCAGCTTCTTGACCCGTGTGGCTTCCTGGTAGACTTTGGCGTGGTCCTTCTCCAGATTCTGCACGCACAGCAGAAGTCCATCCGCCATCTGCAGCAGGGTATTGGACATGGTGATCAGGTGTTCGTCAGGCGGAATCTCATAGATCCGCAATTCCTTCACCGTGGTCCAGGCGTAGTCGGCCAGATCGTCGGCGGAGGAGGACAGCCGGAACAGGTCCTCCCGGTCGATGGGGGTGATGAAGGTGCGATTGATGTCCTCAACCAGCTCCCGGCGAATGGCATCGGCTTCTTTCTCCTTCACTTTCACGAAGTCGCCGTTTTCCTGAGTGGGGTCCTCACAATAGCGGCACAGAGCCGCCACTGCGTCCCGGATGACGGTGACCTGCTGGATCAGCAGATGATAAAAGTTGAGACTTTCTTTCCGTTTGAACATACGGGGAGACCTCCTTCGATCAGTAAATCACAGAGAACAGGAAAAACAGTAACGCGCCCAGAGAGCCGGCGATGGGGATAGTGATGAACCAGGACAGCAGGATCTTGCCGGCCACGTTCCAGCGGACGGCCTTGTAGCGCTCCGCCGCGCCCACGCCCATGATGGAGGAGGAGACGATCTGGCTGGCGGATACCGGCGCGCCCAGCAGGGAGGAGGTCAGGATTACGGTACCGGCCGTCAGCTGCGAGGCAAAGGAGTGGATGGGCTGGACCTTATAGATACCGGTGCCCACCGTCTTAATGATCTTGAAACCGCCGAAGGCGATTCCGCAGGACAGGCACAGAGCCGCACAGACAATGGCCCAAATGGGAATACTGGCCTCCGCACCGCCGTAGATCCCCATGAGGATCAGCACGATGCCGATGGATTTTTGAGAGTCGTTGAAGGAGTGGTTAAAGGCCAGAAAGGTCATGTTCAGCCACTGTGCGTATGTAAAGAATTTGTTGACGCCAACTCCCGCGTGAAGGGTCAGGGCCAGCAGCAGCTTCAAAATCAAAAACCCCAGCACGAAGCTGACCGCAGGGGTCAGGAAGATCATCAGAACGACCTTCCCCCAGAAATAGGACCAGGAGATGGCGCCGGTGCCGAAAGCGGCGATACCGGCGCCCACCACACCGCCGATCAGCGCGTGGGATGAGGACGCGGGGATGCCGAAGCGCCAGGTGGTCAGATTCCAGAGGATCGCCGCCAGGATGCCCGCCGTGATGAATGCCAGGGCGGTGTCTCTGCTGCCGGCGTCGGTGTAGAAGGCTTCGCCCACCAGTTTCTGAATGGTGTTGGAGACACTGGAGCCGACAACCAGAATGGCAAAGGGAGAGAGAAATTCCACCACTGCGGCCCAGGCCAGAGCGGGGTTAGGGCGCATGGAGCGGCTTGCGATCAGCGTGGCCACCACATTGCAGCCGTCATGGAATCCGTTGACATAGGTAAAGACGAAAATCATTCCGGTCAGCAGAATAAAGGAGATCTCCGACGGCACGGTAGGCACTTCCTTTCCCGCAAATAGCGCAAACGATTTCAAATTTATTTTAGGGATCTGCCTTGCGTTTACTTATTTTATTATGAATATTAGTGTGAATTATGTCAATATGAACTTGAAATTATATGGCAACTTTTATAAAAGCGTCAACTAATAAAGGCGGGCGCTGTAAAAATTTACGATATAAAACTCAAACGTTTGCATTATTAACGGATGCTTAGCAGCAATTGGGCAACCAGCTTTCCCCAATTCAAAATGGATTTTAGGTCTGAGAGGGAACGGCAGGATGCAAACAAAAATGCCCCCGGCAGCGGAAGCTGCCGGGGGACCGTTACAGACTGCGGATCTGGTTCTGAATCAGAGTGCCCACCGTGTCGGCGAACTGATCCAGGGAGCGGATGCGGGCGAAGTCCCTGCCGTAGATGGTGTGGGCGGCGGGGATGTCCCCGTCATCTCCGGTGAATACGCACAGAACGGAGATGTCCCGGTGCAGCAGGGAACGGACCTCGGCGGCGGTGTTGGTGACGCCGGCGCTGTCGCAGTAGTCGGCGTCGCCCTCCGGCAGCTTCAGCTTGCGGATGTCATGGGGCTTGGCGTCGGACAGGAGGATCACCATGCGGTGCTCGCAGGGGGAGTCCTCCATCTCCTTGCCAAGGATCCGGATGGCCAGGCCGTCCCGGTTGCAGCCGGTGGTGAAGTAGCGGAAGATCCGCTCGTTTTTGTCGGTCTCCCGGTAGTCCCGGTAGCGGGTCAGGATCGTGTAGCCGCTGAGGGAGCAGAAGGCGGATACCCGCACCGGGATGCCGCAGCGGGTCAGGCTCTCGGCGATCATGTAGCCCTGGGCCGCCACGATCTGCTGGCGGTTGACCTGGGAGTTGGAGGCGTCCAGCAGGATGTCCACACTGAGATCACCGGGGTCGGTCCGCAGCACCCGGGTAAAGACCTTGTCATCGTCCAGATACAGCCCCCGCCACAGCCGTCCGGCGTCCAGGGTCCCGGTGGCGGAGCGGACCGTCACCGGCTCCAGATGGGTCAGCAGGGCGTTGTAGATCCGGGCGGTGAGCCGGTTGACGCTGTTGCGGTTGCGGATGATGTCGGCGTAGTAGAAGGCCCGGTTCTTCTCCATCTGCTTCAGCGCAGCCTTGCGCTGAGCGCCCACATAGCCCTTGGTGCCCTTTTCCAGGACGTTGCTGCCCCGGGAGTAGTACAGGTGGCAGCCGCTGTGCTCGTCTATGCACAGTTCCTGCTCCAGAAGCTTGGTTTTATGCTCGTCGTACAGAGGCTGGCCGAAGTAGGTGCGGATGTATTTTTTCAGAGCGTTCTGGTCCGTGGAGGAGAGGCCCGACCAGTTGAGATAGGTCTGGATCTCCTGGGTGTCGCCAGCGTTCTCCTCCGCCAGGTGTTCGCCGTAGCCGAAGCCGAACTGCCGCACCGGGGTCAGCTGGCTCTTGGCGGCCTCCCGCCGCCCGAAGAGGAAGTGATGGCGGCGCTTTTTCCGGGCCGCTTCCTCCTCCTTGGCCTCGCCGGGGACGAAGCCGAAGTAGTCCCGCAGAAAGCCCAGTGCCCGGTCCGCCAGGGCGTCGCCGTCCTCGTCACCGGGGAACTCCAGGGCGTTGAGGATCTCCAGCTCCCGGCCGCCCAGCCGGGGCTCCTCTCCCAGGACTCGCTGGAAGTGGGCCCGTTCCACCGTGGCCAGCAGCCAGTCGTCCTGCTCCGTCACCTTCAGGCCCAGCACCTCCCGGGCGTGGCGCCGCCGCAGATAGGGCAGGGCGGGGCGGTTGGGGGCCTCCCGGGCAAAGGCGGCGTTCTCCAGGCCCAGCCACACCAGCTGCTCGTACAGTCCCTCTTTCTCACACCCGTGGAAGGCGGCGAACAGCCGCTCCATGGCCTCCGCCCCGTAGTTCTTCCGGACGGCGCCGATGATGCTGTTCCAGTACAGGTCCGCCCGGCCCTCCCGGTCGTAGGCCTTGAAGTCCGGCTCGTAGCCATACTCCTCGGCGGCGTTCCAGATGAGGTTCCTGGCCCGCCGCTTTTCGCTGTCCCGAATGTCCATGTCAGTTGAACACGTCCTTGGCAGAGAGGTCGTCAGGCAGGCGGGTGCGGATCACATCCTGGACCAGCTGGCGCTCAAAGTCGTCGAAGGACTTGTTCACCAGGCCCAGCTCCAGCGCCCGGCCGGCGGTGAGGCCCGCGGCCATGAGGTGCACGGAGGCCATGAGGCCCCGCAGATCCAGGGGCTTGGTGGACAGCTCGCCGCCGTCGCACTTTTTCTGGATGTCCCGGAACAGCCCGGCAAATTGCAGGGCATAGTCGCTCTTGAGCCGGGGGAACTCCCGGGTCAGCAGCTTCTGGAGGCCGTCCTCCGAGATGGCGGGCATATCGATCACCACGAAGCGGGAGGTCAGGGCCTCGTTGAGCTCCCGGGTGCCGGCGTAGCCGTAATTCATGGTGGCGATGAAGCGGGTGGCGTCGTGAAGGGGGATACGGTCGTAGCCGGGCATATCGATGCTGCGGCGGAAGTCCAAAGTGGCGTGGAGCACCGCCAGGGACTCGTTCTTGGCCATGTTGATCTCATCCAGGACACCGAAGCCGCCCTTTTCCGCGCACTGGTAAATGGGACCCTTGCGCAGCTTCACCTGACCGGCCTCGAAGGTATCGGTGCCCAGCAGGGTGGCGGCGTCGGTGTTGATGTACAGGGACACGTCCCAGCTGGGGCGGCCGAAGGCGGCGGCCAGGTTTTCGGCCAGCACGTTCTTGCCGGTGGCCTTGGGGCCCACCAGCAGCAGGTTCTCCCCGCACAGCAGCGCGGTGATGGCCTCCTCCCAGATGTCCTTGCCGTAATAGAGATACCGGGGATCCGGCACCCGGCGCCGCAGGCTTTCCTCCGGCGGGAACTGGGCCCGGAAGGCCGCCACCTGCTCGATGAGCCCGGCGTCCACACCCTCATTTTTCAAAAATTCCAGCATATCCAGCATGATGGATACCTCCGTTGTTCGTACTGCCTAACATCATACCACCATTCCGGAAAATGGCAAGCGCCCGGAGAAACTCTCCGGGCGCTTTTTTTGTTAAAAACTGTTAAGATTTATCCTCCAGGGGAAAGGTCACCTGCCAGAGGCCCTCGGTCAGGGCGGAGGCGGTATGGAAGTCGCCGCGGAGGGTGTACTGCGCCAGTTCTTCCGGTGAAACGTCAAAGATAAACTGGGTGTAATCCTGCCGCTGCGCCGGACTGGGAGCTGCGAAAGAAGCGCTGTACAGAGGCTCCAGCCGGGTGCCGTCCTCCGCTTCCAGCCACAGCCAGGCGTGGTTGTCCAGCCGGGCAGCATTGCCCCGGCACAGCTGAACGTGGAACTGCCCTTGAGAATATCCGGCGGCGGTGATGGTCAGACCCGGGGCGGGCTCCGCCAGCGCCGGGCCCGGAAGCAGCATGGGCGCGCTGTCCGTCATACCCGCCTCGCCGCTTCCGCCGGTGCAGAAATAGGCATTCTCCGGTCCGCCCACGGGGACCGTCTCCGCCTCCGCAGTGAACGCTGCAAGTTCCAGTTCCACCGCCGCGTTTTCCAGGGTCTCCTTCCCGGTCAGCAGCTGCCGGACCGAGAAGGTCATTTTTTCGCCGGTGGGAATGGGGGATCCATCCAGGGTCTGAACGGTGCAGAGAAAGGTGATCGTACCGGTCTCCGGGTCCCAGCTCAGGCGCTCGCACCGGCCGCTCTGGTCAAAGGGCAGGTGAAAGGACCAGCTGTCGAAGAGGTCCGTGGTCTCGTCCACGGGTCCGCCGGTGAGAGTGATATACGCCTGGGCTGTGTCGCCCTCCACCCGGACGGCGGCCACCTCTATGGTGACGCCCCGGTCGGTACAGCTCTTTTGCACCGGCTGGAAAAACTGTGCCATGGCAGGAGAGAGCTGATAGAGCAGCTCGTAGCCTCCCTCCGTCCGCACTGCCAGAGTGGGGGTGACCAGGAGCAAAGCGGCGGCCAGAGCCGCCGCGGCCGCCCGCCGCCAGGGACGGCGGCGCCGCTGCACCTTCGCCAGGGTCCGCTCCACCAGGGCGGGGGAGGGGAGGAGCGGCTCATTCATGTGGGTATAGACTTCTGAAAAATTCATGGTTCCTCCTTCAGCAGACGGCCCAGCTTCTGCCGGGCCCGGGTCAGCTGGCTGCGGACGGTGGCGCCGTTCCGGCCCAACAGCCGGGCGATCTCTTCCGTCCGGTAGCCCTCGTAGTAGTAGAGGTGCAGCAGCGTCCGGTCCCCTGGCGGCAGAGCCGCCAGGGCCTCCGCCACTGCGGACGCCTCCGGCCCCGGGCAGGCGTATACGTCCTCCAGCGGTATGCTGCGTTTTCGCCAGGGGGAGGCCAGCAGGCTCTTGCAGCGGTTGACGGTGACCCGCAGCAGCCAGGCCTTTTCGTGGGTCTCGCTCTCAAAGTCCGGGGCGGCGCGGTGATAGCGGAGAAAGACCTCCTGGAACACGTCGTCGGCGTCGCTGCGGCTGCCGGTGACGGCGCAGGCCAGGCGGTAGACCGCCGGGCCCCAGCGGTCCACCGCGCCGGTGGTATCGGGCATGTGATCACATCCTTCTGTGGAGAATACCCCGGAGAGGCGGAAAATGCTGCAAGAGGGGACAGAAAATTTCAGAAAGAGCGGCGATGTTGCGTTTGGTTGCGGCCGTGTCAGGACCGCGCGGTGGACTTTCCCGGCGGTTTCTGCTAGGATGGGAGGCGAAAAGGAGGATACGACATGACGTTTTCCGAGAAGCTGATCCGCCTGCGCAAGCGGGAGGGATTGAGCCAGGAGGCCCTGGCGGAGGCGCTGGGCGTGAGCCGCCAGGCGGTGAGCCGCTGGGAGCAGGGGACCGCCCTGCCGGATGGGGCCAAGCTCCTGCCCTGCGCCCGGTACTTCGGCGTCAGCGTGGACTGGCTGCTGGATGAGGAGCAGGACTGGGAGGCCCAGGCGGGCCCGGCCCCGGCCGCCGCGGGAAAGGCCCGGTCCCTGGCCTGGATCATCGGCGGAGGTGCGTTGGCGGGGCTGTCCCTGCTGGGACTGCTGCTGATGGGCATTCTCAGCTCCGTGTTCCCGGCGGTGTACACCGAGGCCCCCCTGGGGGCGGCCTGGGTCCGGTCCTACGCGGGCCTGTCTGGATTCCTGAAGGTCCACCGTCTGGAGTGGCTGTTTGCCCTGTGTCTGGTGACGGCGGCGGTGGGACTGTGGATGATCCTGCGGTCCCGGCTGCGGCGGGCTGTGGAAAAGAACCCGGTTTTGCAGAGCAATCTCACACTGCTGCCCATCGCCGCCCAGGCGGGGCTGGTGTACAGCACTGCCCAGTGCCTGTGGTGGATACGCCAGGGGCGGGAGGACTACCGGGGCGCCTTCTGGTTTTCCCTGGTGCCGCTGGTGCTGGCCTCTGCCTGGATGGCCTGGAACCTGATGAAGGAAAAGGATCCGGTCCGGCGGCGGAGGAACAGCCTGATCGAGCTGGGCTACTGCACTGGGCAGCTGTGCATCGGATTGCTGACGGCGGATGGGGGCATTGGCCTGGTTGGGCTGGCGTTGAATCTGATCCTGTGCCTGTTCTACGTCCAGTGGGTCAATCCCCGGTACATGGGCCGCCGCTTCGGCAGGAAAAAATAGACGCCGGCAGACAGAAAAGGTCCGGGGCCGTTGCGGCCCCGGACCTTTTTGGCGGGTTATCAGCCAAGCAGATAGTTGTACTTGGTCAGCACAGTGTAGATGAACACCTCGATGTCGGCGGGGAGATCGTTCTTGCTGTCGAGGTCCGCCTCGAACACCTTGCCCTCCAGCCGGACCAGGACCTTCTTGCCGCCCAGGGGCAGGAAGCCGGAGTTGTTCACGCTCTCGTCGAAGCCGGCGCGGTCGTGGAACAGGGTGAACTTGTCACGATAGGGAGCGGAGTCGTAGGGGCAGAAAATGGCACAGTTGCCGCACTCGTTGCACATCCGGTCCACGTGGAGGATCTGATGGCGGCCGTCCGGCAGCTCGACGACCACGTTGGCCCGGTTGGGGCACACGTCGGCGCAGACCTGGCACACCACGTTGCAGGTGAGGCACCGGTCGCCCTCGCACTTGGCGGACTCGCACAGGATGCCCTTCTTGGCGATGGCCTCGGCCCGGGTGGCCACGGCCTTGGCGGGGATGGCGAACTTGTGGGCCTCGCCGATGACGGCGTTGGCGAAGTACTGGGCGTCGGCGATGCCCTCCACCACGGTGGCGGGGCCGCGCATGGCGTCGCCGCCGGCGTAGACACCTTCAATGTTGGTCTTGAAGGCGGGGATGCCCTTGGCGTCCACCTCGATGCCGTTCTTCGTAAAGATCTCGCTGTCCACCTTCTCGCCCACGGCGGAGATGACCGTGTCGCAGGGAATCTCCACCATCTCGCCGGTGGGGACGGGCTTGCGGCGGCCCTTCTCGTCGGGCTCGCCCAGCTTCATCTTCTCGCAGACCAGCTTGCCGTCCTTCTGCTCCACGGGAGCCACCAGCTCCAGGAACTCCACGCCGTCGGCGATGGCCAGCTCCAGCTCCTCGGCGTCGGCGGGCATGTACTTCTTGGTGCGGCGGTAGACCAGGGTGGAGGACTTCGCACCGGCGCGCAGGGCGGCCCGGGCGGCGTCCATGGCAGTGTTGCCGCCGCCGACCACGGCCACGTGGCCCAGAGGCACTTCCTTGCCGGCCTTCATGTCCTTCAGCCAGCCGATGACGGGCACCACGTTGCCGGGGATGTCCAGCTTGCCGGCCTTCCAGGCGCCCACGGCGAAGAAGATATGGGTGTAGCCCATGGCCTTCAGCTCGGCCACGGAGGGGGCCTCAGTGTTCAGCTTGACCTCCGCGCCCATCTTCTCCATCAATGCCACGTCCTTGTCGATGGCCGCGTCGGAGATGCGCCAGGCGGGGATCACCTGCCGGACCACGCCGCCCAGGGCGGAGGAGCGCTCGAAGATGGTGACGGGGATGCCGGCCCGGCCCACGAAGTAGGCTGCCGCCATACCGGTGGGGCCGCCGCCAATGACGGCCACCTTGGCGGAGGTCGCCGCGGGAGCGGGTGCCTTGATCTTGGCCATGTAGGCGTCGTAGCCGCGCTCGGCGGCCACCAGCTTGGTGGCCCGGATGTTTACCGGCTGGTCGTAGTAGTTGCGCATGCACTTGGTCATGCAGTTGTGGGCGCAGATGGTGCCGGTAACGAAGGGCAGCGGGTTCTTCTCGGTGATCAGGCGCAGGGCGGAGGCGTACTCGCCCTTGCGGCAGAGCTCAATATACTCCGGGATGTCCTGGCCGATGGGGCAGCCGCCCTTGCAGGGCGCGGTGAAGCAGTCCATCAGGGGGACCTTTTCGTAGAGCTTGCGGCGGGGCAGGGGCTTGATGGCCTTGACATGGTACTTGTCGGACCGGGCCGCCAGGCTCAGAGCCTCGATGGCGGTCACGTCCACGCCGGTGAAGGGCTTGAAGTCCATGGCATCCAGCTTGTCGCCGATCTGGGTGAAGCGCTGGTAGCCGCCGGGCTTGAGCTCTGTGGTGGCCATGGTGATGGGCCAAATGCCGCAGGCGAAGAGCTTGTCGATGTTGAAGGCGTCGGCGCCGCCGGCGTAGGAAAGGCGCAGCTTGCCGCCGAACTCCTTGGCCATCATGGCGGCCATGGTGGTGGTCAGCGGGAACAGGGACTTGCCCGCCATGTACATCTCCTCGCTGGGCAGCTCCCCGGCCTTCACGTCCACGGGGAAGGTGTTGGAGAGCTTCAATCCGAATTCCAGACCGTGCTGGTCGGCCAGAGCCTGGAGCCGGTGGAACATGGGCACGGCGTCGCTGTACTGCAGGTCCTCCTTGAAGTGGTGGTCGTCAAAGGCGATGTAGTCGTAGCCCATGCCGTCCAGAATGGACCGGGCGGTCTCATAGCCCAGGATGGTGGGGTTGCACTTGACGAAGGTGTGCAGGTGCTTCTTCTCGATCAGGTAGCTGGCGATGCGCTCGATCTCGTCCGGCGGGCAGCCGTGGAGGGTGGAGACGGTGACGGACCCGGAGACGTGGGGGGTGATGGTGTCGATGAAGTCGGCCTCGCCGGGGAAGAACTCCTTCAGAACGGCGATGCACTCCTGGAAGATGGGGGTCTGGGAGGCATCCACCATGCCATTGAGGAAGGTGTCCACCTTCTCGCCCTGGATGCCCGCCAGGTCGTAGCCCACGGACATGTTGAACACGAACCCGTTGGGGTCGCCCAGACCGTACACCTTGGCCATGATCTTGCAGGCGCACCAGGCCTTCACATACTCCTCAAAGGCCTGGGGCACGTACAGCTCCGTGGACCACTCGCAGTTGTAGCACTCGTCCTCCGCCAGGATGCAGGGGCGGTTGACGCAGGCGGACAGCTCCGCGCCGTCCATCTTCTGGACGGTCTTCAGCTCAAAGAACCGGGCACCGCCGAAGTAGCTGGCGATGATGTTCTGAGCCAGCTGGGTGTTGGGGCCGGCGGCGGGGCCGAAGGCGGTCTCGATGGTCTCGCCGAAGATGGGCAGCTTCTTCACGCCGGCCTTGTAGGGCTTGTGGACGCCGAAGACGGAGCCGTCACGCTGGTACTCGGCGGTGACCCAGGTCATCAGTTCCCGGAAGGGAATGGGGATCATCAGTTCAGACATACGCTTTTTTCCTCCTCAAATCCTAAAAAGAAATCACTTATCCCTTTTGATGGTTCTCGAAATAGGCCCGGAGCACCTCCAGGCTCTCCTCCCGCAGCACACCGGCCGTGACGGCGGGGCGGTGGGGGGAGTTGCGGAACACCATGTCGCTGCACGCGCTGCCGGTCTCGCCCAGCAGGGCGCCCAGGTCGGTGTCGCTGGCGCCGTAGACCAGCCGCCCCAGCTTTGCCCATACCAGAGCGCCGCTGCACATGAAGCAGGGCTCGCAGCTGGAGTACAGGGTATAGCCGCTCAGATCGGTGATGTGGGTCTCGGCGAAGAACCGGCGCAGGAGCCCGGCCTCGGCGTGGAAGGTGGGGTCGGCAGCGGTGTAGATCTGGTTTTCATTGGTATAGACGATCTCGCCGTCCTTCACCAGCACCGCGCCGAAGGGCTCGTTGCCGTGCTCCACCGCCAGGGCGGACAGGCGGATGGCCTCCGCCATGAACTGTTCGTCCTGGGTCATCTCAGTACTCGCAGTGGTTCAGCTTGCCCCAGAGCTTCTTGGAGGTTTCCAGGATCTTGGCGTTGACGGCCTCCTCGTCGATCTCGGTGAGGACCCGGTCCTTCATCAGGATCTTGCCGTTGATCATGGTGGTCTGGCACTGGCGGCCGGTCATGCCGAAGAGCATGTGGCCGTCGATGTTGGCGTCGGAGAAGGGGGTGAAGGGCTTGTAGTCCATGACGATGACGTCCGCCGCCGCGCCGGGGGCCAGGATGCCCAGGGTGGGGAAGCCGGTGCGCGCCGCCATCTTGGCGTTGTTCTTGAAGAGCATGTCCGTCACCTCGCACCAGCCCACATTGGGCATGCAGGCGTTGTGACGCTGGATGGTCAGGGCCACCTTGATGCTCTCCAGCATGTCGTTGGTGTAGGCGTCGGTACCCAGGCCCACCAGAATGCCCTTCTTGTAGAGCTGGAGGATGGGGGAGCAGCCCACGGCGTTGCCCATGTTGGACTCGGGGTTGTTGACGCACATGGTGTCCGTGGCCTTGATGATGTCCATTTCGGCGGTGTTCACGTGGATGCAGTGGCCCAGAATGGTCTTTTCGCCCAGGATGCCGTGGTCCTGGAGCCGCTGGACGGGACGGCGGCCGTAGTTCTGGAGGCTGTCGTACACGTCGTTCATGCCCTCGGAGACATGGATGTGGTAGCCCACCCGACCGTTGTTGGCGGCCTGCATCCGGTCGAAGGTCTTGTCGGAGATGGTGAACAGGGCGTGGCCGCCGAACATGGCCTTGAGCATGTCGGAGGGATTCTTCTCGCAGTAGTCGATGAAGTCCTTGTTCTCCTGGACGGACTGGATGGACTTCTCCTCGCCGTCCCGGTCGCTGACCTCGTAGCAAAGGCAGGCACGCATGCCGAACTCCTTGGTGACCTCGGCGATCTTCATCAGGGAGCCGGGGATCTCGCAGAAGGAGGCGTGATGGTCGAAGATGGTGGTGACGCCCTGCTTGATGGAGTCGATCACCAGGGCCTGGGCGCTGGCGCGGGTGGCCTCCAGATCCAGGTTCCGGTCGATGTACCACCACTGGCCGTCCAGCACCTCGTAGAAGTTGGTGGGGTTGTAGCCGTTGATGGAGAGGCCCCGGGCCAGGGCGGAGTAGATGTGGGTATGGGCGTTGATGAGGCCCGGCATGATGACGCCGCCCTTGGCATCCACGAATTCCGCCTGGGGGTATTTGGCCTTGAGGTCGGCGGTGGTGCCGACTTCCACGATTTTGCCGCCGTCCGTGACCACGCCGCCGTCGGGGTAGTAGCCGGTGCCGTTGGGGTCTCTGGTAATGACTTTGCCGTTTGCCAGTAAGATCATAAAGTTGTACCTCCTTCAAAATTCCCTCGGTGAAATGTAAACTGAATAAAAGAAAAAGGCGCTTCGATCCCATGCTTGGGTCGAAACACCTATCAAAAAAAGCGGAATGATAGGTGTCAGCCCGTGCGCGCAGCACTTCGTTGCAGCTATCATTCTTCCCTTATGCTTGTATTTTACCGGAGAACAGGCTAAAATGCAAGAAGGCGAGCTAAAAATTTTTTAGGCATATTTTGTGTAGTTTGCCGGAAATGTATGGAACCTTTTGCAAAAAGGTTCGTCTATATCCATAGAAAAAACGGGAGGTGGCCCCCTTGAAACGGACATATCTTTGGATGCTGGCGGCGGTTTTGCTGCTCAGCGGCTGCGGCGGAGGACAAACGGCGGAACAGGCGGAGGAGCCGGAGCAGACCGCTCCGGCAGAGGAGTTGGGGCCAGCCCCGGAGGGGCTGACTATGGAGCTGGAGCACGACGTCTACGATCCGTCCCTGACCAGCTATACCTATTTCGTTCACAATGACACCGATCAGCCCACAGGGGTGTTCGGCGCCTCATACGCCATCCAGAGAAAAGACGGCGGCGGCTGGACGGATCTGACCATGAAGGACGGCGTGGGCTGGGACGATATCGGCTACACGCTGGAGCCGGGCCAGACCATGGCCTTGAGCTGCGGCTTCTGGCTCTATGAGGAGGCGCCTGCCGCCGGGGAGTACCGGCTGGTGAAGGAGGTGGACGGCGCCCTGCTGACCGCGGAATTCTCCCTGGGGGAGAGTCCCTACACAGCGCAGACCCCTTACGGCTTCGGCCCCCTGGAGGACCTGCCGGAGCGGTACGGCGCCGCCGACGCCGCCGGGACCGGCGCGGTGATCTTCACCGACGCGGGCACGGAAAACGCGGAGGCGGTGGGAACGTTCCTGGAGAAGGCATCCCTGGGGATCCCCTGCCAGCTGAGGACCGTCCAGGACCACGGAGAGAGCACCCCTATGGTCATCGATGTGATCTGCGAAAACGACGGTTTCCTCTGGCGGATGCGCAGCGGCGGCACGGAGGTGGCGGAGCGGCGGCTTTCCTACATCGTCACTGACGGCACGGACCTCTATCTCTCCGACGGCGCCGACTGGGACGCCGGGGAGCGGTATGGTGACCAGCGGGTCTTTCTGGTGCCGCCCCTCCAGGGGACGGAATGGGTGCCCGATGTGGCGGCCATGACGGCGGACCGCCTGGCGTGGAACGTCACCCGCTACCAGCTCCGGTCCGCCGACGGGGTCTGGTGCGCCGCCCTGTGGGAGGAGCCCACGGCCTTTTCCGTCAGCTGGCAGAAGCCCGGCGAGGGCTCCGGCAGCAGTACCTACGACCTTGCGGACTGGGACGGCCTGGAGACTGCCATCACCGGCCTCGCCTGGCGGGAGGACGGCAAGCTGACGTTGAAATGCGAGACCGCCGACGGCGGCACCAGCCGCCTGACCTTCGACCCGGAGACGGAGACACTGACGTAAAAAGACGCGCGAGATTGAGCATGGCAAAAACAGGGACCGGAGAACCGGTTCCTGTTTTTTGCATAGCGCAAAATATAAATTGACAAAAACAAGGACCTTCTGGTATTCTGAAAAGCGAATTTTCAGAAAAAGAACGGAGAATCGATCCATGCTGGGAACCTTGATCGGCACCCTGAGCGACTGGCTCTATACCTACCTTCTGGTGATCCTGCTGATCGCGGCGGGACTGTATTTTACCCTGCGGACGAAGTTCGTGCAGCTGCGGCTGTTCCGGGAGTCCATCCGGGTGGTGGGAGAGCGGCCCCGGGAGGCGGGCGCCGTGTCCTCCTTCCAGGCCCTGATGGTCTCCACCGCCTCCCGGGTGGGCACCGGCAACATCGTGGGCATCTCCACGGCCATCTGCTGCGGAGGCGCCGGGGCGGTGTTCTGGATGTGGGTCATCGCCCTGGTGGGCGGCGCCACGGCCTTCGTGGAGTCTACCCTGGCCCAGATCTACAAGCGCCGGGCCCCGGACGGCAGCTGCTACGGCGGCCCTGCCTACTACATCGAGGCGGCTCTGCGCAGCCGTCCCCTGGCGGTGGTATTTGCCGTGACGCTGGTGCTGACCTATGCCGGCGGCTTCAACATGCTGGCGTCCTACAACCTCCAGTCCACCTTCTCTGCCTATGATTTCTACGATCCCGCCGTCACTCCCTGGGTCATCGGCGCCGTGCTGGCGGCGGTGGTGGGCTACTGCGTCATGGGCGGCGGAAAACGCATCATCCGCTTCACCTCCACCCTGGTGCCGGTCATGGGCGGGCTGTACGTGCTGGCGGCCGTGGTGGTGATCGCCATGAACTGGCGGCTCCTGCCCCAGGTGTTCGGCGCCATCTTCTCCGGCGCCTTTGATTTCCGGGCCATCTTTGGCGGCTTTACCGGCTCCGCCGTCATGTACGGCATCAAGCGGGGCCTCTTCTCCAACGAGGCCGGCGTGGGCTCCGCCCCCAACGCCGCCGCCTCCGCCGAGGTCAGCCATCCCGTGAAGCAGGGGCTGGTCCAGATGCTCTCCGTGTTCATCGACACCCTGCTGGTCTGCTCCGCCACGGCCTTCATGCTGCTGTGCTCCGGCGTGGAACCGGCAGAGGCCCTCAAGGGCGCGCCCTATGTGCAGCTGGCCCTGGAGAATGAGTTCGGCGCCGCCGGGCCCATCTTTATCACGGCGGCCATGGTGCTCTTTGCCTTCACCACCCTGATCGGCAACCTCTACTATGTGGACAACTGCCTGAGCTACATCGTGGGCAAGATCCCGGCCAGGGAGTTCATGGTCCTCTTTCGGATCGACGCCATGGCGCTGATTTTTCTGGGTTCCGGCATGGAGATCAACCTGGTGTGGAACCTGGCGGACGTGCTGATGGGTGTCATGGCCCTGATCAACCTGCCGGTGATCGTGCTGCTGTTCCCGCCGGTGCGGGCGGCCCTGGCGGATTACACCGCCCAGCGCCGGACCGGAAAGGACCCGGCCTTCCGGGCGGAGACTGCGGGCCTGGGCGGAAAGACAGCGTGCTGGAATTGAAAAAAGACAGCGGAGGACAGATGTCCTCCGCTGTCTTTTTTTGCTCCCACGCATAATTTTTGAGTCACGATCATAAACTACTTGCAATTATTAGATATATCGTGTAATATAATATTAAAAAACATATTACATAATATTGATGGCTATTACATATGCCTGGAATAGGAGGCTTGACGATGCGAAAATTATTTACCCATGCACAGGACCCTGTCAGCTGCTGGACCCACGCCGCCGGAGCGGCGGCAGCACTGGGGGGCGGGCTGTGGCTGCTGCTGCGGGGATTGCGGCTCCATACGCCGGGGGTGGCTCTGGGGGCGGCTTTGTGCTTCTGTGCGTCCATGGTGGCGCTTTACACCGCCAGTGCTGTTTACCATTACTATCCCGGCGATGTCACCAGCGGCGGCGTGAAGAAGCTGCTACGGAAGATGGACCACGGTATGATCTATGTGCTCATCGCCGGCAGCTACACGCCTTTCTGCCTGGTGTTGCTGCCCCAGCCCAAGGGGAGGAATTTCTGCCTGATCCTCTGGGGTGTGGCCCTGGCCGGGATCCTGGCAAAGCTGCTGTGGATCAACGCGCCCCGGGTACTCTCCACCGCCGTGTACCTGGTCATGGGCTGGGCGGTGGTGTTCCTGGCCGGGGACTTCGCAGCCTTGGGCCAGCCCTGCCTGACCCTGGTGGCCCTGGGCGGGGTGTGCTACTCCGTGGGAGCGGTGTTCTACGCCGTCAGGCGCCCCAATCTCTCCGCGGAGTGGACCTTCCACGAGATCTTCCATCTGCTGATCCTGGCGGGGTCGCTGTTCCACTACCTGGCGGTGTACTTCTACGTGGTGTGATGCTGCAAGGAAACAAAAAGGAAAGGACCATCCGGTCCTTTCCTTTTTCATATCCAGAGGCGTTCCGCAGAGGGGCGGTTACTTCGTGCCGAAGATCCGGTCGCCGGCGTCGCCCAGGCCGGGGACGATATAGCCGTGCTCGTTGAGATGATCGTCCACGGCGCCGCAGTAGATGTCCACGTCCGGGTGGGACTTCTGGAGCCGCTCAATGCCCTCCGGCGCGGCCAGCAGCACCATGAGCTTGATGTTCTTGCAGCCCCGCTTCTTCATCTCATCGATGGCGGCCTCGGCGCTGCCGCCGGTGGCCAGCATGGGGTCCACGATCAGGATGTCCCGGTCGGCGATGTCCTTGGGCATCTTGCAGAAATAGACGTGGGGCTCCAGGGTCTCCTCGTCCCGGTACATGCCGATGTGGCCCACCCGGGCGGAGGGTACCATCCGCAGCACGCCGTCCACCAGGCCCAGGCCCGCCCGCAGGATGGGGACGATGGCGAACTTTTTGCCCTTGAGGGTGGGAGCGGTGGTCTTGCAGATGGGGGTCTCCACCTCTTTTTCCGTCAGGGGCAGGTCACGGGTGGCCTCGTAGGTGATCAGCATGCCGATCTCGCTGACCAGCTCCCGGAAATCCTTGACGCTGGTGTTCTTGTCCCGCATGATGGTCAGCTTGTGCGCCACCAGGGGATGGTCCATCACATGTACTTTCCCGTTCATAAATGCGCTCCTTTATCTCAAAAAAATTGAAAACAAGATCACTGCCGGTCCCGCAGGGGCAGCGCCTGGGGCGGCCGCAGATACACCGGCGCCAGGGCCTGGGGATCGATCAGTCCGCCCCGCAGGGCAGCCTCTCCGGCGCACAGGGCCACGGACACGGCATTCTGCATAATGAGCTGGGGCGGCGCGGCCACGCATGGGATGTCCCGCTCCGCCAGTGCCTTGAGGCACAGGGGGGCGCCGTCTCCCAGCACGATCCGGGGGCCCTCCATGGCAGAGACCTCCTCCGCCAGGTCGGCAAGGCCGATGGCCCGGTCCTCGGTCAGCCGTTCCGGAGAGCCGGTGCCGCGGGAGCGGAAGAGGGCGTTGTAGACCTGATTGCGCCGGGCGTCCATGGCGCAGATGATGAGCCCCTCCATGTGGGCTACGTTCCGTGCCATGGCCTCCAGGGTGGAGACGGCCACAGTGGGCTTCTCCGCGGCAAAGGCCAGCCCCTTGGCGGCCGCTACGCCGATGCGGATGCCGGTAAAGGACCCGGGACCCACGGACACGGCGATGGCGTCGCAGTCCCGGACCGTCAGGCCGGTGTTTTTCAAAATACCCTCCACAATGGGCATCAGGGTGCGGCTGTGGGTCAGGCCGGTGTCCTGATAGCCGCTGCAAAGGACCTTGCCGTCCTCCGTCACGGCGGCGGAGACCGCCTTGGCGGAGGTCTCCAGAGCCAGGATCTTCATGGCAGCTCCACTCCTTCGATGGTGATGTCCCGGGCGGCGTCATCCTCCGGGCTCCGGGCGATGGTGACGAACACCGTCTCCGGCGGCAGGGCCGCCTCCGCCAGCTCGCTCCACTCCACGGCGCAAACGCCGCCCCGGTCCAGGTAGTCCTCCCAGCCGATGTCGAACAGAGCGTCGGCCCCCTCCAGGCGGTACATATCAAAGTGGAACAGGGGCAGACGGCCCCCCTCGTACTCGTTGACGATGGTGAAGGTGGGGCTGGTGACCCGGCCCTTGTACCCAAGACCACGGGCCAGGCCCCGGGTGAAGGCGGTCTTGCCCATGCCCAGGCCCCCCCGGTAGGCCACCACCGCGCCTGGGGACAGCACGGCGGCCAGACGGGCGCCCAGGGCCTCGGTCTCCGCCTCGCAGCGGGTGTGGAATTCCATGATCTCCGCCTCCTTTCACGGGTGTTTCCCAAAAATCAACTTAGTATATCATATTTTGAACGGAGTGTAAAAAGATTTTTGCATCGTTTACACCCCCGCCGGTTTGTGGTATACTCCAACTGACAAATTTTGCCCCGAAGAGAGGAAAACACCACATGTGGAACCGACTGAAAGCCATTCTCGCGGACTTTTTCCAGCAGGCCGATCTGGTGTTGCTGGGGCTTTGCTGCGCCGCTACGGTGTTCGGCATGGTGCTCATTGCCAGCGCCACCCACTATATGGACGCGGCGAAGATGCTGCGGTACGTGGGCGTCCAGGGCGTGGCCATGCTGCTGGGCTTTTGCGTCTACGTATTCATGTCCATGGTGGACATCGAGATCGTGCTGAAAAAATGGAAGTGGCTGGTGCTGTTCAACCTGGTGTTCATCGGACTGCTGAAGACCCCCTTCGGCGTGGGGGGTGCCAGTACCGGCAACCAGGCCTGGCTGAAGTTTCCCGGCATCCCCTTCCAGATCGGACCGGCGGAGGTGGTGAAGATCACCTTCACCCTGCTGCTGGCCAAGCAGCTGGCCTGGCTTCGGGAGGAGAAGCGGGACCTGCGGTCCTTTCCGGCTGCCGCCCAGGTGGCGGGTCATACCCTGGCGCTGATGGGCTGGTATGTGGTGATCTCCGGCGACATGGGCAATGCCCTGACCTTTTTTTTCATCTTTTTGTGCATGGCCTTTGCCGCAGGCTTCGCCCTGCGGTGGTTCGCCCTGCTGTTTGCGGGCTGCGGGATCGGTTTCGCGGCGGCGTGGGTGCTGGAGCTGATCCCCGGGTATATGATGGACCGGTTCCGGGTCCTGTTTGACCATTCCTATGACGCCCTGGATACCGGCTGGCAGCAGACCCGCAGCCTCATGGCCATCGGCTCCGGCGGCCTGTTTGGCCAGGGATACATGAACGGCACCCAGACCCAGAGCAGCTTTCCTCAGTCCCTGCCCAACCGCTGGACGGACTTCATCTTCTCCGTCTGCGGAGAGGAGCTGGGCCTGGTGGGATGTCTTGCGGTGATCACGCTGCTGGCGGTCATCATTTTCCGGGTACTGCGGGTGGCAAGGAACGCCCAGACGCCCTTCCACTGCTATATCTGCGTAGGTATGGCGGCCATGCTGATCTACCAGACCGTTGTCAACATCGGCATGTGCCTGTTCGTCATGCCCACCATCGGCGTGACCTTGCCCTTTTTCAGCTACGGCGGGTCCTCGGTGCTGACGCTGTTTGCGGCCATGGGCGTGGTATCCGGCATCAAGAAGCGCTCACCGGCCCTGTGGCGGCCGAGGCGCCAGCGTTGACACGGTGAAAAAAAGAGGAAACGGAGGCCGGGGATGACCCCGGCCTCCGCGCATATTTCGAAGCCTCTGGGCGGAGACTAGTCCTGTCACGATTTTATGGACAGGAGGTTCGATCAGCTTTGAAACACAATCTGCTCAAACGCATCCCCGTACTGGCCCTGGCGGCGGCGCTGACCCTGACGGTGGGGACCCAGGCTCTGTTCGGTCTGGGCAAAAAGGACACGCAGCCCCAGGAGGGGGCGCCGGAGGTCCGGGATCTGGAGATCGCCACCTACCGGGATATCCCCTATGAGGCCCAGTTCCTGGCCTCCGGCGGAGAGGGAGAGACCCTGACCTTCGCCGTGGCGGACCAGCCCCGAAAGGGCACCGTGGTGGTGGAGGGGGACCGCTTCACCTACGCCCCCGATGAGGGTGTCACCGGCTCCGACAGCTTCACCTACACCGCCGCCGACGCCCAGGGCCGGGTCTCCGCCCCGGCCACGGTGACCGTGGAGATCCAAAAGCCCCGCTCCGGCGTCACCTACGCCGACACCGCCGGCACCGCCGCGGCGGCGGCCGCCCAGGACCTGGCGGAGGCTGGGATCTTCACCGGCGTGAAGATCGGGGACCAGTACTACTTTGAGCCGGACAAGACCGTCACCCGGGGGGAGTTCCTGGCCATGGTGCTGGAGACCACGGGCCGGAAGGTGACGGCCGTCACCATGACCGGCTTCTCTGACGACGACGCCATCCCCACCTGGGCCAAGGCCTACGCCGCCGCCGGCGTGGCGGAGGGCATCGTCCAGGGCGTGTCCACAGCGGACGGCGCCGCCTTCCGGGGGGAGGACCCCATCACCTTCAACGAGGCCGCCACGGTCCTCAACCGCGCGCTTGACGTGGCGGATGTGGAGCTGGACGTGTGGTACGCGGACCGGGAGGCGGTGCCCTCCTGGGCGGCCCAGGCGGTGGGCAACATGGAGGCTGTCAGTGTTCTCTCCGCCGGCAGCTTCGGCAGCGACGGCCTGGACAGCGCCGTCACCCGGGCGGACGCGGCACAGATGCTCTCCGCCGCCGCCACGCTGCTGGAGGGAGACTCCTCCGGCCCTCTGGGTTGGCTGGGCTGACCGGAAAATACGCGCAGAAAGGGGCCGCCTTCGGGCGGCCCTTTTTCTGCCTCCCACGTTGGGGAAAGCGACGGACTCCCATGGTCTTCCGCTTGCTGTACTGGCGTTTTTTGCGGTTGTATTCACAGGCGCTTTGTGCTAAACTAAATAGAATTCAAATAGTATAATGCTATCAGTATGGGCTGACGCCCTGCTGCTGCGGAAGGATATGAGAGAGCTATGAAAATTGTTGTGCTGGCCGGTGGCATCTCCACCGAGCGGGAGGTGTCCCTGGTGTCGGGTACCGGTGTGTGCCGGGCTCTGCGGAAAAACGGACACCGGGCCATCCTGGTGGATCTGTTCCTGGGGCTGGAGCAGGTCCCGGCGGATCTGGACACCCTGTTTGACGCGCCGGACGGCCTGTGCGCCGACGTCCGTGTCCGCGCCCAGGCGCCGGACCTGGAGGCAGTGCGCCGCAGCCGCCCGGACCAGAGCCCCAGCCACATCGGCCCCCACGTGCTGGAGGTGTGCGCCGCGGCGGACATCGTGTTCCTGGGCCTCCACGGCATGGACGGGGAGGACGGCCGCATCCAGGCCGCCCTGGACCTGCTGGGCGTGCCCTATACCGGCTCCGGCCATCTGGCCTCCGCTGCTGCCATGGACAAGGCCGTGGCCAAGCGGCTCATGGACGCCGCCGGCATCCCCACGCCCAAGTGGCGCCTGCTGGAGTACGGCCCTGAGGAGGCGGAGAGCCTGGCAGCGGAGCTGCCTATGCCCTGCGTGGTCAAGACCATCGGAGGCGGCTCGTCCCTGGGCGTGTACTTACCGGAGGACCGGGCGCAGCTGCGCACCGCGCTGAACGAGGTGCTGGGCTTCGGCGGAAAGGTCCTGGCGGAGGAGCGGATCTACGGCCGGGAGCTGACCGTGGCCGTGCTGGGCGATCAGTGGCTGCCGGCGGTGGAGACTGTGCCCGCCGGAAAGGAGTTCGACTACGCCGCCAAGTACCAGGCCGGCGCCGCTTTGGAGACCTGTCCTGCCCAGGTGCCGCCGGAGGTCATGGAGGCCGCCGGTGACCTGGCATTGCGGGTGCACCGCTGCCTGGGGCTGGAGGTCTACTCCCGCACTGACATGATTCTGGACGAGAGCGGGAAGCTGTGGGTGCTGGAGGCCAACTCCCTGCCGGGCATGACCCCCACCAGCTTTGTCCCCAAGGAGGCCGCTGCTGTTGGCATCAGCTATGAGCAGCTGTGCCAGCGCATCGTGGACCTGTCCATGCAGATCAAGAGGAGAGGGTGAGCGTATGCAGCCTATGACCGTACAGGAGATCGCCGCCGCCGTGGAGGGCCGGTGGCTCAACCCGGCGCCGCAGGCGCCGCAGGTGCGGGCCGTGTGTACCGACAGCCGGAAGGTCCTCAAGGACAGTCTGTTCCTGCCCTGGGTGGGGGAGCGGTTCGACGGCCACGACTTCATCGACGCCGCGCTGGATGCCGGCGCCGCCGGATGCCTGTGCGCCCGGGTGCCCGAGCGGCTGCGGGCGGATAAGTTTTATATCCAGGTGGCGGATACGCGCCTGGCCCTGCGGGCCCTGGCCTCCGCCTACCGGGACCGGTTCCCCATCCCCTTTGTGCAGATCACCGGCTCCGTGGGAAAGACCACCACCAAGGAGATGATCGCCGCCGTGCTGGGGGCGAAGCTCCGGGTGCTGAAAACGCCGGAGAACTTCAACAACGACATCGGCACCCCCCTGACCCTGCTGGGCCTGACGGCGGAGCATCAGGCGGCGGTGATCGAGACCGGCATGAACCACTTCGGGGAGATCCGGTATCTGGGCGAGATGGTGCGGCCTGACATCGCCGTCATCTCCAACATCGGAGACGCCCACATCGAAAATCTGGGCAGCCGCCAGGGGATCCTGGAGGCCAAGTGCGAGATCTTTGAAAATCTCCGGCCCGGAGGGCTGGCCGTTCTCAATGGAGACGACGCCCTGCTGCGGGGCCTGGAGCTGCCCTTCCGCGTGCTGCGCTGCGGCCAGACCCCGGACTGCGACGTGCGGATCACGGAGATCGCGGACCACGGCGTGGCGGGCATCACCTGCACCGTCACCACTCCCCGGGACCGCTATGCTCTGACCATTCCCGCTCCCGGCGAGCACATGGCCTACTCCGCCTCCATGGCGGTGGCCATTGCCGAGGAGCTGGGGCTGAGCCGGGAGGAGATTGTCCGGGGCGTGGCGTCCTATGAGAGCGCCGGGTCCCGGATGCGGGTGATCCGCCTGCCGGGCAACCGGCTGATCCTGGACGACTGCTACAATGCCAATCCCCAGTCTGTCACCGCGGCACTGGAGATCCTTGCCAAGACCGAGTGTGACCGGAAGGTGGCCGTGCTGGGCGATATGGGCGAGCTGGGGAACCTGACCGCCCAGGCCCACTACAACATGGGGGCTCTCGCGGCCATGCTGGGCATTGACTTTGTGGCCGCCATCGGGGAAAAGGCCGCCAAGATCGCCGACGGCGCCGCCCAGAGCGGCGGCACCACGCTGCATTTCGCTACCAAGGAGGAGGCCGTCCACGAGCTGACGCGCCAGCTGGAGGAGAACACCGCCATGCTGATCAAGGCGTCTCATGCCATGCACTTCGAGAAGCTGGTGGAGCGGCTGCGAAAGACGTATGATTGAGATACAGGTAAACGGCCTGGTCAAGTCCTTTGAGGTGGGCCACAACGTGCTGGACGGCCTGACCTTCCAGATCGACCAGGGCGAGCGGGTGGGCCTGCTGGGCCGCAACGGCGCCGGCAAGACCACCTTGTTCAAGGTCCTCACCGGGGAGCTGGAGAGCGACGAGGGCACCGTCACCATCGGCCAGGGCCGCCGGGTGGGACTGATCTCCCAGATCCCGGTGTATCCGGCCGGCTACACGGTGGAGGATGTGCTGCGCTCCGCCTTTTCCCGGCTGGAGAGCCTGGCGGAGGAGATGCGCTCTCTGGAGCGGCGCATGGCGGCGGGGGAGAGCGATGCGGCCCTCCTGCGGCGCTACGGCGCCCTGGGCGAGCGGTTCGAGGCCTTCGGCGGGTACGATACCGACGTGGCGGTCAACAAGATCGCAAACGGATTGTCCATTCCCGCGCAGATGCGCCAGCAGCTCTTCGACAGCCTCTCCGGCGGGGAAAAGACCCGGGTGAACCTGGGACGGCTGATCCTGGAGGACACGGACATCCTCCTGCTGGACGAGCCCACCAACCACCTGGACCTCCACGCCACCGAGTGGCTGGAGGAGTACATCCGCACCTTCCGGGGCACGGTGGTCACCATCTCCCACGACCGCTATTTTCTCGACCGCACCGTCACCCGGGTCATCGAGATCCAGGACGGCAGAGCGGAGTTTTACAGCGGCAATTACAGCTTTTACGCCGTGGAGAAGGAGCGCCGCTACCAGGAGCGGATGAAGCAGTACGAGAAGGAGCAGGCCAAGATCGCCCAGCTGGAAAAGGCGGCGGAGCAGTTGCGCCTCTGGGCCTTCCAGGGCATGGACAAGACCTACCGCCGGGCCATCTCCATGGAACGGCGCATCGAGCGGATGCGGACCACCTCCAAGCCCACCAAGGCCCGGAAGATGGACGCCCGCTTCAACGCCGCCGAGTTCCACGGCGACGAGGTGCTCTCCATCCGGAACCTCTCCAAGGGCTTCGGGGACAAGCGTCTTTTCGACGGCATCACCCTCCGGGTGGAGGGCGGCGAGCGCATCGGCCTCATCGGGGACAACGGCACCGGCAAGTCCACCCTCATCAAGATGATCGTGGGGGAGCTGTACCCCGACGACGGCCGCATCCGCACCGGCCCCCAGGTGAAGGAGGCGTATCTGCCCCAGGTGGTGGAGTTCGACCACCCGGACTGGAACCTGGTGGAGAACATGATGGCCGCCAAGCGGGGCCTCTCCGCCCAGTCGGCCCGGAACCGGCTGGCGGCCTATGACTTCCGGGGAGAGGATGTGATGAAGCCCGTCTCCGTCCTCTCCGGCGGCGAGCAGAGCCGCCTGCGGCTGTGCATGCTGATGGACGACGAGATCAACTTTTTGATCCTGGACGAGCCCACCAACCATCTGGACATCGACTCCCGGGAGTGGATCGAGGAGGCGGTGGAGGCTTACGACGGCACACTGCTCTTCGTCTCCCACGACCGGTATTTCATCAACCGCTTCGCCACCCGCATCTGGGAGGTCTCCGGCGGCACCATCACCGACTATCCCATGGGCTTTGCCCAATACCGGCAGGTGAAGGCCCAGGAGGAGGCGGAAAAGCAGGAGACGGCAAAGCCTGTAAAGGAAAAGACCGTCACAGAGCGGCCCCAGCGGGGCAACAAGGCCCAGCAGGCCGCCCGGCGGCAGCTGACCATCTGCGAGCGGGACATCGCCAAGGCGGAGGAGCGGATCGCCGCCCTGGAGGCGGACATGGAGGCCGCCGCCTGCGACTATGAGAAGCTGAACGAACTGGTACAAGAGAAAGAGGCGGCTCAGACGGAGCTGGACGCCCTGTACGAAAGGTGGGAGCAGCTCAGTGAGGAGGCAGAGGGATAAAGCCAGACCCCTGTACAGATATGACCGTTACAAGGGCGCCCGGCGCCAGCGGGGCCAGACTGTCCTGACCGCCGCAGTGGTATGCGCCGCGGTGGGGCTCGCCCTGGTGCTGCTGCGCGGCCTGGGTATCCGGTTTTCCGGCTTCCTGCTGCTGGCCTTGGCGGCGGCGCTGACGGCAGGGGAGTATCTCCGGCGCTGGGCCCGCCGGTCCAGAGCCGGCCGGCGGTGCCGGCTGGTCTTCCGGGCCGCCTTGGCGCTGGTGCTGATCCCCCTGGCGCTGATCGAGATCTTTGTGATCCATGAGGGGTGCAAGGCCCCGCCGGAGGAGAGCGCCGGCGCGGTGATCGTCCTGGGCGCCGGGGTCAACGGCACTGAGCCGTCGCTGTCCCTCAAGACCCGGCTGGATGCGGCACTGGACTATCTCACGGCCCACCCGGATATCCCGGCGGTTTTGACCGGCGGCCGGGGTTACGGGGAGGAGATCTCCGAGGCGCAGTGTATGTACGACTACCTGGCGGCCCGGGGCGTGGCGGCGGAGCGGCTCATTCTGGAGGAATCCGCCTCCAATACAGCGGAGAATTTCGCCCTCTCCAGGCCCCTTTTGGAGGAGGCGGGGGTGGACCCGGCCGCGGATACGGTGGCGGTGGTCACCAATGACTTCCACCTGGCCCGGGCGGGGCTTCTGGCCGCCCGGAACGGCTACGGCGACACTGTGGGCGTGGGCGCGGCGCTGCCCTGGGCCCATCTGGAGATCAACTACTACCTGCGGGAGGCCTTCGCCATGGTGAAGAGCTTCCTGCTGGACTGAGCGTTTCATTATGTGGAGGAACCCATGAAAGACATCTTATGTATCTATTACTCCCGGACGGGGAACACCAAGAAGGCCATGGAGGAGATTGCCGAGGCTCTGGACGCGGAGCTGCTGGAACTGCGGGACGGCGTGGACCGCGGCGGCCTGCGGGGCTGGATCCGCTGCGGCCGGGACGCCATGCGCCGGACCACGGAGCCGCTGCTGTCCTTCCAGACCGGGCAGGGACTGCCCAAATACCGGCTGGTGATTTTGGGCACGCCGGTGTGGGCCGGGCGGTGCAGCGCCGTCATGCGGGCGTTTTTGAAGGCCCACGGGAAGAAGCTGCCACAGACGGCCTATGTCATCACCCGCAGCAGCAAGAACAAATACGCGGAAGTCTACCGCCAGATGGACCAGTATGTGCCTGCCGGCCACACGGCAGCGGTATCTCTGCGCAGCGGAGACGTGGGAAGCGCTTTCTGGCAGGAGGAGTTTTTACGTCAGGTCCGGGAGCTGCTGGCGGCGGAGCGGTAGACTGCGCCCTTTTGTGAAATCCACAGGAGAGGAGCGGTCCCATGCTGGAAAAAGTGAAGGCCATTGCCCTGCGCTGTGAGGACCTGGAGGCCCAGCTGGCGGATCCGGCGGTCTACGGCGACGCAGAGAAACTACGGACCGTCACCCGGGAGCTGAAGGAGCTGACGCCGGTGGCGGAGGCCTGGAGGGCTTGGTGCCGGGCGAAGTCCGACCGGGACGGGGCAGAGGAGATGCTTGCCGACCCGGACCTGCGGGAGATGGCAAAAGCGGAGTTCGCTGCCGCCCAGGAGGAGCTGGGGCGGCTGGAGGAGCAGCTGCGGCTTTTGCTGCTGCCGAAGGACCCGGACGACGACCGGGGCGTGCTGCTGGAGATCCGGGCGGGCACCGGCGGGGAGGAGGCGGCTCTGTTCGCCGCGGACCTCCTGCGGATGTACACCATGTATGTCCAGCGCCGGGGCTGGAGCGCGGAGGTCATGAGCCGCAGCGACACAGAGTTGGGCGGCGTCAAGGAGTGCAGTCTGATGATCGAGGGCCAGGGCGCCTGGTCCCGGCTGAAGTTCGAGTCCGGTGTCCACCGGGTCCAGCGGGTGCCGGTGACGGAGAGCAGCGGCCGCATCCAGACCAGCGCCGCCACCGTGGCGGTGCTGCGGGAGGCGGAGGAGGTGGATGTTGCCATCGACCCCAAGGACCTGCAGATCGATACCTACCGCTCCTCCGGCGCCGGAGGCCAGCATGTCAACAAGACCGAGTCTGCCATCCGTATCACCCATCTGCCCACGGGGCTGGTGGTGGAGTGCCAGGACGAGCGGAGCCAGTACAAGAACAAGGACAAGGCCATGAAGGTCCTGCGCTCCCGGCTCTACGACCTGGAGCGGCAGAGGCAGGCCGAGGCCACCGCCGCCGAGCGCCGCAGCCAGGTGGGCAGCGGCGACCGCAGCCAGCGGGTGCGGACCTACAACTTCCCCCAGGGCCGGGTGACGGACCACCGCATCGGACTGACGCTCTACAAACTGGACGCCTTCATGGACGGCGATCTGGAGGAGCTGATCGAGGCCCTGGTCACCGCCGACCGGGCGGAGCGGCTGCAAAGCGGCGCCGGGGTGGAATGAGAACGCGTTGAAAAGACCGGAGGCACGCAGCCGCCGGAGTTCAGAGAGATAGAGGCGAAGCATATGCACACATTGTATTTTGACCTGCGGGACACCAAGGGCCAGCAGAAGGCCATCGACGACAAGATCTACTCCGCGGCGAAGATCCTGCGGGAGGGCGGCCTCCTGGGTATCCCCACGGAGACGGTGTACGGTCTGGGGGCCAACGCCCTGGACGCCGATGCGGTCCGCCGCATCTTCGAGGCAAAGGGCCGTCCCCAGGACAACCCCCTCATCATCCACGTCACCGGCCAGCAGTGGCTGGCCCGCTATTGCAGCGACGTGCCGCCCCTGGCCTATGTGCTGGCCAGGAAGTTCTGGCCCGGCCCGCTGACCATGATCCTCAAGCGCAAGCCCATCATCCCGGATCAGACCACCGCCGGATTGGACACCGTGGGCGTCCGCTGCCCCAACCACCCAGTGACCCTGGCCATCATCCGGGAGGCAGGGGTGCCCATTGCGGCTCCCAGCGCCAACACCTCCGGCCGGCCCAGCTGCACCACCGCACAGGACGTGCTGGAGGATATGGACGGCAAGATCGCCGGCGTGGTGGACGGCGGACCCTGTTCCGTGGGTGTGGAGTCCACGATCCTGGATCTGACCTGCGATCCGCCCCGGCTGCTGCGCCCCGGCGGACTGCCTCTGGAGGAGCTGGAGCGTCTCATCGGCAAGATCGAGGTGGACAAGGCCGTCACCGGCACCCTGGCGGAGGGGGAGAAGCCCCGGGCTCCGGGCATGAAGTACCGTCACTACGCCCCCAAGGCGCCGGTCACCGTGGTCACTGGCAAGCCGGAGAAGTCCGCCCAGGTCATTGCCCAGCGGGTGGGCCCCACCTCCGGCGTCATCTGCTTCGACGAGTACGCTCACCTCTTCCCGGACCAGGTGGTCCAGACACTGGGCGCCTCTGCCGACAAGCTGTCCCAGGCCCAGCGGGTCTTTGACGCTCTGCGCTTCTTCGACGGCTCCGCCGTCACGGAGATCTACGCCCAATGCCCTGACAACCGCGGGCTGGGCCTTGCCATCGGTAACCGGCTGAAAAAGGCCGCCGGCTTCCACGTGCTGGAGGCGGAGGCGGAGCCGGTGGTGCTGGGCCTCACCGGCGGCACCGGCGCCGGCAAGACCAGCGCCCTGCGGGCCCTGGAGTCCCTGGGCGCGGTGACCATTGACTGCGACGCCCTGTATCATCAGATGCTGGATGCGGACCAGGACCTGCGCCAGGAGATCGGCAACGCCTTCCCAGGCGTGTTTGCCGCCGACGGCCGGCTGGACCGCCAGCGCCTGGGCCAGGAGGTCTTTGCCAGCAAGGAGCGGCTGGAGCGGCTCAACGCCATCGTGTTCCGCTATATGGAGCCGGAACTGCGCCAGCGGCTGGCGGACAATGCCGGCGGCCTGGTGGCCATCGACGCCATCAGCCTGCTGGAGGGCGGCCTGGACCGGCTGTGCGACCGGACCATCGCCCTGACGGCGCCGCTGGAGCTGCGGGTCCGGCGGATCATGGCCCGGGACAATATCTCCGAGCAATACGCCCGGCTGCGGATCTCCGCCCAGAAGCCCGACGAATACTACCGGGAGCGGTGCGATCTGGAGCTGAACAACGCCGCCGACAGCGCCGAGGCCTTCGAGGCGGAGGCGAAGCGCTTCTTCGCGCGGCTGATCGAGACCATCAAGGAGGAAAAAGCCCATGGAAAAGAGTGAGTACAAGCAGCTGAAGGAGCAGCTGCTTTCCAAGCGGAAGAACGGCTATGACCGCGCGCCGGAGGCGGAGCGGGCGGCTATGGAGGCATACTGCGCCGATTACAAGGCCTTTCTGGACGCCGGCAAGACCGAGCGGCTGTGCGCCGCGGAGGTGATCCGCCTGGCAGAGCAGGCCGGCTACCGCCCCTATGAGCGGGGCCAGGCCCTGGCCCCCGGCGACAAGGTGTACCGCTGCAACCGGGGCAAGGCGGTGATGCTGGCCCGCATCGGCAAGGCGCCCCTGAGCCAGGGCGTGCAGATCGCCGCGGCCCACATCGACGCCCCCCGTCTGGACCTCAAGCCCAACCCCCTCTATGAGGACGGGGAGCTGGCCTATTTCAAGACCCACTACTACGGCGGTATCCGCAAGTACCAGTGGGTCACCGTGCCCCTGGAGCTCCACGGCGTGGTGGCCCTGGCGGATGGCACCAGTGTCCGCGTCCACATCGGCGCGGACCCCGGCGATCCCCGGCTGGTCATCACAGATCTGCTGCCCCACCTGGGCATGGAGCAGAACAAGAAGCCCCTGGGCGAGGCGGTGCCCGGCGAGACGCTGAACCTGCTGCTGGGCAGCCGCCCCATCGGGGACAGCGAGGAGTCCGGCCGGGTGAAGCTGGCGGTGATGCAGCTGCTCAACGAGAAGTACGGCATCACCGAGGACGACTTCACCTCCGCGGAGCTGGAGGCGGTGCCGGCGGTGACCGCCTGCGACATCGGCCTGGACCGCAGCATGATCGGCGCCTACGGCCACGACGACCGGGTGTGCGGCTACGCCGCCCTGCGGGCCCTGCTGGACCTGGAGGAGACCCCGGCGCGCACTGCCGTGTGCGTCCTGGCGGACAAGGAGGAGATCGGCTCCGACGGCGTGACGGGCATGCAGTCCGCCGCTTTCGACACCTTTATGGAGGACCTGTGCGAGGTCCAGGGCGCGGCCCTGCGCAGCTGCTACGAGGGCTCTTTCTGCCTCAGCGCCGACGTGACCGCCGCCTTCGACCCCAACTTCGCCGAGGTCTTTGAAAAGCGCAACGCCGCCTACCTCAACTACGGCATCGGCCTTTGCAAGTACACCGGCGCCCGGGGCAAGTCCGGGGCCTCCGACGCCGACGCCGAGACCGTGGCCTACGTCCGCGGCCTCTTCGACCGCTCCGGCGTGATCTGGCAGATCGCGGAGCTGGGCAAGGTGGACGCCGGCGGCGGCGGCACCGTGGCTATGTATATGGCCAACCGCAACATCACCACTCTGGACGCCGGCGTTCCGGTGCTGAGCATGCACGCGCCCTTCGAGGTGGTGTCCAAGCTGGACTGCTACGAGACCTACAAGGGGATGGCCGCCGTCTACCGGGCGGAGCGCTGATCACCCCTCAAAGACAGACTGTGGACCTGTGGGAGACTGCCCATTTTCGGGCAGTCTCCCATTTTCCCGGCATTTTGCCCACCATGGACGGACAGAGCCCTGGGGATATTCCCCGTTTTCCCCAAAAGATTTTTCGACGTTTCGGTTGCATCAGCGACAAAAGTATGTTAAGATGGTCGACGTTGGAAGACATTTGACCATGGGAGGCGGACGAAATGGCGAGAGAGATCCGATATTACATCGTGGCGGCAGAGGCCCTGCCGGAGATTTTTGTAAAGGTGGCGGAGGCCAAGCGGATGATGCAGACCGGCGAGGCGGCCACTGTGGGTGCTGCCACCCGGATGGCGGGCATCAGCCGCAGCGCGTTCTACAAGTACAAGGACTCGGTCCAGCCCTTCAACGACATGAAGTCGGAGCATATCATCACCTTCTACGGGATGCTCAAGGACAACACTGGCGTTCTCAGCCGGGTGCTGTCGGTGTTTGCCACCTCCGGTGCCAACATCCTGACCATCAACCAGTCCATTCCCACCAACGGCTGCGCCGCTGTCACCATCTCCGCCGAAACCAGCGGCATGGCCGAGACGCTGGAGCAGCTGCTCTCGGACGTGGCCGCAGTGGAGGGCGTGGTGAAGTTTGAGGTTCTGGCGGGATAAACCGGAAGGAGAACGGCGATGATACAGATTGCGATTATGGGCCTTGGCACCGTGGGAACGGGCGTTGCCAAGGTGGTGGCGGAAAATGCCAAGCAGATCGAGCGGAAGCTGGGAGAGCCCCTTCAGGTCAAGACCATCCTGGTCCGGCATTTCCAGGACGGGCCCTACCGCCAGCTGATGACAGATGATTTCAAGCGTATCGAGGAGGACGACTCCATCCGGGTGGTGGTGGAGACCATCGGCGGTGTGGAGGCGGCCTATGAGTACACCAGGCGGGCATTGAACGCCGGCAAGCACGTGGTCACCGCCAACAAGCAGCTGGTGGCGGAAAAGGGCTCGGAACTGCTGGCGCTGGCCCGGAAGAAAAACGTCAACTACCTCTTCGAGGCCAGCGTGGGCGGCGGCATCCCGGTGCTGCACCCGTTGACCCAGTGTATGGCGGCCAACCGCATCGATGAGATCTACGGCATTTTGAACGGCACCAGCAACTATATCCTCACCCGCATGGTCCGCACCGGTGCCTTTTTCTCCGATGCCCTGCGGGAGGCCCAGGCCAAGGGCTATGCCGAGGCGGACCCCACTGCCGACGTGGAGGGCATCGATGCCGGCCGCAAGATCTGCATTCTGGCGGACCTGGCCTTCGGCAGCCAGGTGGATCCTGCTGCAGTGCCTATGGAGGGTATCTCCAAGCTGTCCCTGCGGGATGTGCGCATCGCCCAGCGGGCCGGCTACCGGGTGAAGCTTCTGGGCCGGTGCCTGCGGCTGCCGGGCGGCGGACGTACCGCCTATGTGGCGCCCCACTTGATTCCGGAGGAGCACCCCCTGGCCAATGTGGAGGATGTGTACAACGCCGTGGTGGTCAAGGGCAATGCCACCGGCGAGGTCATGTTCTACGGCCGCGGTGCCGGAGAACTGCCCACCGCCTCCGCCTGCGTGGCGGACGTGATGGAGGCCCTCCAGGCCAGTCCCCGCCGGGAGGAGATCGGCTGGGAGGCCGATCCCGCCGGGTTCCGCGACCCCATGGAGCTCCACACCCGGTACTATTTCCGCATCGAGGGCAGCCTCACCGACGCTGCCATGGCCTTCGGTCAGGTGGAGGTTCTCAGTGAGGACGGCGAGACCGCCTTCCTGACGGATTCCGTCAGCGGCGAGGACGCCGCCCGCCGGGCCAAGTCCCTGAACGTGCTGGCCTGCATGCGGGTGCTGGGCTGATTCCCAAACCGCCGCCGGGTGTGTATACTGGTGTAGCGGCGGCAAACAATTTCAGGTAAAAGAGGAAACGCTATGAGCTTGATCGTACAGAAATTCGGCGGCAGCAGCGTGAAGGATGCCCAGCGCATCCGGAACGTGGCCGGCATCATCGCAGAAACTTACCTCAAGGGCAACGATGTGATCGTGGTCCTTTCCGCCCAGGGCGATACCACCGATGATCTCATTGCCAAGGCGGAGGAGATCAACCCCAACGCCTCCAAGCGGGAGATGGATATGCTGCTGTCCACCGGCGAGCAGATCTCCGTGGCCCTGTGCGCCATGGCGCTGGAGTCCATGGGGCTGCCCTGCGTGTCTCTGGCGGCGTGGCAGGTGGGGATCCAGTCCACTTCCGTCCACTCCGATGCCCGCATCAAGAAGATCGATTCCGAGCGCATCCAGTCGGAGCTGGACCAGCACCGGATCGTGCTGGTGACCGGGTTCCAGGGCGTGGACCGCAACGGTGACGTCACCACCCTGGGCCGCGGCGGATCCGATACCAGCGCCGTGGCGCTGGCGGCGGCCTTCCGGGCGGATTTGTGCCAGATCTATACCGACGTGGACGGCGTCTACACCACCGATCCCCGCATCGTTCCCAACGCCCGCAAGCTGGACGAGATCACCTATGACGAGATGCTGGAGCTGGCCAGCCAGGGCGCCCAGGTCCTCCACAACCGCAGCGTGGAGCTGGCCAAGAAGTTCAGAGTGAATTTGGAAGTCGTATCCAGCCTGGAGCGCAAGCCGGGTACGAAAGTGAAGGAGGTCACCAAAGTGGAAAAAACCAATATCGCCGGTGTCGCCAAGGACACCAGCATCGCCCGCGTGGCGCTGATCGGACTGCAGCACAACCCCGGCGTCGCCTTCCAGGTCTTTGACCTTTTGAGCAAGCACAACATCAACGTGGACGTCATTTTGCAGTCCATCGGCCGGGAGGAGACCAAGGACATCACCTTCACCGTACATAAGAAGGACCTGGCCGAGGCCGAGCAGATCCTGGGCGAGCACAAGGAAGCTCTGCGCTTCGACCACATTGAGACCGACGAGCAGATCGGCAAGGTCTCCATCGTGGGCGCCGGGCTCATGAGCAACTGCGGCGTGGCCGCCAAGATGTTTGAGGCCCTGTACGAGGCGGGCATCAACATCCAGATGATCAACACCTCCGAGATCCGGGTCTCCGTGCTGCTGGACGAGGAGGATGTGAACAAGGCCGTCAAGGCCATCCACGCCAAGTTCTTTGACGAGATCTGAGGACCGGCGTCTGCCGATCCGGAGGACCGGGCCCGCGGGCCCGGTCCTGTTTGTCCTTCGGTCTTTCCGCCCCCGCTGCTGCATACGGTGGAGAGAGGTGAGAGACCATGAGAGATACGATCGATCGGGTGGCACTGCGGTATCTGGCCGCGGTGCTGCTGGGACTGGTGCTTCTGCTGCTCCACGGCACGGTCCGGAGCGGTCCGGCGGCGGTGCTGGTGCCTCAGCGGGCAAGTCCCTGGGAACTGAGCAAGCTGGTATTCTGGCCCATGCTGGGGGTCTGCTTTCTGACTTGCCGCCTGGGGCGGGCGCCGGGACCTGTGGTCCGGGATTTGCCGGCGGCTGTGCTGGCGAGCCTGGGAGCCGTGGCGCTGAATGGGGCGATATTGGCCGCCGGCGGCAGCGGCCGGCTGTGCCTTGCGGTCTGGGCGGGCGCCCTGGCGGCAGGGATCGCCTTCGGCCCCGACGGCGCCCGGCGCCCCCGGATCTGGCTGGTTCTGTGCGGGCTGCTGGCGGCCTGCTATGTCCTGCTGACCTTCCTGGTCCCGCCGTGGGGGTTGTTCCAGGGCCTGGCGGCGGGTTGACGATTTACAAGCCGCCGGAGCTATGCTATAATGCTTTGGTATGCTGCGAAAGAGAGGCCGGTCCGGCGGACCGGCCCACAAGGAGGAGACACTATGAACGCCATCGTCACCGTTGTGGGGCAGGACAAGGTGGGCATCATTGCCGCCGTCTGCGCCCTGCTGGCCGAAAACAACGTCAATATTCTGGACATCACCCAGACCATTTTGCAGGGGTCCTTCACCATGGTCATGGCCGTGGATGTCAGCAAGGCCCGCACCTCCGTGGGCGAGCTGCGGGGACTGCTGGAGGCTCTGGGCGAGAAGATGGAGATATCCATCCGCATCCAGCGGGAGGAGATCTTCGACGCCATGCACAGAGTGTGAAAGTACGGGGGAGCAGGCTCCCCCCCGCAGGCCCCCCCACCACCAGTGACATCGGTCACTGGTGAACGCCGCCCAGGGCGGCTGGGTCAAGGTATTTTCGGCAGGTGCATGTCCTGCCGAAAATGATTGAAATTCCTTGATTTGCTTTTTGGCAAATCAACCGGGGAAAATCGCAGGTTTTCCCCTGGCCCCCTTTCCAGGTCGGATGTTCCTGGGAAGCTGGACTTCAGAGAATAACTTTACTGTGGAGAACCATTATGCTGAATCAGAAGGAAATTTTATCCACCATTGAGATGATCGACCAGCAGCACCTGGACATCCGCACCATCACCATGGGCATCTCTTTGCTCAGCTGCTGCGACCCGGACCCGAAACGGGCCTGCGAAAAGATCTACAATAAGATCACCCGCTGCGCGGAACACCTGGTCCGCACCGGCGAGGACATTGAGCGGGAGTTCGGTATCCCCATCGTCAACAAGCGGATCTCCGTGACCCCCATTGCCCTGGTGGCCGCCGCCAGCGAGGCGGAGGACTACGTGCCCTTCGCCCTGGCTCTGGACCGGGCGGCCAAGACCTGCGGCGTCAACTTCATCGGCGGCTACTCCGCCCTGGTGCAGAAGGGCATGACCCGCGCCGACGAGAAGCTGATCCGCTCCATTCCGGAGGCGCTGTCCCGGACGGAGCTGGTGTGCTCCTCCGTCAACGTGGGCTCCACCCGGGCGGGCATCAATATGGATGCCGTCAGCCTCATGGGCCGCATCATCAAGGACACCGCCGCCGCTACCGCCGACCGGGACGGGCTGGGCTGCGCCAAGCTGGTGGTGTTCTGCAACGCCGTGGAGGACAACCCCTTCATGGCCGGCGCCTTCCACGGCGTGGGCGAGGCGGAGAAGGTCATCAACGTGGGTGTCTCCGGCCCCGGCGTGGTCCACCACGCCCTCAAGTCGGTGAAGGGACAGCCCTTCGACGTGGTGGCCGAGACGGTGAAGAAAACGGCGTTCCGGGTGACCCGCATGGGCCAGCTGGTGGCACGGGAGGCCAGCGCCCGGCTGGACACCCCCTTCGGCATCGTGGACCTTTCCCTGGCGCCCACCCCGGCCATCGGGGACAGCGTGGCCCGGATCCTGGAGGAGATGGGCCTGGAGGTCTGCGGCACCCACGGCACCACCGCCGCCCTGGCCCTGCTGAACGACGCGGTGAAGAAGGGCGGCGTCATGGCGTCCTCTTCCGTGGGCGGTCTCTCCGGTGCCTTTATCCCCGTCAGTGAGGACGAGGGCATGATCGCCGCCGCCCGCGGCGGCACCCTCTGCCTGGACAAGCTGGAGGCCATGACCTGCGTGTGCTCCGTGGGCCTGGACATGATCGCCGTGCCCGGCGACACGCCGGCGGAGACCATCTCCGCTATCATTGCCGACGAGGCCGCCATCGGCATGGTCAACAACAAGACCACCGCCGTGCGGCTCCTGCCGGCCCCCGGCAAGGACGTGGGGGATACCATCGAGATGGGCGGACTTCTGGGCTCCGCCCCGGTGATGCCGGTCCATCGGGAGTCCAGCGCGGACTTCATCGCCCGGGGCGGCCGCATCCCGGCCCCGCTCCACAGCCTGAAAAACTGAGACCATACAAAAGAGGACTGCCTGCAGGCAGTCCTCTTTGCTGTGTTTTGTACCGATCATCTTCCAGCCGGGGCCGATGGTCCCGAACCAGTGGACAGCAGGGGAGGGCGGCGGTATGCTCTGCTCAGCCCTCGGCAAATTTCGCCTTGTCCCGGTCGATCTGCTTCTGGTAGCGGTCCGCCTCGGAAAAGACGCAGCCGCAGTACTTCTGCATGTAGAACCCCAGTTCCCGGGCCCGCTGGTTCCCGGCGCGGAAGTTGGGCCGGAAGTCCCGGTACAGGAAGGTAACGCCGTGGCGGGCCGCGGCGGCCTCGGCGGCGGCCCGGATGGCCTCGTGATTTTGATAGGTGCTGGCGAGCAATGTGGAGGTGAAGGCCGCAAAGCCATGCTCCGCGGCGTACTTTGCCGCGCCCTCCAATCGGTGGCCGTAACAGTAGGCGCAGCGGGCGTCGATGTTGCCGGCCACCTGTTCTACGAACTGCCGCAGGCCGTAGTCCTCCCACACCCGCACCTCCATGCCGATGGTGGGGGCATACTCCAGCAGGCAGTCCCGCCGGGCCTGGTACTCCTTCCAGGGATGGATATTGGGGTTGTACCACAGGGCCACCGGCTCGATGCCCTCGGCGCGCAGGGGGTCGATGCAGCTTAAAGAGCAGGGGGCGCAGCAGCAGTGCAGCAGCACACGGTCCATGGAATTCGCCTCGCTTTTTGAAAAGTCCTGTTCAGTATAGCACATTTCCGGGAAAAGTCCAGAGGCGGGAAAAATAGGAATCTTAACGAATTCTTCACACTTGCTGGTGATTTTTCCAGTTGAACATCCTGTCGAAAAAGAGTATCATATCAACTAATGTGGAATCGTACGGTTACGCGGTGAAATTCCCGGCGTAACCGTTTACCTGTAAGGAGGCAGTAACCTTGAAAGTGGGACTTGACGTGGGCTCCACCACCATCAAATGCGTGGTGCTGGACGACGCGGACCATCTGATTTACAGTACATACGAGCGGCATTTCAGCCATATCCTGGAAAAATCCGAAGAGCTGCTGCGCCGGGTGGCGGAGCAGTATGTCCCCGGCGGGAAGGCAGAATTCGCCATCTCCGGCTCCGCCGGCATGGGCATGGCGGAGAGCGTGGAGGTGCCCTTCGTCCAGGAGGTGTTTGCCACCCGGGTGGCGGCCACCCGCCTGACCCCCGGCACCGACTGCATCATTGAGCTGGGCGGGGAGGACGCCAAGATCCTCTTCCTGACCGGCGGCATGGAGGTGCGGATGAACGGCTCCTGCGCCGGCGGCACCGGCGCCTTCATTGACCAGATGGCGACGCTGCTGAAGATGACCGCCGACGAGATGGACGCCGCCGCCCAGAAGGCGGAAAAGACGTATACCATCGCCTCCCGCTGCGGCGTGTTCGCCAAGAGCGACGTGCAGCCCCTCATCAACCAGGGCGCCCGGGCAGAGGACATCTCCGCCAGCATCTACCAGGCGGTGGTGAACCAGACCATCGCGGGCCTGGCCCAGGGCCGGCCCATCAAGGGCAACGTGGTGTATCTGGGCGGTCCCCTGACCTTCTCCCGGTGCCTGCGGGAGAGTTTTGACAAGACCCTGGGCGTCACGGGCCTGTGCCCGGAGAACAGCCTTCTGTTCGTGGCCCTGGGCGCCGCCTTTTACTCCGACAAGACCTTCGATCTTCTGGAGGTGGCGGATCGGCTTCAGGAGCACGGCGCCTCCGAGACCTACCGCTCCCAGCCGGCATTGTTCTCCTCTCAGGAGGAGTATGAGGCCTTCCGGGCCCGGCATGCCAAGGCCACGGTGCCCCGGGTGCCCTTCGGCGCGGACTACGCCGCCCCGGTCCACATCGGCATCGACTCCGGCTCCACCACCGTCAAGATGGTGGTCATGGACCAGGACGCCCGCATCCTCTTCACCGACTACCGGCCGAACCTCGGCAACCCCGTGCCGCTGATCCGGGAGGTGCTCCAGAAGCTCTACGACGAGCACCCGGCCCTCCATGTGGCCTCTGTCACCACCACCGGCTACGGCGAGGACCTGGCCAAGGCCGCCTTCCACGCCGACTACGGCGTGGTGGAGACCGTGGCTCACTTCACCGCCGCCCGGCACTTCCTGCCAAACGTCGACTTCATCATCGACATCGGCGGCCAGGACATGAAGTGCTTCAAGATCGACCAGGGAGCCATCAGCAACATCTTCCTCAACGAGGCCTGTTCCTCCGGCTGCGGCAGCTTCCTCCAGACCTTTGCCCAGGCTCTGGGCTACGATGTGAAGGAGTTTGCCAAGCTGGGATTGTTCGCCGAGCGGCCCGTGGACCTGGGCAGCCGGTGCACGGTGTTCATGAACTCCTCCGTCAAGCAGGCCCAGAAGGACGGGGCCACCATCGAGAATATCTCCGCGGGCCTCTCCATCTCCGTGGTGAAAAACGCCATCTACAAGGTGATCCGGGCCTCCTCTCCCGAGGAGCTGGGCCGGAACATCGTGGTCCAGGGCGGCACCTTCTACAACGAGGCGGTGCTGCGGGCCTTTGAGAAGGAGATGGGGGTGGAGGTCATCCGCCCGGACATCGCCGGCCTCATGGGCGCCTTCGGCGCCGCGTTGTACGGCCGGGGCAAGGCCGCCGCGGGGCAGACCAGCACCCTTCTGGACCGGCAGGCGCTGACGGACTTCCGCCAGGAGACGGAGAGCCGCCTGTGCGGCCTGTGCGGCAACAACTGCCAGATGACCGTCAGCACCTTTGCCGACGGGTCCACCTTCATCAGCGGCAATCGCTGCGACCGGCCCGTCACCGGCAAGGCCGACACCGGCGAGCGGAACCTGTACGCCTACAAGCGCAAGCTGATCCTGGGCTACAAGCCTGTCCCCGGCAAGCGGGGCAAGATCGGTCTGCCGCTGTGTCTGAACTTCTGGGAGCTGCTGCCCTTCTGGCACACCTTCTTCACCAAGCTGGGCTTTGCCGTGTACCACAGCCCCCTCTCCAGCCGGGACCTGTACCTCAAGGGCCAGGGCACCATCCCCAGCGACACCGCCTGCTTCCCGGCCAAGCTGGCCCACGGCCACATCCAGTTCCTCTCCAAGCTGGGGCTGGACGCCATCTTCTATCCCTGCATGACCTACAACATCGACGAGGGCCTGGGCGACAACCACTACAACTGCCCCGTGGTGGCCTACTATCCGGAGGTCATCGCCGGCAACTGCCCGGAGATCAAGGACACCAAGTTCATCTACGACTATGTGGGCCTCCACCGGCCCAAGGACTTCACCAAGAAGATCTTCACCATCCTGCGCAAGTATTTCCCGGACATCACCAAGGGGGAGATTAAGGAGGCCGCCGACGCCGCCTATGCCGAGTACGCCCACCACATGGCCCAGATCCGCAAGGAGGGTGAGCGCATCATCGACCAGGCCCGGGCGGAGGGCCGCCGCATCATCGTGCTGGCGGGCCGTCCCTACCACGTGGACCCGGAGGTGAACCACGGCATCGACACCCTCATCACCCGGGCGGGCGCCGCCGTGGTGACCGAGGACTCCATCTCCAACCGGGTGGAGAAATTCCCCACCACGGTGCTGAACCAGTGGACCTACCACTCCCGCCTGTACGCCGCCGCCCGGTACTGCTGCGACCAGCCGGACATGGACCTGGTGCACCTGGTCTCCTTCGGTTGCGGCGTGGATGCCATCACCTCCGACGAGACCCGGGAGATCCTCCAGGCGGGAGGAAAGCTGTACACCCAGCTGAAGATCGACGAAATCACCAACCTGGGCGCGGTGCGCATCCGGCTGCGGAGCCTGTTCGCGGCTCTGGACGAGCAAGATGAAAAGCGCCGTGCGGAAGGAAAGGAGGCCTGAGCCATGGAACTGGAATTTCAGAATTACCCCAAGTTTACCCCGGAGATGAAAAAGACCCATAAAATCCTGATCCCCAACATGGCCCCGGTGCAGTTCCGCATCCTGGCCGCCGTCATGGAGCAGGCGGGCTACACCTGCGAGCTGCTGGAAAACTGCGGCAGCCAGGTCTGTGAGCTGGGCCTCAAGTACGTCCACAACGACACCTGCTATCCGGCCCTGCTGGTCATCGGCCAGTTCCTGGACGCCCTGGGCTCCGGGAAGTACGACCTGGACCACACCGCCCTCATCATCACCCAGACCGGCGGCGGCTGCCGGGCCTCCAATTACATCCACCTGCTGCGCAAGGCCCTGGTCAAGGCCGGGTATCCCCAGGTGCCCGTGGTGAGCCTGAACTTCTCCGGTTTGGAGAAGGACTCCGGCTTCCCCATGACGGTGCCGCTGATGCGCAAGCTCCTGGCTTGCATCTACTACGGCGACCTGCTGGTGACACTGAAGGCCCAGACGGAGCCCTACGAGACCCACAAGGGCGACGCGGCTGCCTGTCAAGAGAAATGGCTTGACACCATCTGCGGCTGGGTGCTTCAGGACAAGGGCTGGTCCGGCCGGGAGATCAAGGCCGCCATGCCGAAGATCGCCGCGGACTTCGCCGCCATCCCCGTCCACCGGGTGCCCAAGGTCAAGGTGGGCGTGGTGGGGGAGATCTACGTGAAGTACTCCCCTCTGGGCAACAACGACCTGGAGAAGTTCCTGGCCAGCCAGGACTGCGAGGTGAACCTGCCGGGCCTCATGGGCTTCGTGCAGTACTGCGCCTACAACCCCTCGGAGACCGCCCGGCTCTACGGTGGATCCTTCCTGGAAAAGCACGTGTCCGACGTGATCCTCCAGTACATCGCCGGCATGGAGAAGGTCCTCATCAAGGTCCTCAAGGACAACGGCTATCACGCGCCGCTGCCCTTCAACGAACTGGTGAAGCTGACCGACGGCATCATCTCCACCGGCGACAAGATGGGGGAGGGCTGGCTCCTGACCGCCGAGATGATCGAGCTGGTCCGGGCCGGGTACGAGAACATCGTCTGCGCCCAGCCCTTCGGCTGCCTGCCCAACCACATCTGCGGCAAGGGCATGATCAACAAGATCCGGGAGCTGTACCCCCAGGCCAACATCACTCCCATCGACTACGACCCCAGCGCCACCCGCGTCAACCAGGAAAACCGCATCAAGCTGATGCTGGCGGTGGCCCGGGAGCGTCTGGCGGGCCGGGAGGCGCCGTCCCTGCCTGACGAGGAGGACGGCGTGGCCTGCGGCAGCTGCGCTTCCTGCACCGCCTGCGGCGGCGAGACCCTGTGAAGCGCGTTCTGATCCTCATGGGCAGCCCCCGGAAGGCGGGAAACACCGCCGCGCTGCTGGCGCCCTTCTGCGAGGCGCTGGAGCAGGGCGGCGCGGAGACGGAGACGGTGTGGCTCTATGACCGGGAGATCAGGCCCTGCCGGGCCTGCCGGATCTGCCAGCGGGACTGGACGGTGTTCGGCTGTCCCCAGGGGGACGACGTTCAGGACCTCTTTGACCGGGTGCTGGCGGCGGATCTGATCGTGCTGGCCACGCCCATCTATTCCTGGTACTGCACGGCGCCCATGAAGGCCCTGCTGGACCGGCTGGTGTACGGCATGAACAAGTTCTACGGCGAGACCCGGGGCCCCTCCCTGTGGGAGGGGAAGGCCGTGGCCTTGCTGCTGAGTTGCGGCTACCGCCCGGAGAAGGGCTGTGACCTCTTCGAGACGGGGATGCGGCGCTACTGTGCCCACTCCCGCCTGCGGTATCTGGGCAGCCACGCCGAACGGCACCTGGGCTATGACGTGCCCTTTATGGATGACGGGAAAGCGGAGCGGGTTCGGGCTTTTGTCGGGACGCTGCTGGAGAGAATATGACCGAGGCCCCGGCGCGCGCTGCGCCGGGGCCGTTTTTTCCCGGGAGCGCCGGGTTTCGCCTCTCTTCGACAGCCGAAAGGAATTGACGAACCGGCGGGGAAAGAGGTATAATAACATGATTTGCTATGGACATGCCTCCTCCGCTTGGGCGGAGGCGGAAGGGAAGGAGCGGCGATATGTGGATTGCGGATCAATGGCAGGACTATGAGCTGCTGGACTGCGGCGGCGGCGAGAAGCTGGAGCGGTGGGACGATCAGCTGCTGGTGCGGCCGGACCCCCAGGCCATCTGGGAGAGCCCCCGGCGCAACCCCGCCTGGCGCAAGGCGGACGGCCGGTATCTCCGCAGCCAGACCGGCGGCGGACACTGGGAGAAGAAGGCCCTGCCGGAGAGCTGGAAGATCCATTACGGAGAGCTGACCTTCCAGGTCAAGCCTATGAATTTCAAGCACACGGGCCTCTTCCCGGAGCAGGCGGTCAACTGGGACTTCGCCATGGAGAAGATCCGCTCCGCCGGGCGGCCCATCCGTGTGCTGAACCTCTTCGCCTACACCGGCGGTGCCACGGTGGCCTGCGCCAAGGCGGGGGCCAGCGTGTGCCATGTGGACGCGGCCAAGGGCATGGTGGCCTGGGCCAAGGACAACGCCAAGCTGTCCGGCCTTTCCGACGCCCCCATCCGCTGGATCGTGGACGACTGCGCCAAGTTCGTGGAGCGGGAGATCCGCCGGGGCAAGACCTATGACGCCATCATCATGGACCCGCCCAGCTACGGTCGGGGCCCCGGCGGCGAGGTGTGGAAGCTGGAGGAGAACCTGTATCCCTTCGTGAAGCTGTGCGCCGGGGTGCTGTCGGACAAGCCCCTGTTCGTCATCATCAACTCCTACACCACGGGCCTGGCCCCGTCGGTGCTGGGCTACCTGCTGCACCTGCTGGTGGCGGAGAAGTACGGCGGCCGCTGCACCTGGGATGAGCTGGGCCTTCCGGTGACAGAGACCGGCCTGGCCCTGCCCTGCGGCGCCACGGGCCGCTGGTGCAGCGAATAAGTCCATGGGAAGGACCGCAGCGTATCTGCTGACCCTGCTGGCCGGCGGCTGCGCCGCCCTCGCGGTGTACGGCTGCCTGCTGCCCTGGCGGCGGCGGAGACTGCGCCGCGCCGGGCTGGTGAGCCCGCCCCTCCGGGAGGGGGCTATGGCACTGTTCTGGATGTTCTGCGGCGGCATGGCGGCCCTGACCCTGACGCCCCGGTGGGTGGTGTGGTCCCTGGTGGACCTGCTCCACGGCTACACCTGGAACACGGGCGGCGACCCCTTTTTTGAACTGGGCACCGTGAGCCTGGTGCCCTTTCGGACCTTCGCCGCCGACGCCCACTCCCTGTACATCCTGGCAGGCAACGTGGTGATGTTCCTGCCCTTCGGCTTTTTTGCCGCCCTGCTGTGGCGGGGATACACCTGGAGGCGGGCCCTGGTCACCGGATTGTGCGTCACCGGCGCCGTGGAGTGCTGGCAGCTGCTGGTGGGGCGGGCCTTTGACATTGACGATCTGATGCTGAACACCCTGGGGGTCTTGGCGGGCTTTGGGCTGCTGCGGCTGCTGGAGCACGGGGCCCCGCGGGTCCCGGGGCGGTTCCGCGTGAGGAAACTGCAAGAGAAGTGAGAGAACGATGCCGACGATCATTCAAACGGAAAATCTGACCTACGCCTATCCGGCGGAGGAGGACCAGAAGCCCCTCCTGGCCCTGGCGGGCGTGGATGTGTCCATTGAGAAGGGCACCTTCGTGGTGGTCCTGGGCCACAACGGCTCCGGTAAGTCCACCCTGGCCAAGACCTTCAACGGCGTGCTGCTGCCCGCCGGGGGCAAGGTGTACGTGGAGGGCATGGACACCACCGACGAGAAGCTGCTGCTGGCCATCCGCCGCACCGTGGGCATGGTGTTCCAGAACCCGGACAACCAGATCGTAGCCAACGTGGTGGAGGAGGATGTGGCCTTCGCCCCGGAGAACCTGGGCGTCCCGTCGGAGGAGATCCGCCGCCGGGTGGACGAGGCTCTGGCGGCGGTGGGTATGAGCGAGTTCGTCCGCCACGCCCCCCATCTGCTCTCCGGCGGCCAAAAGCAGCGCATCGCCATCGCCGGAGTGCTGGCTATGGAGCCGGCGTGCATCGTCCTGGACGAGGCCACCGCCATGCTGGACCCGGTGGGGCGGCGGGAGGTGCTGACCACCATCCACCGGCTCAACCGTGAGAAGGGCATCACCGTGGTGCTCATCACCCACCACATGAATGAGGCGGAGGAGGCGGACCGCCTTCTGGTCATGGACGACGGGAAGCTGGTCATGGACGGGAGCCCCCAGGAGATCTTTACCCAGGTGGGTAAGCTCCGGTCCATGGGCCTCACGGTGCCGGACACCGTGGACCTGCTGGACCGGCTGCGCCGGGACGGCCTGGACGTGCCCCTGACGGCCCTGACGGTGGAGGCGTGCGCCGACGCCATCGCCGCCGCGCTGTGAATACGGAACAACGGGCCCGGTTCCGGGCCTGCGGAAGGAACGAGAGCAAATTGGAACCGATCCTGCAAGTACAACATCTGACCCATACCTACGGGGTGGGCACGCCCTTTCAGCGCAGCGCGGTGGAGGACGTGTCCTTCGACGTGTATCCCGGGGAGTTCGTGGGCATCATCGGCCACACCGGCTCCGGCAAGTCCACCCTGATCCAGCACCTGAACGGATTGCTCAAGCCCACCTCCGGTCAGATCCTTCTGAACGGGAAGGACATCTGGGCGGAGCCCAAGAAGATCCGGGACGTGCGGTTCCAGGTGGGCCTGGTGTTCCAGTACCCGGAGTACCAGCTCTTCGAGGAGACGGTCTACAAGGATATCGCCTTCGGTCCGGCCAACATGGGCCGCACCGGGGAGGAGCTGGACCGATGCGTCCGGGAAGCCGCCCGCATCGTGGGCATCCGGGACGACCAGCTGGACAAGTCTCCCTTTGAGCTCTCCGGCGGCCAGAAGCGCCGGGTGGCCCTGGCGGGTGTTCTGGCTATGGAGCCCCAGGTGCTGATCCTGGACGAGCCCACGGCGGGGCTGGACCCCGCTGGCCGGGAGAACCTGATGGCCAACATCCGGGACTATCACCGAAACCGCGGCCTCACCATTTTGCTGGTCAGCCACAGCATGGACGAGATCGCCCAGAACGTGGACCGCATCCTGGTGCTCAAGTCCTCCCATGTGCTCATGGGCGGCACCCCCCGGGAGGTCTTTGCCCGGGGCGAGGAGCTGCTGGAGGCCGGTCTGGATGTGCCCCAGGTGACGAGAGTTGCCATGGCCCTCCGGGACCGGGGGCTTCCCATCGACCCGGCGGTGTACACCGTGGAGGAGCTGGAGCGGGCCATTCAGGCGCTGCGGAAGGGGGGAGCCCCATGCTGAAGGATATCACCCTGGGCCAGTATTTCCCGGGGGACACCGTGGCGCACCGGCTGGACGCCCGGACCAAGATCCTGCTGGTGATGCTGTACATTATCGCCCTGTTCTGCGCCAAGAGCTTTACGGCCTACGCCCTGCTGGCCGCCGTTCTGGCGGTGTGCGTCCGGGTGTCCCGGGTGGGACTGCGGTCCCTGGTGCGGGGCCTCAAGCCGGTGCTGTTCATCATCGTCTTTACGGCCCTTTTGAACCTGTTTTTCACCCCCGGCGAGCGCTATGTGCTGGAGTGGGGGTTACTGCGCGTTTCCGACACGGGTCTGCGCAACGCCGTGTTCATGGTCCTTCGGATCATGCTGCTCATCATGGGCACCTTCCTCATGACCTACACCACTAGCCCCATCAGCCTCACCGACGGACTGGAGCGGCTGCTGAACTGGATGAAGCGCCTCCGTGTGCCGGTCCACGAGCTGGCTATGATGATGTCCATTGCCCTGCGGTTCATCCCCACGCTGATCGAGGAGACGGACAAGATCATGTCCGCCCAGAAGGCCCGGGGCGCGGACTTTGAGAGCGGCGGCCTCATCCAGAAGGCCAAGGCCCTGATCCCCATTTTGGTGCCGCTGTTCATCAGCGCCTTCCGTCGGGCCGACGAGCTGGCCACGGCCATGGAGTGCCGCTGCTACCATGGCGGCGAGGGCCGCACCAAGCTCCGGGTGCTGCGGTACGAGGCCCGGGACTACGTGGCCCTGACCGCCGGCGCCGTGATCTTGGCGGCGGTGATCGTCATGCGGAACCTGGGGATCTGACCCCGGCGGACTGGATACCCTTGCGTTGCAAGCGCCGGACCTGTCCCGGTCGGGAGAGAGCATGCCGGTACTTGAAAATGGGGCGCTGCCCCGCAGAGATATTCCCCGGAAAGGAGGGCCCACATGCGCAACATCGCCTTAAAACTGATGTACAACGGCACCGCCTACCACGGCTGGCAGACCCAGAAGAACGCTGTTACCGTCTGCGAGACATTGGAGAAGGCCATCGAGAAGATCACCGGCGCGTCGGTGCACCTGACCGGCTGCGGCCGCACCGACGCCGGCGTCCACGCCGAGCGCTATGTGGCGAACTTCCGCACCGACAGCCGCATTCCCCTGGACCGGCTGCCCTTTGCCATCAACACCCACACCCCCGAGGACATCGCCGTGAAGGAGGCCTTGGAGGTGGCGGAGGATTTCAACGCCATCGGCTCCTGCATCAAGAAGGAGTACACCTACCGGATCTACAACTCCCGGTTCAAGAACCCGTTTTATGTCAACCGAGCATATTTCTATCCCAAGCGCCTGGACGAGGAATTCCTCAACCGGGCGGCCCACCAGTTCGTGGGCACCCACGACTTCGCGGCGGTGCGGTCCGTGGGCACGGAGACCCGGTCCACCGTCCGCACCATCTACTGGTGTGACGTGACCCGGAACGGTGATTTGCTGGAGCTGAAGGTATGCGCCGACGGCTTTTTGTATAACATGGTACGGGCCATCACCGGCACGGTCCTCTACGCGGCGGAGGGAAAATTCGCCCCGGAGGACATCCCCGCCATCCTGGAAAGCAGGGATCGGACCGCCGCCGGGCCCACGGCGCCGCCGGGGGGACTGTACCTGACGAGACTTTGGTATGAGGATGAGCGGCTCAATGGATAACAAGACCCACGACATCTGGAATGACGACGACGGCGCGGAGGAGCGCCCCCGGAAGAAGCGGCACCGCCTGCGGCGGTTCCTGCTGTTCTTCCTGGCGCTGGTGGTTGTGCTGGCGGTGGTGCTGCTGGCCGCCTGGCGGGACGGTACCGGCTTTGACGCCCTGCAGCGTTACTTCTCCTACGGCTCTGCCGATCAGGAGACCAGCTATACCTATGACGCCGCTTCCAGCAACCGCTTCGCGGTGCTGGGGGACCGGCTGGTGGTGCTGTCGGATACCGCTCTGCGGCTGCTGGCCCCGGGCGGGGAGGAGATCTGGTCTGTCCAGGTAAAGATGAACGCGCCCTTTTTGTCTACCGGCGGCGGCCGTGCCGTGGCCTATGATGTGGGCGGCACGGAGCTGTACGTACTGGACGAAAACGGGCTTGTGAAGGAGTTTACCGCCGACGCGGACCACGCCTTTCTGGCGGCCACTCTCAACGCCGAGGGCTGGCTGGCGGTGACGGCGGAGAAGCGGGGCGACAAGGGCGCTGTCACCGTCTACAACGACCAGCTGAGCGACCCGGTGTTTCAGTTCAACTCCTCCGACCGCTTCGTCACCGACGGCTACGTCACCGACGACTGCAAGCGCCTGGCGGCAGTGACTCTGGGACAGGAGAACGGCATATTCGTCAGCAACATCGTGCTCTATGACCTCAACGCCGAGGACCCTGTGGGGGACTACGACGTGTCCGACGGCCTGGTGCTGGCCATCGGCCAGCAGGACGATCTGCTGGTGACAGTGACGGACACCTGCCTGGCGCTGACAGACCGGGACGGCGAGGACCAGGTCCGCTATGACTACGGCGGGGCCTATTTGAGAGAATACGCCATGGAGGGCGACGGCTTCACGGCCCTGCTGCTGAACCGGTACAAGTCCGGCAGTGTGGGCACCCTGGTGACTGTGGACGAGGAGGGGCAGGAGATCGCCTCTCTGGAGGTGCGGGAAGAAGTCCTGGGTCTTTCCGCCGCGGGCCGGTATCTGGGTGTGCTGTATCTGGACCGGCTGGTGATCTACAACCAGGACCTCCAGGAGTACGCCGTCCTCAACGGCATCAGCTACGCTAAGACGGTGCTGATGCGCCAGGACGGGACCGCCCTGCTGGTGGGTTCCCAGAAAGCGGAATTATTCCTGCCCTGAGAGGGGAATTCACAAAAGGTTTACACGGCGAAAGGTAGGCAAGCATGACCACACCTGTTATAATAGATGCGATCGCGGCGGCGGTCCTTTTGGGATTTGTCATCTGGGGCGCCCAGAGAGGGTTGTTTCGGTCCCTGACGGGGCTGCTGTCGGTCATCGTGGCCCTGGTGGGCGCGGGCCTGATCGCCGGCGCCCTGGCGGCGCCTGCCGCCCGGCTGGCCGGTCCCCTGGTGGAGGAACACATCCGCGGTCAGGTGGACGAGGCCATGGAGGTCCAGTCCTCCCAGCAGGTGGAGATGCCGGAGCTGGAGACGGAGGAGGACGACGGTTTTGCCATCGAGGACCTGCTGGCCCTGATGGGGCTGGACGAGGACGTGCGGGAATCCCTGCTGGGAGACATCCAGGAAAAGGCCGTGGACACCGGCGTGAACGTGGCCACCGCCATCGTGGAGAGCGTGGTCCAGTCGCTGCTGTACGGCGTGCTGTTCCTGCTGTCCTTCCTGGCGCTCATGCTGCTGCTGAAGCTGGCGGTGGGCGCTATGGATCTGGTGCTGAAGCTGCCGGGCCTGCACCTGCTCAACTCTCTGGGCGGCGCCGTTATCGGCCTGGCCGAGGGGGCTCTGCTGGCCTTCCTGGCCATCTGGATCGCACGGCGCCTGGGCATCTCCTTCGAAACGGAGACGGTGGCCCAGACCCATATTCTGCACTTTTTCACGACCAACACGCCTCTGAGCGCGCTGTCGTTTCTGCGGTGACGCACCGCACCGCCTCCCCGGGAGGCATGGAATATCACAAGAAGCGCCCGCTGGCGCATGGAGGTTACAATGCAGCCGACACTTTGTTCAAGATGTAAGAAAAACGTGGCCGTGGTCTTTATCTCCCGGATGGAGGGGGACCGGACCATCAACGAGGGCCTGTGCCTGAAGTGCGCCAAGGAGCGGGGACTGCCCCAGGTGGACGAGATGATGAAGCGCATGGGCATCTCCGACGAGGACCTGGACACCCTCAACAGCGAGATGCTCCAGGCCATGAGCGGCGTGGAGAATATCGAGGACCTGCCCGGCCCCGAGGAGGGGGACGAGGAGGAAGAGGACGGCAAGACCGCCACCTTCCCGTTCCTCAACCGCCTGTTCTCCGGGTCCGACGCCCCCCGGGGCGATGCCGCGCCGGAAGGCGACCAGGGCCGCGGCCGGGAGAAGGAGCGCAAGGAGCCCAAGAACGGCAAGCGGAAGTACCTGGAGAACTACTGCATCTCCCTGACCCAAAAGGCCCAGGAGGGCAAGCTGGACCCGGTCATCGGCCGGGCGGAGGAGATCGAGCGGGTGGTCCAGATCCTCAACCGCCGCCAGAAGAACAACCCCTGCCTGATCGGCGAGCCCGGTGTGGGCAAGACCGCCATCGCCGAGGGCCTGGCCCAGCGGATCGCCAAAGGCGATGTGCCCTTCAAGCTGCGGGAGAAGGAGGTCTACCTCCTGGACCTGACGGCCCTGGTGGCCGGCACCCAGTTCCGGGGGCAGTTCGAGTCCCGGATGAAGGGTTTGATCGACGAGGTCAAGCGCCTGGGCAACATCATTTTGATGATCGACGAGGTCCACAACATCGTGGGCGCCGGCGACGCTGAGGGCAGCATGAACGCTGCCAATATCTTGAAGCCCGCCCTCTCCCGGGGTGAGATCCAGGTCATCGGCGCCACTACCTTCAATGAGTACCGCAAGTCCATTGAAAAGGACACCGCCCTGGAGCGTCGGTTCCAGCCGGTGACGGTCAACGAGCCCTCCATCGAGGACTCCATCCAGATCCTCAAGGGCCTGGCCCCCAACTACGAGAAGTACCACGGCGTGAAGATCTCCGAGGGGATCCTGCGCCAGGCGGTGGTGCTCTCCGAGCGGTATATCACCGACCGCTTCCTGCCGGACAAGGCCATCGACCTCATCGACGAGGCCTGCTCCGACCTGAATTTGAAGGACCCGGACATCTCCCGGCGCATGCAGATCCAGCGGGAGCTGGACGACTATGAGAAAGAGCGCACCATGCTGGAGGAGAAGGAGGAGAAGGCCGAGGGCGACTATGCCCGGATGGCCGAGCTCAAGAGCCGGGAGCTGCAGCTGACCACGGAGCTCAACGCCCTGCTGGAAAAGGGCGATCCCCAGCTTTCCATGGAGAACGTGGCCCACGTGATCGAGCTTTGGACCAAGATCCCCGCCGCCAAGATCCGGGAGCAGGAGTTCCAGCGCCTGAGCAAGCTGGAAGAGCGGCTCAAAACCCACATCGTGGGCCAGGACGAGGCCATCTCCGCTGTGTCCGCCGCCGTGCGCCGCAACCGGGTGGGTATCTCTCCCAAGCACAAGCCCGTCAGCTTCATCTTCGTAGGCTCCACAGGCGTTGGTAAGACGGAGCTGGTCAAACAGCTGGCCACGGACCTGTTCAACACCCCCGACGCCCTGATCCGCCTGGACATGTCGGAGTTCATGGAAAAGCACTCCGTCTCCCGGATCGTGGGCTCGCCCCCGGGTTATGTGGGCTATGACGAGGCCGGTCAGCTGACGGAGAAGATCCGCCGCAAGCCCTACGCGGTGGTCCTCTTCGACGAAATCGAAAAGGCCCATCCCGACGTTCTGAACGTCCTCCTTCAGATCCTGGACGACGGTGAGATCACTGACGCCCACGGCCGGAAGGTGAACTTTGAAAACACCATCATCGTCATGACCTCCAACGCCGGCAGCGCCAACAATGACAGCGGCACCGTGGGCTTCGGCCGGTCCGTCAGCGAGCAGGACGCCGACAAGGCCATGAAGGCATTGCAGCAGTTCCTGCGGCCGGAGTTCATCAACCGGGTGGACGCGGTCATCACCTTCAACCGCCTCAGCCGTGAGAACTTCCAGGCCATTGCCCGGATCATGCTGGGTGAGCTGGCCGGGTCCCTGAAGGACAAGGGTATCGCTTTCACCTACGACGACGCTCTGGTGGAGCTGCTGACGGAGAAGTCCTACTCTCTGACCTACGGCGCCCGGAACCTGCGCCGCACCATCCAGAAGGAGCTGGAGGACCCCATGGCCACCAGGATCATCGACAGTTACGAGACCCCCATCACCCAGATCAAGGCCACGGCGGAGGACGGACAGGTGAAGCTGTACACCCTGTAAGGGCAAAAGGAGAGAGAAGCATGGCATCTTTGGGAAAACTGTTCCGGCGGGACATGGACCCCCGCTGCGCATACTGTGAGAGAGGCCAGCAGATCAACGAGCGGGAGGTGGCCTGCGTGAAGCGGGGCATCGTCCCGGCGGAGAGCCACTGCCGGTCCTTCCGGTACGATCCGCTCAAGCGGGTGCCGCCCCGCCCGGCGGCCCTGGATACGGAGAAACTGAACGAGGCGGACTTTTCGCTGTAAGCACCAACAGGCACCCCGCGCGGGGTGCCTGTTTCCACAGAGGAGAAAAGGAGGAGCCCTATGGATGTGAAGAAGGTCTGGACGCTGTATTTCAGCGCCACCGGCAACACCGACAAGACGGCAAACACCATCGCCGACGCCCTGGCCCGCCGGCTGGAGGTCCCGGCGGAGCGGATCTCCTTTACCCGGCCGGGAGAGCGCGAAAAGGAGTATTCCTTTACAGAAGGGGATCTGGTCGTCGTGGCCTCGCCCACCTACGCAGGGAAGCTGCCCAACAAGATCCTGCCGGATTTCCAGGGAAAACTCCACGGCTGCGGCGCTCTGGCGGTTGCCGTGGTGACCTTTGGCAACCGCAGCTACGACAACGCTCTGGCGGAGCTGTGCGCTGTGCTGGAGGGGGACGGCTTCCACACCGTGGCCGGCGCGGCCTTCGCCTGCCGCCACGCTTTCACCGATGCCCTGGCCGACGGACGCCCCGACTGGGACGACAAGCGGGCCATGGAGACCTTTGCCGGACAGGTCGCTGACAAGGTAAAGAACTTGACAGAACTGCCCGCCCCGGTGGCTGTGCCCGGGGACGCTGCGGCCCCCTACTATGTGCCCAAGGGCACCGATGGCCAGCCCGCCAAGTTCCTCAAGGCCAAGCCCCAGACGGACCTGGGCAAGTGCACCGATTGCGGTGCCTGCGCCCGCTTCTGTCCCATGGGGGCCATCGACCCGGAGCACCCGGCCCTGGTCCCCGGTACCTGCATCAAGTGCCACGCCTGCGTCCGCAAGTGCACCAAGCACGCCAAGTACTTTGATGACCCGGCGTTCCTGAGCCACGTGGCCATGCTGGAGCAGAATTTCACGGAGCCCAAGGAGAACGCATTCTTTCTGTGACAGAGACAAAGAGGAGGGGGAGAGATGAGAAAATGGCTGCGCCGGGGGCTCTGGACCCTGGTGATTCTGACCGCCTCCAATCTGGTGGCGGTGCTCTGCTCGCTACCGCTGTATTACCAAGTGACTGGGGGCTGCTTTTTGCTGGCAAGCCTGATCCTTCTGGCGTTGCTGACGCTGGTCCTGGTGCGTCCCTTGGGGCGGTCGCCGCTGCCTACCCGTCGGATCCGGCAGCTGGCCGCCGGAGTGGAGCTGCTGCGGTTGTTCCTGGTGACGGCCACGGCGGACCTGGTCACCACGCTGTGGTTTTTCTGCCTGCTGACCCCGTGGGCGGGCGTGGACGGGATCGTCTGGCTGGGCATCACTGCCCATGTGCTCCTGGTGGTGGCAGTGGAGGCGTCCGTCTTTTGGGCTGGCATGATAAGAGTTTACATAACTTCTGTTCAGCTGGGCCTGAAGTACCGCGTCCTGGCCGCCCTGTGCGGCTGGATCCCGCTGGTCAACATCTGGTATCTCTGCAAGATCATCCGCATCGCCTCTGATGAGGTGGAGTTTGAGACGGAGAAATGGGAGATCGACGCCGCCCGGGCGGAGAGTGAGATCTGCAAGACGAGATACCCCCTCCTGATGGTCCACGGGGTGTTCTTTCGGGACTTTCGTTATGTCAACTATTGGGGCCGCATCCCCAGAGAGCTGACCCGCAATGGCGCCACAGTCTACTACGGCGGGCAGCAGTCTGCTGCGGCGGTGGAGGACAGCGGGAAGGAGCTGGCCGCCCGCATCCGCCGGATCGTGGAGGAGACCGGATGCGGCAAGGTGAATATCATCGCCCACTCCAAGGGAGGGCTGGACAGCCGGGCGGCCATCGCCCACTGCGGCATGGCGCCCTATGTGGCCACCCTCACCACCATCAACACCCCCCACCGGGGCTGCGTCTTTGCGGAGTACCTGCTGGACAAGATCCCCCAGGCTATGCGCCAACGCATCGCGGACACCTATAACGCCACTCTAAAGCGTCTCGGCGACGAAAATCCGGACTTTCTGGCGGCGGTGACGGATCTGACCGCCTCTGCCTGCGAAGAGCGGAACGCCGTCACCCCCGACGATCCCGGCGTGGTGTATGAGAGTGTCATGTCCTACTGCGAGAAGGCCCAGCATGGCAAGTTTCCTCTGAACATGACCCACCCCATCGTCCGGTATTTCGACGGCCGCAACGATGGCCTGGTGGCGGTGGACTCTGCCAAGTGGGGCAGCCGCTTCACGCTGCTGGAGCCCTCGGGGAAGCGTGGCATCTCCCACGGGGACGTGGTGGATCTGAACCGGGAGAACATCCCCGGCTTCGATGTGCGGGAATTTTATGTCAATCTCGTGGCCGATCTGAAGCGGCGCGGGTTCTGAGAAAGACCGGGCAGATGGTAAAGCGGCGTCCCCAACAGGGGACGCCGCTTTTCTGCGCGCCGGAAGGCGCGCTTCGCCGCCCGGACAGGAGAGGGCAGGGGAGACGGCAGAGATCTCACCGGCCCTGTGCCTGGATGGTTTCCATAATATCAAAGCGGCGTCCCGTTTTGGGACGCCGCTTCGGCTGCATCGGTTTCCGCGCTCTCCGCGCAGTAGGTCTTGTACAGTTCCGCGTGGTCGTAGATGGCCCGCCAGGAGCTGTACGCGTCGGCGGTGACGCAGAGGTACTGGTGGCCGTCCGGAGCCTGGGCCCAGCTGGCGGCGCAGTTGCCGGACTGGACCACATAGCCGGTCTTGGCGCCCATGACGGTCAGTCCGCCGGTGTCCTTGTCCTCGATCCGCCGCAGGAACCAGTTGGAGAGGACCTGTCCCTCCGGATGGTCCGTGGTGGGGGCGGTCTCGTAGGTATGGGCGCCCAGCACCTCCCGGCACAGATCGTTGCCCATGGTGGCCTCCAGAATGGCGGCCATGTCGGAGACGGTGCAGGCGTGGGCCTCGTCAAACAGCCCCACGCAGTTGGTGAAGTGGGCGGTGTCGGAGAGGCCCAGTTCCTCCAGCTTGTCGTTCATCATCTCCACAAAGGCCTCGTGGGATCCGGCCACATAGGTGGCAAGGCCCACGGCCGCGTCGGCACCGGAGGGGAGGATGGTGCCGTAGAACAGCTCCCGGACGGTGACGGTTTCGTCCACCATCAGCCCAACCACGCTGCACCCGTTGACGTAGCAGTAGTCGGTGATCTCCCGGGTCATGGTGAAGGTGTCGTCCAGATCGGCTTCCTCGATGGCCTCGGCGGCCACCAGGACGGTCAGGATCTTGGTCATGGAGGCGGGATAGATCACCGTGTCCGCGCCCTTTTCCGCTAGGATCTCATGGCTGTCCAGGTCGATCAGCACCACGTAGACGCTGGGCAGCTCCTCGCCCAGCTGAACGGTGCCTTCGGTGGCGGTATAGCCGGAGGGGATCTGCGGTTCCTCTGCCACAGGCGGCTCGGCGGAAAGACTCTCTTCGGCCGCCAGATCAATACCGGCCACTTCCTCTTCCTCCGGGGTGTGGCCGGCCTTGCTGCCCAGCAGCAGGCTCACAGCCAGCACCGCCACCAGGGCACAGGGTAGGAAGATCTGCAGCTGTCGCCGCCGCCGGGCCCGCAGCTTGGCCTTTCGGGCTTCCTGCCGCGCCCGTCGGCGGGCGGCCCGCTCTTCTTCAGTGAATACAGAGGTATATTGCTCATCCATGGCAAGGCTCCTGTCCTGGGATATGATCGTTTCCATTATAGCAGAAACTGTCGAAAAATACAGAGGCAATTTCCTTCCGGCGGGCTTTTTTTGCGGCTTTCCGGAAATTCCCAACATTCCGCTGTCGGGTCAAGTCCTTTTCGCATAGCCTGAGGTAAGATCAGACTTGGAGGGGAGCGTATGGCTCTGGTAACGAATTTCTTTCTGGGCGCCAACAGCGGCGAGGGCTTTCAGAATCTTTTTTCCCAGATCACGGATCTGGAGGATACCTATGACCTGATGGTGCTCAAGGGCGGCCCCGGTGTGGGGAAGAACACCTTCATGCGGGAGATTGGCCGCGCCATGGAGGCGGCAGGGACGCCGGTAGAGTACCTGTGGTGCTCTGGGGACCCGGACTCTCTGGACGGCGTTGTGCTGCCGGGTCTGCGGTGCGCCGTGGTGGACGGCACCAGCCCCCATGTGGTGGAGCCCCGGTATCCGGCGGCGGTGGACCGGTATGTGGACCTGGGCAGGTTTTACGATCTGACCGCCGCCAAGGCCGCGGCCGGAGAGGTGAAGACCCATACCCACGCCTATCAGGCGGCCTATGTCCGGGCCTACCGGAACCTGAAAGCCGCCCGGCAGGTGGAGCTGGACGCCTTTGCTGCGGTGCGCCGCGGATTTGACGCCGACCGCGCCCGCCGTCGGGTGGAGGGCATCCTGTCCCGGGAGCTGCGGCAGAAGGGGGACCAGAGCGGCCGCACGGTCCGCCGCTTTTTGGGCAGCGTCACCTGGCAGGGCTATGTCTGGCGCTTTGACAGCGTGGACGCCCTGTGCCCCCGGGTCTATGAGTTTGCCGACAGCGCGGAGCTGGCGGGTGAGCTCTTTGCGCAGATCCGCGCCCGGGCGGCGGAGCGGGGGTGGGACACCATCGCCTGCTGCGCCCCGGAGGAGCCGGAGCGGATCGAGCACCTGCTGATCCCGGGGCTGGGCCTGGGCTTTATCACCTCCCGGCCGGGCATGGAGTACGGGCGGCGCCCCTACCGCCGGGTGCGGCTGGACGCCATGGCGGAGCAGCGGGAGGGTCGCGCCCGGCTGCGCTTCCAGACCCGCATGGCGGCACTGCTGCGGGAGGAAGGCATCGCTGCCCTCCGGGAGGCCAAGGCCTCCCACGATGCCCTGGAGGCTGTCTACAACCCCTATGTGGACTTTGACGGGGTGCGGACCCTGGCGGCCCTGGAGGCGGGGCGCCTGCTGAGCTGGCTGTGAGGGGTTTCCCTCCGGCTCCGGCTGTGGTATAATCCCTGCAAAGGGAGGTAGGCCCATGGCGTGGAAATTTGTGGATATGGAGCGGGACCCCCGCCGGGAGCAGTTTGCGTACTTCCGGGACTTTGCCAACCCGTACCTGGGTGTCACGGCGGAGGTGGATGTGACGGAGGTGCTGGACTGGACCCGGCGGACGGGGACCAGCTTTTTCCTGGCGGTGCTGTACGCCGCCGTCCGGGCGGCCAACGCCGTGCCGGAGCTGCGGCGCCGCCTCCGGGGCGGGGAAGTGGTGGAGTACGACCAGTGTCCCTCCTCCCACACGGTTGCCCTGCCGGACGGCAGCTACTGCTATTGTCGCCTGACGGCGGACCGGCCGCTGATGGAATTTTTGCCCTATGCGGCGGCGGAACAGGTCCGGGCTGCCGCGCAGCCCACGCTGGAGGACGGAGCGGAGAGCGAGAGCCTGCTGTTCGTTTCCTGCCTTCCCTGGCTGCGCTACACGGCCCTGACTCAGCCCACACCCGGTCCGGCGGACAGCAATCCCCGGATCACCTGGGGGCGGTACGGTCCCCGGGAGGGGCGGACGGTGCTGCCGGTGACGCTGCTGGTCCACCACGCCCTGGCGGACGGGCGGCATGTGGCCCGATTCTACGAGGAGTTGGAAAGAGAACTGGCCCGGATCCCAGGGCCATAAGAAAACAGCGGCACGCGTCATACGCGTGCCGCTGTTGGTTTGCAGTTGGATCAGACGTGGATACCGCCCACGAAGTATGTATTGTAATAACCGCTGGTCAGGTCGCTGATGATCACGCCGCCGCTGGAAGAAGAGGAGGAGTGGATGAACTGACCGTTACCGATGTAGATGCCGGCGTGAGAGCAGGCCTTGCCGGCGTTGCGGGCGGGATCGTTGAAGAACACCAGGTCGCCGGGCTGCAGGGCGCTGATGCCCCAGATCCGGGTACCCAGACCGCTCTGCCACTGGCCAGTGGCGGTGTGGGGCAGGGAGTAGCCGTACTGCTTGTAGATGTACATGGTGAAGCCGGAGCAGTCAAAGCCGCTGGGGGAGGCGCCGCCGTAGACATAGCGCACGCCCAGATACTGCTTAGCGGTGGCCACGATATCGCTGTTGTCAGAAGCAGACTCCGTCAGGTCCAGGAAATCGCTGCGGATGTAGCCTTCGGTGCCGTATTCGCAGGTGACGTCGTACCAACCGTCCACCAGGGCGTTAACGGTGACAATGGTGCCCTCGTCCACGGTGGCGAGAGAACTGCTCTCAGTAGAGGGATCAGAGCGGACATTGACGCCGCTGGCGTTAACCCGACCGTAGGTGGTGAAAATATTGTCCTGATCCACAGTCAGGTAGTCACCGGAGACATAGCCGGTATTGCCGTTATAGCTGATCTTGTACCAGCCGTCGATGCTGTCGTCCAGAATGGCAACCGCCACACTCTTGTCCAGAGTGGTGACGATGGAGGAATCCGTAGAGGCCTCTGCCCGCATTCTCAGGGAAGAACCGGTGGTGCAGCCGGCTCCGATGGCGATTTCACCTTCCGCTGCCAGGGCGGTGGCGCCCAGCAGAAATACGGATAAACCGGAGATCAGAGCAACTTTGACTGCCTTACCTGCAAAATGTGTCATGGGGGTGTACGCTTCCTTTCGTCGTTCTTTTGTATCGCGTGGGGAAGTGGGGCCGCTTACTTACCGGCCAGAGCACGGTCCAGCCAGACGGCGGCCACGTCCATGGCGGCATACAGGCTGTCTTTTTCGCTTTTTTTGACCACCCGGTCCCGGGACTTCAAGTCCGGATCCGTTAGCTGCAGCTGAACGGAGACCTTGGTGGCCACCTCCAGATCCTGTTCCTTCTTGGTGTCCAGAATCTGCATCATGATGATATATTTCTCAGCCATCGTCCCGTAGTAGATCAGGTTTTCGACCCGGCGGAGAGGATGGCCCTTGTACATCAGACCTTCCGCTTTCGCGGACTTGGTTTCTGCCATGGAAACACTCCTTCAAAAAGTTTGTAACCGAATTGTAACAGAATTTTTCCGTTTTGTCAACAATGGGTAACAGGCGATGACGAAAAAACTTCCGCTCCACCGAAAAACCTTGAAATTTCAGTGGGTTGTATCAATGAAAAGGTTACGAAAAAGGAAAAAAGCGGCATAGCGGCAGTTTGAAAATAACCTGAATCGGGAAAGGTGAGAGAAAAGCCTCCGGGCCGGTCCCGGGGAGAGGAGGAGCCGATGAGACGATCACAAGAGATGGGATGCAGCTGCCTTTCCTGGGCAGCGGAGGAGGGCGGACCCCTGTGGGGGCGGAACTTCGATCTGAACTGTCTGCCTCCGGATACCCAGGTGACCTTTCTGCCGCCGGGGACGGTCTATGGCGGCGCTCTGACGGCCCGCTGGGGCGCCGTGGGCGTGGGGACCCTGGCGGTGCCGGGGATGCCCATGCTGTACGAGGGGGTCAACCAGATGGGCCTCATGGGCGGCCAGCTGAACTACCGGGGCTTTGCCCATTATCCGGAGACGGTCCGGCCCGGTACCGTTCCGCTGCCGCCGGGTGGAGCGGTGTACCATCTGCTGGCCCGGTGCGCCAGCGTGGCGGAGGTGGTGGAGGTACTGGAACGGGAGGTGACCATCGCCGCCCTGCCGCTGCTGGGGGTGGTGCCCACGGTCCACTGGGCCTTCACCGACGGGACCGGGGAGAGCGTGGTCATCGAGCCGGAGGCGGAGGGGCTGCGGATCTGCCGGGACGCCCTGGGAGTTATGACCAACAGCCCCGGCTATCCCTGGCAGCGGACGAATCTGCTCAACTACGCTGCCGTCCGGGACCTGGACCGGGGGCCCGCGGCGCTGGCGGAGGATCTGGTGCCCTGCTTCTCCGGCACCGGCGGCCAGGGTCTGCCCGGGGACTGGAGTTCGCCCTCCCGGTTCGTGCGGCTGGCCTTCCTGCGGCGCTACGCCCAGCCCGGCCGCACCGAGGCCGAGGGGATCGCCCGACTGCTGCGGCTGCTGCAATCCGCCGCCTTCCCTCTGGGCGCGGTGCGGCTGGAGGAGGACCCGCCCTGGGAGTACACCCTTTATACCGCCGCGGCCTGCGCCCGGTCCCGGCGGTTCTACTGGACCACCTATCACAGTCAGCGGGTGCGGTATGTGGACCTGCCCCGGCTGGTGGAGCGGGGTGTCCTGGCCCGGTTCCCCCTGGAGGCGGAGCCGGACTTTCTGGATATCACGGAAGCGCCTCTTGCATTCCCGTCTGACCGGGTGTAGAATTCCATGGTGCAGATACAAGTATAATGTGAGGTGTGTTCGGTGAAGAGAAGGGGACTGTGGTGGAAAATTCCGACGGCGGCGCTGGCACTGGTGCTGGCGGCGGTGCTGGGTTATCTCTGCTACGCCCTTCTGACCTATTACCGGGTGGAGGACTGGCAGACCCTGACCGTCAACGGCCAGGGCGGCGGCCCGGCGGAGACGGACCGGAGCTACAAGCTGCTGTCCTACAACATCGGCTTCGGGGCGTACAGTCCCGACTACGGCTTCTTCATGGACGGCGGGGACTACTCCCGGGCGTTTTCCGAGGAGGCCGCCCGGGCCAATGTGACCGGCGCCCTGGAGACGGCGGCGGGCCAGGCCCCGGACTTCGTCTTTTTACAGGAGGTGGACGCCGACGCCACCCGCAGCTACCATGTGGACGAGCAGCAGATGGCGGCGGAGGCCCTGGGCGGAGACATGGCCTGGGTCACCGCCCAGAACTATGACTCCCCGTATCTGCTCTGGCCCCTGACCTGCCCCCACGGGGCGTCCCGCTCCGGCATCATGACCTTTTCGGCCTGCGAGGTCACCGGCTCCGTCCGCCGGAGCCTGCCGGTGGAGACGGGGCTGACCCGGTATCTGGATCTGGACCGGTGCTACACGGTCACCCGGGTGCCGGTGGCGGACGGACGGGAGCTGTGCCTCTACAATGTGCATCTGTCGGCCTACACCTCCGACGGCACCGTGGCCACGGAGCAGGTGAAGCTGCTGGCGGCGGACATGGCGGCGGAGTACGCCGCCGGGAATTACGCCGTCTGCGGCGGCGACTTCAACAAGGATCTGTGGGAGGACTCCGCTGCGGTGTTCGGTGTGGCGGGGGAGGGCCAGACCTGGGCCCAGCCCTTCCCGGAGGAGCTGCTGAGCGGCGGCATCCGCCTGGAGGTGCCGGACGCCGGCGCGGCGAATCCGGTCCCCAGCTGCCGCAACGCCGACGGGCCCTATGTGCCCGGTGAGAGCTTCGTGCTGACGGTGGACGGCTTCCTGGTCTCCGAAAACGTGACGGTGGAGGCCGCCTCGGTGGTGGACACCGGCTTCGCCTGGTCGGACCACAATCCGGTCCTGCTGACCTTCCGGCTGGAGCCGTGACCGGCTTTTCAAAAGTTTTGCGAAAAATGAAAATTGGGTGTTGACATTTCGGGATCATCTTGCTATACTAGTCCATGTTCTGAGCGCGGGAAACCAAGAAAACCGCCGGAACGCATATGGGGGTATAGCTCAGCTGGGAGAGCGCTTGAATGGCATTCAAGAGGTCAGCGGTTCGATCCCGCTTATCTCCACCAACGAAAACTGAATATGGAATGTGGGGGTATAGCTCAGCTGGGAGAGCGCTTGAATGGCATTCAAGAGGTCAGCGGTTCGATCCCGCTTATCTCCACCAACAAAAGGCACACGGTTTCGTGTGCCTTTTGTCTTTTCCGGATACATTATATAAATAACATCCCCGCCGCCCATTCCGGCGGCGGGGATGCGCGGTTTCAGCAGTCCGGGTGCTGGATGCGCTCCTTGACGGTCTGGGCCTCCTCCGGGCTCACCAGCAGCCGCACCAGCTCCAGTCCCAGGTCGATGGCGAAGCCCAGGCCCCGGGCGGTGGTGAAGGGCCCGTCGGTGACCACGCCCTCCATGGTCCAGGTGCCGCAGGGCACCTTGTCCCGCCAGGTGGGGTAGCTGGTGGCAGTGCGCCCGGCCAGCAGCCTCAGGCCGCCCAGGACGCTGGGCGCGGCGCAGATGGCGGCGATCCGGTCGCCCCGGGCGGCGGAATCTTTCAGCACGGCGGCGAGACCTTCGTGGGCCGTCAGGTTTTCCACGCCCTTGCCGCCGCCGGGCAGGAACAGCGTGTCGCCGGGCAGGACCTCCGTCTCCTCAAAGAGCCGGTCCGCCAGGACCGTGATGTTGTGGGAGCCGGTGACCTCCCGGCGGCCCATGATGGACACCGTCTCCACCTGAATGCCGCCCCGGCGGGCGATGTCCACCACCGCCAGGCACTCCACCTCTTCCATTCCGTCCGCCAGGAAGGCGTACAGTTTGCTCATGATCGTTCCTCCTTATCTTAAATCTTAATTGCAACGTCGTTTCTCTCAAAGCAGGGCTCTTGCCGCGGTGACCGCGCAGTCCAGGGCGAACAGCGCCGCCAGGACCCGGAACACCCTGGTCCGCAGCCGGGGGCTCATGGCGCCCACCAGCTTTTCAAAGAGGGGCTGCAATACCAGCAGAAAGAGCAGCCCGCCCAGACCGAAGCGGACGGAGGGGGACAGGGCGATGCGGCCCTGGAAGTTGATGCCGTAGTTCATATAGGTCTGCCAGGGCCAGGCGCCGGTCAGGGCCTCCAGAATGTAGCTGGTGACCAGCTCGATGGCGGTAGCCACCGCCATGCAGCCTACGAACAGCGCCAGCGGCCGCACCACCCAACGCAGCAGCACGCCGCCCTCCTTTTTCAAAAGCCAGCCGAAGCACAGCAAAAAGGCCAGCGCCCCCACGCCGTAGACCGGGCAGTAGGGACCCAGCAGCACGCCCCGGTCCGAGTATCCCCAGCGGTAGACCACCACCTCCAAAAATACCTCATAGGCCCAGCCGATAACGGAATACAGCAGAAAATACAGAAACAGCGCCTGAACAGCCTCCTGTCGGGACTGGGGCTCAAATCGTCTCATGAAAAATTCTCCCTTCCTTGTCGTGGCACCATCCTACCATGCCGGCGCCGGATGCGCAAGGCTCGTTCTACCGGAAGTAGATTGCCTTTTCGGGTCGGAACCGGTATGATGAGGGCAAGAGGTGAGGACAATGCAGGAGGAACGGGAGACCGTGGGCGCCCTGATCCGCCGGGCACGGCAGGACAGGGGCTTGACCCAGCGGCAGCTGGCGGAGCGGCTCCATGTGACGGACAAGTCCGTCAGCAAGTGGGAGCGGGACGTGTGCCGGCCGGACGTGGCGCTGCTGGAGCCCCTGGCCGAGGCTCTGGGCCTGGGCGTTTTGCAGCTGGTGACCGGCCAGGCGGCGCCGGAGGCGGAGGATGCCGCCCGGCGGCTGGCGGATACCTCCGTAAAGGAGATCCGCCGCAAGGCCCGGCGGGTGAGCGCCCGCTGGCTGGCGGTCCTGGGCGCGGCCCTGGTCCTGGCGGTCTGGGCACTGGCCTCCATGGGTTACCGCTTCACCGCCGAGGCCGCCGCGCGGCAGGGACTGTTCTCCGGCCGGGAGACGGCCCAGGTGCTGCTGGAGCAGCCCCTGGGCGGCTATCAGCTCTTTTTGTTCTCCGACGGTGACAGCGGCACCTACCGGACGACGCTCACGGAGCGGTGGGGTCCCCTGTGGCGGCCCCTGGGCGTGGAGGTCCGGGCGGAGGCCACGGGGCAGGCCATGGAGGGCCTGGGCGGGCTGACGCTGAACGACGACTGGGGCTGTACGCTCTTCCGCTGCGACGACCCGGCGGTGGAGACCGTGGAGGTGTATCTCACCTCCGATCGCAAAAATACCGTCACCCGGAAGGTCGAGACCGGAGAGGTCCAGCTCCTCGTGTGGACGGCGGATCTGAACCGGGAGATCTGGCCGGACGAAGAGGGCGTGGAGGGACAGCGGACCATCTCCTTCACACCCACTGCCGTGGCCTTGGATGGGGCGGGGAACGTCCTCTGGCATCTGGATATGCCCATGATCGGAGCCAGGGTCTACGCCAGCCTTTACCGCTGGTGGCCGGGCCCGGAGGGGGAGTGGCCGGGCTTCGAGGAGGCCCTGGCGCAGCAGGAGGCGTCATCCGGCCCCTTCTGAAGAACATACGAACCCATGGCGGGACCGCAAATGGGCGGTCCCGCCGCCTTTTGGGTGACAAATCCCGCGGAATGTGGTACAATATCACGAGCCGCTTCGCGGGCGGCGGATCAAGCGCAAGACCGGCGGCCCGGACCGGGCGGCGCCGGAAGGATAAGGAGAGGACCCCATGAACGACTATTTCCAGCCCCAGCTGACGGAGGACCAGCTCCGTGCCATCAGCTCCATCGGCCTTGCCCATATGGGAGACGCGGTGTTTGAGATTTTGGTGCGTGCCTGGCTGTGCGCCCATGGCAAGGCAACGGGCAAGGGCCTTCACCAGGCCACCGTGGCCCTGGTGCGGGCGGAGTCCCAGGCGGAGCGGGCGGAGCGGATCCTGCCCCTTCTGACCGAGGAGGAACAGGCGGTGTTCCGCCGGGGCCGCAACGCCCAGGTCCACACCATCCCGCCCCATGCCAGCCGGGCCCAATACGCCCAGGCCACGGCTCTGGAGGCGCTGCTGGGCTGGCTGTACCTGCGGGGACAGCGCCAGCGGATCAACGAGCTGTTCTGCGCGATGATGGAGGAGTAAGACCATGCCTTTGGATGCGATCTGTTTACAGGCGGTGGTGCAGGAGCTGCGGCCGCTGCTGATCGGGCAGCGGATCGACAAGGTCCAGATGCCCACCCGGGACCAGGCGGTGCTGACGCTGCGGGCCGGGCGGCTGCTGCTCAATGCCGGAGCCGGGACGCCCCGGCTCCAGATGACGGCCCTGGCCCGGGAGAACCCGGCGGAGCCGCCCATGTTCTGCATGCTCCTGCGCAAGCATCTGGTGGGCGCCCGGGTGGCGGACATCACTCAGCCGCCGCTGGAGCGGCTGGTGCGGCTGGAGCTGGACAGCGCCGACGATTTCGGCCGCCCCGGCCACCGGACGCTGGTGCTGGAGGCCATGGGCCGCCGGTCCAACCTGATCCTGCTGGACGAGGAGGGCCGGGTCATCGACTGCCTGCGGCGGGTGGACGCGGAGATGTCCGCCGCCCGGCAGGTGCTGCCGGGCCTTTTCTACCTGCCGCCGGCCTCCCAGGGCCGCCTGCCGGTGACAGAGGAGACGGAGGCGGGGTTCCGGGAGAAGCTGGACGCCGCTCCGCCGGAGCAGAAGATCGACGCCTTTTTGCTGGACAGCTACTTCGGCGTCTCGCCCTTAATTGCCCGGGAACTGGCTTTCCTGGCCGCCGGGGAGACCGATGGGCGCCTCTTCGGCCTGGGGCCGGAGGGAGAGGCGCGGCTGTGGGCAGAGCTGGAACGGCTCGTGACGGACATCCGGGAAAACCGCTTCACGCCGGTGGGGCTGAAGCGGAACGGGGAGCCCCTGGACTACTCCTACCGGCCCATCCGCCAGTACGGCGATGCCGCGGAGCAGGTGACCTATCCCAGTTTTTCAGATCTGATGGATGACTTCTACGCCCAGCGGGAGCGGGCAGAGCGGCTGCGCCAGCGGGGCGCGGACCTGACCCGGGCCGCCTCCACCGCCCGGGACCGGCTGCGGCGAAAGCTGGCCGCCCAGGAGAAGGAGTATGCCCAGACCCAGGAGCGGGACCAGCTGCGGCTGTACGGCGAGCTGATCACCGCCAACCTCTACCGCATGGAGCGGGGACAGCGGACGCTGGAGGCGGAGAACTACTACGATCCTCAGGGCGGCACCGTGACCGTGCCCCTGGACCCGCTGCTGACGCCCCAGCAGAACGCCGCCAAGTACTATAAGCGCTACAACAAGGCCAAGACCGCGGAGCGATACCTCCGGGAGCAGATGGACATTGCCCGGCGGGACCTGGAGTATCTGGGCAGCGTGCTGGAGGAATTGGAGCGGGCGGAGAGCGACCAGGACTTCTCCGACATCCGGGAGGAGCTGCGCCAGGCGGGCTTTCTGCGCAAGCAGGGGAAGAAGCAGATCTCCCGCCCGGCCAAGCCCCTGGAGTTCCGCACCTCCGCGGGGCTGCGGGTCCTGGTGGGCCGCAGCAACCGACAGAACGACCGCCTGACCCACGACGCGGACCGCCGGGACCTGTGGTTCCACACCCAGAAGATCCACGGCGCCCATGTGATCCTCTGCACCGGCGCTCAGGAGGCGGACGAGGCCTCCATCCGGGAGGCGGCAGGGCTTGCCGCCTGGTATTCCCAGGCAAAGCACAGCGCCAACGTCCCTGTGGACTGCACGGCGGTGAAGAACGTGAAAAAGCCCGCCGGTGCCCGGCCGGGCATGGTGACCTACATCAATTTCCGCACCGTGTACGTGACGCCGGAGGAGGCGGAGGTTCGCCGTCTGAGCCAACTATAAAAAATTTATAAAGTTTCTGTAAAAAAAGCAGGCTGTATTGTGCAATACAGCCTGCTTTTTTCTCCTTTCCGCCCGAAAGGCGGGGATCTTTTTGTGATAAATGACGCTTGCAAATTCCCGGAAAAGGTTTAAAATGAAGGCTCACATAGAAGAAAGTGAACGTTTGCGAAAACCGGCGGCTGCCGGAGAAGAGAGGAGCTTACCATGTCATATCACTATTTGCTGGACCTGGCGCTGATTCTGGCCAGCACCAAGGTGCTGGGAATTGTGACCCGGAAATTTCAGATGCCACAGGTGGTGGGCGCACTGCTGGCGGGCCTGATCCTGGGCCCCGCCATGCTGAACGTCCTGACGGAGACGGAGTTCCTGACCCAGCTGAGCGAACTGGGCGTTATCGTATTGATGTTCTCCGCCGGCATGGGCACTGACATACAGGAACTCAAGCACAGCGGCGGCGCGGGCTTTCTGGTGGCGCTGCTGGGCGTACTGGTGCCTCTGGTCATGGGCACGGGTCTGGCATGGGCTGCCGGACAGGGCGGACTGGTGCCGGACGGCGGCTTCCTGGAGGATGTATTCGTGGGCACCATCCTGACCGCCACCTCTGTCAGCATCACTGTGGAGACGCTGAAAGAGCTGGGCAAGCTGGATACCAAGGTGGGCAACACCATCCTGGCGGCGGCACTGATCGACGACGTGCTGGGCCTGATCGCTCTGACCATTGTCAGCAGCGTGGCCGGCGGAGACGAGAGCATTTTGCTGGTGCTGGGAAAGATCGTGCTGTTCTTCCTGTTCTCCGGTGTAGTGGGCTTTGCGGCCAACCGCCTGTTCCGCTGGATGATGGCCCTGGAGCACCAGCGCAATCTGCGGCGGTATCCGGTGCTGGCTTTCGTGCTGTGTCTGCTGATGGCCTACTGTGCCGAGCACTTCTTTGGCGTGGCGGACATCACCGGCGCCTATATCGCGGGCCTGGTGATCTCCTGCACCCCCAAGGCCGACTACATCCAGTCCAAGTATGAGCCTCTGAGCTACCTGCTGCTGACACCGGTGTTTTTTGCCTGCATCGGCATCAATGCCCGGGTGGACGGCATGGACGGTCCGCTGGTACTGTTTGCCGCGGCGCTGCTGGTGGTGTCCGTGATCTCCAAGCTGGTGGGCTGCGGCTTGGGCGCCAGGCTCTGCCGATTTACCGGCCGGGAGAGTCTCCAGGTGGGCGTTGGCATGGTATGCCGGGGTGAAGTGGCACTGATCGTGGCCAACCGGGGACTGTCCCTGGGGGTACTGTCGGCTACCATGATGACGCCGGTCATCATCACGGTCATCGGCGGCACGATTTTGACGCCGGTGCTGCTGAAGCTGGTGTTCCGCAGTGAGAAGGAGACGCAGGCTCAGCAGACCAGACTGATTGACCACTATGATAAGATGCGGCAGCTGGATCTGGTATCGGAGCAGCTGCTGGATCGTGACCGGGCACTGATGGACCAGGGAGAGGAACAGCAGGAGCGGAAATAACGCAGAGGGGGGACCGAAACTCGGTCCCCCCTCTTTCTATGCGGTTGGATGTGCTCAGGCGGTATGGGCGTGCCCTGTCTCCTCGCCGCTGCGGAACAGCAGTGTGATGCACCACAGGCCCGCCAGACCCACCAGGGCATAGATCACCCGGGAGAGGACCGCCATCTGGCCGCCGAAAAGGAAGGCCACCGTATCAAAGCCAAACAGGCCGATGCCGCCCCAGTTCAGAGCGCCGATGATGGCCAGTGTCAGCGCGATCTTGTCGATTACCATGCGTTTTACCTCCAATCTTGCCTTTCGGTAAGGATTTGCCCATAGTGTGCCCCACCGAAAAACGGAGTATGCAGCGCCGACGCCAACGGCAAAATTTATAAATCTCGTTGAAATGAAGGGACGGGATATTGTATAATCAGCGTAACGGCGGAGCCTGTGGACGGTATCCATTGGATAGCCGGTGCCGCAGCTGCGCAAATCACAGACACATAAAGGAGACACTATGAATATTGTATGCTTGGACATGGAGGGCGTCCTGGTTCCGGAGATCTGGATCGCCTTCGCGGAGGCCAGCGGGATCCCCGAGCTGCGCCGCACCACCCGGGACGAGCCCGACTACGATAAGTTGATGCGCTGGCGCCTGGGCATTTTAAAAGAGCACGGTCTGGGCCTGAAGGAGATCCAGGCCACCATCGCCAAGATCGATCCCCTGCCCGGCGCCAAGGAGTTTCTGGACGAACTGCGCTCCGTCACCCAGGTCATCATCCTCAGCGACACCTTTGAGGAGTTTGCCAAGCCCCTGATGGAGAAGCTGGGTTGGCCCACCATTTTCTGCAATTCTTTGGAGGTGGCCCCCGACGGGGAGATCACCGGCTTCAAGATGCGCTGCCAGCAGTCCAAGCTGACCACGGTGAAGGCCTTGCAGTCCATTGGCTACGAGACCATCGCCGCAGGCGACAGCTACAACGATCTGGGCATGATCCAGGCCAGCAAGGCTGGATTCCTGTTCAAGAGCACGGAGAAGATCAAGGCCGACCACCCTGAGCTGCCCGCCTACGAGGAGTTCGGCGAGTTCCTGGCTGCCATCAAGGCCGCGCTGTAACAGTGAAAAAAGGCGGATGCCATGGAGGGATGGTTTTGGCCTGCTGTAACGGAACTGTTCGGAAAGCCGATTTTCTGCCTCTATACGCTGCCGGCCATCCTCTGCGGCCTGGGCGTCCTCGCATATATTATTATCAAGACCATTCAGGAATTTCGAAAAAAATAACAGAAAGGGAGATGCCGCATGAATCCGACCTTTGAGAAGCTGGGCTTCTATCCCGCCGACATCCTGCTGCCCAAGGAGGCGGATATGACCAAGTGGGCTGTGGTGGCCTGCGACCAGTTCACCTCCCAGCCGGAGTACTGGGAGGCCGTGGATAAGACCGTGGGCGGCGCGCCCTCCACGCTGCGGCTGATCCTGCCGGAGGCCAAGCTGAACGGCCCCAACGTGGACGGCGACATCGCCGCTATCAACGCCGCCATGCAGGACTACCTGGATAAGGGTGTGTTCAAGACATTGTCCGAATCCCTCATCTACATTGAGCGCACCCAGTCCGACGGCAAGGTCCGTCACGGCCTCATCGGCATGGTGGATCTGGACCAGTACGACTTCACCCCCGGCTCCGGCGCCCTGATCCGGGCCACCGAGGGCACCGTCCTCTCCCGCATCCCGCCCCGGGTGAAGGTGCGGCAGGACGCCCCCATCGAGCTGCCCCATGTGATGTTGCTGATCGACGACCCGGACCGCACCGTCATTGAGCCCCTGACTGCCGCCAGCGGCGCCATGGAGGCACTGTACGACTTCGACCTCCAGCAGGGCGGCGGCCATTTGAAGGGCTGGAAGCTGACGGACGCCCAGATGGACGCCGCGGCGGCGGCCCTGGAGGGCCTCTGCGCCGAGAGCGAGATGGAGAAGAAGTACGGCATGAAGGGCGTTGCCCCGCTGCTCTTTGCCGTGGGCGACGGCAACCACTCCCTGGCTACCGCCAAGCAGTGCTATGAGAACCTGAAAAAGGTCACCCCGGAGAGCGAGTGGGCCAGCCTGCCCGCCCGGTACGCCCTGGTGGAGGTGGTCAACAACCACGACGATGCCCTCCAGTTCGAGCCCATTCACCGGGTCCTCTTCGACGTGGACCGGGAGGCCTTTATGGCAGCGTTCCGGGCCGCCTATCCCAACGCCCACGAGGGCAGGGGCGAGGGCCACGTCATCGAGGTGGTCTGGGAGGGCCACGACGGTTTCATCACCGTGCCGGATCCCAAGGTCCAGCTGGCGGTGGGCACTCTCCAGGCCGTCATCGACGATTATCTCAAGGCCCACGGCGGCGAGGTGGACTACATCCACGGCGACGAGGTCACCAAGGATCTCGGCTCCAAGCCCGGCAACATGGGCTTCCTGCTGCCCGCCATGGGCAAGGAGCAGCTGTTCAAGACCGTCATGGCCGACGGCGTGCTGCCCCGCAAGACCTTCTCCATGGGCCACGCTCAGGACAAGCGCTACTACGTGGAGGCCCGGAAAATCAAGTGAAGTGCAGTCCCCGCGACTGCTGCGGCACCGCGAGCCTCGGTTCGCGGTGCCGCTTTTTTCCGCTGCCGGGCTTTTCCCGCGGCGGCGGACGTGCTATACTGAGCAAAAACACGGGCTGCGGCCCGGAGGAGGAGCCTATGCGGACGCTTTCCCTGACAGCTTACGCCAAAGTGAACCTGGCCCTGGATATCCTGGGCCGCCGGGACGATGGCTACCACACCATGCGCATGGTGATGCAGGCCGTCTCCCTGGGGGATACCGTCACCGTCACGGAGACGGCAGGGGGCTTTGCCCTGCTGGCGGAGGGCCTGGAGCTGCCGCCGGACCGCAAGACCATGGAGCAGCAGGCGGCGGAGGCATTTTTCGCCGCCCTGGGCCGGCCTGTTCCGGGTCTGGAGGTGCGCCTTGAAAAAAAGGTGCCTGCCTACGCGGGCCTGGGCGGCGGCAGCGCCGACGTGGCGGCGGTGCTGCGATGCCTGCGGCGGCTGTACTGCCCGGAGATGCCGCTGTCAGAGCTGGAGGCCGTGGGGGCCCGGGTGGGCAGCGACGTGCCCTTCTGCCTCCGGGGCGGCACGTGCCTGGCGGAGGGCAGGGGGGAGGTCCTGACGGACCTGCCGCCGCTGCCGCCGTGTGAGATCGTGCTGTGCAAGCCGGACTTTGGCCTGCCCACCCCGGCCCTCTTTGCCCGGGTGGACGGCGGCGACCTGGGTCGGCGCCCCGACGTGGACGGCATGGCCGCCGCTCTGGCCCGGGGGGACCTGGACGCTGTGGCTGCCCGGCTGGGCAACGTTTTTGAGACGGTGCTGACCGGGGAGGAGGGCGCCGCCGTGGCGGATATCCGCCGGACGCTGCTGGACTGCGGCGCCCTGGGCACCGTGATGAGCGGCTCGGGCCCCACGGTGTTCGGCCTCTTTCGGGACGCCGCGACGGCCCGGGAGGCGGAGCGGACCCTCTCGGAGCGGTACGCCCAGACGTATCTGGCCCGTCCGGTAAAAAAAATTCCAGAAACGGTATAAAATCCGCGCCCTCTGTCCATCCTTGTGACAAGGATCCCCTGCGGGACCTACATAGCAAAGGATGGATACCGTATGAAAACGAAACAGCAGCCTGCCGGGCGGAAACTGCACCGGCTGGAGATCGCCCTTTTGATCGGCCTGGCCGCGGCCCTGACCTGGGGGGCCTGGAGCCTCAGCACCCAGCGGGAGCTGGCGGACCGGGTGGTGCGGCTCCACGTGCTGGCCAACTCCGACTCGGAGGAGGACCAGGCGCTGAAGCTGACCGTCCGGGACCGGATCTTGGAGGTGGCGGAGCCGGTGCTGGAGGTCTCCGCCGACCGGGAGGAGGCCAGAGCTGCCCTGGAGGCGGCACTTCCGCAGCTGGAGCAAACGGCGGAGGAGACCATCGCCGCCGCCGGGTATGACTACGCCGTCACCGCCAGTCTGGAGGAGACGGAGTTTCCCACCCGGGAGTACGACGGCTTTTCCCTGCCCGCCGGAGAGTATCTGGCGCTGCGGGTGGTCATCGGCGCCGGGGAGGGGCAGAACTGGTGGTGCGTGGTGTTCCCGCCCCTGTGCGCCGCGGCGTCGGAGGACGTGCCGGCGGTGGCCGTGGCGGCGGGTCTCAGCGAGGACCAGGTGTCCCTTATCACGGAGGCCGACCAGGGCTATGTGCTGAAATTCAAGGCGGTGGAGCTGTGGAACGCTCTGCGGCAGAAGCTGGAGGGCTGACCGCCCCGAACCAAAAAAGGGCAGACCCAAACGGGTCTGCCCTTTTTACGTTCTCAGGCGGCCAGATGGAACCACAGGGGGATGGACAGGATCAAAATGACGCCGCACAGCGTCACGGTGATGACGAAGGCCAGGGGATGGCGGGTTTTGAAGTCGTTCATGAGACACCTCTCCTTCGATGATATGTAGATGAGATCACCGGGCCAGGTAGGCGCTGATGTCGAAGTCCTGCAGTTTCGTGTCCCCCTTGAGATACAGGGGGTGGTGGGGCTGCCCGGATTTGAGCAGAGGCCCGGCGGTGAACCACCGGGCGCCGGCGGCGCGGCCGTCGGCGGCGAAATCCCGCATACAGTCCATGAGATAGTCCCGCTTCAAAATGATGTTGCCCCAGGCGGCCCACACTGCCGGACGCTCCGACAGGGACAGCAGATACCGGAACGCCCTGCGGTTCTCGGCGTGAAGGACCGGGTTCAGCGTGGGCTCCATATCGTCGGGCCGGGTGGCCCGCTGGGCATAGACGTTGAACATCAAGAAGCTGTCGTACCCGTTGGCCAGGGCGATCCGCTGGGCGGACTGGAGGGTGGGGTCCAGGGCGTCCGGCGCGGCGGTGGAGGGGTTGATGCCCACGCAGATCAGGGGCTTTTCTCCCCGGGTGCCCAGGATGTAGCGGTACTCGGAGTAGCGGTTGGGCACGTAGAGCCAGCGGCTTACGTCGTAGTCGGGACTGGGCTGTAAGGCCGCGGAAAGGGCCTGGTCAAAGGGCTCCAGCTCCAGATCGCCGGTGGGTCCCTGGGGAATGTGCATGGGAGGTCCTCCTCTCCGGCGGGGGCGCCCGCCGCGTTTTCCCCATTGTACCATACCCCCGCCCGCCGCGCACCCCTTTTTTCGACGCCGGACAAAAAAGAGGGTGCAGGGCAGGGCCGGATATGCTACAATATCCTCTGAACAAAACCGACGGAAGGGAGGGCTCGCCGTGCTGACCATTCTCATAGGCCGGGCCAAGACGGGAAAATCGGACTGGGTCCTGGAGCGCATCCGCGCCCAGGGGGACCGGGGCCGCCAGATCCTGCTGGTGCCGGAGCACGCCTCCCACCAGGCGGAGGTGGACCTGTGCCGCTTCTGTGGTGACACCGCCAGCCGCCACGCCGAGGTCCTCAGCTTCCGCCGCCTGAGCGAGCGGGTGCTCTCCGTCACCGGCGGCGCCGCCCAGGTGACGCTGGACGCCGGCGGCAAGCTGCTGACGCTGCAAAAGGCTCTGGGCGAGGTGGCGCCGGAGCTGCGGGTCTACCGCCGCCCCTCCCGGAAGGCTGCCTTTTTGCAGCAGCTGCTGGACCTGTTCGACGAGCTGCGCAGCTACGAGGTGGATCCCGCCGCCCTGGACGCCCAGGCCCGGGAGATGGAGAGCGGCGCCACTCGGGATAAGCTGTTGGACCTGAGCCTGCTGTACGCCGCCTATGAGGCCCGGCTCCTGCGGCCGGGCCTGGACGCCCGGGACCGGATGAGCAAGCTCTGCGACCACCTGGCCGAGTCCGCCTACGCCGTGGGGAAGGATGTCTACCTGGACGGCTTCACCTACTTCACCGCCCAGGAGCGGCGGGTGCTGGAGATCCTGCTGCGGCAGGCCAGGAGCGTCACTGTGACCCTGCTGGGGGAGCCGGACAGCCGCGAGGAGATGTTCGAGGCCTCCCTGCGCACCAAAGAGCAGCTGGTGCGCCTGGCCCAGCGGGCCGGGCGGCCCTGGGAGGCGGTCACGCTCACCGGCGGGGACGACACGCCCCTGGGCCACCTGGAGCGGTATTTTTTCGGGACCTTGGCCCCTTACGGGGGAGACCTGGGCGGCGCCGTCCGCATCCGGGAGGCGGACACCGCCTTCTCTGAGGTGGAGCAGACAGCGGCGGACATCCGGCGCCTCACGGCGGCGGGGAAGTGCCGCTACCGGGACATCACCGTGGCCGCCGCCTCCATGGGGGATTACGAGGGCATCATCCAGGCGGTGTTCCCCCGGTACGGCATCCCCGTGTACCTCAGCCGCCGCAGCGACATGCTGGAAAAGCCCGTGTGGAGCCTGGTGACCGGTGTCCTCTCGTCTCTGGAGAACGGCTTTGAGTACGAGGATATGTTCCGCTGGCTGAAAACGGGCCTGGCGGGATTGACGGCCGAGGAGTGCGACCTGCTGGAAAACTACGTCCTCAAGTGGGAGATCCACGGACGGATGTGGCTGCGGGACGTGGACTGGACCGACAACCCCGACGGCTACGGCGCCCCCTGGGACGAGCGGCGCCAGGCCCGGCTGGATGCGGTCAACGACCTGCGCCGCCGGGTGCGGGAGCCCCTGGAGCGGCTTTGGAACGGTCTGAAAGCCGGAGAGACGGCGGGGGAGAAAGTCAATTCCCTTTACAGCTTTTTGGAGGAGCTGGGGCTGCAATCGGCCCTGGAGGCACAGATGCGCGCCCAGGCTGACGCGGGCCGGATGCAGGAGGCGGAGGAGACCGCCCAGCTGTGGGAGATCCTCTGCGGCATCCTGGACCAGTTCGTGGAGATCTTGGGGGACGAGCCCATGGAGCTGGAAGAGTTCAGCCGTCTTCTGCGGCAGGTGGCCTCCCAGTACAGCGTGGGCACCATCCCGGTGTCGCTGGATCAGGTCAGCGTCAGCGGCATCGACCGCAATGACCGCCACACCGCCAAGTACCTGTTTCTCCTGGGGGCCAACGACCATGTACTGCCCGCGACGGGCCAGAGCGGCGGCATCCTCAACGAGGACGACCGGGAGGCCCTGGCCCTGCGGGGCATCCGGCTGGCCCCCAGCGGCATGGACCAGATGGGCATTCAGCTGCAAAACCTCTACGCCGCCCTGGCCCAGCCCACCCGGGGCCTGACGGTCAGCTACCCGGTCAGCGACGTGACCGGGGCGGAGCTGCGCCCGGCCTTCGTGGTGGAGCGGCTGCGGGTGCTGTTCCCGGAACTGGCGGTGGAGCGGGAAACGACTGAAAAGGATTATCGATTTACAGCGATTCAGCCTGCACTGGAGGCCGCCGGGACCGACCCCGGCGGCCCCCTGTGGCGGCACTTTGCGGAGGACCCGGATTGTGCGGACCGGCTGGCGGCCATGGAGCGGGCGGCCTCCGCCCGCCGGGGGAAGCTCTCCCGGGCGGCGGTCCAGACCCTCTACGGCAGTCGTATCAGCATGACCGCCTCCCGGGCGGAGCGGCTGCGCAGCTGCCACTTCGCCTACTTCATGGAGTACGGTCTCCGGGCAAAGCCCCGCCGGACGGCAGCCTTCGACGCCCCCCAGATCGGCACGTTCCTCCACTACCTGCTGGAGAACGTCACCCGGGACGTGCTGGCCATGGGCGGCTTTGCCGCTGTGGAGGAGGAGACCCTCCACGCCCTGACGCAGCAGTACATCGACCGCTACGCCCGGGAGGAGCTGCAGGGCCTTGACGGCCGGACCGCCCGGTTCCGCTATCTCTTCGCCCGGCTGCGGAATACCGCCTTTGCCATCGTGGACCAGATCGCCCGGGAGATGCGCTGTTCGGACTTCGTACCCCTGGCCTTCGAGCTGAGCTTCGGCGACCAGGGAGAGCTGCCGGCGGTGACCATCAGCGAGCCCGACGGGGAGCTGCGGATCGGCGGCAAGGTAGACCGGGTGGACGGCTGGGAAAAGGACGGAAAGCTGTATCTCCGGGTGGTGGACTACAAGTCCGGCCGGAAGGCCTTCGACCTCTCCGCCGTGAAGATGGGCCTGGACATCCAGATGCTGCTGTACCTCTTTGCCCTGGAAAAAGAGGGCAAAGCCCGGTTCGGCCGGGACATCGAGCCCGCCGGCGTGCTGTACTTCCCGGCCCGGGACGAGCTGCTTCCGGCGGAGCGGAACATCACGCCGGAGCAGCTCCAGAGCGAGCGGGACAAGCAGCTGCGCCGCACGGGACTGCTCCTGGCGGAACCGGAGGTGCTCCAGGCCATGGAGCACGAGGCATTGACCCAGCCCCGGTATCTCCCCGTGCGGGTGGGCCGGGACGGGGCGCTGGGCGGCAGCCTGGCCTCCGCGGCTCAGCTGGGGAAGCTGGGACAGTATGTGGAAAAGCTGGTGGGGCAGATCGGACGGGAGGTCCGGGAGGGCAACATCGATGCGGACCCCTGCTGCCGCAGCGAGGAGGACAGCTACTGCCGCTTCTGCGACTGGGCGCCGGCCTGCCACTTCCAGGACGGCCGGGACCGGGACCGCCTGCGGTGGATTTTGCCGGTGAAGCCGGAGGAGTTCTGGCAGGCCGTGGAAGAGGAGACGGCACCGGAGGCGCCGTGACGGCGGAGGGACTATGCTGGCACAACGAGGAGAGGAGGAGGAGGTCCCATGGCAAAGGTGAAGCTGACCGACCAGCAGTGCGCCGCGGTGGAGGACCGGGGCGGGGCACTGCTGGTGTCCGCCGCCGCCGGCTCCGGCAAGACCAAGGTGCTGGTGGAGCGGCTGTTCCGGTATGTGACGGAGGAGCGCCGGAACCTGGACGACTTCCTCATCATCACCTACACCCGGGCTGCCGCGGCGGAGCTGCGGAGCAAGATCGCCGCGGAATTGAACAAGCGCCTGGGGGAGGACCCCGGCGACGGACGCCTCCGGCGGCAGCTGCTGCGGGTGTACCAGGCGGACATCAAGACCGTGGACGCCTTCTGCACGGCGCTGCTGCGGGAGAATACCCACCTGCTGGCCCGGGAGGAGGACCGCCACGCCCTGACGCCGGACTTCCGGGTCCTGGACGAGGCCGACGCGGACCTGCTCCGCCGCCGGTGCCTGGGCCGGGAGCTGGAGGAGTTCTATGGAAACCTGGATGAGGGCGGCGCAGCGCTGGCGGACACCCTGGGCGCCGGCCGGGACGACAGCCGCCTGGAGGAGCTGGTGCTGGAGCTGTACGGCAAGCTCCAGAGCCACGCCTCCCCGGAGGGATGGCTGGAGAAGAGCCGGGCGGCCTGGGCGGACCTGCCCGCCGGGTTCGACGGAACGCCTTACGCCGCGGAGCTCCTGGCCCAGGTGCGCCGCCGGGCGGCCCACTGGGCGGCGCTGCTGCGGTCCGGCGCGGACCGGACGGCGGGGGACGAGGCGTTGGAGCGGGGCTACGGGGAGAAGTTCTCCGTGGCCGCCGGGTGCTTCGACGCCCTGGCCGGGGCGGAGACCTGGGAGGCGGTCCGGGCGGCCAACGCCGCCGTGACCTTCCCCCGGCTGACCACCCCCAAGGGCCGCAAGGACGATGCGGACGTGGCGGCCCTCAAGCAGATCTGGGAGAACTGCAAGGCGGGCTGGAAGAAGCTGGGGGAGCCCCTGGGCGTCAGCGGGGAGGAGGCCATGGAGGACCTGCGGGCGGTGGCTCCGGCCATGGTGGCCCTGCTGGATCTGACGGCGCGCTTTGCGGAGCGCTACCGGCAGGAGAAGCTGAGGATGAACGCCGCGGACTTCTCCGACCAGGAGCACCTGGTCCTGGGCCTCCTGGTGGGCCCCGACGGGACCCCTACGGAGCTGGGCCGCCAGGTGGCGGACCGGTACGCGGAGATCCTGGTGGACGAGTACCAGGACACCAACGAGGTGCAAAACGCCATCTTCCGGGCCGTGTCCCGGGAGGGGAAGAACCTCTTCACCGTGGGCGACGTGAAGCAGAGCATCTACCGCTTCCGCCTGGCGGACCCCACCATCTTTCTGGACAAGTACAGCCGCTACAAGACCCGGGGCGAGGCCGCCGAGGGCGAGCCAAGGAAGCTGCTGCTGACGAAGAACTTCCGCTCCCGGCAGGAGGTGCTGGACGGGGCCAACTTCATCTTTTCCAACATCCTCTCTCCCCAGATGGGGGAGATGGCCTACGGCGACGACGAGTCTCTCCACTTCGGCGCGGAATACTATCCGGCCGCGGAGGGCTGTGAGACGGAGTTCCACCTGATCTCCGCCCAGCCCCGGGGGGCGGCGGAGGAGCGGCCCGTCCGCAAGCTCACCGCCGAGGCCCGCTTCGTGGCGGCGCGGATCCGCCGCCTGCTGGACGAGCCCTTCCTGGTCACCGGAGAGGACAGTGCCCGCCGTCCCTGCCGGCCGGAGGACGTGGTGATCCTGCTGCGCTCCCCCGGCAGCCGGGGCGCGGCCTATGCCCAGGCCCTGGCGGAGCAGGACATCCCCTGCGCCTTCCAGGAGAGCGGGGACTTCTTTGAGACCATGGAGATCTCTGTCATGCTGGCGCTGCTGGAGATCGTGGACAATCCCCGTCAGGACGTGCCCCTCATCTCCGTGCTGCGCTCGCCGGTGTTCGGCTTCACCCCCGACCGGCTGGCCGAGATCCGGGGCAGAGACCGGACCGGGGACTTCTACGACGCAGTCCGCGCCGACGGCGGGGAGGACTGCCAATTTTTCCTGGCCGCGCTGGAGGACCTGCGCCAGGCGGCCCGGGACCTGAGCGTCCACCAGCTGATCTGGACCATCTACGACCGTCTCAACGTCCTGGGCGTGTTCGGCGCCATGGACGACGGACCCCAGCGCCGGGAGAACCTGATCGCCCTGAGCGGTCAGGCGGAACGGTTCGAGGCGGGAGGCTGCAAGGGCCTGTTCGCCTTCGTGACGGAGCTGCGGCGGCTGCTGGACCAGGATCAGGCGCCGCCCACCAAGGGGCCCTCCGCGGTCTCCGGTGTGCGGCTCATGAGCATCCACAAGTCCAAGGGCCTGGAGTTCCCGGTGGTGATCCTGGCGGACCTGGACCACGCCTTCTCCCGGCAGGACTTTGATACGGCGGTGCTGGTGCACCCGACCCTGGGCCTGGGGCCCCGGCGGGTGGACCTGGAGCGGCGGATCCAGTATCCCACCCTGGCCCGCCTGGCCCTCCAGGAGAAGCTGCGGCGGGAGAACCTGGCGGAGGAGCAGCGGATCCTGTACGTGGCCATGACCCGGCCCCAGGAGAAGCTGATCCTGGTGGACGCGGTGTACCACGCCGGGACCCGGCTGAAAAAGCTCTGCGCCGTGGCCGGCTGTCCGGCGCTGCCGGAGGCGGTGGCGGAGGGCCGCAGCATGGGGGACTGGGTCCTGCTGCCCCTGCTGTGCCGCCCGGAGGCCGCGCCCCTGCGGGCCCTGGCGGAGCTGGAGCCGGAGAGACTGTACGTCGGGGAGGACCGGCCCTGGCAGGTCTTTGTTCACGTCGCCGCCGATTACGCCGCCCGCCCGGCCCCGCCGGAGAGGGCGGCGGGGGAGACGGCGGAGGAGGTCTCCTTCGACCCGGCCCTGCTGGACTTCGTCTATCCCTTCCAGCGGGAGACCGCGCTGCCCGCCAAGGTCACGGCAACCCAGCTCAAGGGCCGGGAGCTGGACCAGGAGATCGCGGAAAACGCCGCCCACACGCCCTATCTGCGCCCTCTGCGCCAGCCGTTGTTCCGGCAGGAGCGCCGGGGCCTGACGGCGGCGGAGCGGGGCACCGCCACCCACCTGGCGCTGCAATACCTGGACTTCAAAAACCCCGACGCGGCGGGGCAGATCGAGGACCTGCGCCGCCGGGGGCTGCTGACCGACCAGCAGGCCGCCTCCGTGGATCCTGGGCAGCTGGTCCGCTTCCTGGAGAGCCCCCTGGCGGAGGAGATCCGCCGGGGTGGAAACCTCCTGCGGGAGTATCGCTTCACGCTGCTGATGGACGCGCGGGACTATGACGGCGCGGCTGCCGGCGGGGACCGGATGCTGCTCCAGGGCGTGGTAGACTGCTGCTTCGAGACGGCGGAGGGGCTGACGGTGGTGGATTTCAAGACCGACCATGTCCGCACGCCGGAGGAGGTCGCCCAGCGGGCGGCCCACTACCGGCCCCAGCTGGAGGCGTACAGCGGCGCTCTGGAGCGGGTGCTGGAAAAAAGGGTGGCCCGCCGGGTGCTGTACTTCCTGACCCCCGGCGAGACCGTGGAGGTCTGAGAGGCTCTTCCCGAAAAAAAGCCGCCGGAGCGTTTCGCTCCGGCGGCTTGATCGATTTTTGAAGGAGGCGGCATCACATCTCAGACGCTGCATCCTGGTCCCGGAAGAATTCTGCCAGGGCCTCCTGGGGCATGGGGCAGGCATAGTAGAATCCCTGGATCATGTCGGCGTTCTGTTCCGCCAGGTATTCGGCCTGCTCAGCGGTCTCCACGCCCTCCACGATCAGCGTCTTGTCCAGCCGGTGGAACAGCGTCAGCAGCGTCTCCGCCATCAGGCGGGAGCGCTGGTCTCCGGGCAGCCGGCGGATCAGGCTCCGGTCCAGCTTGATGCAGTCCAGCGGATAGTCCAGCACGCTGGAGAGGTTGGAATAGCCCACACCGAAATCGTCCATGTAGATCTCAAACCCCGCGGACTTCAGCGCTGCCAGCTGCCGCCGGGCGTGGCGGGCGTCGTGGAGCAGGAACCGCTCCGTGATCTCCAGCTTCACCCGGTCCGGTGTCAGGCCGTAGGCGTCCAGGATGGACAGCAGCCGGTGGGACAGGTCCTCGTCCAGCAGCTGCTGCATAGAGAGGTTCACCGACACCGACTCCAGCTCCGGGACCGTTCCGCTGCTGAGCAGGCGGCAGACCTCCTCCAGCACCAGCCAGGTCAGGTCCCCGATCATGCCCGTCTCCTCCGCCAGGGGGATGATGGTGTCCGGGGGAATGATGGTGCCCTCCTGGTCCATCAGCCGCAGCAGGGCCTCCGCGCAGCAAAAGCGCTTGTCCCGGCAGCTGTAAATGGGCTGATACCACACCCGGAACCGCCGCTCCTGGATGGACCGGCGCAGGGTCCCGATCAGTTCCTGCTTGCGCCGCAGGCTGCGGGCCACCCGCTCGTCAAACCGGACCACGCCCCGGTCCGCCTTGGCCAGGGACAGGGCGTACTCCAGCTGCTCCAGGATCTGCTCGGCGGAGCCGCTGGGCCGGTCCGCACAGCAAAGGTCCGTCATGCAGAAGTCGGAGCGGCAGACCAGATCCCCCAGGACCCAGGGCTCCTGAAAACGGGCGCGGACGGCCTCCAGATCCCGGTCGGCCTGCTGCTGGGAAGTCCATGGCAGCACCAGGGCGAAGGAGGTGTTCCCCGGTCGGAAGGCCCGGCTCTGGGGAGAGAAGCGCTCCAGATACTGGGCCGCCTCATACAGCACGGCGTCGCCCACGGCGTGGCCGTGCTGGAGATTGATGTCCGACAGGGACAGCAGCGACACCATGATCACCTGGATGGGCTGGCGGCCCGCGATCCGCAGGGATAGTTCCGTGAGGAAATTGTTGTGGCTGCGGACGCCGGTGAGACTGTCATGGTCGTTGGTGTGGCTCTGGAAGGCGATGAAGAGGATCAGGATAGCGGCGGCGCTGAGTGTGCCGTTGAGCAGGATCTCCGGGTAGCACAGCTGGAACAACGAGAGCGCAAGAATGAAGGGCGGCAGGCTGCGCATGACGTACACCATGTGGGTGGAGACGCTGCTGCGGTTGCGGAAAAAGCAGATAGCCAGCACCAGCAGCTCCAGAAACAGAAAGCCGTAGCCGATCTGGTTCAGAGGGCCCCGCTGGTAGTAGCCGTTTTCGTCAAAGTAGAACAGCAGGCCGGTGAAGGGGGTGGCCAGCGACAGGGCCGCAAAGGCGGCCGTCAGGACCATCAGGACCCGCCGGGCGGAGCGCAGGCACCGGGAACCGTAGACGTGCTCCAGGATCAGCACCAGCAGGAAATAGGCGAACAGGGAGCACATGGCGGCGCTGAGCAGGAAATACAGGGTGTTGAGGGCCATGTTCACCCACAGAGGGACCGCGTCCGGCCGGGCCAGAGTGAACACACACAGGATATTCAGCAGGATGGAAGCCCCGGAAGAGAGCAGGCAGAATAAAAACAGCCTCCGCTTGCGGGTGAAGGCCACTTTCCGCTCGTAGCAGTAGTAGCGGACAAAGATGATGCCCAAAATGAACAGCGAAAAGAATTCCGCCAGCAAGGACCAACGGATCACAGCGCACACCTTCTTTTTTGGGAAATTATACAATATTATATCATAATACCGCACGGAACGTTGCATTTCAAGGAAAGAAACGCAAAAAAGCAAAAAGAATGCTACCGGGAGACAAAAAAATCTGAAAATTCTGTGAAAAATGCTTGCATTTCAAAGGGGACTGTGGTAAACTAAAGTTCGCTTTTGTGAGGTGAAAGCTTCCCAAGGGTAGTCTGGAAGAGAAAGAGGTGAACGAGAGCAATGAAGGAAGGAATCCATCCCAATTATCAGCAGACTACGATTACTTGCGCCTGCGGTAATGTGATTGAGACAGGTTCTACCAAGAAGGATATCAAGGTGGAAGTCTGCTCTAAGTGTCACCCCTTCTTCACGGGCAAGCAGAAGCTGGTGGATACCGGCGGACGCGTGGCCAAGTTCAACAAGAAGTTCGGCCTGGACAAGTAAGTCTGACACATCGAAAAGGGTCTGCTGCGTTTGTCAGCAGACCCTTTTTTTACTCCGTGGAAAACTTTACTTTTCCCGGCAAAGCGCATATACTAATGCAATGCATATGATTATCGCGACCATCTGCCAGGATCCGGAAAGGAGCGTTTTTTTATGAATCTGCATCCCGTGGAGCTGCAAACCCTGACGCCGGAGGTGCTGCGGGTATTCGGCGCCCAGCCGCCCCTGCTGACCGCCGGGGATAAGAGCGGCTGCAATACCATGACCATCGGCTGGTGCCAGATGGGCCAGCTGTGGAGCCTTCCGGTATGCACCGTGTACGTACGGCCGGAGCGGCACACCTTCTCCTTCATGGAGAGCAGCGACTATTTCACTGTCTCTGTCCTGCCGAAGGAACTGAAGCAGACCACCGCTTTCTGCGGCAGCCACAGCGGCCGGGATACCGACAAGATCGCCGCCTGCGGTCTGACGGTCCGCTACGGTGCCGGAGACGCCCCCTTCTTTGACGAGGCGGAGTGGGTCCTGGTGTGCCGGAAGCTCTATGTCCAGGACATGGACCCCGCCTGCGTCCTGCCGTCGGCGGAGGGGACCATCCTGCCCTACTATGGCGCCAAGGGCGGCTGGCACCGCATCTACACCGGACAGGTGGTGGAGGCCTACGCCCGGTAATTACCCAAAGGAAAGGGAATCGATGGAAAAAACGGAAACGATCAGAGACAAAGTGCTGCTGGTGGGCCTGAGCTCACCGGTGCTGAAAAAAGAGGAGAATGCCGACGAAGCCACACTGGAGGAGCTCAGCGCCCTGGTGGAGACCGCCGGGGCGGAGACCGTGGGCATGATGCTGCAAAACCGCCCCGCGCCGGACCCCCGCACCTTCATCGGCGAGGGCAAGGTGGCGGAGGCCAAGCTCTACTGCGAGAATACCGGCGCCACCATGGTGATCTTCGACAACGACCTGTCCCCCTCCCAGATGCGGGTGCTGACCCAGCTGCTGGGGGTCCAGGTCCTGGACCGGTGCGCCCTGATCCTGGACATTTTCGCCCAGCGGGCCCGGACCAAGGAGGGCCGCCTCCAGGTGGAGCTGGCTCAGTATCAGTATCTGCTGCCGCGCCTGACCGGCATGTGGACCCACCTGGAGCGCCAGGCGGGCACCAGCGGCAAGGGGCCCATCGGCTCCAAGGGCCCCGGCGAGACCCAGCTGGAGACGGACCGCCGCCACATCCACCGCAAGATCGACAAGCTCAAGGCGGACCTGGAGGAGGTGCGCCGGGTCCGGGGGACCCAGCGCCAGCGGCGGCAGAAGAACGAGATCCCGGTGGTGGCCATCGTGGGCTACACCAACGCGGGCAAGTCCACCCTTCTCAACCACCTGACCGGGGCGGACATCCCCGCCAACAACCGCCTGTTCGACACTCTGGACACCACCAGCCGCCTGCTGACCGTCTCAGACACGCTGGACGTGGTGATTTCCGATACCGTGGGCTTCATCCGCAAGCTGCCCCACCAGCTGGTGGAGGCCTTCAAGGCCACGCTGGAGGAGCTGGAATACGCGGACCTGCTGCTCCACGTCATTGACGTGTCCAATCCCGAGTGGCAGCAGCAGTCCCAGGTGGTGGAGAACCTGATTTTGGAGCTGGGCGCCGGGGAGCTGCCCCGGATCGACGTGTTCAACAAGTGTGACCAGCTCCCGCCGGGGGAGATCATGCCCCACGGCGAGGACATCGTGTCCATCTCCGCCCGCACCGGCGCTGGGGTGGATACGCTGCTGAAGAAGATTGCCGACCGGCTGGACAGCGGCAGCCGCCGCTGCGTGCTGCACCTGCCCTACGACAAGGGCGGCTTGCTGGATATGCTCTACCGGGAGGCCAAGGTGGAGTCCGTGGAGTACGGCGCCACCATCGACGTGACGGCGGTCTGCACGCCAAAGGTCCTGGGCCGGGTAGCGACCTACGCGGAGCCGCCCCAGTGACGGACATAGAAGAGGAGGACGGGCCGTGAGCGAGATTTGGGTGCCCTTTGAGAACGCGGAGAGCGAGTTTGTGGAGAAGCGGTCCCGCTTCATCGGACGGGTCTTTCATGTGGAGAGCGAGGCCGAGGCCCGCGCCCGGATCGAGGAGACGAAAAAGCGCCACTACGACGCCCGGCACAACTGCTGGTGCTACCTGCTGCGGCAGGGGAACACCGTCCGCTACTCCGATGACGGGGAACCCCAGGGCACAGCGGGCCAGCCCATGCTGAACGTGTTCCAGCGCCTGGGCGTCACGGACGTGTGCTGCGTGGTGACCCGGTACTTCGGCGGGATCCTGCTGGGGGCCGGGGGATTGACCCGGGCCTATTCCAAAGGGGCGCACGACGCCCTGGCCGCCGCCGGCATCTGCCGGCTGAGCCTTTGGACGCTGTGGACCGTGCCCTGCACCTATCCGCTGCTGGAGCGGGTGAAGCTGGAGATCGCCGAGCGCGGCGGCGTCATCCGGAACACGGAGTACGCCGCGGACATCCGATTGACCGCCGCCTTTCCCGAGGGCGGGGCGGAGATGTTTTCCGCCCGGCTGACAGAGCTGTCCGCCGGTGCTCTTTCCATGGAGGAGGCCGGCGAGGAGCTGCTGCCGGGCCCCCGCCGGGAGATCAGCTGAAAAACAAAGACCCGGGAGAACACTTGGTTCTCCCGGGTCCTTTTCGCCTCAGTCCGTGGCCCGCAGCTGATAGCCCAGCTCCTGGACCTTCTGCCGGATCTCGGACTGCCGGACACCGGTGGAATCGTAATCCACCGCCAGGCATCCGCCGGGGCTGACGCTGACGGAGGTCACCCCCGGCAGGCCGTCCAGCTCCCGTTTGATCCGCTTCACATCGTGGGCCCCGGTGGGGTCCTCCAGAGAAAAATACGTGCTCAGATGTGCCATATGCATGCCTCCTCCCGCCATAGCTTGCCCGGCGGAGGCGGGATTTATCGCCGGGCATAATCCGCGCCTGCTGGGACATACAATAGGGATATTGTATGATATCGGGAGGGATGGACGTGGAGCGGCTGCGCAATGCGGGACGGGAAGTCCTGCTGTTTTTGATGGGCGGCATGGGGTATTTCTGCCTGGAGCTGCTCTGGCGGGGCTGGAGCCACTGGACCATGGTGCTGGTGGGAGGACTGTGCTTCATCGGCGTGGGGCGCATCAACGAGGTGCTGGACTGGGACACACCCCTGGTGCTCCAGGCGCTGATCGGCGCCGCGGTCATCACGGTCGTGGAGTTTGCCAGCGGGTGCGTGCTGAATCTGTGGCTGGGGCTGAACATCTGGGATTACAGCGATCTGCCGCTGAATGTGCTGGGGCAGGTGTGCCTGCTCTACGCGGTACTGTGGTATTTCCTGGCCCTGCCGGTGATCGTGGTGGACGACTATCTGCGCTGGCGGCTGTGCGGCGGCAGTTGGCCCCGCTACCGGCTGTTCCGAAGGAAACCGGCCTGAGAGACAGCCAAGCGCGGCGAAACTCTTTGGTTTCGCCGCGCTTGCAGCATGGATCATTTGCCGGTCTGCGATTTCTGAGAAGCAGGATCCTCCATTTGCTTGAGCAGGCGCCACAGGGTCACCCGGCTGATACCGAGCTCGGCCGCGGCGTGCGTCTTGTTGCCGTGACTGGCTTCCAGTGCCGAAAGCACGCGCTCCCGATCGCAGATCGGAGCGGGGGCTTGTCCGCCGCTTTCAGCCTGACTGATTTTTTTGCCGCCCAGCAGATGGACAAGCAGTTCGGAAGGAGAGGTGCCGGGTTGGAAGAGAACGGCGAACCGCTCGCAGAAATTTCGCAGTTCCCGGACGTTTCCGTACCAGGGCTGTGCCTGCAAAAGCGCGTAATCCGCCGGGGTCAGGTGAATCTCTGTGTGGAACCCCTCCCGCTGCCGGAATTTTCGGATAAAGCTGTCCACCAGAGGCGGGATATCCTCCTTTCGCTCCCGCAGAGGAGGAATATTCAGCTGGAGCACATAGAGCCGGTAGTACAGATCCTGCCGGAATTTTCCCGCACGCACCAGATCTTCCAGATTTTTGTTGGTGGCTGCGATGACCCGGATGTCGATGGGGATGATCCGGCTGTCGCCCAGCCGCATGATCTCACGCTCCTGCAGGACTCGCAGGAGCCGCCCCTGGAGCCCCAGCGGAATCTCGGAGATTTCGTCCAGGAAGATCGTTCCCTTGTGCGCAATCTCGAACAGGCCTGCCTTTCCGCCCTTGGCGGCGCCGGTGAAAGCGCCCTCCACATAGCCGAACAGCTCGCTTTCCAATAGATTTTCCGGTAGGGCGGCACAGTTGAGGGCCACAAAATTGTTTTGAGAGCGGCGGCTGGCGGCATGGATGCTCTGGCTGACCAGCTCCTTCCCGGTTCCGGATTCTCCGACGATCACGATGTTGGAATCCGTTCTGGCGAAGGCCTTGGCCTCCTGCACGCACTCCAGCATTCTGGGGGCGCGGATGATCATTTGATCAAAACTGTATTTGGCACTGTGTCCCTTGTGGTGCAGGGTCATGCGGAGCTTGTCCTCAGTGGTCTGGATCTGCGAGGCGTTGAGGACTGTCACCACACTGCCGACGACGGCGCCGTGCATCAGCAATTCGACCTTCTTTACCGAAAGGTGCGTATTTTTATAGGGGATGATCTCGTCATATTCGCCGGAGAGCGAGAGGATCCTGTTCAGCGCAGGGGAGGAGAGCACCTCGGCGGCTTTCCGGCCCAGATAGTGTTCCCTGGTGGAGAGCTGAAGGATGCGGATGGCGGCGGCGTTCAGAAAGGAGACACAGCCGTTTCGGTCAATGGCAAACAGCCCTTCGTACGCGTTATCCAGCAGGGTCTGGAGGCTCAGAGCTTTCTCCCGCTCCGCAAGGCTGATCTTTGCAACCTGCTTGGCCTCTGCGATGGCATTCCAGAAGGTATCCCGACCGGAGAGGATCTGCATGGAGGGAATCCCCAGCTCCCGTGCCCGCTGACAGCCGATCTTTCCGCCGATGATCACCCGTTTTCCATCCCGGACCGCCCGCTCCACAGTCTGCCGGACCTCCTGATATGTGTTTTCTTTTAGTGTGTACGGGGTCACATCGACGCTGAGCTGCTCGCCAAGCTGCTCCACGCCCATGACCATGTTCTGGGTGCCCAGGATCGCGGCTGGCACGCCGCTGTAATTGTGGCGCAGGCGAAGCAGCATTTCCACGATATCCGAGCCGCTGACGATCAGTTCCACAAGCGGCACGGGGAAGGACCGCTTGCACAGGTCCAGATAGGTGCCGCCCCGGGCGATCATAACGTCGCACTCCGGCGTGTTGGTCAGGACTTCGTCTGTGGCTGCGGCGACGATCGTCTCCAGGAGGTAGTGCGTGTTGTCCTGCACCTGCCGTTTCATATAAGCAGTGTGTTCTTGAAAAACCTCCTGAGCCAGGGGCTCTGCCTCAGGGTAGGGAAGCGCGATGCCAATTCGAATCAAGGAAAGACCTCCTTTTGCCGCCGGGGGTTCATGGCGTGCACAATAGACTTGCTGCGACGGGAAGCTGCTGCGATATACTATAACAGAGATGTTTCAGTTTTACAAGGAAACGTTTCGGTGAAACAGTTTGTTAACGCTTGAAAAGGAAGGGGAAAGGTGGACTTTTCAAAGAAAAAAGAGAGGATCCGCGGGAACATATGAAGAAATCAGCTGGAGAGAAGAGATTGTTTCTGCGGCTGCTGAAACAAATTCAAAGGATGTAGTGAAAAATCTGACAAATTTGAAACATGGTTTTTGGAGGCCTTCTTGGGATGATGGATAAAATATTAACATTCTTTTTTGCAAAATAACGAAAAAAGCAAAGAAAAATTTGATATTATAAAAGTGGCACGAAAAATGCTTATATATCCTGGCAGCTGTATCGGGTTCCTACGGACCCAAATCACAGTGCTGATTTACGAAGGAGGAAGATTCAATGAAAAAGACGAAGAAACTGCTTGCCCTGCTGCTGGCGCTGCTGCTCACCGGTTCACTGCTGACGGCCTGCGGCGGTTCTGAGGATGAGGTTCAGGAGGACGCCCAGGATCAGACCACAGAGGATACCCAGTCCGGTGACAGCACCGAGACCGATTGGCCCACCAAGCCCATTCAGATGATCGTGCCCTTTGACGCCGGCGGCGACACGGACTTCAACGCCCGGCAATATGCAAAGTATCTGGAAGAGGAACTGGGCCAGCCTGTGGCGGTGAGCAATGTGGTGGGCAACAGCGGCATGCTGGCTGCCAAGGAGGTCTATGATGCGGACGCCGACGGTTATACCATCCTGTTCACCCATTCCTCCATTAACGTCAACACTGCCGCCGGTACTTCCGATATCGGCATTGAGGATTTTGAAATGGTGCGCGTCTGCGGCCGTCCTGCCGTGGAGGCCATTGCCGTCCGCAGCGACTCTCCCTATGAGACCCTGGACGATCTGGTGGCCGCTATCAAGGAAAATCCCGGCGAATTCATCGTGCCCGCTTCTATCGGCGCCACCTCTCACTATGCCTGCCTGCTGATGGAGAAGGCCTGCGGCGTGGAGCTGAACATCGTCAACTCCGGCGCCTCCAGTGACCGTACCGCCGGCCTGAAAGGCGGGAATTTCGAGTTCATCATCAATCCCTACGGCACCATGAAGTCCTTCATCGACAGCGGCGACTTCCGGATCCTGGCCACTGTGGGCGAGGAGCGCAGCTCTCAGTTCCCCGACATCCCCACCGCCAAGGAGCTGGGTTATGAGGACCTGGTTTCCGTGAACGCCTATTATATCCTGGTTCCCAAGGGTACCCCCGAGGCCATCATTGAAAAGCTGGGCGCTGCCATTGACGATATTTCCAACAACAATGAGGAGTACGCCACCGCCATTGCCGAGGCGTATTATCAGGACACCTTCCTGCTCAACCGCGAGGACTCCGTGGCTTACGCGCAGGATGAGCTGGCCCGTTTCATGGAGATGTCCGCGGAACTGAAGGGCGAATGAGCCGGCGCTCTGTAAAAATCAAAAGTTAACCATCAACCACAAAACTCCGCAGGCGAGTGGACGAGCTCGCCTGCGGAGTATTAGAGAAGAGAGGAGATGAAGCACGATGTTCCGTTATCGCCGCACCATTATGTCAGCCGGTGTCCTTGCGGTGTCGCTGTTTTATTTTATATATGCGCTGCTGTGCATCGAGTCGCGCCATGTGCGGGGTGTGCCGGATTCCGGGTTTATTCCGCGGATTGTGGGCGGTCTGCTGGTCATTCTGAGTGTCATCATGACAGTATCTGACTTCCGCAGGAACCGGAGGGAGCCGGACGAAGCCTCCAGCACGGAGAAAAAAGAGAGCAGGAACGTCCTGGGAACCGCTGTGCTCCTGCTGGTCTACATTTGCCTGATCGAGCCCCTGGGCTTTTTGATCGCATCCGTCCTGTATCTGTTTGCGCAGTTCCTGTACCTCACGGAAGTGAGCAATCTGCGCCGTCTGAAGACGTATGTTCTGTATTTCGTGATTGCCCTGGTGGTATCTACCGGGATCTACTACCTGTTCCTGAACGTGTTCCACCTGATCCTGCCGGCAGGTATTTTGAAGTGAAGAGGGAGGTCGCAGTAAATGAGTATGATCCTTGAAGGTCTCCAGATGATCTTCACCCCCGGCTGTCTGCTGATCATGGCACTGGGCGTGGCCATCGGCATTATTTTCGGCGCGATCCCCGGCCTGTCCGCTACAATGGCCATTGCGCTGTTTCTGCCCATTACCTTTGAGATGGACGCTGCCCACGGCATCGCGCTGCTGTTGGCGCTGTATGTGGGCGGTATTTCCGGCGGACTGATTTCCGCCATATTGATCAACATTCCCGGCACGGCCGCCTCCATCGCCACCACCTGGGACGGACATCCCATGGCGTTGAAGGGCGAGGCGCCCAAGGCACTGGGCGTCGGCATCGTGTTCTCCTTCCTGGGGACGCTGTTCGGCGTCGTGCTGCTGATGGCCATTGCTCAGCCGATCGCTGATTTTGCCGTGACGTTCAGCCCCATGGAGTACTTTGCCATCGGCCTGTTTTCCATGACCATGGTCATCGGACTGTCCGGTGATTCCATTGTCCGCGGCTGCATCGCCGGATTGTTCGGCGTGGCACTGGGAACGGTGGGCCTGGCCCCCATCGACTCCGTCAAGCGGTATACTTTCGGAATTTACGACATGCAGTCCGGCTTTGATCTGCTGCCGGTGCTGATCGGCCTGTATGCGGTGACGGAGATCTTCATGCTCTCCAAGCACCGGGGCGAGGCGGCAGCGGACATGAGCGGCGAGGTGGATAAGAAGTCCCTGAAGATCAAGGGCTTCGGCTTTTCCATCAAGGAATTCAAGTCCCAGCTCGGAAATCTGGTCCGCTCCTCCGTGATCGGAGCCGCCGTTGGCATCCTGCCCGGCATCGGCGGCAGTGCCGCCAATGTTCTGGCCTACTCCGCTTCCAAGAGCGCCTCCAAGCACCCGGAGAAATACGGCACCGGCATCATCGACGGTATCGTCGCCTCGGAGACCTCCAACAACGCCTCCATCGGCGGCGCCATGGTCCCGCTCCTGACGCTGGGCATCCCCGGCGACACCAATACGGCCATGCTGCTGGGCGGCCTGATCGTTCAGGGTCTCGCCCCGGGTCCCATGCTCTTCTCCACCAACGGCAGCTTTGTCTACGCCATCTACATCGCCCTGCTGCTGGCCAGCTTTGTCATGCTGATCGAGGAGTTTTTCGGTCTGCGGCTGTTCGTGAAGCTGCTGAACATCCCCAAGCACATTCTGCTGCCGGTGATCTTTGTGATGTGCGTGGTGGGCGCCTTTGCCACCAACAACCGCATGTTCGATGTGTTCAGCATTTTTATCTTCGGCGCCATCGGCTATATCTTCAATATGGTGAAGCTGCCTCTGCCTCCTGTCATTCTGGGCTTCATCATGGGACCCATCGTGGAGGAGAAGCTGCGTTCCGGACTGATGTATACCAACGGAAACTTCTTCGCGTTCTTCCAGCGTCCTGTGACCGCCTGCTTCATGATCCTCACGATCCTGGTCCTTGTGTGGTGGGGGGTCAAGTATGTGCGGAAGATGCGCAGCAGCCGGAAAACGACAGCCTGAGAGGGGGATGCAGATGTACAACGCACATAAGATCACGGATAAAGTTGCCCAGGGAAAAATTGCCCTGGGATCCCACGTGGGCTTCGACAGTCCCTTTATCACCGAGATGATTGCCGGCTGCGGTTTTGATTTCATCTGGATCGATGGAGAGCACAGCGCCATTGACCGCAAGGACATCCAAAACCATCTGATGGCCTGCCGGGCCGCCGGAGCCGCCGGCATCGTGCGGGTCCCCTGGAATGACCCGGTCATCATCAAGGCGGTTCTGGATATGGGCGCCGACGGCATCGTGGTGCCCATGGTCTGCTCCTTGGAGGAGGCCAGACAGGCCGCCGCCGCCACCCACTATCCCCCCTACGGCATCCGCGGCATGGGTCCCAGGCGGGCCGTCAACTACGGCATCTGGGATAAGCAGGACTACGTGGACAACACCGACAAGTACGTCCTTACCATCGTGCAGATCGAGCATATCGACGTGGTGAAGGATCTGCCGGAGATCGCAAAGCTGCCCGGAATCAGCGGCTTTGTGGTGGGGCCCAACGACTTCTGCATGAGCATGAATACCCCGGAGCGGACCTACACCGTCAATGACCCGGAGGTCCGGGAGCAGTTCGACAAGATCGGTGAGGCCCTGGCTGGGAGCGGAAAGCTCTTTGGCGTCTCCGGTGCCTGCAGCGAGAGCTTCGTCCGGGACTGGGTCCGCAGGGGCGTCAACTACATCGCTATGAATTTTGACTTCAACTACATCGTCAGCGGCGCGCAGGGCGTCTTGCAGACTTCCCGCAGTGTGCTGGAAGCGATGGGAAAGGCATATTGAGATGAAATTGCTGACACGTGAGCAGCTGGAGGCGCTGTCGAGATTCGACACGCCGACCATCTGCAACGCTATCGAGGGCTTCGGCGTCCGGGGGCGGACGGAAGGCTTCACCCGGCCGGAGCTGCGGCTGCGTTCCGCCATGAGCGACAAGCCCATGGTGGGCTACGCCCGGACCGGTGTGATTTCGGCCCGGCATCCGGCCCGCCCGGAACACGCTGAGGTCATGGAAGCGTATTACCGTCAATACGAGGGATTCGATCTGCCCATGGTGGCCGCTATCCAGGATCTGGACCGGGTGCCTGTGGGTTCCTTCTGGGGCGATGTGCAGGCGACTGTCCACCGGGCCCTGGGCTGCATCGGCGTCATCACGGACGGCGGTGTGCGGGATATCGAAGAAGTCCGGAAGGTCGGCTTTTACATGTTCTCCAAAGAGGTCCTGATCTCCCACGCTTACATCCATATGGTGGAGGCCGGGACCGAGGTGGATATCTGCGGCATGACCGTGCGGCCCGGCGACCTCATCCATGCCGACCATCACGGAGCCATCGTGATCCCGGAGGAGATCGCCGGGGAGGTGGCGGAGGCCTGCGTCCGGGCAATGGATGCGGAAAATGCCCTGCTGGAGCCCTGCCGCGAGGCCATCGCCCGCGGCCAGCGGGTCACCGCCAGGGAGATCATGGTCTGGCGCAATGAGATGCAGCGCCGCCGGGCCTCCATTGCCGGCCGGAACTGACATGCTGCCAAGGCGCTGAAGTGCCTACCTGGGACGAGGCCTGCGTTTTTCCGCAGGCCTCGCCTTGTAAAGTAGAGGAATCCATAAGCTGAGCGGCGTTCCCCGTTCAGACGGGAAGCAGAAGAAGAGACACGGCCTTGGCCGTGTCTCTTTCTTCACAAGGGATGAGCGGTGCTTGCCGGATGCGGTCCACCGATCACTGCATGAAGGTGCCTTCCACCATCTGGTCGATGTAGGCCAGATACTGGTCCTGGACCTCCGCGGGGACCAGGTCGCTGAGGCCGCCGGCGGACAGAACGCCGTTCTGCATGGTGCCGTAGATGACCTCTCCGCCGAAGGTGCCGCTCTGCACGGCCTCCATGCAAAGACCCACCAGGGAGGCGTTGTCGGTGACCTGGCTGCAGATGATGCACTCGTTCTGACCCAGCAGATCGGAGGGCTGGGCGATGTCGTAGATCTTCACAGAGCCGCTGGCGGCGTTGGCCTCGTCGATGGCCTGCCGGGCGCCGGAGTCCACGGCGGAGGCGTCGCCGAAGAACACGTCGGCGCCCTCGTCGATCATGGCCTTGGCGAACTCAATGCCCTTGTCGGAGGCGGAGAAGTCGCCGGAGTAGACGATGTCCAGGGTGCTGACGGTCTTGCCGGCCTGCTCGCCCACATAGGCGGCCGCCTCGGCATAGCCGTTGTACTTGCCCACGGTGGTGTCCAGCTCCATGCCGCCGATGAAGGCGATGGTGCCGGTCTCGGTCATGAGACCCGCCAGAGCGCCGGCGATCCAGCCGACCTGCTGGGCGTCGGGCAGCAGGGAGGTGACGTTGCCGTTGACGGCCTGCTCAGGGGTGCCGGTGCCGCCGTTGAGCAGGGCGAAGGCCACATCCGGATACTCCTCGGCGGCCTGGAGAACAGCGTCGGTGTACTGGTTGCCGGGGGCGTAGATCAGGTCATAGCCCAGGTCGCAGTAGGTGACGATGGTCTCATAGTAGGCGGACTGGGCGATCATGTCGGAGACCTCGGTGGCCCAGCCGTGCTCAGCGGCAGCGTCCACCATGGCGTTGTAGCAGGACATGCCCCACCCGCCGTCGGAGATGCTGGAGTCGCAGATCATGGCCACCTTGTATTCTTTGTCTCCGCCAGACTCCTCGGTCTGGGCGCCGCCGTCATCGGCGGCCGTGTCGCCGCCACCGCCGCCGCAGGCGGCCAGGGACAGGACCATCGCCAGGGATAAGAGCAGAGCAAACAGTTTTTTCATCATTCTTTCCTCCAATTCTTGATATCCGTGGTTTAAGGTACGTTCTATGATCTAACAGCCGCGCAGGCGGCGGTTATTCCTCACTGATCCTCCCGCAGGTAGGGCTTGCCGGCGCCCTTGGGGCCGGCCTTCTTCATGCCGATCAGGGCCAGCACCACCACCGTGGCGATATAGGGGATCATCTGGAAGAACTGATAGGGGATGCCGAAGCTGCCCACCTGGAGGCGGATCTGCAGCGCGTCGCAGAAGCCGAAGAACAAACACGCCAGCAGCACGCCGGCGCCGGTCCAGCGGCCGAAGATCACCGCCGCCAGGGCGATGAAGCCCCGTCCGGCCACGTTGCCGTCCACATAGGTGTTGGAGTAGCAGGTGGTGAGGTAGGCGCCGCCGATGCCGGCCAGGGCGCCGCAGATCACGCAGGCGGCGTACTTCACGCCGATCACGTTGATGCCCAGGGTGGCCGCGGCCTTGGGATACTCGCCCACGGCCTTGTAGTTGAGGCCGGACTTGGTCTTGTTGAAGTAGATGGCGGTGAAGATCACCAGACCGTAGGCCAGATACACCATGGGGGGCTGATCCAGCAGGAGCTTGAGCAGGAAGTTGTCGGTGCTGATGCCCAGGGTGGCGGAGAGGTTGTTCATCAGCGTCACCTGCACCAGGGTGCTGCCGGCGCCGAAGTAGACCCGGTAGATGAAGGCCGCCAGGGCCGGGGCGAAGATGTTGATGGCCATGCCGTAGACGATCTGCTCAGCGCAAAGCGTTACGGTGGCATAGGCAAAGACCAAGTTCACCAGGATGCCCACCGCCGCGCCGGCCGCCACACCCAGCATGGGGCTGCCGGTGATGAGGCTCACCAAAAAGCCCGCCAGGGAGCCGATGGCGGCCAGACCCTCCAGGCCGATGTGGACCAGGCCTGCCCGCTGGGAGTACAGCTCCGCCAGGGACAGGAAGATCAGGGGCGTGGCCATGCGGATGCTGGCCAGCAGCAGATTGGAGATGAATTCCCAACTCATGACGTAGCGGCCTCCTTTCTGGTAAAGAGGCGGTCAATGGCCGCCTTGAACTGGGGCAGCTTCACCATGGCGAGGCCCGCCACGGTGAACACGATCACCAGGGCCTGGATGATGTCCGAGACGCTGGTGGGCACGCCGGTGGCCGCCTGCATGGTGGTGGAGCCCACCCGCAGCGCCGCGAAGAAGATGGCCACCAGGATGGTCGCCAGGGGGTGGAGCTGGGCGATCAGGGCCATGGCCACGCCGTCGAAGCCGTAGCCGGAGGCGAAGCCGTTGATGAGCCGGTACTGGGTGCCCAGCAGCTCCGCGCTGCCGCCCAGGCCCGCAATGACGCCGGAGACCACGAAGCTGAAGAGGATGTAGCGCTTGACCGCGAAGCCGTTGAACTCCGCCGCCGTCATGTTCAATCCCACCGCCCGCAGCTGGAAGCCCTTGGAGGTGTAGAACAGGAAGTAGTAGACCAAAAGGCCCGCCGCGATGGCGATGACGAAGGCCGTGGTGGCCCGCAGGCCGAACAGGCGGCTGAGCTTGGTGGCGTCCGGGACGGACATGGTCTGGGGCACGCTGCCCTCCCGCAGCCAGTTGGTGTACACCACGCCCATGAAGAGGGTGGCCACATAGTTGAGCATGATGGAGATGATCATTTCGTTCTGGCCCCGGTAAACTTTCAAAAGGCCCGGGATCAGCGCCCACAGACCGCCGGCAACAGCCCCGGCGATCAGGCACAGGATGATGGCGGGGAGGCCCTCGATCCCGCTCTGGGTGGCCACATAGCAGCAGACCACGGAGCCGATGATGAACTGGCCCTCGCCGCCCAGGTTGAACACGCCGCAGCGGTAGGCAAAGCAGGCGCAAAGGCCCGTGAAGATCAGGGGCGTTGCCCGGGACAGCGTGGTGCCCACGTTGCGCAAGTTGCCGAAGGCACCGGTCCACAGGGACTGCAGCGCCGTCAGGGGATTGGCGCCCAGGAAGGCCATGACCGCGCAGCCGATGGCGAAGGCCAGCAGCACGGAGACCACCGGCACCAGCACGCAGATCAGCTTGTTGCTGTTTTTCATATCCGTGTCTCCCTCCTCACTTGCCGGCCATGGCCAGACTGATGTCCTGGATGGGTGGTTCCTTGCCGGAAAAGACGCCCATCACCTGTCCCTCGAACATGACCACGATCCGGTCGGAAACCTCCAGGATCTCGTCGAAGTCGGCGGAGATCAGCAGCACGCCGCAGCCCTTTTCACGGGCCTCGATCATGGTGTCGTGGACGAAGCGGGTGGCGCCGATGTCCAGGCCCCGGGTGGGGTGGACCGCCACCAGCAGGTCCGGGTGGCCCTCCAGCTCCCGGGCCAGGATGACCTTCTGCTGGTTGCCGCCGGAGAGGTTCCGGGTCTCCTGGTCCACGGAGGTGCAGCGGATGTCGTATTTCTCCCGCATCTTCTCCGCATACTCCCGGATGGCCCGCTTTTTCAGCCGGAAGCCCCGGGCGGAGGAGAACTGGGGGGTGTCCGTGGATTTGAGGACGATGTTCTCCTGGATGGACATGCTGCCGATGAGGCCCATCTTGTTCCGGTCCTCGGGGATGTGAGACACGCTCTCCAGAATAAAGCCGTTGGGGGTGAACTGGGCCACCCGGGACCCCTTCAGGTCCACATGGCCGGCGTCCGGCGTCAGCACGCCGGTGACCACCTGGGCCAGCTGGCTCTGGCCGTTGCCGTCCACGCCGGCGATGCCCACGATCTCGCCCCGGCCCACGGTCAGGGACACGCCGTTGAGGCCGTTGTGCTTGGACTCCTTGTGGTAGTCCACCTTCTCCAGGGACACCACCGGCTCTCCCGGGGCGGTGATCTTCTCGTAGTGGGAGGGGGTCAGCTCCCGGCCGATCATCAGGTTGGCCAGCTCCTCGCCGTTGGTGTCGTCCCGGTTCAGGGTGCAAACGGTCCGGCCCGCCCGAAGAATGGTGATCCGGTCGGAGATCCGCATGACCTCCCGCATCTTGTGGCTGATGAAGATGATGCTCTTGCCCTCGCCGGTGAGCTTGCGCATGATGTCGAACAGGCCCTCCACCTCGATGTCCGTCAGGGCGGCGGAGGGTTCGTCCAGGATCAGCAGCTCCGCGCCCCGGTATAGGGCCTTGAGGATCTCCACCCGCTGCTGGGCGCCCACGGCGATCTCCGTGATGGGCTTGTCCAGTTCCACGTCCAGGCCGTACCGGGCGGAGAGGTCCAGGATCTCCTTTTTCCGGGCCTCCCGGTCGATAAAGATCCCCTTCGTGTTCCGGTCGCCCAGGATGATGTTCTCAAAGACCGTCATGGCCTCTACCAGCATGAAATGCTGATGGACCATGCCGATGCCCAGCTTCACCGCCTGGGCGGGGGAGTCGATGCGGACCTTTTTGCCGTCTAAGTAGATGGCGCCCTCCGTGGGCTGATACAGCCCGATGAGGACGTTCATCAGCGTGGACTTGCCGGCGCCGTTCTCGCCCAGCAGGGTGTGGACCTCGCCCCGCCGGACGGTGAGGTCGATCTCCCTGTTGGCGTAGAAGTCGCCGAACCGTTTGCTGACGTGCTCCATTCTCAGGAATTCATCCAACGTCCATCCCTCCTTCATGGGTGCTCATCCCGCCGGGACAGACGGGCGAGCATCAGTTGCTTTTTCTCCTGCAAGGTGTAGATCATGGGCTCCGCCCAGGAGTACTGCCGCAGAAAATCCCCCTGGAAATGGCAGATGGCGTCCTCGTCCCCGTCCAGAAAGCGCTGGTAGTCGGAGTCCACCAGCTCCAGCCGCAGCTGAAGGCTCCCCCTGGCCCGGAGGATCAGCTCCTCTGCGGCGCAGTCACGGAGCGTGTCCGTCAGCTCCTTGATGGTGCGGCGGTAGCCGGTGCTGTCGGCTCCGGCGGTCTCCTCGCCCCAGAGGCACTCCACGATCTCGTGAATGGACACGGGACAGCCCTGCCGGTACAGGCACAGGGCCATCAGCTCCTTGGCCTTGGCGGAGCGGAAGCGGACCGGCTCCCCGTCCACCAGCATGTCGAAGGAGCCGAAGGTGCGGAAGAAAAACCGCTTGCTCTGCCGCCGGCGCAGGAGCTTGGCCCGCTCCATGACATCGGCGATGTCCTCCCGGTCAAAGGGTTTGAAGATCATGTAGTCCGCCTTCATCCGCAGGGCGTCCACGGCGAACTTGGGGTGGGCCGTGGCAAAGACGATGATGATGTCGCCCCGGATCTGACGCAGGCGCTGCGCCAGCTCCATGCCGTTCATACCGGGCATGTCGATGTCCAGCAGAGCAAAGTCCACCACATGACCGGCGGCATAGGCGATGGCCTGGTCAGGGTCCGTGAATTTGCCCACGATCTCAAAGTCGGGCATGTCGGCGCATTTCAGCTCGAACAGCTGCAGGTCCAGCAGCATGTCGTCCACCAGGATGGTCTTCAAAGCGCCTCACCTCCCTTTTCTATGTAGATTATACCAAATGAAGCGTACGGGAACCGTACGCTTCATTGTGGATATTGTATAGAATTTGTCAAAAATTGATCTGCACTCTTCTGATAGGACAGCACCACCCGCGTACCCCGGCCCGGAGCGCTTTCGATCTCGATGCCGCAGCCGGGGAAACGGCTGAGCCGGCGGCGCACATTGCCAAGGCCGATGGAGCCTGCCTCCGTAGCCGCGGTGGGGTCGAAGCCCAGGCCGTCGTCGGCCACGGTGACGCGCCAGTGGGTCGGCGTCTCGTCCAGGGTGAGAGTGACGGTACCGCCGCCAACCTTGGGCTTGATGCCGTGGAGGATGGCGTTCTCCACCACCGGCTGGATGGTCAGCACCGGCAGGGGGAAGTCCGCCTCCGGCGGCACATGGTAGACCATGGTCAGCCGCTTGCCCAGCTGGGCTTGGTTGATGTCGGCATAGGCCCGCACCGCCCGCAGTTCCTCCCGGAAGGAGCCCATGCCCCCGGCGGCGGTGGCCGCATCCAGGGTAAAGCGCAGATATCGCGCGAAATCTCCGGCCATTTTGTAGGCGGCGTCCGGCTGCAGGACGATCAGGGCCTGGAGGGAGTTGAGGGTGTGGTAGAAGAAATGGGACCGGATCTGGCTGAGGAGCATATCGGTCTGCTCGTGCTCCAGCTGGGTCTGGAGCTGGAGGATCTCCCGCCGGGCGGCCTCGGCCTGCATCAGCCGTACACGTTCCAGGTTGTAAGTGCCCGCAGCGGCCAGCAGGCTCAGCAGCAGTCCAATGGCCAGGTACAGCCACAGACTGGGCTGGGCGTACCAGGGCCGCAGGGGAGAGAGGGTGATGGTCCAGTCGGCATTGAACAGCTCCTGCTGAAGAGAGACCGCCTCCCAGCCGGACCGGGGCGCCGTCTCCGACATCAAAATGGTCTGCCGCTCCCCGGTGTCCGGATTGATGCGCCAGACCTCGCAGGCGAAGCCCTGGTCGCTGACCCGCTCCACCGGGCTGCCGGAGAGGACCTCCGGGAAGTCCAGCGTCACGGAGACGATGCCCCAGAAGGTCCGCTGCCCGGCGGCATCCTCCAGATATACCGGCAGCCGCCCGGCGATGCCCAGGCCTCCTTGAACCAGCTCGAAGGGACCGGCGATATAGAGCTCGCCCTTTTCCATGGCGGCCCGGGCCTCCAGATTGCCCGCGCCTTCCTCGTTCATATCCAGGCCCATGGCGCTCTCATTGCCAGCTAGGGGATAGATCGCCTCCACCACGCCGCCGGGAGCGAAGAGCACGTTCCGCACGAACCGCTCCCGCAGCAGAATGGGAGCGACCTTTTCAAAGCCCTGGTAAGAGCCGCCGGTCTGGATCAGATAGGCCTCCAGCACCCGGGTCTTTCCCATTTCAGAGAGCAGCGTCTCATAGGTTTCCGAGCCGATGGACTGGGCGATATGGGACATGCGGTCCCGGTCCTGCTGGATGGCGCCGTATTCCATGTACGCGGTCAGCAGCAGCGCCGCTGCCAGCACCAGGGCGAACACGCCGCCGGCGTGGACCCACAGCCGGTGTTCGTTTTTTCGATCCTCCATGGCGGCGCCTCCCTTCCGCCTCCAGCATACGGTATTTTTTGCCGTTTGTAAAGCCGGAGAGAGCGCCGGGAGCCGGAAGAAAATTTTCTGCGGAAAATGAGACGTTCGGCTGGAAAACCCGGTATTATAGGTGAAAGGCCTTTCCGGGAAAAACAAGAACAGGAGACATGCCCATGCTGACGGAAGCGGAATTCAACGAAGCCGCTGAGCGGTATTTGAATATGGTGTACCGAATCGCCCTGAACTGGTTCGGCAACGTCCCCGACGCGGAGGACGCCGCCCAGGAGGTGATGCTGCGGCTGTGGAAGAGCGGTCCGCCGCCGGGGGAGGAGGAGCGGCTGCGATACTGGCTGGCTCGGGTCAGCGTCAATGTCTGCAAGGATCTATCCCGCACGCCCTGGCGGCTCCACACCGTTTCCCTGGAGGAAGCGGCGGAGCCTCTGGCGCCGGAACCGGAGGACCGGCAGGTGCTGGAAGAGGTCCTGCGCCTGCCGAAGAAATACCGTGTCCCCCTGTACCTCCACCACTACGAGGGCTACTCGGCGGCGGAGGTGGGGGCCATGCTGGGCTTGAATGTCTCCACCGTCCGGACCCGGCTGGACCGGGCCCGGCGGAAGCTGAGACAACAGTTGGAGGAGGGCTGAACCATGCGGACGAAGTATCAGCGGGCCTTTGACCATGTGGCCGCCTCCCACCGGCTGAAGGAGGAGGTACGAAATATGACGAAGCAGGAGCGGCGCGCGCTGCACCGGCAAGTGCCCAAGACCCTGCTGGCGGCGGTCCTGGTGGTGTTGCTGCTGGCCGGGACGGCGCTGGCCGTCAGCACACCGGGCATCCAGGACTGGTTCCGCCAGTACTGGCAGGAGGCCACCGGCCAGACGAAGATGGATAAGGGCCAGGCCGCCGCCGTGGACGGCCTGACCCAGAGCGTGGGCAGCCAGGCCGCCGGGCAGGAGCGGGAGGAGGATGTCATCGTGGAGCTCCCCGGGGCGGTCGGGGAGGAGACGGCCCCCGCAGCGGGGCCGGAGAGCGGAACGTCATCTCCGGCATCCCGGGAGGAGAATGCCGCCGGCCCGGAGGATACGGCACAATCCCCGGCCGCCGAAGCGGCGGCCGCGGCGTCGGAGGTCACGGTGACGGTGGATTCCGTCACTGCCGGAAAGTCAAATCTGTGGATTCTGCTCCATGTGAGCGGCGATTACCAGCCGGGAAAGCACTACTCCTTCTGGTCCGGATGGCTGGAGGGCGCGCCTGAAAAGAGCTTTGAGGAAGTAGGGATCGTGGTCAGCACCGGGATCATTTTCTCCCGGGACAACACACGGGTCCGGGAGGACGGCAGTCTGGAGATGCTGGTGCGCTATGAGAGCCCGGACCCCACCGCGGACCTGACGGAGAGCCGGGACATGACATTGGAGCTGGAGGACCTGAGAGCAGACGGGGAGGTGCTGGTGAAGGGCCGCTGGGAGGTGCCCATCTCCCTGTCGGCCACGGAGACCCAGCCGCCCCTGGTGCTGGAGAACGTGACGCTGCCGCTGACGGAGGACGGCGTCACCCGGCAGGTGACCTATCAGAAGGTGGAGGTCACCTCCACCGGCGTGCAGCTGACCTGCGCGCCCCAGGACTGGAAAAACGCTCTGGCGTTCTATGATATGGTCCTGGTACTGAAGGACGGTTCGGAGGTCGCTACTGAGGGCGGCCGCGCCAACTGGGTGGGCGAGGCCGATGTCAGCCCTTATGTGGGCAGCTTCGCCTGGAAGATGCCGGTGGACCTGGACCAGGCCGCCGCCCTCCGGTTCAGGGAGACGACAGTGCCTTTGGCCTGAGAAGCGAGAAGCAGCGGGACGGAATGCTCCGTCCCGCTGCTTTGCTGCGGGGTCACTCTGAAAACGTCAGGAGCTGCGCCAGGGCTTCCAGGTCCGCTCCCTGGGGCAGATAGTAGTCGCCCTCAGACTGCAGAGACGGACGACCCATGGGGATCACCGACAGAGATTTCTCCCGGACCACGATCCAGACCGTGCCCTCCGGGCCCTCGAAGCAGACCTCCAGCAGGGGGCGGATGCCGGAGAAAGTGTACTTCCCGGCAAGGGCCTCCAGCTTCAGATCGCCCAGCCTGGAGGCCAGGGCCTCCGGGTCGGCGCAGCGGCAGGGTACGGTCCGCATCTTCGTGTGCCACTGGACTGTGCGGAGTGTATATGCCTCCTGCCCGTCGGGAAAGAACACCTCCGCGCCCCGGACGGGATCGTAGGCCAGGGCCGTGAGGCTGCTGGTCATCAGCAGGGCGAACATCAGCACGCCGACCAGCAGGGCGCCGCCGTGGCGGCGGGGCGGATGGACCACGCTGCGCAGCCGGTAGCGCAGGGTCTTGGCCGAGGCGGAGAGACAGGTGGTGAAGCCCCGGCCGTTCCCGGCGGCGGAGAGCAGCAGCTCCGCGTAGCGGCGGCGGGCGCCGTCGCCGGCGTCCAGCAGCACCGTTTCGTCGCAGCTGAGCTCCAGGTCCTGGGCGCTGCGCTCCTTTGCCAGCCACATCAGGGGGTTGAACCAGCACATGGCGGTGCAGAACACCAGAAAGAACTTGGCGGCGCTGTCCGTCCGGCTGATGTGGATGATCTCGTGGCGCAGGATCAGCCGCAGGTCCTCCGCCGTGTACGTCCGCTCCGGCAGCACCACCCGGATGGACCGGGAGAAGAGACCGACGCTCAGCGGCGTGGACACGGCCGGGGAGACCAGCAGGGGGAGGCGGATCTTTTTCCATCCGGCGCTTTGCTGTTCTTCCTGCCACAGTGCCAGATCGTCCGGGTCCTCCACCGGCCGGGCGCTTTTGAGCAATGCGCGGCGGAAGCGCAGATGGTCCGCGATCTTCCACCCCAGCACAGCGCAGAAGCCTGTGGCCCACACCGCCCCGACCCAGATCACCGGCACCGGCAGGGACACCACCCACCGCGGCTCCGACCGCTCCATGCAGGGGTAGGCGGTGAGGTACAGGTAGGTGGGCAGCAGCCACAGTGCGGCGCAGGTCCGGGCGCTGATGCGTCTGCGCAGCAGCGGCAGTGCCGGCAGCAAAAGGGCGTCATAGACGCAGATGCTCAGGAAAATGGGAAAGCAGAGCGACAGCAGGGCTCGCGCCGCCCGCTCCGGGCCGTAGGTCAGACAGAGGAGGATGGCCGTAAAAGCCACATAGAGCGGCAGCACCCAGCCCGCAAGATACGGCAGATACCGCTGGCGGGGCTTTTTGCCGGGCGCGTCCGTTTCCGCCTGCTCCCCCGCGCGGAGGAAGGCCCAGACCGTTGCCCCGGCAAAGAGCAGAGATACCAGTACCCGGGCCGCAGTCTCCGTGTAGAGTTCCGAATTCATGAGACATTCCTTTCCGGGAGCGGCTGTCTTGCCGCCGCCCTCTTGTGAGGATGGATGTACGGGCGCTCAGCCGGGGGCCGCCTCCAGCAGGGAAAAGACCGCTGTCCAGTCCGCGGGCTCCCTGAGATGGTAGACCCGGTCGGAGAGGACGGGGGCGCTGGCGGCGTCGGGGAAGAGCTCCAGATAGTGGTCCTCCAGCACGGCGGTGTAGGACCCGCCGGGCCCGGCGTATTCCACGATCAGACCGCCGTCCTTCCCTCTGGGGAGACCCAGGGAACGAGTGGCGTAATTGCCGTCCAGCTCACCCAGCTCCAGATCCCCCAGAAGCCCGGTCAGGGCGGCGCCGTCGGCGCAGGTGTACTCCGTGCTCTCCCAGTCCTCCCGCCAGGCGACGCGCTGGACAGTGTAGTCCTCAGGCCGGCCGGTGGGGAAGAGCAGGTCCCGCCCGGCGCCGCTGTCTGCGACCAGGGCGGGCCAGCCGCCGGTGGACAGCAGGGCGAAGATCAAAACGCCCACCAGGGCCGCTGCGGACCGCCGCTCCGCGGCCGGATGCAGTACAGACCGCAGCCGGTAGCGCAGGGACCGGGCCGAGGCGGAGAGGCAGGTGGTAAAGCCCCAGCCGTCCCCGGCGGCGGAGAGCAGCAGCTCCGCGTAGCGACGGCGGGTGCCCTCATCCGCGTCCAGCAGCACCGTCTCGTCGCAGCCCAGCTCAATGTCCTGGGCGCTGCGGTCCATGGCCAGCCACGTCAGGGGGTTGAACCAGCACAGGGCGGTGCAGAACACCAGGAAGAACTTGGTCACATTGTCCCGGCGGGAGAGATGGACCAGCTCGTGCCGCAGCACCAGCTCCAGCTCCTCCGCCGTGTACGCCCGCTCCGGCAGCACCACCCGGAGGGCCCCGGGAAAGAGGCCGATGCTCAACGGCGTGGCCGCGGCGGGGGAGACTACCAGCCGGTAAGGCGCCGACGGAAAGCCGGCGTCCGTCTGGACCTTCCGCCACAGGGCCAGCCATTCCGGATCTTCTGCGGGGCGTGCCCGGCGCAGCAGGGCGCGGCGGAAGCGCAGGTGACCGGCGATCTTCCCCACAAGAACGGCGCAGAACCCGGCGGCCCACAGGACGCAGGCTGCCTGCACGGCCATGACGGGCAGATGCACCACCCAGCGGGGCCGGTCCAGCTTCATCTGGTTCAGGTTGGCCAGGAGGACCAGATAGTTGGGCAGCAGCCACAGCACGGCGCAGGTCCGGGCGCTGACGTACCGCCGCAGAAGAGGCAGGGCCGTCAGCAGCAGAGCGTCATAGACGCAGACGCTGACCAGTACGGAGAACAGCACGGACAGCACGTGCCGGAAGGACAGCAGGCCGAAGCAGGGCAGCAGCGCGAAAATCAGCATCAGCGGCGGAAGCCAGAAGGTAGCCAGGTAGGGGATGTGCCGTCGCCTCCCGTCCAGGGGCGTTCCGTCACCGTCCCGAAAGCTCTTTTCGCTGACGGCCGCGGCCACTGCCACTGCCGCCACCAGGCAGAAGATCTCCCGCTTGGTGAGGAGGGAACTGGCGGACATGGTCCGTGCCAGCATCTCATCCACGCTCATAGGGCGTCCCTCTCCAGCAGGTCCCGCAGCTCCTCCAGCTCCTCCCGGCTAAGCCCGCTGTCGCACAGGGCGGCGGCGAAGGTGGATACGCTGCCGCCGCAGAGTCCCCGGAAAAAGGCGCCGCTCTGGGCGGCCAGGTAGTCCGACCGGGACACCAGGGGCCGGTACACTCTCCTCCGGCCGGCTCTCTCCGCGGTCACAAAGCCCTTTTCCCCCAGCCGGGTCAGGATGGTCAGCACCGTGGTGGGCGCCATGGGGTGGGAGGCGCGCAGGCGCTCCTCCAGGTCTGCGGCGGCCGCAGGGGCCTTGCAGGCCCACAGGGCCTGCATCACTTCCAGCTCTCCGTCCGGCAGACGGCGGATGGTCGGAGTCATGGGATCACTCCTCTACATTTGTAGTATATTAATATTCTACACTTGTAGAGCATAACTGTCAACAGAATTTTCCCGCGCCCCGGGCAGTTTCTAAGGTTCGGTTAAGCTGCGGGCGGTATCCTCTCCGAAAAGAGGTGTGTGTATGAAGCTGCTGTATGCGGAGGATGAGGCGGCCATGTCCGAGGCCGTGGTGGACATTCTGACCTATCACAACTACATGGTGGACGCCGTGGCCGACGGGGCGGACGCCCTGGCCTATGCCCGCCTGGAGCACTATGACGGCATCATCCTGGACATCATGATGCCGAAGCTCAGCGGGCTGGAGGTCCTGCGGCAGCTGCGGGCCGAGGGGTGCCGCACGCCCATTTTGCTGCTGACGGCCAAGGGGGAGATCGAGGACCAGGTCCAGGGCCTGGACCTGGGGGCGGATGACTACCTGCCCAAGCCCTTTTCCATGGAGCTGCTGCTGGCCCGGGTCCGGGCCATGCTGCGCCGCCGGGAGGAGTTCACCCCCAATGTCCTGCGGCGGGGCAGCATCACGCTGAACCAGCAGACCTACGAGCTCTCCGGCGGCGGCCAGACGTTTGTCCTGCCAAAGCTGGAGTATCGGCTGATGGAACTGCTGATGCTGAACAAGGATGTGTATCTGTCCTCGGAGGAACTGCTGGTAAAGGTGTGGGGGTACGACACCGAGGCGGAACTGGGGACAGTGTGGGTCTACATCTCCTATCTGCGCAAGCGCTTGGCAGCGCTGAACGCCGACGTGACCATCGCCGCCAGGCGGAATGTGGGCTACCGGCTGGAGGTGGCGGAATGATCCGGACCCTCCAGAAAAAATTTGTGATGACCGCTATGGCGGCCATCACGGTTCTGATTGTGTTTATGCTGGGCGCCATCAATATTGCCAATATGGTCATCGTGGGCGGGCAGACCGACCGGACGCTGCGGGTGGTGGCGGAGCACGAGGGGGGGGAGCGGACTGCTGCCCCAGCCGGACACCAGTATGCCCCGGCCCTTCATGGACCCGCCGAAAAACGACTACGACACGTTCCTGTCCTCCAATTTCTTCGTGGTCCGGTTCGACCGCAGCGGCGCAGTCCTCTCCGTGGATGTGAGCCGCACCTCCGCCGTGACGGAGGCGGAGGCGGAGGAGATGGCCTGCCGGATCTATGAGAGCGGGGACGAGAGCGGACGGACCGGCCGCTTCCGCTATCTGCTGGGGGAGAGCCGGTCCGGCCGGGGCAGCGCCCTGGTATTCCTGGACACCTCCGTGGAAAACCTCTCCTACCTGCGGGTGCTACTGCTCTCCGGTGCGGCGGGTCTTGCCTGCTGGGGGGTCATGCTGCTGCTGGTGATCTTCCTGTCCCGCCGGGCCATCCGGCCCATCGTGGAGAATATGGAAAAGCAAAAGCAGCTCAACGAGGGGACGGACATTGAAGCGGTGGTGGATGTGGACCAGGTGATCCGCTATTTCGTGGTCCACAATTTCGTCTGCAACTTCGACAGCTACACCGGCTCCATGATCCACAACTACTACCTCTACGAGGAGGACGGCCTCCTGTCCATGATCCCCTGGGACTATAACCTGGCCTTCGGCGGCTTCCAGGGCGGCGGCGACGCCACGTCCATGGTGAACTACCCCATCGACACGCCGGTCTCCGGCGGCACGGTGGAATCCCGGCCCATGCTGGCCTGGATCTTTGCCGACGAGGAATATACGGCCCTGTACCATCAGTATTTCTCAGAGTTTATCGCCCAGTATTTCGAAAGCGGCTATTTTGAGCAGATGATGGCCGAGACCAAGGCCCTGATCGCCCCCTATGTAGAGCAGGATCCCACCAAATTCTGTACCTACGAGGAATTTGAGGCCGGCATCGACACGCTGGAGCGGTTCTGTCTGCTGCGGGCGCAGAGCGTCCGTGGCCAGCTGGAGGGGACCATCCCCTCCACCGACGAGGGCCAGACGGAGGACGGCAGCGCCCTGGTGGACGCCTCCGGCCTCAGCATCTCCGACATGGGCTCCATGAACAACGGCGGCATGGGCGGCGGTATAGGCATCCGGGATCGCGGTCAGACGGGGGAGGGAGATCTCTCTGCTTCCACGGGCGCGCCGGCGGAGCAGGAGGGCTCCCAGCCGGACGCCGGGGAGCCATCGGCGGGCAGTCCGCAGGGCGCGGATGACGCCGCCGACGAAGCCTCTGCCATGCCGGAGCAGCAGACCGCTCCAAATGATGTTCCCTCTCCGGACGCGGCAGGCGGCGGGCAGCCGTCCGCCGCCTCCTCCGCCGGAGACAGTCAGCAGGGTCACCCGACGGACAGGAACTCCGCAATGACCTTCCCGGGGAATTCCGCTGTGTCCGGAACGACGAGTACAGATACTTTACTGCTGTTGGGCGCCAGCGCGGCAGTCCTTCTGATCGGCCTGCTGGCCGCGGTCTTGTACCGAAAGCGCGCCTGACGATTTCTTTGATACCACTCCGCCGCGCTTTGATCCCCTCATCCCGGCGCGGCAAAAACTCTCCGGGAAAAACCGCCCCACCGGGCGGTTTTTCCCGTTTTCAGCCATGGCTGAGCGGCTGGGGAAATTTTCTTTTTGCCGGTGGAACCTTTTGACATTTTTTTCGTCTGACCTTATAGTGGATCGCAAGGAGAAACCCTACGGATACCAGCCGAAGAGAATGGAGGTACGACGATGAAAAAGCTGCTCTCCCTGCTGCTCAGCATTCTGCTGTTCACCGGCGCGGCCCTGCCCTGGGCCCAGGCCGCAGGCGGGACTGACGGAGATCTGGACCGGGTCACCCGGTCGGTGAAGTCCGCTCTGGACCTGGATACCGACGGCTACACCGATTTCAGAGGCAATTACGAAGAGGGAGAACTGGCCCCGCTCTGGAACCTCTACTGGAGCGGAGATGCCGGATCCCTGTCGGTCAGTGCCCTGGCTGACGGAACGATCACCGACTACTATGTGACGAACAGCGAACCGTCCTCTGGTCCGGACCAGGGCGTTCCAGGCTTCCCCAAGGGGGACGCCGGCCAGGCGGCCGCCGCGGCCAACGCCTTTTTGAAACGGGTACTGGGAGCGGGTGAGTCCGTGGAGCTGGAGGAGCCCTCCGGGATGGACAGCCTGGACAGCACCACCTACCGCTTCTCCGGCACTATTTTGTTAAACGGCCTGCCCTCGCCTCTGACCTGCTCCGTCACGGTCCGGGCGGCGGACAATGTGGTCACCCGCTTCCGCCGGGATGTGCCGGAGACCGCCTTCCTGGGAACCATCCCCTCTGCCGACGCCAGCGTCACCCGGGCGGCTGCGGAACAGGCCCTTCGCTCGGAGCAGTCCCTGCGGCTGGAGTACATCCTGCCGGATGAGGACAGCACCACCGCCGTGCTGTGCTACCTGCCTGACAGCGTCCACACCTTCTATGTGGATGCCAAGACCGGGAAGCTGGTAGACCTGACTGCGCTGGAGCAGGATATGTACAAATCCGGTGCCGGCGCCGCGGCGGGAGATACCGCTGCTGAGACGGAGGCCGCGGAGAACGGCCTGTCCCAGGCCGAGCAGGAGGGCATCCGGCAGCTGGAGGGCGTCCAGTCCTCCGAGGCGCTGGACAAAGCCCTGCGGGCCGTACCGGAATACGGCCTGAGCCGCTATGCCCTGGCCTCTGCCCGTTACTCCGTGGGACAGACAGCGGAGGACGGCGAGGCCCCGGTGACCTGCGTTCTCCGGTACAGCCGGACCAGCGGGGAGGACGTACTGGCCCGCACCTTCACTGTGGACGCCCGGACCGGCCAGGTCCAGACCCTCTATTCCTCCATGCCCTGGGACAGTGAGCAGAAGGCCGCCGTCAGCCAGACGAAGGCCCAGGCCGCGGCGGAGGCGTTTTTGAAGGCCTATTACGGTGACCGCTATACCCACCTGGACCTCTATGAGATGCCCGGCGAAGAGGCCGTGCCCATGGACAGCGGGGCGAGCGTCTCCAGCTACACCTTCCGCTTTGCCAGGAAGGAAAACGGCTACTTCTTCCCGGAGCAGTATTACATCGTCCGCATCGACGCCTCCGCCGGTTCGGTGTGCGGCTTCAGCTTCCAGTATGACGAGGCCGTCTCCTTCGACACGCCCGAGGGCGTGCTCTCCGCCCAGGCGGCCATGGACGCCTGGATGGACACCTATGAGGTGACTCTGGGCTATCTGCTGGTGCCCCAGAAGCTGACGGGGTCCGACGAGGTGACCCGGCGGCTCCAGCAGATGGGCCTGACCTCCTATTACTACCTGAAGCTGGGATACAGTCTGGAGCGGGAGGAGACCTGCCGGGGCATCGACGCCAAGAGCGGCCAGGTGGTCCTGTACAGCTGGCAGAGCGACGACGGGGACCTCACGTACGGCGATCTTGCGGGCAGCTGGGCGCAAAGCGACATCCAGCGCCTGGCCCGCTACGGCGTGGGTTATCTGGGCGGCGCGTTCCAGCCCAGCAAGGCCCTGACCCAGTGGGATCTGGTGTGCCTTCTGTACAGCCTGGACCGGATGGCCCTGGACCCCGCCCAGGCCACGGAGCAGGAGCGGGACGAGGCCTATGCCGCCGCCTATGCCCGGGGTACGCTGACCCGGTCAGAGCGCAATGACAGTGCGGTCCTCACCCGGAGCCAGCTGGTGCGCTGCCTGCTGGACAGCGCCGGATACGGCGCCGTTGCCCAGCTCAAGGGCATCTTCACCTGCGCCTACCCGGACCGGTCCTCCATCCCGGCGGACGAGCTGGGCTATGCGGCCCTGGCCCAGGGGCTGGAACTGGTGCAGGGCAGCTACAAGGGCCGGGGCACCGCCACCCGAGCCCAGGCGGCGGTCATGCTCTGCCGCCTGATGGACCGGTAAACCGGCCTGCTGCCTGGCGGCCGAGCTGACAAAGAGAAGACGGGAGTGCCGGATGCCCGGCGCGCCCTGGCCCGGGCAGTGAGCGCCTGCGGATCAAGCGGCATTGATGAGGCCTGCAAAACAGTGCCGCAGAAAGCCCGTGTCCCTTTGGGGCACGGGCTTTCTGCGCGGCTGACGCAGGGACGGAGCAAAAGGCTTTTTTACTTGTGCTTGCCGGAGAAATGTGATAAAATAAAAACGGTTTTATTAAATTGTCTTTATTTGAGAGGGGGGATTGCCATGCCGAAGGTCGCATACTCAGAGGAAGAGCGGGAGAAGATCCGCGCCGCCCTGATCTCTGTCGGACTGTCGCTGATGGCCGTACAGGGAATCCGCCATACCACGGTGGAACAGATCTACAAAAAGGTAGGAATTTCCCGCACCTTTTTCTATACCTTCTTTCCCGCTAAGGAGGACCTGATCGTGGAGGCCCTGTACCTCCAGCAGCCCAAGATCCTGTCCTATGCCCGCCGGTTGATGGAGGACCCTTCCCTGAGCTGGCGGGAGGGGGTCCGCCGCTTTTTTGAGGCTTGCTGCGACGGAGAGCGCAACGGCATCGCTGTGCTGACCGTGGAGGAGCAGCAGCGTATTTTCCGCCGCCTGTCGCCGGAGAGCTATCGGATCTTCCGGGAAAAACAATTTCAGCTCTTTGGGGAGATCCTGCGGTGTTTTGGTATCTGCGCCGATAAAAAGCGGATCCAGCTGCTCACCAATCTGAGCCTGTCCGTTATGGTGATCCGCCGGGCGGTGCCGGATACGCTGCCTCTGCTGGTGCCGGAGGCTGCCGACGAGACCGCCGCCATCCAGATTGAGGGCATCGTGGACTATCTGGAGCGGGTCCGGAAGCAGGATCCCTTGTGACGGTGGAGCACTGTTCCGCCCGTGTCCTTGGGCCGGGCGGATACTGTGCCCCAAAATAAAGATAAAATGTTTTTATTATCTTTAAAAATGAATGATGCCGCCGGGCAGCATCTGCCGCCCGGCCGGATCAGAATAAAAATAAGCAGGAGGAACTACCATGGGATTGTTCGGAAAACTGTTCAAGGGGCCTGAGGTGGATCAGGAGAAAAGCAGCGCCAACGCCAAAAGGATGCGGGTGCTGTTTGACCAGGTGGTGGAAAACGGCGGCGATTACAAGCTGATCTTCGGCTACACCGAGGACGTGGGCTGGTTCAACTACGGCTTCGTCCACGGCAGCAAAACCAAGATCGGCAATCTGATCGTGGGCTGGAACGAGGCCAGCGAGACCATCGTGGTGGTCCCCACAGTACCCGATCTCTCCGGCTGCGGCGATCCCACCTACTACCGCCGCTCCGAGATCCTCAAGGCCTACCGCAACAAATATCCAACAGACGCCTTTATCATCTATCCGGACCGGAAGGGCTACATCGGCATCAACGCCTACGACTGGCTGGACGATGAGAAGCTGTATGTCTATGTGTCCCAGGAGGCAGAGCTGGCGGCCTTTACCGATTTCTTCATGAATCGGTTTGCCAAGAAGTGAGGCGGAGATGTCCCTGGGAGCGATCCTGGCGTTTTTGGCGGTCCTGGTGGTCGTTTTTCTGTGGGGGAACCTGTGGTTCCATCTGGTGGAGGGGCTGCTGGGCAGGCTCCGCCGCCTGCTTCCCGACCGGCAGCCGCCCTCCGGCTGGCACCCGTATCCGACAGAGGAGGCCCCGGAGGAGCAGCGGGCGGATGACGGGCCGTGAGGCCCTGCCGGAAAAGGCGCGTGAAAAGGCCTGTGTTCTTGTGGAACACAGGCCTTTTTGTCTGTCTCTCTGGGATCGGGGAGCGCCGCACTCAGGCGGTTTCAGCCGCAGCGCCCGCCTGGGCGGCCACCGGCACGGCCTCCGCCGTCTGTCCGGTGCCTTGGCCGGGAGTCTGTTCCGGCGTCTGGACCACCGGAGGACGAAAGCTGCCGTCCAGCTTGCTTCGGACCCGGGCGGCCTCCTTGCTGTCCGCTTCATAGGGAGTGGGCTGGTAGTCGTTGCGGTCGGAGCGGCTGCTGACCCGGCAGGGCACGGCGGTCACGTCCGCCACTTCCGCTGTGCCGTCCTCCCGCAGCTGTACGGCAATCTGGACTACGGCAGTGTCCTTGTCGGAGGGGTTGCGGTTGCCGCCGAAGCAGAAGTTCCCCATGCTGTACAGGATGACACTCTCGCCCCACCGCTCCATGGGCTGGAGCACGTGGGGATGGCTGTTGTAGACGATGTGGGCGCCGCACTCGGCGGCGTAGCGGCAGATCTCCTTCTGCCAGGCGGTGGGGGAGTAGGAGCCCTCGGTGCCCATGTGGAAGGCGGCGATGATGATCTGGGCCCCCTGGGCCCGCAGGTCCTCGACAGCCTGCCGGACCTCCGCCTTCCCGATATGATAGGCGGTGTAGACGCCGATGGTCAGCCCCCGGTCCGTGGTGTAGAGAAAGGTCTCCTTGTCGCCTCCGGCGGCGATGCCCAGGTCTGAGAGCACCTGCCGCGTGTCGGCCAGGCCGGTCTTTCCATAATCCCCGCTGTGGTTGTTGGCCAGCGTCACCGCGTCGATGCCGCCCTCCAGGAGGATCTGTCCGTAGGCGGGCGGTCCCCGGAAGCGGTACTCCTTTTCCACGGGAACGTTGTAGTCCGTCAGGGCCCCTTCCAGATTGACGAAGGTGAAGTCATCCTGGATAAACAGATCCCGCACACCGGCAAAGGGGTAGGCGTAGTCGGTGCCCACCACCGCCGGAAAGGTGCCGCTTTTTCCCCAGCTGGTATGCTCCACGCCAAGGGTGCAGTCCCCGGCAAAGCTCAGGAGAAATGTATCGTCATCCGGGGCCTCTGCGGGGAGCTCTTCAGAGAGTTCCTGGGTGGGCGGAGACTGCTCCGGGAGGGCGTTCGTATCGCTGCCGGAGGAGTCCGGCGCTCCGGACGGGACCATGCGCTGCCAGCACAGCGCGCCGCCGGTCAGCAGGGCGGCACACAGCACGAGGAGCCCCAGAACGCGGGGTGCCCTGCGGCGCTTTTGGGCGCAAAGCCGCTTTCCGCCCCGGGACTTTGCCAGGCGCTTGCCGCCGCCGCTGTACAGGCTCATGGGATCCCTCCTTGCGTGGATGCACACTTTTTGCCATTGTAACGCCATGGCGCCGGAAGTCAACAACAATACAGTGACAAATTTGACAAAACCGGCTGTTTTTTGGCCCTTGGCGGAAATTTCAATGGAAGAGCGTGGGCCGAGCTGCCGCAGAGCGGCCGCAAGAGGAACCGCCGCAGACATTGGAGCGTCTGCGGCGGGCTGATATACGCAAAGACAGTATTGCTTCCGGACTGGAGAATCGCGGCGTTTATCCCACTTTTTCCACGGCGATGGCGATGGGGGACGGATTTTCGCTGTCCAGCGTGCCGGTGTAGGTGATGTTTACACTGTCGCCTTCTTCCAGACTGGCCTTGTCAACATCCTCGCCAAAATCAAAGATGTGATATTCTCCGTTGTCATCCAACAGAACCAGATAGTCGCCCAGCCGGTTGATAACGCCGCTGATGGTCTGCGTGTCCTCTGCGCTGTCCTCGACAGGGGGCTCGGTGGTATCCTGCTGCTTGCCCGCATCCTTCTGGCCGCAGGCCGTCAGCATGGACAGAGCACAGGTCAGTGTCAGTATGAAGATCAGAAATTTTTTCATGATGGATCGTCCTTTCCTGCTTGTTTGCCAGCAGGATCTTCCCATTGGACCAGGCGTTTTCCTCTCTCCCTGCCGTTGTGGGATCTTTGCGGTTTCCTCCTCCTTACCCGGCAGTGCCCCGATTGTATCAGCCGCCAGGTCCGTAAAAAACTACAATCCGGAAACAAATATATTCGAAAATGACAAAACATTTTTACAGAAGGGAGGAGGGGGCGCTTGCTGAAAAATAAAAAAGACGTGGTCGCAAAGCAAGCTTTGCGACCACGTGGTACGCCCTGAGGGATTCGAACCCCCGGCCTTCTGGTCCGTAGCCAGACGCTCTATCCAGCTGAGCTAAGGGCGCGTGTCTCACAGACAGCTTAATTATACTAGCACACTACTTTTGAAAATGCAAGAGTTTTTTTGCATTTTTTTTGGCTTTTTTTCAAACCCTTGTCAATGATGCGGCTTTGTGCTAAAGTACAGATTGTATCGATACAGGAAAGCGGTGGGTTTATGGAAAACAACACCTTCAAGAGCGTTGCCTTCGGCGGGTTTGACAAGCAGGACGTCATCCGCTACATTGAACAGTCCTCCCGGGAGGCCGCGGAGCTCCAGGAGCGGCTCCAGCAGGAGCTCGACGGCCTGCGTGCCAAGGTTCAGGCATTGGAGACCCAGGCTGCGGATCAGGAGCGCCGGGCGGGGGAGGCGGAGGACCGCTGCCGTGAGCTGGAGCGGCGTCTGAACCGGGAGCAGAGCGCCCGGCAGGCATTGGAGCAGGAGCGGGACCGCCTCCAGACCCTGGCCGACGAGGCCCAGCGCCTGCGGCCGGAGGCTCAGGCATACGCCCAGTTCCGGGACCGGGTTGGAGATATCGAGTGTGAGGCCCACCAGCGTGCAGCCGCTTTGGAAAGTGCCACTCTGACCAAGCTGCGGCAGGCGTCTGGTACTTTCCAGACACAGTACCAGACGGCCATGGGCGTGTTTGAGACCGCGGCCGCCCACGTCAATGCCGAGCTGCGCAAAATTGAGGTGACGCTCTCCCAGCTGCCCCGGGCCATGGATCGGACCGGCTTGGAACTCAAGGAATTGGAGCAGATGCTTGAGCCGGCGTCCGCCGGGAACAAGTGAATGAAAATAAGGCAGCGGGGCCGGGTGAACCACCTGGCCCCGCTGTGCTTTTCCTCCGAAAAATGAAAAAGTCAGGTAAAACCAAAAATTTTGGCCTTCGCTGCATAGGGGTGGACAAGCCTGTTAAAAATAAAACAAAAAGGAAACTTTTGATGGTATCGCACACGTTTGCATTAATTTGCGCACACGTTTGCGTTCAATCGACAAAAAATCTTACCCGATCTTTGTGCAAAAGGAAGAAACCGGGACCATCCGGTAAAATTTCCTTGCAAAGGAAGGGGGCCTGCCCTATACTGAATTCAATTAATTAAATCTTGACAGTGGGTCAGTGCGCCGCAGGGGCGGGGAGAAGCGCGGCGCAGCCGGCCGCAGGCGGCCGGCACAAGCGTATACCAATGGCAGAAGATCCGCCCGGAACCCCCTATCTTTATTTACGGAGAGAAGGTGAAAATGGATGTCCCTGGAAGTCATTGAGAAAGTCACACAGGTGGAGACCGAGACCCGGGAGCGCAAGTCTGCCGCGGAAGCGGAGGCGAAAAAGATCATTGCCGACGCGGAGCGGGAGGGGCTTGCGCTCTTGCAGCAGGTGCGCGCCAAGGCCGCTGAGACCGGCGGCGCCCAGCTCAAGCAGGCGGAGGCGAGAGCAGCGGAGCGTTCCGCCAAAATCGCCGCCGATGCAGAGGCAGAGGCGGCCGTGCTGCGGACGGAGGCCGGCAAGCATCTGGAGGAGGCAGCCGAGTATATTGTCGGAAGGGTTGTGAATCACTGAGATGGCCATTGTAAAAATGAAAAAGCTCCGGGTCATCGCCATGGCCGACCGACGGGAGGAACTGCTCCGGGAGCTGCTGCGGCTGGGGTGCCTTGAGATCAGCGAGCCGGATGAAAAGCTGTCCGACCCGGCCTGGTCCGCTCTGATGCAGCGGGAGAGCTCCGGCCTCTCTGCCACCAAGGTGGAGATCGGAGACGTGAACACCGCCCTGGCGGCCATCAAGCGGTATGCCCAGCTGAAGGAGGGCGTATTCATCAAGCGCCACCCCATCTCCGAAAAGGAGTTTTTGGGCAGCGGCACGGTGGAGCAGGCCAAGGCGGTCAGCCGGGAAGTGGGGCGGCAGCTCCAGACGCTGACCCGCCTTCAAGGCGAGGAGAGCCGTCTGCTGTCCCGCCAGGCGGGGCTGGAGCCCTGGCGGGCTCTGGACATGCCCCTGGAACTTCAGGGCAGCGAACACGCCGTGTTCCGCCTGATGGTGTGTCCCGGATCCACGGATATGACCGCTGTGCAGACGGCTCTGGCGGACACCGCCGCCCAGATGCTGGAGATCAGCGCCGACAAGCAGCAGCGCTACTGCCTGCTGATCTGCCATAAGGCGGAGGAGGAGCAGGCGCTGGAGCAGCTGCGGCCCTTCGGGTTCAGTGCCACCGCCTTCCAGGGCCTCACCGGCACGCCGGAGGAGAACCTGCGGCAGCTGGATGGCGAGATCGCGGAGAACCGGAAGCAGCAGGAGGCGGCCACCGCGGCCATCGTGTCCCAGGCCGGCGCCCGGGACGCCCTGCGGGTCTACGCGGACCGGCTGGCGGCCGAGGCGGCTAAGGATCAGAACAGCGAGCGGCTGCTGACCGACGGAACCATCCTCTTTTTCGAGGGCTGGGCCCCGGCGGAGAAACTCAGCCGGGTGGGCGCCCTGCTGGACAAGCTGGGCTGCGCATGGGAGGCGTCGGACCCCGCGGAGGACGAGATCTCCAAGGTGCCGGTGCAGCTGAAGAACAACGCTCTGACCCGCCCGCTGAACATGGTGACGGAGATGTACTCGCTCCCTGCCTATGACAATGTGGACCCCAACCCGCTGATGGCGCCGTTCTTCATTTTGTTCTACGGCATCATGATGGCGGACATGGGCTACGGATTGCTGATGATCCTGGCCTCGGTGCTGGTGACGAAGAAATATCACCCCAAGGGCACCATGGGCCACCTGTTTTCCCTGATGGGCCTGTGCGGCGTCAGCACCTTCATCATGGGTGCTATCACCGGCGGCTTCTTCGGAGACTTCCTGACCCAGGTGGTGCTGCTGACCACCGGCAAGGACTTCGCCCTGCCGGCCCTGTTCACCCCGCTGAACGACACGCTGATGATCCTGGTGGGCGCCATGTGTCTGGGCTTCGTCCAGATCGTCACGGGCATGGTGATCAGCATGGTCCAGAAGTTCAAAAAGGGACAGGTTATGGACGCCGTGTGGGAGGAGATCACCTGGTTCGTGGTCTTTGCCGGCGGCGGACTCCTGGCCCTGGGCGTGACCCCCATCGTGCTGTACGTGGGCCTCGCCATGGTGCTGCTGGGCCCCATCATTACCGGAAAAGGCCTGGGGAAGATCACCGGCATCTTCGGCTCCCTGTACAACCACATCACCGGGTACTTTGGCGACATCCTGTCCTATTCCCGTCTGATGGCTCTGATGCTGGCCGGCAGTGTCATCGCCCAGGTGTTCAACACCCTGGGCGCCATCCCCGGCAACATCGTCGTCTTTATCATCATCTCCATGGCGGGCAACGCCCTGAACTTCGCCCTGAACCTGCTGGGCTGCTATGTCCACGATCTGCGCCTGCAGTGCCTGGAGTATTTCGGTAAGTTCTACGAGGACGGCGGTAAGCCGTTCCGGCCCCTGGCGATCAACACAAAATTTGTCGATATTCAAAACGACTGAGGAGGAAAAATATTATGAGCGGTTTCTTTGATGCATTCGGCGGTCTGGCTCTGGCGCTGCTGGGCGCCGGTCTCGCGGCGGCTCTGTCCGGCGTTGGCTCTGCAAAGGGTACCGGCATTGCCGGTGAAGCCGGCACGGGCCTTCTGTGCCAGGACCCCTCCAAGTTCGGCAAGGTCATGATCCTGCAGGTCATCCCCGGCACTCAGGGCCTGTACGGCCTGGTGGTGTGGTTCTTCGCCATCTTCCGCATGGGGCTGCTGGGCGGCGACGGCCTGCCTGATCTGACCGTGCAGCAGGGTCTGCAGTACTTCGTGGCGTGCCTGCCCATGGCGTTGGGCGGCCTGCTCTCCGCCATTGCCCAGGGCCGCGTGGCCGCCGGCTCCATCAACATCCTGGCCAAGAAGCCCGACGACTGGTCCAAGGGCATGGTGCTGTGCATCACCGTGGAGTTCTACGCCATCCTGTCTCTGCTGGCTTCCATGCTGATGATCATCAATATCAGCAAGTAAGCGCCGGAAGAAAGGCGAATTGCTTATGAACGGAATCGAAAAAATCACGGCGCGGATCAACGCGGACGCCCAGGCGGAGATCGACCGGACCCTCGCCCAGGCAAGGGAGGAGGCCGCCCGCATCACCGAGCGGTACAAGGCCCAGGCGGACGCTGAGGCCGCCGCCCTGGCTGCCCGCAGTGAAAAAGCTGCCGCGGAGCGGGAAGAGCGTCTGGTCAGCGTGGCCCAGATGGAAGCCCGGAAGGTGGGGTTGGCCGCCAAGCAGGAAATGGTGGAGAAGGTCTATGAGCGGGCCCTGGAGAAGCTGCGGACCATGCCCCAGGAGCAGTACACAGCCGTTCTGGCAGCGCTGCTGATCCAGGCCTCCGCCACCGGCACCGAGGAGGCCATCTTCTCTCCGGAGGACCGGGACAAGGCCGGCAAGGCCGCCGTGGCCAAGGCCAACGAGCAGCTGCCCAAGGGCGGCCTGACCGTCTCCCAGGAGACCCGGAACATTGCCGGCGGCTTTATTCTCAAGGACAACAACGTGGAGGTCAACTGCACCTTCGATACCCTGGTGCGCCTGCAGAAGGCGGAGACCGCGGGAGCGGTGGCAAAGAAGCTGTTCCCGGACACCTGACAAGGAGGAAGTGTCTTGGCGAAAAAAATCAAGGACACCGATTACCTGGTGATCTCCGCCCGCGTCAAGGCCATGGAGACCGGGCTGCTGACCCGGGAGCGGATGGAACAGATCCTGGAGGCCAAAACCGACGAGGAGGCCGCCAAGATCCTCCAGGAGTGCGGATATCCGGAACTGGACGCCGCCGATCCCGAGGCCATGGACGCGGCGCTCTCCGCCGCCCGGGAGGCCACTCTCTCCGATGTCATGGACGGCGCCCCGGAGCCCAGGTATATCGAGCTGTTCAAACTGAAATACGACTATCACAATGTCAAGGCCCTGCTGAAGGCCGAGGCCATGGGCACCAGCGCCGACCGGATGCTGATGGACATGGGCCGGGTAAGCGCGGCGGTGCTGAAGGAGGCGGTCCGCTCCGGTGAACTGGACAGCCTGCCTCCCATGCTGGCCTCGGCGGTGGCGGAGGCCCGGGAGATCCTGGACACCACCCGCGACCCCCAGCTCAGCGACATCGCCCTGGACCGCTGGACCTACGCTGACATGGCGGCCCTGGCGGAGGAGGTCAACAGCGATTTCCTCCGGGGCTATGTGGCCGTTCAGATCGACGCCGCCAACCTCCGCGCCCTGGTGCGGACGGTCCGCATGGGCAAGAGCCCGGAGTTCCTCCGGGGCGTGCTCATGGAGGGCGGCGAGGTGGCGACCGACGCCATTTTGACCCTCAGCGCCAACCGCGGCAGCGGCATGAACGAGGTCTACGGACCCACCCGGTTCGCCGCCGCGGCGGAGGCCGGGGCCGAGGCCCTGCGGGGCGGTCCTCTGACGGAATTTGAAAAGCTGTGCGACGACGCGGTGGGCGACTATCTCGCCGGCGCCCAGTACGTGCCCTTCGGCGAGGCGCCGCTGGTCGGCTACCTGGCCGCCCGGGAGACGGAGTACACCAACCTGCGGATCCTCCTGATGGGGCGCGGCGCGGGGCTCCCGGCGGACGTGATCCGCTCCCGGCTCCGGGCCAGCTATGTGTAAGGCGGGGTGAGAAGTATGGCGACAACGTATCAGATCGCAGTCGTGGGAGACTGGGAGTCCGTCATGGGCTTCCGTGCCCTGGGGCTGGACACCTACCCCGTCACCTCCGTGGAGGAGGCCCGGGAGCAGATCCGGGAGCTGGCCAAGACCAACTGCGCGGTGATCTACCTGACGGAACAGCTGGCCAAGGACATGGAGGACGTGATCTCCCACTACAAGGATGAGATCCGCCCCGCCATCATCCTGATCCCCGGCCGGGAGGGCTCTCTCGGCATCGGCAAGGCCAACATCCAGCGGGCCATCGAGCGGGCGGTAGGCGCGGACATTCTCTAAGGGGGACAGGTCATCTCCGGCCTAAGAGCCGCCGCGCTGCGGCGGTTGGCCTCCAAAACGCGCCTTCGGGCGCAGCCCTTAGACGCTCCGGCGGACTGTGTCCGCCTCCGCTGACCCCCCTCACCAGTGACGTCGGTCACTGGTGGACGCCGCCCAGGGCGGCTGAGTCGGGGAATTTTCGGCAGGCACATGTCCTGCCGAAAATGATTGGAGATCCTTCATTCGCCTTGGGCGAATGAACCGGGGAAACCCCTTCGGTTTCCCCTGGCCCCCTTCCGCTGGGCGCGGAGTGGGGGAGGGGGAGGACCGGTTTCCCAATTCTTTCTGGCGAATCTATCCTGAAAGAAGGTATTTGTATTGAGCGGTAAAGTTGTGAAAGTATCCGGACCGCTGGTCGTGGCCACGGGCCTGAAGGACGCCAATATGTCCGACGTGGTCCGTGTGGGCCCCCAGCGGCTGATCGGCGAGATCCTGACCATGAAGGGCGACTCCGCCTCCATCCAGGTCTACGAGGAGACCTCCGGCCTGGGACCCGGCGCCGTGGTGGAGACCACCGGCGCCCCCATGAGCGTGGAGCTTGGCCCCGGCATGATCGAGGGCATCTATGACGGCATCCAGCGCCCCCTGGAGAAGATCGTGGAGAAGGTGGGCGCCTGCATCACCCGCGGCGTGGAAGTTCCCGCCCTGGACCAAGAGAAGAAGTGGGAGTTCACCGCCACTGCCGCCGTGGGCGACAAGGTGACGGGCGGCGACATCATCGGCACCGTCCCCGAGACGCCGGTGGTGCTCCACAAGATCATGGTGCCTCCCACCCTGAGCGGCACCATCAAGAGCATCCAGAGCGGCTCCTTCAACGTTCGGGAGACCGTGGCGGTGCTGACTACCGACGACGGCAAGGACGTGCCGTTGACCATGAGCCAGAAGTGGCCCGTCCGCGTTGGCCGTCCCTACAAGCACAAGTATCCCCCCAAGCGGCCCCTGTGCTCCGGCCAGCGGATCATCGACACCATGTTCCCCATCGCCAAGGGCGGCACCGCCGCCGTGCCGGGTCCCTTTGGCTCCGGCAAGACCGTGGTGCAGCACCAGCTGGCCAAGTGGTCCGACGTGGACATCGTGATCTACATCGGCTGCGGCGAGCGCGGCAACGAGATGACCGACGTTCTGCGCGAGTTCCCGGAGCTGAAGGACCCCCGCACCGGCGAGTCGCTGATGAAGCGGACCGTGCTGATCGCCAACACCTCCGATATGCCCGTGGCCGCCCGTGAGGCCTCCGTCTACACCGGCATCACCATTGCGGAGTACTTCCGCGACATGGGCTACGACGTGGCCGTCATCGCCGACTCCACCTCCCGCTGGGCCGAGGCCCTGCGCGAGATGTCCGGCCGTCTGGAGGAGATGCCCGGCGAGGAGGGCTACCCCGCGTACCTGGCCTCCCGTCTGGCCCAGTTCTACGAGCGCGCCGGCTCCGTGGAGTGCATCGGCACCGACGAGCGCCGGGGCAGCCTGACCGCCGTCGGCGCCGTGTCGCCGCCCGGCGGCGACCTCTCTGAGCCCGTCTCCCAGGCCACCATGCGCATCGTCAAGGTGTTCTGGGCCCTGGACTCCTCTCTGGCCTACAAGCGCCACTTCCCGGCCATCAACTGGCTGAACTCCTACTCTTTGTACCTGGACTCCCTGAAGCCCTGGTTTGACGAGAATCTGGGCGAGGCCTTCATGGCCAACCGCGGCCGCGCCATGAGCATCCTGCAGAATGAGGCCAGCCTCAACGAGATCGTCCAGCTGGTGGGCAAGGACGCCCTGTCTCCCGCCGACCAGCTGACCCTGGAGGTGGCCCGGATGGTCCGCGAGGACTTCCTGCAGCAAAACGCCTTCACCGATATCGACGGCTTCTCCAGTTACGACCGGCAGGAGAAGCTCCTGGCTATGATCCTGCGCTACGAGACGCTGTGCCGGGACGCCATTACCAAGGGCGCCGCCGTCATGAAGCTCTTCGACATCCCTGCCCGTGAGAAGATCGGCCGCGCCAAGAGCGTGCCCGTGGAGGAGTACGAGCAGGCCTACGCCCAGATCCAGGCCGAGATGGAGCAGCAGATCGCCGATGTGATCGCTCAGGGAGGTGACGAGTTATGATCCGTGAATACAGAACCGTAGAGGAGATCGTCAGTCCTCTGATGATGGTCCGCATGGTGGAGAACGTCACCTACGACGAGCTGGTCGAGGTGGAGCTCCACGACGGATCCATCCGCCGGGGCAAGGTGCTGGAGGTCAACGGCGACACCGCTGTGGTCCAGCTGTTCGAGTCTGCCGCCGGCATCAACCTGGCCGACGCCAAGGTCCGCTTCCTGGGCCATCCCCTGCAGCTGGGCGTGTCCGGCGACATGCTGGGCCGCGTGTTCAACGGCATGGGCCAGCCCATCGACGGCGGCCCCGACATCCTGCCCGAGGAGTACCGGGACATCAACGGCCTGCCCATGAACCCGGCCGCCCGTGACTACCCCAACGAGTTCATCCAGACCGGCGTTTCCACCATCGACGGTCTGAACACCCTGGTCCGCGGCCAGAAGCTGCCCATCTTCTCCGGCTCTGGCCTGCCCCACGCCAACCTGGCGGCCCAGATCGCCCGTCAGGCCAAGGTGCTGGGGGACGACGCCTCCAACTTCGCCGTGGTGTTCGCCGCCATCGGTATCACCTTCGAGGAGTCGGAGTTCTTCGTCAGCGAGTTCCGCCGCACCGGCGCCATCGATCGTACGGTGCTGTTCTCGAACCTTGCCAACGACCCGGCCGTCGAGCGTATCAGCACCCCCCGTATGGCCCTGACCGCCGCGGAGTACCTGGCCTTTGAGAAGGGCATGCACGTGCTGGTCATCATGACCGACATCACCAACTACGCCGAGGCCCTGCGCGAGGTCTCCGCCGCCAAGAAGGAGGTCCCGGGCCGCCGCGGCTTCCCCGGCTACCTGTACACCGACCTGGCCACGCTCTACGAGCGGGCCGGCCGTCGGCTGGGCAACCCCGGCTCCATCACCCTGATCCCCATTCTGACCATGCCCGAGGATGACAAGACCCACCCCATCCCCGACCTGACCGGCTATATCACCGAGGGCCAGATCATCCTCTCCCGCGCACTGTACCGCCAGGGCATCCACCCGCCGGTGGACGTGCTGCCCAGTCTGAGCCGTCTGAAGGACAAGGGCGTCGGCAAGGGCAAGACCCGGGAGGACCACGCCGACACCATGAACCAGCTCTTCGCCGCCTACTCCACCGGTAAGGACAACAAGGAGCTGATGTCCATTCTGGGCGAGGCCGCCCTGACCCCCACGGACCTGCTGTACGCCAAGTTCGCCGACGAGTTTGAGCGCCGCTACGTCAACCAGGGCTACGAGGAGAACCGCTCCATCGAAGAGACACTGAACCTGGGCTGGGAGCTCCTCAGCATCCTGCCCAAGGCGGAGCTGAAGCGGATTAAGCCGGAACTGATCGAGAGATACTGGCCGAAAAAAGACGAGCAGAAGTAAGGAGGGGTGAGCCATGGCGAATATCACGGTAAGCCCTACCCGTATGGAGCTCACCCGCCTCAAGGGCAAGCTGCGCACGGCTCAGCGGGGCCACAAGCTGCTCAAGGACAAACGGGATGAGCTGATGAAGCAGTTCCTGGACACCGTCCGGGAGGTCCGCGCCCTCCGCGCCGAGGTGGAGGAGGAACTGATGAAGGTCCACAACTCCTTCACCGTGGCCTCCGCCCTCATGAGCTCCGAGGCTCTGGAGCAGGCCCTGCTCTATCCCAAGCAGAGCGTGGAGCTGACCCAGACCACCCAGAACATCATGTCCGTCAACGTGCCGGTGTATCACTTCCAGACCAAGACCAAGTCGGATTCTGACATCTACCCCTACGGCTTCGCGGCTACCTCCGGCGAGCTGGACGCTGCCGTGGACGCCCTGGGGAAGGTGTTCCAGAAGATGCTGAAGCTGGCGGAGATCGAGAAGTCCGCCCAGCTGATGGCGGAGGAGATCGAAAAGACCCGCCGCCGGGTCAACGCGCTGGAGTACGTGATGATCCCCGACACCCAGGATGCCATCCGGTATATCACCATGAAGCTGGATGAGAACGACCGCGCCACCACCACCCGGCTGATGAAAGTCAAGGATATGCTCCTCAAGGAGGCTATCGAGGAGCGCCGGGAGGCCAGCGAGGAGGCGGTCAAAGCCTTCGGCGGTGCCCAGGAGGTCTGATCCTCCCGGCGCGCGCCGTTCCGCAAAGACCCAGAGACGGGGTCCCGGCAGGGACCCCGTTTTTCCTTGCCTCTCTCCCGCAAACTGGGGAAATGGAGATAAAGAAGTCTTGACGAAACAGAAAAACCGGTGTAGTGTATTTTTGTTAGGCAACAACGCATTTGCGCGTGATTTCCGCTGAAAAGGAGAGAAAACGACCATGTACTGCGTACAGAATATCCATGAGGACCTGCTGTGGCTGGGCGCTTCCGACCGGCGTCTGGCCAAGTTCGAGAATGTGTTCCCCATCCCCCGGGGCGTCAGCTACAACAGCTACTTGGTGCTGGACGAAAAGACCGTCCTGCTGGATACCGCTGACCAGGCGGTGGGCGAGCGGTTCTTTGAGAACCTGTGCTTTGCTCTGGCGGGCCGGGAACTGGACTATGTGGTTGTAAACCATATGGAGCCGGACCACTGCGCTACCCTGGAGCAGCTGCTGTGCCGGTTCCCCAGCGCCCAGGTTGTGGGCAATGCCAAGACCATCACCATGATCGGCCAGTTCTTCGACTGCGATCTGACCGGCCGCACCGTCGTGGTGAAGGAGGGGGACACCCTCACCACCGGCCGCCACACCTTCACCTTCCTGATGGCTCCCATGGTCCACTGGCCAGAGGTCATGGTGACCTATGACACCACCGACAAGACCCTGTTCTCCGCCGACGCCTTCGGCACCTTCGGCGCCCTCAACGGCAACATCTTCGCCGACGAGGTGAACTTCGAGCGGGACTGGCTGGACGATGCCCGCCGGTATTACACCAACATCGTGGGCAAGTATGGCGCCCAGGTCCAGGCCCTGCTGAAGCGGGCCGCCGGTGTGGAGATCCAGTGCCTGTGCCCGCTGCACGGCCCTATCTGGCGTGAGAACATCCAGTGGTTCGTGGACAAGTACCAGACCTGGAGCACCTACGCTCCCGAGGACCGGGCCGTGGCCATCTTCTCCGGCTCCATCTACGGCCATACGGAGAACGCCGCCGATATCCTGGCCTGCCACCTGGCCCAGAAGGGCGTGAAGAACATCGCCCTGTACGACGTGTCCCACACGGACGTGTCCTATCTCGTCAGCGAGGCCTTCCGGTGCAGCCACCTGGTGTTTGCCTCCGCCACCTATAACGGCGAGATCTACACCCCCATGGAGGACTTCATCCGGGATCTGAAGTCCCACGGCCTGCGGAGCCGGTCCGTGGCTCTGATCGAGAATGGCACCTGGGCGGCTCAGTCCGCCCGGCTGATGACCGGCATCCTGGACACCATGAAGGACATGCGGGTCATGGAGGGCACCGTGACGCTGAAATCCTCCGTGAAGGAGGCCCAGCGCCGCAGCCTGGAGGCCCTGGCCGACAAGATCGCCGAGGAGCTGCTCCACTGAGCGTACATCCAAAAATGCCCCCGCCGGTCTCCCGGCGGGGGCAATGTTTTTCCGGGAGACGGCGGGGAGCGGAAGGGCAGAAAAGGCGCCTGACGTGAAAGCGTCAGGCGCCTTTGAGCTCGGATTTTCTGTGATGGAAAATACCTTTACAGCAGCGTGATCCCAGCCTGCTCACAGGCCTCCATGGTCTCTTTGTCCCACAGGCTGGCCTGGACCTCGCCGATGTGGCAGGTGCCGATCAGCAGCATGCACAGACGGGACTGGCCGATGCCGCCGCCGATGGACTGGGGCAGCTCACCGTTCAGGAGCATCTGGTGGAAGGGGAGCTTCCGGCGCTCGTCACAGCCGGCCTCGGTCAGCTGGCGGTCCAGGGCGGCCTCGTCCACCCGGATGCCCATGGAGGAGATCTCGAAGCTCCGCTGGAGGACGGGGTTCCACATGAGGATGTCGCCGTTGAGGGTCCAGTCGTCGTAGTCCGGGGCCCGGCCGTCGTGGGGCTTGCCGGAGCGGAGCTTGCCGCCGATCTGCATGAGGAACACGGTGTGGTGCTTGCGGCAGATCTCGGTCTCCCGCTCGCTGGGGGTCAGGTCGGGGAAGCGGTCCTCCAGCTCCTGAGTGGTGATGAAGTACACGTCCCGGTCCGGCTTGAAGGTCAGGACGGGGAAGGCGTTGCGCAGCGCGGCGGAGGTGTCGCAGATGGCGCCCACGATGTCCCGCACGGTCTCCCGCAGATAGATGTGGTTGCGGTTCTGGGGGTCGATGTGCTTCTCCCAGTCCCACTGGTCCACGTAGATGGAGTGGAGGTTGTCCACCTCCTCGTCCCGGCGGATGGCATTCATATCGGTGTAGAGGCCGGTGCCCAGCTTGAACTCGTACCGCTTGAGGGCCAGCCGCTTCCACTTGGCCAGGGAGTGGACTACCTGGCCGTCGGTGCCCACGTCGGGCACGTCGAAGGTGACAGGGCGCTCCACGCCGTTGAGGTCGTCGTTGAGGCCGGTCTTGCCGTCCACGAACAGGGGGGCGGAGACCCGGTGCAGGTTCAGCCGCACGGTCAGGCTGTGCTGGAACTCCTGGTGGATCAGCTCGATGGCCCGCTGGAGCTCGTTGTTGGTCAGGGGCATCCGGTAACCGGCGGGAATGGTGATCTTGCTCATAGATGGAGGGTCCTTTCTGAATGTGGTTTGATGGGCTCAGGCGCCCAGTTTTTCAAGGCCCAGCCGCAGGCGGCGCAGGACCTCTTCCTTTCCGAGGATGTGGCAGATCTCCACGGCGCCGCCGGGAGTCACCTGCTTGCCGGCGGCGGCGATCCGCACGGGCCACATGAGGGTGGCGTTCTTCACGCCCAGGGACTCGGCCAGGGCGATCAGGCAGTCGTGGACGGCGTTCTGGGTCCAGTCGGACAGGGCCTCCAGGGCGGGGATGGCGGCTTGGAGCATCCGGGCGGAGACCTCGGCGTCGGTCTTGGACTTCTTGTTGGTGAAGAGGGCCGCGTCATAGTCCGGCAGGGCGTCGAAGAAGTCCACCTTCTCGGGGATCTCTGTCAGCTTTTCGCACCGGGCCTGGAGCAGGGCCGCCACAGCGGCGGCGTCGATGGCGGGGTTCTTTACGCTCTCACGGATATAGGGCTCCGCTACCTTGGCAAAGGCCTCCGGCGCCATGGCGCGGAGATAGGTTGCGTTGAAGTAGGTGAGCTTGTCCATGTCGAAGATGGCCGGGGACTTGGAGATGCCGGCGATGTCGAAGGCCTTCACCAGCTCATCCAGGGAAAAGATCTCCTGCTCGCCAAGCTCCCCCTTGGGGGCCCAGCCCAGCAGGGCCACGTAGTTGAGGATGGCGTCGGTCAGGTAACCCTGGTCCCGCAGATCCTCGTAGGAGGGGTCGCCGTGGCGCTTGCTCATCTTGTTGTGCTGGTCCCGCATGACGGGGGAGCAGTGGACGTAGGTGGGGATGTCCCAGCCGAAGGCCTCGTAGAGGAGGTTGTACTTCGGGGCGGAGGAGAGGTACTCGCTGCCCCGGACCACGTGGGTGATGCCCATGAGGTGGTCGTCGATGACGTTGGCGAAGTTGTAGGTGGGCAGGCCGTCCCGCTTGATGAGCACCTGGTCGTCCAGGGTCTTGTTCTCCACGGTGATGTCCCCGAAGGAGACGTCGTGGAAGGTGGTGGTGCCCTCGTGGGGGATCCGCTGGCGGATGACCCAGGGCTTGCCGGCGGCCAGGTTGGCCTGGATCTCCTCGGGGCTTAAGTCCCGGCAGGGGTCGTCGCCCCGGGAGAAGTCGCCGCTGTCCTCCTCAGACTCGGTCTTTTCACAAAAGCAGTAGTAGGCCGCGCCCTTCTCCACCAGGAGCTTGGCGTAGGGCAGATACAGGTCCCGGCGCTCCGACTGGATATAGGGGCCCACGGGGCCGCCTACGTCGGGTCCCTCGTCGTGGGTCAGGCCGCACTCGGCCATGGTGCGGTAGATGACCTCCGTGGCGCCCTCCACCTGGCGGACCTGGTCGGTGTCCTCGATGCGCAGGATGAAGGTGCCGCCGGCGTGCCGGGCGATCAGCCAGGTGTACAGGGCGGTGCGCAGATTGCCCACGTGCATATAGCCGGTGGGGGAGGGGGCGAACCGGGTGCGGACCTTCCCCTTGGGGATGCGGGCTTCCATCTCGTCAAAAAAAGCGGTGTCCATTGCCATGAATGTACCTCCGATCAAAAAATTCACGCAAAACAACAACCTACATTATCTATGGATTTCCCTGGAATGTCAAGGCTGATGCGCGGGTTTTTCCGAGATCGCCCTGGGATTTTTGCGGCTTACCAGAGATTTCGGCGGGATGGGCGCAGAGGCCTCCGCACCGAAGCACTCCACATGCGGATGTGCGTTTTATCCGTTGCACTTTTTCAGGCTTTGTGATACACTATATTAGTTAAATTGCGCCCTGGCAAAGGACGCTTTCAATAGAAAGATTTGAGGTGTTCCGACTTATGGAAAATGAAGTGCAGAAAAAGCGTATTTTGAGCGGCATTCAGCCCTCCGGCGACCTGACCCTGGGCTCCTATCTGGGGGCCATCAAGAACTGGGCGGCCCTGGCCGATCAGTACGACTGCTACTATATGCTGGCGGACATGCACACCATCACCGTCCGGCAGGACCCGGCGGCGCTGCGCCGTCACACCCTGACCCAGGTGGCGGCCTACATTGCCAGCGGCCTGGACCCGGAGAAGAACGTGCTCTTCGTCCAGTCCCACGTGCCCGCCCACGCCCAGCTGGGCTGGGTGCTGGACTGCTACACCATGTTTGGTGAGCTCAGCCGCATGACCCAGTTTAAGGACAAGTCCGCCAAGAACGCCGACAACATCAATGCGGGTCTTTTCACCTATCCGGCTCTGATGGCCGCCGATATCCTGCTCTACCAGGCGGACCTGGTGCCCGTGGGCGGCGATCAGAAGCAGCACGTGGAGATCTGCCGGGACATCGCCAACCGCTTCAATGGCATCTACGGCGACGTGTTCAAGATCCCCGAGCCCTACATTCCCCAGGTGGGCGCCCGGGTCATGAGCCTCACCAGCCCCGAGAGCAAGATGAGCAAGTCCGACAAGGACCCGGGCGGCTGCGTCTATATGCTGGAAAAGCCCGAGGATATCCTGCGCAAGTTCAAGAAGGCCGTGACGGACTCCGACGCCTGCGTCCGCTACGACAAGGAGACCAAGCCCGGCGTGTCCAACCTCATGCAGATCTACTCCGTAGCCACCGGCCGCACCTTCGAGGAGATCGAGGCGGAGTTCGCCGGCCGCGGCTACGGCGACTTCAAGAAGGCCGTGGGTGAGGCCGTGGTGGAGCTGCTGCGGCCCATTCGGGAGGAGACGGAGCGCCTGCTGGCGGACAAGGCGTATTTGGAGAGCGTGTACCGCGCCGGCGCCGAGAAGGCCGCCTATGTGGCCAATCGCACCCTCTCCAAGGTCTATAAAAAAGTGGGCTTCCTGCCCCGCTGACGGAGGTCGCGCAATGGAGTTTGAGAGCGGTCTGATCGTCCTGGTGCTGCTGGCGCTGCTGGTGGCGGGGATGGTCAGCTTCCTGACCACCCCGGTGGTCAAGACCTTCGCCTATAAAGTGGGCGCTATTGACGTGCCCAAGGACGAGCGGCGGATGCACAAGGTGCCCATCCCCCGGCTGGGGGGCCTGGCCATCTTCATCGGCTTCATGGTGAGCATCCTGCTCTTCGTCCCTATCACCCCGGAGTTGAAGAGCATCCTGCTGGGTGCCGTGGTCATCGTGGTGCTGGGCGTGGTGGACGACATCATGGCCCTGCCGGCGCTGCTGAAATTCGTGGTGCAGATCGTGGCGGCCCTGATCCCCGCCACCCACGGGGTGGTGATCCAGGCCTTTTCCAACCCCAACGTCTTTTCGGACAACCTGTACTGGGTGCTGGGCTGGATGTCGGTGCCGGTGACGGTGCTGTGGATCGTGGCCATCACCAACTCCGTGAACCTGATCGACGGACTGGACGGCCTTGCCAACGGCGTGTCCGCCATCTCCGCCATCACCATGCTGGTCATCGCCCTGGTGACGGCCCAGAACCAGGTGGCCATCGCCCTGGCGGCCCTGGTGGGCGCGTGCGTCGGGTTCATGCCCTACAACATGAACCCCGCCAAGATGTTCATGGGCGACACCGGCGCCACCTTCCTGGGCTTCATCCTGGCCACCATGTCCATCCAGGGCCTGTTCAAGTATTACGCCGTCATCACCTTCGTGGTGCCGTTCCTGATCCTGGGTCTTCCCATTTTCGACACCAGCTTTGCCTTCATCCGCCGCATCGCCCACGGCCAGAGCCCCATGCACGCCGACCGGGGACACATCCACCACCGGCTCATCGACATGGGCCTCAACCAGAAGCAGGCGGTGGCCACGCTGTATGTGATCTCCGCCATCCTGGGCCTTAGCGCCGTGGTGCTGACCACCGGTGGGGAGGAGAAGGCCATGCTGCTGTTCGCGGCCCTTTGCATCGTGGCGGCGGTGGCCGCCCGGGTGGTGTTCCCCAAGGAGGTCCGGGAGGAGCTCCACGAGGAGCTGGAGGAGCTGCGGGAGCACGGCCACCACGACCACCATCACAGTGAGCATCCGTCCGCGCCGGAGCAGACGCCCGGCGGGGACGGCAAGGAGGAATAATGGAAAAGCTGCGTATCATGAGCGTGTTCGGCACCCGGCCGGAGGCCATCAAGATGTGCCCCCTGGTGAAGGAACTGGCGTCCCGGCCGGAGATCGAGAGCCTTTGTTGCGTCACCGCCCAGCACCGCCAGATGCTGGACAGCGTGCTGGAGGTCTTTGACGTGAAGCCCGACTGGGACCTGGACATCATGACCCCCCGGCAGACCCTGTCCACCATCACCAGCAAGTGCCTCACCGGCATGGACGAGGCCATCGACACGCTGAAGCCGGATATGATCCTGGTCCACGGGGACACCTCCACCACCTTTGCCGGGGCCCTGTCGGCCTTCTATCACCAGGTGCCGGTGGGCCATGTGGAGGCGGGCCTCAGGACCTACGACAAGTACTCCCCCTTCCCGGAGGAGATGAACCGCAAGCTGGTCAGCGCCATCGCGGACCTCTACTTCTGCCCAACGGTCAACAATAAAAACAACCTCCTCAAGGAAGGCATCACCCAGGGGCTCTTCGTTACCGGCAACACGGTGATCGACGCCCTCAAAACCACGGTCCGGGACGATTATGTCTTTGCAACGGACGAGCTGAACAAGCTGCCCTACGGGGAGAAGAAGATCATTCTCGTCACCTGCCACCGGCGGGAGAACTACGGCGAGCCCATGAAAAACATCATGCTGGCCCTGCGGCAGATCGCCGAGGAGGACCCCGAGGTGGAGCTGGTGTATCCCGTCCACCTGAGCCCCGTGGTCCGGGAGGCGGTGGACACGTATCTGCGCGGCGCGCCCCGGGTCCACCTGATCGATCCCCTGCCCGCCGACGAGATGCACAACCTCATGGCCCGGTCCTATCTGGTGCTGACGGACTCCGGCGGCCTCCAGGAGGAGGCGCCTGCCCTGGGCAAGCCCGTGCTGGTTATGCGCCGGGAGACGGAGCGGCCGGAGGCCGTGGAGGCCGGGACCGTGAAGCTCTGCGGCGTGGTCCAGGACGACATCGTCACCATGGCCCAGCGGCTGATCCGGGACGAGGCGGCATACGGCCGTATGGCCCACGCGGTCAACCCCTATGGCGACGGCAACGCCTGCCGCCGCATCGCCGACGCGGTGCTGTGGCGCTTCGGCCGTGGGGAGCGGCCCGCGGATTTTCAGTGACGTCCCCGCCGGGGACGGACCGGAAGGAGGGAGCCCATGGACAAGCGCCGGATGAACCATATCACCGTGGGCTTCATCGTGGTCATGGCCCTGGTGATCGCCGTGATGTTCGGCAACAACCTCCGCCGCCCGCCGCAGGTGGTGCTTCCGGATACCTCAGCTACCGGCGACCAGTCGGACCAGGCAGAGGATGACGCCGGCACGCTGTCGCTGGTGCAGGTGACGCCGGAGACAGTCCAAACTGCCATTGCGACCCTTTCCAGGCCGGAGCAGTACCGCCGCACCATCACCATCGAGCAGTTCTGGGACGGCGGCAGCGGCACCTATGAGGTCAGCGTTCTGGTGTACGGCCCGTGGACCCGGACGGACCGGACCCTGCCGGACGGCCGGGCGCGTCATACCATCACTGACGGTAAGACCACCTATATCTGGTATGACGGAGACAGCGCGGTGTACAGCGGACCTTCCGCCGGCATCACCGCCGACAACGAGCAGACCATCCCCACCTACGAGGACGTACTGGACCTGCCCAAGGAGATCATCGTACAGGCGGATTACCGCACCATCTCCGATGCGAACTGCATCTATGTGGAGACCGAGGAAGGACAAGACGGCGTCCTGCGGTACTGGGTCAGCGTGGAGACGGGGCTGCTGGCGGCGGCGGAGCGGCTGGTGGACGGGGAGACCGTCTACCGCATGGGAGCGCTGACAGTGGACCTGACCGCCCCCACGGCGGCGGATCTGACCCTGCCGGACGGCACGGTTTTGGCGCCGGAGCTGTAAGGGGAAGTCCGATTTGGACTGTCATTTTAATATCGAGTAGAGATTGCTTAGAATACAAAAAGCAGCTGGAGCGATACCGATGGCCGGTGTCGCTCCAGTTGTTTTGTTTTTTGCTTTAAGACTCTTTCTGAAAAAGAGCAGGTTGAGCTATCAGTTATCCGGTGAAAAGTAGCGGTACCGAAACCGACCATGAGTTCGCATGTCCATATTTAGGGAATTGCGATCCTGATCGCGTGCTTGAGAAGGAGATATACCTGCGTATCTATGAAAAACCCTGGAAAAGTAATGTATGCTGGAAAAGCCGCAGCTGCTGGAAATGTCTGAAAGGGTTTGGCTTGTATATCGTACCATATCATATGCTTTGCGGATGCGTAACATATTTCTATATTCGATAATTGTATATCCTGTCGCTTCTTTAAAAACTTTACACAAGTAGTTCTTAGAATATCGCAAATCTTGGGCTAACTGATCCAGAGAGATCTCAACCAAAAAGTTTTCCAAAATATAATTTGCTATTTCCTTTTCAATGCCGGTTAAGCTAGCTATTTTTTGCTCCATTTCATGATAAAACGGGACTTCAGCGGGAGAACAATTCATTTCACGAAGATAAAGATACAACAATTGCTCAAAAATGAGTGTTGCCATTTCGTAACAATAAGGTGCACCGGAAGCCCATTCATTGCGTGTTTCTTTCTGGAGCCAAGAAAAGGTGGGAGAGGCAATATTAATGTGTGCAGGCATTTTTATAAGGGAACGATAAAGCTCTTCGTCATGAACATAGAATTTAGTATCTAGAATTCGCAAATATCCATTGGGAAGGGGTTTTACCTCATGAATTTGATTTGGATGTATCAACAGACAGTCATTGGGCGCTAAACGGATATCCTGATCTTCAAGAAAAACGGGGCTTTCACCAGCAAGGCAATAATACATTTGGAAATAGTCATGGCTATGTTTCCGCACTCCCCAACCTTTAGCATAGTCTACAACAAATACCCATACTAACTCTACTTTTTCACTCATATAAAATCCCTCCCGCAGACGTCTAAGAAAGATTGTTAATTAGTTTTGCACAGAATTAATTAATTTTCAAGTATATTAACCTCAAATATTAATATAAGACAAATTCAGGAAAATGAAGGCTAAAGACATACAGGTATATTTGGTGATATCATGAAAGCGAAAAGGGGAAAATAGATAAAATATAAAGAATTTTATTGAGATTATTTTTACATTTACTACAAAAAACCAAAATAATCAAATGTTTCCACAAACAACTTAATATTTGTATAAAATTCTCATAAAGAAAATCTTTTAAATACAGAGGAGTGAGATGCAGCGTGGCAACAACTATTTCAGTTTCCTGGGACAATTTATATAAATTAATTGCAGAATTATATGAAAAGGCCGGTATGACGCAGGCGGATGCAGAGTACCACGCCTACGGACTTGTGACTGCCAGTTTACGGGGCGTGGATTCCCACGGAGTGATGCGCACAGAGGCTTACCTTACTCGGATTTTGAATGGGGCGATCAATCTTCATCCCCAGATGCGGTGCATTCAGAAAGATGGGGCCCTGCGAGTGCTGGATGCAGATGGGGCTTCTGGTTACATTGCTGGGCGTGAGGGAATGTCTTTGGCAATCCAAATAGCAAAGGAAACTGGAGTGGGGATGACTTTGGTCCGCAACAGTAATCACTTTGGAGCAGCTGCTCTTTATGCGCAGATGGCTGTGGATGCAGGTATGATTGGTTTTTCGACTACTAATGTCAAACCCAATGTAGCTGCCCCTGGTGCTATTGGGAATGTAGTGGGAAACAATCCTTTTGCGGTGGGGATTCCTACATATTGTGAATTTCCCTTTATGCTGGATATGGCGCTTTCCGTAGTGGCCGGAGGAAAACTGAAGATGGCCATAGCAAAGGGAGAGAAGATTCCTCTTGGATGGGCTTCTGATAGAGAGGGGATGCCCACAGATGATCCCCAAAAGGGCTTTGACGGATATCTCCTTCCTGCGGGAGGCTTCAAGGGCTTGGGGATTGCGTATGCCATCGATTTGCTGTGCGGCGTCATGACAGGCGGAGCATTCCAAAATCACATCAGGAATATGTTCAAAGACCCAACGGAACCCAGCCGTACCTGCCATATGTTTTTGGCAGCGGATGTAAAGCGGCTGCTAAGCCGGGAAGAGATTCAATCCAGAATGAAAGAGTATCGGGACTACATCAGAAGTATTCCAACCGTTTCAGGGATTCCACTCGTTTTTCCAGGAGAAATAGAGGCTGCCTGCGCTGCGGATCGCCGAGAACACGGAATTCCTCTGCCGGAAGCTGTGTACCGCCAGTTAGCGGACCTTGGAGAACAGTACGGCCTGTCTGTGCGGCTATGAGAAAGTTCGCCGTAAAGGACAGGGAATAAAGATAGCAAAGGAGAATACCATGCTGCGTTTAGGAGAAGAACTGAAGAATCCTGTTAAACAAATGCTAAAGGAAAACAAGAAAGTCTTGGCTGCCTGGTTGCAAATGGCAAGTCCCTACGCTGCGGAGATCTTTGCAAAAGCGGAGCTGGATGCGCTGGTGGTAGACATGGAACACGGCCCGAACAATATTTTGAGCCTGATTGACCAGTTGCGGGCCATGGGGCGGTTCTCATCTATACCCCTGGTACGGGTGCCTTGGAACGATATGGTGGTCATAAAGCGCGTATTGGATGCCGGTGCCTACGGTATTCTAGTGCCTTATGTGAACACGCCGGAGGAGGTTGCGGCAGCTGTATCCTACTGTAAGTACCCTCTGGAGGGTGTTCGGGGCGTTGCGCCCAGCCCTCGCGCTCCTGGCTTTGGGATGGACAGCATGAACTACATGCGTCGCGCCAATGAGGAGATCCTGGTGATGACCGCAGTAGAGACCATGGAGGCGGTGGATCAGATTGATGAGATTGTAAAGGTTGAAGGACTTGACGGCGTATTTATTGGTCCTATGGACCTGGCTACTTCCATGGGACATTTCTGTGACCCGGGCTGCTCGGAGGTTCAGGCTGCTATCCGAAAGGTAGAAGAGGCGGTGATCGGTTCTGGAAAATTCCTGGCTTCCGTTGCCAAGGGAATGGAGGAGGCAAAGGAAAAGTTTGACAGAGGCTATGGCCTTGTAATCGCATTTGCAGATGGCGGGACACTAGGAAACGCTGCCAGAAAGAACGTGGAGGATTTCCGCAGAACTTATCCGAATCGCTGACGAGTTCTCAAATCAAATTGCCTCCCTGTGGATATTGAGACGAGTTCAATAGGGAAATGGAGGGAGCTATGAAACGAGTTTTGCTCACGGAAAAAATCCATCCGGATGCAGTGAAGCTGCTGGAAAAGCACTTTGAGGTAATACAAGGAAGCGGTGTGGAGCATGTTTCTGAGCAGCTGCTGGGGTGTGAGGGGGTGCTTGTTCGATCCGCACATGTAACAGCTTCTGATATGGAGAAAAATCCGCAGCTGAAGGTAATCGCCAAACATGGGATGGGGCTGGATTCCATAGATGTAGAAGCCGCAACCGCCCGCGGGATTGCAGTGGTGAATGCACCATTTGCCAATATGAACGCGGTTGCTGAGCATATTGTTATGCTGATTCTTGCGTTGAGCAAACGGACGGTCCGCATGGACAAGCTAACGAGAGCAGGACAGTTTTTCCGACGCAATCAGTACCAAACTACAGAGCTCAAGGGAAGTACTCTGGGAATTATTGGGTTTGGGAAAATATCTCGCTTGGTAGTAAAAAAACTATCCGGCTTTGAGATGAATGTAGTCGCCTGCGATCCCTTTGTAGGGCAGGAAGAAGCAGACCCCTTCGGTGTGCGGATGCTGTCAGATCAGGAGGTATATCAGACAGCGGATTTTGTAGTGGTGCACACGTCTCTGACCCCGGCCACATACCATTTGGTTGGAAAACGGGAGTTCGGACTGATGAAACCTTCTGCGTATTTTATTAATGCTGCCCGAGGAGCCGTGGTGGACGAAGAGGCCTTGATCGAGGCTCTGCAATCCGGAGAAATTGCCGGTGCTGGCTTGGACGTGTTTGAGAAGGAGCCTCCTGCGGCGGATAATCCGCTGTTTTCTATGGACAATGTAATCGTCTCTCCCCATAATGCGGCGCTCTCAGACGGAGCGATGCTGGCCATGGCTATGGACAGTGCTCAGGGAATCATTGATTGTTTGGAAGGAAATACTCCGCAATATTTGTGTAACGATGTTTTATAATCTGCTCACGCAGGGAAAGGACGGGCCTTATGGGCAAAAAAGTATTGATCCCTACGGACATTTCGGAGCCGGGTAAGGAGTATCTGCGTAGCCGCGGGTTTGAAATCAAGCTGGGACGAGGAATCGACGAGGACTCATTAATTAAGGATCTTCAGGACTGTGATGCCCTTCTTGCTCGCAACGAATACATCACCCGCCGAGTTATTGAAAGTGCTCCTAATCTGCGGGTAATTGCCAAACATGGAGTTGGGCTTGACAAAATCGACCTTAATGCAGCCCGGGATTGTAAGGTATGGGTTACCAACGGCCCTATCTCCAACACGGTAGCTGTGGCAGAGCATACAGTGCTGCTGATTCTGGCTTGTGCCAAAAGACTGGTGTTTTTTGATGCAGCGGTCCGCTCCGGCAACTACGAAGTCCGAAACCAGATCAAAGGAATGGATCTGGAGGGCAAGACGGTTGGGGTCATCGGACTGGGGAAGATTGGAATGCAGGTAGCAAAGAAGTGCCACTACGGATTTGATATGAAGGTTTTGGGTTATGATCCTTATGTGAAAAAAGAGCAGGCACCTGATTTTGTCACCTGCTGCGCCAGTATGGAGGAAGTGATTCGAGAAGCTGACTTTGTTAGTCTGCATTTGCCTGCAACGGCTGACAATACAGGCTTCTTCAACAAGAACTTGATCGCCCTGATGAAACCTACGGCATATTTCATCAACGCAGCTAGAGGATCTCTGGTCAACGAGAGAGATCTCTATAACGCCTGCAAAAATGGAGAGATTGCCGGAGCAGGCTTGGATGTATTTGCTGCGGAGCCCTTCGATCCGAATAATCCTCTGTTTACTCTACCAAATGTGACTTTAACCCCCCACAATGCTGCCCTGACCCAGGAGACCACAGACCGTATGGGGCTCCATGCGGCCCAAGGAATCGACGAGGTCTTTTCCGGCAAACGTCCCACTTGGCCGGTGGTTATTCCGGAGTAACCAAGAAACGGTTGCTTTGGTGATAGAAACATAAAAAACGGGAGGAAAAGAAAATGAAAAAGAAGTTGGCGGTCCTTTTGGCGAGCACGATGATGCTGGCGATGCTGGCCGGCTGCGGCGGCGGAAGTACAACAGGAGAAACGACCACAGCAACGGATGAGAGCGGCTCCGCGGAGACCATTACCTTTGTAATGGGAAATGCAGCCCCGGTTAGTGAGGATAATCAGCTATATCAGTGGTGCGAGGAGTTCAAAAGACTTGTCAGCGAAGCCACGGACGGACAGATTGTAATTGAAAACCACTATGCCAGCGAACTTGGCGGTGAACGCGATTTGTTTGAGGGTGTACAGTTGGGAACGGTCGATATGTGCATCATTGCCAACGGACCTGTCGGAAACTTCGTTCCGGATGTTCTGGCCTTTGACTTCCCCTTCCTGTTCCGAGATTACGACCATGTGACCAAGGTTTTTGATGGAGAGATCGGCGACCGACTCAGCGCAAGCATTGAGGAAAAGGCCGGTGTGGTTATGCTGGACTGGGCCATCAACGGCTTCCGTCAGTTAGTGAATTCTGTGCGTCCTGTGGAGCATCCTTCTGATCTGGAAGGAATGAAGGTCCGTACGATGGAGAACCAGATCCACATGGAGACCTTTGCTGCGCTGGGTGCGGACCCCACTCCGATGAACGGCAGCGAGCTGTATACCGCGCTTCAGCAGGGGATTGTAGATGCCATGGAAAGTCCTCTCACCTATATTATTCCCAGTAAGTTCTATGAGGTTCAGGATTACTTGTCCATGACCAACCATTTCTACTCTCCCTCTGTTGTGGCTATGAACAAGGCAAAGTTTGAGGCACTGACTCCTGAGCAGCAGGAGATCATGCTCAGCTGCGCTGAACAGGCAACTGCGTATCAGACAGAGTTCTGCCTGTCCATGGATGAAAAGCTGGCGGATGAGGCGGCTAATATCCATGGGATGGAAGTGGTCTATACTGACATGGAGGAGTTCCGTGAGGCTACTCAGGTGGTGTATGACAATCACCCTGAATATGCAGAAATTCTGGCTGAGATCAGTGCCGTGAAGTAAAGGAGACAAAAATAGGCATATGATCATATACTTATTGGTCATATGCCTATTTAAAAAAAGGAGTTCAAAATGAAGAGCTTAACCAAAATCATTCATATTTTGAACCAGATTATAGGCTATCTGATGGTCCTAATGATGGCTGCGATGACGGTTGTAATTATTGCCCAGGTAATCTGCCGCGTGGTCCACGGGTCCATCCCCTGGTCGGAAGAATTTTCCCGGTTTCTGATGATTTACATTACTTTTTTGGGAATGGCCTATGCCTGTCGCTACGACCAATTGATGTCTGTAAAATTTTTGCAGATGAGCCTTCCGGAACTGGGGAGAAAAATCCTTTATGCCGTTGCTCTTTTCATTCAGATCGCATTTTTTTCTGCCGTTTTTTACCAGGGCATTGCAATTATGCAGACCGTACATACGCAGATTTCTCCTGCGCTGCGCATTCCCATGTCATTACCGTATTCAGCGATGATGGTGGGAAGTGCTCTGGCGGTGATCAACTGCCTGTATCTGCTGATCTTCCATATTTTCAACATTCCTGTAAGCTTTTCACCGGAAGATAAGGAGGGGACTGCGTAATGGCCGGACTGGTTTTCATTGTTCTTCTGGTTCTTTGCTTCATCGGGGTGCCCATTGCCACCAGCATTGGCGCGGCCAGTACGGGCTACTTAGCCTTTTTGACAGACTTGCCGCTGATTGTAGCACCCCAGCGAATGTTTACCACCATCGACTCCTTCCCGCTGATGGCGGTACCGTTTTTCGTACTCTCTGGTGGACTGATGCAGGCAGGTGGTATTTCTAAGCGCCTGATTCGTCTGGCGGATGCATGTGTTGGTCACCTGACCGGTGGTCTTGCCATCGTAGTTATCATCACATCTATGTTCTTTGCGGCAGTGTCCGGATCTAGTGCTGCCACCATTACAGCTCTGGGCGTCATTTTGATCCCTGCTATGGTGGAAAAGGGCTACGACAAGAGCTATGCCGCTTCTGTACAGGCCTGCTCTGGTCAAATGGGAGTTATCATTCCGCCCAGCATTCCCATGGTAGTTTACGCTGTGGCTACGGAAACTTCCATTGCGGACTTGTTTAAAGCTGGTCTATTCCCCGGTATTTTAATGGGTGCATCCCTAATTATATTCTGCTACTTTACCTGTAAACGGCGAGGTTATGTGGGAAACAGCACCCGGGCTACCGGCAAGGAAAAGCTGTTGGCTTTGAAAGATGCTATCTGGGCGATTTTCATGCCTATTATCATTCTGGGGGGCATTTATAGCGGCTGGTTTACGCCAACTGAAGCTGCGGCCATTGCTGTTGGATACGCCTTTATCGTGGGCATCTTTGTCTATAAGGAACTGGACATTCGAAAGATCAAGGGCATCATGCTGGAGTCGGCCGTAACCACAGCGACCATTTTGTTCCTGATTTCTTGTGCTGGATTATTGGCTTGGATCATGGGCCGCTTGAATGTGGCTCAGGCTGTGGCTGGGTTCTTTGATCTCTTTGTTCACAACAAGGTGGCGTTCCTGCTGGTAGTCAATCTGCTTTTGTTCTTCGTGGGTATGTTTTCTGATGCAGGGCCGGCTATCATCATTCTGGCTCCGCTGCTGGCACCGATTGCGGAGTCCTACAACATCAGTCTTGTACATTTCGGTATCATCATGGTAGTGAATCTGGCGGTTGGTTTCTGCACACCGCCTGTGGGTGTGAACCTCTTTCTATCCAGTCAGATTGCGGGAATCAAGTTGGAGGACATGCTGAGAGATGTTGTAAAATTCCTGATCATCCTTGTGGCAGATGTTTTGATTATCAGTTTTGTTCCGGCACTGTCCACTGCACTGTTATAAAAGAAAGGATGTGCTTTTGTGTATACTATTAAGCCAATTTTCCATGGCGTATTTGAGAATTTTGAAAAGACCATCTTTACCTACCGTACGGACGCAGGCATGAAAATTACAGTCCCTCTGGTATCCTATTTGGTCCAGGGCGAGGGATGCACGTTTATCGTGGACAGTGGTCCTCCTGATCCAGAGCTGGCTAAGACCAGAGGACACCGTCCTGTGCTCCAAGCCACTTATTTGCAGGATGAGTTGCATCGTTTGGGGGTGAAACCCTCTGATATAGACTTTGTGGTGCTGACTCATATGCATTGGGACCACAGCTACAATCTGGAGCTGTTTCCCGGGGTGCCTGTGTATGTGCAAAAGCGAGAACTGGAGTATGCAGTCAATCCGGTGCCCTGTGATGCCGCCAACTACTGTTTTGCCGTACCTGACAAGGATGCTGCTCCCAGCTGGTTCCCGGCCTTGAGAAGGTTCTGTGTGATCGATGGAGAGGAACTGCTGCGCCCTGGTGTCCGACTGGTGCCTCTGCCTGGCCACACCTGCGGCCTTCAGGGGGTTTTGGTAGATACAGAGGAAGGCAAATATATGATCACCAGCGATGCGTATCCGCTGTACGAAAACTATGAAAAGGGCTGTCCTGCCGGAATCTGCGTCAATATGCTGGAGTGGTATCAAAGCCATGAAAAAGTCAAAAAGATGGCGGATTTCATCCTGCCCGGTCATGATATGAAGGTTCTGGACAGGAAGGTTTATGGTGTTGTAAATGGATGAGCGCTATCAGATCCAAAAGCTTCAGAAGAAAATTGAGGAAAAGAGGCTGATTTTAGGATCTCATGTGGGCTTTGACAGTCCTTTTGTAACGGAGATGATCGCCAATCAGGGGTTTGACTTCATCTGGATAGATGCAGAGCACTCTGCTTTGGATAAAAAGGATATCCAAACTCATTTGCTGGCCTGTCGGGCGGCTGGTGCAGCTGGGATCGTCCGTGTCCCCTGGAATGACCATACGTTCATAAAGGGGATTTTGGATATGGGGGCTGACGGAGTCATCATCCCTATGATCTGCAGCTATCAGGATGCACGATCTGCAGTGGCAGCTACTCACTACCCCCCCTTGGGAATTCGGGGAATGGGAACACGCCGGGCTTGCGGATACGGGGAATGGGACAAGGCGTCTTACGTTGCGGATACTGACCGGCATGTATGGACGATTCTCCAGATTGAACATATCGATGTAGTGAAGGATCTTGATCGGATCGCTGCTCTGCCGGGAGTCAGTGCTTTTGTGGTAGGACCCAATGATTTCTCTATGAGCATGAATACTGCGCAGCGCAGTTTTAAACCAGGGGATCCTGAGGTGAAGGAGCAATTTGACAAGATTGCGGAAATTCTTCGAAAGAGTGGAAAGCCCTTTGGTGTTTCTGGTGCATACAGTGAGCAGTTTGTACGGGATTGGATTGGTAGGGGCGTGGATTTCATCGCGATGGGTTTTGACTTTAATTTTGTGGTCAACGGAGCAAAGACGGTTATGACGAGAACCAAATCCCTATGTGACGCTATTAATCGGACTTATTGAGGAAATGCATATGGACTTATTGACGAGAGAAGAGCTTGAGGCTCTGCGAGCCTTTGATACGCCCACGATCTGTAATGCCATCGAAGGGTTTCAGGTTCGAGGCAGAACGGTTGGCTTCACCCGTCCCGGGCTGAAAAGACAGGTGTCCTGGGATGGTAAGCCTATGGTTGGATATGCCCGTACTGCCTTGATCTCCGCAGCAAATCCATCTGTCCCAGGACACTGGGAGATCATGCGTCAATACTACCGGCAGTATGAGGATTTCGATCTGCCGCAGGTGGCGGTTATTCAGGACATCGATCCTGTACCCATTGGTTCTTTATGGGGTGATGTTCAAGCTACGGTCCACCGGGCCCTTGGGTGTGTGGGCGTGATCACCGACGGCGGAGTGCGAGATTTGGACGAAGTGAAAAAGGTCGGCTTCAACATGTTTTCCAGGGAAATTTTGGTATCCCATGCTTACGTTCACATTGTGGAAGCTGGCGGCCCGGTGACAGTGTTCGGAATGACCGTCCGTCCCGGTGATTTGATACATGCGGACGGGCATGGAGCTATCGTGATTCCATGTGAGATCACAAAGAAGATTGCCGGCGCCTGCCGACAGGCGATGGATGCCGAGGATGCCTTGCTGGTGCCATGTCGTGAAGCGCTGCGGGAGAACCGAAGAGTAACTGCAGACCAAATTATGGAATGGCGGAAGGAAATGCAGGAAAGACGGCTTCGTGTAGGTCAAAACTGAGTGCCCGAAGCGCCTGAGCACCATAGCTGGAACTGTGATCGATCGGCGTGAGCCGGATGAGTGCAGTGGAACAGCACCGCAATTCAGGAAAAGCAGCAGGCGCGTGTCAGCCGTGCCTGCTGCTTTTTGGAATCATAAGGGAGGAGCGTTATGAATCACTACTATCATTCCCTGAGCGAACTGTTTACTCAGTATCCGCCGCTGCCAGAGGAGCCGGTCCGCCAGAGCCTGTTTCAGGCTCTGGGCGCATTTGATCAGACCATCGTGGTGCTGGACGATGATCCGACCGGCACCCAGACGGTAAGAGCGGTGCCTGTGGTTACGGAATGGAGCCGCGATACCCTTCGCAATGAACTTGCGCGCAAGCCGCGGATGCTGTTTGTATTGACGAACTCCAGATCCCTTTCCGCTGAGGAGACAGAACAGCTCCACAGGGAATTGGCGCAAAACATCGCTTGGGCGTCGGAAACAGTCGGCCGGGAGGTTCTCTTGGTAAGCCGGGGAGACTCCACACTGCGGGGGCATTTTCCCTTGGAGACAGAAACGCTGCGCGAGGGACTGGAGAAGGCTTTGGGAATTACTTTTGACGGAGAGATTCTCTGCCCCTTCTTTCCCGAGGGCGGGCGGTATACTGTTGGCGACATCCACTATCTTGAAGAAGATGGGTGTCTGGTGCCTGTCGGACAGTCGGAATTTGCAAAGGATAAAACCTTTGGCTATCAAAACTCTCACCTGGGCCAGTGGGTGGAGGAAAAGACAGGCGGACGCTGGCGGGCGGAGGATGTAATTTCCATCAGCCTGGAGGATTTGCGCCGTGAGGACGCAGACACTGTGCTGAAAAAATTGTCTGCTGCCCGAGATTTTCAGAAGATCGTGGTAAACGCCGTATGCTACCGGGATTTAGAAGTATTCGTCCCGCTGCTGCTGAAGAGCATCCGGGAGGGAAAGCGCTTCTTGCTCCGGACAGCGGCAGCCATTTTGCGGGTAATGTGTGGGTGTCTTGACGATACGGTCCTGGAAAGAGAGAAGCTGATTAAAGGACAAAATCGAAACGGCGGCATCGTCATCGTTGGCTCTCACGTTAGCAAGACCACTCGGCAGCTGAAAGCCCTGTGCCAAGAGTTCCCCATGGAAAAGCTGGAGTTCAATCAACATCTTGTCCTGGATGAATCTCGTTTTCAGGAGGAGATTCTGCGGGTCAGCAATCTGGCGGATGAGGCGGTTTGCCATGGGCGAGACGTGGTGGTATACACCCGCAGAGAGCGACTGGATTTGAATGGAACGGATAAAGAAGAGGAGTTGCGACTGGCTGTCCTGATATCCCAAGGACTGGTACAGGTTATATCCAATCTCCAAATAAGGCCTCGATTCGTGATTGCAAAGGGAGGGATTACTTCCAGCGACGTGGCAACAAAGGGCCTGTCTATTAGCAGAGCAGAAGTCATGGGCCAAATCCTGCCGGGCATCCCTGTTTGGCAATCAGGTCCGGAAAGTAAGTTCCCTCACATGCCGTATGTGATTTTCCCAGGAAATGTGGGAAATGATGACAGTCTACTAAAGGCGGTAAGGAAGCTGTCTCCACTGGTGGATACTGCAGAAGGATAGTACGATCGATGCAACAAAGCTGGAACGTCATCTGCCGTTCCAGCTTTGTTGCATTTGTACGGAAGACTTTCTGGTGGGGAGCTCATTCTGATTCTTCACAGGATCAGCAGCAGGCCCAGGGCCACCAGCAGCTCCTCGTCGGCGTCCTCCCGGAACAAGAAGAATAGCAAACCCAGGAGCAGCAGGTCTCCGGTGTCCACGCTGTCCAGGTGCCACTGGTCCAGGAAGTGCCGGAGAAAGCCGGTCAGGCCGTCGCCCCGGCCGCCGGAGGGCGGTGGCGGACCGTAGAAGGGCGGTTCCTCCCAGGTGCGCTCCCGGTGTGTCTCGCCGTGCCGCTCCCCGCCGCGGTCCTGCTCCCCGGAAGAAGGAGGCGGCCTCCGCTCCCCGGCCCCGGCGCCGGGCGGGGGGTCCTGTCCGCCGCCGGAGGGCGGCGGAGCCTGGCCGGGCCGGCGGGCGGGCTCCTCCTCCGGGATCCGGGTATAGGAGCCGTCGTCGTTGCGCATATACCGGTTATACATCCCTCAAGACCCCTCCCATCCGGCCAGGAATTTCTTTCCCAGATGGAACAGCCTCGCCAGCTGGAGGGCCCGCTCCACCTTCTCCTGCCGCTCCGGCTTCAGGTAGGGCCGCAGGGCGTAGACCAGCGCGCGGGCGTTGGAGTCCTGCTGGCCGCCCAGCTCCTGGATCAAGGGCAGCAGCCGCATCAGCAGCTTGGGGTCCAGGCCGCCGGTGAGGCCCGACAGCAGATCGCCGCCGCCGTTTTCCGGCGGCGGTCCCTGATGGTGCCGGTCCTGGGACGCCTGCCGCGTCTGCGGCGGAGACTGGGGCGGTTCGGGATCTCCGCCGCCCCCGGTCTCGCCGGAGAGGGACTGGGCCAGCCGCATGATCTGTGCCATGCTGTCGGGGTTGGACAGCAGTTCGTTGAGCTTGTCGTCGAATTCGGCCATGCCCGGCCCCCTTTCTCTCAGGTCACTTCTGCTTCATGCTGCGGTTGATCCGCTGGACCAGCTCCGCCCCGGCGGGGCTCTGCATCACCTGGTTCATCATCCGCATGATCTCCGCAGGGTTGCCCCTGGCGGCGGACTGGGCCGCCCGCTGGAGGGACGCTCCCTGATCTCCCGCGGAGAGCATCTGCATCAGAGCCTGGCCGTCCCGGGACTGCATCAGGGACTGCAGCATGGCGGGATTGGCTTTGAGCTGCTGGATCATTCGCTTGGTCTGTTCGTCCATAGTGCCTCCTTACGCCTCACGGCTGTTGAGTTCCATCACAGTATATGAGGCGGGGCCGGGAAATGTGCCCCGGAAAGAAAAAAACGCCCCGCGCCGTACAGACGCGGAGCAGGGAAGGAGTTTATTTTTTCCGGGCGGCGGCCTTGGCCGTGTCGCAGTCCTTGGCCAGGGGGCAGCCCTCGCACTGGGGGGACCGGGCGGTGCAGGTGTCCCGGCCGAAGAGGACCAGCCGGTGGCAGAAGTTGTTGGACTCCTTGGGCGGGATGCTCTGGCGCAGCTGCCGCTCCACCTGGAGGGGATCCTTGGACCCATCGGTGATGCCCAGCCGCCCGGTGATGCGGATGCAGTGAGTGTCGCAGACGTAGCCCTCCTGGCCGAACACGTCCCCCAGGATGAGGTTGGCGGTCTTGCGGCCCACGCCGGGCAGGGCCGTCAGCTCCTCCATGGTGCCTGGGACCTTGCCGCCGTGCTTTTCGATCAGCTGCTGCGCGCAGGCTACGATATCCCGGGCCTTGCCGTTATAGAAGCCGCAGGAGTGGATGTACTCGCCCACCTCCTTGGGATCGGCTTCGGCGAAGCTCTCCAGGGTGGGGAAGCGTTCGTACAGGGCCGGGGTCACCTTGTTGACCCGCTCGTCGGTACACTGGGCGGAGAGCCGCACGGCGAAGAGCAGCTCGTAGTCCTTTTCGTATTGCAAAGAGCAAAGGGCGTCGGGATAGATCCCTTTCAGCGTCTCGATGATCCGCTTCACGGCGGCTTTGGATTTCATGGCAGTCACCTCGCTTGACACGATACCACAAAGTCCGACGGAAAACCAGAGGAATTTGCAACACTTTTCCGTCCTTTCCCGGGAAAGAGCGGAAAAGTTTGGGCCAGGCGGTGGAAATCCGGGCAGCGCTGTGCTATAATGCCTATCTGGAATTTTCACGGAGAAGGGAGGCGGCGCCATGCAGCGGCCCCTGGCGGACGAGATCCGTCCGAAAACCCTGGACGAGGTGGTGGGGCAGAAGCACCTCCTGGCCCCCGGCGCGGTGCTGCGGCGGCTGATCGAGAGCGGCGCGGAGGCCAACATGGTCTTTTACGGCCCCTCCGGCACCGGCAAGACCACCATCGCCAACATCATCGCCCAGCGGACCCACAAGACGTTGTACCGGCTCAACGCCACCACCGCCTCGCTGCAGGACGTGAAGGACATCATTGCCGACGTGGGAACGCTGATGGCCCCCGGCGGGATCCTGCTGTACCTGGACGAGATCCAGTACTTCAACAAGAAGCAGCAGCAGAGCCTGCTGGAATTCATGGAGAACGGGTCGCTGACCCTGATCGCCTCCACTACGGAGAACCCCTATTTCTACGTCTACGGCGCCCTGCTCTCCCGCAGCACGGTGTTTGAGTTCAAGGCCGTGCCGCCGGAGGAGGCGGAGGGCGCCGTGCGCCGGGCGTTGGACATCGAGCGGGAGCGGGCGGCCCTGCCCCTGACCTGGGAGGAGGGGGTGCCCCGGCAGATCGCCACCGCCTGCGGCGGCGACGTGCGCAAGGCCATCAACGCCGTGGAGCTGCTCTGCCAGGCGGCGCAGCCCCGGGACGGGCAGATTATGCTGACAAGCGGGGACGCTTCACAGCTGGCACAGCGCAGCGCTATGCGCTATGACAAGGGCGGCGACGCCATGTACGACCTGGCCTCCGCACTGATGAAGTCCCTGCGGGGCAGCGACCCGGACGCGGCGCTGCACTATCTGGCCCGCTTTCTGGAGGCCGGGGACCTGGTGACCCCCTGCCGGCGGCTGCTGTGCTCCGCCAGCGAGGATATCGGCATGGCGTACCCCCAGGCGGTGAGCATCGTGAAGGCCTGCGTGGACACGGCCATGCAGCTGGGCCTTCCCGAGGCGCAGCTGCCCCTGGCCCAGGCGGCGATCCTGCTGGCCACGGCCCCCAAGTCCAACAGTGTGGTGGAGGGGATCTCCGCCGCCTGGGCGGACGTGAAGGCGGGCCGCACCGGGGACGTGCCCCGGGAACTGCAGAACGTCCACGCCGACTCCACCGGCATGGAGCGGGAACAGGGCTACCGCTACCCCCACAGCTACCCCGGCCACTGGGTGCGCCAGCAGTACCTGCCGGACGCCCTGAAAAGCGTGAAATACTACCACTACGGCGACAACAAGACCGAGCAGGCCGCCAAGGTTTACTGGGAGAAGATCAAGGGTCCGGAGACGTGAACACCGTCTCCACCGGCTCCTTCTCGTAGCCCGGCGGGGAGTAGACCCACCGCTCCAGCACCCCGTCGGTGATCTGGTAGCGGGGAGGCTCCGGCTGCCGGGGCGGCGGCAGGGTCTCGATGACCTGGAGCTTGATCTTCATGCGCTCGGGCCGGATGCTCTTGATGAACACGGAGACGCCGTCGCCCACCCGAAGGCCCTCCCGGCTGTCGGCCAGGCCCGAGAGGTTGGGGGCCAGTTCCACGAAGCTGCCGTAGTCCTTGACGCTGCGGACCACGCCCCGGACCGTCTCACCGGTGCGGAAGCGGCTGGCGTTTTCCATCCAGGTGCCCAGCAGCTCCCGGTGGGTCATGGTGAACCGGCGGCGCTGGCGGGCCACGGACTTTACCGCCGCCAGGATCTTCTGCCCCGGCCGGAACCGCTGGTCCGGGTGGGGGATGCGGGAGACGGAGATGTACTCGATGGGCAGCATGGCGATGACGCCGCAGCCGATGTCCAGAAAGGCGCCGAAGGACTCCAGCCGGGTCACCACGGCGGTGACCACGCTGCCGGGGACCAGGTGCTCCAGGAAGTCATCTAAAGCCTGCTCCTGAACGAGACGGCGGCTGAGCATTGCCACCGGCGCGCCTTTTTCGTCGGCGCGGATGGCCGTGACACAAAAGCAGGTGGGCTTTCCCACCCGGCTCAGCACCGCGATGTCCCGCTCCGCCCCGCTGATCCAGGGGGAGAGGACCTCCTCCCGGGGCATGAGGCCCCGGACGCCGCCCAGGGTGAAGTGGAGGGCGTGAGCGGTGTCGCACCGGTCCGCCGCGGCCTCCAGGACCGTACCGGCGTCCATGGCCTCCTGGAGGGCGGGGAGGGTCCAGGGCCCTTGGGGGCGCAGGCCTTCCGGCGGGAATCGTCTGTTTTCCGGCATGAGCGATCGCATCCTTCTGCCGCGGAGGCGGCGTGTTATGATGATGTTACTATATGCGGCCCCGGTGGTCCGCTTGACAGGAGGCGTAAAATGGACCTGCACCTGCATGACAAAGTGGAATTGAAGAAACCCCACCCTTGCGGCTCCACCCAGTGGGAGATTTTGCGGGTGGGCATGGACATCAAGCTCCGGTGCCTTGGCTGCGGCCACGAGCTGATGCTGCCCCGCAGCAAGGCAGAGAAGAGCATCCGGAAGATCCTGACGGAGGAGGGACGGATATGAACAGAGGAACGAGAACGGTGGCGCTGGTGCTGGTGGTGGTCCTGGTGATCTCTCTGCTGGCATCCCTGGTGCTGCCCTATCTGTCGCTGATGTGAACAAGGACGGAAAAATCCGCTGTGCATGTGTCACAGCGGATTTTTTTGAATACTTGTAACGAATGGACCGCGGCGTCTATTGATAGGCAGAACGGATGGGAGAGGAGGGAGCGCGTTGGAGGATATCTACCAGTGTTACGCGGACCAGGTGAAGCGGTTTCTGGTGTGCCTGACCGGGGACCCGGCCCTGGCGGAGGAGCTGACCCAGGAGACGTTCTATCAGGCGGTGAAGTCCTTCTCCCGGTACGACGGTTCCTGCAAGACCTCGGTATGGCTGTGCCAGATCGCCAAGCACTGCTGGTACGACCACCTCAAGCGCCAGCGGCGCCACCCGTCCGTGTCCCTGGAGGCCCTGTGCCAGGGCGGAGAAGAGCCCGCTGTGGGGGAGGAGGACGGCCTTCCGGAGATCTCTTTGCTGCGGCGGGACAGCTGCGTGTCCATCCACAAGGCCATTCACAGTCTGCGGGAGCCCTATCGGGAGATTTTCCTTCTGCGGACGCTGTCGGAGCTGAGTTTTCGGGAGATCGGGGAGGTTTTTGACCGCACGGAGAATTGGGCCCGCGTGACCTACTACCGCGCCAGGACCATGCTGGCGCAGCGATTGGAGGAATGACAATGGAGTGTGAAGTGATCCGGGACCTGCTGCCGTCCTATCTGGACGGCCTGTGCAGCCTCAAGAGCCAGGAGCTGGTGGAGGCGCACCTGGCATCCTGTCCGGACTGCGCCCGGGCTGCGGAGGCCATGCGCGAGGCGGTGCGGGTGGAGCCGCGGCCGGACCTCCGGGCGAAATCGCCCTTTTATGCCCTGCGGAAACGGCAGCTGCTGCGGACAGGGATGGCCGTGGTGCTGACAGCTGCGGTGTGTTTTGCCGCTTTCCTGGGCTGGCAGGTTTTTGTGGAGAACGTTCCTCCGGCCCAGATGGTCCTCAGCCGGGTGGACCCCGGCGAGGAGGACCAGTGGCGGCAGGCGGAGGAAACGGTGGTGTTCGACAGTCTCTTCCAGCGCTGGGAGGTCATCAACGACATCGACAGCGACTCGGCGGCGCAGCTGCGGCTGCTGGACGAGGGGGGAAATGTGGCGCTGGAGACCACGGTGGAGCCGGGGAAGTCCGCCGAACTGGAGGGATTGGAGCGGAACCGGATCTACACGGTGGAGGTCCGGGGCGGCCCCTTCCTGCTGCTGCGCTTTTTCTGACAGAGAGGATTGTAAAAGGAGGCGGGGCCGATTTCCGCGGGCCCGCCTCCTTTTTGCGACCGCTTTTCCCAGTCCGCTGTCCTATAATGGTCCCCGTGACCGGAAAGGGGGCGGCGCCGTGACGACAGTCTACGTGGACAGTGTCTTTGTGCTCAATGCCCTGATGGACTATCTGCTGCTCCTGTGCACCGGGCGGCTGGCGGGGGTGACCCTGCGGCGGGGGCGCTACGCTCTGGCTGCGGTGCTGGGCGGGGCCTACGCCGTGGCGGTGTTCCTGCCGGGGTGCGGCTTCCTTGCGCTCCTGCCGGCCAAAGCGGCGGCAGGGGTGGTCCTGGCGGTGGCGGCCTTCGGCGGCGAGGCGCGGCTGGGGCGGCTGATGCTGCTGTTTTTTGCCGTGTCCTGCGCCATGGCCGGGTGTGTCCTGGGCCTGGGCCTGCTGGCGGGGGGCGGCGTGCCGGTGGCACGGGGCGTCTTTTATACCGACGTCTCCGCCAAGGTGCTGCTGATCGCCGCGGCGGCCGCCTATCTGGTGCTGACGGTGGTGTTCCGGGCGGCGGCCCGCCACGGCCTTGGCGGGCATCTGGTGCCGGTCCGGGTGTGCCTGGAGGGACGGACCGCCGCTCTGACGGCCCTGCTGGACACCGGCAGCGCCCTGCGGGACCCGCTGTCCGGCGCACCGGTGCTGGTGGTGTCCCCGGGGGCGTTGGACGGCGCGCTGCCGCCGCCGGTGCGGCGCCTTCTGACGCCGGCGCTGCTGCGCTTTCCGCCGGACCTGTTGGAGCCGCTGGAACAGGCGGCGCCGGCGCTGCGATGGCGGCTCGTGCCCTACCGGGCGGTGGGCGTGCCGGAGGGGCTGCTGCTGGCGGTGCGCAGCGACTGGACGGAGATCGGCGGAGAGCGGCACCCGGGGCTGACGGTGGCATTTTCCCCCACGGCCCTGGGGCCGGGATATGCCGCCCTGTGGGGCGGCGAGGCAGGCAAAAGGAGAGTGGGACATGAGACAATGGAGGATGATCGCAAGGCGGCTTTTGGAGCGGCTGGGGCTGCTGGCGGAGCACGGGGTCCACTACATCGGCGGCAGCGACACCCTGCCGCCGCCCCTGCCCCGGGAGCGGGAGGCGGAGCTGCTGGCCCGGCTGGACCAGGAGGACGCCCGCAAGGAGCTGATCGAACATAATCTGCGGCTGGTGGTGTACATCGCCCGGCGGTTTGAAAATACCGGCGTCGGCATCGAGGACCTCATTTCCATCGGGACCATCGGCCTCATCAAGGCCGTGGGCACCTACCGCTCCGACAAGAACATCAAGCTGGCCACCTACGCCTCCCGGTGCATCGAAAACGAGATTTTGATGTACTTGCGAAAAAACGCCGGGCGGAAGGGAGAGGTCTCCTTCGACGAGCCGCTGAACACCGACTGGGACGGCAACGAGCTGCTGCTCTCCGACGTGCTGGGCACCGAGGCGGACGTGGTCATGCGGCCCATCGAGGAGGATGTGGACCGCTCACTCCTGGCGGCGGCCATCAGCGTGCTCTCTCCCCGGGAAAAGGAGATCATCACGCTGCGCTTCGGCCTGGGCGGCGGCCGGGAGCAGACCCAGAAGGAGGTGGCGGACCGGCTGGGCATCTCCCAGAGCTACATCTCGCGCCTGGAAAAGCGCATCATCAACCGGCTGAAAAAGGAGATCCTGCGGCTGAGCTGAGCACCGCCGGTCAGGGCCGACGCCCCTTGACCGGCGGCGCTTTTTGTCATAGAATGGTCTGCGAGACTATGAGGACAGGTGGACCCTATGACTGATTTTGAACAGCGTTACATCGCCGCCCGCAAGGCCGTCATCGCCCGGGACCTGCGGCGTCTGAACCCCATGCAGCGCCAGGCCGCCATGACGACCGAGGGGCCGCTGCTGCTGCTGGCCGGCGCCGGCAGCGGCAAGACCACGGTGCTGATCCAGCGGGTGTATAATCTCCTGACCTACGGCCGGGGCAGCGACACCGACGAGGTCCCCGGCTGGGCCACGGAGGAGGACCTTCATTTCCTGGAGACCCTGCCGGACCAGCCGGACGAGGAGCAGTACCGCCGGGCGGTGCGCCTTTGCGCCGTGGACGTGCCAAAGCCCTGGGAGATCATCGCCATCACCTTTACCAACAAGGCCGCCGGGGAGCTGAAAGAGCGCCTGTCGGTCCGGCTGGGCCCGGCGGCGGAGGACGTGTGGGCCTCCACCTTCCACTCCGCCTGCGTGCGCATCCTGCGGCGGGACATCGACCGGCTGGGCTTCGGCAAGGACTTCACCATCTACGATACCGACGACTCCAAGCGGGTGGTGCGGGACATCCTCAAGGAGATGAACCTGGACGAGAAGGCCTTCCAGCCCCGCGCCGTCCTCTCCGTCATCAGCGCTTCCAAGGACCGCTACGAGAGCCCGGAGGACTTTGCCAGGGCCCACTCCAATGAGGCCGACTGGAAGATGGCCCGCATCGCCAAGGTCTACGCCGCCTACGCCAAAAAGCTCCGCGCCGCCAACGCCCTGGACTTCGACGACATCATCTACCACACCGTGACCCTCCTGCGCCAGGAGCGGTCGGTTCTGGAGTACTACCAGCGCAAGTTCCGCTACGTGCTGGTGGACGAGTACCAGGACACCAACCATCTCCAGTACCTGCTCACCAGCCTCCTGGCGGGAGGGTACAAGAACCTCTGCGTGGTGGGCGACGACGACCAGTCCATCTACCGTTTCCGGGGCGCCAACATCGAGAATATTCTCAGCTTTGAAAAGCAGTACAAGAACGCCCGGACCATCCGCCTGGAGCAGAACTACCGCTCCACCCAGAACATCCTGGACGCCGCCAACGCCGTGATCCAAAACAATACCGGCCGCAAGGGCAAGACCCTCTGGACCGACAACGGCGCCGGGGAGACGGTCACCGTCAAGACCACCTTCAACGAGAGCGACGAGGCCAACTACGTGGCCGGGGACATCCTCTCGGGGCTGAATCGGGGGCGGAAGTTCTCCGACTGCGTGGTCCTCTACCGGATGAACGCCCAATCCAACGCTCTGGAATACGCCATGAAGCGCAACGGCATCCCCTACAAGGTGGTGGGGGGTATGAAGTTCTTCGACCGGGCGGAGGTGAAGGACATGCTGTCCTACCTCTGCGTCCTCAACAACCCCCTGGACGACCTGCGCCTGCGGCGGATCATCAACGTCCCCGCCCGGGGCATCGGCAACACCACCCTGGATAAAGTGGCGCTTCTCGCCGAGAGCCAGGGGGCGTCCCTCTATGAGATCATCCGCAACGCAGACCTGTTCCCGGAGCTCAAGAGCGCCGCTTCCAAGCTGCTGAAATTTGCGGACCTGATCGACGGCCTCCGCCGGGCCGGAGGAGAGCTGGCCCTGCCGGAGTTCTACGACGCCGTCTGCGACCAGACCGGATACATCCGTGCCCTGGAGGAGAAGAACGACCTGGAGAGCCGGGGCCGCATCGAGAACGTCCAGGAATTGAAATCCAACATCCTGGGCTTCCTGGAGCGGGACCCGGAGGACGCCACCCTCTCGGGCTTCCTCAACGAGATCGCCCTGTACACGGACCTGGACGGCGTGGAGGCCGGGGAGGAGTCCGTCACCCTCATGACCATCCACGCCGCCAAGGGCCTGGAGTTCCCGTGGGTCTATGTGGTGGGCATGGAGGAGGGGATCTTCCCCGGAGCCTCCGCCCAGTACGACGAGGAGGAGCTGGAGGAGGAGCGGCGCCTTTGCTATGTGGCCATGACCCGGGCCAAGGAGAAGCTGACACTGACCAACGCCCGCCAGCGGATGCTCTACGGCCGCACCAGCACCAACCGGCCCTCCCGGTTTTTGGAGGAGATCCCGGAGGAGAACCTCCGCTGGCTCAGCAAGCCGGAGCCCCGTGCCGCCCGGCGGGACGACCTGGACACCGCCCCCTGGGGCGACAGCTTCGGCGCGGCCCCGGCCCGGTCCGCTCCGGTGCGGACCTACGGCGCCGCCAAGCCCCGGGAGCCGGTCCGCAAGCCCCTGGCCTCCGCCTCCGGACGGACGGCGGGAAGCACGGCAGGGCTTTTGCAGCTGGCAGTGGGGGACACTGTGGAGCACAACGCCTTCGGCCGGGGCACCGTCACCGCCGTCCAGCCCATGTCCGGCGACGCCATGGTGACCGTGCAGTTTGAAAAAGAGGACAAGCCCAAACGGCTGATGCTGAAATTCGCCGGCAGCCACATGAAGAAGCTGTGACCATGGATATGACGAAATGGATGGCGGCGTATGAGGCCGCCATGCTGGTGGCATTCGGGGACCGGGTGCGGTACATCGGCCTCCAGGGCAGCCGCGGCAGGGAAGAGGCCGGGCCGGACAGCGACATCGACGTCGTGCTGATTTTGGACGAACTGACTCCGGCGGACCTGGAGACGTACCGCACCGCCGCGGCGGCTCTGCCGGAATGGGACAAGCTCTGCGGCTTCGTGTCCGGGGCGGCGGAGCTGGCCGCCTGGGACCGGGGGGAGCTGTTCCAGTTCCGCCGCGACACCACAGATTACTATGGCTGTCTCTCCGATCTGCTGCCGCCGGAGGAGCCCGGCGACGCCCGCCGGGCGCTGCATACCGCCGCCTGCGGCATCTATCACCTCTGCTGCCACAACGGCCTCCACGGCCGGGATCTGTCCGCGGCGGAGGGGACCTGCAAGGGGGCGGTGTTCGCCCTCCAGGCCAAGGCGTATCTGGAGACGGGGACCTTTTACCGCCGTCATCGGGACCTGGGGAAGGCCCTGACCGGGGCGGACCTGGCGGTGTTCCGGGCGGCGGAGGCCGTCCGGCAGGGGGAGCATCCCCTGGACCTGGACGCCCTGACGGCCCTGCTGCTGGAGTGGAGCGGCGATCTGATCCGCCGACGGGAGGACTGAACGGCGCCCTGCCCCCGGCCGGCGGCAGCGGCCAAAGAAGCGGGCAGGTTCGATATCCACCCCGCCCAATCTGCCGAGCCCGCTTTTCGGAGACGCAGTTCTCCGGCCGCCGGGGCCCGGCGCGGGGTCGACGGGCCATTGATGCCCGCCGGACCGGTTTGCGTGATCTCCGTACTTACGAACAGGAGGACCGGAAGGTCCTCCTGCTTGTCTCTGCGGTTTTCTCTTCCGCCTGGTGCGGTGCATTCTCTTTTGCCAGGTCAAAAGAGAATGGGGTACATCCCCGCGGGGACCTAGCCTCCCGGCAGATGGGAGCGGCCCGCAAAAACTCCCACTCCCGGCCCGCCAAGAAAAGAGGTCCTGCATCCTGGGCGCAGAAAAGAGAGCAGACACCATCAGGTGTCTGCTCTCTTTCGCCTCCGGCAGATCTCAGCCTCGGACTGCCTCCGCCATGGCCCGGTAGCTCTGGATCAATGCCAGCACGTCCAGCCCCAGGGCGGCGCTGTCAAAGCCTGCGGCCAGCCGCTTCCTGGCGGTTTCCGCGTCGCCGCAGAAAATCATGGCCAGCTTCCCTGCGGCCTTGCAGGCGGCCACCACCCGCGCCAGCGCCTCCCGCATTTGGGGCGCGTCCAGTTCCATGGGGCAGCCCAGGGCGATGGACAGGTCCAGGGGACCCACGAAAATGCCGTCCACGCCCTCCATGGCGGCGATGGCCTCGATGTTCGCCAGGCACCCGGCGGTCTCGCACTGGGGGATCAGCAGGGTCTCACGGTTGCTGCGGTCCATGTAGACCGCGGCCCCGGCCAGGGAGGCCTCGTCACAGCCCCACAGGCCGTCCCGGGTGGGGCAGAAGCCCCGGCCTCCCACAGGGGGGAATTTGGCGAAGCGGACCAGCCGCTCCACCTCCTCCACGGTTTCCACCGCCGGGACGATGAGCCCCTTGGCCCCCAGGTCCAGGGGGTGCAGCACTGCCTCCCGGGTGACGGAGTGGATGCGGACCAGGGCATCCAGCCCCGCGGCGCCAGCGGCAGTGATGCACTCCGCCATGGTCTCCGGGTTCAGAACGCAGTGCTCTGTGTCCAGAACCACAAAGTCCAGCCCGGCAGTGCCCAGGGCCTCCACGGCCACGGAGCTGCGCAAGTGGGTGAAGGTGCCCACGGAGGGCTGGCCCGCCCGGTATTTCTCCAAAACGCGGTTCATGCAGATCGCTTCCTTTCTCTTGATGTCAGGTTCGGTTACGGTTTTACTTCGATGCCCAGGATCCGGGCCACCACCGCCGCCTGGGAGGCGTGGATGGCGGCTCCTTTGAGCTCGGCGCAGGTCTCTGACAGCACGATGCCGTCCAGGGTGCAGGTGGTCAGGTCCACGCCGGCAAGAGCAGTGCGGAACAGCTCCGCCCGGGTCAGGTCGGTCTGCTCCAGCGTCACCTTGGAAAGACGCAGCTCCGACAGGATGGCCTCTGTGAAGTTACATTCCTTCACGGCTAACCGGTCCCAGCGGCCGCCTGTAAACGGAACGGACCGGAACAGGCACTGCTCCAGGACTGTGTCCTTGAGACGGCTGCGGCGGAAATCCGCCCCGTCGGCCTTGCAGCCGCTCAGGCGGCAATCCCGCCAGAAGGAGCCCGGCAGGCGGCAGCCGGAGAAGTCACAGTTCTCCAGGCGGCAGCCGAAAAAGGCGGCACCGGAAAAGTCACAGTGGATGAAGCGGCACTTGCGCAGCGCCGCGTCGTGGAATTCCAGGTCGGAAAGGTCCAGCCCCTCCGCCGTCTCCTGGGTGAGTGTCAGCCCGGCGGGGAGACGGCTCTCCTCCTCCCGGGTCCGGGCCAGCAATTCTGTAAAGTCGCTCATGACCGCCGCCTCCGTTGTTCCTCCCGCTGCTCCGGCATCCACAAAAGCTCCTGGAAGCTCTTGATATACACGTCGCAAAAGCCCCGCATGGCTCCCTCGTCCCGGGCGAAGAAGGGATCGTACACGCCCACCACCCGCATCTTCGCCGCCCGGGCGCCCCGGCAGGCGGAGAGGCTGTCGTCAAACACGGTGCACGCCTCCGGCTCCACGCCGGCGGCTTTGGCCGCCGCCAGCCAGATGGCGGGTTCCTTTTTCTCCAGGCCCAGGTCGTGGGCGAAGGTGACGCGGTCGAAGTACTTCATCAGGTCCAGCCGCTCCAGGGCGGTGCGGCAGTGCTCCGGCACGCTGGAGGTCACCACCGCCATGGACCGGCCCTCCGCCCGGCACTGCTTCAGGTACGCCCGGACGCCGGGCTTCACCGCCACATGGACGTAGGCGTCCTTGGCCAGGTCCATCCACTCGGCGATGATGTCCTCGCAGGACTCGCTGAGATGGCAGTACTCCCTGGTGAATTTGGCTGCCAGGGGCAGGATCGTGTGGGCCACGCCCTCGTAGTAGGCGTGGGTGTAGGAAAGGCCCCGGCGGGCCAGGAAGGTCCGGTCCACATCCTTCCACACGCCGTTGGAGTCGATCAGCGTCCCGTCCATATCAAATAGCAGCAAGGCTCACTCCTCCTTTTCCAGCCAGAAGCGCCAGGGGAAGTCCCGGGCCTCCTCCGCGTAGTCCACCCCGATCCGGGGCCCGCAGCGCATCCGCTCCCTGACCGGCGCCGGAGCAGGGAGGCCCAGGTCCTCCGGGCCGTCGCAGACAAACAGTTCACCGTCCGTCACCAGGTCCAGGCCGTTCTGCGCTCGGGTAAGGGACAGCCCTTTGCAGAGTTTGCCGGGACCGTTGAGAAAATTCTTCCTCCGATAGGAGGTCAGTGGCTTGTCTCCGAAGCGCAGACGCCGGATGGTCTCTACTCCCGCCAGGGGCTCCCCGGCGCGGATCAGCACCGCGGCGGGCTCGCCCTCCGGCTCCGTGACGAAGTTCAGGCAGTGGTACATCCCGTAGATGAAGTAGATATAGGCGGTGCCTGCCTGGCGGAAGAGGGTGTCGGTCCGGGCAGTGCGGCGGTAGCCAAAGGCGTGGCAGGCCTTGTCGCACCGGCCGATGTAGCCCTCCGTCTCCGTGATCCGCACCGCCAGCAGCTCCCCGTCCAGCCGGCGGACCAGACACTTTCCCAGCAGCGCCTGCGCCGCGGAGAGGGTGTCCTGGAGATAGAATTCCCTGCAAAGCCTTGCCATTTTCTCACCTCGGTGTTAAAATACGACCCGTCGTGCCCGTTCGTCCCCGCAGGGGACGGAAGGGCGGAACGATGCTTTATTTTACCATGGAACGAGTATGGGAGCAAGAGCGATGAAAAGCAATCAAATCCGTCAGAATGTCTTTCCGGTGCTGGCCGCTTTGATCTGGGGCACGGCCTTTGTGGCCCAGAGCGTCAGTGCGGACTATGTGGAGCCCTTCACCTTCAACGCCGTCCGGGCGGCCGTGGCCTTTGTATTTTTGCTGATTCTCAGCGCGGTGTTCCGGCGCCTGCGGCGGCGGGACTTCGCCGGCAGCGCTGCGCCCCGGCCCCACGCCCGGCGGGATCTGGTGCTGGGAAGCCTGTGCTGCGGCGCGGCGCTGACCCTGGCGACCAATCTCCAGCAGAAGGGGCTGGAGACCACCACCTCCGGCAAGGCCGGGTTCATCACGGCGCTGTACATCGTCATCGTACCGGTGGCGGGGCTGCTGTTCCGCCGCCGTGTGCCAAGGGCCGTGTGGCTGGGCGTGGTGCTGGCAGTGGCGGGGCTGTACTGTCTGTGCATCAACGAGGGCTTCACGGTCAGCAGCGGCGACATCTATATCCTGCTGTGCGCCGTGTGCTTCTCCGCCCACATTCTGGTCATCGACCACTTCACCCAGAAGGTGGACGGCGTGGACATGTCCTGCGGGCAGTTCCTGGTGGTGACGGTGCTGTCGGTCATCGGGATGCTGGCCACGGAGCACCCCAGCCTGTCCGCCATCCTCCGCTGTGCGGGTCCCATTTTGTATGTGGGCGTGTTTTCCAGCGGCGTGGCCTATACTCTTCAGATCCTGGCGCAGAAGGACTCCAACCCCACGGTGGTGTCGCTGCTTTTAAGCCTGGAGTCCGTGTTCGCCACGGTGGCCGGAGCGCTGATCCTGGGAGACCGGATGAGCGGAAAGGAGTACTTCGGCTGCGTGCTGATGCTGGCGGCGGTGGTGCTGGCCCAGCTGCCGGAGCGGAAGAAACCGGCGGCGATTTGACATTGGACAAAGGTTTTTCATTGTGTTATACTATAAAACTGTATGAGTATGCTGCGAGGTGATTCCATGCGGATCGACGTTTTGGGCGTAGGCTTTGACAATGTAACCATGGCGGAGGCCGTGGATCGGGCCTGCGCGCTGCTGGACCAGCCGGGGCCCCACTATGTGGTGACGCCCAACCCGGAGATCGTGGAGGTCTGCCGGGCCGACGGGGCGGCCGCGGCCGCCGTCAACGGCGCGGATCTGGTGCTGGCGGACGGCATCGGCGTCATCAAGGGCGCCGCCATGCTGGGTACGCCCTTGAAAGAAAGAACGCCCGGGATTGAATTTGCCGGGCATTTGATGGGGAAACTGGCAGAGAGGGGCAAGTCCCTGTACCTGCTGGGAGCCAAGCCCGGCGTGGCGGAGCTGGCGGCAAAGCGGCTGACGGCGCAGTATCCGGGATTGACCATCGCCGGTACCCGCGACGGCTACTTCAAGGAGGACGGCCCGGTGGCGGAGGAGATCCGCCGCAGCGGGGCCGACTGCGTGTTTGTCTGCCTGGGCGCGCCCAAGCAGGAGAAATGGATTGCCGCCAACGGCGCGGCCACCGGGGCGGCGCTGCTGTGCGGCCTGGGCGGCAGCTTGGACGTGTTCGCCGGTGTAGTGGCCCGGGCCCCCAAGTTCTGGTCCGACCACGGGCTGGAGTGGTTCTACCGCCTGTGCAAGGAGCCCCGGCGGATTGGCCGGATGATGAAGCTGCCGCTGTTTCTGGTCCATGTGCGGCAGGAGAGGAGACGCAAATGAGGGGCAAGCTGATCGTGCTGGAGGGGACCGACGGCTCCGGCAAGGCCACCCAGGCCTGTCTGCTGGCGCAGCATCTGGCGCGGGAGGGCCGCGCCTTCCGGGAGATCGACTTTCCCCGGTACGGCAATCCCTTCGCCGAGCCGGCCAAGCTGTACCTGGACGGCGCCCTGGGCGCCCACGCCGGGGACGTGAACGCCTACGCCGCGTCGGTGCTGTTCGCCGTGGACCGCTTCGCCTCCTACAAGGAGGACTGGGGCGGCGCCTACGAGGCCGGGGAGCTGATCCTGGCCAACCGCTACACCACCTCCAACGCCGTCCATCAGGCCTCCAAGCTGCCGGCGGGGGAGCGGGAGGCATATCTGCGCTGGCTGTTCGACCTGGAGTATCACCGCATGGGCCTTCCGGCGCCGGATCTGGTGATCTACCTGGATCTGCCCACGGAGCTGTCCGAGGCCATGCTCCGCAAGCGCCAGCAGGCCACCGGCACCCATGCCGACATCCATGAGCAGGATGAGGACTACCTCCGCGCCTGCCGGGACAATGCCCGTTCCATCGCCCGACAGCTGGGCTGGACCGTGGTCCGCTGCGACCGGGATGGCACCGTCCGCCCGCCGGAGGACATCCACCGGGAGATCTGGGACCTGGTGGGAATGCTTCCGTGAGGCCTGTCCCAATACGGGACAGGGAAGAGCGGGGCGTTTCCGCCCCGTTTCCGCCCCGCCCGGCTTAGCAGCAGGTGTTGCAGCCGTCATTGCAGCCGCACCCGCAGTTTCCGCCGCAGCTGCTGCCGCCCATGGAGCCGCCGCAGCAGCAGCAAACCACGATGAGGATGAGGATGATCCACAGGCAGGAGTTGTTGTTTCCGTTGTTGAAGCACATGTCTGTCACCTCGCTTTGAGACATTCTATGCGCCGTTGGCTCCGGGAGAGCCTGGCCATTGAAAAATTTCCCCCGCTGGGGAAAAACACAGGGATTTCTGGCCGCTTCGGTCCGCCGGAGCGGGAAGAACAGGAGGTTCATATGTCTGATTTCAAAAAGGGTGATACCGCCAGCTGGGACAGCGAGCAGGTCCGCCGGAGCCAGCCGGCGCCCAAACGGACGGCTCGTCCCCGGAAACGGCGGCGCCGCCGCATCAACCCCTTCGTCTATATCCTGTTGGTCCTGCTGATCTCCGCTCTGCTGGCGGGGGTGGGCTGGCTGCTGGCCTGTGATCTGTGCGCCTTCAACCGGGGTGCCATTGAGGAGGTGACTGTGGAAGTGACCGCCGAGGACTCCATGGGCGACGTGGCGGATAAGCTCCAGGAGGCCGGGCTGATCAAGTACAAGTGGTTTTTCCGCATTTTTGCCGCCTTCTCCGGCGCCGATGAAAAAATCGGCATCGGTACCTATACGCTCAACACCGACATGGACTACCGGGCGCTGATCGTGGGGATGCACAGCTCCTCCGGCAACCTCAACGCCGAGACCGTCACCGTCACCATCCCCGAGGGCTACACGGTCCGCCAGACCATCGCGCTGCTGGCGGAGAAGGGTGTCAACACCGAGGAGGCCCTGACCGAGGCCGCCCAGACCGCCACCTTCGACTACGATTTCATCGACAACAACAGCGAGGACCTCTCCAGGCTGGAGGGCTACCTCTTCCCGGACACCTATGAGTTCTATGTGGGGCACAACGCCAAGGACGCCCTGAACAAGCTGATCTCCAACTTTGTCAGCCGTCTGGGCAGCGACGGCATGGAGCAGGTGGAGGCCTCCAAGTATTCCCTGGAGGAGATCATCACCATCGCCTCGTTGATCGAGGAGGAGACCGACGGCTCCGACCAGGCCAACATCGCTTCGGTCATCTACAACCGTCTGAACAACACCTCCTATGAGACCGCTGGCCTGCTGCAGATCGACGCGTCGCTGCTCTACGCCCTGCCGGATCACGAGGGGGCCATCACCAACGAGGACAAGGCCGTGGACTCCCCCTACAACCTCTACAAGAACAAGGGCCTGCCGCCCACGCCCATCTCCAACCCGGGCCTAGCTTCCATCCAGGCTGCCCTGGACCCGGCTGAGACCAATTACTACTACTACGCCCTGGGCACCGACGGCAAGCACCACTTCTCCACCACGCTGGCAGAGCACAACGCCTTCCTTGCCAGCGGCCAGTATGCCGGGTAAGCGGCGCCCGCCGGAGCTGCTGGCTCCGGCGGGCGATATGGAGCGGCTGGAGATGGCCGTCCGCTACGGCGCCGACGCGGTGTATCTGGCCGGGCAGAGCTACGGTATGCGGGCCTTCGCCGGGAACTTCACCGACGAGGAGCTCCGCACCGCCGTCGCCCTGGCCCACAGCCACGGCGTGAAGGTCCACTGCACCATCAACACCATGCCCCGCTGCGACGAAGTGGAGGGCCTTCCGGCCCACCTGGAGCTGCTCAACGACGCCGGGGTGGACGCGGTGATCGTGGCGGACCTGGGCGCCTTCACCCTGGCGGGGAAGTACGCCCCCCGCTGCGCCCGGCACATCTCCACCCAGGCCAGCATCTGCAACCCCGTCACCGCCCGGGCCTGGTACGACCTGGGCGCCTCCCGGGTGATCCTGGCCCGGGAACTGAGCCTGGAGGAGATCCGCACCATCCGGGACAGGACGCCGGAAGAACTGGAGATCGAGGCCTTCGTCCACGGCGCCATGTGCGTCAGCTACTCCGGCCGGTGCCTGCTCTCCAACTACATGACCGGCCGGGACTCCAGCCGCGGCGCCTGCGCCCAGCCCTGCCGCTACCACTACGCCCTGATGGAGGAGAAGCGCCCCGGCGAGTACTTCCCCATCGAGGAGGACGGCCAGGGCAGCTACATCTTAAACTCCCGGGACATGTGCATGATCGACCACCTGGACGATCTTATGGACGCGGGGCTCACCAGCCTGAAGATCGAGGGCCGGGCCAAGTCCGCCTACTACGCCGCCATCGTGACCGGCGCCTACCGCCACTGCCTGGACGCCGCGGCGGCGGGGGAGCCCCTGGACGGCGTCTGGCGGGACGAGGTGGAGCATGTGAGCCACCGCCCCTACTCCACCGGCTTCTACTACGGCCCGCCGGGCCAGTACTACGACACCTCCCGGTATATCAGGCAGTGGCAGGTGATCGCCCTGGTCACGGACTGCGACGGCGAGGGCAACGCCACACTGTCCCTGCGCAACAAGTTCCGCGCGGGAGACACGGTGGAGGTGGTGGGACCAGACACGCGGCCCTTTGCCCTGACGGTGCCGGAGATGACTGACGCCGACGGCGCCCCCCTGACCGAGCCCCGGACCCCGGGCTCCGTCTTTCATATGAAACTGCCCCGGCCGGTGCCGGCCTGGTCGCTGCTGCGGCGCCAGGCGGACCTGTCGGCGAAATAAAGAGGAAAACGAGAGAAAAAGGAGAACGTCCCTATGAACGCAGATGTTGTCATCGTCGGCGCCGGCCCCGCCGGTATCTTCACCGCCCTGGAGATGATCAAGAAAGGCAGCCGCCAGAAGATCGTCATGGTGGAGAAGGGACAGCCGGTGGAAAAGCGCCACTGTCCCAAGGATAAGACCCGCAAATGCATGAACTGCAAGCCCTACTGCCACATCACCACCGGCTTTTCCGGCGCCGGCGCCTTCTCCGACGGCAAGCTGTCCCTGAGCTACGAGGTGGGCGGCGACCTGCCCACCCTGATCGGCGAGGACCTGGCCCAGGAGACCATCCACTACGCCGACCAGATCTACCTGGAGTTCGGCGCGGACACCCACATCGAGGGTCTGGAGCATGAGGCCGAGCGCAAGGAGATCCGCAAGCGGGCCATCCAGGCGGGCCTCAAGCTGGTGGACTGTCCCATCCGCCACATGGGCACTGAGAAGGCCCAGGCCATCTACCTGGGCATCGAGCGGTTCCTCCAGGAAAACGGCGTGGAGATGTACTTCGGCTATGAGTGCAGCAACATCATTCTGGAAAATGACGTCTGCAAGGGCGTGGCCATCTCCAACGGCAAAACCGACCTGGAGATCTACGCCAAGCACACCGTGGTGGCCACCGGCCGCCGGGGCGCCGACTGGCTGGAAAAGCTCTGCGCCGAGCACGGCATCGCCCACGCCCCCGGCACCGTGGACATCGGCGTGCGTGTGGAGGTGCGCAACGAGGTCATGGAGCTGGTGAACCGGGTGCTGTATGAGTCCAAGCTGGTAGGCTATCCCAAGCCCTTCAAGAACAAGGTCCGCACCTTCTGCCAGAATCCCGGCGGCTTCGTCAGCCAGGAGAACTACGACAACGACCTGGCGGTGGTCAACGGCCACTCCTACAAGGACCTCAAGAGCGACAACACCAACCTCTCCATCCTCTGCTCCCACAACTTCTCCGTGCCCTTTAACCAGCCCATCGCCTACGCCCAGAAGGTGGGCGAGCTGACCAACATGCTGGCCAACGGCCAGATCCTGGTCCAGCGTTTCGGCGACATTCTGGACGGCAAGCGCACCTGGCAGAAGGAGCTGGCCCAGTCCAATATCCGGCCCACCCTGCCGGATGCCGTGGCCGGCGACATCACCGCCGCCATGCCCTACCGGGCCATGATGAACATTATCAACTTCATCCAGGCCATGGACTACGTGGTGCCTGGCTTCGCCTCCACGGAGACGCTGCTGTACTCTCCCGAGCTGAAGTTCTACTCCAACCGGGTGAAGATGGACACCGACTTCAACACCAGCCTCCAGGGTCTCCACTGCCTGGGCGACAGCTCCGGCTGGACCCGGGGGCTGATGATGGCCTCCGTCATGGGCACTCTCATGGGCCGCAAGATCGCCCAGGAGGGCTGATCTCCCAAGCCACGCCAAAGCCGCCGGGAAATATTCCCGGCGGCTTTTTTTCATCCTGCCGCCAGATTGGCCGGGGCTTTGTCGTTTTATCAGTGAACGGCGCCGCGAGAGGAGTGGATACCAACGGAAGTCATCACATACACAAGAGAACAGGCGGAGGCGGCGGTGGACCGCTGGTCGGACACGGTGCTGCGCTTGGCGTACACCTGGACCGGCAGCATCCACGACGCCCAGGATATCTGCCAGACGGTGCTTTTGAAGCTGCTGACCAGCCCCCGCCGCTTTGATGAGGAGCGGCTGGAGCGGGCCTGGGTGCTGCGGGTGGCGGTCAACTGCTGCAAGGACTGGCGCAAGTCCGCCTGGCAGCGCCGCCGGGCGCCCATGGAGGCCGCGGCAGACGCCGCCGTCTACTTGCCGGAGCCGGGGGAGAGCCCGGTGCTGGAGGCGGTGCAGGCCCTGCCGGAGAAGTACCGCCGGGCCGTCTACCTGCGCTATTACGAGGAATATACCGTGGAGGAGATCGCGGCGCTGATGGGGTGTGCCCCCAGACAGGTCAGCACCTACCTCTACCGGGGCAAGGCCAAGCTGAAAACGATGCTGGGAGGCAGTTATGGAACAGAATGTCTATCGGAGTGAACTGGACCGCCTGCGCTTTACGGAGCAGGGCAGAGCGGAACTGACCGACGCCCTCATGGCGGAGCAGGCGGCTCCCCGCCGTTCTCCCTGGGTGAAGCGGGGCATGGCGGCGGTGCTGGCCGCAGTGCTGTTGGTGGGTACTGCGGCGGCGGTGACGTTTCCTCTGTGGGAGGCGTATTTCGGCCCTATGGACCAGGGACAGCAGGCGGTGGTGGAGGCCCTCAGCGGGACGCTGCCCGCCGCCGTCACCAGCAACGGCGCCACCATGACGCCTCAGGCGGCCTTCGGCGGCCAGGGGGCGCTGTACCTGATGCTGGAGGTGGAGGCCCCGGAGGGGACCGTGCTGCCCGCGCTGGAGGGCGACGCGGTCTACTGGCTCTCCAGCAATGACGATCCGGAGACCCATCGGATGCGGCTGGAGACGGCGGAGGGCCGGGAGGTGGAGGACCTCTCCTACTTCATCGGCGTCACCTGCCTGGAAGACGGCGATCCCACCGACAACAAGATCGCCCTGGTGGTGGACGTCACCGCCGACGGGGACCTGGCGGGACTGACGCTCCGCATCCCGGGCCTTTGGAAGTGGGAGATCGGAGATAAGAGCATCTTCGCCCCCATCTTCACCGGGGACTTCGCCTTCCCCATCTCGGAGGATATGGGAGAGGAGAGCGTGGTGACGCTGGATGTGGCCGGCGTCACCGCCCAGACCTCCTGGGGCCCCATCACCATGGAGACGCTGGAGATCTCGCCTCTGGGGGCCCGGTGGACCTACCGCATCGACGAGGCCACCGCCCAAGCCGCACAGGAGGCGGAGCAGGCGGCCATGGAGGAGCCCCCGGCCGTGACGGCGGTGGACGAGGACGGCGCCGCCACGGCGGCGCGGCTGACGATCACGCCCAGCGCGCCGCTGTCGCTGGTGCTGAAGGACGGTACGGAAGTCTCCGTCACCGGCGGTTTCCTGGGGGAGGAGGATGGCCTCCAGGTGTGCTCCGGCAGCCTCCCGGCTCCCTTGGACCTGTCAGAGGCGGACTATCTGCTGTGGGGCGAGACCAGGATCCCGCTGAACTGAACGCTTGGGGCAGGAACCGCCCCAAAAGAGAAAAGCAGGAGGACCGTGAGGTCCTCCTGCTTTTTTATCCGGTACAGCACAGGGCCTTACGGCCTGCCCAGCACCTCTTTTCGGATGTAGTCGAAGGCGGCGTCCTCGCCCTCGTCACGGAGCTTCACCAGCATGGTCTCCAGCAGCGCCGCCGTCTCCGGGGCGATGAGGATGCGCTTTTGCATGGACCACTGGAAGAACTTGTAGGGGTCCGCGGGGTCGAAGTCCTTGCCCCGGTACACCCGGCTGGCCGCCAGCCGGTCGCAGAACATCTCCGCCACGTACCGCTTCGGCATCTCCACGCCGGTGATGCCCTCGCCCTTGAGGCTGTAATCGGTCCAGTACTCGAAGTGGTGGCGGTTGCGGCCCTTGTGGTGGAGCCAGGCGGCGCTGTATCCGAAAGTCCGGCGCTGGGCGTCGTTGGGGCTGTGGTCCCCCTGGAAGTACTTCACTCCGGCCAAGAACTCCACCGGGGAGTATTTGGACAGGTCGTGGGTCAGCCCCTGCCAGTAAAGCCCCAGGCGGAAGCAGTACTTCCGCACCAGCGCGCGGTGGCGGTGGACCGTCCGCAGATGGCCCCAGAAGTTCATGGCCCTCACCTCCGATGGGATTTCTCAATGTAACAGTATAGCACACCGCAGCGAAAATGACGAGCAAAATTTTACGCATGGAACGGCCTTCGGACGCAGACACTAGGCCGGAGAGGTGTGTTATCATGGAGGGGATCATTTGGCACTGTCCCGCGCTCTGGCGGCCGCTGCTGCCGCCCCGGGCCCTGGCGGCGGAGTCGGCCCGGGACCTGACGCTGCGCCGCTGGAGCGTGCTTGCCCTGACGGAGCGGGGCTGCGGAGACCTGGAGCGGGCGGACTGCGGTGTGCTGCTGGTGCCGGGGGACCGGGCGGAGGCGGTGCTGGCCCGCGTCCGGGCGGAGACGGTGGTGACCTGCGGCCTGTCCCAGCGGGACAGCCTGACCCTGTCCAGCCTCAGCGAGCCGGTGGTCTGCCTTCAGCGAGCCCTGCTGCGGCCCGACGGCGGCACCGTGGAGCCCCAGGAGTTTCCGCTGCCGCCGGACCTGCCCGCCCCGGCGGAGGCGCTGCTGCCCCTTTTTGGACTGCGCCTGTTGCAGATGCCACTGACAGAGCCGCCTTTTTCATGGTAGGATCCTTTAAAAAGGAGGGCGTATGGTATGGCTTGGTATCAGTGGCTGATCCTGGCGATCGTGCTGGGCGGGACCTTCTGGGTATGGCGGACGCTGATGGGCAGCGGCGTGATGCACTGCGTGGGCTGCGGCCAGTGCGCCGTCACGGGCCGGTGCGTCCTGCGCCGGAGAAACGGCGGGAAACCGGGGGAAACGGACCGGAAACCGTCTTGACAAACGGAGAAAAAAGGATATAATAAGTGCGTTCACCTGATAAATGCCAGGACGAAGCCAGCCGCAGGAGACCGGCGTCAGCGAGAGGGGAGACGGTGCAAGCCCCTCGCCAAGGCCTTGCGGCAGCCACTTCGGAGCGGCCCGCGACGAGCGGGACGGCTCATCCCCGTTACCGGATGGCTAAGACGCCCCCGTCAGGGGGATAATTAGGGTGGTACCGTGGAAGCCTTGCGCCTCCGCCCCTAAACCGGGGCGGGGGCTTTTTTGCGCCTCCGCGGACGGCCCTTATCCGTACCGCGATCAGAAAAATTCATCATACAGGAGGAAGAACACCATGGCACATCCCTACTACGGGCTGAACGAACTGCGGGAGATGTTCCTCAGCTACTTTGAGAGCAAGGGCCACCTGCGTCTGCCCAGCTTTTCCCTGATCCCCCCGGCCAACGACAAGTCCCTGCTGCTGATCAACTCCGGCATGGCCCCCATGAAAACCTGGTTCACCGGGGAGGAGGAGCCCCCCCGCCACCGGGTGTGCACCTGCCAGAAGTGCATCCGCACCGGCGACATCGAGAACATCGGCAAGACCGACCGCCACGGCACCTACTTTGAGATGCTGGGCAACTTCTCCTTCGGCGACTACTTCAAGAAGGAGGCCATCCCCTTCTGCTGGGAGTTTTTGACCAAGGTGGTGGGCCTGGAGGAGGACCGCCTGTATCCCTCCATCTACCTGGACGACGACGAGGCCTTCGAGATCTGGAACAAGGACATCGGCATCCCCGCTGAACGGATCTTCCGCTTCGGCAAGGAGGACAACTTCTGGGAGCACGGCTCCGGCCCCTGCGGCCCCTGCTCCGAGGTGTACTATGACCGCGGCCCCGAGCACGGCTGCGGCAAGCCCGGCTGCACCGTGGGCTGCGACTGCGACCGGTATATCGAGGTGTGGAACAACGTCTTTTCCCAGTTCGACAACGACGGCCAGGGCAACTACTCCGAGCTCAAGCAGAAGAACATCGACACTGGCATGGGCCTGGAGCGCCTGGCCTGCGTGTGCCAGAACGTGAACTCCCTGTTCGATGTGGACACCGTCATGAACATCACCAACAAAGTGAGCGAGATCACCGGCGCCCACTATGGTGAGTCCCACGCCAAGGACGTCTCCCTCCGGGTCATCACCGACCACATCCGCTCGGCCGTGTTCATGATCTGCGACGGCGTCCTGCCCTCCAACGAGGGCCGAGGCTACGTGCTGCGCCGCCTGCTGCGCCGGGCTGCCCGCCACGGCAAGCTCCTGGGCATCAACCACGCCTTCCTCTACGAGGTGGTGGACACCGTCATCCATGAGAACGAGTGCGCCTATCCCGACCTGCGGGAGAAGCAGGCTTATATCACCAAGGTCATCCGCACCGAGGAGGAGAACTTTGCCCGCACCATCGACGGCGGCATGAAGATCTACGACGAGATGCTCGCCGCCCACAAGACGGCGGGGGAGACCGTGTTCTCCGGCGCCGACGCCTTCAAGCTCTACGATACCTACGGCTTCCCCGTGGACCTGACCGTGGAGATGGCCCAGGAGGCCGGCATGAGCGTGGACCGCGACGGCTTCGACAAGATGATGGAGGAGCAGCGCGTCCGCGCCCGGAAGGCCCGGGAGGCCCTGGGCGACCTGGGCTGGGCCGGCATCGAGTTCGGCAAGGAGATGCCCGCCACCACCTTCCTGGGCTACGATCACGACGAGGCCCAGGGCAAGGTCCTGGCCATCGTGGCCGAGGGCGAGCTGCGGGACGAGGTGGCCGCCGGTGCCGAGGCCACGCTGGTCCTGGACCAGACCCCCTTCTACGCCGAAATGGGCGGCCAGGTGGCCGACCACGGCGTGATCCGCTGCGACGGCGGCGTGCTGGAGGTGAAGGACGTCCAGAAGAACAAGGGCGGCAAGTTCCTCCACAGCGGTCTTGTGACCGAGGGTGTGCTGAAGGTGGGCGACACCGTCACCGCCACCATCGACACCGAGCGCCGCAAGGCCATCCGCCGGGCCCACAGCGCCACCCACCTGCTGGATGCCGCGCTGAAGAAGGTCCTGGGCGACCACGTGCACCAGGCGGGCTCCCTGGTGGAGCCGGACCGTCTGCGCTTTGACTTCACCCACTTCGAGGCCATCACCCCCGAGCAGCTGACGGAGATCGACCGCCTGGTCAACGACGCCATCCTGGAGGGCTACTCCGTGGTCACCGAGGAGCTGCCCATCGACGAGGCCAAGGCCAAGGGCGCCGTGGCCGTGTTCGGCGAGAAGTACGGCGAGACCGTCCGCGTGGTGGAGATGGGCGACTTCTCCATGGAGCTGTGCGGCGGCACCCACCTGGACAACACCGCCAAGGCCGGCACCTTCCGCATCAAGTCCGAGGGCTCCATCGCCTCCGGCGTCCGCCGGATCGAGGCCACCGTGGGCAAGCTGAGCCTGGAGGTCATGAACCACAACCAGGAGCTGCTGTTCCGGGCGGCCCAGGTGTTCAAGACCAGCCCCGGTGAGCTGGCCGCCAAGGCCGAGCAGCAGGCTGCGGAGCTGAAGTCCACCCGTCAGGCCCTGGAGAAGTTCAAGGCCGAGGCGTCTCTGGGCGAGGCCCGTCAGTTCCTGACCGCCGCCAAGGACGTGGGCGGCCTCAAGGTCCTGACCGTCCACCGGGACGGCATGGACGCGGGTGCCCTGCGCCAGATGGGCGACTTCCTGCGGGACAAGGAGGCCGGCGTGGTGGCCGTGCTGTCCTCCGTCAACGCTGGTAAGATCACCTTCCTGGCCGTCTGCGGCAAGGAGGCCGTGGCCCGGGGCGTCAAGGCCGGCGACCTGGTCAAGACCGTCTGCGCCGTCTGCGGCGGCAAGGGCGGCGGCAAGCCCGACAGCGCCATGGGCGGCGGATCTGACCTCCTCAAGCTGGACGACGCGCTGGCTGCTGTGGACGATTTCGTGGCGGAGAAGCTGGGCATCTGAAAGCCTGAACAGGAAAAATCCTTTACAGAAAGAGAACGGCTATGTTACCCAATGACCCCTGTATTCTTCTGAGTTATGTAAACACAAAACTCCGGGACCAGTACCCCAGCCTGGCGGCCCTGTGCGCCGATCTGGACGCCGACGAGGCGGATCTGTGCCGGGCCCTGGCGGGACTGGACTACCGGTACGATCCGGTGTATAATCAGTTCATCTGAACGTCCCAACGAAGGAGGTTTGTACAATGTCCGATTGCTTATTCTGCAAGATCATCGCCGGGGAGATCCCCAGCAGCAAGGTCTACGAGGACGAGGTCTGCTTCGCCTTTAACGACATCGCCCCCCAGGCGCCCACCCATTTCCTGGTGATCCCCAAGGCCCACATCGGCTCCGTGTCCGAGGTAACGGCGGACAACAGCGCCGTGGTGGCCCACATCTTCGAGGTCATCGCCAAGCTGGCCAAGGAGCAGGGGATGGAGAGCTACCGGGTGGTCTCCAACATCGGCGAGCAGGCCGGGCAGAGCGTGTTCCACCTGCATTTCCACGTGCTCAGCGGCCGGGATATGACCTGGCCTCCGGGCTGAGCGGCTGCGCTTTGGCCGGAGGGCTTCCGGGAAGTGCGGCTTTGCCGCAGGAATCCGCCCCCCCATTCTCTTTTTGCCAGCGTCAAAAAGAGAACGGGCCGCGGCCGGTCCAAGAGAAAAAACGCTTTTGACGAAAGGGCGGCCCATCCGGGCCGCCCTTTCGTGAGTGCGGGAGTCGTGCGAATCGGTCCGGCGGGTGTCGATGGCCCCGTCGACCTGCGCCGGACCGGTTCCGCGAAGAGCATGGTCCCCGCATAACCACTTTGGGTGGGTAGACGGGGCGGGAAACGAATGGACCAGCGCCGCTTTTCGCTGCCGCTCACCTGGCATTTGAAGAGAGCTCGGAAACACGCTGCGGCGGGATGTATGGGGCCCGCCCTGCCGGTGCCGGGGATGCGCAGTTGGCTGCCCAGTTTGCCGTAGGGGCGGATTTCCATATCCGCCTGCCGCTCAGGCTTTTTACCGGCACCGGGCCAGCGGCAGCGCAGTTCCAGGCATGGAGCCGCTTCCGGTGCTCTCCGTGAGCACTCAGGCAGCGGCAGCGGAAAGAGACGCAGGCAAAATCGACAAGCACCCGCGTCCTACCGCCGCAGGGTCCATACGGCAGCAGAAGCCTTCAACCGTCAGGGAAAGACGCAAGGCCGGCGGGACCGCCGGACCAGCGCGTAGCAAAGCGGAACGCGCGGAAAGAGGAGCAGAGGCAAGTGCGATTTTCCACCCCGTCCCTCTGCCGCAGTCGTTATGCGGGGACCAGGCTTTTCGATTGCCAGAGTAAGGCGCAGGGGCGACGGGGCCATCGACGCCCGCCGCACCGCTTCGCACGACCCCCGTATTCCGGCAAAACGCCCCAGCCGGGGCATTTTGCCGCCCCGGCGGTTTTCTTTTGACCGGCCGCGGCCGTTTTCTTTTGTCAAGACAAAAGAAAATGGGGGCGGGTCCCCCGCGGGGATCCCGCGGCCTCCCGCCCGGCGTGAGGACCACGCATGAAAATACATGGCATTTATCACCCCCATATGCTATGATGTATAAAGTGAATCCGTATGGATGAAAATGCAGCAGAAGAATGTTGCCGTTTGGTAGCATTTTTCTGAGGTGATACCATGCATTTTCAGCGACTGGAGGATTTGCGCGTCGATCACGACAAGACGCAGATCGAGATTGCGGAATACCTGAATATGGGCCGCAATGTATACTGGCGCTATGAAAAGGGGATCCGGGAGATCCCCACCTGGGCAGTAATCAAGCTGGCCGACTTCTACAACGTCAGCACCGACTATCTCCTGGGCCGCACCGACGACCCCACGCCGCCCATTAAAAACCATCCATGAGAAAACTGGCCCTGTTCGCCGGGGCCTTCGCCCTGGGCATCTTTCTGGCGCAGTACCTGCCGGGCACGGCGTGGCAGATCCCTGCCGCGGCGGGCTGCTTTGCTGCGGCCCTTTTGGCCCTGGCTCTGCCGTCGCCGGGCCGCAGGCGGGGCCTGATCGCCCTGTGCGCCCTGTCCATGGCCTTTGGGTGGAACTGGCTGTACATCCGGCAGGTCCAGGCGCCTCTGGAGGCCCTGGCCGGGACGGAGCAGGTGGTGACCATGACCCTCTGCGACTACGCCGTCCCCACAGACTACGGCGCCAAGGTCACGGTGCGCCTGGCAGGGTATCCCCTGGGCCGGGCTGTCTACTATGGCGACGAGACGCTGCTGGACCTCCGGCCGGGCCAGACCGTGACGGATCTGGCGGCGCTCAGCAGCGCCGCCCGGATCCGGGACGACGACATCACCACGTTTACCTCCAAGGGCGTGTTCCTGCTGGCCTACAACCGGGGCGAGCCGGAGGTGGGGGAGGGATCCATGGACTCGCCCCGGTGGTGGCCCGTCCGGGCCGGGGAGGCATTGCGGCGGCAGATCTCGGCCCTCTGGGGCCAGGGAGACACCGGCGCCTTCCTCACCGCCATCCTCACCGGGGACAAAAGCGGTCTCTCCGAGGCGGCGTCCTCGGACCTGTCGGAGGCGGGGCTGTACCACATCCTGGCAGTGTCTGGCCTTCACTGCGGTTTCCTTCTGGCCCTGGGGGAGCTGCTGGTGGGACGGCACCGGCGGCGGCTCCTGGCCGCCGTGACCCTTCCGGCGCTGGTGTTCTACGCCCTGCTGACCGGGGCCAGCCCTTCGGTGGTCCGGGCCTGCGTGATGCTGAGCCTGCTGGTGGCGGCACCGCTGTTCCGCCGGGAGGGGGATGGGATCACGTCACTGTGCGCCGCCCTGATGGGTATTTTGCTGGTGAACCCCTTTGCGGCGGCCTCCATCAGCCTCCAGTTGTCCTTTGCCGCCATGGCGGGCATCCTGGCGGTGACCGGGCGGCTGTACCGGCTGCTGCAGGGCGGAAAGAGGCGCGGCAGAGTGTTTCGCTTCACGGCGGCCAGCTTTTCGGCCTCCCTGGGCGCGCTGATGTTCACGGTGCCCCTCAGCGCCGGGTATTTCGGCTATCTGGTGCTGGTGTCGCCTTTGAGCAACCTCCTGTGCCTCTGGGCCGCCAGCCTGGTGTTCATCATGGGACTGACAGCGGCGGTGCTGGCCTTCGTCTGCCCCGCTGCGGCGATTTTGGCACTGGCGCCCCGGGCGCTGGTGTGGTATATTCTCTCCGTGGCCCGCTTTCTGGCGGGGCTGCCGTACCACGCGCTGTATCTGGCGAACCCCTACCTCAAATACTGGCTGGGGTACGTGTATGTACTCTTCGGCGCCGCCTGGGCCATGCGGTCCGGGCCGAAGCGCCGGTACGCGGCAGCCGCCGCCCTGGCGGCGGTGTCCCTGGCGGCCACGGTGAAGCTGGGGGAGGCCTCCTACCACGTCAACGATCTGGAGGCCCTGGTGCTGGACGTGGGGCAGGGGCAGAGCGTGCTGCTGGCCTCGGAGGGGATGTACGCCCTGGCGGACTGCGGCAGCAGCAACAGCTGGTACAGCGCCGGCGGCATCGCCGGGGACTATCTGGCCTCGATGGGCTGCCGGAAGCTGGACTATCTGCTGCTGACCCACTATGACGCCGACCACGTAAACGGCCTCGAGGAGCTGCTGTCCCGGGTGGCGGTGGACACGCTGTACCTGCCGGACACGGAGGACGACAGCGGCACCCGGACCTGGGCGGAGGCCCTGGCGGCGGAACACGGCACCGCGGTCCGCTATGTGACGGCGGCGCAGACGCTGCCCCTGGGCGCGGCGGAACTGACGGTGTATCCGCCTGTGGGGACCGGGGAGGACGACAACGAGCGGGGCCTTTCCCTGCGGGCGGACTGCGGGGACTTTGCACTGCTGCTCACCGGTGATATGAGCGCCGCCGCGGAGCAGCGGCTGGCGGAGGCGTACGATCTCTCCGGCACCGATGTGCTGGTGGCGGGCCACCACGGGTCCAAATATTCCACCTCCGCAGAACTGCTGGAGGCGGCGCAGCCGGAGGTGGCGGTCATCAGCGTGGGCAGCAACAGCTACGGACACCCCAGCACCGAGGCCCTGCGGCGGCTGACCGCGGCGGGAGCCGCCATCTGCCGCACGGACCTGCAGGGCACGGTCCGGATATCCTGGAATCGAGGAGACGACCATGGCTTATAAAAAGAGGGAGAGCGGGTCCAGCCCGGCTTTCCAGAAACTGAAGCAGGACCTGGCGGAGGGCGACGCCGCCAGCGCCTATATCTTCTACGGGGAGGAGAGCTACCTGCGGGCGCACTATCTGCGCCGGCTGCGGGAGGTGCTGATCCCCGCCGGGGCGGAGGAGTTCAACTACCACGCCCTGGAGGGCAAGGACCTGACGGTCCAGCAGCTGAGCGAAATGGCGGAGGCCATGCCCATGATGGCCCAGCGGACCATGATCGCCGTGACGGACATGGACCTGTTCAAGCTGGGCAAGGAGCAGCGGGAGCAGCTGGTGGAATTCCTCAGCGACGTGCCGCCCTACTGCTGCGTGGTGTTCGTGTACGACACCGTGGCCTACAAGCCCGACCGGACCATGAAGCACCTGTGCAAGGCCATCGCTGACCACGTCCAGGCGGTGGAGTTCCGGGCGGCGGAGAGCGGGGACCTGCTGGCCTGGATCGCCCGGCGGTTCCGGGCCCTGGACAAGGAGATCGACCGCCAGACGGCGGAGTATCTGGTGTTCCTGTGCGGTGGACTCATGACGGGCCTGGTGCCGGAGATCGCCAAGATCGCCGCCTACGCCAAGGGAAAGGCCGTCACCCAGGCGGACGTGGACGCCGTGGCGGACCCGGTGCTGTCGGCGGAGGTGTTCAAGCTGTCCGACGCGGTGATCGGCCGGGACTTCGACAAGGCCGCGCAGATCCTGGGGGACCTTTTGAAAATGCAGACGGAGCCCATTTTGATCCTGGCTACCCTGGGTGGGCAGCTGCGGCGGCTGTACACCGCGCGCCTTGCCATCGACGGCGGCAAGGACCGGGCGTGGCTCATGGAGCTGTGGGGCATGAAGTCCGACTACCAGGCCAAGCTCCTGCTGGGCGCCGCCCGCCGGACCACCACCGCCTGGTGCGCCGACGCGGTGAAGATGTGCCAGGTGCTGGACAAGCGCATGAAGAGCGAGAAGGGCCTGGACGGCGTGGGCGAGCTGAAGCTGCTGCTGGTGCGGCTGGGGGCGGTGCGCACATGAGGAAGATCCGGGAAGTAATCGTGGTGGAGGGCCGCTACGACAAGAACACCCTCTCCCAGGTGGTGGACGCCACGGTGGTGACCCTGGGGGGCTTCTCCGTGTTCAACGACAGGGAGAAGCTGGCCTTTCTCCGGCGGCTGGCCCTGGAGCGGGGCCTCATCGTCCTGACCGACAGCGACGGCGCCGGGTTCGTACTGCGCAACTACCTCAAGGGCGCGCTGCCGAAGGACCGGGTGAAGCAGGCCTACATCCCCGACGTGGCCGGGAAGGAGCGCCGTAAACGCCGCCCCGGCAAGGAGGGGAAGCTGGGTGTGGAGGGCATGCGGCCCGAGGTGCTGCTGGAGGCCCTGCGCCGCTGCGGCGCCACCTTTGAGGACGAGGCGGCGGAGCAGACGCCGCCGGAGCCGCCCATCACAAAGGCGGACCTCTTCGCCCTGGGTCTCACCGGCGGCACGGACAGCGGCGAGCGGCGCCGGGCCCTGCTGCGGCGGCTGGAGCTGCCGGAGCACCTGACCGCCAACGGATTGCTGGAGGCGCTGAACCTGCTCTACGGCCGCTCCGCCTTCCTGGCGCTGATGGCCGTGAAGGACTCTGCGGACTGAATATAATTTCCGATAATCGAACAAATTCGACAAAATCCCCCAAGGTCCCGGTGGTATGCTCTGCCCTGTGTGTATCTGCCTGCAAGGCGAACAGGGGAGGAGACGACATGCGGAGCGTGTACATGGGAGACTGCCGCCTGGGCGGCGGGACGGTGCGCTACCACCTGCTGGTGGAGGAGGTGGAGGGCCTGGGGGAGAACTACGGCGTACAGCTGGAGGGCTTCGGCCAGATGGAGGCCATCAGCGGCGTCACGGTGAGCCAGAGCCGGGCCCTGGCCCTGCTGGAGAAGCTGCGCCGGTGCGCCGTGACCCCGACGGGGCTGCGGGACGTGGTGGAGGACTGGCTGCTGTCGTGAGCGGTCCCTCTTGCAATTTGCGACGGGAGCCGGTATAATAAAACGACTACGACCAAATCTCAACAGGAAGGGATTGACAGCGCATGGCGGAGGACCGCATCATCGCCCCGGAGGAGACTCCGGAGGGCGGACGCAACTTCATCCATACCTTTATCGAGGAGGACATCGGCCCCGGCGGACAGTATGAGGGCATGACCGTCCACACCCGTTTCCCGCCGGAGCCCAACGGCTACCTGCACATCGGCCACTGCAAGGCCCTGACCATCGATTTTGGCACCGCTGAGAAATATGGCGGTCTTTGCAACCTGCGGATGGACGACACGAACCCCACCAAGGAGGACGAGGAGTTCGTGGAGGCCATTCAGGAGGACATCCACTGGCTGGGCTTTGACTGGGGGGACCGGTTCTATTACGCCTCCGACTATTTCGAGCAGATGTACCAGTATGCCGAAGAACTGATCCGCAAGGGACTGGCCTATGTCTGCCAGCTCTCCCCCGAGGAGTTCAAGGCCAACCGCGGCACCATCGGCGTGCCCGCTACCTCCCCTTATCGGGACCGGCCCGTGGAGGAGTCGCTGGACCTGTTCCGCCGGATGCGAGCCGGGGAGTTCCCGGAGGGCGCCATGACCCTGCGGGCCAAGATCGACCTGAACAGCGGCAATTTCAACATGCGGGACCCGGTGCTCTACCGGATCAATTACCTGCCCCACCACCGGCAGGGGACCAAGTGGTGCATCTATCCCATGTACGACTTTGCCCATCCCATCGAGGACGCTCTGGAGGGGATCACCCACTCTCTTTGTTCCCTGGAATTTGAAAACCACCGCCCCCTGTATGACTGGGTGGTGAGCAATCTCTCCATCCCCTATCACAAGCCCCGTCAGATCGAGTTCTCCCGGCTGGGGCTGGACCACACGGTCATGAGTAAGCGCAAGCTCCGCCGCCTGGTGGAGGACGGCGTGGTCTCCGGCTGGGACGACCCCCGGATGCCCACCCTCTGCGGCCTGCGCCGCCGGGGCTACACGCCCCGTTCCATCCGGAATTTCTGTGAGCAGGCGGGCGTCACCAAGTCCAGCAACGTGGTGGAGTACGCCTTCCTGGAGCATTGCCTGCGGGAGGATCTGAACGCCACCGCCCGGCGTGTGATGGCCGTTACCCGGCCCATCAAGCTCACCATCACCAACTACCCCGAGGGAAAGACGGAGACCGTCACCGTGGAGAATAACCCCGTGGATCCGGAGGCCGGTACCCGGGAGGTGGCCTTCTCCGGTCACCTGTGGATCGAGGCCGATGACTTTCTGGAGACCCCGGTGCCCAAGTACAAGCGCCTGTTCCCCGGCGGGCCGGAGTGCCGCCTCAAGGGCGCGTACCTCATCACCTGCACCGGCTGCGTCAAGGATGAGGACGGCAATGTGACCGAGGTCCTGGCAACCTACGATCCTGAAAGCCGCGGCGGCGATCCCGCCGACGGCCGCAAGGTCAAGGGAGCGACGCTCCACTGGGTGGACGCCGCCACCGCCGTGGACGCGGAGGTCCGGCTGTACGACAACCTGTTCACCGATCCGGACCCGGACGGGGCGGACAAGGACTTTATGGAGTGTCTGAACCCCAACTCCTTGGAAGTCCTCTCCGGCTGCAAGGTGGAGGCCTGTCTGGCTGATGCCGTGGCTCCCGCCAGCTTCCAGTTCATGCGGCTGGGCTATTTCTGCCTGGACAGCAAGGACTCCTCTCCGGAGCACCTGGTGTTCAACCGCAGCGTCAGCCTCAAGGACGGGTTCAAGAAGTGATAAAAAACGCGGAGCGCTGTGCGCTCCGCGTTCTTTTGTCCGCTTACAGCTCGATCTCCCGGTCCAGTTTATAGAAGGTGAAGGTCCCGCTGCCCAGCAGGGTGCCCTCCTGGTTGGTGATGCGCACGCCGTAGACACAGAGGGTCCGGCCGCCCTTGACCTCCGTAGCCACAGCGGTCAGCGTGTCCCCGGCGCGGCTGCTGCGGAGGAAGTCGTAGCTTGCGTTGACGGTGACGGCGTAGTAGCCGTGGGAGGCCATGGCGGAGCCGCAGGCGGTATCCGCCATGGAGAAGTACACACCGCCGTGGGGCACGCCCACGGGATTGAAGTGCTTATCCTCCAGGCGCAGCGACACCCGGGCGGTGCCTTGGCCGATCTCCTCCACCCGGATACCCAGCAGGGCGGCGTATGGATTGTTGGAGTTGCGGAATTCTTTCAATTTTTCCAGGTCCATCAAAACGCTCCTTTGCAGTTTGCTGTTTCAATTCATGCTCAGTGTACTACAAAGGAGCGGGAGAGGTCAAATGGTTCCTGCGGGCGGGGGCCGGGCCGTACAGGCGCAAAGCCCCTTCGGACCGGCCTCAAAGGTGCTTCTTGATGGTGTTGATGGCGCCCTTTTCCAGGCGGCTCACCTGGGCCTGGGAGATGCCCACCTCGGCGCTGACCTCCATCTGGGTCTTGCCCTCGTAGAAGCGCAGGGAGAGGATGCGCCGCTCCCGGTCGTCCAGCTTTTTCAGCGCCTCCTTCAGAACGATCAGGTCCGTCCAGTTCTCATCGTTGTTGCGGTTGTCGCTGACCTGGTCCATCACGCAGATGGCGTCGCCGCCGTCGGAGTACACCGGCTCGTAGAGGGACACCGGGTCCACGATGGCATCCATGGCGAACACCACCTCCTCCCGGGGGATGTTCAGCTCCTTGGCGATCTGCTCCACGGTGGGCTCCCGCTGATTCTCCGTGAGGAAGCGGTCCCGGACCTGGAGGATGCGGTAGGCGGTGTCCCGCATGGAGCGGGAGACCCGGATGGCGCTGTTGTCCCGGAGATACCGGCGGATCTCACCGATGATCATGGGCACGCCGTAGGTGGAAAAGCGCACCGGCTGGCTGATGTCGAAGTTGTCGATGGCCTTGATGAGCCCCACGCAGCCCACCTGGAACAGATCGTCGGCGTTCTCGCCCCGGCTGGAAAACCGCTGGATCACCGACAGCACCAGCCGGAGGTTCCCCTCGATCAGCTCCTGCCGGGCGCTCTGATCCCCTTCTTTTACCCGGCGCAGCAGCGCCATGGTCTCGTCGTTTTTCAGCACCTTCAGCTTTGCGGTGTTGACTCCGGCGATCTCCACTTTTCCCTGCATCAATTCGCGGCCTCCTCAGCACCTGAGACTTTACTGGTGAGTATGGGCCGCGGCGCGGTTTCCTATACTGGGAGCTTTTGTCACATTCCGGGACAAGGGGCGCGGTACTGGGACGGCCCCGCCGCCGCATATCCTTGGAGAAGGGAAGGGGGTGCGGCGATGCAGTGCAGACTCCGGGACCTCCGCTGCAAGGAGGTCATCAACATCTGCGACGGCTGCCGCCTGGGGTGCGTGTCGGACGTGGAGGTACGGGTGCCGGAGGGCCAGGTAGTGGCTGTGGTGGTCTACGGCCCCTGCCGCTTTTTCGGCCTCTTCGGCCCCAGGGAGGAGTATTACATCCCCTGGGAGTGCATCCAGCGGATCGGGGACGACATCATCCTCATCGACAAGCCCATCCAGCGGGGGCCGCCGCCTCCGCCGGAGCGCCGCAGGCGGCGATTTTAGGGAGGCGGGACAGGGAGGACCGGAGTGCGCTCCGGTCCTTTTCCGCGCCCGCCGCCGCTCCCTGGCCGCAGGGGCGGGAAAAACGCCGTTTTATCCAGGATTTTTTACAGAGTTTTGGGAAAAAATACTTGCATCCGGTCCATCCTTGTGGTATGATATTTCAGCATTCCGCATAGCCGCGGACTCTCTGTCTGTGCCCCGACCGGGTTGGCAGAGGGGAGGAAACGGCTAGAGGTAACAACTAAATCAGATTTGGAGGAACAAAACACTATGGCAAATTCTAGCGTCGTATCCATGAAGGCCCTGCTGGAGGCGGGCGTCCACTTCGGTCACCAGACCCGTCGTTGGAACCCCAAGATGGCTCCCTATATCTACACCGAGCGCAACGGCATCTACATTGTCGACCTGCAGAAGACCGTCCGCAAGCTGGAGGAGGCCTACAACTTCGTTCGTCAGCTGTCTGAGAGCGGCCAGTCCCTGCTGTTCGTGGGCACCAAGAAGCAGGCCCAGGACGCCATCCGCGAGGAGGCCACCCGCTGCGGCCAGTACTTCGTCAACGCCCGCTGGCTGGGCGGCATGATGACCAACTTCAAGACCATGCGCACCCGCGTGGACCGCCTGAACCAGCTCAAGACCATGCAGACCGACGGCACCTTTGACATGCTGCCCAAGAAGGAAGTCATGAAGCACCTGGGCGAGATTGCCAAGCTGGAGAAGTACCTGGGCGGCGTGAAGGACATGAAGAAGCTGCCCGGCGCCCTGTTCATCGTGGACACCCGCAAGGAGCGCAACGCCATCGCCGAGGCCCACAAGCTGGGCATTCCCGTGGTCGCCATCGCCGACACCAACTGCGATCCCGACGAGATCGATTATGTGATCCCCGGCAACGATGACGCCATCCGCGCCATCAAGCTGATCTCTTCCATCATGGCCAACGCCGTGCTGGAGGGCAAGCAGGGCGAGCAGACCGAGGAGGCCGCTGAGGACGCTCAGTAAGCAAGACGCTTTCATCAGGCGCGGACGCCTGACACCAAATATATGGAGGAATCGAAAATGGCTTTTACTGCCGCAGATGTGAAGAACCTGCGCGAAATGACCGGCGTGGGCATGATGGACTGCAAGAAGGCTCTGACCGCCTCCGACGGCGATATGGACAAGGCGATCGAGTGGCTGCGTGAGAAGGGCATGGCCGCCTCCGCCAAGAAGGCCGGCCGCATCGCTGCCGAGGGCATGGCTTACGCCACCGTGGTGGACGGCGTGGGCGTCGTGGTCGAGGTCAACGCCGAGACCGACTTCGTGGGCAAGAACGAGAAGTTCGTGGACTTCGTCAAGGGCGTGGCCGCCACCGTGGCCAAGGCCAACCCCGCCGACCTGGACGCTCTGATGGAGTGCAAGTACGACGGCACCGACCTGACCGTCACCCAGCAGCAGCAGGAGATGGTCTTGGTCATCGGCGAGAACATCAAGGTCCGCCGCTTTGCCCGCTTCGCTGACGGCATCTCCGTTCCCTACGTCCACGCCGGCGGCAAGATCGGCGTGCTGGTGAACCTGACCACCGACCTCTCCGCCGACAAGGTGGAGGAGATCGGCAAGGATGTCGCCATGCAGATCGCCGCTCTGAATCCCCGTTTCTGGGACAAGAGCCAGGTGGGCCAGGACGTTCTGGACGAGGAGAAGAAGATCATGATGGTCCAGATGGAGAACGACCCCAAGATGGCCGGCAAGCCCGAGGCCGTTCGCGAGAAGATCGTCATGGGCAAGCTGAACAAGTTCTATGCCGAGAACTGCCTGCTGCAGCAGGAGTTCGTCAAGGACAACTCCATGACCGTGGAGAAGTATATCGCCTCCGCCGCCAAGGCGCTGGGCGGCAGCGTCACCTTCAAGGACGCCGTCCGTTTCGAGAAGGGCGAGGGCATCGAGAAGAAGCAGGAGAACTTCGCCGAGGAGATCGCCTCCATGGTGAAGGGCTGAGCCTCTCATACAGAACCGACAGGAGCGGGTGCGAAAGCGCCCGCTCCGTTTCCTTCTTCTCGATGCCCGCCGCGTATGCGGCGTCCAAGCGTTTTAGCCCCAGGCAAAAACCTTGAAATCGCCGGGCTCCGCCTGGCGATTTGAGTGAGATCGAGGGGCCCCCAAAGGGCGCTGGCCCTTTGGGGAGCAAGAAGCAGGAGAACTTCGCCGAGGAGATCGCTTCCATGGTGAAGGGTTGAGCCTCTCATACAGAACCGACAGGAGCGGGTGCGAAAGCGCCCACTCCGTTTCCTTCTTCCCAATACGCGCCTGCGGACCTCGGGATGGCGGGCGGATACAGGATCCGCCCCTGCGGCAAACGGGGAGGTCGTCAGTAACTGCCGGGGCAGCGCGTAGCAGAGCGTAACGCGCGGAGATCGGAGCAGGTCAAATCCGACAATCACTCCGGTCATCCGCCAAGGTTGCTATGCGGGGGCCGGGCTCTTCAAGCGCCAGGGTAAGGCGCAGAGTCGACGGGAGTCCCGATTTCTGCCGTACCGATTCGCAAGACCCCCGTTACACGAAGATGCGGCTCGAACGGACCGTATCTTCGTCAAAGCGCTTTTTCTTTTGGACTGGTGCAGCGATAACAAAACTTGCCGGGGGCAAGTTTTTAGCGTAGCCCCGGCCGAATAGGTTCGGCCGGGGCTACGCTGGCGCTGAAAATGGGGGGAGCATTCCCCGCGGACCCCCGCGCCCCCGGCGGGCCGGTCCCCCCGCAGGGAGCCTGCGCCCGCCCGTCCCGCCGGACGCAAAGAGCAATACCCGGACCATCCTTCCGGAAAGCGAAACTTCCCATTGACAACATCTTCCAGTCTGCTACAATGGAACAAGATCCCGGACAGGCTCTGTCCGGAGCACGAATGTGAGGGGGAATTTCATGAAAAAGTTTGTCTCTTTGCTGCTGGCGGCTGTGCTGGCGGCGTCTTTGGGCGTCACGGCCCTGGCGGCAGGGGGGAGCCTGAAAAAGGTCAACACCTACACGCCGGGCCAGTTCACCGACGTGACCGCCGATCTCTGGTGCGCCGCCAACGTCCAGGTCGCCTATGAGTACGGCATCATGGGCGGCAAGACCGCCACCTACTTTGACACGGAGAGCAATCTCACCGTGGCCCAGGCCATCGTCATGGCCTGCCGTCTCCACAGCGGCTATGTGGGCGACTGGGCGGAGTTTGCCGCCGCCGATCCCTGGTATCAGTCCTATCTGACCTACGCGGCGGACAACGGCATCCTCTGGAAGTACGATGCCTACGATGTGCCCGTGAGCCGGGCGGCCTTTGCCATGATCCTGGGCAGCGCCCTGCCGGACGAGGCCCTGCCGGTCATCAGCGACATCGAGGACGGCGCCATCCCCGACGTGCCGGAGGAGGCGGGCTACGCTGAGGCGGTGTACCGGCTCTACGATGCCGGCGTCCTCACCGGAAACGACGCCCTCGGTACCTTCACGCCCTTCAGCTACATCACCCGGGGCGCCGCGGCGGCCATCATCGGCCGCATGGCGGACCCGAGCCTGCGCAAGGCCATCACTCTGGAGAAGGCGCCCTTCCAGCCGGTGGCGGTGAACAAGCTGCAAAACCTGACCAGCCTGAAAAAGAAGTGCACCGATGCGGAATTCCAGGCGGCCTACAATGCGGCGGTGGAGCTGGTGACGCCGCTGGCGGACTTGCCCCGGGAGGACCAGCTCTACGGAATCGCCGTAGCGCTGCGGCAGATGGTGGACAGCGGAAAGGTATCCTATACCACCTCCACGGCCCACTACAACGATCCCTACGGCTACTTCGTGGCGGGTGTGTCCTCCTGTGCAGGCTGCACCCGGGCCACGGGACTGTGCCTGAACATCCTGGGCATCGCCTACGAGCACGTCAACGAGAACCAGTGGAGCCACCAGTGGTGCCGGGTCAAAATGGACGACGGGTCCTACTGGATCTGCGACGCCTACGGCCTCTACTGCGGGCCGGAGCCGGCGCCCTATCAGCACCCCTATTTTTGAGGTTTTTTTTCCGGGGTTTTGATAAGCAAGAGTATGGAGAGAACAGGGCTGCCGTTACCGGCAGCCCTGTCTCTTTCGGGACTTCACAGTCAGAAATCCGGGGATTTTCCTTGTATTGCAGGGGAGAAGCTGGTATAATAACCGTATCTTTTAGGCTATGATGACAGGAGCTGCCATGTCGCATTATTTACATCAACTGTTCCAGGCCCTGGACTTTTCCTCTATGTGGGACGCGGTCTTGCGGGTGGCCGCGGTTTTTCTTTGTCTGACGGTCCATGAGACCTGCCACGGCCTGGCGGCCCTGGCTCTGGGGGATCCCACTGCCAAGAGCCGCCACCGGATCAGCCTGAACCCGCTGCGCCATATCGACTGGTTCGGCCTGCTGTTCATGTTCATGGCGGGCTTCGGCTGGGCCAAGCCCGTTCCGGTGGACCCCCGTTACTTCAAGCACCCCAAGCGGGGTATGGCGCTGACCGCCCTGGCGGGGCCCGTCAGCAATCTGCTGCTGGCGTTTTTGGCTCTTCTGGCCGCAAAAGCGGTCTACCTTTACTCTCCGGACACCGCAGGCTGGAACCAGCTGCTGCAATTTCTGCTGTACACCCTGGCGCCGCTTTCCATCGGCCTGGGGGTGTTCAACCTGATCCCCATTCCGCCTCTGGACGGGTCCAAGGTGCTGGGGGCGCTGCTGCCGGACCGGCTGTACTGGGTCCAGCTGCGCTACGAGCGGTACGGCTTCGCGTTGCTGCTGGTGCTGTCCTTCCTGGGCGTGGGAGGCGGCATCATCAGCCGGGGCATGATGGCGGTTTACGGCGTGTTCGTCACGCTGATCTTTGGCTGAGGTGACTGGATTGGAAAACCCCGTATTCAAACTGGAAAAAGTGGTCCGGGGCCGGGAAGAGGAGATGCAGGACTTTGAGGGCCCCCTGGATCTGATTTTGTTCCTGTTGGGCAAGAACAAAATGGAGATCCAGGACATCTCCATCTCCCTGATCTGCGACCAGTACCTCCAATGGCTGGAGCAGCGGCAGAAGATGGACCTGGAGGTGGCCAGCGAATTCGTCACCATGGCCTCCCATCTGGTGTACATCAAGACGCGGATGCTCCTCTCCATTGAGGACCAGGAGGCCCAGAGCGAAATGGACGCCCTGATCCAGTCCCTGGAGGAGCGCCGCCGCAGCGAGAGCTACGGCCGCATCAAGGCCATGGCCGCGCGCCTGGCTCCCATGGGGGAGTTTGGCCGCAACATCCTCACCCGGGACCCCGAGCCGGTGGAGCGGGGCAAGATCTATGAATACCACCAGCAGCCGGCGGACCTGGTGCTGGCCATGGCGGAGATCCAGAACCGGGCGGAGCGGCGCCTGCCGCCGCCCCAGTCCGCCTTCCAGGCCATCGTCCGCCACGAGCCCTATCCCGTGGAGAGCAAGGCGAAAGAGATCCTGCAAAGGCTTAAACGCCACGGCGTCACCCGCTTTTTGCTGCTGTTCCGGGGCAACCGGAGCCGCAGCGAGGTAGTGGCCACCTTCCTGGCGGTGCTGGAGCTGTGCCGGGCCCACGTGCTGCACCTGGCCGGGTCCGAGACGGACTGCACCGTCCGCCAGGCCGGCGATGCGCCCGAGGACCTGAAATTCTGATGAGGAGGGGAGACGCCCCGTGGAAATGAGAGAAGTGGAGTCCGCCATCGAGGGCATCCTGTTCGCCTCCGGCGAGCCGGTACAGACGGACCGGGTCTGCGTGGCCCTGGACCTGGACCGGCCCACGGTGGAGCAGGTGCTCCAGAAGCTGATGGACACCTATGCCTACGAGCGCCGCGGGCTGCGCCTGGTGCGGATGGAGGACAGCTGGCAGATGTGCTCGGCCCCGGACTACGCCGACGTGATCCGCAAGGCCTTTGAGATCCGCAAGCCCGCCCGGCTGAGCCAGCCGGCGCTGGAGGTGCTGACCATCATCGCCTACTATCAGCCCACCACCCGGGCCTACGTGGACCAGATCCGGGGCGTGGACAGCGCGTATACCATCGGACTGCTGCTGGAGCGCAAGCTCATCGAGGAGTGCGGCAGACTCCAGGTGCCGGGCCGGCCCCACCTGTACCGGACCACCCGGAACTTCCTGCGGGCCTTCCATTTGAACAGCCTGGACGACCTGCCGGAGATGCCGGACCTGGGCGGCGAGGGACAGATGCGCATTAGCGAAAACGGCGAGATCGTGGACCCCGCCGAGCTGGCGGAGATCACCGGCGCCGATACGCCGGAGACCGCGGGTCCCGCCGCAGAGGAGACCGGAGAGCCGGAGCTGCCCTGAGCGGGGGCACGGCGGATGGAAAGGAGGCGCCGCTGTGATTTGGCTGTGGATTTTGGGCATCCTGATCGTACTGGCGGTGCTGATCTGCCGTACCCGGATCGGCGTCCGGGTGCGCTTCGGGGAGGCGCCGCCGGCGGCGGTGCTGACCATCGGCCCCTTCCGCATCCCTCTGACCGGGGAGCCGGAAAAAGAACCCCGACAAAAGCCCCAGCAGGCAAAAAAGCGGGAGAAACGTCCGAAAAAATCGGAAAAAGAGGAGAAAAAGCCCGCCTTTCCCAAGGTGACGGCGACGGACGTGAAAGAGGCGGCGCAGACCATGTGGCCGCCGCTGAAAAAGGCCCTGGGCCGCACCCGGCGCAGCGTCCGTCTGGACCCCATGACGGTCTCCGTCACCATCGGCGCCGCGGAGGACCCCGCCGCCGGGGCGGAAGTCTACGGCTGGGCCAGCGGGGCCATGTACAATATCATGCCCGCCCTGGAGGAGCTGGTCCGCGTCCCAGACCCCAGCGTCCACATCGGACTGGATTTCGACAGCCCCGCCACCCGCTGGGCCGGTGAGATCGGCGCCTCGGTGCGGATCGGGACGGCGGTGGCCGTGGCCTTCGGCGTGGCCGTTCCGGCCCTGCGGTGGCTGTCGGCCCTGATGAAGAAACAGACGCCCGCTGAGGAAAAGCGGGAATGTGCGCATACCGATGCCGCCTGAGCGCGGCGCAAGAAAGGATGGTTTTAAATGGACAATATGGAAAAAAAGGCCCCTCTCAACGATCTGATGCGCTCCACCATGGAGAAGATCCATGAGATGGTGGACACCAACACCATCGTCGGCCAGCCCATCACCACGCCGGACGGCGTGACGTTGATCCCCATTTCCAAGGTCAGCTTCGGCTTCGGCAGCGGCGGCGCGGACTACGGCAAGGTCCAGCCCAAGGACTTCGGCGGCGCCGCCGGCGCGGGCGTGAAGATCGATCCGGTGGCCTTCCTGGTCATCAAGGAGGGCACCACCCGGGTGCTGCCGGTGGCGGTGCCTGCGTCCACCACCCTGGACCGTGTGGTGGAGATGGTGCCGGACCTGATGGAGAAAGTGGAAAAATATTTCGACAAAAAGAAGGAAGATCAGACCTGCTGACGGGGGTATACTACCATCACTGATTTTGCGCGAGGTGATGGCGTTTGCGTACCCCTTTCCGACGGTGGGCGGCCTGCCTGACGGCAGTGCTTGTCCTGTGCAGTATATTTCCTTGTCAGTCCTTGGCGGTGAGCACTTCCGCCTCGTCCGCGATCCTGATGGACGTGGACAGCGGCCGGGTGCTCTACGAGCACAACGCCGACGCGAAAATGCTCATCGCCTCCACCACCAAGATCCTCACGGCCCTGGTGGCCATCGAGGAGGGGGATCTGAGCGACACGGTGACGGTGAGCCGGGCGGCCGCCTGGACCGAGGGCTCGTCCATGTACCTCAAGGAGGGGGAGGAGCTGACGCTGGAGACGCTGCTCTACGGCCTTCTGCTGTGCTCAGGGAACGACGCGGCGGTGGCCATCGCGGAGCACATCGCCGGCAGCGAGGCGGGCTTTGCCCGGCTCATGAACGAAAAGGCGGAGGAGCTGGGCATGACCGGCTCCTCCTTCGCCAACCCCAACGGCCTGGACGACGAGCTGCACTACTCCACCGCCCGGGATATGGCGCGCCTGGCCTGCGCGGCGGTGGAGAATGAGACCCTGGTCCGCATCGCCTCCACCAAAAGCGTCACCATCGGCGGACGGACTATGTCCAACCACAACAAGCTGCTGAACCTGGTGGAGGGCTGCATCGGCCTCAAGACCGGCTACACCCAGGCGGCGGGCCGGACCCTGGTCAGCTGCGCGGAGCGGGCGGGCCAGCGGCTGGTGGCGGTGACGCTTCAGGACGGCAACGACTGGGCGGACCACGAGGCCCTGCTGGAGTACGGCTTTTCCGCCTACCCGGCCTGCCGGGCCGCCGTGCCGGGCCAGATCCTGGACACGGCGCCGGTGCTGGGCGGCGCGGCGGACACGGTGCCCCTGGCCGCGGCGGCGGGCTTTGCCTGGCCCCTGGCGGAGGGGGAGACCCTGGAGACGGAGCTGGCGCTGACCGGCCCTCTGACGGCCCCGGTGACCGCCGGGACGGCGGCGGGGGAGGCGGTGTTCTCCGTGAACGGCAAAGAGGTGGGCCGGGCGGCCCTGGTGTGCGGGGCTGACGTGCCTCCGGCCGTGGAGAGCGCCATGGCGCTGCTGCGGCGGGGCTTCCCCCAGTGACAGAGAAAGAGAGAAAACGATGGAAGAACGGCTGCAAAAGCTGCTCTCCGCCGCCGGGGTCTGCTCCCGGCGGGCGGCGGAGGACTACCTCAACGCCGGACGGGTGACGGTCAACGGCGAGACCGCCCGGCTGGGCCAGAAGGCGGACCCGGACCGGGACGAGATCTGCGTGGACGGCGCGCCCCTGCGGCGGCCGGAGCAGATGGTCTACCTGATGCTCAACAAGCCCAGAGGGTATGTCACCACCCTCTCCGACGAGCAGGGCCGGCCAACGGTGGCGGAGCTGACGGCGGATGTGGGTGTCCGGGTGTACCCGGTGGGGCGGCTGGACCTGGACTCCGAGGGACTGCTGCTGCTGACCAACGACGGCGCCCTGACGGCGCGGCTGCTGCACCCCAGCCACGAGGTGAACAAGACCTACCACGTCCAGGTCTACGGCCCGGTGGCCGGGGCGGCGGAAAAACTTGCTGCCATTCGGGACCTGCGGGGGGAGCCCATCCGCCCTGCCCGAGTGAAATGCCTGTGGCAGGGGGAGCGGACGGCGGAGCTGGAGATCACCATTCACGAGGGGAAAAACCGGCAGATCCGGCGGATGTGCGCCCGGTGCGACCTGGGGGTCAAGCGGCTGCGCCGGGTCCGGGAGCACACCCTGACCCTGGGAGACCTGCCGCCGGGGAAGTGGCGGTACTTAATGGAAGAGGAGATCGCGGAGCTGAAGGGCCTGTGAAGGCCCTCCGGCTCCGTTGCTTTTCACGGCCGCAGAGGGCATTTTGCAGGAGTGTGAAAGAAATCCTGCAAAACAGGGTTTGAATTCACGGGGATTTGTGGTACAATACGCTGGAACGGCCGCGCCCGGCGCGGCACCCCCGGAACGGGGTCAGGAGACGGAGGATGGGACCGTGGCAAAGAGTATCTTACATATCATCGAGAGCGGCATGCGGGGCTTTTCCAAGGGCCAGAAGCGCATCGCCGAATACATCCTGCAAAATTACGACAAGGCGGCCTTCATGACTGCCAGCAAGCTGGGCCGTCTGGTGGGCGTCAGCGAGTCCACGGTGGTCCGCTTCGCCTCGGAGCTGGGCTACGACGGCTATCCCAGCATGCAGCGGGCTCTCCAGGAGATGATCCGCTCCCGGCTGACCTCCACCCAGCGGATCCAGGCCGCCGGGGACCTGTTCAGCAACCAGGACATCCTGTCCGCAGTCATCCAGTCCGACATGGACAAGCTCCGGGTGGTCACCGACGAGGCCGACCGGGCGGAGTTCGACCGGGTGGTGGACCGGATCATGGCCGCCCGCCACATCTACATCCTGGGCGTGCGCTCGTCCACCTTCGTGGCGGGCTATCTGAACTTCTACCTCCACCTGCTGTTCGAGAATGTCACCCTGGTCCAGTCCAACGCCGCCGGGGAGATCTTCGAGCAGCTGTTCCGGGTGGGGCCGGAGGATGTGATGATCGCCATCAGTTTCCCCCGGTACTCCAAGGTGACCATGAACACCGTGAAATTTGCAAAGGACCGGGGCGCCTCCGTCATCGCCGTCACCGACAACGAGCTCTCCCCGGTGTACCAGATGGCGGACGACGCCCTGCTGGCCCCCAGCGAGATGATCTCCTTCGTGGACTCCATGGTGGCGCCCATGTCCCTGATCAACGCGCTGCTCATCGCCATCGGCTACCGGATGCGCTCCGACGTGTCCCGCACCTTCGCGGACCTGGAGGACATCTGGAACGAGTACGGCGTGTTTGGGAAGATGGACGATGAGTAAGCGGATCGTGGTGATCGGCGGCGGAGCCGCCGGGATGATGGCCGCCATCTGTGCGGCGGAGAGCGGCGCCGCCGTGACGCTGCTGGAGCCCAACGAGCGGCTGGGCAAGAAGCTGAACATCACCGGCAAGGGCCGGTGCAATATCACCAACAATGCAGACCTTGAGACGCTGCTGGCCAACGTCCCCCGGAACGGCAAGTTCCTGTACAGCGCCTTTTCCCGGTTCGACGGCCGGGCCGCCATGGCCTTTTTCGAAGAGTTGGGCGTGCCCGTCAAGACTGAGCGGGGCAACCGGGTGTTCCCGGTCAGCGACCGGGCCTTTGACGTCAGCGGCGCTCTGGAGCGGCGGCTGCGGCGGCTGCGCGTGCAGCTGGTCCGGGACCGGGCGGCGGACCTGACCACAGCGGACGGCGCCGTCACCGGCGTGACGGGGGAGAAGGGGACGTATCCGGCCCAGGCCGTAATCCTGGCCACCGGCGGCGTCAGCTATCCTGCCACCGGCTCCACCGGCGACGGCCACCGTCTGGCGGCCCAGGCCGGTCATACGGTGACGGAGTTGCGGGGCTCCCTGGTGCCGCTTCTGGCGCCGGACTGCGCGCCCCTTCAGGGCCTGAGCCTTCGAAACGTGGGACTGACGGTCTACGAGAACAACAAAAAGCTCTACACGGACTTCGGGGAGCTGCTGTTCACCCACTTCGGCCTCAGCGGGCCGTTGATCCTCTCCGCCTCGGCCCATATGCGTCACTTCGGCAAAAAAGCCTACCGGCTGGAGATCGACCTCAAGCCCGCCCTGGACGAATCCACACTGGATAAGCGCCTGGTGTCGGACTTCACCAAATACGCCAACCACGACTTCTGCAACGCATTGAACGACCTGCTGCCCCAGAAGCTGATCGGCGCGGTGGTGGAGCGCAGCGGCATCCCTTCCCATCAGAAGGTCCACGACCTCAAGCGGGAGCAGCGGCAGGCTTTGCTGCGCCTGCTCAAGCACTTCACCGTGGAGGTGGAGGGCCCCTGCCCGGTGGAGCAGGCCATCGTCACCTCCGGCGGCGTGAAGGTGTCGGAGATCGACCCGAAAACCATGGAGTCAAAGATTGTAAAGGGGTTGTACTTTGCAGGCGAGCTGATCGACGTGGACGCCTACACCGGCGGCTTCAACCTGCAGATCGCCTGGGCCACGGGCCGGGCGGCCGGCCGCGCCGCGGCGGGCACAGAAGAATGAAGGAGAGAACGCAGACTATGAGCGAGATCATCAGCGTGGCCATTGACGGCCCCTCCGGCGCCGGGAAGAGCACCCTGGCCCGGGCGGCGGCCGGGCGGCTGGGATATGTATATGTGGACACCGGCGCCATCTACCGGACCATCGGCTACCACATTTTGAAAGCGGGCGTCGATCCGAAAAACGGCGCCGCCGTGGCGGCGGAGCTGCCGGAGCTGCGGGTGGAGATGCGCTACGGGGCCGACGGGCTCCAGCGGATGTATCTGAACGGGGAGGACGTGACCGACGCCATCCGGCTGCCGGAGGTGTCCCGGTACGCCTCCGACGTGTCGGCCCACCCGGCGGTGCGGGACTACCTCCTGGAGATGCAGCGGCAGCTGGCCCGGGAGCACAGTGTCATCATGGACGGCCGGGACATCGGCACCGTGGTGCTGCCGGAGGCGGCGGTGAAGGTGTTCCTCACCGCCTCGGCGGAGGCCCGGGCGCAGCGCCGGGTCCGGGAGCTGGAGCAGCGGGGGACCCCGCAGCCCTATGAGCAGGTCCTGGAGGAGATCCGCCAGCGGGACTACAACGACACCCATCGGGCCGCGGCGCCCCTGCGCCAGGCGGAGGACGCCGTGGTGCTGGACACCACGGAGCTGAATTTTCAAGAGAGCGAGGAGGCGCTGCTGTGCATCATACGGAAGAAACTGGAGAAGTGAAGAAAAAGCCTCTCAGCGCGCTGTTCCACGCGGCGTATTACGTGGTGGGCTTTTTGCTGGATATCCTGCACCCGGTCCGCGTGGAGGGACTGGAGGACCTGCCTGACGGCGGCGTGCTGCTGTGCCCCAACCACTCCAGCAACTGGGACCCGGTGCTGGTGGCGCTGAAGCTGCCGGTCAACTACCGGCTGCACATCATGGCCAAGGAGCAGCTGTTCCGCAACCGGTTCATCGGCTGGATACTGCGGCAGGTGGGCGCTTTCCCAGTCAAGCGGGGCGGCACGGACATCGAGTCGGTCCGCACCGCCATCCAGTCCATCCGCTCCGGAGACAATCTGCTGATCTTCCCGGAGGGGACCGTGATCCGAAAGGGTCTTGGAACTGTGGACGGCAAGCCCGCCCGGGCCAAGAGCGGCGTGGCGGTGATCGGCGTCCGCGCCGGCGCCACCATGGTGCCGGTATTCGTAGATGGAAAGAAGCGCCCCTTCCACCGCACCCGCATCATCTTCGGCAAGCCCTACACGCCGGTCTACTCCGGCCGTCACGGCACGGCGGAGGAGATGCAGCGGGCCGCCGATGAGATCCTGGCCGCCGCCTATGCCCTGGGAGGCCAGAGTGTGGGAGGTGAGCCCCTGTGTCCGTGATCCTGGCCAAGAGCGCGGGCTTTTGCTACGGCGTGCGCCGGGCGGTGGCCCTGACGGAGGAGACCGCAGCGGAAAGCGGCGGGTGCTGGATGCTGGGGGACCTGATCCACAATACCGCCGTGGTGGAGGATCTGCGCCGCCGGGGCGTCCGCAAGACGGACCGGCCGGAGGAGATCCCCGCCGGGGAGACGGTGGTGCTGCGCTCCCACGGGGAACGGCGCAGCGTTCTGGAGGAGTTGGAGGCCCGGGGTGTCCGGACCGTCAGCGCCACCTGCCCCAACGTGATGCGCATCCAGCGGCTGGTGGCTCAGGCGGAGGCCGAGGGCCGGCGGGCCGCCGTCATCGGAGATCCCAACCATCCGGAGGTCCAGGGCGTTGCCAGCTGGGGCCGGGACACGGTGGTGTTTGACGGGCCCGAGGCAGTAAAAATGTGGCTGGCCGCCGATCCGAAAAACCGGGAAATCCCTCTGACGGTAGTGGTTCAGACCACCTGCATTCGTGAACTTTTTGAAACTTCCTGCAAAATCCTAAAAAAAGAGTGTACAAACGTAAAAATTTTTGATACAATATGCAATGCTACGCATCAGCGTCAGTCAGAAGCGGCCGAAATCGCCGCCAGGGCGGACGTGATGGTTGTGGTGGGAGACCGTAAAAGCGCCAACACCAAACATTTGACGGAAATTTGCATGATGAGATGCCCAAGCGTGGTTCAGATCGAACGCGCGGACGAGCTCTCGCCGGATTTGTTCAATGGTTGCTCTGTTGCGGGTCTTACGGCCGGCGCATCCACGCCTGCGGGCATCATTAAGGAGGTATATGCAGCCATGAGTGAAGAAATCAAAGCGGCCGAGGGCAAAGAGGAGTCCTTCGAGGAATTACTGAATCAGTCTTTCAAAACTTTAAATAACGGTGACCGGGTGACCGGCATTGTCACGGCCATCACCCCCACCGAGGTCCAGGTGGATGTGGGTGCCAAGCAGGCCGCTTACATCAAGCTCAGCGAACTGAGCGACGATCCCAGCGTCAAGCCTGAGGATCTGGTCCACGTGGGCGACGAGATCGAGACCTGGGTCGTCCGCGTCAACGACGTGGAGGGCTACGCTGAACTGTCCAAGAAGCGTCTGGACGCCGCCAAGGTCTGGGAGAACATCGAGCAGGCCGTGGAGGACAAGACCGTCCTGGAGGGCACTGTCACCGAGGAGAACAAGGGTGGCATCGTGGTGTCCGTCAAGGGCGTGCGGGTGTTCGTTCCCGCCTCCCAGAGCGGCCAGCCCCGCGGCGCGGATCTGTCCGCCATGAAGGGCCAGAAGGTCCAGCTGCGCATCACTGAGGTCAACCGCGCCCGCCGCCGGGTCGTCGGCTCCATCCGCTCCGTGTCCGAGGAGGCCCGCAAGGCCGCTCAGGCCGAGCTGTGGGCCAACATCGAGGTCGGCAAGCACTACACCGGCACCGTCAAGTCCATGACCAGCTACGGCGTGTTCGTGGACATCGGCGGCGTGGACGGCATGGTACATATCTCCGAGCTGAGCTGGAGCCGCATCAAGACCCCCTCTGAGGTCTGCAAGGTGGGCGACACGCTGGAGGTCTATGTCATCTCCTTCGACCCCGAGAAGCACAAGATCTCCCTGGGCGTCAAGGACCACAGCGTGGATCCCTGGCAGGTGTTCATGGACAAGTACTCCGTGGGCGACGTGGCCAACGTGCGCATCGTCAAGCTGATGACCTTCGGCGCCTTCGCCGAGGTCGTGCCCGGTGTGGACGGCCTGATCCACATCTCCCAGATCGCCGACCGCCGCATCGACAAGCCTGAGGACGTGCTGTCCGAGGGTCAGATGGTGGACGTCAAGATCACCGCCGTGGACGAGGAGAAGAAGAAGATCTCCCTGTCCATCCGTGCTCTGCTGAGCCCCGCCGCCGATGAGGCCGACGAGGCCCCCGTGGAGGAGTAATCCAATCAAACCGCCAAGGGCGGGCCCGTGTCTGCGGGCCCGCCTTTTTTACGCCGAAAGAGGGAAGGACAGGCGGTTTCGTAAATTTTTGAAAATTTTGTGATTTTTTTCACGGTTAGGATTGCAAAGGCAGAAACCCTATGTTATAATCTTGACGATGTGAAATCTGACCACGCAACAGACATCATACAACTTTGCCATACAACGCCCCGGCGCAGCGGGGCACGAATTTGATTGGGAGGAAATCAAGATGAGCTATCAGGAGGCTTACCGGCAGAAGCTGACCACCGCCGATGAGGCGGTGAAGGTCGTCAAGTCCGGAGACTGGCTGGACTATGGCTGGAGCGTATGTTCCGCCAATGCGCTGGACGTGGCTTTGGCCAAACGGATGGGGGAGCTGACGGACATCAACATCCGCGGCGGCATCCTGACCCACCGCCCCGCTATTTTTGACGTGCCGAACGCCGCCGACCACTTTGCCTGGAACTCCTGGCACATGAGCGGTATCGAGCGCAAGGCTGTGGCGGAGGGCTTCTCCTATTATATCCCTCTGCGCTATTCCGAGCTGCCCGGCTACTACCGCAACTGCATCAAGACCCTGGATGTGGCCATGTTCCAGGTGGCCCCCATGGACGAGCACGGCTGGTTCAACTTCGGCCCCGGCGGCTCTCACCTCAAGGCCGTGTGTGAGTGCGCCAAGACCGTCATCGTGGAGGTCAACAAGAACATGCCCGTGTGCCTGGGCGGCTTTGAAAACTGCGTCCACATCGACGACGTGACCATGATCGTGGAGGGCGAGAATCCTCCCATGGAGGTCCTGGGCGGCTCCGGCGAGGCCAGCGAGACCGACCTGGCCGTGGCCAACCTGGTGGTGCCCGAGATCCCCAACGGCGCCTGCCTGCAGCTGGGCATCGGCTCCATGCCCAGCGCTATCGGCAAGATGATCGCCGAGAGCGACCTGAAGGACCTGGGCGTGCACACCGAGATGTACGTGGACGCCTTCGTGGATATGTCCATGGCCGGCCGCATCACCGGCGCCTGCAAGCCCTTTGACCGGGGCCGTCAGACCTACGCCTTCGCCGCCGGCACCCAGAAGCTCTATGACTTCCTCAACAACAACCCCGAGTGCATGGCCGCTCCCGTCAGCTATGTCAACGACATCGCCCGGGTGTCCCAGATCGACAACTTCATCTCCATCAACGGCGCTGTGGACGTGGACCTGTACGGCCAGGTCAGCTCCGAGTCCTCCGGCATTCACCACATCTCCGGTGCCGGCGGCCAGCAGGACTTCGTCATGGGCGCATATCTGGCCAAGGGCGGCAAGAGCTTCATCTGCTGCTCCTCCGCCTACATGGACAAGAAGACCGGCCAGCTCAAGTCCCGCATCCGTCCCACGCTGCTGGAGGGCTCCGTGGTCACCGCCACCCGCACCAACCTCCACTATGTGGTCACCGAGTACGGCAAGTTCAACGCCAAGGGCAAGTCCACCTGGGAGCGGGCCGAGGGCCTCATCGCCATCGCCCATCCCCAGTTCCGCGAGGAACTGATTGCGCAGGCGGAGAAAATGCACATCTGGCGCCGCTCCAACAAGCGCTGATTCCAATTTTTCAGGGCGTCCGGCTCATGCCGGACGCCTTTTTTACCGCCTGAAAGGCCGGAAGGATGGGGAAACCGGCTTGCCAAGCGATGGAAAAGCCGGTATAATAAACTAGATGGAGTATGAGCGGACAGACGGGCGGGGCGCCCGGGAGGCGCCCAAGGAGGGAGCTTCTATGTTCAGCGTAGGGGACCAGGTGGTACATCCCATGCACGGCGCCGGCGTCATTGACAGCATCGTCCGGGAGAAGGTGGCCGGTGTGACACAGGACTACTATGTCTTCAAGATGCCCGTAGGCGGGCTGCTGCTGAAGATCCCCATTGCCAGTACTCAGGCTGTCGGTCTGCGGTCCGTGATCTCCCGTCCGGAGGCGGAGCGGCTGATTGGTGCGCTGCCGGCTCTGGAGGTGGAGCACAACGGCAACTGGAACAAGCGCTACCGGGAGAACATGGTCCGTATGAAGAGCGGCGACCTCTACGAGGTGGCCCGGGTCATCAAGTGCCTCATGACCCGGGACAGCCGCCGCGGCCTTTCCACCGGGGAGCGGAAGATGCTCCACACCGCCCGGCAGATCCTGCTGTCAGAGCTGGTGCTGTCCGAGGAGGCCGGATACGCGGAGGTGGAGGCCCGGGTGGACCAAGCCATCCTCAGTTCCATCCAGGCCCAGTGAGCAACTACAGGGAGGGTAAGCGATGATCCCCTTTTTCAAACGCGCCCGGGAGGCGAGGCGGCCCCGCTGCGCCGCGCTGGTGGCTGCCGCCGGCAGTGCCAGCCGGATGGGCGGCGTGGATAAGCAGCTGACGGAGCTGGACGGCGTGCCGGTGCTGGTGCGGACCCTGCTGGCCCTGGAGAACGCCCGCCGGGTGGACACCATCGTGGTGGCCGCCCGGGAGGACCAGCTGGTAGAGATCTCCCGGCTTTGCAGGGAATACGGCATCACCAAGTGCGCCAAGGTGGTCCGGGGCGGAGAGAACCGGGTCCATTCGGTTCTGCTGGCGGCTCTGGAGGCCGGCGACGCGGAGCTGCTGGCGGTCCAGGACGGGGCCCGGCCCCTGACCACGCCGCAGCTGATCGACGAGGTCATCGCCCTGGCGGAGCGCTGCGGCGCGGCGGCCCCGGCGGTGCCGGTGAAGGACACGGTCAAGCAGGTCCGGAGCGACGGCGCCGTGGAGCGGACTCTGGACCGGTCGGCACTGCGGGCGGTCCAGACGCCCCAGGTGTTCCAGGCGGACCTGCTGAAGGCGGCGCTTCAGTCGGCTCTGGAGAGCGGCGCGGCGGTCACCGACGACTGCGGCGCCGTGGAGCGGCTGGGCAAGACCGTGTACCTCGCCGAGGGAGACGAGACCAATCTGAAGATCACCACCCCTGCGGATCTGATCCTGGCGGAGGCCCTGCTGCGGGCCAGAGAGGAGCGGCTATGACCAATCTGCGAATCGGACACGGCTATGACGTCCACCGGCTGACAGAGGGCCGGAAGCTGATCTTGGGCGGGGTGGAAATCCCGTACCGCCTGGGCCTGCTGGGTCACTCCGACGCCGACGTGCTGATCCACGCCGTCATGGACGCCCTGACCGGCGCCGCCCGGCTGGGGGACATCGGCAAGCTCTTCCCCGACACGGACCCGCAGTACGCGGGCATCTCCAGTTTGAAGCTGCTCTCCGAGGTGGGGCGGCTCCTGGGTGAGAGGGGCTACGCCGTGGTGAACATCGACGCCACGCTTCTGGCCCAGGCCCCCAAGGTGGGCCCCTACCGCCGGGAGATGGAAGCGAACATGGCGGCGGCCCTGGGCGTGGAGCCGGAGCGGATCAACGTCAAGGCCACCACCGAGGAGGGCCTGGGCTTCACAGGCGACGGCTCCGGCATGGCGGCCCATGCGGTGGCGCTGCTGGAGAAAAACGCATAGGATGAGGAGACACCGGGGAGGACGTGCCGCTGGCACGGCCTCCCCGGTGCGCGGCAGGGGCAGCGGGCCCCGCCGGGGCGCGGCTGATGAGGGGACGGATCACGCAAGTTCGCCGGCAGGCGGCCCCTCATCCGTCATTTGCTCCGCAAATGCCACCTTCCCCCATGGTGGAAGGCTTTGGGGCGCGGCAGTTCCGGGAGGGCCTGTACAGCGGGCGGATCTTTCATCAGCCCCTACCGCCAGGAGGGAAAGCCTGCGGCAACCGCCAGGACAGCGCCTAGCGAAACGGAAAGCGCGGAGATAGGCGCAGATCAAATTCGACAAGCACCCCGTCCATCCACCGCACCGTCTATGCGGCTCCAGGGTATTTCGACTGCCGGGATCCGGCGCAGGGACGACGGGGTTATCGATGTCCGCCGGACCGATTCGCACGCCCCCCGTTCCACGGACAGGCGGGACGCCTGTCCGTCCGACTGCCTTTTCTTTTGGACCGGCGCAGCGTGAAGAAAACTTGCCGGGGGCAAGTTTTTAGCGTAGCCCCGGCCGAACTTATTTCGGCCGGGGGGAACTGCGCTGGTGCTGTAAATGGGGGCGGATCCCCCTCGGGAAGCCCGCCCCGCCGGGGCAAATGAACAGCTCCATCCAGGCCTGCCGGGACAACCTGATAGCTCCCGGTCCGCCCGCTGACGCGCCCCCACGCACCTTCCGCACGCTCCCCCATACAATGGGGAGAGAGGAGGAGTGTCTGTGGAGCACTATTTGATTATCGCCCGCTCCGTCACCTACGCCCAGCGGATGCAGCGGGCTCTGAGCCGCTCGGGCATCCGGTGCCGGATCTTCCGGGCCCCCAGGGACCTGACGGACCTGGGCTGCGCCTATGCCGTGGAGATCGCCGCAGGCGATCTGTCCGCGGCACTGCCGGTCCTTCACGGGGAAGCGCTGAACCCCGTTCAAATATTCCTGTCCCAGCGGGGTACCTTTCGGGAGGTGACCCCATGATCTATTTTGACAGCGCGGCCACCACGTTTCAAAAGCCCCGGACCGTGTCCGGGGCCATGACGGACGCCCTGGCCACCATGAGTTCTCCCGGCCGGGGCGGCTATGGCGCCGCTATGGCCGCGGCGGACGCCGCCTTCGCCTGCCGGTCGGAGCTGGCGGAGCTGTACCACCTGGAGAGCCCGGAGCAGGTGGTGTTCACCATGAACGCCACCCACGCACTGAACATCGCCATCAAGTCCCTGGTGCCGGTGGGGGGGCGGGCCGTGATCTCCGGCTACGAGCACAATGCCGTCACCCGCCCCCTGGCGGCCCTGCGGGCGGAGACGGCGGTGGCCGCCGGGCCCCTGTTCGACCCCGGGGCCGTGGAGGCCGCCTTCGCCCGGGCCGTCACATCCCAGACCGACGCGGTGATCTGTTCCCACGTCTCCAACGTCTTTGGCTTCATCCAGCCGGTGGAGGCCATCGCCGCACTGTGCCGCAGCCGCGGGATCCCCTTTGTCATCGACGCCTCCCAGTCTGCCGGAGTGCTGCCGCTGGACATGGCGGCCCTGGGGGCCGCCTTCATCGCCATGCCCGGCCACAAGGGGCTCTACGGCCCCCAGGGCACCGGTGTGCTGCTGTGCGGAAAGGACGTGGAGACTGCCACGCTGCTGGAGGGCGGCACCGGCAGCATGTCCCTCCAGCAGGCCATGCCGGACTTCCTGCCCGACCGGCTGGAGGCCGGGACCCACAACATGCCCGGCATAGCCGGGCTCCTGGCCGGGGTGCGGTTTGTCCGCAGCCGGGGGGAGGGCGCCATCTGCCGCCATGAGCGGCTGCTGGCTCTGGCGGCGGCGGAGGGGCTGCGGCGGCTGCCCGGCGTCCGCGTCTATGCCCGGCCCGACCTGGCGGATCAGACCGGCGTGGTCTCCTTCACGGCAGAGGGGCAAGAGCCGGAAAGCCTGGCCGCGGCCCTGGCGGAGCGGGACATCGCCGTCCGGGCGGGGCTCCACTGCGCGCCCCTGGCCCACCGGACCGCCGGCACCGTGGATACGGGCACGGTCCGTGCCAGCTTTTCCCATTGGAACACCCCGGAGGAGGTGGGCCGATTCCTGTCCGCCATGGGGGAGATCCTCCGCTGATTTTCTGAACAGACCGTGAATTTTCGCCCCGTTCGCCTTGCAATCCACAGGTATATTTTATATAATACAATGTATTGTATTCATGGCCTGAAAGGGATGATGACGTCAACATGCGACCCACGATCACCTTCGCGGAGCTGTCGGCGGAATTGGCAGAGCTGCCGATCCGCATTGGGCGGTATCTGCTGACCGTACAGGTCACCGACATTCTGGACATCGCCATCCTGGTGTTCGTCCTGTATAAAATTCTGGCCCTGATGCGCACCACCCGGGCTGCCAGCCTGCTCAAGGGCCTGTTCGTGTTCTTCGCGGCGCTGCTGCTTTCCTATGTGCTGCAGCTCAACAGCATCTACTATCTGATGAGCCGCATGGTCCAGGTGGGCGTGCTGGCCCTCATCATCCTCTTCCAGCCGGAGATCCGCCGGATCCTGGAGGAGATGGGCTCCCGCCGCTTCATCGGCTTTTTCAGCCATATGGAGGGCGGCAGCACCATGGAGCAGACCATCGGCCAGACGGTGCTGGCCTGCACGGAGATGTCCCAGACCCGCACCGGCGCCCTGATCGTGTTCGAGCGGGAGATTCTGCTGGACGACATGGTCCGCAGCGGCACCATGCTGGACGCCGCCGTGTCCAGCGAGCTGCTGAAGAACATCTTTTTCGTCAAGGCTCCCATGCACGACGGCGCCGTCATCATCCGCCACGGGCGGATGCTGGGGGCCGGCTGCATGCTGCCCCTGAGCAAAAATGTGAACCTCAGCCGGGACCTGGGCATGCGGCACCGGGCCGGCATCGGCATGAGCGAGAACTCCGACGCGGTGGTGGTCATCGTGTCGGAGGAGACCGGCTCCATCTCCGTGGCCATCGGCGGGATGCTCAAGCGGCACCTCAAGCCGGAGACCCTGGAGAACCTCCTGCGGAACGAGCTGCTCCCGCAGGAGGAGTCCGACGGGGACAAGCAGCGCTTCGGCCTGGCCCGGCTGCTGCGCACCGGAAAAGGAGGTGGCGGCAATGACGGAACGTAACAAGAAGATGGACAAGCAGAAGATCATCTTTTTGGTCCTGTCGTGCCTGGTCGCCGTGACGCTGTGGATTTTCGTGGATGTGACCGGCGGGGAACTGGTGGAGATCGAGATCAAGGATATCCCCATCGAATACCTCAGCACCGACACGGTCCTTGCCCAGCGGGGACTGATGCTGCTGGAAGAGGGCACCACCCAGACTGTGGATGTGAAGCTGGTCGCCACCCGCTGGAACAGCACCAGTCTGGACCGCTCTGCCGTCCGGGCCTCCGCGGATCTGATCGACGTGACGGAGACCGGCACCCAGCGGGTCACCATCAGTATCTTTTACAATAATGAAGCCGAGGGCATCACCAAGAAATCCACCTCTCCCTCCATGGCCACCGTCAACATCGGGGAGCTCTACCACAAGGAGGTGGAGGTCCGCTGCGAGCGGGTGGGCACTGTGGCCGAGGGCTACTCCGCCGGTGAACTGCAGCTGTCTCCCTCTGTGGTAGAGATCCGGGGCCAGCAGGAGGACATCGATCCGGTCAGCTACGTCAAGGTGGTCCTGAACTATGACAACGCCACCTCTACCGTCACCGAGGATCTGGAGTTCCAGTACTACGATGAAAACGACCAGCTCCTCTCCGGCGAGGGCATCCATCCCACTGTGGACACCATCACGGCCACGCTGCCGGTGAATGTCACCAAGGAGCTGACGCTGACCATGGACTTCCTGGAGTCGCCCGGTGCCCGTCTGCGGAACGTGGAGTACAACATCGAGCCCAGGAGCATCCTGGTTTCCGGCGACGCGGACTTGCTGCGGGACGTGGAGACCATCGTGCTGGACGAGTTCGACCTGGCCTCCCTGGACGACAACACCCGGTACAGCTACACCATCCCGCTGCCGGAGGGCTGCGAGAACCTCAGCGGCGTCACAAAGGCCACGCTGACCATCTCCTTCAAGGACATGAAGAGCGTACCGCTGACCACCACCCGCATCCAGTGTGAGAACGTACCGGCCGGAAAGACCGCCAGCATCCTCACAGAGCAGCTGACGGTGATCATCTTCGGCACCAGCGCCGACGTGGACGCCGTCACCGGCGACGATCTGGTGGCTGTGGCGGATCTGACGGATTTCAGTGCCGCCGCCGGGACCTACACCGTGCCCGTGACCATCCGGTCGGAGAAGGGGGACCTGGGCGTCAGCGGGACGTATCAGATCCGCGTCACCCTGCGGGACGGGCAGGAGGAGACGCCGGACCAGGAGGAACCGCCGGAGGAGGAGACCCCCTCCGGCGGGGAGACCGGAGAGCCCTCCCCAACATAAAGGAGAACGAAGAAACATGACCCAAATCGCAACAGTAGAACGTCTCTTGGCCGGGGATTACGCCGTGATCTCCGTACCACGGAAGTCCGCCTGCGGGCACGACTGCGAGGAGTGCGCCGGCTGCGGCGTCACCGGCGCCGCCGTGCAGGCCCGGGCGGCCAACCCCATCGGGGCCAAGCCCGGGCAGAAGGTGGTGGTCCAGAGCGACACCCAGAAAATGCTGGGCATCGTGGCCCTGGTGTACCTGACGCCGGTGGTACTGTTCCTGGTGGGATACTTCGCCACCATCGCTGTGGCCAGCGCACCCATCCGCTACCTGTTTGGCGGTATCGGCTTTGTGCTGGGCATCCTGATCGCCGTGGCTTACGACCGCCGGCTGCGCAGGCAGGGCGGCCTCCGCTTCACCATCGTCCGGCTGTTCTGATGGTCGGCTATGTGCGTCCGCCTCTGGGGGAGCTGCCCCAGGCGGAGACGGAGCGGTTCCGCCGGGCCTACTGCGGCCTCTGCCATACCCTGGGCCGGCGGTACGGCCTGACGGAGCGATTTATCCTGAACTACGATTTCACCTACCTGGCCATCCTCCTCTCGGACCGGGAGGAGGGGGCGCCGGAGCGGTCCCGGTGCCCGGTGAGCCCCCTGCGCCCCAGGGAGTTCCAGCCTGAGACGCCGGCCCTGGCTCTGGCCGCGGACGAGAGCGTGATCCTGGCCTGGTGGCAGGCCCGGGACGGCGTGGCGGACCACGGCTCACTCAAGGGCCTGCCGTACCGGGCTGGCGGCGCCGCTTTGCACCGGGCCTACCGCCGGGCGGCGGAGCGCCGTCCCCGGTTCGACCAGGCCGTGCGGCGCCAGCTGGAGATCCTCTCGCGGCTGGAGGCGGAGAACTGCCCGGCCCTGGACCCGCCGGCAGACGCCTTTGCAGCTCTGCTCTCCGGTGCCGCAGCGGAGGTGGATGATCCCATTCGCCGCCGGGTGCTGGAGCAGATCCTCTACCACCTGGGCCGCTGGGTATACCTGGTGGACGCGGCGGACGATCTGAAAAAAGACGCCGCCTCCGGGAATTATAACCCCGTGGCACTGCGCTACGGCCTGAGAAACGGCGTCTGGACGGCGGAGGCCCGGCAGGCGTTTTCCGCCACACTGGACCACTCCATCCGCATGATGACCACCGCCTATGAGCTCTGGGACTTCGGCGTATGGTCGCCCCTGCTGGAGGCCACCTTCTACGGCAGCCTCTTCCAGGTGGGCCGGGCGGTGTTGGACGGCACCTTCCGGGCGGCGGTCCGGGGCAGATACAAAGAGAAACACAAGAATGTTGAGGAAACCACATGAACGATCCCTACAAGATCCTGGGTGTGCCGGAGACGGCCACGGATGCGGAAGTGAAAAAGGCCTATCTGAATCTGGCCAGAAAGTACCATCCGGACAATTATCATGACAATCCCCTGGCGGACCTGGCTCAGGAGAAGATGAAGGAGATCAACGCCGCTTACGAGCAGATCACCAAGGAACGGGGCAGCAAGGGCGGCGGGTCGTCCTCCTCGTCGGCCTCCGGCTACGGCGGCAGCTATGGCGGATACGGGGGATACTCCGGCTCCTACGCGGGCTCCAGCTCCGTATTGCAGCAGGTGCGCATCGCCATTTCCACCGGCGATCTGACCCGGGCGGAGGCGCTGCTGGCCAATTACAGCGACCACAACGCCGAGTGGAACTTTCTGCGGGGGGCCGTGTGCTACCGCCGGGGCTGGATGGACGAGGCCCACCGGTATTACCAGACCGCCTGCCAGATGGACCCGGGCAACGCCGAATACCGCCGGGCCCTGGAGTTCATGGACCACGCCGGAGAGACCACCTACCACCCGGAGGGGCGCACCTTCGGAACCGATATGTGCACGGCCAACCCCTGTCTGACGCTGTGCTGTGCCTATACCCTGTGCAACGGCGGCGGCTACTACTTCTGCTGCTGAGCCAGGTGAAAGGGAGGAAGAACCATGATCAAAAGCATGACCGGCTACGGCCGGGCCCGGCAGACCCTCAACAAGCGGGACATCACCGTGGAGGTCCGCTCCGTCAACAACCGGTATCTGGACTGCACGGTGAAAATGCCCCGGATGTACGCCTTCGCCGAGGACGCGGTGAAGCAGACCGTGCAGAAAAGCGTCTCCCGTGGCAAGGTGGACGTGTTCGTCACTGTGGACGCCTCTGCCGCGGATGTGGCAAAGGTCACGGTGAACCGGGAGCTGGCGGCTCAGTACGCCGCCGCCTTGGGAGAGCTGGCGGAGGTCTGCGGCCCCACGGCCTATAAGGTGACGCCGGAGACCCTGGCCCGCTTTCCCGATGTGCTGACCGTCACCAAGGCCGACGAGGATCTGGAGACCGTCAGCGCCGATCTCTGCGCCGTACTGGAGGAAGCCCTGGCCGCCTATCACGCCATGCGTGCCGTGGAGGGACAGAAGCTGGCCGAGGACATCGCAAACCGCCTGGACGCCATCGAGGCCTATACCGCCCAGGTGGAGGAGCGGTCCCCCCAGACCGTGGCGGAGTACCGGGCCAAGCTCACCGCCCGGATGCAGGAGGTGCTGCAAAGCGCCACCGTGGACCCCCAGCGCATCCTGACCGAGGCCGCCATCTACGCCGACAAGGTGGCCGTGGACGAGGAGACCGTGCGCCTGCGGAGCCACGTGGCCCAGCTGCGCACCATGCTCCAGAGCGACGAGCCCATGGGCCGGAAGATGGACTTCCTGATCCAGGAGGTCAACCGCGAGTCCAACACCATCGGCTCCAAGTGCTCGGACGTGGCCATCGCCCAGGTGGTGGTGGGCCTCAAGGCCGAGGTGGAGAAGATGCGCGAGCAGGTCCAGAATGTGGAGTGAGGCGGCCATGAAGCTCATCAACATCGGCTTCGGCAGCCTGGTCTCCGCCCAGCGGGTCATCGCCGTGGTGGGGCCGGACTCGGCGCCCATCAAGCGCATGATCCAGGAGTCCCGGGAGCGGGGCATGCTGATCGACGCCACCTACGGCCGCAAGACCGCCTCCATCTTCATCATGGACAGCGACCATGTGATCTTATCGGCCCTGCCGCCGGAGCGGTTCGGCCAGCGGCTCCAGGGAGAGCCAGCTACTGAGGAAAGGGATTGAAACCATGCGAAAAGGCAAGACGTTCATCATTTCCGGCCCCTCCGGCGTGGGCAAGAGCACGGTGCTCGCCGCCCTGCTGGAATCCCGGAAAAACCTGTACTTCTCTGTCTCCGCCACCACCCGCGACCCCCGGCCCGGCGAGCTGGACGGCGTCCACTACCACTTCATGGACGTGGACTCCTTCCGCAAGTGGATCGCCAAGGAGCAGTTCCTGGAGTACGCCGAGTATGTGGGCAACTTCTACGGAACGCCCAAGCGCTATGTGGACGAGGCCATGGAGCAGGGCAAGGACGTGATTTTGGACATCGAGGTCCAGGGTGCCATCCAGGTCACCAGCAAGCGGCCCGACACGGTGCGTATCTTCATCGCCCCGCCCAGCTGGTCGGAGCTGGAGCGGCGCCTCACCGAGCGGGGCACCGACAGCCCGGAAAAGATCCAAAAGCGCCTTCTGCGGGCCAAGGTGGAATTCCAGACGGCCCACACCTACGATTACTTCGTCATCAATGACACGGTGGAGAACGCCGTGGGCGAGCTCAACGCCATCATGACGGCGGAGCACTGCAAGCCCCGGGAGCGGATGGAGATCATCAACGGCCGCTGAGGCCCGTTTTCCCCGGTTTTCCCATACTAAATTTGACCGCCTGAACAGGCAGAATGGATGTGTTGTGTTATGATGCTGTATCCCGCTATGAACAAACTGACCTCTTATGTGCCCAACCGCTACATGCTGGTGAATGTGGTGGCCCGCCGGGCCCGCCAGATCGCCGACGCCGCCGAGGCGGCCGAGGAGCATCTGGAGGAAAAGCCCGTCACCATGGCCATCAACGAGGTGGCTGAGGGCCGGCTGGACGCCAGGGGCATGGATCTGACCATCCGGGAGGACTGAGACACGGAGGAGGGCGAGGCATGGAGACCGCTGTCATCGTAAAGGTCGCGGTCAGCGCCGCGCCCTATTCCATTGATAAGCCCTATGACTATCTGGTGCCGGAGCGGTGGCTGGAAGCGGCCCTGCCCGGCGCCCGGGTCACGGTCCCCTTCGGCCGGGGCAACCGCACCAGCGAGGGGCTGATCCTGGCCCGGGGCGAGGGGGAGAAGATCCCCGGCCTCAAGCCCCTGACGGCGGTACTGGACCCTGAGCCGGTGCTGGACGCGGACGGCATCGCCCTGGCGCTGTGGCTGCGGGGCCGGTACTTCTGCACGGTATTCGAGGCGGCCAGGACGCTGCTGCCGGCGGGGCTGTGGTTCCGCCTCCGGGAGATCTGGCAGCTGACAGAGCCTGTTTCGGAAGAAGGGCTGTCCCCGGCGGCCCGGGCGGTCCTGGAGGCGCTCCGCGCCGCCGGCGGCAGGGCGGAGCAGGCGGCTTTGGAAGCGGCCTGCGGAAGCGGCGCGGGCACCGTGCTGCGGGCACTGGAGAAGGAGGGGGCTGTGGTCCACGAGACCGACGCCCGCCGCAAGGCCGGAGACCGGATGCGGTTCATGGCCGGCCTGGCGGCGGACGCCGGAGAGGCCCTGGACCAGCTGGCCCACCGCCGGGCACCGGTTCGCCGGGCGGTGGTGGAGCTGCTCTCCGCCTCCGGGCCCATCCCCGCTGCCGACGTGTGCTATTTCACCGGCGCCGCCATGTCCACGCTGCGGGCCATGGAGCGGGCCGGCCTCGTGACCCTGACGGCGGAGGAGGAGCTGCGGGTCCCCACGGACACCGCGGCGCCGGAGCCCCCCGCCGTGCTGACGGCGGAGCAGGCCGCCGCCTATGCGGCCATCCGTGTCCTGGCGGACACGGGCAGGCCGGAGGCGGTCCTTTTGCAGGGCGTCACCGGCAGCGGCAAGACCCTGGTGTATCTGCACCTGGTGGCCGATGCCCTGGAACGGGGGCGCACCGCGCTGGTGCTGGTGCCGGAGATCGTGCTGACGCCCCAGATGATGCGCCGCTTCTCCGCCCGGTTCGGAGACGCCGTGGCCATGATCCACAGTGCCCTGCGGGTGACGGAGCGGTACGACCAGTGGAAGCGCATCCGCCGGGGGGAGGTCAAGGTGGTGCTGGGCACCCGCTCAGCGGTGTTCGCGCCGCTGAAAAACCTGGGCCTCGTTATTCTGGACGAGGAGCAGGAGAGCGGCTACCAGTCGGAAAACGCCCCCCGCTACCACGCCCGGGACGTAGCCAAGTACCTCTGCGGCCGGGACAAGGCCGTGCTGGTGCTGGGCTCCGCCACCCCGTCGGTGGAGACCGCCTGGGCGGCGGAGCAGGGCGTGTATCACCGGGTGGAGCTGACGGAGCGCTACAACCGCCGTCCGCTGCCGGAGGTGGTCATCGCCGACCTGCGCCAGGAGATCCGCAATGGCAACAGCGGCTCCATCGGCGCGGTGCTGCGGCGGGAGCTGGCGGAGAACCTGGACCGGGGCGAGCAGAGCATTTTGTTTCTCAACCGCCGGGGCAGCAGCCGCATGCTCCTTTGCGGAGAGTGCGGGGAGGTCCCCCAGTGTCCCCGGTGCAGCGTGCCCCTGACGTATCACTCCGCCAACGGGCGGCTCATGTGCCACCACTGCGGCCACTCCGAGCGCTCGCCGGAGCGGTGTCCGGTGTGCGGAGGTCTTTTGAAGCACGTGGGCAGCGGAACTCAGAAGGTGGAGGAGGAGCTGCGGCAGCTGTTTCCCGGGACGGAGGTCCTGCGGCTGGACGCGGACACCGCCGCCTCCGGCCACGAGCCCATCCTGCGGCGGTTCCGGGAGGAGCGGGTGCCCATCCTGCTGGGCACCCAAATGGTAGCCAAGGGCCTGGACTTCCCCGGTGTGACGCTGGTGGGCGTGCTGGCAGCGGACCTGAGCCTGTACGTGGACAACTACCGCGCCGCCGAGCGGACCTTCAGCCTGCTGACCCAGGTGGTGGGCCGGGCCGGCCGGGGCGGCAGCCGGGGCCGGGCGGTCATCCAGACCTACGCGCCGGAAAACGACGTGATCCGCTGCGCCGCCCGGCAGGACTATCAGAGCTTTTACCAGGGCGAGATCCGGATGCGGCGGCTGCGCCGCTGTCCGCCCTTTGCAGATCTCTTCACCTTCACCGTCTCCGGCCCCGAGGAGGGCGTGGTGCTCCGCGCCGCCGCCCGGGTGCGGCAGGCCCTGGACGGGCTGTGCCGGGCGCCGGACATGGCGGATACGGAGGCCCTGGGCCCCGCTCCGGCGCCGGTGGTGAAGCTCAACAACCGCTATCGGTATCACTGCCTGCTGGTGGGCCGGAACGACGCCGCCGCCAGGGCCCACATCCGGGCCCTGCTGCGGGACTTTTCCGCCGACCGGGCCAACCGGGGCATCCATTTGTTTGTGGAGTGCAACAGCATGGAATAATATACGGCGGGGCGCCGCGGCGCCCCGGGGCCGGAGACGGCCCATGGATCAAGGGAGGTTTCAGACATATGGCTTTGCGGAAAATCGTGGAACAGGGCGAGGAGTGCCTGGAGAAGGTCTGCCGCCCGGTGACGGAGTTCAACCCCCGGCTGCACGCGCTGCTGGACGATCTGATCGAGACGCTCTCCGACGCCAACGGCGCCGGACTGGCAGCGCCCCAGGTGGGGGTGCTGCGGCGGGTGTGCGTGGTGCTGGACGAGGGCTCCGAGGAGTATATCGAGCTGGTGAACCCGGAGATCGTGGCCACCAGCGGGGAGCAGACCGGCCTGGAGGGTTGCCTCAGCGTGCCCGGCAAGTGGGGCATCGTCACCCGGCCCAACGTGGTCCGGGTCCGGGCCCAGGACCGCTACGGCCGCCCCTTCGAGGTGGAGGCCGAGGGTCTCACCGCCCGGGCCTTCTGCCACGAGATCGAGCATCTGGACGGCCACCTGTTCGTGGAGCACGTGGACCACTTCCTCTCCGACCAGGAGCTGCGGGAGTATCTGGAGCGGGAAGAAGAGGGGGAGTGAGCCCATGCGCATCCTGTTCATGGGCACGCCGGAGTTCGCCGTGGCCTCCCTGCACCGCCTGGTGGAGGAGGGGCACACCATCTGCGGCGTGCTGACCCAGCCGGACAAACCCCGGAACCGGGGCCATAAGGTGACCTTCTCTCCTGTAAAGGAATATGCCTTGTCAGTCGGCCTGGACGTGTACCAGCCCGTCACGCTGCGGGACGAGGCCGCGTTGGAGCTGGTGAAGGGCCTGGCGCCGGAGCTGACGGTGGTGGCGGCCTATGGAAAGCTGCTGCCGGAGGCGATCCTGGAGGTGCCGCCCCTGGGGTCCATCAACGTCCACTCCTCGCTCCTGCCCAAGTACCGGGGCGCGGCCCCCATCAACTGGGCCATTTTGAACGGGGAGGAGACCACCGGCGTCTCCATCATGTATATGGCGAAAGCCCTGGACGCCGGAGACGTCATTTTGCAAAAGTCCACCCCCATCGGCCCCGACGAGGACGCCCCGGCCCTGACGGCGCGCCTTGCCCAGTTGGGGGCGGAGGCCCTCAGCGAGACCGTGACCGCCCTGGCGGCGGGCACCGCGGACCGGACGCCCCAGAACGAGGCGGAGATGACCTATGCGCCCATGCTGGGCCGGGAGCTCTCTGCCATGGATTGGACCCGGAGCGCGGCGGCCATCAGCTGCCAGGTCCGCGGGCTGATCCCATGGCCCTGCGCCCAGGCGGAGATCGCCGGGACGCGGTTCAAGGTCTACCGCACCGCCCCGGGCGGCGCCACGGACAAGGCCCCCGGCACGCTGCTCTCCGCCGGAAAGCTGGGCATCGAGGTGGCCTGCGGCGACGGGCGGAGCCTGTACCTGACGGAGATCCAGGCCGAGGGCGGCAGGCGCATGAGCGCCGCCGCGTATCTCCTGGGCCACCCCATGGAGGTCTGACATCGCTGTTTGATAAAAGGGCGGTCCTTTTGTCACAATAGGGATGGTCGGGGCTCCGCTCCGGAATTTTTCTAACTGCGAGGTTTTTCCATGCCTTATTCTTACGGCTATTACAGCTACGGCGAGTTTCTCGCCAACAATATCTATTTCCTGCTGCTGATCCCTGTTCTCATCCTGTCTGTCTGGGCCCAGTTCCAGGTGTCCGGCAACTTCCGCCAGTACAGTCAGGTGATGAACCGCCGGCGCCTCACCGGCGCCCAGGCGGCGGAGGCGGTGCTGCGGGCCAACGGCGTGGCGGGCGTGCCCGTCCGGCCCTGCCGGGGCCACCTCAGCGACCACTACGATCCCCGGGACAACACCATCTACCTCTCCGAGGACGTCTACGGCGCCGCCACGGTGGCGGCGGTGGGCGTGGCCGCCCACGAGGCGGGCCACGCGGTCCAGTACGCCGTGGGGTACGGCCCCGTGCGGCTGCGCACCGCCATCATCCCCGCCACCCAGCTGGGCTCCCGGTTCTCTTTCATCCTGCTGTTCGTGGGTCTGTTTCTGTACAGCCAGTCTCTGTTTCTGGCGGGCATCATTTTGTTCTCTCTCACCACCTTCTTCCAGCTGGTGACGCTGCCGGTGGAGTTCAACGCCTCCCGCCGGGCTCTGGAGACCATCGAGGGCACGGGGATGCTGGACGGGGACGAGTACTACGGCGCCCGCAAGGTGCTGCGGGCGGCGGCGCTGACGTATGTGGCCGCGCTGCTGATGAGCCTTTTGCAGCTGCTGCGGTTCGTACTGATCTTCCTCGGCCGCAGCGGCGGCCGGGGTGGAGACGGAGGTCGCCGATGAGCGCCCGCAGGACTGCCCTGGAGGTGCTGCGCCGCTGCCGCACCAACCAGGCCTGGGCCGACGCGGCCCTGGGCCCCGCCCTCCGGCGGGACGGCCTCACCGGCGCCGACGCTGCCCTGTGCAGCCGCCTGGTCTACGGTGTGCTGCAAAACCAGGCCCTGCTGGACTTTTATCTCGCCGCCTGGTGCTCCCAGAAGCCGGAGCACCTCCAGCCGCCCCTCCAGGACATCCTTCGCCTGGGGCTGTACCAGATCCTGTTTCTGGACAAGATCCCCGTCAGCGCCGCGGTGAACGAGTCCGTGGAGCTGGCGAAATCCTGCGGCCGCGGCGCCGCCGCCGGGCTGGTCAACGCCGTGCTGCGGCGGGCGGGCCGGGAGCGGGAGGCTCTGCCGCCCATTCCGGACAAGGACCCGGTGAAGTATCTCTCCACCCGGTACAGTCACCCCAGGTGGCTGGTGAAGCGGCTGATGCTGCTTCTGGGCAGGGAGGAGGCGGAGGCCTTCCTCGCCGCCGACAACACCCCGCCGCCCCTGACCGTCCAGGTGAACCCCCTCCGCACCACCGCGGAGGACCTGACGGCGGCCCTGACCGCCCTGGGCGTCACGGTGCAGCCCCACGCCTGGGTGCCGGGCTGCCTGGAACTGACCGGCGCCGGGGACCTGACGGCCCTGGAACCCTTCCGAAACGGAGACTTCCTGGTCCAGGACGCCGCCGCGGCGCTGGTGGCCCGGATCGCGGGGGTACAGCCCGGGGACCGGGTGCTGGACGTGTGCGCCGCCCCCGGCGGCAAGTCCTTCTCCGCCGCCTTCGCCATGGACAATCAGGGGAGCATCCACTCCTGCGACCTCCACGAGAATAAGTTGAAGCGCATCCGGGAGGGCGCGGCGCGGCTCGGCATCTCCTGCATCGAGACCGCCTCCGCCGACGGACAGGTGTTCCGTCCGGAGTGGGATGGGGCCTTTGACACCGTCCTGGTGGACGCGCCCTGCTCGGGCCTCGGTATCATCCGCAAGAAGCCCGACGCCCGGTACAAGCGGGCGGAGGACCTGTTCACTCTGCCTGTCGTCCAGGACGCCATTCTCCGCAACGCCGCCCGGTACGTCCGGCCCGGCGGAACTTTGGTCTACTCCACCTGCACCATTTTGCCGGAGGAGAACCAGCAGGTGACGGGGGCGTTTCTGGCGGAGACGCCGGACTTTTCCCTGTCGCCCTTCGACCTGCCGGACCCCGCAGGGGCCACGGAGGGGGAGATCACCCTCTGGCCTCACCGCCACGGCACCGACGGGTTCTACATCTGCCGCATGACGCGGCGCCCTTGAGAGGCGTTTTTCTATGACCGATTTGAAATCCATGACGGAGGCGGAGGTGACCGATACCCTCCGCGCCATGGGCGAGCCCGCCTTCCGGGGCAAGCAGGTGTTCTCCTGGCTCCACCGGGGCGCCGCCTCCTATGACGACATGACCAACCTGCCCAAGGCCCTGCGGGAGAAGCTGGCGGCGGAGCATCCCTTCACGGTGCCCGCCGTGGAGCGCAAACAGGTCTCCGCCCAGGACGGCACCATCAAGTACCTCTGGCGCCTGGGGGACGGCAACTGCGTGGAGTCCGTCCTCATGCGCTACCATCACGGCAACACCGTGTGCATCTCCTCCCAGGCGGGCTGCCGCATGGGCTGCGCCTTCTGCGCCTCCACCATCGCCGGCAAGGTCCGGGACCTGACGGCGGCAGAGATGCTGGACCAGGTGCTCTTTACCCAGACCGACTCCGGGGCGGAGGTGAGCAACATCGTCCTCATGGGCATCGGAGAGCCTCTGGACAACTTCGACAACGTCCTGCGCTTTCTGGAGCTGGTGAACCATCCGGACAGCATGAACATCGGGATGCGGCACATCTCCCTCTCCACCTGCGGGCTGGTGCCGGGCATCCGGCGCCTTTCAGAGCTGGGTTTGCAGCTGACTCTCTCCGTCTCCCTCCACGCGCCGGACAGTGAGACCCGCTCGAAGATCATGCCGGTGAATCGGGCCTACGACGTGGAGGAGCTGTTCGCCGCCTGCCATGACTATTTCAAAAAGACCGGCCGCCGCATCTCCTTCGAGTACGCCATGATCGACGGCGTCAACGACCACGACTGGCAGGCGGACCTGATCGTCAAGAAGCTCCGGGGCATGCCGGGGCATGTGAACCTGATCCCCCTCAACGAGGTGGCGGAGAGCCCCTTCAAGCCCTCCCGCCGGATCGCGGCCTTCCAGAAGCGTCTGGAGAGCCAGGGCGTCACCGCCACTGTGCGGCGGAGCCTGGGGGGAGACATCGACGCCTCCTGCGGACAGCTCCGCAGGAAGGCCATGCTGGAAGATGAGAAAGGGGAGTGTTCCCAATGAGCCTGATGCAAGTTTGGGGCCTGACTGACACCGGCCTGGTCCGCAAGGAGAACCAGGACGCCTACGCCGCCGACCAGGTGGACGGCCACACCGTCTGCGTGGTGTGCGACGGCATGGGCGGCGCCGCCGGCGGCCAGGAGGCCAGCCATATCGCCGTTGCCACCTTTATGGAGGCCGTCCGCCGCACCCTGCGCCCGGAGATGACGCCGGAGCAGCTGCGGGAGCTGTCGGCCTGCGCGGTGGCCCAGGCCAATCGGGCCGTGCGGGAAGCCGCCGCGGCCAGCGAGGAGCGGCGCAACATGGGCACTACCCTGGTCTCTGCCGTGTCCTATGACGGCGGCGTCGTCATTACCAACGTGGGAGACAGCCGGGCCTATCACATCACCGCCGAGGGCATCACCCGGGTCACCAAGGACCACTCCCTGGTGGAGAGCATGGTGGACCGGGGCGACATCACCGCCGAGGAGGCCCGCCGCCATCCCAACCGCAACCTCATCACCCGGGCCCTGGGTCCGGACGTGTCCGCCGACAGCGATGGGTACATCTGCCCCATGGCGCCGGGGGACTACCTGCTGCTGTGCACCGACGGACTGGTGGACACGGTGACGGACCAGGAGATGCTCTTCGAGGTCATCCACGGCGAGGGCCCCGACTCCTGCCTGGACCGGCTGCTGGCCATCTCCAAGAGCCGCGGCGCATCGGACAACGTCACCGCTGTGCTGATGCTGATGCGGAAACAGTAAGGGGGGGGGGCACACCATGGACCAGTACATTGGAAAAATGCTGGACAACCGCTATGAGATCCTGGAGCGCATCGGCACCGGGGGCATGGCGGTGGTCTACAAGGCCAAGTGCCACCGGCTCAACCGGCTGGTGGCGGTGAAGATCCTCAAGAGCGACCTGGCTCAGGACGAGGACTTCCGCCGCCGCTTCAACGCCGAGTCCCAGGCCGTCGCCCAGCTGTCCCATCCCAACATCGTCTCCGTGTATGACGTGTCCCGGGGCGGGGACACGGAGTATATCGTCATGGAGCTGATCGACGGCATCACCCTCAAGCAGTACATGGAGAAGCGGGGCCGCCTGAACTGGCGGGAGTCCCTGCACTTCATCACCCAGATCATGCGGGGCCTGAGCCACGCCCACAGCCGGGGCATCGTCCACCGGGACATCAAGCCCCAGAACGTCATGGTATTGCGGGACGGCAGCGTGAAGGTGGCCGACTTCGGCATCGCGTGCCTGGAAAACGCCGCCCAGACGCTGACCCAGGAGGCCCTGGGCTCCGTCCACTATATCTCCCCCGAGCAGGCCCGGGGCGACCGCACCGACGCCCGCAGCGACATCTACTCCGCCGGCGTGGTGCTCTATGAGATGCTCACCGGCCGGCTGCCCTTCGAGGGGGACAGCGCTGTGTCCGTTGCCATCCAGCACCTGAGCTCCGTGCCTCTGGCCCCCCGGGAGATCGACCCGGACATTCCGGAGCAGCTGGAGCTGATCTGCATGAAGGCCATGGCTCCGGATTTGGAGCGGCGGTATCCTTCGGCCGAGGCCATGATCGCCGACCTGGAGGCCTTTCGCAAGAACCCCGGCGTCAATCTGGACTTTGAGCTCAGCGACCTGCGCCCGGAGGAGAGCGACGAGCCCACCATGCTGCTGCGCACAACCGGCAGCCACCGGTCCCCGAGCCCCGAGCGGGATCGCCGGGACCGGTATGAGGCCGACCGCCGGGACCGGTACGAGGAGGAGCGGCGTCCCAAGCGCCGCAAGGCGGCGGCCGGACGGATCGCCCTTCTGAGCGCCGGTACGCTGGCGGCATTGGCAGTGGTGTTCTTCCTGTTCCGGGCCATCTTTGCCTCCTTCCTGACGCCATCTGCCTCCGGCCAGACCTATATCGTGCCGGATGTGACCAATTTGACGGTGGAGGAGGCCCGGCGGCTGGATCAGGTGGCTGACGGCACCTTCAAGATCGTGGAGAAGGGCAGCGAAGCCAGCGACGTGGCGGAGGGACTCATCATCCGCCAGGACCCGGAAGAGACCAAGCAGGTCAAGGGCGAGCTCCCCATTACCATCGAGGTCTGGACCAGCGCCGGAGAGGACGTGGGTACCATGCGGGACGTCACCGGCAAGACCTATGCCGAGGCCAAGGTGGAGCTGGATGACCTCATCAAGCAGTATGAGCTGACCTTTGATCTCAAGGAGGAGAGCAGCGAGGAAGTGCCCGAGAGCAAAATCATCTCCACAGACCCCGCGTCGGGCGAGGCGCTGCACCAGGGCGATGTCATTGAGCTGGTCATCAGCAAGGGCATGCCTCTGGTGCCCCTGGTCAACTTCGTGGGCAGCGACCTGGACTGGGCGCTGAATCAGCTGAGCACCCTGGGCCTGGAGAAAGGCGAGATCACCTATGAGCCCAGCGACCTGCCGGAGGGACAGATCATCTCCGTTGATCCGGCGGATTCCGAGGTCCCCAAAGGCACCAAGATCAACTTTGTGGTGAGCCAGGGTCCGGGCAGCAGCGCCGGCGGAGAGACCGGCCAGGAGGAGGGTGCCGACATGCTCTATGTGCCGCTGCCCGCCACCACCGGTACCGGTCATTTGCAGATCGTGGTCAATGATACGGTCTGGTTTGACGCTGACATCAACTACGCCAACTATGGCGGCACCTACGGTCAGCTCATCACCGGCACCGGCACTGCCAACGCCGTGGTCTATATCGACGGCGCCTATTACAACACCTACCCCCTGACCTTTACCACCGATGGCTGAGGGGCGGGTGATCAAGGCCCTCAGCGGCTTCTACTACGTGGATACCGGCAGTGAACTGCTCACATGCCGGGCCCGTGGGAAATTCCGCAAGGAGGGCGTCAGCCCCCTGGTGGGGGACAGGGTCACCGTCCGGGAGCTGGGCGGCGGCGAGGGCTTTCTGGAGACCATCCAGCCCCGCCGGAACGCCTTTGCCCGGCCCGCCGTGGCCAACGTGGACCAGCTGGTGGTCATCGCCTCCGGCGCCATCCCCAAAACCGACCCGTTCCTCATCGACCGGGTGGCCGCCATCGCCGCCCTGAAGGACTGCGGCGTGGTGGTGGTGCTGAACAAGTGCGACCTGGACAGCGCCGACGATCTCTACCGCATCTATGCCGCCTCCGGCTTCCCCACGGTCCGTGTCAGCGCCGAGACCGGGGAGGGATTGGAGGAGCTGGTGCCTCTGATCTCTGACAAGTTTTCTGCCTTTACAGGCAACTCCGGCGTAGGGAAGTCCAGCATTTTAAACGCCCTGGAGCCGGACTTCCACCTCCAGGTGGGGGATGTGAGCCAGGCCCTGGGCCGGGGCCGCCACACCACCCGGCACGTGGAGCTGTTCCGCCTCAAATGCGGGGCGGAGGTGGTGGACTCCCCGGGCTTCTCCTCCTTTGAGACGGAGGAGCTGAACCTGGAGTGGAAGGAGCGCCTGCCGGAGACCTTCGTGGAGTTCCGGCCCTATCTGGACCGGTGCCGCTTCACCGGGTGCAGCCACACCAAGGAGGCCGGCTGTGCCGTGCTGGAGGCCCTGGCGGAGGGGAAGATCCAGCCCAGCCGCCACCAGAGCTACCTGCGGCTGTACGAGGAGCTCAAGCCCCTCAAAGCCTGGCAGGAGAAGAAAAAATGACGAACGCGCCCGGAGCGGACCGCTCCGGGCGTGTTTTATTATCCCTCCGCGCCGGGACCGCTTCCCCGGCTCCCGCCCCGTCACCACCTGCCGCGCCGCCGCATATCCTGGGAACAGAGAAAGGGGTGTGAGCCGTATGTTTCGTGGAGGAGGCTGCTGGATGATGGGCGTGTGTGCCGTGGCCCTGGGGGCCGGGATCCTGATCGCCGCCATCTTTCCCGTGGGGGCGCTGCTGTTTCTGGTGGCGCTGCTGCTGATCGGGTGCGGCTGCGCCTGCTGCCGGCGATGAGAGGAGGGGAAGGTATGCGCATCGTGGTCTGGAAATCCCCGAAGATGCTGGGGGGCATCCTGCGGAAGCTGTTCCGGGTGCAGGCATAACACAGCCGGTCCGCTCATAGGATACTGGCAGAATGACGTCCCGGCGCGGCGCGGTCCCCGGCGGACTGGCCCGGAGCCGGAGGCGACTGCCGGGAAAGGATGGGCGACCATGGAACTGGAACTGAAAAAGAAATGCTTCGACGCCTATGAGACAGGCGGTGAACTGACCGTGACCCAGGAGGAGACCGCCGAGACCATCGTGCCGGACTACTGCCCGGACATCGCGCGGATCATCGAGACAGAGGGAAAAATCTACATCCACAATCGCGAACTCCGGGACGGCCGGGCGGAAATCACCGGCACTGTGCGGGTGACGGTGCTCTATACCCCCGACGGGGAGAGCGGCATCCGCACCCTGGAGTTCGCCATGCCCTTCACCGCCGAGAGCGACGGCCGGGGGCTCACTGACTGCGCGGCGGTGCTGGCGGAGACGGAGCCGGAATTCCTGGAGACCCGGATGCTGAACCCCCGGAAGGTGTTCACCCACTGCAAGCTGGTGACCCGGATGACCGGCTGGCGCCGGACGCCGGTGGCGGTGTGCGCCGACGTGGAGGCCCCGGAGGAGCTGCGGGTGGAAAAGCGCCTGGAGCGGCAGCACGCCGTGGTGCTGACCCATGTGGCCGAGAAGGACTTCACCTTCTCCGACACTCTCACCCTCTCCCCGGGCCGGGAGGGGGCGGCGGAGATCCTCACCAGCCGGGCCGCCGGCACCGTCACCGAGGCCAAGGTGGTGGGCAGCAAGCTGATCTTCAAGGGCGTGTTCACCGCTTCGCTGCTCTACCGCGCCAACGACGGCAAGTGCGCCGCCTTCAGCGGAGAGCTGCCCTTCTCCCAGGTCATGGAGGTGGACGGCGCCGCCGAGGGCACCGAGGCCGCGGTGCGGCTCCAGGTGACCGGGGCGGATATGCAGATCGACGGCGGCGATGCCGAGGGCCGGGACATCGCCGTGACGCTGTATCTTCACGCCGCGGCTCTGCTGCGGCAGGAGCGGGACATCAGCCTGCTCAGCGACCTGTACTCCACAGCCTACGACCTCAGCTACGAGGCCTCGCCCCTGACCCTGACAGGCTTCTCCCAGAGCCTCAGCCGCCGCCAGACGGTGCGGGAGGTGCTGGAGATCGGCGTGGTGGCCGACTCCATCCTGGCCCTCTCCGCCGTCTGCGGAGCGGTGTCCGTCAGCAGGGAGGGGGGCACCGCGGTGCTGCGGACTGGGGCCACCGTCCGGGCGCTGTATCTGGACGAGGGCGGCGCGCCGCTGGTGGCTGAGCGGTGCGTGGACGTCAGCTGCCAGCTGGAGCTGCCGGAGGACTGTCACGTCACCGCCCGGGCCGTCTGCCCCGAGGAGATCCAGGGCAGCCTGGGGGACCGGGGGATCGAGGTCCGGTTCCCGGTGGAGTTCCAGGCAGAGGCCTCCGCCCAGGTGAAGAAGGTTTGCATCACCGCCGCCCGGGTCAATACGGACGCCCCCAAGGACCTGGCCGGGGCGCCGTCGCTGGTGCTGCGGTGCCTGGGGCGGCAGGAGACGGCCTGGGATCTGGCAAAGCGCCACAACACCACCATTTCCGCCATTCTCTCCGCCAACCAGCTGGAATCGGAGGGGGACATCGCCGCCGAGGCGCTGCTGCTGATCCCCCGAAAGCGGGCGTAAGAGACGGGGCCCGGCTGAGCCTTCCACCAATGGGGGAAGGTGGTCTGCGCAGCGGACCGGATGAGGGGAGTGGGGAGGTCGGAGTTGTACCAGCGTATCCTGCGGCGTTCCCTCCGGAGGATGGCGAAGGTTTTAGGAGGGACCGCCCTCCGGAGGCGCGGCTTTACCGGAGGGATCCGCCCCCCATTTTCTCTTTTTGCAAAAAGAGAAAACGGGCTGCGGCCGGTCCAAAAGAGAAAAACGCTTTTGACGAAAGGGCGGCCCATTCGGGCCGCCCTTTCGTGATGCGTGGGTCGTGCGAATCGGTGCGGCGGGTGTTGATGGCCCCGCCGTCCCTGCGCCTTACCCCGGCGCTTGGAGAGCCTGGTTCCCGCATAACGACCGCGGCGGAGGGACGGGGAGGTGAACGAATAGACCAGCGCCGCTTTCCGCTGCCGCTCACCAGGCATTTGATGGGAGCTGGCAGCACGCTGCGGCGGGACATGGGTTCCACCTGCTGATGTCGTTGCCTCGTACTCGACCACCCAATTTTACCGTAGGGGTGGATGGAGGATCCGTTCGCCGCTCAGGTTCTCGCCTAGCACTGGGCCAGCGGCAGCGAAAAGAGAAGCAAACCAAATCGTCTACCTCCTACGTCTATCCGCCGCAGGATCTATGCGGCACCTGGGTATTTCGACCACCGGGGCATAGCGCAGGGTCGACGGGGCCATCAACACCCGCCGGACCGATTCGCCCGACCCCCGTATTCCGGCAAATAAGCCCCGGAGGGGGCGTTTTGCCGCTCCGGCGGTTTTCTCTTCCACCGGCCGCGGCGCATTCTCTTTTGTCAAGACAAAAGAGAATGGGGGGCGGATCCCCCGCGGGGCCCCGCCCGGCCCGCCGGGTAAGGGCAGCGCCTGCCGACACCCTCCCAGTCCCTGGTCCCCTCATCCGTCCGGCCTTCGGCCGTCCACCTTCCCCCAAGGGGGAAGGCGATTCGCCATGGATCTCGGCAACATTTCTGTCAGGAGAGAAGGCCCTGCGGGGCATCTCAGACGAGGTTCCCTCATCCGTCATTTGCTCTGCAAATGCCACCTTCCCCCGGTGGGGGAAGGCTCTCCGCCAGGGCTCATGTTCCGACAAACCTGCTCACCGTCCTTGCCGGAGGAACCAGCCCGGTCCTGTCTGCAAAAAAAAGAGCGGGGCATTTGCCCCGCTCCTTCCGCGTCCGTATAAGGCCCTCAGGCGTTCTCCCCGTACCGGGAGAGGAACTGCCGCGTCCGCTCCTCCTTCGGGTTCTCGATGACCTCCCGGGCGGGGCCCTGCTCCACGATGACGCCGCCGTCCATGAAGATCACGTCGTCGGCCACGTCCCGGGCAAAGGCCATCTCATGGGTGACGATGATCATGGTGGTCCGCTGCTCCGCCAGGGAGCGGATGACCTTCAGCACCTCGCCGGTGAGCTCCGGGTCCAGGGCGCTGGTGGGCTCGTCGAAGCACAGGATGTCCGGGTGCAGGGCCAGGGCCCGGGCGATGGCCACCCGCTGCTGCTGGCCGCCGGAGAGCTGGCTGGGGTAGTGGTCGGCCCGGTCGGAGAGGCCCATTTTTTGAAGCAGTTCTCGGCCCTCGGCCTGGATCTCGTCCAGGATGGCCCTTTTGTTCTCCTTGAAGTCCGGCCGCTCCTGGCTGAGGAGCTCCTTGGCCAGGGTCACGTTCTTCAGCGCCGTGTACTGGGGGAAGAGGTTAAAGGACTGGAACACCATGCCGAAGTGGAGCCGCTTCTTGCGGACCTCGCTCTCCCGCTGGGTGGCGGGGTCGGCGGCGTCGAAGATCACGGAGCCATTCACCGCGATGGTGCCCGCATCGGGCTTTTCCAGAAAGTTCAGGCACCGCAGCAGCGTGGTCTTGCCGGAGCCGGAGGAGCCGATGATGGCCAGGGCCTGGCCCTGCTCCAGATCGAAGCTGATGTCCTCCAGGACCCGGGTGGCGCCGAAATGCTTTTCAATGTTATGTACTTCCAAAACTGCCATGTGGGGTCCTCCTTACTGAAAGAAGGCCAGCTTTTGTTCCAGCTTGCCTAAGAGCACGGTGACGATGCCGCTGAAGATCAGGTAATAGACTGCCGTGAAGAACAGGGGCCAGGTAAGGCCCGCGATGTTGGAGTTGCCCTTCATGAAGGACTCGCCCATCCAGATGACCTCCTGCAAGGCGATGACCCGGGCCAGGGAGGTGTCCTTGACCAGGGTGATGACCTCGTTGGACATGGGGGGCACGATGCGCTTGATCATTTGTAAGAGGGTGATGTGCCGGAAGATCTGGCTCTTGGTCATGCCCAGCACCTGGCCGGCCTCCTGCTGGCCCCGGGGCACGCCCTGAATGCCGCCCCGGTAGATCTCGGAGAAGTAGCAGGCGTAGTTGATGATGAAGGCCACGCACACGGCCGTCATCCGTCCGCTCTCACCGCTGGGCCACCGGAACCAGTCCTTCATGCCCGGCACGTAGAACAGGGCGATGATCTGGAGCACCAGAGGCGTGCCCCGGATGATCCATACCAGCAGACGGCACACCAGGCTGATGGGTCGGAGCCCCAGCAGGCTCCTGAGCAGGGGAGACATGTTGGGACGGCGCAGGGACCCCAGCGGCGCCCAACGGCTCATGGAGCCGAAGCTGATGACGAGGCCCAGGGGCAGCGCGCCGATCAGGGTGATGAAGAACAGCTGCAGCGTCTTGAGGAAGCCGCTGTTCAGGGCCGACAGGACCGTTTGGAAGGTGCTGGAAGTGAAAAATTCGATCATGGTATCGTCCTCTCCGGGTGATGATGGTAGGGCAAAAGCCGCCGAAAGGCAGAGCGCGCTTGCGGCGCGCTCTGCCTTGGGTGCGTATCAGGGAGCGGTCACTCCAGGATCGCGGCGTCCTGCAGGCCGTAGGTGGTGGCCACCTCCAGCACGGTGCCGTCGGCGATCTTCTCCGCCCAGAAGGTATTGAAGGCGTCCACCAGGTCGGAGCCCAGCCGGAAGCCCACGCCGTACTCCTCAGAGGGCAGGTCCTGGGCGTCGTTGAGGTTGAGGCTGTAAGTGAGGTCAGCGTAGCTGGTGCCCTCGCCGGTCATCTCAGCGGCCATGAGCACATCGATGACGGCGGCGTCGGAGGTGCCGGCGGCCACTTCCATCAGGGCGTTGGCCTGGGCTTGGACCGGCACGGTGGCGGCGCCCAGGGCCTCGGCGGCGTCCTCACCGGCGGAGCCGGACTCCACGGCGATGTTCAGGCCCTCCAGAGAAGTCAGGCCCTCGAAATCGGCGGCCCGATCAGCGGAATAGACCAGGGTCTGATAGTTGGTGCAGTAGGGGGTGGAGGTGCCCATGGCGGCCGTGACCTCGTCGGTCAGGGTCATGCCGTTCCACACGCAGTCGATGGCCTTGGAGTTCAGCTCCTCCACCTTGTAATCCCAGGTGATCTCCTGGAACTCCACGTCCACGCCCAGGCTCTCGGCAAAGGCCTTGGCCATATCGGCGTCGAAGCCGATCCACTCGTCGCTGCCCTCGGCCTTGTAGTCCATGGGGGCGAAGTAGGTGATGCCCACCACCAGGGTGCCCTTGTCCTGGACATAGGCCAGATCGCTCTCGGTGGTCTCGGCGGCGTCGGCGGTCTCCTCGGTCTGGGTGTCATCGGCGGCGGTATCCTCCGCGGCGTCGTTGCCGCCGCAGGCGGCCAGGGACAGCGTCATGGCCAGAGCCAGCAGCAGGGCCCAAAATTTCTTGTTCATAGCGTTCCAATCCTCCAAATTTCCCGGACGGCAGTCCGTCCGTTTCATTACGTTAGCAGTTTACCATACTAAATTGTCCCTGTAAAGCCGGAAATTCCGACAAGAACGGAGAAGTAGAACAACCAGATTTGTGCAAAACCTCCAAAGCGAGACGGGCCGTCATACTTTGCCGGGGCGGGACATAGAGTTAGAACATGAATATGGAGCGGAAAAAGGACGGGATGCTATGAACGCCAGTATCTATCACAATATCGCCACCCGCACCGCCGGAGATATCTATATCGGTGTGGTGGGCCCGGTGCGCACGGGGAAATCCACCTTCATCAAGCGCTTTATGGAGACCCAGGTGATCCCCAGCATCGAAAACGTCTACCGCAAGGAGCGGGCCCGGGATGAGCTGCCCCAGAGCGGCTCCGGCCGCACGGTCATGACGGCGGAGCCCAAGTTCGTCCCCGAGGAGGCGGCCCAGATCCTTTTGCCGGACGGCGGCTCCTTCTCCGTGCGGCTGATCGACTGCGTGGGCTACATGGTCAAGGGCGCCATGGGCCAGTTCGAGGGCGACGCCCCCCGGATGGTCACCACCCCCTGGTACGATCACGAGATCCCCATGACCGAGGCGGCGGAGGTGGGCACCCGGAAGGTGATCGCCGAGCACTCCACCATCGGCATCGTGGTCACCACCGACGGCTCCATCGCCGACATTCCCCGGGAGGACTACCTGGAGGCGGAGGAGCGGGTGATCCGGGAGCTGCAGGAACTGGGAAAGCCCTTCATCGTCCTGGTCAACGCCGCAGACCCGGCGGGCAGCCGGGCCCAGGCCATCGCCAAGGACATCGCCTCCCGCTACCAGGTCAACGCCATGGCGGTCAACTGCCTGGAGCTGGGGGAGGAGGACGTGGCGGGCATCCTCAAGGCGGTGCTCTACGAGTTCCCCATGCAGGAGCTGGACCTGTTCCTGCCCCCCTGGGTGGACGCCCTTCCGGACCAGCACCCCATCAAGGCGGAGCTGTATGAGGCGGTGCGCCAGGGCACGGCACAGCTGCGCCACATCCGGGAGGTGGAGGGGGTGGTGGCCTCCCTGGGCCAGTGCGCCCACATCAGCGAGGCCAAGGTCACCGCCATGGACCTGGGCACCGGCGTAGCCACGGCGGTACTGGCCCTGCCCCGGGAGCTGTTCTACCAGACCCTATCGGAGCAGTCCGGCTTCACCGTGGCCGACGACGGAGACCTCATGTGCCTGCTGACGAAGCTGGCGGCGGTGAAGGCCGCCTACGACAAGGTGGAGGGGGCATTGAAGGACGTGCGGGAGACCGGCTACGGCATCGTGGTCCCCGGCATCGATGAGCTGACGCTGGAGGAGCCGGAGATCATGAAGCAGGGCGGCCGGTACGGCGTGCGTCTCAAGGCCAGCGCCCCCAGCATCCACATGATCCGTGCGGACATCGAGACGGCGGTGGCGCCCATCGTGGGCAATGAAAAGCAGTCCGAGGACATGGTCAACTACCTGCTCCAGGAGTTCGAGGGGGACACCAGCAAGATCTGGCAGTCCAACATCTTCGGCCGCAGCTTCCACGAGCTGGTCAGCGAGGACCTGCAGGCAAAGCTCAAGCGGATGCCGGAGGACGCCCGGAAAAAGCTCCGGGAGACGCTGGAGCGGATCATCAACGAGGGCAGCGGCGGGCTCATCTGCATCATTTTATAAGGGAAAACGGGACGCCGGAAACCGGCGTCCCGTTTTTCTCCGGTCAGGACAGCTCCTCCGGCCGGGGCGGCCGGACATGGGGCAGCAGGCGGGCCTCACAGGCGCCGAAGGCGCGGTAATTGGCCCGGCCCTGCTCCAGCGTCAGGCCGTGGTTGCAGTCGCTGGGCTCCGTGTCAGAGCTCGTGAACACGTCGTTCTCCCAAAAGCACGCCGGGCAGATATGGGCGAGGGCCTGCTCCGGCGGGACGGGAAGGGTGCGGCAGCCGCAGCAGGGGCAGCGTTATCTGCCGGGAGGCTCCGGAGGAGCGGCCTCCGGAGCCGGAGAAACAGCGGCGTTGTTGACGGCCTCGTGGTTGCTTTTGTTCCTGCCATGTGGTAAGATGGGGGCGAGATAGGCGGCAGGTCTCTACCTCGCCCCGTCTTTCGTGTCAGGCTCCCGTGCTTGTTAGGCTTTGGGGAGCCTGACTTTTTACTTTAACGCCTCAATCTTCTTTCGAATGATTTCGGCGGCCTCTGCGGCAGTGGTTGGCAGGAAGGTAGGTCCAGCCGCCGTCCCCTGCCGCGCCGCCCTTTGCCGGGAGAGCGGACAGGTCCGCCCCCTCCAGCTCCAGCAGAAAGCGCTTGCGCTCCACGCCGCCGGCGTAGCCGGTGAGGCTGCCGTTGGCCCCTACCACGCGGTGACAGGGGATCAGGATGGAGATGGGGTTGCGGCCCACGGCGGCGCCCACCGCCCTGGGCGCGCCGCCAAGGCCCCGGCGGCGCAGTTCCGCCGCCAGCTCACCGTAGGTCCGGGTCCGGCCCCAGGGGATCTCGGTGAGCAGGGCCCACACCGAGCGCTGGAAATCGGTCCCGGCAGGGGCCAGCGGCGGCAGCGGCGGCAGGGAAGCGCCGGAGAAATAGGCGGTCAGATACGCCTCCGCCTGGTGGAATACCGGCAGGTCTTTTTCCTTTACATCCATTGGCAGTCCGGCGCAGAAGTATTTCTGACCCTCCAGCCACAGCCCCGTCAGGGCCTGTCCGTCGCTGGAGAGGGTCAGTTTTCCCACCGGGGAGGGAAGGGTGGTCACATAGGTCATGGCAGCCGCCTCCTGGATCGGTTTTCTCCATTATACCCCGTCGGGTCTCCCGGCGCAAGGCACCTCTTGCGCCGGAGGGCGAGACGTGATACCATAGAGAAAACGACGAACCGAGAGAAAGGAGCGCGCGCCATGCTGCTTGCCATCGACGTGGGCAATTCCACCACCTCCGTGGGCCTGTTCGGCCGGGACGGGGAACTGCGGTTCCTGGCCTCCCTGGACACCGACAGCCGCAAGACCGCCGACCAGATCAGCATTGATCTGATGAACCTGTTCACCCTGTACCACTTTGATTATCACCAGGTCACCGGGGCGATTTTATGCAGCGTGGTGCCGCCGCTGAACTTCATGATGGAAAAGGCTCTGACTCGGCTGCTGGGGCGGCCGCCCATGGTGGTGGGCCCCGGGGTCCGGACGGGGCTCAACATTCGCCTGACCGTCCAGAGCCAGGTGGGCGCCGACATCGTGGCCAACGCCGTGGCGGCTCTGGAGAAGTTCCAGCCCCCCATCGTCACCGTGGACATGGGCACCGCCACCACCATCGGCGTCATCTCCGAGGGGCGCAACTACGAGGGCGGCATGCTGCTGCCGGGCGTGGGCGTGTCCCTGGACGCCCTGAGCCGCCGGGCGGCCCAGCTGCCCGCCATCTCCCTCCAGCACCCCAAGGCCTTGATCGGAAAGACCACGGAGGAGTGCATGCGCGCCGGCATCGTCTACGGCACCGCCGGCATGCTGGACGGCATCGTGGACCGGATCCGGGACCAGTTCCCGGGGAAGTTCGTGACGGTGGTGGCCACCGGCGGCAACGCCCCGGTGATCGTGAAATACTGCCGCAACCAGATCGTCTACGACAAGTACCTGCTGATGGAGGGCCTCTGGACCATCTATCAGAAGAACAAGTGAGGAAGCGTGACCGGCATAACGATGTTTGCGGTGGTGCTCTGGACCCTGGCGGCGGGCCTGGCGGGCTTTGCCCTGGACAGCTTCATCGGCGGGGGGAGCTCCTTTGGCGTGATCTTTGCCGTGGCGGTAGCCGCGGGGTTCATCTGTACGTTCCTTGACCGCCGGAAACAATAAAAAAAGAGCCGAAGCGGACACTCCGCTTCGGCTCTTTTCGTCGGGGGATGCTTACTTCGCCAGGACCTTCTTCAGCTTGGCGAAGCGGGGGAGGGAGTCCTCCTTGGGCAGCTTGGGCTCGCCCTGGATCAGGGGCAGGACGTAGTCAATGAAGGGCTTCTCCACGCCGTTGTGAGCGGCGTTGATCCACTCCAGGGGCACCTTCTTCTCGGTGTTGGCCACGTCGGTCAGGCCCAGCAGCTTCGTCTTGCAGACGTACTGGCCGTTCTCGTAGCTGCGCTCGAAGCCCACCATCTTGTCGGTGATGCCGGCCACGGCGTTCTCCACGGCGGCCTTGCCGGACATGAAGCTCTCCTCGATGTCGGTCTCGGAGGCCAGGTGCGCGCCGCAGCGCTGCAGCAGGCTCAGCTCGATGCCGCGGACCTTGGCGCCGGTGCGCTCCTTGACCACCTGGGCCAGCATGGCGGCAAGGCCGCCCAGCTGGGCGTGACCGAAGCCGTCGGTGGCAGAGGTCTTGGCCTCGGAGACGAAGGAGCCGTCGGCGTAGTGGATGCCCTCGGAGACGGCCACCATGCAGTTGCCCTTCTCCTTGTAGATGCGCTCCACGTCGGCGAGGAACTGGTCCATGTCGAAGTCCACCTCGGGCAGGTACACCAGGTCGGGACCGGCGCCGTAGGCGGTGGCCAGGGCGGCGGCGCCGGCCAGCCAGCCGGCGTGGCGGCCCATGATCTCAATGATGCAGACCATGCCGGTGTCATAGACCCGGGCGTCCTGATAGACCTCCATGCAGCTGGTGGCGATATACTTGGCGGCGGAGGCGAAGCCGGGGCAGTGGTCGGTGCCGAAGAGGTCGTTGTCGATGGTCTTGGGCACGCCCATCACGCGGCACTCATAGCCCACCTTCTGCATGTACTTGCTGATCTTGTTGCAGGTGTCCATGGAGTCGTTGCCGCCGTTGTAGAAGAAGTAGCGCACGTCGTACTTCTTGAAGATCTCCAGGATGCGCTTGTAGTCGGTGTCGTCCACGTCGGGATCGGCCATCTTGTAGCGGCAGGAGCCCAGAGCGGAGGAGGGCGTGTACTTCAGCAGCTCCAGCTCCTTGGGATCCTCCTTGCTCATGTCGAACAGCCGGTCGTTCAGCACGCCCTTGATGCCGTGCTCGGCGCCGTAGACGGCGGTGATGTTGGGGTTGTTCAGGGCGGTGGAGATGACGCCGTAGGCACTGGCGTTGATGACGGAGGTGGGGCCTCCGGACTGGCCGAAGATGCAGGCGCCTTTCAGTTCACTCATGGGAAATCCTCCTCTTATAAACGTTTTCCTTATCATATCATTCAAAAAAAGAATTGTAAATACTTGCAATTTATTTTTTATGTGATATTATCTAAGAAGAAAATCGTTTTCGTCCAGTTGAATCACCGGATTTCACAATTACCCTTCCAGGGCTGTGAGCCGGTGGCGGCGGGGCGGAACAAATTGAACAGGAGATGATCATATGCCACTGGTTACTTCCACCGAAATGTTCAAGAAGGCTTATGACGGCGGCTATGCCGTGGGTGCCTTCAACGTCAACAACATGGAGATCGTGCAGGGCATCACCGAGGCCGCCCGCGAGGTCAACGCCCCCCTGATCCTGCAGGTGTCCAAGGGCGCCCGCGCCTATGCCAACCACACCTATCTTGTGAAGCTGGTGGAGGCCGCTGCCATCGAGTGCCCCAACATTCCCATCGTGCTGCATCTGGACCACGGCCCGGATTTTGAGACCTGCAAGAGCTGCATCGACGGCGGCTTCACCTCCGTCATGATCGACGCCTCCTCCAAGCCCTTCGCCGAGAACATCGAGATCACCAAGAAGGTCGTCGAGTACGCCCATGACCACGGCGTGGTGGTCGAGGCCGAGCTGGGCGCCCTGGCCGGCATCGAGGACGACGTCAACGTCTCCGCCGAGGCCTCTCACTACACCAAGCCCGAAGAGGTGGAGGAGTTCGTCTCCAAGACCGGCTGCGACTCCCTGGCCATCGCCATCGGCACCAGCCACGGCGCCTACAAGTTCACCGCCGCTCAGTGCACCCGCAATGAGAAGGGTGAGCTGGTCCCGCCCCCGCTGCGCTTCGACATCCTGGACGAGGTCGTCAAGCGTCTGCCCGGCTTCCCCATCGTGCTCCACGGCTCTTCCTCCGTGCCCCAGAACTTCGTGAAGATGATCAACGAGAACGGCGGCAAGATGCCCGACGCCGTTGGCATCCCCGAGGAGCAGCTGCGCCAGGCCGCCAAGAGCGCCGTCTGCAAGATCAACATCGACTCCGACCTGCGTCTGGCCATGACCGGCACCATCCGGGAGTTCTTCAACGAGCATCCCGACAAGTTCGATCCCCGCGAGTACCTCAAGCCCGCCCGCGCCGCCATCAAGGAGCTGGTGAAGCACAAGCTCATCAACGTCCTGGGCTGCGACGGCAAGGCCTGAATCTCCTGAACAAAGCGATTTAAGCAGCGAGAGGGTGCGAAAGCGCCCTCTCGTTTTTTGTCCGGCGAAAACCGCCCATTTTGCTAAATTCCACTTTCAGTTGCGGCGGTTCCAGCCTAATGCGGTGGCGTTTTCCGGAGGAATCTGGTAGGATAGGCCCATCAAACACAGGGAGGACGCAACCATGACATTCGGAGAAAAGCTGCACCGCCTGCGCAGGGAGCGCGGCCTCAGCCAGGAGGCCCTGGCGGCGGAGCTGAGGGTGAGCCGGCAGGCCGTCTCCCGCTGGGAGCTGGGGGAGGTGGTGCCGGACACCGCCAACGTGCTGGCGGTGAGCCGGATCTTCGGCGTGTCCACGGACTACCTGCTGCTGGACGAGTGCGACCGCGAGGGCCAGACCCCGGCGGCAAAAAGCGCCGAGCGCAGCCTCAGGGAGCGGCAGGCGGCGGTGGGACAGGGCTTCTGCGCCCGGGTGCTGTGGCTGGCGCTGATCTCTCTGTTCCACCAGTACCGGCTGGACGCGGCCGGGGGCGGGGAACCGCCGGTGCCCATGTGGTGGCTGCTGGCGGCGGAGCTTGCGGCGGCGGTGTGGCTGGGGCGGCTGAACTGGCGCTACGGCGCGAAGGAGGGCGGCCGCTTCCGGGACCTGGTGGTGCCGGACCTGCTGGCGTTCACCTGCGCCTTCGGGTTGCCCTATGGCCTGGAGTGGGTGCCGGGCCGGTGGGGGATCCTCCTGGGGCAGCTGGCCGCCATTCTCCTTCTGGTGCAAAGCATCAAGACTTTACGGCTCCACTACGGCCTGCCCTGGGGGAAATCATAAGGCGCGGCACCGCGCTCCAAACATCCATTCCCCAACAAGCGGGGACTGGGGCAGCGGCGGCTTCCGCCGCGCAGCGTCCGGGGCGCGGCATCACGGCATCCGCAGCGCACAGGGCGGCTCCGCCTCGGGTCCCAGTAGCCGGAGCTGCGCGGGAATGCGCCGGGCACATCCCAGGAACCGGCGCCGCCCGGGGATTGCCCGATCCGCACGGCCGCTGAATATCCGCCCAGGCAGCCCAGGGCTGCACCCTCTGCTTCTTCGATATGTGTATATGTTCTCTTTGATATGCGAACACCCCCTGTACAGGTCTGTTTTCCTGTACAGGGGGTGTTTTTTCGTTCGTTCGGTTTTCCTCGTTTCCGCGGGGGCTCTGCCGTTTCCCGGCAGCTCAGCGGATGAAGTTGGTCCGGGCGCCCAACTCCGGCCGGGGCGGGCAGACACCGGCGGCCCGCCCCGCCTCGATGCAGCGCAGCAGCCAGGCCATGTTGGCCGCCAGGTTCCGCAGGGTCTGGAGGCCCTCCTCATCCCGGGCCACCTCCTCCGCCTGCATGCCGTGGACCATGGTCCAGTAGGTGGAGGCCACCACCGGCATCTGGGAGATGGTGAAATATTTTTGCAGCACGTCCAGAGTGGCGCAGGTGCCGGCCCGCCGGGCGGAGGCCACTGCCGCCGCGGGCTTGTGAGCGAAGGCGTCCTTGCCGGCGTAGAAGGCCCGGTCCAGTACGGAGAGGATCAGCCCCGTGGGGTGGGCGTAGTAGACCGGGGAGCCGAACACGAAGCCGTCCGCCTCCCGGGCTTTTTCGATCAGGATGTTGACGATGTCCCCGTCAAAGGCGCACCGGCCCGGCGCCTTCTTGCAGGCGCCGCAGGCGGCGCAGTCCCGCACCGGCCCCGCGCCAAGGTGGAGGATCTCCGCCTCCAGCCCCCGCTCCTCCAGAGCGCCGGCCACCGTCCGCAGCGCCGTATCCGTGCAGCCCCGGGGGTGGGGACTGCCGTTGATCAAAAGGACCTTCATAAAAATACCGCTCCTTTACCGCTGTCATTTCATCTGGGATGGCTCCATCATAACACCGTCCGGGCGGGGGAGGCAAGGCGACAGTGAAGATTTTCAAAAAATGGCGGACAGCGGAAGAAATCCGACAAAAAAGCGGGGGACAAGTCCCTATAATGGAGGGGAAAACCGCGCCCCGAGGGGCAATTTCAGCCTTTGCCGCGTCTGGCGGCGGATTGGAGGAACTCATGGAACTGAACGCCAAAAGCGTGGACCGCAAGCTCTTGCTGGAGCTGAGCGGCGAGGTGGACCACCACGGCGCCAGGGACGCCATCCGGCAGCTGGAGCTGGCGGTGGACGCGGCCCTGCCACGGCAGCTGGTGCTGGACATGTCCGGCGTCACCTTTATGGACAGCTCCGGCATCGCGCTGATCCTGCGGGCCCAGCAGCGGATGCAGCTGCTGGACGGCAGCCTGCTGGTGTGCAACGTGCCGTCCCAGGCCCGCCGGGTCCTGGACGCCGCCGGCATCGGCCGGCTGGTGACCATTCGATGAAACAGGAGGGATACATACCATGAAGATCAAAGCCAACAACGAAGTGACGCTGCAATTTCCCAGCCGCAGCGCCAACGAGGGCTTCGCCCGGGCGGCGGCCGCCTGCTTCGCCGCCCAGATGGACCCCACCCTCAACGAGCTGGAGGACATCAAGACCGCCGTCAGCGAGGCGGTGACCAACGCCATCGTCCACGCCTATCCGGAGGCCATCGGCCAGGTGCAGGTGAAGCTGCGGATCTGCCCGGACAACGTGCTGGAGATCACGGTCCGGGACCACGGCCGGGGCATCCCCGACGTGGAGAAGGCCCGCCAGCCCATGTTCACCACCGGCGGCGAGGAGCGCAGCGGTATGGGCTTCACCATCATGGAGAGCTTCATGGACCGCCTGACGGTCCGGTCCGTGCCGGGCCGGGGCACCACGGTGGTCATGCGCAAGCATCTGGCGCCCCGGATGAAAGCGGTGCGATGAGCGCCGCACTGGAGCTGCTGCGGGCGGCCCAGGAGGGAGACCGGGACGCCTGCGAGCAGGCGGTCATCGAGAACAACGGCCTGATCTGGAGCGTGGTGCGCCGGTACTACGGCCGGGGCGTGGACCCGGAGGACCTGTACCAGCTGGGGTGCCTGGGATTTTTAAAGGCGGTCCAGGGCTTCGACTTCGACTATGGCACCTGCTTCTCCACCTACGCCGTGCCCAAGATCGCCGGGGAGATCCGGCGCTTTCTCCGGGATGACGGCGCCATCAAAGTGGGGCGGAGCCTGCGGGAGCAAGCGCAAACGCTTTACACTGTCCGCCAGCGGCTGCGGCAGCAGCTGGGCCGGGAACCGGTTCTCAGCGAGCTGTCGGAGGCCACAGGCTGGACGGCGGAGGAGATCGCCCAGGTGGATCTGGCCACGGACGCGCCGGACTCCCTCCAGCGGGAGACCGCCGACGGGCTGACCCTGGAGGGGACCCTGGGTACCGAGGCCCCGGAGGAGAGCCTGGTGGAGCGGATCGCATTGCGGGAGGCCATCGACCACCTGCCGGAGCGGGAGCGGATGACCATTCTGCTGCGGTATTTCAAGGGGCTGACCCAGGACCAGACGGCCCGGATCCTGGGGGTGTCCCAGGTGCAGGTATCCCGGCTGGAGCGCCGGGGGCTGAAACGGCTGCGGGAGAGCTTCGGGCCGTGAAGTGCTCCGGGCCCTGGAACTCCGTCATGGTGCCCCAGTAGCGCTGGGGCATCTGGGTCCGGCGGCAGCGGGGATTGTACCGCTCCCGGATGGCCACGGTGTCGTAAAACCGCTTCCAGAGGAGACGGTACCGGGCCTCCGCCTCCTCCGGCGGCGCCATCCGGAAGTGGGCCAGGGGCCGGATCTCCGCCCGGCCGGCGGCGTAGAGCAGCACCTCGTGGTGGGTGCGGTCGTAGAGGAAGAACTTCTCCTCCCGGTAGCGGGCGCAGAAGTGGCAGCGAAGCAGGGGCAGCACCCTATTTTTAGGGGCGATCTCCCCGCCCAGGACGCCGCCCAGCTCGGAGAAACGGACGAAGCCCTTTAAAAGGTGGGCCTCGCTGGCAAGATGCCGCACCGCCTGCCGCAGAGGCGGCAGCTCCGGGTCTGCCAGGTCCCGCAGAAAGCCGGGGCCCTCCTCCAACAGCCGCCGAACCATGCGGTAGAGGTGCATCTCCCGGTCCGGAAGGCAGGTGAGAAAGCCCCGCCGCAGCAGATCCAGGGCCTCAGGGGAGCACTTGGCGATCCGCCGCAGCACCCGGGCGGCGTGGGCCGGATCCGTCTCCACGGTCCGCACGGGAAAGAGCGTGATGGCAGGGTCCTCACCGCCGACGATGGCGGTGAGGACCTCCTTTTGCGCATAGCTCTCAAAGACGCAGCAGAGGAAGCCCTCGAAGCTGCCGTCGTATTCATAGATCATCTCGGTCATGGGGAACCTCTCTCAGGCGAACAGGGACAGCTGTTCCATCTCCGGCTGGGGCAGGGAGGACCGCTCCGCGGCGATGAGTCCCCGCAGCAGGCTGTCCGGCGTGAAGCGCAGGCCCTCGGCCATTTTGCCGGAGGCGATGAGGAAGTACTGAGCCCGCTTCATCACCACGCCCAGCCGCTTCAGGTCCTCCACCCGCAGCCGCCGGACCCGCCGGGAGGCCAGGATCCGCTTGGCGGAGACCACGCCAACGCCGGGGATCCGCAGCAGCGTCTCATAGTCGGCGGTGTTGACCTCCACCGGGAAGAAGTCCAGATGGCTCAGGGCCCAGGAGCACTTGGGGTCCACCAGGGGGTTGAAATCCGGGTGGGCGTCGTCCAGCAGCTCCTCCGCCCGGAAGCCGTAAAACCGCAGCAGCCAGTCGGCCTGGTAGAGCCGGTGCTCCCGCAGCAGGGGCGGCTTGGTGTCCTTGGAGGGGAGGAGGGTGTGCTCCACCACCGGCACGTAGGCGGAGTAGAACACCCGTTTGAGCCGGTACCGGTCGTACAGCCCCTGGGTCAGCCGCAGGATGTGGAGGTCGGAGTCCGCCGTGGCGCCCACGATCAGCTGGGTGCTCTGGCCCGCCGGGGCGAAGCGGGGGGCGTGGCGGTATTTCACCAGCTCCTCCCGGCTCTGCTGGCCCCGGGTCCGGATCTGGCCCATGGGGGCCAGGATGGCCTGCTTGGTCTTGTCCGGAGCCAGGGCCCGGAGGCCCGCCTCCGAGGGCAGTTCGATGTTCACGCTGAGCCGGTCCGCCAGGAACCCCAGCTGCTCCACCAGCTCCGGCGATGTGCCGGGGATGGCCTTGGCGTGGATGTAGCCGTTGAAGCGGTACGTTTCCCGCAGCAGATGCAGGCAGCGGATCATCAGCTCCGTGGTGTAGTCGGGGCTGCGCAGCACACCGGAGGAGAGGAAGAGCCCTTCGATGTAGTTCCGGCGGTAGAACTGGATGGTCAGGTCTGCCAGCTCCTCCGGGGTGAAGGCGGCCCGGCGGGTATCGTTGCTGCGGCGGTTGACGCAGTACTTGCAGTCATACACGCAGCAGTTGGTCATCAGGACCTTCAAAAGGCTCACGCACCGCCCGTCGGCGGAGAAGGAGTGGCAGCAGCCCGCCACGGAGGCGGAGGTATTGCCGATATAGCCCTTCTGGGAGCCCCGGTCCCCGCCGCTGGAGGTGCAGGCGGCGTCGTACTTGGCGGCGTCCGTCAGGATCTCCAGCTTGTCCAGGACATCCATGTCACCGGACGGCGGCCCGGCGGTGAGAGCGCCGGGCAGGGCGCTCGATGGCGTCGATGACGCGGAAGAGCTGGGCAGTCAGATAGGTCACGCCCACCAGAATGAAAAACAACGTCCAACCGGTCATGGATGACTCCTCCTTTTAGTAGAACTCTTGTTCGAGTATCAGTATAACTCGAACAGACGTTCTTGTCAAGGAGAAATCGAACAAAAATTCGATTGTAGAAAAAACAGCCGCCGCCCTGTGTGGGCGGCGGCCTTCGGTTACGTTTCCAGATCTTCCGCGTACTGTGGCTCCAGGGGATAGGTGCTGTAGCTCTGGCTCTCCAGATCGTTCAGGATACCCACGATGGGCTGCTCCGGCAGCGGCGCGTAGGGGTACAGGTTCCGCAGCGCCTGGGTCTGGTAGAAGAGGATGGTGACGCCATAGATCCAATCGCCGGGAAAGACAGCGGAATAGGCGCACCAGCCCTGGCGTTCCGTGGTGAAAAGAGGGTAGCTGAACAGCGCCGTATCGATCTCTTCATCCCCGAAGAAAGACGTGCGGACACTCTTTTCCAGAGGAAGTTCCGCCGCAAAGGCAGTTCCGTCTTTCTCCCAGAGGATCTGTCCCGCCGCATCTGAAACGTGGGCGTAGCTGCTGTGAGACAGGGAGATTTGGTTCTGAAGCACAGACCGCGGGGTATCCACCGTGAAAAAGTGGTAGCAGCGGAAGGTGCGCCAGCCCGTCTGCACCTGAATGTCCGTATAGCGGACGCCGTTGTCGGTGGAATCCCCCCAGGCGTCCGGGCTCACATAGCAGCCTGACGCGGCGGAGAGCTTGGCGATCTCATTCTCCGGCAGCAGATCCAGCCACTCCTCCGGGAAGCCCAGGGCAGTGAGATCGGCCCGGATGGCGGCGGTCTCAGCGGATTCGAAAGTTTGTTCGACCGGGCGTGCCTCCACCGGCAGGTGATTGGAGGCCAGGCTGAGGACCGCCGTCAGGACCGCCAGGGACAGCAGGTACGCCGCCGCCAGCTTTCCGCCGCCGATCTTCACCGGCGCGGCCCGGACGGCGTAGCCCCAGCCGTCCAGGGCGGCGGAGAGCCGCAGCAGGGAATGGACGATGCAGACAAAGGCGGCAAGCATGGCCAGACCCACTGCCCAGCCGGGCTGGGGCCAGAGGACACCCAGCAGAGCCACCACCGCATACCATCCAAGGGCCCACAGGGCCGGAGCGGCCGCCCGCCGGGGCTGCCCCACCTCGTCGGCTGCCCGGACCAGACCCCGCCAGAGACACAGGAACAGCACCGCCGCCTTAGCCAGGAACGCCAGACCTCGGAGCCACAGGGGGAGCCAGTCCGGATCCAGGCTGAAGGGCGTAGCTTCCAGGAGGGTATTACCGTAAAGGAAAATTACTTGATAGATGCTGATAAACCAGCAGAATCGGAACCAGATGTTGTTGCGGCGCAGGCTGCGCAAGCCCAGGACCAGCAACATGGCGCCCAGAGCCGGCAGCAGGTAGGAAAGATACCAGAAATTCAGCGTAACGGAAGTCAGGCACAGGCCCCACACCACCCTGCCCATGGCGGCGCGGAAGGGGGTCACGGCCCGAACGGTCTCCTCCGGCGGCGGCAGCGCCGACAGGGAGGTAGCCAAGGCACAGTCAAAGTCGTCCCAGCGGTCGGTCACGGCGCGTCACCTCCCAACTCCCGGCGCAGACGCTGGCGCAGGCGGTAGAGCCTGCCCTCTGCGGCGCGCTCCGTCATACCCATCTCCGCGGCGATCTGGGCTACGGGCTGCAAATAGTAGTAGCGGCGGTAGAAGAGTTTCCGGTCCGTCTCGCTGAGGCGGGCGATGGCCCCCTGCAGCCGCTCCGCCTGCTCTTGGCGGAGCAATGCGTCCTCGGGGGTGTCGCCGTGGACCGTCTCCGCCTCCGGCTCCGCCAGATGCCGCTGGCGGCGGAGCTTGGCCTTCAGGTGGTTCAGCGCGGTGTTCCGGGCCAGGGCGGTGAGCCAGGCGGTGAGGCTGCCCCGGGCCGGGTCGTAGTCTCCCAGGCGCCGCCAGAGGAGCTCCGTCACGGCGGAACAGCAGTCCTCGGCGTCCTGGGGATCCCGGAGGACGCCGCCCACCACGTACCGCAGCAGGGGACCGTAGCGGACAAGCAGGGCCTCCATGGCGGCATTCGGGTCCCGGTCCAGCAGGTCCAGCAGCGTGCGGTCGTCCATGGGCAGCCCTCCTCTCCGTAAAATCGCTTCTATGATACCATACAACGGGACAGGGGGAAAACCCACGAAAAAATCCCGGAGGAGCGGAAAAAAGCCGCTCCTCCGGGAAGCCGGTCCGGCAGGGGACCGGTCAGTTCTCGCTCAGGATCTCGCCCAGGTCCGCCAGCAGCTGCTCCACCGCCTCCGGGGGCGTGGCCCAGCTGGTGACGAAGCGGACGCAGGTGTGCTCCTCATCCACGGCGTGGTCCGCCTCGAAGCCGTAGCCTTTGGCCTCCAGGGCCGCCACGGCGCCGTTGGGCAGCACCGGGAACTGCTGGTTGGAGGGGGAGTGCACCGGGAAGGGAACCCCCACAGCCGCCATGCCGTCCCGCAGGCGGACGGCCAGGGCGTTGGCATGCCGGCCCAGGTCGAAGTAGAGGCCATCTTTGAGCAGCGCCTCGAACTGGATGCCCAGCAGCCGCCCCTTAGCCAGGACCGCGCCCCGCTGCTTCATGTGCCAGCGGAAGTGGTCATGGGGCCGGGCGAGGATCAGGGCCTCGCCGAAGAGGGCGCCGTTCTTGGTGCCGCCGATGGTGAAGGCGTCGGTCAGGGACGCCAGATCCGGCAGCGTCAGGTCATTGCCCTCCGCCGTGAGCGCCGAGCCTAGCCGGGCGCCGTCCAGATAGAGGAAGAGGCCGTGGCTGTCGCAGCAGCGGCGCAGGGCCGCCAGCTCCGCCCTGGTGTAGATGGTGCCGATCTCCGTGGTGTCGGAGATGTAGACCAGCTTGGGCGCGACCATGTGCTCCGTGCCGTTGTGCTGCGCCAGAACGGACTCCACCAGTTCCGGCGTCAGCTTGCCGTCGGGGGCGTAGGCGGTGCAGACCTTGTGGCCGGTGGCCTCGATGGCGCCGGTCTCGTGGACGTTGACGTGGCCGGTGTGGGCGGCGATCACCGCCTCGTAGGGCGCAAGATGCGCGGCGATGGTGATGAGGTTCACCTGGGTGCCGCCCACCAGGAAGTGGACGTCGGCCTCCGGCGCGGCGGTGAGGCGGCGGATGGTGTCCGCCGCAGCGGCGCAGTGGGGGTCCAGGCAGTAGCCCACGGTCTGGGTCAGGTTGGTTTCGGTCAGGGCTTCCAGGATGGCGGGATGGGCCCCCTCGCTGTAATCGTTGCGAAAGCTGTGCATGTTTCGTTCCTCGCTCTCCGGGGCGGAGGCCCCGCGTGTGTGGGCGGCCCGGCGGGCCGCCTCGTCTATCGTACCGCCGGGCGGAGGCAAAAGCAAGCCCAGAGGCGGCGGAAAAACCGTTAAAAGAAAAAATTTTGGAAATACTGTTGGGGAGAGGGGAACCTTTTGGGACGCCCCTGCGTCTGCATATCCGGAAAACAACAAGAGCGCCTGACGGCGCGGAAGGAGATCAAGATGATGAAAAGAATGACCCTGTTCCTGCTGGCCCTGTCCATAACGGTGGGCCTGCTGGCCGCCTGCGGCAGCAAGACCGACGAGTCCGGCGCCGCCGGCACCGACGTGGACCTGGAGGCCCTTTACAATGGCTGGGCCGAGACGTACAATTGGACTGAGGACGCCCAGAGCGGCGGGGAGAACACTCTGCTGCTGATGAACGTGGAGGGGGAGACCCTGGAGGGCTATTACCCCGGCCTGTCCGAGCTGGCCACAAAGCAGCTGGTGGCCAAGGCGCCCATGATCAGCACCGTGGTCAATGAGATCGTGCTGGTCCAGTGCGAGACCGAGGCCGACGCCGCCAAGGCCGCCGCCATCCTCCAGGAGCGCTCCGACGCCCAGGCCGAGGGCGGCGCCTTCTACCCCGAGTCCCTGGAGGCCTGGGGCCGGGCCACCGTGCTCCAGCAGGGCACCTATGTGGCCCTGATCGCCTCCTCCGAGCACCAGGAGGACCTGGAGACCTCTTTCAACGAGCAGTTCGCCTGATCCCATCACAACGACACGACTCCGCCGGGGGCCGCGGCCTGCGCCGCGGCCCCTGTGACGGAGCGGAAGGAGGACCGGAATGGTTTTCAGCAGTCTGACCTTTTTATTCGCCTACCTGCCGCTGACGCTGCTGGTGTACTTTGTCTCGCCGCTGCGGTGGCGCAACCTGGTGTTGCTGGTGGTCAGCCTGATCTTCTACGGCTGGGGAGAGCCGGTGTACATCACCATCATGGTCCTCTCCATCCTCATCGACTACTCCCACGGCCTGTTGGTGGAGAAGTACCGCCACAACGACAAAAAAGCCCGGTGGTTCGTGGCCCAGTCGGTGATCTTCAACCTCTTGCTGCTGGGCTTTTTCAAGTACGGGACCTTCCTGGCGGAGAACCTGTACCTGCTCACCGGCATCCAGATCCCCCAGAGCGTCACCGTGGCGGGGCTGACGATCCCGCTGCTGGGTATCCCGCTGCCCATCGGCATTTCCTTTTACACCTTCCAGACCATGAGCTACACCATCGACGTCTACCGCCGCGACGCCCCGGTGCAGCGGAACATGGTGGATTTCGGTGCCTTCGTCACCATGTTCCCCCAGCTGATCGCAGGCCCCATCGTCCGCTACAAGACCGTGGCGGCGGAGCTCAACCGCAGGACCCACGCCTCGGAGCAGTTCGCCCTGGGGGCCAGGCGCTTTTGCGTGGGCCTTGCCAAGAAGGTGCTGCTGGCCAACGCCGTGGGCAAGCTCTGGGACGAGTGCCTGGCGGCCCAGGGGGCCGGGACGCTGACCGCGGCGGCGGGCTGGCTGGGCCTCGTGGCCTTCGGCTTTCAGATCTACTTCGACTTCTCCGGCTACTCCGACATGGCCATCGGCCTGGGGCGGATGTTCGGCTTCACCTTCTGCGAGAACTTCGACCACCCCTACTGCGCCGCCTCCGTGACGGAGTTCTGGCGGCGGTGGCACATGTCGCTCACCACCTGGTTCCGGGAGTACCTGTATATCCCCCTGGGGGGCAACCGGTGCGGCGCGGCCAGGACGCTGCGCAACATCCTGATCGTGTGGCTTTGCACCGGCTTCTGGCACGGGGCCAGCTGGAACTTCGTACTGTGGGGCCTGTACTTTGCCGCCTGGCTGATTTTGGAGAAATACGTGTTCCGCGGCTTGCTGGAGCGGACCCCGGCGGCGGTGCGGCATCTCTACACGCTGCTGGTGGTGCTGGTGGGCTGGGGCCTCTTCGCCATGGAGGACCTGAGCATCTGCGGCAGTTACCTCGCCGCCTGCTTCGGCGCCGGGGACCTCTGGAGCGCCGCCGACGGCTTCCGCCTGCGCAGCTACGGCCTGACCTTGGTCGTGCTGGCCCTGGCGTCCACGCCCTGGGGCGGGCGCCTGTGGGCAAAGCTGCCCAAAAAGGCGGAGCTGATCGCCGCACCGGTCCTCATGCTGGCGGCCCTGGTGCTCTCCACCGCGTATCTGGTGGACGGCAGCTACAATCCCTTCCTGTATTTCCGGTTCTAAAGAGGAGGCAGAGACCATGACAAAAGCATACAGCCGCGCCGTCACGGCGCTGTTCTGCCTCTTTCTGGGGGGGCTTCTGGTGTGGCACGTGCTGCTGCCGGACCGGGACCGCTCCGAGGTGGAGAACCGGACCCTGGCCCAAAAGCCGGAGTTTTCCTGGGCGGCGCTGAAGGACGGCAGCTACACCGCCGCCGTGGAGGAGTACTTCGCCGACCAGTTCCCCCTGCGGGACGAGTGGACAGGCCTGAAGGCCCGGGCGGAGCAGCTGATCGGAAAGCACCTGTTCAACGGCGTCTACCTCTGCGGCGACACCCTGATCTCCAAGGTGGAGGCCCCCTCCGACGGCCTGGACGAGAAGAACCTGGGGTACGTGGCCCAGCTGGCGGACAAGACTGATGCCCCGGTGTACCTGGGCCTCATCCCCTCTGCGGCGGAAGTCTGGTCCGATTTACTGCCGGAGGGCGCTGAGAACTTCGACCAGGCGGCATACCTGGACCGGGCGGCGGAGCTGGGCCTTCCCATGGTGGACTTCCTGGGCGCCCTGGAGGCCCACGCCGGTGAGCCCGTTTTCTACCGCACCGACCACCACTGGACCACCCTGGGGGCCTTCTACGGCGCCAACGCGGTGCTGGAGGCGATGGGGAAGGAGCCCCTCTCCCAAGGGGACTTCGCCCCGGAGACCGTGACGGAGGACTTCAACGGCACCCTTTACTCCACCTCCGGCGTCCACTGGCTGACGCCGGACACCATGGAGTTCTGGGTGGAGGACGCGGGTCTGGAGATCACCTCCTGGCGCACCGGCGCGCCGGAGCCCGGCGTCCTCTACGACCGCAGCTACCTGGAGCAGAAGGACAAGTACTCCGCCTTTCTGGGGGGCAACCAGCCCCTGTGCGTCATCCGCAACGAGGCGGCGGCAGGGCAGGGGAAGCTCCTGCTGATCCGGGACTCCTACTCCGACGCTCTGGCGCCCTTCCTGGTCCAGCGGTTCGAGGAGGTCCACCTGCTGGACGCCCGGTACTACCGGGCCCCGGCCTCGGCGTACGCCGCCGACAACGGCATCGACGCCGTGGCGGTGGTGTACAGCGTCCCCAACTTCATCACCGACCGGAATCTGGTCCTGCTGGGCCAGTGACCGCAATGACAACGCCGCTCGCGCTTTTGGCGCGGGCGGCGTTTACTGTGTGTGCGGCGCGGACAAAGCCTGTCCGTTGGGGCGGCCTCAGTCGGTGACGGTCTCCCCGTCCCAGGCCAGGATGCCGCCGGCGAGGTCCGTGATGTCCTCGTAGCCCAGCTCCGAGAGGATCTGGGCTGCCTCGGCGCTGCGGTGGCCTGTGCGGCAGTAGACCACCAGCGGCGCGTGCTTGTCCGGCAGCAGGACGGTCAGGTCCCCGTCCGTCAGGGTCTCCACCGGCAGGCACACGGCCCCGGCCAGATGGCCCTGGTCGAACTCCTCCTGGGTCCGCACGTCCAGGATCACGGCGTTTTCCGCCGCCAGCAGGGGAGCGGCCTCCTGAATGGGGACGGTGCGCCAGGGCTCCCGGTTTTTCGCCGGGGCGGCGTCCCGGTGCTCGGCGGTGCGGAAGCGGTTTCCGGCAAATTTCAAAACGGCCGCGCCGAAGCAGATCACGGCGGCCAGCAGCAACAGCTGTTCCATAAAAAGACCTCCTGTTTCGGGTATGTCTGACAGTATACCCGAAACAGGAGGAAAAGGGAAGTCCCTTTCAAAGGTTCAGCTCTCCAGCACCGTCAGGGAGACGGTCCGGGCGGCCAGGTCCACCTCATAGCAGTAGGTGCCCGCCAGGTGGAGCAGGGTCTGCCCCTCGTTGGTCACCGCCAGGTCGGAGAAGGTGACGGTGTAGACGAAGGTCCCGCCGGTGAACTCCATGGTGTCCGGCCTGGCAATGTTCACCTCGTTGGACCGGGGCAGGGGCAGATCCGCCATGGTCCCGTCGGGAAAGCGCAGGCACAGGCTGTACTGGTCCGCGTGGGGCGTGCCCACCCACTGGCCCAGGGCGGCCAGGCAGTTCTGGCCCTCCAGATACCGCCCGGTGGAGACGAAGGCCGTGCCCTGGGGGATCCCGGTGTCCGCCGCCCACTCCAGCCGCTCGTCGTAGGTCATCTCGTCGGCATAGGACTCCAGGGCCTGCCCGGAAAACTCCACGTCCGAGGGCTGGAAGGCCGCGGCGGGCACGGAGCCGGTGAGGGCGGTGAAATGCTTCACGGCGTCTTGCCGGCACTGCTCCATCAGCTCGTCCGCGATGGCCGTCACGGCGTCGGCGTCCAGCTCCTGCTCGGCGGCCTCCGGGGGGAACTTCTCCCGCAGGTCCCGGCCATAGGACGCCCCGTCGCCGGGGGTCCAGTACTCCGTCAGCCGCCAGGCCCCGCCGTCCCAGGTGAAGGTCAGGGCGGTGGGGATGCGGTCGCCGCCGGCCATGTCATACCGGCCGTCGGTCAAGGTAAAGGTGGCGCGCCAGGCCGTGAGATACACGGTGCAGGTCTCGCTGCTCTCCTCCCGGGCCAGGACCCGGTGGGCCTCGGTCTGGTAGACCAGGGAGTCCTCCGTCTCCTGGGCCGGATTGACCCGGGCGTAATCCGCCAGCAGCGCCGCGCGGATGGCGCCGTCCGTCAGCTCCTCCGCGGGAGCGGCGGGATCCGCCTCCTCCACGGGCTTCTCCGGGGTGACGATCAGGGCGCCGGTGTAGCGGTAGCAGCCGTCGGCGTCAGGGCAGAGGGGATTGGGGGCGATGTCATTGCGGACCAGGAAGTCCTCCAGCACCTGCTGGGACTGGGCCTTCAGGGTGGCGTAGGCCACGCAGCTGTTCAGATCCTCCTCCAGGAACTGCACGTCCGTGGGGGTGGAGAGCAGGTACAGATACGCCTCGTCGGAGCCGATGAGATAGCTGGAGGCCCCCAGGACCCCGGAGCCGTCGGCACCGGGCCAGTTGTGTTCAAAGGACTCCCGGGTAAAGGCCGACAGGTTCCACACCAGCCCCATGCCCGGGCTCTGCCCGTGGGCCGTCCGCTCATAGAGGGAGAACACCTGGACCGGCGTATCGGAGGAACCGCCGGAGTAGACCTCCGCCAGCTCCTCCCAGCCGGCGGGCGCCTGAAGGGAGAGGCCCAGCCGGGAGTTGGTCAGGATACTGCCGCCGGATGCCGTCCAGCTGTCCACAGCAGTGCAGAGAGCCGCCCACGCTCTTTGCGCCTGTGCCGACAGCGTCTCCGCCTCCATCTCCGAGGCGCAGGTCTCAAACTGTTCCCGGGCCGACGCGGCGGCCTGTGCCAGGGCGGCGATGGCCTGAGCCTGTTCCCACACGGCATGCTGGCCCAGCCGCTCCAGGAAGGCGGCGCGCTGGACCTCCAGCATCTCCAGCAGGGTCTGACCCGGCAGATACGCCAGGGACAAAATGCCCAGATCCGAGAGGGTGTTGATGAGGTCGGAGCGGAACAGCTCCGTGCCGGGGGTCCCCACCGGCCGGGACTCGTGGAACAGATAGGTCAATCCGCCGTGCTCCTCCACCCGGAAGTAGAAGTAGTCGCTGTCGGGATACCCGGCGCTGACCCAGCCGTCCTCGGTCATGTAGCGGCTGCCCGCCAGCACCACCGCGTCCGGCGTGGTGGTGTGGAGCTGGCAGTTCAGCCGCCAGATCTCCACCAGCAGCCCCGCCGTCTCCTCATAGTAAGGGCCGTCCACGGACAGGATGCGCCAGTCGTCGTACACCACCGGCGCGGGTTCGAACTCGCCGTCCACCAGCAAAAAGCCCTCCTCCGGCGTCTCGTAGAGGCCCCTGACATAGATTTTGCACCGCTCCAGCACCTCCGCCGGAATGTCCACGTCCTCGGCCACATGGTCCGTATAGGTCCGCTCGTCCCGGTAGACCAGGAAGCGGTCCCCGTCAAAGAACAGCCAGCGGAAGGCAGTGCCGCTGCGGCTGTCCGCGCCGGGAATGGGTACGTCGGCCCAAAGGGGCAGGAACCGCCCGGCGGCATCCCAGCTGTCAAAGGCCAGCTGCTCCGCCTCGGGCCAGGCCTCGCCCAGCAGGGCCGTCAGATCCGCCTGATACAGCCTGCCGCCGCGGCGGAAGAACACCTGGGCCGTGGAGCCGGAGGAGGCGCACAGCTCCATCTGGCCGTCGCCGTCCAGATCGATGTAGGAGGCGGTGCCGTAGACCCGCGCCAGCAGGGCGGGCCCACCGCCGGAGAAGAGGCCGTCGTCAAAGATATAGTAATCGCTGACGGTGACGGTCTCACTGCTCCCCGGCAGCTGGTCGGGGTAGGAGATCACCACACCGTCGTAGCCCAGCACGTCCCGGAAACCGCCCAGGGTGATGCCCTCCTCACCCGGGAAGGTGAAGAAGCAGCGCTTTTCCCCGTCGTACACCGCGTCCAGCAGGGAGGAGACGGGGGCATAGGAAGCGAGGACGCTGCCGTCGGTGGCGCGGTAGATCTCCACCGTCACCTGGTCCCACAGGTAGAAGTCCAGTCCCTCGTCCAGGTCCCCGGTGCGTACGCTCACCGCGGCCGCCTGGGGCTCATAGGCCGTGAGGTCCGACACCGGCAGTGTCAGCGCCGGGTCCCAGGCTGGGTAGGCCGTGGGGATGGCGGGCATATCGCACAGCCGGTGGGAGACGAAGTGATAGCTGCCGTCGGCCTGCTCCTCCAGGGTGACGCAGGCCCAGCTGTCCACCAGCTGATCGCCCAGGAAGGACCCGTAGGCGTCGTAGTAGAGGCGGACGGTGTCGCCCCGCCGCTCTCCGGCGGAGAAGGTCACCGTCAGGGCGTTGGTGTCGCCGTGAAAATCGTAGTAGGCGTCGGTGCTCTCCAGATAGGCAAACTGGTCCAGCCCCACCTCCCGGGTCCGGGAGAGGGTCAGCCCGGCGTACTGCTCCAGCACCGCGTCGGCCCCGTCTGCGGAGACCTTGATGAGGTCCGTGCCGGGATCACCGCCGGCGGCCTCCGCCGCCATCTGCCGCTCCGCCTCGTCCACACCCTCGGTCTCGCCGGTGCCGTTGTAGAACAGCTGGTAGAGGTCGATCTCCTCCGGGGCGTCGTACAGGGAAGTGAGGAATTGGTTGGGAAGGCAAAGGGCCTCGTCCTGATTGAACCACTCCTGGTTAAACCAGTCCAGCTCCTGGCTGGTCAGGGACCGGAACCCCGCGCTGCTGTCGGCGCCGGTGAAGGTCACGGCGCAGATGCCCGCCGCCAGGGCCAGCACAGCCAGCACGGCCGCCGAGCGGGTCTGGCGGTCCTCCGCGATCCGGGCCACCCGGTCCCGCAGCTGCCGCTTTCCCGCCGTCATGGTGGTGGCGGAGAGCAGCGGTGCGCCGGGCCCCCGGCGCACCGGGATCAAAGCCAGCAGGGTCTGACCGTAGGACACCCGCTCCCCGGGGCCCAGAGCCGCCAGGGCCGCCTCGTCGCAGGCCAGCTCCCCGTCGGTCTTGGAGACCGCCGCCGCCAGCCACACCAGCGGGTCAAACCAGTACACGCTCAGGCACACTCCCCGCAGAAGGGCCCACAGGGGGTCCAGGTGCCGGGCGTGGGCGCTCTCGTGGGCGGTCACGTGGCGCAGCCGCTCCGGCGCGGCCGCGGCGGGGGTGAGATAGATGGCCGGCCGCAGCAGGCCGAACAGGCAAGGGGAAGCCAGGCCCGTCTCCACCAGGTACACGGGGTATTTACAGCCCTCAACACTGTAAGGCGTTCTTGCTTTACGAAGTTTGCAGCTGAAGCGCAGGTTGACAGCCAACAGCCAAACCGCCATGACCGCCATGCCGCCGTACCACACCCAGCGCAGCAAGTCGGCAAGGTCCACCTGCCGCGCGTATTCCACCTCGTGGATGACGTCGCTGCCGTCTGTGAACACACGGGTGTTGTCCGGGGAGGACTGACCGACAGCCAGAGGGGCGTTGGGCGCGGGGGTGCTGTTCAGGATCTCGCCCCCCTCGGGCCCGATCACGGTCTCCCGAACAGGGGAGAGATAAAGCGCACGCTCCACCTCCAACTGCTGCACCACCGGCTCCGCCGCGGCCAGCAGGGAGAACTCCGCCTCCGGCAGGCTGGCGGGGATCAGCAGCCGCGCCAGCACCAGCAGCCACAGGGCGTACTGGACCCGACGGGAGATCCGGTTCCGGAAGAGCAGCCGCAGCACCAGCAGCGCCAGGATCAGTGCAGAGGAGGTCAGCAAAATCTCCTTCATCTTCCGTCACCTCCCGCACGCTCCAAAATGGCGGCCAGCTCCGCGATGTCCGCCGCAGTCAGGGCCCTCGTCTCCACCAGGTTGGACACCATCAGTCCCAGGGATCCGCCGTAGACCTTGGAGAGGAAACTCTCCGTCTCCGCCCGGGCGGCGGCGCCGCGGTCCACGGCGGGGAAATACAGCCGGGCCCGGCCGCCCTCCTGGTGGCGGACGGCTCCCTTGGCCTCCAGCCGGCCCAGCATGGTGATGACGGTATTCTTGCTCCAGCCGGTCTCGTCCTTCACCGCCGCGGTCAGCTCCGTGATGGTCCGGGGCGCGGACTGCCACAGCCGGTTCATCAGCTTCCACTCGCTGTCAGAGAGATTGACAGACACAGGATCGCCTCCTTTTTTGGTATACGCATGTCTACCTATACAGCCTCACCATACCAGAGAGGTAGACATTTGTCAACCGCAAAATGGTTACAAAAAAGAGACGATGGCGGCCTGCGGCATCGTCTCACGGCAAAAAACGCTCCCCCCGGACCGGAGCGGACCGGGGGGAGCGCGGGGCGATCACTGGGCGTCCAGATAGGCCCGGCGCAGGTTGCGGAGGGTGTGCTTTCCGATCTCCACATAGTCCCGGCCCTGGAAGCCTTTGAAGAAGTAGAATGTCTCGGCGAAGATCCAGCCCTGAAAGCCGATGTCGTGGATGGCGTCCACGGCCTCGGCGAAGTGGGAGTCACCCTCGCCCAGCACCGTCACCAGCTCCTCCTTCCGGGTGAGGACGCCGAACTCGTTGGCCCGGCTCTCCTTCATGTGGAAGTGGTCGATGCGGTCCCTTCCAAGGGCGCGGATCATGTCGGGGGAGTACCCCGTGCCGTAGAAGATGGGGTTGTTGGTGTCGAAGCAGGCCTTGAGACCGTGACCCACCTCGTCCAGGAAGGGGATCAGCTGCTCCACGGTCATGTCGTTTTCGATGGTGAGGCGGACGCCGTGCTGGGCGCAGATCTTCACGTACTCCTTGAAGTTCTCCTTGATGTTGTTGCGCTCGTTGGCGTCGCGGATCACCGTGGTGCCGATCATGATGCGGGGGATGCCCATGGCCTCGCAGGCCTCGGCGGCCCTGCGGACGGCGGTGCGGCCCTTTTCGGCCTCCCGGCTGTCGGGGTCGAAGTGGTCGTAGCGGCCGCGCAGGTTGCTCATGCTGAACAGCTGAAAGACTTCCAGGGAGACGTTGTACTTTCTGGACGCCTCCAGATACTGCTGCTGAATACACTTCTGGTTCAGCGGATAATTTTTCTCGCACCCGTAGAGATCGCCGATGCAGATCCCGTCAAACCCCGCCTCGCCGGCCAGCCGGATGGCCGGCGGGCCGGGGAAGGGGTAGCAGAAATCGAAGGTGCCAAACTTGTACTGCAATTTACTCATATCGGTCGTGCTCCTCTTTAGGGAAGTTCCGGGGCCGGATAGTCCAGCGGCCCGCGGCGGCGCCGTGCCCTTCACCGCCGCGGCGAAGGCAGGGGACTGCCTCCGGAGAACGGTCAGCTGAGATAGGCCCTGCGCAGCGCGGCCACGTCGCTCTTGCCCAGGGCGATGTAGTCCTGTCCCGCGAAGCCGTCCAGATACACCACGCTCTTGGCGAAGATCCAGCCGTCGTAGCCGATGTCCCGAACGGCCCGGGCGGCCTCCTCCAGCCTGGAGTCCCCCTGGCCCAGAGGTGCGGCCAGGTCGCTCCGGGCGGTGATGTAGCCGTAGCGGTTCATGCGGCTGTCCTTCATCTGGACCAGACCGATCCGCTCCCGGCCCAGGGAGGTGATGACCTGGGCCGGATCACCGGTGCCGTAGCGCAGGATGTCGCTGGTGTCCACGCAGGCCCTGAGGCCGTGGCCCACGCTGTCGAGAAAATCGCACAGCCGCGTCAGGGTCATATCCGTCTCGATCAGCAGCCGGATGCCGGCGTCCTCACAGATGCGGGCGTAGGCCTTGTAGTTTTCCAGGACGTTGCGCTTGTCGTCGCCGTCGAACATCCCCGTGGTCTCGATCTTGACGAAGGGGATCCTCATGGCCGCGCAGATCTCCGCGGCCCTGGAAACGCTCAGCCGGCCCAGCTCGCCCTCCGGGGAGCCGGGGCTGAAATGCTCATAGCGCTGCTTGGGGTGGTTCATCTGGAGCAGCTGGTAGCCCTGGATCGTCACGCCGTACTGCCGGGCCGCCTCCAGGTACATCTCCTGGATCCGCTTTTGCAGAAGGGGGAAGTTGCGCTTGGCGCCGCCCAGGTCGCAGATGCAGACGCCGTCGTATCCGGCGGCGCCGGCCAGCTCAAAGGCGGCCGGTCCGATCACCGGATAGCAAAAATCGTATGTGCCGAATTTATATCCGCTCATTTCCGCTTCCTTTCTCGGTTCGTATCAGGCTGTGTGCCGGAAGGGGCGTTCAGTCCTCGCCGAAGGCGGCTTTCAGCGTCTCCACGTCCCGCTTGGCGGAGGAGACGTAGTCCATGCCGTTTTCGTTCATGTTGCGGCGGTTGTAGAAGGTCTCGGAGATGATCCAGCCCTCGTAGCCGATGTCCTTGATGGCCTGGACGGACTCCTTGAAGAACGTCCCGCCCTGGCCCAGCAGCACGATGGGAGCCGTCTCCTTGGTGACGAAGCCCTCGGCGTCGGGCTGGGACTCCTTCATGTGGAAGTGGTCGATGCGGTCCTTGCCCAGGGCCCGGATCATGTCGGGGGGATAGCCGGTGCCGTACATGACGGGGTTGTGGGTGTCGAAGCACAGCTTCAGCTTCCCGTCGAACTGATCCAGGAACTTGAAGTGGTTTTCCAGGGTGACGTCCGTCTCCATGGCGATCTGGACGCCGTAGTCCCCGGCCACCTGCACGGCGTACTTGTACATGTCCAGCACGTGCTGGTGCTGGGCGGCGCCGTACATGCGCATGCCCTCGATCATGACGGTGGGAATGTGCATCTCGGAGGCGGCGATGATGCCGTTTTTGATGCTCTCCATGCACTCCTGCCCCTCCGGGGAGCTCTGGCTGTACCGGATGAAGTTCTGGCGGACCAGGGTGTAGAGGTGGATGGACTGGAGCTGGATGCCATATTTGGCGGAGGCCTCCAGATAGCTGTCCTGGACCCGCTTGTTGTTCAGGGGATAGGCGTTGGTGGAGCCGCCGGCGTCCGCCAGCTGCATCCCCGTATAGCCCGCCTCGTGGGCCATCTGCAAGGCCAGGGGACCCCAGCAGGGGAAGCTGAACTCACAGACGCCGAATTGAAATCTGCCCATGGTATTTCCTCCTTGTCAAATCAGCGCTCACAATTCCGGCGTGACCACCGCGCGGATGACCTTGCGGTCGGCCACCATCTGCATGCCCTCCTCCAGCTGGTCCAGGGTGTAGGTGCCGGTGGAGAACTCGTCGAAGGGGTACTTGTGCTGGAACTTGTCCAGGAACAGCAGGGACTTGTGCAGATACTCCGGCAGATACCGGGCCACGCCGGTGACCGTCAGGCTCTTGCGGGTAATATAGCCGGGGGAGAGGGTGGCCTTGGCGGAGAGGACGTTGGTGCCGATGATGACGTACCGGCCCATGGGGGCCAGGTGGTGGAAGCCCTCCTCCACGGCGGCGGCCACGCCGGTGACCTCCACGGCCACGTCCGCGCCGCGGCCGCCGGTCAGCTCCCGCACGGCTCTCTCCCGGTCGGCCAGCTCCGGCAGGTCCGTCATGTTGATGACGTGGTCCGCGCCGAAGCGCTTGGCCATCTCCAGCCGGTCGGCGACGCTGTCGATAACGATGGTGGTGGCGCCGGCCTCCCTGGCGATGGCGGCGGCGTAGAGGCCCATGCTGCCGGCGCCCTGGATCAGCAGCGTCTCTCCGGCGGCCAGGCCCACATGCTCCAGACCGTAGTAGATCTGGGAGAAGCGGCAGTTGGCGCCGGCGGCCAGGGAGTCGGGCAGGGTGTCGGGCACCTTGTAGAAGTGCTGCTTGGGATGGATGTAGTAATGGGTGGCGAAGGTGCCGGAGAAGTAGGGGAAGTCCTCCGGGGACTGGCCCAGGTGGATGTAGGCGTTCTCGCACTGGTCATACCGGCCCATCTTGCAGGCCCGGCACTCGCCGCAGGTGATGTAGTAGGCCGCCACGATCCGGTCGCCCACCTGGATGGGCTGTCCGGCGTAGTCGGTGGTCACGCCCTCACCCAGCCGCTCGATGCGGCCCACGAACTCATGGCCCTGGCAGGTCTTTTCCCCGCCCACGCCCAGGGACACGCCGCTTTTCCAGTTCTTCACATCGGAGCCGCAGATGTTGCTGCTCAGCACCCGGGCCAGGAGAGCGCCGGGACCCGGCTCAGGGAGCTCGTGGCTCACGAAGCCCACCTTGCCGTCTTTTCCGAAATACGCGATCTTTCCAGTCATATTTTCGCTCCTCCCGTGGTCATTTGCGCTGCATGGAGGCCGTCTGGGCCGCCTGCATGGCGCGGGTGCCGCTGTATCCGCCGTCCACGGAGAGTACCTGAGCGGTGATCTGGCTGGCGCCGTCGGACACCAGGAACAGGCAGGCGTTGGCGATGTCCTGGGCCACGGTGATGCGCTGGGTGGGGGTGATGGCCAGGAAGTTCTCGTCGATGGAGGCGGGGACGTGGCCGTTGTTGTTGGTGCGGGTGAAGCCCGGAGCCACGCAGTTGACGTTGATGCCGTAGGGCCCCATCTCCAGGGCCAGGGCCCGGGTGAAGGCCATGATGCCGGCCTTGGTGGCGGAGTAGATGGTGGAGTTGCGCTCGCCCTGGAGGGCGGCGGTGGAGGAGATGTTGACGATCCGCCCGCCGGTACCCTGGGCCACCATCTGGGCGGCCACGGCCTGGGTCATGAAATAGGTGCCCTTCAGGTTGAGGTTGATGGAGCGGTCAAAGCCCTCCATGGTGGTCTCCAGGAAGGACGTCTTGCAGCCCCAGCCGGCGTTGTTGATGAGAATGTCCACCTTGGAATAGGCGTTCAGCGTCTCCCGCAGGACCGCCGTCCGGCCCTCCTCCGTGGTCAGATCCGCCGCCACCGGCAGAACAGTGCCGCCCTGGGTGGCGATCTCCGCCGCGGCCTTCTCGGCCGCGGTGCGGTCCGTGCCCACCATCACCACGCGGGCGCCCTGGGCGGCCAGCGTGCTGGAGATGGCGTATCCAATGCCCTTGGTGCCGCCGGAGACGATGGCGACCTTGCCTTCAAGTTGTTTCATGGTATCCTCCTTCTGTATCCTGCGGCGGCCGCCGGCCGCCGTCTTGTTTGTTGGATGGGAGCCCGGCGCTCAGACGGGCTTTCCGCCCCGGTCCCTGTAATAGGCCTCCGCCATGGGGCCCACCACCATCTCGCCGACCTCCGCGATGAAGCCGAACTGGCTGCGCAGGTCATAGAACGAGTAGCCCTTGTCCCGCATCTTGGCGCTGTGGAGCACCGGGACGCCCAGCTGCTCCATGTTCTCCACCAGGCGCTCCCGGTTTTCAAACTTCACGTTGATGTGGTGGATGCCCTCGCCGTGCTCCAGCAGCCAGTCGGAGAAGGGGTCCCCGCCGGCCTGATTGAGGGGCTCGATGTACTCGAAGTCGATCCCGCCGAAGCTCAGGCGGATGGTCTTGATGTAGAACTCCGCGGGCTTGCCCAGGTACTGGTTGTCGTGGAAGATCCCCTGCTCCGTCATGGTGCGGGTGTCCTTGACCACGATGCTGTCCTCTTCGAAGTCAAACCACTGTTTCAGGGCCCGGACCTTCTCCTCCGCGTCCCGGACCACCATACCTACCTGAAAGACCACTTCCGGTTTTGCTTTTTTCATGATCTCCGTCCTTTCCGTCTGTTCAAGCGCCCTGCGGGCGCCGCATTTTCTTACTTGGAATTATAGCCCCAACCGGGGGAATTTGTATAATAGCTCTCGCTTTGCCGCCGCCATTCCCGCCGGTTATACCTCCGGCCCGGCGGCGGAGAAAAGGACCGGGCCCGGCGCCGATGGGGCGTCAGACCCGGTCTTTTGGAAGGGAACGTCCTGATGGACCGGACCTCAGTTGAACAGGCTGGGCATCCAGGTGGACAGCCCGGGGATGAAGCACATCAGCAGCAGCACGATGATGCAGCAGAAGAGATACGGCCAGATGTAGTGGATCACATCCACGAACTTGACGTTTTTCAGCTTGGTGGTCACGAACACGTTGATGCAGAACGGGGGAGAGATGGCACCCACGCACAGGTTCACCAGGATGATGCCGGCCAGCTGCACCTGGTCGATGCCGTAGGCATCGGCGATGGGGGTCAGCAGCGGGACGAACAGCAAAATGGCGGCGTTGCTGTCGATGAACATGCCGCAGATCAGGAAGATCACGTTCACGATCAGCATGAACACGATGGGGGACTCGATGTGGGTGGTCATCCAGGTGACCAGCTCCTGGGACACGCCGGAGAAGGCGATGGCCTTGCAGGCGATGTTGGCGGTGGTCATGATGAAGAGGATGATGCCCGTGAGGCTGATGGTGAACTTCATCATGTCCTTGACGTTGCCGCTGACGGCCTCGGGCCGGACCCGCTTGCGGATCACATAGTACACAAGGCCGTACAGCGCGGAGATGGCGCCGGCCTCGGTGGCGGTGAATACGCCGCCGTAAATGCCGCCGAAGATGATGACCGGCATCATCAGCGCCCAGAAGGCGTTCTTGGTACTCACGCCGATGTTTTTGACGTAGGCGCCGGCGTGGAAGGGCTCGGTGACCTTCGGCTCCACCTTGCGGCGGTGGAAGAAGTTCACCACAGAGTACATAATGGCGATGAGGATGCCCGGCAGCAGGGTGGACATCCAGGCGTCGGCGATGCTGATGTTGGAGGCGGTGGCATAGACGATGCCCGTCATGCTGGGGGGGATCAGCACGCCCAGGAACCCGGCGGAGGCCATCAGCGCGGCCTGGTAGGCGGGCTCATAGCCCCGCTTGTCCATCTCCGGGAACACGATCTTGCTGATGGAGGCGATGGTGGCCTGGGTGGAGCCGGTCAGGGCGCCGAAGGCGGCGCAGGCGAACACGGCCACGGTGCCGGTGCTGGCCCGGAAGCGGCCCACAAAGGAGTCCACGAAGGCGAAGATGCTCCGGGAGATGCCGGAGTACTCCATCACCGCGCCGGCGAACAGGAAGAAGGGGATGGCCAGCAGGGAGAAGTTGTTGGTGCCGTAGAAGGCGGACTGGGCCATGGAGGTGGTGGAGAAGCCGTAGATCAGGAAGGCGCCCACACCGCCCAGGCCGATGGAAAAGCCCACGGGCATCCGGAACAGGAGGGAGGTGCCAAGGAAAATCACCAGAAATACAAGCAAGACTTCCATTAGTTCTCCTCCTCCTTTTCAGCGGTGTCCTCCTGCTGCTGCCCCTCCCAGTACTTCTTGGGCAGGATGGCATAGCAGAGGCTGTGGACCAGGATCAGGACGCCGCCGATCAGCACCAGGCTCATGGGGACCCACATGTCGCAGGGCAGGGTGGAAGAGGGCGTGCCCGTCTCATACATTTTAATGACAAAAATGGTGTAGAAATACAGAAATACCAGCAAAAACGCCAGGGACAAAATCTGGGAGATCCGGTCGGCCACCGCCAGGATCTTCTCTGGATTTTTGGACCGCTTCTGGACCACGGTGCTGATGATATCGATGTTGAGGTGATCGTTGTGGGAGGAGGCAAAGGCTGCGCCCATCCAGCCCAGCAGGATCAGAAAATACCGCGCCAGCTCATCGGCCCAGGGGGTGGGGATGTGGAAGATGAAGCGTGCGGAGATGAACACGACGCACACAATGATCAGCAGCCACAGGGTGATGATGGAGAGGATCTCCTCGATCTTTCCGAACACCCGGTTGAGTTTATAGACAAACTCATACAGCTTGTTGTCAAATTTCATTTGATTCACAGGGAACCTGCCTTTCTCTCAAAGGGGGGTGCTGACGGAAAGCGGCTCCATCAGCACCCCGGTCAGATTGCTCAGTCCGCAGGATAGAACTCCTCGAAGATCCGCTCCATAGCCACGGGATCGAACTTGTCGCGGTACTCCTCCCAGATCTGATAGCCGATCTCCTGCATCTCGGCCTTCATCTCATCGCTGATGTCGATGACCTCGATGTCGGGATTGTTTCTGCACTCCTCGACCCAGGTGTCGTTGACCTCGCGGTAGGTGTCGCGGATGTACTGGGCGGCCTCCTCGGCGGCGGTGTAGATGATCTCACGCTGGGCGTCTGACAGGGAGGCGGTGAAATCGCCGTTGGCGACCCAGAAGTTGTTGCCGTACATATCCCAGGTCAGGGTGATCCAGTCGATGACCTCCTCCAGCTTGAACAGCTCGGAGGCGGGGATGTTGTTCTGGACGGCGTCCATGGTGCCCTGCTGCAGGCCGGTGTACATGTCGATGCCGCTGACGGGCATGGCGCCCAGGGCCTCGATGTAGTCGTGGTGGAACTGCACGTCGGGGATCCGGATGATCTTGCCCTTGAAGTCGTCCATGGTGCGGATGGGCTCGCCGGTGCCCATGTAGACCTTCAGGCCGAACTCACCCGGGCAGATCAGGTCCACACCGTGCTCGGCGGCCACTTCCTTGTGGCGCTCGAACATCCAGCCGTTGTTGTAGTACTCGTCCACTTCCTCATAGGAGGTCAGAAGACCCGGCAGGCAGATCCAGGACATGCCCACGTCGGGGACCAGCCAGTCCAGACCGTCGATGGAGAACACGCCCATGTCGATGTCGCCCATCAGCAGCAGCTGGGTGGCCTCGCGCTCGGCGCCCAGGGTGCCGGCGGGAGTGATGTTGCAGGTGATCTTGCCGCCGGACAGCTCGGACACCTTGTCGGCAAAGATGGTGTAGGAGGTGTCGGTGACCTCGCCGGCCACGGGGTTATAGAGGTTGATGGTCAGTTCTTCCACCTCGGCGGCAGCGCCGTCGTCCGTGGTCTCGGCGGCAGCGCCGTCGTCGGTCTGCTCGGTTTCGCCGCTGTCGGAAGATCCGCAGGCAGCCAGGGACAGTGCCATTGCAAGGGCCAGGATCAACGCATACAATCTTTTCATAAATTCCTCCTAAAATCGCATATTTTGCACATTTGCATTGTGTTCCAGACGTCTTGGCATAGTCAAATTGTAGCAAATATTCGCGTAATTTCAAATTTCAAAAAGTTATTGCGGCACATTCCAAAAAATCATGTATTTTTCCATCAACATTATCGAGGCATTTAGAGACACACATCTGATTCAGTGAACTTTCGACAAAAAATTAACAGAGTTAACAGCTTCTTGACACCGCCCTTTCAGCAGATCCGATCCGCCTTCACAGCGCAGGCGGCGGCGATGCCGGCGGCCTATGCTTTTCTGGAATACAGCGGTATAAAAGCTGTGTATTTGAAAAAACCAAAAACTTGGCATACCATGAAATCCAAAGGGACGCACAGGGTCTCTCCGCATTTGTGCGGCCCTGTGTGCTTGATGCGTGCGTCTGCGGCGGGAACGACCCCGCAGGCGGAACGGAGAAGGAGGTATGGATGCCGATGGAAGAATTCGGCACAGCGCTGCAGCTGAAATTTTATGAGAATATGTACAAAAGCCGCCGCTTCGACGAGCGGCTGTGGGATGCGTATACCAGCGGAAAACCCCTGGGCATGACGCATCTGGGCATCGGGGAGGAGGCCTGCGGCACGGGGTCCATGATGGCCTTCCGGCCGGGGGACATCGTCTGTCCCCACCATCGGTCCCACGCCCATCAGATCTCCCGGGGCTGCGATCTCAAGACGCTTTTGTCTGAGACTCTGCTCAAATCCACCGGCACCTGCAAGGGCAAGGCCGGCGAGCCCCACTTTGTCGATGTGTCCAAGAATCTCTACGTGCTGGGCGGCACCCTGGGCCCCTGCTACACCGTGCCCGTGGGCTTTGCCTATCACCTCAAGCACGAGGGCAAGGGCAACATCGCCGTGGCCTATACCGGCGACGGCTCCGCCTGCGAGGGCGCCTTCCACGAGGGACTGAACATGGCGGCGGCCTTCAAGCTGCCCATGCTGGTCATCATCCAGAACAACTTCTTCGCCATCTCCGAGGACTTCCGGAAGATGACGGGCCTGGACCATCTCAGCACCCGGGCCAAGGGCTACGGCATCCCCGGCGTCACCGTGGAAAACGGCAACGACGTGGAGGCGGTCTATTCCGCCACCATGGAGGCGGCGGAATACGTCCGCAGCGGGAAGGGACCCATGATCCTGGAGCTGATGACCTGGCGCCAGATGGGCCACGCCCCCAACGAATCCGGCGTGAAGTACAAGGACCCGGCGGAGCAGGCCTTCTGGATGGCCCGGGATCCCCTGAAGGTCTATCCGGAGAAGCTCCGGACGGAATACGGGATCCGGGACGAACAGCTCAAAGAGATCCAGGACGCCGTGGAGCGGGAGCTGGACGAGGCCTGGGCCTTCGCGGAAGCGGCGCCTTACTCCGAACCCGAGGTCGCCCTTCAGGGAATCTACGCGGGCTGCTGAAGTGGAGGAGAGCAAGATGGAACAGACCAAGAAAATGACGTATATGCAGGCCATCCGCCTGGCGCTGGACGAGGAGATGGCCCGGGACGAGAAAGTGGTCATGATGGGCCAGGACATCGGCATCCTGGGCGGCGCCTACGGCGTGACCGGCGACCTCTATAAGAAGTACGGTCCCGACCGGGTGATCGACGCGCCGCTGTCGGAGAACGCCATCGTGGGCTGGGGCCTGGGCGCCGCCATGTACGGCTGGCGGCCCATCATGGACATCATGAAGATGGACTTCAGCATGGTGGCCCTGGACATCATCTGCAACCACCTGGCCAAGTACCGGTACATGTCCGGCGGCCAGATCAAGCAGATCCCCGGCGTGGTGCGCACCGCCATCGGCGGCGGCACCCGCAGCGGCCCCCATCACAGCCAGTCCATCTACCACCTGTTCGCCGGCTTCCCGGGGTTGAAGGTGGTCTGCGCCTCCTGCCCGGAGGACGCCAAGGGCCTTCTCAAGGCCGCCATCCGGGACAACGACCCCGTGTTTTTCTGTGAGGAGACCGCCGCTTACCGCCTCAAGGGCGAGGTCCCCCTGGACCCCGACTACCTGGTGCCCATCGGCAAGAGCCGCAAGGTCTGCGAGGGCGACGCCATCACGGTGGTGGGCTTCGGCACCGCCATTTTGAAGGCCACCAGGGCCGCCGAGCTGCTGCGGGAAGAGGGGATCCACATCGATCTGATTGACCTGCGGTCCCTGCGGCCCCTGGATCTGGACCCGGTTGTGGAGTCCGTGAAGCGGACCGGCCGGCTGCTGATCGTGGACGAGTTCACGGAGACCTTCGGCATCACCGGCGAGATCGCCTTCCAGGTCACCCAGAAGGCCTTCTCCTATCTGAAGGAGCCCGCCCAGCGCTACACGCTGCCGGACACCATCATCCCCGCCGCCCCCACCATGGAGGACTTCGTCATGCTCTCTCCCGAGAAGATCGCGGAGCGGGTAAAGGCGTGCATCCACGCCTGAGCGGCGCGGCGGAGGCCCCTGATACATCTGACAATTCACAAAACAAAAAGAAAGGGAGATTTTCATTATGGCAAGAGTCGTTGTAATGCCCAAGATGGGCGAGGCTATGGAAGAGGGCCAGGTGACCCAGTGGCTGTTCAAGGAGGGCGACAAGGTGGAGAAGAACCAGCCCCTGTTTGAGCTGATGACCGACAAGACCACCATGGAGTTCCCCTGCCCGGAGGACGGCACGCTGCTGAAGATCCTGGTGGAGTGCGACGAGGACTATCCCTGCGGCACCCCCATCGCCATCATCGGCCAGCCCGGCGAGGACATCTCCGGCCTGGTCTGAGGCGGGAGGCTGAGCGATGCTGCAAGTATCTGAGGAGATCGCCTACAAAGGCGTGCGCAAGATGATCGGCAAGCGGATGGAGATCAGCGGCGCGTATCCCATGACCTATCAGGGCATGTACGTGGACGTGACGGATCTGCTGGCCTTCCGCAAGCAGCTCAACGCGGAAAAGGGCTGCGGCCTGACGGTGAACGACTTCATCATCAAGGCCGTCAGCATCGCCCTTCAGCGCACCCCCATCATGAACTCGGCCTTCAACGAGGACATGACCAAGATCAACGTTTACAGCTCCTGCAATATCAGCGTCATGACCGCCTCCGACCACGGTCTGGTGGCCCCGGTCATCAAGGACGCCCAGTCCAAGGACCTCTACCAGATCTCCGCGGAGATGAAGCAGATGGTGGAGAAGGCCAACGCCGGCAAGCTGATGCCCGACGACTACTCCGAGGGCACCTTCGGCATCACCAACCTGGGCAAGCTGAACTCCTTTGACTCCGTGCCCCTGCCGCAGCCGCCCCAGCCCGCCATCATGGCCGCCTGCACCGCCAAGAAGATGCCGGTGGTCATCGAGCGGGACGGGGAGGACGTGATCGCCGTGCGGATGATGATGAAGCTGGTCATCGGCGGCGACCACCGGATCCTGGACGGCGTGCCCCTGGCCGCCTTCCTCAACGACATGAAGCTGCTGCTGGAAGATCCGAAAGCGCTGGTCTGAACAAGACCCAAGGTCCCCGGAAACTGTGGTTTTCGGGGACCTTTTGAAACCACGAAAGGGGGAGAACCCATGAAGCTCTATGTGCTGGACCTGGGGAAGATCGTCATGAAGGGGGCCAATCCCGTTCTGGATGAGCCGGACGCGGAGGCCGCCATCCCCATCCACGCCTTTTTGCTGGATACGCCGGAGGGCTGTATCCTCTTTGACGCCGGCTGCCACCCCAAGGCCATGGAGGGCGCCTGGCCGCCGGAGCTGTGCGGCAACCCGTATGTGACCGGCCCCGGCGAGAACCTGCCGGACCAGCTGGCCCGGATCGGAGTGGACCCCGGCCGGATAACCAAGGTGGTGCTGTCCCACCTGCATCTGGACCACGCCGGCGGCGTCCACCTGTTCCCCCAGGCCGACGTTTACGTCCACCAGCGGGAGCTGGAGCAGGTGATGTCCGACGCCGCGGCGGGCACGCTGGACCTGTTCCACGTCCAGTGCGACGTGGACAGCTGGAAGGCCGCCGGGACCCGCTGGGTGCCGGTGCCCGCGGACGCGGGGGAGACGCCCCTGTGTCCCGGCGTGACCATTCTGAACCTGGGCCCGGGCCATTCCTTCGGGATGCTGGGATTGTCCGTGGAACTGGACTGCGGCACCTTTTTGCTGGTGGCCGACGCCGCCTACTGCCGGGAGCATTTCGGCCCGCCGGCAAAGCTCTCCGGCGCGGTGGTGGACCAGGAGGGCTACTTTGCCGCCATGGAGTACCTGCGCCGGTACGCCGCAGAGCACCATGCCCAGATCCTCTTCGGCCACGACATGGAGCAGTTCCGCACGCTGAAAAAACCGCCGGAATATTACGCATGATCCAGCGTAAAATCAAGTTTTCCGCTGGAAATACTTGACTTTGGCGGCAGAAAAATGAGAGCCGGCGTCGGCCGGCTCTCATTGCGTTACCGGAGAGGGGAGTCACACAGTAAAGGGGTGATCGCCCATCTGCTCCATAACAAAGCTGATGAAGCAGTTGACGCTGCGGGAGATGTAGCTGTCGTGCTTGGTGACGAGGCCCAGCTCCGTGGAGCTCATGGGATCCTTCACCTCCAGCAGGCGGATGTCCGGGAAGGAGAACCGCCGGAACACGGACAGCGGAAGAAAGGCGATGCCGAAATTCCGCCGCACCATCTGGACCACGAAGTCCCACTGGGAGGACAGCAGCACGATGTTGGGCTCGAAGCCCGCCTGATGGCAGGCGGAGATGATGTCGTGATGGGTGGCGAAGTCCCGGCCCAGCAGGACGAAGGACTCGTCCTTCAGCTCCGCCAGGGAGACGATCTTCCGGTCGGCCAGGGGGTGGTTCTCGCTGACCGCCAGGCAGGAGGTGTCCCGGATGAAGGGCACATAGTCGAAATTCTGGGTCTGGACCGGTCCCACCACGCAGCCCACATCCAACGCCCCAGCCTCCACGCCCGCCAGGATCCGGTTGGCGCCCCGCTCCTCGATGTGGAGCTTGATGCCGGGGTATTCCTTGGCGAATTTGGCGATCAGATCGCAGAAATAGCACGTCCCGGCCACCGGGGGGAAGCCGAAGAACACCTGTCCCTTGTAGATGGCCTTGCCCGGAGGCGCGGTCTCCATCAGGCCCTCGTACTCGCTGACCACCCGGACGGCCTTTTCATAAAAGGCCATGCCCAGATCCGTCAGATTCTGGCGCTTTTGGAAGGTGTAGAAAAACTCGAAGCCCATCTCCTCCTCCAGCTTGTGGATGACCTTGCTGAGGGCAGGCTGGGAAATATACAGTTTTCTGGCGGCCACGGAGTAATTTCCGTCCTTTGCCACCTGGATGAAATATTTCAGCTCCCGAATATCCATTGTCTCTCTGCTCCCTGAAATCCCTGCTTCTGGCAAGCGGCGTCACGCCGCTGTTTCTATTATCATCAACCCCGCGGAGATTGTCAAGCAAAAAACAAACTTTTTGTCGCATTGCCGGAACTTGCAAAAAACTGGAAAATCCTTGGAAATTCGCAAGGTTTTATGAGAATTCTACGCGCAAAAAAACAGGAAAAACAAAACGGAGGACCCCCCGGGGCCCTCCGTTTTCTGCTTCTGCGCGCTTGCCAAACCTGCTGCGCCAGTCTCACACCGCCCGCCACAGCAGGCGGTTGTCATCAAATTCCGCCGCCGCGGCGCCCCGGTCCAGCAGGTAGGCCAGGTACGAGCGCACGGTGCTGCCCACCAGCACGTACTGGTTGAAGTCCATGGTCAGCTGATAGCGGGCGAACACGCCCTGCAAAATCTCCTCGAACATCTTCGGCTCCCGGCACAGCTCCAGGATCACCCCGGCGATCTCCAGCACCTTGGCCCGGTTCAGCTTCGCCAGGGGGCGGATGTCCTCCGCCGCCTCGGCGTGGGCGGGGACGAAGAGGCGGCCCTCCAGCTGGCACACCCTGTCCAGGGTCTCCAGATACGCCGCCACGTCGTAGATGAAGTTCACGTGGTACTTTTCCACGATGTTGGCCCCGGAGAGGCAGTCCGCCAGAAACCACACCCCGTCCGCCGTGCCGAAGCCGCACATGTCGAAGAAGTGGCCCGGCAGGGCCAGCTGTGTCAATCCCTGGGGGAGGTTCTCCGCCGTCAGTGGTTCGCACCGGCTGGGCTGGGAGAGGAGGAACTTGTTGCGCAGGGGCTTGGGGGGATAGCCGCCGTAGAGGAAGGCGGGCTCCAGGATGGGATACGTGGTGACGGCGGCGTCGATGCCCGGGGCGTAGGCCGGGGCATGGAGGCGCTGCTGGAGCAGGGCGTTGCCGCCGTTGTGGTCGGCGTTGGCGTGGGTGTTGAGGATGCAGGAGAGGGTCCAGCCCTGGGCCTCCAGGGTCTTTTGCACCTTGCGGCCCGCGTCCTTGTCGCCGCCGCTGTCGATCAGCACCGCCGACTTGCCGTCCGGCACCCACAGGCCCATCTTGGCGGGGCACTGGATGTAATAGGTGTGTTCCGCCGCCTGGATCAGTTCGTACATAATCGCGCCTCCCGTCATTTTTTTCCAGCGTAGCACAGCCGCCGCCAAATTACAACGGCCGGGGGCGAAAAATCCCAGGCATAAGCGGGGACAACCTCTCATACAGTGGACTAACCAAAGAAAGGGGGGTCACCCTTGCAGAAGGACAAGAACATTCTGCGCTATGAGGAGGCGGCCCAGTTCCTGCCGGCCCGGCTGCGCAAGGCCGCCCTGGCGCTGCCGGAGCAGCGCAGGGCCGAGGCGGAGGAGTTCCGGCTCCGGGCCGGGCGGCCCATGTCGGTGCTGCTGCCGGCGGGGGAGCTGGCGCTGGACGAGGCCGTGGAGCCGGAGGATCTGGAGACGCTGTGCGACCTGGCAACAGAGTTTTCCCGCTACGCCGCGGCGGAGACCATCCGGGACGGCTACCTGCCCGTCCGGGGCGGGTTCCGGGTGGGCCTTTGCGGCACGGCGGTGATAAAGGGCGGCGTGAACACGAACCTGCGGGAGCTCTCCTCGGCGGTGATCCGCATTGCCCGGGAGAAGCGGGGCATTGCAGAGCCCCTGGCCCCCCGGCTGTTCCGGGAGGGCGTGTTTTGCAGCACGCTGCTGCTCTCGCCCCCGGGCGGGGGCAAGACCACCTTGCTGCGGGATCTGGTGCGGTGCCTCTCCGCCGGGGCCGGGGGCGTGCCGCCCCAGCGGGTGTCATTGATCGACGAGCGGGGCGAGGTGGGCGTCTGCTGGCGGGGCACGCCCCAGATGGACCTGGGCCCCCGGACCGACGTGCTGGACGCCTGCCCCAAGGCCGTGGGCATCCCCATGGTGCTGCGGGCCATGAACCCCCAGGTCATCGCCCTGGACGAGATCACGGTCCGGGCGGACCTGGAGGCGGCGGCCATGGCCGCCGGGTGCGGCGTGGGGCTGCTGGCCACCATCCACGCCGGGAGTATGGAGGAACTGCGGGAAAAGCCCCTGTACGCCCGGCTCCTGGCGGACCGGGTATTCCGCCTGGCGGTGTGGATCCGCCGGGAGGGGGCCGTCCGGCGCTACGAGGTGGAGGAGCTGCCATGGTGAGGGCGCTGGGCGGGCTGCTGGTGGCCGGGGCCGCCCTGGGAGGCTGGCTGCGGCAGCGGGCGGAGCGCCGCCGGAGGATGGACACGCTGTGGGCGCTCTCGTCGGGCCTTTCCCGCATGGCGGAGGCCGTCCGCCTGGAGCGGACGCCCCTGCCCCGCCTTTTGGAGCGGCTGGGCCGGGAGAGCGATTTTTTCCGCCGTCTGGGGCCGGCCCTGGCGGCGGGGGAGGGGGCGGAGGCGGCCTGGCGGCGTCTTGCGCAGGAGCAGCCCCTGCCGCCGGAGGACCGGGAGGCCCTGGCGGAGGCCGCCTCCGGCCTCTCCGGGGACGAGGCGCAGGTCTGCCGGGCGCTGACGGCGGCGGCGGAGCGCCTGGAGCGGAGCCTGGAGGCGGAGCGGGCGGCCAGCATGGAGCGGGAGAAGCGATCGGCTGCGCTGTGGCTCTCCGCCGGGGCGCTGCTGGTGATCTTACTGATTTGAGGGCTGAGAACATGGATGTGGATTTGATTTTCAAGATCGCCGCCATCGGGATCCTGGTGGCGGTGCTCAACCAGCTGCTGATCCGCTCCGGGCGGGAGGAACAGGGGCTGATGGTGGTGCTGGCGGGTCTGGTGGTGGTGCTGATGATGATGGTCCGGGAGATCAGCGACCTGTTCGACCTCATCAAGACCCTGTTCGACTTTTAGCCATGGAGACGGCGGTGCAGGCGGCGGGGCTGTGCGTGATCGGGGCGGTGCTGGCCCTGGTGGTCCGCCGGGGCAGTCCGGAGACGGCGCTGCTGCTGGCCCTGGCGGCCACGGCGGCGGTGATCGCCCTGGTGGTGCCGGCCCTGGGGGAGCTGTGGGCGTTCCTGCGGCAGCTGGAGGCGTACAGCGGGGTGTCCGCGGAGCTGTTCGCCCCGCTGTACAAGACGGCGGCCATCGCCCTGGTGGTCCGGGCGGGGGGCGGCCTCTGCCGGGACGCCGGGGAGTCGCCCCTGGCGGCGGTGCTGGAGACGGCGGGCACCGTGTGCGCGCTGCTGGCGGCGCTGCCGCTGATGAGAGCGGTGCTGGATTTGTTGGTGGAGCTGATGCGATGAAAACCGTACTGATGTGTCTGGCGGCGGTGGTGGTGCTGACGGTGTCCGCCCGGGCCGCGGAGGTGCCGGAGGACCTGGTCCGCTCCGCCCCGGAGGCGGCGGAGGAGCTGCTCTCGGACGCGGACCTGACCGCGGGCGGCCTCACCGGCGCCCTGGCCTCGCTGGTCCAGTCCCTGGGAGACCAGGCGGGGGCCGTGGTGCGCCAGCGCCTGCGGGGCGCGGCGGCCATTTTGCTGGTGGTGGTGCTGTGCGGCGCGGCGGAGGGGTTCTTCCTGGGCAGCGGCATGAAGGCACCCCTCTTTCTTCCCATGGCGGGGGCGCTGTCTGTGACAGTGGCGGCGGCGGGAAGCCTGGATACCCTCATGGGCCTGGGGGCGGCCACCATCGACGACCTCTCGGCCTTCTCCCAGACCCTGCTGCCCACCCTGGCCGCCGCGGCCGCCGCCAGCGGCGCCGTCACCACCGCCACGGTCCAGCAGGTGGCCACGGTGTTCTTCGTGGACCTGCTGATCCGGCTGATCGACCGGGTGTGCCTGCCGCTGGTGTATCTCTACATCGGCGTGGTGACGGCAGCGGCCTGCCTGCCGGAAAACCGGCTGGGGGCCCTGGCGGAGGGGGTGAAGAAGGTGGTGACGTGGCTGCTGACGGGAGCGGTCCTGGCCTTCACGGCGTATCTGTCCGTGGTCCGGGTCATCACCGGCTCCGCCGACGCCGTGACAGTGAAGATGGCCAAGGCCGCCATCTCCGGCGTGGTGCCGGTGGTGGGCGGCATCATCTCCGACGCCTCGGAGACGGTGCTGGCCGGGGCGGGGATGCTGAAAAACACCATCGGCATCTTCGGCACCCTGGCGATCCTGGCCGCCTGCGCCTATCCCTTTTTGCAGCTGGGGGTCCAGTACCTTCTCTACAAGCTCACGGCCTTTCTGGCCGGGGCGGTGGGCGCCCCGGGCCTTTGCAAGCTGATCGACGGCCTGGGCGGGGCCTTCGGACTGATTTTGGGCATGACCGGCAGCTGCGCCCTTTTGCTGCTGGTGTCGGTCCTGGCCACGGTGGGGGCGGTGACACCATGATGGAGGCACTGGGACGGTGGCTGCTGGCGGTGTCCGCCGCGGCTCTGCTGGTGTCGGTGGTGCAGGCCCTGATCCCGGAGGGGGGACTGCGGCGGACGGCCACCTTCATCGGGGGGCTGCTGCTCCTGGCGGTGCTGCTGCGGCCGGCGGCGGAACTGGACCTGAGCGGCCTCTCCGCCGGCCTTTCGGACTGGACGGAGCAGGTGGAGCAGCGTCAATCGGAGCTGGAGGCCGCCCAGTCCGACGCCCTGGCAGCGGGCATAGCGGAGCGGGCCGCGGCATATATATCGGACAAAGGGGCCGCCCTGGGGCTGGCGGTGACGGCGCGGGTGGAGACGGAGAACAGCCCGGACGGCATCCCCGTCCCCTCCGCCGTGAAGCTGACGGGCCCCCGGTCGGCGGAGCTCTCGGCGTACATCGCGGAGGAACTGGGTATCCCGCCGGAGCGGCAGATTTGGAAGGAACAGGACGATGAAACTTGAAGGAGCGAAAAAACTATGGGACAAGTACAAATTCGTGGCGCTGGTGGCCCTGGCGGGGGCGGTGCTGCTGCTGTGGCCGGAGGGCGGCGGCTCCTCCGCCGGGGCGGAAAGCGCCTCCGGCCAGCCGTGCCTGGAGACCCGGGACCTGGAGGGGGAGATGGAGGACATCCTCTCCAAGATCAGCGGCGTGGGCCGGGTGCAGGTGCTGCTGACGGCGGAGAGCGACGGCGGGCGGCTGCTGGCGGAGGACGTGGAGGAGTCCTGGCAGGACTCCGCGCTCACCTCCCGTTCCGGCGAGACGGTGGTGGTGGACGACGGCCAGGGCCAGACGCCGATCGTGAAGCAGACCTGGTATCCCACCTTCCGGGGCGCCCTGGTGGTGTGCCAGGGCGGAGACCAGGCGGCGGTGCGCCTGTCGGTGACGGAGGCGGTGACGGCGCTGACGGGTCTTTCCGCGGACCGCGTCACCGTGGCAAAATGGCAGTGATCATCTGGAGGAGGAGAGGACCCATGAGAGGAAACTGGAAACGAAACGCAGTGCTTTTGACCATGGCGGTGCTGGTGTGCGCCGCCGCGGCGCTGAACTGGAAGTATTCCGCCCAGGAGGGGGCCGACGCGGCGGAGAGCGCCGAGGCCGGCACCAAGATCCTGGGGGAGGCGGCGCTGGTCTCCGGCGGCGAGGGGGCCGAGGGGACCGGGGACGAGACGGCGGTCTACACCGGCGGGGACTACTTCGCCTCCGCCCGGCTCACCCGCCAGCAGGCCCGGGACAACGCCATCTCCCTTTTGCAGGAGGCGGCGGCCCAGGAGGGGGCCGCTGAGACCGCGGCCACCGAGGCCTCCGAGGGCATCCAGGTCCTGGCCTCCTACACCCTGACCGAGGCCCAGATCGAAAACCTGGTCACCGCCAAGGGCTACGCCGACTGCGTTGCCTTCATGGGGGAGGACGGCATCAGCGTGGTGGTGTCCACGGACACCGGGGAACTGACCGAGGCGGACGTTGCCAAGGTGGTGGACATCGCCGTCAGCGAAAGCGGCTATCCCGCCAGCGCCGTGAAAGTCATGGCAGCAAATTAGCAGTTGTAATTTTGCCGGAGGCATGGTAGAATATTGATTCGGAAAACATCCCTCTTACAAAGGATACCAAAGGGTAAGGAGAATCATACGATGGGCGAGAGCAGAGAGTATATGACGCTGCCGGAGGAGAACGGGAGCATCAACATTTCCGAGGAGGTCATCGCCGCCATCGCCGTGGGCGCCGTCCGGGACGTGGAGGGCGTGTCCGGCATGATGACCAATCTGGGCGGCAGCGTCACCGACCTGGTGAACAACAAGCGCAACGCCCAGAAGGGCGCCAAGGGCGTGAAGATCGACATGACCGGCACGGCCCTGACGCTGGACGTGTACCTCACCGTCCAGTACGGCCACCCCATTCCCGAGGTGGCGGAGAACGCCCAGAAGGCCGTCATCAACGCCGTGGAGGCCATGACCGGCTGCTCCGTGGGCGCCGTCAACGTCCATGTGGGCGCCGTGACGCTGGCCTGAGAGCCCCCTTTTCACCAAACGACACAGAGAAACGAGAGTAAGATTTATGGTACGGAACACCGCGCGGGAGATCGCCGTTCATCTTTCCTATGAGCTCAGCTTCACCGACAAGACGGTGGAGGATCTGCTGGACCAGCGCCTGACGGCAGAGGCCTTCGAGACCCTCTCCGCCGAGGACGCCCTCTACCAGGAGACGCCCAACGCCAAGCAGGCGGACTATATCCGCCGCCTGGTCCGGGGCGTGGCGGAGCACGGGCCGGAGCTGGACGGCTATATCGCCAAATACGCCAAGGGCTGGAACTTCGCCCGGATCCCCCTGGTGGCCTCTGCCATCATGCGGGTGGCCATGTACGAGATCCTCTACATGCCGGAGATCCCCAACGGCGCCGCCATCAACGAGGCCGTGGAGATCGCCAAGAAGTACGAGACGCCGGAGACGGTGAAGTTCATCAACGGCATCCTGGGCACCTTCGTGCGGCAGGAGATCACGGAATAACACCATGCACGGCAGAGCGGGAGCGGTAGCAGCCGCCGCCCGCTCTGCGCTTTTTTTCAGTGCGGAAGGAGGGAAGCGGTGGAACAGCACGTATTCTCCGTCTCGGAGCTCAACCAGCTGGTCAAGGGCCTGCTGGACGCGGCGCCGCCCCTGCGGGAGGTGTTCGTCCGGGGGGAGCTGTCCAACTACAAGATCTATCCCTCCGGCCACCACTACTTCACGCTGAAGGACCCGGAGGGGGCCCTGCGGTGCGTCATGTTCAAGGGCTCGGCCCTGCGATTGCGGTTCCGGCCGGAAAACGGCATGCAGGTCATCGCCCGGGGCCGGGTCAGCGTGTTCCCCCGGGACGGGGCCTATCAGCTCTACTGCGACGCCCTGACGGCCGAGGGAGCCGGGGACCTGGCGGTGGCCTTCGAGCAGCTCAAGGCCCGGCTCTACGCCGAGGGCCTGTTCGACCCCGCCCATAAAAAGCCCCTGCCGCCCTATCCGGAGCGCATCGCCGTCGTCACCTCCGCCGCCGGCGCGGCGGTCCACGACATGATCCGCATTCTGCGGCGGCGGTATCCCATCGCCAAGGTCATCCTGCTGCCGGTCCGGGTCCAGGGGGCCGAGGCCCCGCCGGAGATCGCCGGGGCCATCCGGTACGCCGACAAGTGGAAGATCGGCGACGTCATCATCACCGGCCGGGGCGGCGGGTCCATGGAGGACCTGTGGGCCTTCAACGACGAGCGGGTGGCCCGGGCCATCTACGCCTGCGAGACCCCGGTCATCTCCGCCGTGGGCCACGAGCCGGACGTGACCATCGCCGACTTCGTGGCGGACGCCCGGGCCTCCACCCCCTCCAACGCGGCGGAGATCGCCGTGCCGGACCAGGGGGAGCTGCTGCGGTGGCTCCGGGGCGCCGGGGACCGCATGGCCCAGGCGGAGGGCGCCCGCCTGGCGGCGGCGCGGCGGCATCTGGAGGACCTGGCATCCAAGCGGGTCCTCCGGGACCAGAGCGCCTACGTCCAGGACAAGCGCATGGAGCTCCTCCACCTCCAGCAGCGGCTGGGGGACCTGGCGTCGGCGCAGATCGCCCGCAAGCGCCAGCGCTTCGCCGCCCTGGCGGCGGCCCTGGACGCCATGAGCCCCCTGGCGGTGCTGGGCCGGGGCTACGCCGTGGCCCGGGGCGCCGAGGGAACGATCCTGCGCTCCTGCCGGGACGTGTCGGCGGGGGACCGGGTGGACATCACACTGGGAGAGGGCGGCTTCACCGCCGTGGTGGACAGGCCCTATGAGAAGGAGGAACGGCCATGAGCGCCAAGAAGCAGACCTTTGAGCAGCAGATCGCCCGGCTGGAGGAGATCGTGGCTGCCCTGGAGAAGGGGGACGCCCAGCTGGCGGACTCCCTGGCCCTCTTTGCCGAGGGCACGAAACTGATCGCCGCCTGCACCCAGGAGCTGGACAAGGCGGAGCAGCAGGTGGTCAAGCTCATGAAGGGCGCCGACGGCGCCCCCGTGGAGCTGCCCTTTGAAGAGGAGGCGCAACGATGATGGACAAGCAGGCATTTCAGGCGCAGTTCGACGAATACCGCCGGGAGGTGGAGGGCGCGCTCAAGGCCCTCTTCACGGACAAGGACCCCTGGGGGGACCTCTATGAGTCCATGCGGTACAGCCTTCTGGCCGGGGGCAAGCGCATCCGGCCGGTGATGGTGCTGGCCTTCGCCCGGGCGGCGGGGCTGGCGGACTGGCGCAGGGCCCTGCCCGCCGCCTGCGCCGTGGAGCTGGTCCACACCTACTCCCTGATCCACGACGACCTGCCCTGCATGGACGACGATGACCTGCGCCGGGGCAAGCCCACCAACCACAAGGTCTACGGCGAGACCCTGGCCGTCCTGGCGGGAGACGCCCTCCAGCCGGAGGCCTTCCGCCTGCTGCTGACCGCCCCGGACCTGGACGCGGAGCGCCGCTGCGCCTGCGCCCTGTCCCTGGCCCAGGCTGCCGGCGCCGCCGGCATGGTGGCCGGGCAGGTGCTGGACACCCTCCATGCTCCCCGGACCCGGGAGGAGATCACCCAGGTCCACAACCTCAAGACCGGCGCCATGATCGCCGGGGCCTGCCGCATCGGCGTCCAGGCTGCCGGGGGAGACGGGGACCTGCTGGCCGCGGCGGAGGTCTACGGACGGGAGCTGGGCCTGGCCTTCCAGATCCGGGACGATCTGCTGGACGTGGTGGGCAACGAGATGGACTTCGGCAAGCCCATTGGCTCTGACGCCGAGGAGGGCAAGGTCACCTTCGCCAACCTTCTGACGCCGAAAGGCTGCCAGAAGGAGGTGGCTGCCTGCACGGAGCGGGCGGTGGCCGCCGTGGCGCCCTGGGACGGCGACGGGTTTTTGACTGCCCTGGCGGAGGCCCTGGCGGGGCGGGAGCGCTGACATCGGGGTCCGCCCCGGCGGGCGGAGGCGGGAGGTCCCGTGGGGATCCGCCCTCCGGGGGCGCGGGGGTCCTGCGGGGATCCGCCCCCCATTTTCTCTTTTTGCCAAAAAGAGAACCCTCCAGAGGGGCTTCTCTTGCCCCTTCGGGGCAATTCACCTTCCGGGCCGCGGCCGGTCCAAAAGAGAAAAACGCTATGACGAAAGGGCGGCCCATCCGGGTCGCCCTTTCGTGAGTGCGGGGATCGTGCGAAGCGGTCTGGCGGGCGTCGATGGCCCCGTCGTCCCTGCGCCGGACCGATCCCGCGAAGAGCCCGGTCTCCGCATAACGACTGCGGTGGGGAGACGGGGCGGGAAACGAATGGACCAGCGCCGCTTTCCGCTGCCGCTCACCTGGCGTTTGATGGAGGCTGGCAGCACGCTGCGGCAGGTCATGGGTTCCGCCTGCCGATACCGGTGCCTCGCAGCTGAGCCCCATTTTGCCGTAGGGGCGGATTTCTATATCCGCCCGCCGCTCAGGCTCTCGCCTGACTCCAGGCCAGCGGCAGCGGGAAGAGGAGCAGACCAAGTCGGCAAGCACCCTCATCCCTCCGCCGCACGCTCCACACGGCAGCAGAAACCTTCGACCGTCAGGGAAAGAGCAAGGCCGGCGGGACCGCCGGGCCAGCGCGTAGCAAAGCGGAACGCGCGGAAAGAGGAGCAGAGGCAAGTGCGATTTTTCACCCCGTCCCTCCGCCGCAGTCGTTATGCGGGGACCAGGCTCTTCGCCCGCCAGGGTAAGGCGCAGGGTCGACGGGGCCATCGACGCCCGCCGGACCGCTTCGCACGACCCCCGTATTCCGACAAAACGCCCCAGCCGGGGCATTTTGCCGCCCCGGCGGTTTTCTTTTGACCGGCCGCGGCCGTTTTCTTTTGTCAAGACAAAAGAAAATGGGGGCGGATCCTCTGCGGGTATCCCGCGGCCTCCCGCCGGGCAATGGCAGCGCTCACGATACGCCACCGCCCCCGGCCCCCTCATCCACCCCAGCGTGCGCGCCGTCCACCTTCCTCCAAGGGGAGGAAGGCTCTCCTGTGAGGGCCTAAAGAGACATTTCCGTCAGAGGAGAAGGCTGATCCCGGTCTGTCCGGCAGGGAGGGCCAAGAAGCAAAAGACCGCCCCCCGGCGGCGCCGCAAAAAAATCTCTCTCCCGGAAAACAAACGCCGTTGCCCGCGGCTCTAATGGGTACAAAGAGCAAGAAAGGAGGATCGCCCATGGATCAGATGGAATTCGCCGCCCGGGTGGAGGCCCTGCGGCAGCGGCTTTACCGCACCGCCTATCTGTATCTGGGCGGCGAGGCCGACGCCCTGGAGGCCGTGGACGAGGCGGTGTACCAGGCTCTGCGGGCCCTGAAAAAGCTCCGGGAGCCGGAGCATTTCGACACCTGGCTCACCCGCATCCTCATCAACACCTGCCACCGGGAGCTGCGCCGCCGCACCCGCCTGGCCGGAGAGGAGGCCCTGCCGGACACCGCCGGGCCCGACGATTACGATGCACTGCCCCTGAAGGAGGCCGTGGGCCGTCTGCCGGAGCAGCTGCGGACCGTGGTGATCCTTCGCTACTTCAGCGGATACACACAGGCCGAGACGGCAGCCGCCCTGGGCATCCCCCAGGGGACCGTGGCCACCCGGCAGCGCCGGGCCCTGGCACTGCTGCGGCTGGAACTGGGAGAGGAGGACAGACCATGAACCGAAACGCGGAGTACACGGCCCTGCTGGCGGAGCTGGAGCAGACCCCTCCAGCCCTGGAATATACGGTGCAGAGGGCGCTGGCAAGGAATCAAACTTCACAGAGAAAGCGGCGGCTCCTGGGAATCCCTCTGGGCAGTCTGGCGGTCTGTTTCACAGCGTTTGTGCTGCTGGTCAATCTGTTCCCACCCTTTGCGGCCGCCTGCGGGCGCATCCCGCTGCTGCGGGACCTGGCCCAGGCGGTGTCCTGGTCGCCCAGTCTGTCTGCCGCTGTAGAGAACGAGTACGTCCAGCCCATCGGCCTCTCCCGGACCGAAAACGGCATCACCGCCACCGTTCAGCACGTCATCGTGGACCAGAAGCAGGTGAACATTTTCTTCACCCTGGAGGGAGAGGGATACGAGAGCCTCTCCGCCGAGATGCCTGAGTTCTTCCCCGTCCAGAAGTGCGGCATCCTGGGGTCCGACTTCCGCCGGGCGCCGGGGACGCTGCTGCGCTTCTCCCTGGACTACGTGGACGGGGATGTGCCGGATGGGTTCACCATGACCTTCGCCGTTACCGGCGAGCGGGCGGAAGGGGAGGAGACCCCCGCCGCACCGGACCGGGCCTACGAGGACGAGCTGCTCTCTCCGGCCCCAGAGGGGGAGGCGGAGATCCTGGCGGAATTCACCTTCGACCTGACTTTCGATCCCCAGTTCACCGCCAAGGGGGAGCGGATCCCCGTGGACCGGGCCTTTGAGCTGGACGGCCAGACCTTCACCCTGACGGAGGCGGAGGTATATCCCACCCACGTCCGGATCAACGTGGTGGGGGACGAGGCCAACACCGCCTGGCTCAAGGGGCTGGACTTCTACCTGGAAAACGAGGACGGGGAGCGGTTCGACGCGGTCTCCAGCGGCATCACCGCCAGCGGCGACACAGACAGCCCCGCCATGGTGTCCTACCGCCTGGAGAGCAGCTGGTTCAGCGGCAGCGACCACCTGACGGTCCACATCACCGGAGCCAGGTGGCTGGACAAGGACCGCCAGCGGGTATACGTGGACCTGGCGCAGGGAACGGCGCCCTGGCTGCCGGAGGGGGTGGAGCTGACCTCTGCCCAGCTGCGGCCGGACGGCTGGCTGCTGGACTTCCGGCTGGACGGCGCCCTGATGAGCAGCCCCTTTGCCATGACCTTCTATGACGCGGAGGGAACGGCATGGGAGATGGGGCAGATGGGCATGACGGTCTCCGACGATGACCAGGACGGCTTTTTGACGCTGCCTCTGCCCGGCTACCGGGAGGATGAGGTCTGGCTGGAAGCCTATTACTCTCACGCCTCAGCGCTGGAGACCCCGGTGAGCATCCTCATCAAGTGAGCCTGCATGCAAAGGAGCCGCCTCCCCATTGGGGAGGCGGCTCCTCTTTGCCTATGATAAAGTCATTCCAGCGGCTCGTAAAAGCTGAAGCCGTCCTTTCCGGCGTTCTTGCTCCTGTACAGAGCAATATCCGCCTCCTTGATACAGCGGGTGTAGCGGAAGTTTTCCGACCGGACGAGGGTGATCCCCACGCTGCTGTACAGCGGCAGTTCCTTGTCGCTGCGCAGGGTCCTGAGCAGCAGCTCCACCCGGCGGGAGATACTGTCATAGTCGCACAGGCCTTTGGCAAATACCAGAAACTCATCGCCGCCCAGACGGCCGATGATGTCTTCGTGACGGAAGGTGGCGGTGAGGATGCCTGCCATCCGCTGCAGGGCCTTGTCGCCCTCCAGATGTCCCAGCTGGTCGTTGGTCTGCTTGAAGTTGTCGATATCCAGCATCAGCAGCGTGCCGCAGGGGGAGGTGTCCGCAGACTGCACGTATTGGCACAGCTCCCGCTCAAAAGCAGCCCGGTTGTAAAGGCCGGTCAGAGGATCCCGGCTGGCGGCCATCTCCTGAGAGACTTCCTTTTCCTTTTCGCTGTTGATATCCCGCAGGTAGATCAGCGCGTAGACGTTCTGGGTCACATCCTCCCGGAAAATGTGGATCACCAGCTCTACCCAGCGCATCTGCTGGCCCACAGGGCGGCGGTAGGAGAAGGCGCGGCTGGATACCTGCTTTTCAAACAGCTCCTCGCAGTATCGCTTGTTCCGATAGAGGCGGAATTCCTCCATGTCCTTTTCAGTCAGATAGTGCGCAAGCCGCTGCTCCAGTACCGAGAAGAAATGCCGATTATTGCGGCGGTAGTCCTGCTCGTAGCCGCTCCACAGGCCGCCGATGGATTTGAGCTGTCCGCTCTCCAGGTCCACCTCCGCATAGGCGATGGCCTCCGACAGCAGCACCTGATAGAACCGGCGGACCCGCATATTTTCCAGCTCCCGGACCCGCTCCATTCCGGTGGGTTCCACCACCGCCACCACGGTATCCCGGTCCTGCTGATCCTGTCCCAGATGCCGAAGCGTCAGACGGAACCACTCATAGGTACCGCTCTTGGATTTGAGCAGGACCTCCGGCAGCTCCGAGTCCGCTTTCAGCCGCACCCGGGAAAAGGTGTTGCGGAAGGTCTCGACAAAGTGGGGGTGGACGATCTCCTGGTCCAGCCAGCACTGGGGGAAGCCGGATTCATGAATATTTTCACCATACAGCAAGGACCGGTCCGTATGGAAGAAGATGGTCCGGTTCAGATCGTTGTACTCGAAGATCTCCCGGTTATGCACATCCGGCAGGAACTGGGTCTGCTGGATGCCGCTGAGGATGCGGTGATAACCCTCCAGGCAGATCTTCCCGTGACGGTCGGCGGTGCGGACGCCGGTGCAGCGGACCACCACCTCGCCCAGCAGGGGATGGTTCCAGGTATATTCCAGCTGAACGACCTGCCGGCTTTTGATCATGCTGTCCAGGGACTGATTGACATAGTGATAGTAGCCGTCGTTGATGCGGCTGTACCAGAACTGATAGCACTCCTCCGGGGAGAGCGGCTCCGTCTGGCCCAAGATCTGGCGCATGGTATCGTCCACCAGCATCTGTCCGGCGCCGGGATCCTTGTCCAGCAGGATGATCCACAGTCCCACGCCGACGTTGCCCAGGATATTCCGGTAGTCCGAACGCAGCAGCATGCGCAGGCGGGTCTCGTTCCAGTCCTGACGGATACGGTTGACCAGGAAATAGGAGAGGACCCGGATCTGGGAGTCGTCATGAATGGAGTAGCGGGGGTTGTCCACCCCCAGAAAGCCGATGATCCGGTCATCCATGCGCAGGGGAACCGCGATCAGGCGGGTGATGTCCTGCTGGCTCAGATCGGACCACTCCTGACGGTTGGTCTCCCGCAGGGTGTCCAAATTGTAGATCCTGACAGAACGGTTCACGCGGAAGTGATCCATCCAGCGGGCAAGAGACGTCGGCGGGACCATCTGGAGGTTCTGGGCCTGGGGCTCCACTCCTTCCCGGCACCACTCAAAGGTGTTGTTCCAGTACCCCTCGTTCTGCTTGTCCGGCTCGAAGAGATAGGCCCGGTCCGCCTGATAGAACTCACCCACGGAGGCCAGCACATGATTCACCGCCTGGCTGTAATCAGGATAGCGGGAAAGAATGGCGGTATAATCCACCACCTTTTCCGCAAAACGCAGCCGCTGGCGCAGATTCTCGCTGATGATCTCATGCTTGGTGACGTCCAGCATCACCTCCAGCCGCATCTGCTTGCCGCGGAAGGTGAGGATCTTATCCTTGAGGATGAAGCGGCGTCCGCAGTATTCGTTCTCCTGCTCCCAGATGAAGAAGTCGTCGGGCTTCAAGACCTTGTTGGTGCAGAAGGGACAAGGCTCGTCCCGCCCGTGGAGGACCTTGTAACACTTTTTGCCCCGGTAGACCCGGGTGCCGAAGAGCTTTTGCCCGGCGGGGTTGAGATAGTACAGTTCACAGGTCTCCAGGTCGCTGATGTAGAAGATGTCGTTCTCCGCGGCCAGGATGGACTTGACCAGCTCGTCCTCCCGGAATTCGTCGGCACAGGTCTCCGCCACGGCCAGAGGCTGCCGCAGGGACTGTTCCCGGGTCTGACGCTGACGGCAGGCGTCGCTGTCCGGCCGGAAATACAGCTCCTCGAACTGCTCCGGCGGCAGGGGACGGGAGAATAAAAACCCCTGGAGCAGCCGGGGATGGAGCTCCTCCAGCGCCGCCAGCTCCTCCGGCGTCTCCACGCCCTCGCAGCACACCCGGATGGAACTGGCGTCCGCCAGTTCGATCATGTTGCCCAGCAGACGGTAGTTGTACACGCTGCGCTGAATGCCGCTGACGAAGCTGCGGTCGATCTTGACCTCGTCCACATCCATGGCCTGGAGACGGCCCAGGCTGGAGTAGCCGGTGCCGAAATCGTCCACAGAGATCTGGATGCCGGAGAGCTTCCACAAGCGGAAGATCTCGTTGAGGGCAGGGTAGTCCAGAAGCTGCTTGTCCTCCGTGACCTCCACGATCAGGGCGCTGCCAGGCAGGCCGCTCTCCCGCAGGACCTCCAGCACGCGGTCGGCGATGTCCGCCTCGCACAGCTGGGTATAGGACATATTGACGCTGATGGAAAAATCCGGGACAATGCGGCGCCACTGCCGGCATTGCTCCAGAGCAGAGCGCAGCACCCAAAGCCCCACGGAGCAGATCAGGCGGCTGTCCTCCAGGATGGGGATGAACTCCACCGGAGACACGTCGCCCCGGCGGGGAGAGCGAAACCGAAGCAGTGCCTCCGCTCCGCAGAGCTGGTATGTGCCGGAGGCCACCTGCGGCTGATAGAACAGGGAGAAGCCGGCAAAATCCTGCTCGATGGCGTCCTCCAGCTCCTCGCGCAGCTCCAGAGCGGCCAGGTCCTTTTCATAGTCCTCGGCAGAGAAGAACCAGAGGGTGTTCTTTCCCTGGGCCTTGGCCCGGTCCAGGGCGTTTTCCGCGTACTGGTACAGCGTCCCGGCGTCCGGCACCAGATAGGTGCGGAAGGGAACGGCGCCGCCGGAGAGGGTGCATCGGCCGCTCAGGCGCCTGCGGATCTGGTCGAAGGCACCTTCCACATCCGCCTGCTCCCCGCCGGGGAACAGCACGGCAAAGCAGTCTCCGTTGGTCCGGTAGATCCGGCGCTCTCCGTCGGTGGCCTCCTCCATGGACTGGACCACCTGCTTGAGCAGACGGTCTCCGCTGGAGCGGCCGTTTTTCAGGTTGATGGATTTCAGTCCATCCACACCGGTCAGCAGCAGATAGCCGTCCGCACCGTCGGACAGCAGACTGTCCAGATCCTTCCGCAGCATGTCCAGATTGAATGCGCCGGTGAGCTGATCCGTCAGCTGGGCGGGCACCGCGTCGGAAATCCGGCCCACCATCCACAGCGGCACGCCGCTTTCGTCCCGATAGCAGCGACCGCGGCAGTGGATCCAGACGGTCTCGCCGGAGCGGGTGCTCACCCGATAGTCCATCTCATGGGTATCCTTTTTACCCTCCTGGACCTCCTTGAGGTCCTGCAAAAGCGCGGACAGATCCCGGGGATACACCAGGCTGCTCCACTCGTCAAAGGAGCAGAAGTTGCCCTTTTCCAAAAGCGCGTACTTGGACCGGACGTTTTCCGAGAAGTAGACGCGCTTGCTGATGACGTCCCACAGGAAGAAGTACTCCTCCGAGCTGGCGCCGAGCAAATTGAGGATATTGCGGAACAAGGCGATGGCCTGATCGCTCTTCTCCATTTCCATATTCATGCCGCATGGCTCCTTTAAAGTTTTCCGCTTTTTGTCGGATAGCGACAGCTGTCTAAAAAAAGCAGAAAATTCCTGAATATTTTTAGCGAATTATACCACTTTTGGCCTCTTTCGTCAATGAACTCGGGGGACACAAATGGTGGATGCCGGCAGGCGCCTGTATGGTGAGGTGATTTACCGCTTTCCGGTTGCGAAACCCCATTGGATTTGCTATACTATTATTTTGGAAACACAGCGGCGGAAGGAGGGACCCTATGCGCATCCTGGGCATCGACCCCGGCATCGCCACCATCGGCTTCGGCCTGGTGGAGGCGGAGCGGGGGCAGGCGCGGATGGTCACCTACGGCGCCGTCACCACGCCCGCGGGGCTGCCCCTCTCCCGGCGCCTCTACCAGATCGACCGGGACATGGAGGAGCTGATCGGGAAACTCCGGCCCGACGTGATGGCCATTGAGGAGCTGTTCTTCAACACCAACCTCACCACCGGCATCGCCGTGGCCCACGGCCGGGGGGTCATCCTCTGCGCGGCGGAGCGGTGCGGCGTGCCCCTGTACGAGTACACGCCGGGCCAGGTGAAGCTGGCGGTGACCGGCTACGGCAAAGCGGACAAGCGCCAGGTCATGGATATGACGAAGCGGCTGCTGCACCTGCGGGCCGTGCCCCGGCCGGACGACGCCGCCGACGCCCTTGCCCTGGCCCTGTGCCACGCAAGGAGTTTCACTTCACGGCTCCCGAAAAACGGGGATGTGAAGGAGACCATTTAGGAGGACACCATGTTTTACTATCTGGACGGCACCGTGGCGGAGATCGCGCCCTATCTGGCGGTGATCGACTGCGGCGGCGTGGGCTATGCCTGCAAGACCACCAACTACACCCTCTCCCGGCTGAAAAAGGGCCAGCGGGGAAAGCTGTACACCTATCTGAATGTGGGAGAGGGCATCTTCGAGCTCTACGGCTTCGCCACCCAGGCGGAACTGGGCAGCTTCCGGCTGCTGATCGGCGTCTCCGGCGTGGGGCCCAAGGCGGCCCTGGCCATCCTCTCCACCGGCACGCCGGACGCCCTGGCCATGGCCATCATCACCGGGGACGAGAAGGCCCTGACCGCGGCGCCGGGCATCGGCAAGAAGATCGCCCAGCGGATCATCCTGGAGCTGAAGGACAAACTGGCCAAGGAGTCCGCCGCCACGGGCCTGGACTTCTCCGGCGGCGGAAATACTGTGAATGTATCTGCCTTTACATCAAAGGCCACAGAGGCCGCTCAGGCCCTGGCGGTCCTGGGCTACTCCAGTACGGAGGTGAGCCTGGCCCTCAAGGGCGTGGACGTGGAGAACCTGCCTCTGGAGGAGATCATCCGCCAGAGTTTGAAGAAGATGGTGAAATAAATGTGTTTGGATATTTCACTCTGATGGCCTTCATACTCGGTTTTGGCATTCCTGCGATTTTCAAAGGAATGCGCTGGGCAGAGCTGAAGCAGCAGGAACGGCTTGTGGACCTGTCGGCCAGGGAACAGCAGGAGGCACATGACTGCTTCCGGGCCTTTGCCGGGCTTTTTACCGGCGAGCTGATCTGCGTGATCCTGCTGATCTATTGCCTCTTTACGCTGTAAACATGCAGTTTTCGATCCCTCACAAAAGGAAGTGACGATTTGAGCATCGATTTCGGCAATGACATCTATGAAGAACCCATCGTGGCCAAGACCTTTCTGCAGGAGGACGCCCAGGAGGGCTCCCTGCGGCCCAAGACCTTAAAGGAGTACATCGGCCAGGAGAAGGCCAAGGAGAACCTGTCCGTGTTCATCGCCGCCGCCCGCCAGCGGGAGGAGGCGCTGGATCACGTGCTGCTCCACGGCCCTCCGGGCCTGGGCAAGACCACCCTGGCCGGCATCATCGCCCAGGAGATGGGGGTGGGCATCCGCATCACCTCCGGCCCCGCCATCGAAAAGCCCGGGGACCTGGCGGCGCTCCTCACCAACCTGGGGGAGGGCGACATCCTCTTCGTGGATGAGATCCACCGGCTCAACCGCTCCGTGGAGGAGATTTTGTACCCCGCCATGGAGGATTACGCCCTGGACATCATCGTGGGCAAGGGCCCCAGCGCCAACTCCATCCGGCTGGACCTGCCGAAATTCACCCTGATCGGCGCCACCACCCGGGCCGGGCAGCTGTCCGCGCCCCTGCGGGACCGGTTCGGCGTGACGCTGCGGCTGGAGCTGTACACGCCGGAGGAGCTCTCCCGGATCGTCACCCGGTCCGCGGGGATCTTGAACGTGGACATCGAGCCGGAGGGTGCCTATGAGATCGCCCGGCGCAGCCGGGGCACGCCCCGCATCGCCAACCGGATGCTGCGGCGGGTGCGGGACTTCGCCCAGGTGAAGGCCGGCGGCGTCATCACCAAGGAGGTGGCGGACCAGGCCCTGTGCGCCCTGGAGATCGACCACCTGGGCCTGGACCCCATCGACCGGCGGATGCTGAGCGCCATCATCGAAAACTACGGCGGCGGCCCCGTGGGCCTGGAGACCCTGGCCGCCACCATCGGCGAGGAGTCCGTGACGCTGGAGGACGTGTACGAGCCGTACCTGATGCAGCTGGGCTTCCTGACCCGGACGCCCCGGGGCCGCTGCGTCACCCAGAAGGCCTACCGGCACCTGCACCTGCCGGTGCCCGGCGGCGCGGCGGCGGAGCCCATGGACCAGCTGACGCTGTAAAGGCGCCGTTTCCGCGCCGAATTTTGAAAAATCTGAACGTAACGAGGTAATTTGGATATGGGCAAGTTATTTGGAACCGACGGCATCCGCGGCGTGGTGGGGGAGAACCTGACCGCCGATCTGGCCTTCCGCACCGGGCAGGCCATCGCCTCCGTGCTGGAGGAGGAGACGGGCCGGCGGCCCCTGGTGGTCATCGGCAAGGACACCCGCATCTCCTCCGACATGCTGGAGTCCGCCCTGATGGCGGGCATCTGCGACCTGGGCGGCGATGTGATGCCGGTGGGCACCATCCCCACCCCGGCGGTGGCGTATCTGACCATGCAGGAGAAGGCCGACGCGGGCATCGTCATCTCCGCCAGCCACAACCCCTATGAGCACAACGGCATCAAGGTGTTCAGCGGCCAGGGCTACAAGCTCTCCGACGCCCTGGAGGCCCGGATCGAGGCCAAGATCCTCTCCGATGCGCCCATGAAGCACCGGACCCGGGAAAAGATCGGCCGCCGCCACCACGGCATGCGCCAGATGAAGCGGGACTACATCGACTTCGTGGCCTCCACCATCGAGTCGGACCTCTCGGGTCTGAAGATCCTGTGCGACTGCGCCAACGGTGCCGCCAGCGCCACGGCGCCGGAGCTGTTCGGCCGGTTCAAGGCCCATACGGACTTCATCCACACCCAGCCCGACGGCGTCAACATCAACAGCCGCTGCGGCTCCACCCACCTGGAGGACCTGTCCGCCCAGGTGGTCTCCGGCGGCTACGACATCGGTGTGGCCTTCGACGGCGACGCCGACCGGTGCCTGCTGGTGGACGAGAGGGGCGGCGTCATCGACGGCGACAAGGTCCTGGCGGTGTGCGCGCTGGACATGAAGCGCCGGGGAAAGCTCCGGGGCAACACCCTGGTGGCCACGGTCATGAGCAACCTGGGGCTCCACGAGTTCTGCCGGAACAGCGGCATCGACCTCATCTGCACCGACGTGGGCGACCGGAACGTGCTGGAGAAGATGCTGGAGAAGGACTTCCGCATCGGCGGCGAGCAGTCCGGCCACACCATCTTCACCGACGTGGAGACCACCGGCGACGGCGAGGTGACGGCCCTCCAGTTCCTCCAGGTCCTCGCCCGGTCCGGCAAGAGCGCCAGCGAGCTGGCGTCGGTCTGCGCCGTGTACCCCCAGGTGCTGGTGAACGTGGCGGTGCCCCACAGCGGCGGCGTCAAGGAGAAGATCATGGCCTCCGCGGAGCTGGCCGCGGCGGTGAAGCGGGAAGAGGAGGCCCTGGGCGAGACCGGCCGGGTGCTGGTGCGCCCCTCCGGAACCGAGGCACTGATCCGGGTCATGGTGGAGGCCAAGTCCACAAACACCGCCCAGGAAGTGGCAGACCGCTTGGCAGATTTCATAAAATCACAGGACCTGTGAGAAAAAGTCCCCGGCAATTTTAATAATTCGCTTGACATTTCGAGAGATTGATGCGTATAATGGCATATGCGTAACTCACAAGAGCAAACCCATCTGCCTCTGGACCGGCACAGCGATGAAGCCCTGTGCGCTCTGGCAGCCTCTGGAAATCGGGAGGCTGAGGAGGTCCTGGTGGCCCGGTATAACCGGCTGGTCCGCACCTGCGCCCGCCCCTTCTTTCTGATCGGCGGAGACAGCGAGGACCTGACCCAGGAGGGGATGGTGGGTCTCATCAAAGCCGTCCGGGAATACGACGCCGCCAAAGAGGCCTCGTTCCGGACGTTCGCGGAAATCTGCATACGCAACCGGCTGTATTCCGTACTCCGCGCCGCGGCGCGGGATAAGCATTCACCGCTCAATCAGTCGGTTCCCCTGGATACACCCTTCCTTGACAGCAACTCCTACACCTCTGGTACCAGTCATTTGGCGCAGCGCAATCCCGAGGATTTCCTGATCGACAGGGAGCACACAGCAGCCCTCTTAGCCGGTGTCCGGAAACAGTTGTCCGAGTTTGAAGCAGAGATTTTGGGGTACTATTTGGACGGTCTTTCATGCAGGGAAATTGCCGAGACGGTAGGCAAGCCCCCAAAGTCCGTGGACAACGCCGTGCAGCGTATTCGACGCAAGGTGGCGCGGCAGCTTCAATCCGGCGATCTCAGCGGAAGCTGAGCGCATATATATTTTTCTTTTCAAAGAGAGGGTAAAAACATGTACGAAGACAAGACTTTAGTGTGCAAAGAGTGCGGCCAGGAGTTCGTGTTCACCGCCGGTGAGCAGGAGTTCTACGCTGAGCGCGGCTTCCAGAACGAGCCCCAGCGCTGCAAGGCCTGCCGGGATGCCCGCAAGAACGCTGCCCGCGGTCCCCGGGAGTACTTCACCGCTGTTTGCGCTGCCTGCGGCGGCGAGGCCAAGGTTCCCTTTGAGCCGAAGTCTGACCGTCCGGTCTACTGCAGCGAGTGCTTCGCCAAGATGAGAGAGCAGCAGAGATAAGGACCATTCGGTTTTTATAAATGATGCTACAAGACGCCGCCCGCATGATGCGGGCGGCGTCTTTCTGCGCTTTTCAGCTCCGGTGTCCCGGGACCGCTGCTGCCCCTGTGACCCCGCCGCACCGGCACGGCATAGCGGTGGCTCCGCAGGGGCCGGATGAGGGACCGCTGACTGTCGCGCCTTTTCGGAGACCGCCCCGCCGGGCGGCGGGGGAAAGGGGAGGGGGCCGTGAAAGGGGAGACCGGCCGGGAGGCGTCCCTCCGGGCCGGTCACGTCTGATTTCCCTTGCGCTTGACTTTTGAGAGGGGATTGGCCTTCGCCGCCACCCGCAGGGCGTCGCTGTCGATGTGGGTGTAGATCTCCGTGGTGTTGAGATGGTCGTGGCCCAGGACCTCCTGGACCGCCCGGACGTCCACGCCGTTTTGCAGCATCAGCGTGGCGGCGGTGTGGCGCAGCTTGTGGGACGAGTACTCCGAGGCGTCGATGCCCGCCTCGGCCAGGCGCTTTTTCACCATGGCGTGGACCGTGGACCGGCTGACCCGCTCGTTCTGGGACGAGAGAAACAGTGCGTCGGCATCCCGGCCGGTGATGGGCCGCCGCACCGCCAGATACCGCCGCAGGGCCTCCTGGCAGGCGTCGTTGAGGTAGAGGATGCGGACCTTGTTGCCCTTGCCCAGGACCCGCAGGGTGTCGCCCTGGATGTCCCGGCGGTTGAGGCCCACCAGCTCGCTGATCCGCAGGCCGCAGTTGAGGAACAGCGTCAGGATACAGTAGTCCCGTTCCTGATTTTTGCCATCCACAGAACTCAAAAGCTGGATGCTTTCGTCCAAAGTCAGGTATTTCGGCAATGTTTTCTTCAATTTCGGAGAGTCGATATCTTTGACAGGATTTTCACGAAGTAGGTGCATCTTGTTGGTCAGGTAGTTGTAAAACGACCGGATCGTGGCGATCTTCCGGGCCCGGGACGCGGCGTTCAGACCGTAGTCAGACCGGGCGCTGTTTGGATGCAGGACCCGGTCCCGGCTGAGATAGGCCATGTAGCCGTAGATGTCCGTCAACGTCACGGCGGCCACAAAGTCCAGATCCACGTCCATAATGTCGATCTCGTCCAGCGCCAGGCCCGCCAGGGACGGATCGCGCTGCTGCTTGAGATAGCGGAAGAAATTCCGCAGGTCCAGGAAGTATTCGTCCACGGTGCGCCTGGAGTGGGCTTTGATGGTCTCGTGATACGCCAAAAAATCCCGCAGGATCTGCGGCGCCTGGGTGCGGTAGTCGATCATATCTCTGTATGCGGAGATGCGCCAGGCGGCGCGGCGGCCTGAGCCGGCCGGCGCTGGGCCCGGAAGGGGCCGATGGGTCCCGGAGGCCCCAAAGAGGCTCCCGAGCCGTTTTGCCCTCCCCTAAATTGAACAAAATTTTTATTTTGTTCAATTTATAATATCCCCGCAAAACCTCCTCTCTCAGCGTCTCCCCGGACGGAGCGCGGCTGTGAGCGGCATTCGTCCGGGGGTTTACACATTTTGCGTTTGCTTTTCCTCGTGGAGATCTGCCGGTGCGCCGCCGGGCGGCCTGCGCTGTCCGGCGTTTTTGCGCGCTGCGGTCCGCTGTGACGCCCGGCGTTGTCCGGATGTGCCCTTGCAGCTTTCCGCGGACATAAAACCGCCGCTGCCCGGCCAAGCTATGGATAATCTCTTTCAGAACGGATGATGCTCATGAGCCTGATCCCCTGTACCAGCCAGTGCGTGTACCAGCAGGACGGCGTGTGCACGTTGGACAGCGCCGCCGCCGCGGGCGTGCCGTCCCTGGGCGGCGCCTGCGTCCACTTCATCCCCGCGCGCCCAGCGCCGCTCGGATCGCCTCACCGATATTCCCGGCCGGAATCAGATCCAGACCCGGCGGCGCCGTCAGGGCCCCGGTCCGGCGGCGCGGGACCACACACCGGCGGAAGCCCAGCCGGTGGATCTCGCTGATCCGCTGCTCCAGATGGCTGACGCTGCGCAGTTCGCCGGTGAGACCCACCTCTCCCACGGCCACCAGGTCGCCGGGCACGGGCCGGTCCAGATAGCTGGAGGCCAGGGCGATCACCGCCGCCAGGTCCGCGGCGGGCTCGTCCAGCCACAATCCGCCGATGATGTTGAGATAGGCGTCGCAGGCGGAGACTTTCAGTCCCCCCCGCTTGTCCAGCACCGCCAGCAGCATGGCGAAGCGGTTGTAGTCGAAGCCGTTGCTGGTGCGGCGGGGATTGGAGCCTGCGGTGCTGACCACCAGGGCCTGGATCTCCGCCAGCACCGGCCGGGCCCCCTCCATGACACAGGTGACGCAGGTGCCCGGCGCATCCTCCGGACGGCCCGAGAGCAGCAGCTCCGAGGGGTTTTCCACCTCCACCAGGCCGCTGTCCCGCATCTCAAAGACGCCGATCTCGTTGGTGGCGCCGAAGCGGTTCTTGGCGGCCCGGAGGATCCGGTGGGCGGCGTGCTGGTCGCCCTCGAAGTACAGCACGCAGTCCACCATGTGCTCCAGCACCTTGGGGCCCGCGATGGAGCCCTCCTTGTTGACGTGGCCGATGACGAACACCGTGATGCCCCGGCCCTTGGCCACCTGCATCAGCGCCATGGCGCAGTCCTTTACCTGGCTGACGCTGCCCGCCGGAGAGTCCAGGGCCTCGTTCCAGAGGGTCTGGATGGAGTCCACGATCAGCACCTCCGGTGCCTCCGCCGTCACCGCCTCCAGGACCTCCCCCAGGCTGGTCTCCGACAGCACCAGAAGGTTGGGGCTGTCCACATGTAATCGCTTAGCACGCAATTTCAGCTGGTGCTCGGACTCCTCCCCGGATACATACAGCACCCGGGAGGACTTGCACAGCTGGTCGCAGATCTGGAGCATCAGCGTGGATTTGCCGATGCCCGGGGCGCCGCCTACCAGCACCAGCGAGCCCTTGACGGCGCCGCCGCCCAGGACCCGGTCCAGCTCCCCCATGCCCGTGGGAAAGCGGATCTCCTCGTCGGTGCGCAGCTCCGTCACCGGGCAGGCCCGGCGCCTGGGTCCTCCCGCGGAGCGGGAGGGCGGGGTCTTTCCCGCCGTCCGGGGCTGCTCCGGCTGCTCCACGATGGTGTTCCAGGCCCCGCAGGCCGGGCACTTCCCCGCCCACTTGGCGGTCTCATTGCCGCAGGACGTGCAGTAAAAGAGCGTTTTTTGCTTCATAATACCTCCCAAAAAGAACGGAGCGCCTGGCGGGCCTGTCCCCGGGCGGCCGCTGGGCCTTTGAAAGCCTTCCCCTGGGGGAAGGCGGCCCCGAAGGTGCCGGATGAGGGGCCCGCTTCGGGACAGACCTCCGTACGCCGCCCTCTCATCAGCCGCGCTGCGCGCCGCTTTTCCCGGGGGAAATCCTTGGGTGTCGGCCGCTGCGCACGCCGGCCCTTTACTCCGCGCTCAGCAGCCCCGCCGTGATGGCGGCGGCCAGGCGCAGCTGGTGCTCCGGCGTTTTCAGCTTTGCCGCCTCGGCCTCGTTGGTGAGAAAGCCGCACTCCACCAGCACGCCGGGGGCTGTGATGTTCTTCATCAGGTACACCGACGCGCCGATGGCCGCCGGGCTCTTGGCCTTCCCCTCATTGACCGCCTGGTTCAGCGCCTCCTGGACGCCGGACGCCAGGGGCGCCGCGCCCTCGGCGCCGTTGAAGAACACCTGGGCCCCGTGGGTCGACGGCGAGGACGGCAGGCTGTTCTGGTGGATGCTCAGCAGCACGGCGTTTTCCGTGGCTTCCACCAGCGCCGCCCGGTTGCGAAGGTCCGACACCTTTTTCTCCCGCAGCGTGGAACAGCCGGGATCGTAGATGGCGTCCTCTCCGGCGCGGGTCATGACGGTGTCCACCCCGGTGAAGGCCAGCAGGTCCCGGACCCGCAGGGCGACAGCCAGGTTCAGCCCCGCCTCCACCGTGCCGTCGGCGGCCACGGCGCCGCCATCCTCCCCGCCGTGTCCGGCGTCTACCACCACCGTGGGCCGCTGCGCTACGGTGCCGCCGGCAAAGGCCGCCGTATAGGCGCCGCTGCCCTGCCACAGCACCGCACCCAGCGCGGCCAGAAAGCAGAGGCACAGCCCCGCCAGGTACAGATGGCGCTTATGCAGTACGATCATCATCGTCCCCACCCCCGGTGGGAGCCTATGAGGACCTGCTTATCCCATATACCGCATTATAGCCGCCGCCGGGTCCAAAATCAAGGGCAGGTACCCTTCCCTCCCCTGCTGCATAGGATGGAGTGGGCGCGGGGACGCTCCCCGCGTCATGTGAACGTAAGGAGGAATCCCAAGGATGGAAAAACCCAACAAGCCCGATCTGCCCGCTCCGCAGCCCTGCGGCCCCGGCCAGGGGCAGCTGCCCGGCTGCTGCGGCGCGCTGGCATTTCCCTATATCCCCATGCAGGAGGAAAACCCCGTCCGGTACAGCCGGATGGAGGCCCTCCAGACCGGGACGCTGTTCCCGGGGCTGGACCTGCCCTTCAAGGCGGCCATCCAGGCCAAGACGAAGCTCGCCAACACCGCTCTGGTGGAGCTGATGGCCCTGGACTTTGCCATTGACGAGCTGGGGCTCTACCTCACCACCCACGCGGAGGACCAGGAGGCCCTGAACCTCTACTGGTCCTATATCAAGCTGGCCAAGGAGGGCCGGGAAAAGTACCAGCAGATGTACGGACCCCTGCTGCAGACGGATCTGACGCCGGAGGCGGGCTACGCCTGGCTGAAAGACCCGTGGCCCTGGGAGGAAGGAGGCAATGCCTGATGTTCGTCTATGAGAAAAAATTGCAGTACCCGGTGAAGATCAAGAACACCAACCCCAAGCTGGCGGCCCTCATCATCAGCCAGTACGGCGGGCCCGACGGGGAGCTGGGCGCTTCCCTGCGGTATCTGAGCCAGCGCTACTCCATGCCCTACCCGGAGCTCAAGGGCCTCCTGACCGACATCGGTACCGAGGAGCTGGGCCACCTGGAGATGATCGGCACCATCGTCCACCAGCTGACAAGGGACCTCACCGAGGACCAGATCAAGGCTGCCGGCTTTGCCCCCTACTTCATCGACCACACCGCCGGGGTCTACCCCACCGCCGCCTCCGGCTCCCCCTGGAACGCCGCCGGCATGGCCGTCAAGGGCGACACCATCGCGGACCTGACCGAGGATCTGGCCGCCGAGCAGAAGGCCCGGGTTACCTATGACAACATCCTGCGCATGAGCGACGACCCGGACGTCAGCGACGCCATCAAGTTCCTGCGGGCCCGGGAGATCGTCCACTTCCAGCGCTTCGGCGAGGGACTGCGCCTGGCCAAGGACAGACTGGACGAGAAGAACGTCTACTATATGAACCCCTCCTTCGACCGCTGAGCGGCCCCCGGAGCGCGCAAAAACGCCCGCCGTTCCTTTTCGGAACGGCGGGCGTCTGTCGTCTCGCGGTCCGCCGCCCCCCCAAAGGGACGGCGGGCGATCCTCTTCACGCGCTGCCGCCCCACCGGGGGCGGCTTGCGGAGTTGGCGCTTTGGGGGATCAGGACACGGCGGGAATGGTACCGCTGGACAGATCCGCCACCAGGTGCATCAGACGGGCCCGGTCCTCCCGGCGGGAGGCGAACAGCTCCAGGCTGTCGCCCTCCTCCTGGATCAGACGGCCCACCGCGATGTAGCGGGAGAGAGAAGATTTCAAATTAAAAATGTCTCCCTCCGGGCTCTTCAGATACACGTCGCCTTCGCAGGACTCCACGGTGTCCAGGAACTCCTGGATGTCAGCCTCAGAATGCAATCTCACGGGAAACACACATCCTTTCTGGAATTGATTTGGCAGCCGTTTCCGGCTACGGTTATGGTATATCATGAAGGAGCCGTCCGTGTCTATGGAGGATGTCAATAAGATTTCCCACCACCCTCCTCTGGAATTTTGGAGGTCCGTACAAATTTGCGTAATTATTTTGTAACAAATCAAAATACGTAATCGATTTTTCAAGAAAAAATCAATATAAAACAGTCCCGACTGCCGATCAGCTGTCCGGCAGTCGGGACCGTGTTTGCGGGGATTTGCGGAGTGGTCGTACCTCAGGGGGCGGGCGTTTGTGCCTGGTCCAGGGATGCCAGCACCGCGGCGGCATCCCCCTCCCCCTCTCCGATCAGGGTCAGGAAGGCCGCCTCGTCGATGACGGGGACGCCCAGCTCCTGAGCCTTGCGCAGCTTGGACCCGGCGGCCTCGCCGGCCACCACGCAGAAAGTCTTTTTGGACACGGACCCGGAGACCTTGGCGCCCAGGGCCTCCAGCTTCTCCCCCGCCTCCTTCCGGGAGAAGGCGGTCAGCTCCCCGGTCAGCACGAAGGTCCGCCCGGTAAGCAGGTCCCCCACCGGCGCCGCCGTGGAGGTCATGTTGACCCCCGCCGCCGCCAGGCGGGCGATCAGGTCCCTGGCCTGGGCCCCGGCGAAGTACTCCGTGATGCACCGGGCGGTGATGGCGCCCACGTCGGGGATGGCGGTCAGCTCCTCCTCCGTGGCGGCCATCAGGGCCTCCATGGAGCCCAGCCGGGCCGCCAGGACCTTGGCGGCCTTCTCCCCCACCTGGCGGATGCCCAGGCCGTAGAGCAGGCGGCTCAAATCGTTGGCCTTGGAGTTCTCGATGGCCCGGATCAGGTTCTCCGCGGACTTGTCCCCCAGCCGGTCCAGCTTGGCAACATCCGCGGCGTGGAGGGTGTACAGGTCCGCCGCCGTGCGGACCAGGCCCGCGTCCACCAGCTGCTGCACCACGGCGGGGCCGCAGCCGTCGATGTCCATGGCGCCGCGGCTGGCGAAGTGGGTGAGGTTGCGCAGCAGCTGGGCCGGGCACTCGGCGCCGGTGCAGCGCGCCGCCGCGCCGTCTTCGTCCCGGACCACCGGCGCGCCGCACACCGGGCAGGTGTCCGGCAGCACGTAGGGCACGGTGCCCTCCGGCCGCTTCGTGAGGTCCACCTCCAAGATCTCCGGGATGATCTCCCCGGCCTTCTGGACCAGCACCGTGTCTCCCACGCGGATGTCCTTCTCGGCGATGAAGTCCTGGTTGTGGAGGGTGGCGTTGGTGACGGTGGTGCCCGCCAGGCGCACCGGCTCCAGCACCGCCTTGGGGGTCAGGACCCCGGTGCGGCCCACCTGGACCACGATGTCGGTGACGCGGGAGTACTTCTTCTCCGGCGGGTACTTGAAGGCCACGGCCCACTTGGGGAACTTGGCGGTGGAGCCCAGCCGCTCCCGGTCCGCCAGGTGGTCCACCTTGACCACGGCGCCGTCGATGTCAAAGGGGTAGTCCATGCGCTCGTCGTTGATGCGCTCGATCTCCGCCTGGACCGCCGCCGTGCCGGTGAGGGTCTTGTGGGGGATCACCTTGAAGTGCTGGCTGGCCATGTAGTCCAGAGTCTCGGCGTGGGAGGAGAAGGTCTTTCCCTCCGCCAGCTGGAGGTTGAACACCTGGATGTCCAGCTTCCGCTCAGCGCAGACCTTGGGGTCCAGCTGCCGCAGACTTCCGGCGGCGGCGTTGCGGGGGTTTGCCATCAGGGGCTTGCCCTGGAGCTCCCGCTGGGCGTTGAGCTCGGCGAACACCGCCCGGGACATGTAGACCTCCCCCCGGACGATGAGCCGGGGGAGCTTGTCCGGCAGCGTCATGGGGATGGAGCGGACGGTTTTCAGGTTCTCCGTCACGTCCTCGCCCACCCGGCCGTCACCCCGGGTGGCGCCCCGGACGAACACGCCGTCCCGGTACTCCAATGCCACGGAGAGGCCGTCCACCTTGGGCTCCACGGAGTAGGCCACGGCCTCGCCCAGGGCCTCGGCCATGCGGCCGCAGAACTCCGCCACCTCGTCGCCGTTGAACACGTCCTGGAGGCTCTCCAGGGGCACCGGGTGGTCGTAGGTCTCAAAGCCCTCCAGGATCTTGTCCCCCACCCGCTGGGTGGGAGAGTCCGGCGTGATCTCCTCCGGGTGCTCTGCCTCCAATTCCTCCAGGCGGCGGTTGAGCCGGTCGTACTCGTAGTCCGGGATCACCGGCGCGTCCAGTACATAGTATAGGTAGCTCTGCTGGTTCAGAAAGTCCCGCAGCTGTTTCATTTCCTCCCGGTAGTCCATGGGATACCTGCCTTTCTTTGGTGCGGGGGAGGGCCGCAGGCCCTCCCCCTGCCGTTGCGTTTTAGTTGCCGTTGAGGATGTAGTCCTTCAGATCCTCCTCGTAGGTGTCCGGATCCGTGCTGAAATAGGTGTAGCTGTCCGGCACCGAGCCCACGATCACCGTCTCCGCCACGATGAAGGAGTTGGAGACCTTGGTGGCGGTGGTGAAGCCCGGCAGCAGGATGCTGACGTACACGTCGATGGTCAATATGATCTGGTGCTTGGTCTGGTTGATGCCCGCGGAGGTGAAGGCGTTTTGAAAGCTGGCCTGAGAGGACCCCACGGACTCCATCCGCACGGTGATCCGGGGCCCCCGGCCGGCCAGCAGCGCCGAGCCCGTCAGGCTCCCGATGGGGATGGACAGGTCCTTGGCGGACACCTGGTTGATCCGCTCCAGCACCGTCTGCAGGATGTGGGACTGGAGCAGGTTGAAGGCCGCCATGTTGCTGCGCACGGCGGTGATCTTTCCGTCGTTGTCCTTCTCGAAGTTCACCAGGTTCTCATAGTCCAGCTCGCCGGAGGCGATGGCCTCGTCCACCGACTGGGTCACGATCTGGGTCACGGCGTTGGACACCCGGGTGGTGGCGAGAGAGGTCAGCAGCGGCTTCATCTGCGCCGCCGCCAGGGCCAGCGCCGTCAGGGCCGCCGCCACGGCAGTCAGCGCCGCCAGCCGCCCCAGCCGCAGCCGGGCCAGCCGGCGGCGGTAGTAGTGAAATCCCAGAGCCATGGCACATCGCCCCCCTTCCCGCCATCCTATGCGGGCAGGGGTTGACCCTAGGCCGGAAACTTATTTCAGGGCGTTCACCAGGTCCTTGAACACCCGACCCCGCTCCATGAAGTTGGCGAAGCGGTCGAAGGAGGTGCTGGCCGGGGACAGGATCACCACGTCCCCTGCTTTGGCGCGGCTGTCCGCCAGGGCCACGGCGGCAGGGTAATCGCTTACCTCCAGGATCTCCAGCCCGGCGTAGTTGTCCGCCTGCTCCACGGCGGCGCGGATCACTCCGGCGGTGGCGCCGCAGAGGATCAGCAGCTTCACGTGCTCGTTGACCTCCGGGCCCAGAGGCGCGTAGGAGATGCCCTTGTCCTTGCCCCCGGCGATGAGGATGACCTTCTCCGGGAAGCTGCGCAGCCCCGCGATGGTCCGGCTGGGGCTGGAGGCGATGGAGTCGTTGTACCAGCGGACGCCATTGCGCTCCCGGACCAGCTCGATCCGGTGCTCCACGCCGCCGAATTCCCGGGCGAAGTCCCGGATGGTCTCGTCGCTCACCAGACCGTCCACGGCGGCGGTGGCCGCCAGGTAGTTCTCCACGTTGTGGACGCCGGGCAATTTGATGTCGGCGGTGTCCATCACCACCCGCTCGCCCCGGCCGTCCCGGACCACCACGCTGGTGCCCCGGAGGAACGCGCCCTCGTCCACCTCTTTTTGCCGGGAGAACCACCGCACCCGCCCCGGGGCCTTGGCGGCGGAGCGGACGGTGTCGGCGTTGTCGGCATTGAACACGGCCAGGTCCCGGGCGGACTGGTGTGTAAAGATATTTTCCTTTGCAGCAATGTACTCGGCGTAGTCCTTGTGGACGTCCAGGTGGTTGGGCGAGAGGTTGGTCACCACGGCGATGGCCGGGCTCTTTTTCATGGTCATCAGCTGGAAGGAGCTCAGCTCCAGCACCGCCCAGTCCGTGGGCGCCATGGCGGCGGCCTCGCTGAGCAGCGGGTGGCCGATGTTTCCGCCCACGTGGACGGTCCGTCCGGCCCGGCGCAGCAGCTCGGAGATGATGGTGGTGGTGGTCGTCTTGCCGTCGCTGCCGGTGACGGCGATCATGGGACAGGGGCACACGTCGAAAAAGGCCTCCATCTCACTGGTCAGCCGGCTGCCCCGCTCCACGGCGGCGGCGATGGGCGGCAGGTCCGGCCGCAGGCCCGGGGTCCGGAAGATCACGTCCTCGGTGAGATCGGCCAGGTAGTCCTTCCCCAGCTTCAGCGCCACGCCCCGGGCGGCCAGCTCCGCGCCGAAGTCCCCCAGATCGGTCTTTTTGTCCCGGGCGGTGACGGCGCAGCCGTGGTCCGAGAGCAGCTCGATCAGGGGCCGGTTGCTGACGCCCACGCCCAGCACGGCGGCGCGCTTGCCCCGCAGGGAATTCATATAGGTATCCAGATCCATGGAATCGCTCCTTTTATCCCCCGCGCAGCGGAGGCTTATACGATGGAAATGATACCACAAACAGGCGGAAAATACAACGGGGCCGGAGATTTTCCGCGTTGACTTTCTCCCCGCCGTCGGTTACAATAGCCTTTGCGAGGAAGACAGACAGTCGCGTGGGCAGGCCGAAAGGCCGTCCATGAGGAAAGTCCGGGCTCCACAGGGCAAGGATAACGGGTAACGCCCGCCGAAGGCGACTTCAGGAAAAGTGCAACAGAGAGATACCGCCAGAGCGGCTGATCCGTGCCGGCAAGAATGGAATAAAGGTGAACAGAGATGGAATGCGGCGTCCGGGTCCTGCGGGGTCCGGGCAGGCGGTGAGCAGGCCGAAGGCTCCCTCCTTCCGCCGAACAGCGCAACGGCCTCTGCGCGGGACAGCGCAGGGGTGTTGTGTGAAGAGGGACGAAGGGTCCCTCTTCACCATTTCGATCAAACCCGCCGAAGGCGGGCGGTCCCGCAGGGACCGATGGCACCTTTCCACCCTTACCAGTGCGGCTCAGCCGCCCTGGTAAGGGTGGAAAGGTGCGGTAAGAGCGCACCCGACGGCTCGAGAGTGTCCGTCGCTGTAAACTCTATCCGGAGCAACACCGTGGAAAGGACAGATGGCCGGCCCGGCCGTCCTTAGGAGGTGGCTTGAACGCACCGGCAACGGCGCGTCTAGATAGATGACTGTCAGATACAGAACCCGGCTTACAGTCTCCCTCGCAAGATACGGCCCCGGCTGCGCAACGGCAGCCGGGGCCTTTTCGCATATGAAGGCTTCCCCTCGGGGGGAAGCTGGCGCGCAGCGCCTGATGAGGGGCCGATCCGGGATAGACTCCGTGCCCCCTGCGGCGGCCTGCCCGTCTTCCGATGATCGCCAGGCCAGCGGCAGCGAAAACCGGTGCTGTTTCTTTCGATGTGCAGCCCGTTGAGCCCCGCTGTGCGGGAGCGCAGCTCTTCGACCGCCGGTGGAAGGCGCACGGACGGCGGGGCCGCGGTCCGGGACAGGCCGATTCGCACGACCCCCGTAACCACAGACAGGCGGACCGGACGGTCCGCCTGTCTGTCTTCCGTTTTTCTCTTTTGGACCGCCCCGCGGCCCGGAAGGTGAATTGCCCCGAAGGGGCAAGAGAAGCCCCTCTGGAGGGTTCTCTTTTTGTAAAAAGAGAACATGGGGGCGGGATCCTCCGGGAGACCCCCCGGCGGGCGCCCACGTCACTGATACCGGTACTTCTCCCCGGTGTAGCGGTCCACGCACCGCAAAAACAGCTCCCGGCTGCGGAACTCCAGCAGGCGGAACCCGGCCTCCGGGTGGAAGGAGACGATCTTCCGCTCCGGGCAGACCCACATCCGCCAGGGAGCGCTGGGATTCATCTGTTCCATGGGGTGCCTCCTCTCGGATCACTGCTCCCAGATTCGGACCAGTTTCTCCCGGACCTCCTCCGGTACGGTGTCCGGCCAGGTCTGTACGAACTCGCCGTCCACATAGTCGTAGACGGTGTAGGGTTTCTCCGGCCATCGGGTACGGACCACCAGCTCATTGACGCCGTCGTCGTCGGTGTCCCAGGGGACGGCGGACACGCAGTCCTCCACCCGCAGGATGTCCTCAGAATCAAAGGGGGCCAGATTGGTATAGACCCAGCAGATGATGTCGCAGAGATAGCCGTTTCCAGAAGGATCGGGATAAAACTGTTCACTCTTTCGATACACCATGGGAAAGCCAAACAGGGGGCTCTCGCCCTCATCCATCCGGGACTCTGTGATTTCCCAGGAGAGATTGCCGGTGGATTGGAGTTCCGACACGGTCCCCTCCCGAGTCAGCCGATTCCAGCGGCAGGTTATTTGATAGGTCAGCGAATGTCCCCATTCATCTTTTCCCGTCTGAATATCGTTCAGATCCACGGTATTTTCGCATTCCAGTTTCAGCAGGTGGCCGTCTTCCTCCACATAGATGTAATTGACGCCTTCCACCGTCTCCTTCAATTCGATCACATCCAGGCGATCTTGGGATACATACAGGGCGTTCCAGGCGATCACCAGCCCCGCCGCGATCAGCAATGCCAGCACCGCGCCCACGCGGCTCCAGATCCGCCGCCGCTCCCGCCGGAGGCTGTCACTGGAAATGGTCAGCAAATTCTTCACAGGGTCCTCCTCTCCGCCCGGTACGGCCTGCCTCCGGCAGGCCATCAGTTCCTCCACCCCCAGCTCCAGCGCCGCCGCCAGGGGCTCCAGCAGCGTCACATCCGGGTAGCTCAGGCCCCGCTCCCATTTGCTGACGGCCTTGTCGGTCACATGGACCTTCTCCGCCAGCTCCCGCTGGGTCAGTCCCAGCTCCCGGCGGCAGTCTCCGATAAAGGCGCCCAGCCGCTCCTTGTTCATGCGCATCACCTCTTGCCCCAAAGTGTACCCCGGAACGGAAAAAATGGCAACCGACCGGTGGTCGAGTCACGGTTTGTCCCGCTGATCGATGTACGGCTTCATCCACGCCACGTCCTCTATGTCCGGTTCTTCCTTTCCGGCGGCGCCGGAGGGGCGCGCCTCCCACCGCCGGACCGCCGCGGCCTGATAGCGCCGCTGCTTGTCCTTCCACTTCTCCGTGTCCCGGCGGATGGTCTCCCCAATAAAGGTAAACGCCACCCGGGTCTCTGGCGTCAGGTCTCCGCGGCGCTCCAGAAAGGCCAGCGGGTCCAGCCCGGTCTCCTCTGTCTCCCTGGCAAATTGGAACAGCAGCGTCAGCAGGATCCCCCGCTGTTCCATGGACAGCACTTCAATGGACGGATACGCGTCAAAATATAGGACAAAGCTCCGTTTGTGTTCCTCTGCCATCTCATTCCTCCCTTCACAAGTCGGCGGGCAAGCGCCGTTTGTTGCACGAAAGGATGCAACTCCCGGGAGAATTTTATAAAATTCTCCCGTTACTGTCACTGTCACTGTAAATGGAACTGTTACTGCTACTGTGACTGTAAATGGGACGGTTCCCGGACCCGCCAGGGTGTGCCGCGGCGGCACATTGCACAAAAGAAAAGTTTTGTTGAATATAGCGGCGTAAAAAAGAGGAGCGGCGTTCGCCGCTCCTCTTCTCTCCGCGATGGACGGGACCCGCTCAGTCGTTGTCCCAGTTGTGCCAGACGTTCTGCACGTCGTCGCTGTCCTCCAGCATATCGATCAGCTTCTCCATGTTCTTCACGTCGCCCTCGGCGGTGAGGGTGATGTAGTTCTGGGGCACCATCTCGATGTCGGCGTTGACGAACACGTAGCCCTTGGCCTCCAGGGCCTTGACCACGTCGTTGAAGGCGTCGGGATCGGTGGTGATCTCCAGGGCGCCGCCCTCGGACTGGAAGTCCTCGGCACCGGCCTCCAGGGCGTCCATCATGACGGTGTCGTCCTCCAGCTCGCCCTCGGAGTTGTCGATGACGATGACGCCCTTCTTGTCGAAGGACCAGCTCACGCAGCCCTGGGCGCCCATGTTGCCGTTGCACTTGTCGAAGGCGTGACGGACCTCCGGCGCGGTGCGCTGGCGGTTGTCGGTCAGGGCCTCCACGATGACGGCCACGCCGCCGGGGCCGTAGCCCTCGTAGGTGACGGCCTCGTAGTTCTCGGTGCTGCCGGCGCCCAGAGCCTTGTCGATGGTGCGCTTGATGTTGTCGTTGGGCATGTTCACGGCCTTGGCCTTGGCGATGACGGTGGCCAGGCGGGAGTTGTTGTTGGGGTCGCCGGAGCCGCCGCCCTCTTTGACGGCCACGATGATCTCCTTGGCGATCTTGGTGAAGGCGGCGGAGCGCTTGGCGTCGGCCGCACCCTTGGTTTTCTGAATGTTATGCCACTTGGAATGTCCGGACATGGTGATTACTCTCCTTCAACACAGTATTGGATCACTTCCCGGTGGGAAGCGGATTTGAAAACGGTCAGTTCGGGGAACCGATCCGTCAGATACGAGACCAGGCGGGCGCAGACGGGGTCCTCCGTCGGGAAGTGGCCGGCGTCGATCAGATTGACGCCCATCCCCTCTGCGTCCAGGAATTGGTGGTAGCTCAGGTCCGCCGTCACGAAGGTGTCGCACCCGGCGGCGACGGCGTGGCGGATGTAGTCCGAGCAGGCGCCGCCGCCCACCGCCACGTGGCGGACCGGCTTTCCGCACCCGGCGTACCGGACGCCGTTGGCGTGGAGATCGCGGCAGACCTTGCGGGCAAAGTCCTGTAAGGGCATGGGACTTGACAGCGTTCCCACCCGGCACAGGCCCGCCGGGTCCCCCAGGGGCCCAGGGTCCTCCAGCCCCAGGGCGGCGGCGAAGGCGTCGTTGACGCCGCCGGGGGCCACGTCCAGGTTGGTGTGCATGCAGATGGCGGACACGCCGCTGCGCAGCAGCCGCAGCAGCAGGTGGCCCTGGGCCGTGTCGGAACGGACGGTCTGCACCGGCAGCCACTTGCAGTTCATGACGGGGTGGTGGCTCACGATCAGCTCACAGCCCTGCGCAATGGCCTCGGCGGCCACGGCCTCGGTGATGTCCAGGGCCACGCAGACCTTGGTCACTTCCCGGTCCGGGTCGCCCAACAGGTGGCCCACATTGTCCCAGTCCATGGCGCCCTCTCTGGGGGCCAGGTCGAACAGGGCCTGTTCAATTTCCCGTACCGTTGGCATGGCGCCACTCCTCTCTCAGCTCCAGCAGCTCCGTCAGCACGTCCCGGACGGCGTCGGCCTTCGCCGCGTCCTCCGGCCGGGCGGAGCGTCCCAGCCCCGCCGCCGCCGCTTGCAGCTGGATGATTTTCTCGATCAGATACCGGTCCCCCAGGGGGTCGGAGGCGATGCAGGGGCCGCACAGCAGCCGCCCCGGAGACAGGGTCATCTCCCCTGCCCCGGCCTCCAGCACCGGATAGATGTGGCCCCGGTCCTCCACCAGGGCCTCCCGGCGGATGGCGTAACCGTGGTCCGCCAGGAACGCCCGCAGCGTCTCGCCCCGGCTCTGGGGCTGGAGCAGCAGGGTGTGGCGGCCGTCGGCGGTCCAGGGGGCCGCGGCCAGGATGGCGGCGATGTTCTCGCCCCCCATGCCGGCGATGGTGACGGTGTCGCACTCACCGGGGCCCACGGCGGCCAGGCCGTCGCACAGGCGGAAGTCGATGCCGTCCGCCCCGTAGGCGGCGGCGTTTTCCCGGGCCCGGCTCAGGGGGCCGGGACGCAGGTCGCTGGCCACGGCGGAGCTGATGCGCCCCCGGAGCCGCAGCCAGATGGGCAGGAGGCCGTGGTCCGTGCCCACGTCGGCCAGCCGCGCCCCCTGGGGCACCCAGTCCGCCAGCAGCGCCAGCCGCGCCGACAGTTCCAGTCGTTTTTCCACGCGCTACCTCCGGAAACCGGCACAGGGACGCATACGGAGCAAAAGCTCCGTATGCGTCCCTCGGTCGTTGTTGGGTTTACTGAGGCTTGTTGGCCTCCTCGTTCACCAGGGCCAGCAGCTTCTCGCAGTCCACGCCGTGGACCATGCAGGCCTCCTCCACGGTCTCGCCCCGGGAAGAGGGGCAGCCCAGGCAGTGCATGCCGATGGACAGGAAGATGGGGGCGGTGTGAGGGGCGATATCCAGAATATCACCGATGATGGTGTCCTTGGTAATGGTGATCATGGGAGATTCCTCCAGTTGTGAAATTGCGGGGCCTGTCCCCTGTGGGACGTCTGCGGACCGCCGCCGGAATATTATACCCCATCATAGCCCGGATTTCAATAGAAAATCAGAGCGGTTCCGATTTTTCTCCGCTTTTTTCAGGAAAGCGGGGACGCATCGGCGCGGGTCCTCCGGCTCCGTGACCTTGGCGGTCACATCGTGTCAGCCATATCGCCGGTAATGAAGGTTTTTCTCTGCTAAAAGTGAATCTGATTCATTTTCAATCGATCACCAGATCAATAAAAACGATTGGAAACCGAGAATTTCCATAGTTTTGATCGATATAGCCTACCGAAACGACTTCGCCATTGCCTTCAAAAACCTCTGCTTGGGGATGGGCCATTTTCCCATCTTCCGTTCCATAGGAAAAAACGTTCCGCCCACTGAAAGCTCGATGTATTTTGGCTGGGATGTATCAGGCCGCTTATTATAATGTTCGACTTCTCCTGTGACGATCTGGTATTCACCACGCCGATATAGCAAATAGATATTTACAATGTCAGATATGTAAGTATAAGCGCCTAAAACTGCACATAAAGATATCAATACCGAAAAAATACGGATTGGGCGAAACTTTTTGAGGGGAGACCAGAAAAAGCATACCGCAGTCAGAATGATCCCCGCTGAAATAAGGGAGATGTACAGCGGCAATGTTGAAAATGGATCGATCTGAAAAACACGTTGGGCGTGCATTTCACTCCTCTTCCATCAAAAACATCCAGAGTATTTCCGGCTTCGTCCACGATCATGTGACACGACCATTCTGCTCCCTTTCTCTGTGCCTCTCCGCGCGGCCCGGCTATTTTCTCCGTTCAGTTCAGGGCCTCCGTCCAGCTCCAGTTGCCGTAGGCGGGCACGGTGCCCAGGCGCCACACGGACACGCCGGTGATGCCCAGGAGCTTGGCCGCGTCGATCCGGGAGCGGACGCTCTCGGCGTCGTCGTACCAGACGAAGCAGGCGCTGCCGTCCTCGGTGGTGTAGACGGCGTAGGGGCAGCGGAAGGTGTTGGACCGGCCCCGGACGGTGCCGGCCTGGCCCAGCCGCTGGGCCAGGGTGTCGTTGGAGATGTAGAAGGGCGCGGCGGCGGTGAGGGTCAGGTCCGTGGTGCTGCTGACCTTCCACGCCACGTTCTTGCAGCTGATGCCCAGCACCAGCTTGTCCGCGCTCTGCCCGGCGGCGGTCACCTGATCCACGGCAGTCTTGAGGGACCAGTACACCTGGTCCATGGGGGACGTGGGGGCGGCGGTCAGGGCGCTGGCCCCGGCGGCCATGCTGCGGTCCTCGTAGTCGTAGGCCATGAGGATCACCTTATCGGCCAGGGCGGCGATCTTCCCCAGCTCATAGCCGTCGTAGTAGCTGCCGGTGGTCAGGGCCGGGGACACGCACACGTACAGGCTCTTGTCCAGGGCCCGGACCTGCTGGGCAAGGTCTGTGAGGAAGGCGGTGAAGGCCGCGGCGTCGGCGCTGCGCAGGCCCTCGAAGTCGATGGTGACGCCGCTGTACGGATTTCTGCCCACGGTCTTGTAGGACACGGTCAGCTCGCCCAGGATCTGCTCCACCGCCTGGGCCCGGCCGTCGGCGGAGGAGAGCAGAGCCTTCAGGTCCTCCCCCTCCATAAAGACGTTCAGGTGGAGCTTGACGCCGTTGTTCTCCGCCTGGGCCACCACTTCCTCGTAGCCCTGGGGCACGGCGTACTCGTTGCCGTCGGCGGTGGTGGTGGCGAGAAGCGCCGTGGTGCCGTCCCAGGTCATGCGGCTCCACCCGGCGCTGACGGCGTCCATGGAATTCATCAGGCTCAGCTGGCTGTAAGAGGAGATGGCGTAGAAGCCGTGGAGGAAGCCGGTGTCCTGCCGGAGCTTCTCGTAGATCCGCACCAGCATGGCCGCCGCCTGGGCCCGGGTGGCGGTCTCATTGGGGCCGAAGGTGGTGGCGGTGGTGCCCTTGGTCATGCCGATGTCATAGGCCACGGAGATGTACCCCTTCCCTGCCGTCACATCGGTGAAGGGCAGGTCGGCGTTTTTCTCCGCGATGGCGGCGGCGCCGCCCAGGCCCAGGGCCCGGACCAGGATCTCGGACATCTCGCCCCGGGTGATGGGGTCCGTGGGCCGGAAGGGCTCGTCGGTGTCCACCCAGCCGTATTCCGCCGCGGCGTCGATGGAGCTGTAATAGGCCCTGACGGCGTCGTACTCCACCTGCATCTCCGGGGTGATGTGGCCCACCAGGGTGGTGTCGCCGTCCTGGGGCAGCAGCATCCGGTCCAGCACCGTGACGAACTGGGCCCGGGTCATGGGGTCGGCGTAGCCGAAGGTGCCGGCGCTGTACCCGTTCATGAGGCCGTAGCCCACGGCTTTCTCCACCTCGGAGGCCAGGGCGCTGCCGGAGGGCACATCGCTGTACGCCGCGGAGGCGGGCACAGCCGCCAGGGCGCACAGCAGCGCCAGGGACAATAGACACGAACACAGCTTTTTCATGGTGGTTCCCCCCTGTTTGATTTGGGATTATGGTAACCCCGGCGGGGCGGAAAATCATGAACAAACTGTGAACTCACGGTATGAGCGTGCCCAAAATATGGAGAAAGCGGATCTTCTGGAAGGTGTAGGTGGAAAGGGGCCGGTTGTCGGCGTCGTAACTGTGGGCGGCGATGAGCACGTCGCTTAAGGCGCGGACGGGCCGCCGCAGGGCCACTACCACCGGCGTGTGCTGGAAGGTCTCGCCGCTGAAAGACAGCTGCACCAGGTCCCCCGGCCGCAGATCGGCCAGGTCGCACTCCACCCCCACGGGGCCCTGGGAGATCTCCCGCCGGGTCATGAAGTTCCAGAAGAACTCCACGCCGGTCCAGGCGGGGGCCTTCTGGTTGGCGTCGATGTAGTACCAGCCCAGGTCCGGGGTGAAGTTCATGACGCCGCTGCCGGCGAACACGCACTGGGAGGCGAAGTTGGTGCAGTCTCCGCCCACCTCCTCGTAGTCGTAAAAGGCCGGGTTGCGGCCGTAGGCCCAGCGGTGGGCGTAGCGGACCACCGCCCGGCGGTCGTAGTTGGGGACAAAGCGCATAGAGGGGCCCTCCTTCCGTTTGGCACAGTCTATGCGCCGGGCGGGACGGAGGTGCGGGGGGCGGCTCTTCTCCCCTGCCGGAGACGCCGCCGTGATTTTTGGCGAAGAGCCTTCCCCCTTAGTGGAAGGTGGACGGCCGAAGGCCGGACGGATGAGGGGGCCGGGAACGGAGGCGTATTGTTGAGTGCCGTCCCTTGCCCGGCGGGCCAGGTGGGCGCGGGGTCCCCGCGGGGGATCCGCCCCCGGCATCACAGCCCCTTCCGGTAGGCCTCCGCTGCGTCCAGCAGCTCCCCGGCGCTCTCCAGCAGGGCCGGCGTCACTGCCGCGCCGCCGGTGATCCGGGCCAGCTCGGCCTTCCGCTGTTCCCGGTCCAGCAGCACAACGTGTGTAAAGGTTCTCCCCTTTGCTTCCCCCTTCTCCACAGAGAAGTGGGTGTCCGCCATGGCGGCCAGCTGGGGCAGATGGGTCACGCACAGCACCTGCTTGCGGCGGCTGACCTGGGCCAGCTTCTCCGCCACCTTCTGGGCCGCCCGGCCGCTGACGCCGGTGTCCACCTCGTCAAAGACCAGGGTCCCCACGGACTCCTGCTCCGCCAGCACATTCTTCAGCGCCAGCATGATCCGGGCCAGCTCGCCGCCGGAGGCGATCCTGGCGATGGGCCGCAGGTCCTCCCCCACGTTGGCGGACATCAAAAAGCGGATGGCGTCGCAGCCGTCGGGCCCCGGCTGACGGGGCGTAAACTCGATGGCAAAGCGCACCCGGCGCATGTCCAGGTCCCGCAGCTCGCTCTGGATCCGCGCCTCCAGGGCCGCCGCCGCCTGGCGCCTGGCCTCGGTCAATGTCGCGCCGGCGGCCAGTACCGCCTGCTGCGCCTTGGCGTGCTGCTTTTCCAGCCGGAGCAGGGTGTCGTCCGCCGTCTCCATGGCGTCCAGCTCCTCCCGGCACCGGTCCAGGTAGGCGATGCAGTCCTCCACTGTGGCGCCGTACTTCTTCTTCAGCCGGTACAGCAGGTCCGTGCGGCTCTCCACCGCGTCCAGCTCCGCCGGGGAGAAGTCGAACTCCGCCCGCTTGTCCCGGATGGTCTCGGCAAGGTCATATACTTCACAGCGGACCTCTTCCAAGCGTTTGTACAGCTCCGCCAGGTCTCCGCCCAGGTTCCGGACGGAGGCCATGGCCGCCTCGGCCTCCCGCAGGGCCGTGACGGCGCCGCCGCCCTCGTCGTCGCCGCTTAAGGCATAGTCCGCACCGGAGAGGGCGGAGAGATACTTCTCGCCGTTGCGCAGCAGCTCCCGCCGCTCCAGCAGGGCCTCCTCCTCCCCCGGCGTCAGTTCCGCCCGCTCCAGCTCGCCGATCTGGAACCGGAGGGAGTCCATGCGCCGGGCCTTCTCCGCCTCGTCCATCCGCAGGGCGGCCATCTTAGCCGCCAGGTCCGCCATGACGCCGTAGGCGGCGCGGTAGGCCTCCAGCGGCGCGTCGGTGCGGCCGAAGCGGTCCAGATAGGCGCAGTGGCGCTCCTCGTCCAGCAGCTGCGCGCCGTCGTGCTGGCCGTGGATGTTCAGCAGTTCCCCGCCGATCTGCCGCAGCTGGGCCACGGTGACAGGGCGGCCATTGGCTCGGCAGGCGTTCTTGCCGTCCTCATAGATCTCCCGCTGGAGCAGCAGCTCGCCGTTCTCATCGGGCGATACGCCGCAGGCGGCAAGACCCGGCAGGTCCGCCGGAAGGTTGGAAAAGCAGGCGCTGACGAAGGCCCGGTCCGCCCCGGTGCGGATCAGCTCCCGGGAGGTCCGGCCGCCCAGCACGGCGCCCATGGCGTCGATAACGATGGACTTTCCGGCGCCGGTCTCGCCGGTGAGGGCGTTGAAGCCGGGGCGGAAGCGGATGTCCGCCTCCTCGATGACGGCGATATTCTCGATGTGCAGCAGGTCCAGCATGAAAACTCCTCCTTGGGGAAGGATATGCCCTCCCCCGGGGGAGGGCGGGTGGCCGGAAGTCTTCCGGGGAGATCCACCCCCATTTTCTTTTCGGTCTTGCCGAAAAGAAAACGGGCCGTGGACGGTCCAAAAGAAAAGGCGCTGAGACGGACAGGCGTCCCGCCTGTCCGTGGGACGGGGGTCGTGCGAATCGGTGCGGCGGGCGTCAAGGCATCGCCGTCCCTGCGCCTTACCATGGCAGGCGAAATACCCTGGAACCGCACAGACCGTGCGGCGGGCAGACGGGGTGCAATACCGCTTTTGCCCCTGCTCCATTCTCCGCGCGTTACGCGCTGCCCCGGTGGTCTCTGTGGACTTTCCCATTTGGTCGCAGGGGCGGATAGCGGGCGTTCCTTCACCTGGCTGGCTGGCTTCCGGCCAGCCGCGCCTTCCCCGGAGGGGATGGCGCGCACCAGCGACCGGCGTATCTGATCGTCCCGGCGGAATTCACTTCCGCCGGGACCCCTCTGCCCGCGAAAGCAGCCAAAAGCCAGAAACCACGGGTCTTTCGCCTCCGGCGGGAAAGGGATTCATTTTCGGCAGGACATGTGCCTGCCGAAAATCCCCCGGCCTGCGCGCCCTTGGGGCGCGCGCACCAGTGACCGACGGTATCGGACTGTCCCGGCGGAATTCACTTCCGCCGGGACCCCTCTGCCCGCGAAAGCAGCTGAAAGCCAGAAACCACGGGTCTTTCGCCTCCGACGGGAAAGGGATTCATTTTCGGCAGGACATGTGCCTGCCGAAAATCCCCCGGCCTGCGCGCCCTTGGGGCGCGCGCACCAGTGACACCGGTCACTGGTGGTGGGGTGGTTAGGAGGGGAGCCTGCTCCCCTCCTACTTCACTCACAGCATCTCCTTGATCTCCTCGCAGAAGGTGGCGGCGGAGTCCGCGTCCTTCATGACCAGAAAGGCCGTGTCGTCCCCGGCCAGGGACCCCACCATATAGGCGATGTCCATGTCGTCCAGGGCGGCGCAGGCGGCGCTGGCCAGGCCCGGCATGGTCTTGACCACCACGATGTTCTGGGCGCTTTCGATGCTGGTGATGCTCTCCCGGAAGATGGTCCGCAGCTTCTCCGCGAAGTTCAGCCGGGTCCGGTTGCCGGAGACGGCGTACTTGTACACGCCCCGGCCCACCGGCTCCTTGATCAGGTGCATCTGCTTGATGTCCCGGGAGATGGTGGCCTGGGTGCTGGAGATGCCCCGCTCCTGGAGCCGGGTGAGCAGCTGCTCCTGGGTCTCGATGTTTTCCTGGGAAATGATCTCGAGGATCATGCTTTGACGGTCATTTTTCATGGTCTACAAACCCTCCCGGCAACATTTTTTGGGCAAAGATCTCGCAGAAGCTCCGCTCCGACAGCCGCACCAGCTTCACGGCGTGCTTGGAGCGGCGGACAAACACCTTGTCGTCGGACTTCAATGCGAAGGCGCGGCTCTCGTCCACGCACAGGTACACCGGCTTGCGGCCGTTGCGCTCCAGCTCGATGGTCAGCGTGTGCTCCGGCGAGAGGACATAGGAAGAAAAGCGCATATTGTGGATGCAGATGGGACAGACCACCATGGTCTGGGCCACCGGCTCCACCACCGGTCCCCCGGCGGAGAGCGAGTAGGCCGTGGACCCGGTGGGGGTGGCGATGATGACGCCGTCCCCGGCGATGTCCGCCAGGTGCCGCCCGTCGGAGGCGATCTTCAGATGGATCACGTGGGAGATGGGACCCTCCCGGATCACCGCGTCGTTGAGGCCCAGGTTCGTGTAGATCTGGCGGCCCTCCCGCTGGACGGACACGTCCAGCATCATGCGCTGCTCCGTCTGGAAGTCCCAGTCCTTCAGCCTGCGCAATGTCTCCAGCTCCCCGGCCTCCAGTTCCGCGATGAACCCCAGCCCGCCCATATTGATGCCCAGCACCGGGATCTTGTTGAGGGCCACCAGCTTGGCAAGGTGCAAAATCGTGCCGTCCCCGCCGAAGGTGATCAGCAGGTCCGCGGTCTTGAGCTCCGCCGTCAGGGGCTTCACGTCGTAGTCCCCGAAGGCCCCCTCCTTCTGGTCCCGGAAGGGCGAGCACACCACGGTCTCAAAGCCCAGCTCCTTCAAAATGGCCTCCGCCTGGCGGGTGCAGACCATGCCCCGGTCCCGGTTGGGGTTGGGACAGAGAATGATCTTTTTCATGACGCCCCTCCTTCCCCGTGCTCCCGCAGGACCTGGTGGGACTCGGCCACCAGGGCACTGAGGTCCGGGATCTGATCCGGGGCGTCGCTCTTTTCCAGATACCCCAGATATTCGATGTTGCCCTCGGGCCCCCGGATGGGAGAGTATGTGATCCCAAGGACTGACAAGTGGTTTTCCTTTGCATGCTCCAGGAAGTGCTCCAGCACCTCCCGGTGGACGGCCGGGTCCCGGACGACGCCCTTCTTGCCCACCTTCTCCCGTCCGGCCTCGAACTGGGGCTTGATGAGGCAGGCGATATGGCCGCCGTCTTTCAGCAGCTCCCGCAGGGCCGGGAAGATCAGCTTCAGGGAGATGAAGCTGACGTCGATGGAGGCAAAGTCCAGCATCTCGGGGATCTGCTCCGCGGTCAGATACCGGGCGTTGGTCCGCTCCAGGCACACCACCCGGGGGTCGGACCGCAGCTTCCAGGCCAGCTGGCCGTAGCCCACGTCCACGGCGTAGACCCTGGCGGCGCCCTTTTGCAGCATGCAGTCGGTAAAGCCGCCGGTGGAGGCGCCGATGTCGGCGCAGACGGCGCCGGTCAAGTCGATGGGGAACGCGGCCATGGCCTTTTCCAGCTTAAGGCCGCCCCGGCTCACGTAGGCAAGGCCGCCCCGGACCTCGATCTCGGCGTCCTCCGGTACGGCGGTGCCGGGCTTGTCCACCCGCGCTCCTCCGACGAACACCTGGCCGCTCATGATGGCGGCCTGGGCCTTTTGCCGGCTCTCCTGGAGCCCACGCTCCACCAGCAGCACATCCAGCCGCGTTTTCTTCACACTCATGGGTCTCTCTCCTTCATTACGGCCTCCGCGATGCCCGCCGCATCCAGGCCGAAGCTGTGTTCCAGCTGGGGCACGGTGCCCTCCGGGGCGAAGGTCTTGCCCAGGTTCTTCAAAATCACATGTCTGGGGGCCTTCCCCGCCTCCGCCAGGATGGACGTCACCCGCTGCCCCAGGCACCCGGCGCCGAAGGCGTCCTCCGCCACCAGCAGGGTCTGCGTGTCCGCCAGAGGCTCCGCCAGCGTCTCATAGTCCAGGGGCGAGATGCGGTTGAGCTTCACCACCCGGGCCTCCACGCCCTGCTTGGCCAGCAGCTCCGCCGCCTCCAGCAGGTGGTTCACCATGATGCCGCAGCCCAGCAGCGTCACGTCCTTCCCCGGCCGCAGGCACACGGCGGGGCTGTCCGCGGTGTCGTCCCGGAAGGCGCCCTCTCCCCCTCTGGGGTAGCGGACCGCCACGGGGCCGGTGATGGCAAAGACCGCCTGGCGGACCATGTGCCGCAGCTCCGCGAAGTTGGACGGGCACAGCACAGTGAACCCCGGGATCTGGGAGAGGAACATGGCGTCAAAGCAGCCGTGGTGGGTCTCGCCGTCGGCGCCCACCAATCCGGCCCGGTCCACGCCCAGCACCACGTGCAGCCCCAGCAGGGCCACGTCGTGGATCAGCATGTCGTATCCCCGCTGGAGGAAGGAGGCGTACACGGCCAGGGCCGGGATCATGCCCTGCTTGGCAAGGCCCGCCGCCATGGCCACAGCGTGGCCCTCGGCGATGCCCACGTCGAAAAAGCGCTCCGGGAACTCCTTTGCAAAGCCGGTCAGGCCCGTGCCGTCCGCCATGGCGGCGGTAATGGCGCACACCCGGCGGTCCTTTGCCGCGCAGGCGGAGAGGGCGGCGCCGAACACGGAGGAGAAGTCCTCTCCCCCGCTCTTTTTCAAGAGGCCCGTCTCCGGGTCGAAGGGGCCGATGCCGTGGAACCGGTCCGGGTTCTGCTCGGCGAAGGGGTAGCCCTTGCCCTTGACGGTGTTCACATGGACCACCACGGGGCCACCCAGCTCCCGGGCCCACTCCAGCACGTGGATCAGCCGGTCCAGGTCGTGGCCGTCGATGGGCCCCAGGTAGGTAAAGCCCATGTCCTCGAACAGGGTGCTCCCCGGCCAGATGGCCTTTTTCAGGGAGGATTTCACCCGGTGACTCAGCCGGTAGAGGCCGTTTTCCATGGGGTGGGCGCCGAAGAGGCCCCGGTACCACTTCTTGAAGTGGTAGTAGGCGGGCTTGGTCCGCAGGCGCCCCAGGTGGGTGGGCACGGCGCCCACGTTGGGGTTGATGGACATGCCGTTGTCGTTCAAAATGACGATCAGCGGCTCCCCGGAGGCGCCGGCGTTGTTGAGGCCCTCATAGGCAAGGCCGCCGGTCAGGGCCCCGTCCCCGATCAGGGCCAGGACGCTGTAATGTTCATGGCGCAGGGTCCGGGCCCGGGCCATGCCCAACGCCACCGACACGGAGTTGGAGGCGTGGCCGGCGATGAAGGCGTCGTGGACGCTCTCCCGGGGCTTGGGGAAGCCGGAGAGGCCCCCGAACTGCCGCAGGGTGGCAAACAGCTCCTGGCGCCCGGTCAGGGCCTTGTGGACGTAGCACTGATGGCCCACGTCGAACACCAGCCGGTCCGACGCGGTGTCGAACACCCGGTGGATGGCCACGGTCAGCTCCACCACGCCCAGGTTGGAGGCCAGGTGTCCGCCCGTCCGGGAGACGCTCTGGACCAGGAATTCCCGCAGCTCGGCGCAGAGGGGGGCCAGCTGCTCCTTGGGCAGGGCCTTCACGTCGGCGGGAGAGTGGATTGTCTCTAAGATCACAGGTGATCGCGCTCCTCTCAGCGATGAAACAGGTGCAGAAAGCGGCCGGCCCAGTAGACCACCTTGGTGCTGCGCTGGATGGCGAAGGTCTTGCCCAGGGCCTTGCCGCCGATGGTGAGGCCGGAGATCAGGGCGGTGACCGCCACGCTGACCAGCACATTCCGCAGGTCAAAGGCCTCCTGGAGGCGGGTGACGATGACGGCGGCGGTGGTGCCGCTGACGATGCCGCAGATGTCCCCCACCACGTCGTTGCAGACGCTGGAGACCTTGCCGGCGTTGCGCAGCAGCATCAGCGCCTCCTTGGCGCCCTTTTCCTTGTGGGCGGCCATGGAGTGGAAGGGCTTGGGGTCCGCGGCGGTGACGGCCACGCCGATGATGTCGAACAGGATGCCCAGGGCGATGAACAGCGCCAGGATCAGCGCCGCCGCCAGGATGCCGGCGCCGGACAGGGGCCCCTGGGAGGCCAGGCTCAGCGCCGCGGAGAGGCCGATGGCCAGGAAAAAGACCTGGATGGGCCAGGCGTAGCGCCCGGCCTGCCTGTCCCGTTTTTTCCGGGAGGTGGGATGTTCTTTCAAGGAGCTTCTCCTCTTTATCTGTGGTGGGATGGAAAAGACAGGGGGCGCCCCCCCTGGAATGGATGGGTTCGCTAAGCCGGCGGCGGCAGAAAAGGTAAATCTTACGGCTTAGGTCCGGGTTGGATTTCCCCGCGGCGCACCTCCCGTTGCCGGTGGAGGCGGTTCCCCCTTTGGCGCCGCGGCGCGGTGTCGCCGCTCCGCGCGACCCGACTGCCACTTAGTCCGCACTGCAATCCCTTTTCTGCCTCGGAAGGAACAGCCTAGGTGTTTTCCACCGCAGTCCATCCGCTTCTTTAGCCTCTTTTGCAGGACGGGTTTCAAGGAGCGATCGGGGTGTCCGTTCCGGCCGGAACGGCAGCCCCCGTTGATCCCCTATTCACCCGGCCCACGTCAAGGCAGGCTACGTCTGCACACAGCGTTACGGCCCCGCAGGACCGATGCACCGCATTGCAGGTTCACAATCTGCTTCGTACACAGGCCGAAAATACCGCGATGGGAGTACGTCTGTGCACAACAGCAGGTCTCCACGGAAACAGGGTCGGGATAACCATGCCATTGGAAAGCGCCCTGAGACCGCAAGCGCGGGGACTCCCGCGCTTCCCCCCAGCACCCACCCGAAACTGGGCGTAACAAGCAGGCACCAGAGGTTTCATCGATGTGCCCTTCGAAGGATTTTTAGGCCCTCCCTGGGAAACGGCAGATCTGACTAGGATACTGCGCCGCCGCTTAGCGAGGATTAGTATAGCACGCTCTCAATAAATATACAACATATTCCGTATATACAAACTATGAATTTTTTGTGGCCGGAGCGGCGGTCTTTGCGCAGAAGGACGAAGGGGCGGCGTCGAAGGGGCCGCGCCTCCCCCTCTTCTGCCGGAAATGACTCTGTAAGCCCCGGCGGAGAGCCCTCCCCCGAGGGCAGGAGTCAACGGTCAGGTGGATGGCCGCGGGCCGGAGGGATGAGGGGGACGGGACGGAGGCGTATCGTCAGGTGCCGTCCCTTGCCCGGCGGGCCGGGCAGGGGCGCGGGGTCCCCGCGGGGGATCCGCCCCCGTTTTCTTTTCGAGGCATCGAAAAGAAAACGGCCGCGGCCGGTCAAAAGAAAAGATGCTGTGACGAAAGAGCGGCCCATCTGGGCCGCCCTTTCGTGATGCGGGAGTCGTGCGAATCGGTCCGGTGGGCATCGATGGCCCCGTCGGCCCTGCGCTATACCCCGGCAGTCGAAATACCCTGTCTCCGCATAGACCCTGCGGCGGAGGGGCGGGGGTACTTGTCGACTTGTTCTGCTTCTCTTTCCGCTGCCGCTGCCTGGGCGCTCGCGAAAAGCCCCGGAAGCGGCTCCGGACCCGGAACTGCGCTGCCGCGTAGGCCCTGCGGCGGAGGGGCGGGGGTACTTGTCGACTTGGTCTGCTTCTCTTTCCGCTGCCGCTGCCTGGGCGCTCGCGAAAAGCCCCGGAAGCGGCTCCGGACCCGGAACTGCGCTGCCGCTGGCCCGGTGCCGGTCAAAAGCCTGAGCGGCAGGCAGGTCCTCCATCCGCCCCTACGGCAAAATGGGACAGTTGGCTGCGCGGCACCGGTATCGGTAGGGCGGAACCCATGCCCCGCCGCAGCGTGTTGCCGGGCTCTCCTCAAACGCCAGGTGAGCGGCAGCGGAAAGCGGCGCTGGTCCATTCGTTTCCCACCCCGTCCGCCCACCCAGAGTGGTTATGCGGAGACCAGGCTCTTCGACCGCCAGGGTAAGGCGCAGGGACGACGGGGCCATCGACACCCGCCCGACCGATTCGCCCGACCTCCGCGCACACGAAAGGGCGGCCCGGATGGGCCGCCCTTTCGTCACAGCATCTTTTCTTTTGACCGGCCGCGGCCGTTTTCTTTTCGATGCCTCGAAAAGAAAATGGGGGCGGATCCCCCGCAGGACCCCCGCGCCCCCGGAGGGGACCCCCCTCCTCACGCCCGGGGATGAGCCTTCTGATACACGTCCTTCAGCTGGCGCTTGACCACATGGGTGTAGATCTGGGTGGAGGAGATGTCGGCATGGCCCAGCATCTCCTGGATGGACCGCAGGTCCGCGCCGTTTTCCAGCAGGTGCACGGCAAAGGAGTGGCGCAGGGTGTGGGGCGTGATGTCCTTCTGGATCCCCGCCTTCTCCTGATAGTGCTTGATGATCTTCCAGAAGCCCTGGCGGCTCATGCGCTCGCCGTTCATGTTGACGAACAGGGCCGTCTCGCCGCTGTCGGCGATCAGCTGGGGCCGGACGTCCCGGACGTAGTCCCCGATGGCCTTGACGGCGGTGTGGTACAGGGGAATGATCCGCTCCTTGCCCTTGCTCTGGCACCGGAGGAACCCGGCCGCCAGGTTCAGATCGTCCAGATCCAGGGAGATCAGCTCGCTGACCCGGATGCCGGTGGCGTAGAGCAGCTCCAGCATGGCGTGGTCCCGGAAGCCCTTGGCGTCCACGCACTGGGGCTGCTCCAGGAACATCTCCACCTCCTTGGCGGTGAGGATCTCCGGATACTTCCGCTCCGCCCGGTTGGCGGTGATGCCCTTGGCGGGGTTGGATTTGACGGTGCCGTTGGCCGTCAGGTAGTTGTAGAAGGACTTCACCGACGCCAGGAAGCGGGTGATGGAGGCGGCGGACTTGCCCCGCCCCTGCATCCAGCTCATATAGCTCTGGACCATCTCCGGCTCGGCCCGGCGCAGGTCGCTGTCCTGATAATCCCGCAGGTATTGGGAGAACTGGGACACATCCCGCAGATAGGAGCTGACGGTGTTCTGAGAGGCGTGCTTTTCCTCCGTCAGATAGGCGCCGTACTCCGCAATCAAATCAGCAGCCAGGATGCTCCCCCCTTTTCTTCAGCTACAAGATCCGCTCCAGGATCATCCCCAGCAGGGCCGGGGCCAGCAGCAGATCCGCGCACACGCCCGCCAGCAGCGCCGCCGCGCTGAGTCCCAGCCGCAGCCAGCAGCTCCGGCCGTAGATCACCGGAGCGCAGCGCCGTCCGCTCCCAAACGAGACGGCGGCCAAGGCCGCGGAGGTCCCCCAGGAGGGCACCGCCAGCAGGAAGTAGCAAGGCACCGTCACCGCGCACCGCAGCCCGAACACCGCCAGGGCCAGCAGCACCCCGTCGGCTCCGAAGGCCGCCGTGAAGCAGCACACGGAGAAGGACAGGAAAAACCCGTAGGCCACGGTCACGCAGGGCAGCAGCACCACGCCGATGGAGGCAAAGCCCAGCAGAAAGGCCAGCAGCGGGTATCGGAAATAGATCACCACCGCGGACAGCGCCGCGGCGGCGGACCGTCCCGTCTGCCCGCCCACGCGGACATAGTCCTCCAGATATCTGTTCAGTTCCGCTCCGGTCTCCGCCGGCACCCGTCCCGCCAGGACCTGTCCCAAAATCACGCCGGCCAGGAAACAAAGAGCCAGCAGGAGCAGGCGAGGCAGTGAGTGCGCCGGAGACAGCGGGTGTTTGTTGCGTCCGTTCCCCTTCAATCCGCCTCACCTCGCTCCACTATATGAGCCGGGCGGCGGATTTATGAAACGGTTAACGTAAACCTTGCTCTGTTCTAATATAGTGCAAATCCCCTGATTTTTCAAGGAATTTACTGGAAGTTTGCGTTTTTTGTGATTTATGACAAAATATTATGTAAACTGTATTATGTTAACTTATGCAACAGACACCTGCCGCGTCCCGGAGACCGGGCCAAACAGAGGCAACATCTTGTAGACATAACGACGGCGGCGCCCCATATTTGCCGGCGCCGCCGTGACCCATCCCGGCCGCGCTCCCCCCTCCCCTCCGGGACGGAAACGCAGGGCCGCTGTGAAATTTCGGTAAAATGCACAAGAGCCGCTTACTTCCGCCGGGGCCGCTTCCGGGTCCGCTTGCCGCCCTTCCGGCCCAGCAGACCGCCCAGTCCACCGGCTCCCAGGGCGCACAGCAGCACCACACCGCCCCGGCCGGTCCAGGCCACCTGCTGCCAGCACAGCACCCCCAGCGCCGCCAGCACCGCCGCCACTCCGGCCCCGCAGCCAAGTCCGCTGACCAGCGTGCCCCAGGGGCATTTTGCCGCGCTGTACAGCGCCCCCGCCAGGGTGGCCAGGACGCAGGCCGCAGCCACAGCCGGGAACGTCTGGCTCTCCCCCAGCACGCCCTTCACCGCCAGCAGCGCCAGCAGGGGCTGGGCCAGCAGATCGATCCCCAGGGCCAGACCGATCCCCTGGGCCAGCGGCACCCAGGCCGCCCTCTTCCCTTTTGCCATAAAAAAGCCCTCCCTCGTCCAATGCTCTCACTGGAGCATATGACGGGGGAGGACGGTTTTATGAGGGAGATCTTACTTTTCCTCTTCCTCGGGGGCGGGGATCTCGTCCACAGGCTCCTCAGCGGGCTCCTCGGCGGACTCCTTCTTCTCCTTCTTCTCCTTGACGGGCTCGGTGGAGGCCTGAACGCCGGTGGTGGAGATGGCCCACTTGGTGATCTCCATGCGGACGCGGTCCTCGCTGGTCTCGATGACCAGGGTGTCGGGGTTGACCATGACGATCTTGCCGACGATGCCGCCGATGGTAGTGATCACGTCGCCCTTCTTCAGGCTGTCACGCATCTCCTGGGCCTTCTTCTTCCGCTTGTTCTCGGGCCGGATCAGCAGGAAGTAGAACACGGCGATCAGGACCACCAGCATGATAATGGATTCGTAAGTCATAGTACGCGAAGCTCCTTTTTCTTATAATCAGAACGGGACTATTATACCAAATATCCCTATATTTGCAAGCACTTTTTTGTCCTCAGGCCCGCCGCTCCAGCTGTCCGCTGTACCGCTGCCGGAAGTCCGCGAAGGTCCCCTCCTCGATGGCGGCGCGGATCTTCGCCATCAGCTCGTTGTAGAACCAGAGGTTGTGCAGCACCGCCAGCCGCAGCGCCAGCACCTCGTCGGCCTTGAAAAGGTGCCGCAGGTACGCCCGGGAGTGATTGCGGCACACCGGGCAGCCGCAGCTGCCGCTGACGGGCCGGTCATCGGTGGCGTACTTCTCATTCATGATGTTGACGGTGCCCTCCCATGTGAAGAGCTTGCCGTGGCGGCCGTTGCGGGAGGGCATGACGCAGTCGAAGAAGTCCACCCCCCGGCTGACGGCCTCGATGATGTTGCTGGGGGTGCCCACGCCCATGAGATACCGGGGCTTGTCCGCCGGCATGTGGGGCTCCACGGCGTCGATGATCTCGTACATCACCTCCGCCGGCTCCCCCACGGCAAGGCCGCCGATGGCGTAGCCGTCGCAGTTTAGCTTTGCGATCTCCTTCATGTGCCACACCCGCAGGTCCGGGAAGGTGGCGCCCTGGTTGATGCCGAAGAGCATCTGCTTGGGATTCACCGTGTCCGGCAGGCTGTTCAAGCGGTCGTGCTCGGTCTTGCACCGCGCAAGCCACCGGGCCGTCCGCTCACAGCTGGCCTTGGCGTACTCGTAGGTGGCCGGGTTCTCCACGCACTCGTCGAAGGCCATGGCGATGTCGCTGCCAAGGTTGGACTGGATGCGCATGGACTCCTCGGGGCCCATGAAGATCCTGTGGCCGTCGATGTGGGAGGCGAAGGTGACGCCCTCCTCCTTGATCTTCCGCAGCGACGCCAGGGAGAACACCTGGAACCCGCCGGAGTCGGTGAGGATGGGGCCGTCCCAGTTCATGAACTTGTGGAGCCCGCCCATCTGCCGGACGATGTGGTCGCCGGGCCGCAGGTGCAGGTGGTAGGTGTTGCTCAGTTCGATCTGGCAGCCCACTTCTTTCAAGTCCAGGGCGCTGACGCCGCCCTTGATGGCCGCCTGGGTGCCCACGTTCATGAACACCGGCGTCTGGACCACGCCGCCGTGGGCGCAGGAAAACTGACCGCGCCGGGCGCGGCCCTCTTGTTTGAGAACCTGAAACATAGTGATCCTCCTGTGGATATGGGCCGCCTCCGCCCCGCCGGGCCGGGCAGGCCATTCAAGTTATTATAGTCCATCCCGCCGCCGGGCGCAAGACAAAAAGCGCCGGAGCCAATGGCTCCGGCGCTCCAAACGCCATTTTCAGCCCTCCACCCGGGCGGGATTCACGTGGACCATGCAGTGCTTGATCTGGGGGAAGCCCGCCTCCAGGGCGTCGTGGACGGCCTGAGCGGTGGCGTGGGTCTCGTTGAGGGTCAGCTCCCCGTCGGCCCGGATCTCCACGTCCACGTAGATCCGGTCGCCGAAGAGACGGGTATTCAGGGTGTCCACCCCCAGCACGCCGGGCTGGGACAGGACGGAGGTGGCCATCTCCTCCGCCAGCTCCGGGGCGCAGGCGTGGTCCGTCATCCGCTCCAGGGCATCGGACAGGATATCCCAGGCGGCCTTGAGGATGAACAGGCAGATCACCACGGAGGCGATGGGATCCAGCACCGGCCAGCCCAGCCGGGCGCCCAGGATGCCGGCGAAGCTGCCCACGGAGGACAGCGCGTCGGACCGGTGGTGCCAGGCCTCCGCCATGAGGGCGCTGGAGTCGATGCGACGGGCCGCGGCCCGGGTGTACCAGAACATGGCCTCCTTGACCACGATGGACACCACCGCGGCCGCCAGGGCCAGGGCGCCGGGCGACGCCAGCTCCTCCCCGCCCAGGATCTTCTGCACGCCGGACCAGCCGATGCCAACGCCCGTGGCGCCCAGGATGATGCCCAGCACCAATGCGGCCACGCACTCCAGCCGCTCGTGGCCGTAGGGATGGTCCGCGTCGGCGGCCCGGCCCGCCAGCTTCACCCCCAATATCACGATGAGGGTGGCCAGCACGTCGGAGGCGGAGTGGACGGCGTCGGACACCATGGCCCCGGACCGGGCCAGGATGCCGGCGGCGAATTTGAACAGCGACAGCGCCACGTTGATGACGATGGTGACAGTGGACACGTTCACGGCCACCCGCTCATGCTCCCTTGGATTCATAGTCGTTCCTCCCTGCTCCGGCATTCCGCCGTCCCGTCCGGTGTGCCGGACTGCCGCGTCCGCGGCCCGACCCGCCCCGAAAGGCGTCAGGTCTGCGTGGCTGCCTCCGCCGCCGTCTGCGGCATTGGCCCGCCGGGAGTTTTCTAATTAAGATACCATACGCAAACCGCACTGTCAAGGTGTTTTGCAAACGTTTGTCTTGACAAACTCCATCTTTTTTTAACTTTTTCCGGCAAAAAGCCCCTGGCCGGAGGCCAGGGGCGCGCAGGCGGCTTTCTCAGCTGAGGAACATGGCGTCTCCGAAGGAGAAAAACCGGTATTTTTCCCGGACCGCCTCGGCATAGGCGGTCAGGACGTGCTCCCGCCCGGCGAAGGCGGACACCAGCATGATGAGGGTGGACTCCGGCAGGTGGAAGTTGGTCACCAGGCCGTCCATCACCTTGAACTTGTAGCCGGGGTAGATATAGATATCCGTCCAGCCGGACCGGGGCTCCATGTGGCCGTCCTCCGCCGCCCAGGACTCCAGGGTCCGGCAGGAGGTGGTGCCCACGCAGATGCACCGGCCGCCGCCGGCACGGGTGCGGTTGATGAGGTCCGCCGTCTCCTGGGAGATGGTGCAGAACTCGCTGTGCATGGGGTGGTCCTCGATGTTGTCCTCCTTCACGGGCCGGAAGGTGCCCAGGCCCACGTGGAGCGTCACATAGCCGATGCCCACGCCCTTGGCGGCGATGGTCTCCAGCAGCTCCGGCGTGAAGTGGAGCCCCGCCGTGGGGGCGGCGGCGCTGCCCAGGACCTTGGAGTAGACGGTCTGGTAGCGCTCCTGGTCCTGAAGCTCCTCCTTGATATAGGGCGGCAGGGGCATCTTGCCCAGTTTTTCCAGGGTCTCCAGGAAGATGCCCTCGTAGTCGAAGCGCACCAGGCGGTTGCCGCCCTCCAGCACGTCCACGATCTCCGCCGTCAGGGCCCCCTCGCCGAAGGTCAGGCGGGTGCCCGGGCGCAGCTTCTTCCCCGGGCGGACCAGGCACTCCCACACCTTGTCCCCCTTGTCGGTCAGCAGCAGCACCTCGCAGGCGCCGCCGCCGGGCAGCCGGGAGCCCAGCAGCCGGGCGGGCAGCACCCGGGAGTTGTTCAGGATCAGGCAGTCGCCGGGGTTGAGGAAGTCCGGCAGGTCATAGAAATGGTGGTGCCCCACCGCGCCGGTCCGCCGGTCCAATGTCATGAGCCGGGAGGCGTCCCGCTTCTCGATGGGGGTCTGGGCGATCAGCTCCTGGGGCAGGTCGTAGTAAAAATCATGGGTCTGCATCTTCGGGTCTCCTTATCCGATGGTCACACCGGTGTAATAGAAATTGAGGATATCCACATAGGTATATCCCAGCTCCGCCATGGCCTTGGCGCCGTACTGGCTCATGCCCACATTGTGCCCGTTTCCGGTGCCGGTGATCACGAACTGGCTGCCGCCGGAGGAACCGGAGGCGCCGGAGGCGCTCAGCGTCACGGTGCCGGAGGAGGTGACGGCGCTGTGGGTCCCCTCCTGCAAGGAGGAGAGCGTCCCCTTGCCGGAGATCACCGAGGCGCCGGTGAGGCTCTGGAGCGAGGAGGAGCCGTTGACGGAGAAGCCTCCGCCGCCGGAGCCGCCGGAGATGGTGAACCGGAGGCTGGCCACGTTCTTATTCAGCGTGGTGCTGTAAAAGGCGTTGGAGCACGCCTGGCCGGTGACGGTCAGGCTCTTGCCGGTGTCGTCCACAAAGACCACCTTGGTGACGTTGCCCAGGGCAGACCGCTCCGCCACGTACACGTCCACCACGTTGCCGATGGAGTAGCCGCTGTTCTGGAGGACCCAGGTCAGCTCCGTCGGGGTATATGTAACGGTGTAGTTGTAGTTGGGGATGGTGGTCTGGGCCTCATAGGGGTCCGTCTTGCCCTTGAGGTAGGGCGTGTCCCCGCCCCAGACCTTGGCGCCGTCCTCCGTGGCGCCGCCGTCGGAGGAGTGGTACACCGCCTCGATCAGCTGTCCGTTGTACCGGATGCACTGCCCGGCGGTCTCGTTCACCGCCTGGTCGCTGAGGGGCGTGGAGGTGGAAACGCCGTTGTAGACCTGGCAGTCGACGGTGGCGCAGACGTCAAAGCCGTAAGAGGCGTGCTTGGTGCTGCGGCAGGCGAAGGTCCGGGCACAGACCGCCTGGGCCTTCAGCGCCTCCAGGGGCCAGTTGCCGTTCATCTCGTGGGGGATGACGCCCTTGACGTAGTCCTCCAGCCCCACCACGTTGACCACCTGGAGCCCGCCGTTGGAGCAGGTGTACTCAAACCCGCCCCGGTAGCGGTAGCCCTTGAACCAGGTGATGGGGTCTCCCCCCGGGTCCTGGGGCATGACGCCCAGGGTGCTGTCCATGCAGGAGTAGACCACCTGGCTGGTGCCGGTCACCGTCACAGTGATGCCGCCCCAGACGTCGGGGGTCATGGTGATGGTGGTCACGTCGGTGTACCCCATGGGCACGAACTGGCGGTTGCCGTCGAAATAGCCGAAGGCGTAGCCGCTGCCCTGGGCGTTCTCCAGGTTGGCGGACTCCATCACCGACGAGCCGTACCGCAGCCCCACCTTCACCGTGTTGTTCGTCACGGCGGCCGAGGCGGTCACAGCGCTCAGGGTAAAAAATATCACAACGAGCATCACAGTCGCAAGCAGTTTTTTCATGAATCCTCCCCAATATCCGCGGCCTTGACTGGGGCAGAAAAGTATGCTAATATACATACAAATGTCCGTCCCACAAGTACAGGCCATGGTCGTTCCCAATGGAACCCATTATAGTACAAACCGGCGACACATTCAACCAAAAATCGACGGGGGCCGGTTCCGGCCCCCGCCGCAACATCGCAGCAGGAGGAAACGCATATGAAAGAGTACAAAGTGGGCATCATCGGCGCCACCGGCATGGTGGGCCAGCGGTTCATCACCCTCATGGAGAACCACCCCTGGTTCCGTCTGACCGCCCTGGCGGCCAGCGCCCGCAGCGCCGGCAAGCCCTATGCCGAGGCCGTGGCCGGCCGCTGGGCCCTGGATGTCCCCATGCCGGAGGAGGCCAAGAGCATCGTGGTCCTGGACGCCGAGGCCGACGCGGAAAAGCTGGCCTCCATGGTGGACTTCTGCTTCTGCGCCGTGGATATGAAGAAGGAGGAGATCCGGGCCCTGGAGGAGAAGTACGCCAAGCTGGAGTGCCCCATCGTCTCCAACAACTCCGCCCACCGCTGGACCGACGACGTGCCCATGGTGGTGCCGGAGATCAACGCCGACCACATCGCCGTTATCGAGTCCCAGCGCAAGCGCCTGGGGACCAAGCGGGGCTTCATCGCCGTCAAGTCCAACTGCTCCCTCCAGAGCTACGTCCCCGCCCTGCACCCGCTGAAGAAGTACGGCCTGGAGAAGGCGCTGGTGTGCACCTATCAGGCCATCTCCGGCGCCGGCAAGACCTTTGAGCGCTGGCCCGAGATGGTGGACAACTGCATCCCCTTCATCGGCGGCGAGGAGGAGAAGAGCGAGACCGAGCCCCTGAAGCTCTGGGGTCACATCGAGGACGGCAAGATCGTCAAGGCCGCCGGCCCCGCCATCACCGCCCAGTGCTTCCGGGTGGCCTGCCAGGACGGCCACATGGCCGCCGTGTTCATGAAGTTCGCCGACGGAAAGGCACCCTCCATGGAGCAGATCAAGGCCGACTGGGCCGCCTTCCGGGGCCCCGCCCAGGAGCTGGACCTGCCCTCCGCTCCCAAGCAGTTCCTCCACTACTTTGAGGAGGAGAACCGGCCCCAGACCCGTCTGGACCGGAACCTGGAGCACGGCATGGCCGTGTCCATCGGCCGCCTGCGGCCCGACAGCCAGTACGACTACAAGTTCGTGTGCCTGAGCCACAACACCCTCCGGGGCGCGGCCGGCGGCGCGGTGCTCCTGGCGGAGCTGCTGTGTGCCAAGGGCTACATGGACTGATCGGTTTCCTGTACACAGTGACGAAGGAGCCGGGCGCCCAAAAGGCGCCCGGCTTTTCCGTCGGGACAAGGCAGCATGTTTTGCATGGTTTTCGGCACAAATTCGGATTATCCCGCATAGAATGATCCTATACAATGGAGACAACATCCGGGCGGACTTGTATAGGAGGTACATATCATGCGCAAACCCCTGTTTACCGGCTCCGGCGTGGCCATCGTCACGCCCTTCACCAATGAGACCGTGAATTTTGCCGCACTGGGCCGTCTGCTGGACTTCCAGCTCCAAAACGGCACCGACGCCGTCATCGTCTGCGGCACCACCGGCGAGGCCACCACCATGAGCTACCACGAGCGGATGCGGACCATCGAGTTCTGCGTGGAGCGCGTGGACGGCCGGGTGCCGGTGATCGCGGGCAGCGGCTCCAACGCCACGGAGACCGCCGTCACCCTCTCCCGGGACGCGGAGCGGGCCGGGGCCGACGGGCTGCTGGTGGTGACTCCCTACTACAACAAGGCCAGCCAGAAGGGCCTGATCCGCCACTACACCGCCATCGCCGACGCGGTGGACCGGCCCGTCATCCTCTACGACGTGCCCTCCCGCACCGGCGTCACCATCGCGCCGGAGACCTACGCGGAGCTCTCCAAGCACCCCAACATCAACGGCGTCAAGGAGGCCGGGGGCAATTTCAGCAATATCCAGAAAACCCGGAACCTCTGTCCCGCGGACTTCTCCATCTGGTCCGGCAACGACGACGAGACGGCGGCCATCTGCATGCTGGGCGGACGGGGCGTCATCTCCGTGGTGGCCAACGTGCTGCCGGCCCAAATGCACCGCCTGACGGAGCTGTGCCTCGCCAACGACTACGCCGCCGCCGGGAAATTGCAGCTGGAGCTGAAGGACTTCTGCGACGCCATGTTCTGCGACGTGAACCCCATCCCGGTCAAGACCGCCCTGAACCTGCTGGGCTGGAACGCGGGCCCTCTGCGGCTGCCCCTGTGCGAGCCCGACGAGGCCGTCACGGAGCGCATCCGCCGGGCGCTGGAGCGGTACGGGCTGCTGGAGGCCGAAGCCGTCTGAAGCGCCTCCTCTCCGAAAGAAGCCGCCCGGTGGTCCGGGCGGCTTTGTCATGGGGCGGCCGCCCTTATGCCGCGGCCCCAGGAGGCGTCAGCCGTCACAGGGCGTCCTCCCCCTCCTCCAGCGCCTGTGTCAGGCGCTTTTTGGCCCGGCGGATCACCTGGGACACCGCCTCCGGCGTGGTGGAGAGAAATCCGGCGATCTCCCGGTGGGAATAGCCGTTGCAGTATTTCAGCAGCAGCGCCTCCCGGTATCGGGGCGGAAGGTCCGCCAGGGCGGCCGCCAGTGCGCTGTCCGGCAGCGGCGCGGAGCGGCATGCCAGCGCCACCTCGTCCAGTTCCACCTGGGGATGACGGCGGCGGCTGCGCCACAGGTCGATGGCCTTTCGCTCCGCCACGGTCACCGCCAGGCTCTGCATCCGGGGTCCGGGGCCGTCGGGCAGGCGCCCGGCCTGCTCCGCCAGCTTCACGAAGGACTGATGCACCGCATCCTCCGCGTCCTGACGATTTTTCAGGATCTGATAGGCCACACGGTACATCAGCCCCCGGTATGTGAGATACATCTCCTGGAACCGGGCCCGCTCCGACGGTGTCTCAATGGCCTGCAAATAGATCAGCAATGATCTCCCTCCCCTGTCTGTTTGCTCTTATAAACGCTCCGGCGGGGCCAAACTGGACACCTGCCGGAAGATTTTTTCTCTCAGGCCGTTCCCGAGCAAAGAGGCGCCGCCCGGATCCAGGTAGATTCCCGGGATCCGGGCGGCGCCTCCGACCGTGAGAAACCGCCGCGGGGAAAACCGCTCAGCCGCCGTCTCCCCCGCGGCCTGCGGGGCCGGCAGACGGTTGCTTCTCTTACATCGCAATCTCTGACAAGGGCTTTTGCATTACAGATATCCGTCCGCCTCCAGCGGGCCGTCAGCCGCGCGATTCCGCCGCAAGCGCCTCCAGATGGGCCCGGACGGAACCGGTATCCCCGTAGTCCACGCCCTCCCCCAGGGGCAGCTCGCCCCAGCCGGTGTCCAGCAGGGGCCGGGCGCCGTCCAGCAGGCCGTGGATCTCAACGAGGAAGGCGGCGTCGGCCTCCGTGTCGAAGGCGTGCCAGGGCTGGTCCCAGTTGAGGTCGAACTCCACGCTGTTCTCCCGGAGGGTCACCGGCCGGAAGGCGTCGTCCAGGGAGAAGATCTCATAGTGATAGGTGCAGTACCCCTGCCCCATATAGGGCACGTAGCGCAGCAGGCAGTCCTCCCCGTCCAGACGGACGGCGCACAGGGTCTCCGCACCGGCGTGGGAGTGGTCCGCTCCCTCCGTCCAGGTCCGCTCCCCGTCCGAGATCCGCAGCTCGTGCCAGACGGGGACCCCCTCGTTCTCCGGGTCCAGCACCGTGGTCACCTCCACGGTCTCCGCCGTGCCGTCGTGGTCGAAGTCATAGGCGCCCGGCGGGACCTCCGTGGTCTGTTCCTGGACGGAGCCGGAGAGGGTGCCGTCCTCACCGGGCCGGAGGATGCAGCGGTAGGTGTGCTGCTCTCCGGCGTCGCCCCCCTGCCCCACCGTCACCAGCAGGGTGTTTTCATCCAGCCACCGCCCCCAGTCCTCCGGCAGGAAGGTATAGTCCGGGATGGAAGTCCCGTCCGGCAGGGTGAACTCCCAGGTGGTCCAGAAGGCGGTGCTCACCACATAGACCGTCTCCCACGTCCTTGCCCCGCAGGCCATGGCCACCAGGTTGTTCCCCGGGGACCACAGGACGGACTGTCTGACATACCCGGCGTCCTCCCACCGCACTTCCCCGGTTTCGGTATCCACGATCTCAAGTGCCTCCGGGATCCGGACGCCGCTGATCCAAAGATCGCTCTCCCCCGCGGTCCGCACCTGGAACCGCCCGTTGGGAGAGCAGGTCTCCCCCTCCGCTTCCGCCAGCGGCAGCGCATCCAGGTACGCCTGATACGCCGCCTCCTCCGCCGCCCGTTCCTCCGCCTGCCGGGACGCCGCATATCCAATGGCCCCCGCCGTCACCGCCGCCAGCAGGACCACCCCCAGGATCCGCCCTCTCTCCACAAAAACACCGCCCCCATACCGAGTATACGCTCAGTATAGGGGCGGTGTAACGTTATGTCAACTACAATTCGGTGACAAGGTTTCAGCCCTTGAGCCGGGCAAGCATCTCCTCCCGGGCGCCGGCGATATACTCGTCGTAGGTGCACATCTTGTCGATCAGCTTGCCATCCACCAGCTCCATGATCCGGTTGGCCACGGTCTGAACGAACTCATGGTCGTGGGAGGCGAAGAGCACCACGCCCTTGAAGTCGATGAGGCCGTTGTTGACGGCGGTGATGGACTCCAGGTCCAGGTGGTTGGTGGGCTGGTCCAAAATCAGCACGTTGGAGCCGAAGAGCATCATGCGGGAGAGCATGCACCGGACCTTCTCGCCGCCGGAGAGGACCTTGACCGGCTTGAACACGTCGTCGCCGGAGAAGAGCATCCGGCCCAGGAAGGACCGCTTGAAGGACTCGGTCCCCTCCTCGGCGTTGTCGGCGGTGTACTGGCCCAGCCAGTCCACCAGATTGAGGTCGCAGTCGTTGAAGAAGGCGGAGTTGTCCAGGGGAAAGTAGCTGGTGGTGATGGTGGTGCCCCACTTGAAGGTGCCCTCGTCCGGCTCCAGCTCCTCCATGAGGATCTTGAAGAGGGTGGTCTTGGCGATCTCGTCCTCCCCCACGAAGGCGATCTTGTCCCCCTTGTTCACCCGGAAGGACACGTTGTCCAGCACCTTCCGGCCGTCCACGGTCTTGGAAAGACCCTCCACGCTGAGGATCTCCTTGCCCGGCTCCCGGTCCATCTTGAAGCCCACGAAGGGATAGCGCCGGGAGGAGGCAGGCATCTCCTCCACCGTCAGCTTGTCCAGGAGCTTTCTCCGGGCCGTGGCCTGCTTGGACTTGGACTTGTTGGCGGAGAAGCGGGAGATGAACTCCTGGAGCTCCTTGATCTTGTCCTCCTTCTTCCGGTTCTGGTCCTTGATCATCCGCTGCATCAGCTGGCTGGACTCATACCAGAACTCGTAGTTGCCCACGTACATCCGGATCCCGCCGTAGTCCACGTCCACGATGCTGGTGCAGACGGTGTTGAGGAAGTGGCGGTCGTGGCTGACCACGATGATGAGGCTCTCGCAGTCCATGATGAAGTCCTCCAGCCACTCGATGGCCTGGATGTCCAGGTGGTTGGTGGGCTCGTCCAGGAGGATGATGTCCGGCTTTCCGAAGAGGGCCTGGGCCAGCAGGACCTTCACCTTCTCCTTGGCGGTAAGGGTGCTCATCTCACTGTACAGGATGTCATTGGAGAGGCCCAGGCCCTGGATCAGGCGGCTCACGTCGCTCTCGGCCTCCCAGCCGCCCATCTCGGCAAACTCCGCCTCCAGCTCGCTGGCCCGGACGCCGTCGGCGTCGGAGAAGTCCTCCTTCTCATACAGGGCGTCCTTCTCCTTCATCACGTCGTAGAGGTGCTGGTTGCCCAGGATGACGGTGTCCAGCACCGTGTAGGCGTCGTACTGGAAGTGGTCCTGCTTGAGGACGCTCATCCGGTCCTCCTTGGAGATCACCACCTCGCCGGTGGTTGGCTCCAGGTCCCCGGAGAGGATGCGCAAAAAGGTAGTCTTGCCGGCGCCGTTGGCGCCGATGATGCCGTAGCAGTTGCCGGGGACGAATTTCAGGTCCACGTGCTTGAACAGGGTCTGCCCGGAGAAGTTCAGGGAGACGTCGTTGACTGTGATCATGGCGGTTCCTTTCTGGTCGAAACGTAAATTTCACAAAACGCCAGAACAGGCGCGGCGCCGTGGGCGCCGCGTCTGTCCCGTCGTTGGATGCGTTTATTCGGACAGCAGGGCCTTGTGGTAGACCTTCTTGCCCTTCTTGATGACGGCGCCCTCGCCGCAGCAGTCCTTGCAGGAGAACTTGGCCTCGATGTCGGCCACCTTCTGCCCGCACACGGACACGCCGCCCTGCTGGACCAGCCGCCGGGCCTCGCCCCTGGAGGCAGCCAGGCCGCACTTGACCAGCAGCGTCAGAATGTCGATCTCGCCCTCGGCGGTGAAGTCCGCCCGGCAGAGCTTCGTGCAGGGCATGTCGGCGGAGTCGCCGCTGCCGCCGAACAGGGCCCGGGCGGCGGCCTGGGCCTTCTCGGCCTCGGCCTCGCCGTGGACCAGCTTCGTCAGCTCGTAGGCCAGGATCTCCTTGGCGGTGTTGAGCTGGGCGCCCTCCCAGGTGTCCATCTCGTCCACCTGCTCCAGCGGCAGGAAGGTCAGCATCCGGATGCACTTGAGCACGTCCGCGTCGCCCACGTTGCGCCAGTACTGGTAGAAGTCGAAGGGAGAGGTCTTGTTGGGGTCCAGCCACACGGCGCCGGAGGCGGTCTTGCCCATCTTCTTGCCCTCGGAGTTCAAAAGCAGGGTGATGGTCATGGCGTAGGCGTCCTTGCCCAGCTTGCGGCGGATCAGCTCCGTGCCGCCCAGCATGTTGCTCCACTGGTCGTCGCCGCCGAACTGCATGTTGCAGCCCAGGGTCTGGAACATGTGGTAGAAGTCATAGGACTGCATGATCATATAGTTGAACTCCAGGAAGGAAAGGCCCTTCTCCATGCGCTGCTTGTAGCACTCGGCCCGCAGCATGTTGTTGACGGAGAAGCAGGCGCCCACCTCGCGGAGCAGGTCGATATAGTTCAGCTTCAGCAGCCAGTCGGCGTTGTTGACCATCATGGCCTTGCCCTCGCCGAACTCGATGAACCGCTCCATCTGCTTTTTGAAGCACTCGCAGTTGTGCGCTATGGTCTCCACGGTCATCATCTGGCGCATGTCGCTGCGGCCGGAGGGGTCGCCCACCATGCCGGTGCCGCCGCCGATCAGGGCGATGGGCCGGTTGCCGGCCATCTGCAGCCGCTTCATCAGGCACAGAGCCATAAAGTGGCCCACGTGCAGGGAGTCGGCGGTGGGGTCGAAGCCGATATAGAACACGGCCTTGCCGTTGTTCACCAGCTCCCGGATCTCGTTTTCGTCGGTGACCTGGGCGATCAGGCCCCGGGCCTTCAGTTCCTCGTAGATCTGCATGTTTCGTTCTCTCCTGTTCAAAGGTTTTTTCGGAACAGAATCAAAACCCTCTGTCCCGTGTTTGGGACAGAGGGCGAATGGTCGTTCGCGGTACCACCTCTGCTTCGCCGCCCTCTCGCGAGGACAGCCTCACGCCGTGCCAGCACACGGCCGCGCGGTAACGGGCGCTCCCGGAGCACGCCTACTGGGCCCATGGGCCGTTGGGGTGCCAGCTCCAAGGTGTATTCGCCGCCGTCTGCTCTCCCCTTTTCACCGTGCCAGGGGCTCTCTATGCAGCATCGTGGCGGGTACTCCTCCTCTTCCTCGCTGTATACGGGTGGGATTATACCGGATTTGCGCCGGAATGTCAAGAGCGCTGCGGAAACGCCCGGCGGGAGATGGACGCTCCCGCCGGGCGGTCATGGGAAAGGGACTTCGCCTCAGCCCTCCATGGCCTTGGCGGACTCCTCCAGCTTCGCGATCAGCTCCCGGAACTTGGCGGCCTTCTCCCGCTCCACGTTGACCACGGCCTCGGGGGCACGGGAGACGAACTTCTCGTTGGAGAGCTTCTGCTCCACGATCCGCAAGCCGTTGCGGGCCTTCTCCAGCTCCTTGGCGATGCGCTCCCGCTCCGCCGCCAGATCCACCAGCTCGCTCAGGGGCAGGTAGGCGGTGGCGTTGTGGGTGACCACGGTGACAAAGCCGCTGACGTCCGCCGGGGCGGCGTCGGCAAAGGTCACGGCGCTGGCGTAGGCCAGGCGCTCGATGAAGTGCAGGCCCTGGCGGTAGATCTCCGGCGTGGCGGTGACCAGCAGTACCTCCGCCTTCTTGGAGGGGGCCACGTTCATCTCGGCCCGGCGGGTGCGGATGGCCTTGATGGTGTCCATGACGGCCTCCAGGCTGGCCTCCTCCTCCGGGAAGCGCAGGTCCTCCCGGTACTTGGGCCAGGCGGAGGTCATCAGGTAGTCACCCTCGTGGGGCAGGGCCTGGAAGATCTCCTCGGTGATGAAGGGCATGAAGGGGTGCAGCAGCTTCAGAAGCTCTGTCAGCACGTAGCAAAGGACGTTCTGGGCCGTGAGCTTGGCCTGCTCGTCGGTGCCGTTCAGGCGGGTCTTGGTCAGCTCGATATACCAGTCGCAGTAGGTGTCCCACAGGAAGTCGTAGACCTTGGCGGAGGCCACGCCGATCTCGTAGGCGTCCAGGTTCTCGGTGACCTCCTTGACCAGGGTGTTGAGCTTGGAGAGGACCCACTTGTCCTCCGGGGCCAGGGCCGCGGCGTCCGGCAGGGCGCAGGCGTCAATGGTGAGGTTCATCATCACGAACCGGCTGGCGTTCCAGATCTTGTTGGCGAAGTTGCGCATGGCCTCGCACTTTTCGGTGTAGAACCGGGTGTCGTTGCCCGGGGAGTTGCCGGTGATGAGGTTGAAGCGCAGGGCGTCGGCGCCGTACTTCTCCGCCATCTCCAGCGGGTCGATGCCGTTGCCCAGGGACTTGGACATCTTGCGGCCCTTGTCGTCCCGGACCAGGCCGTGGATCAGCACGGTGTGGAAGGGGATCTTGTGCATCTGCTCGCAGCCGGAGAAGATCATCCGGGCCACCCAGAAGAAGATGATGTCGTAGCCGGTGACCATGACGGAGGTGGGATAGTAGAAGTCCAGGTCCGCGGTCTTTTCCGGCCAGCCCATGGTGGAGAAGGGCCACAGGGCGCTGGAGAACCAGGTGTCCAGCACGTCCGGGTCCCGGGTCAGATGGGTGGAGCCGCACTTCTGGCAGACAGTGGGGTCCTTCCGGTCCACGTTGATGTGGCCGCAGTCGTCGCAGTACCAGGCGGGGATCTGATGGCCCCACCACAGCTGACGGGAGATGCACCAGTCGTGGACATTCTCCATCCAGTTGATATAGGTCTTGGAGAACCGCTCGGGGACGAACTTCACCTCGCCCTCCCGGACGACCCGCAGCGCCTCCTCGGCCAGGGGCGCCATCTTCACGAACCACTGGGCGGAGATCAGGGGCTCCACGTCGTTGTGGCAGCGGTAGCAGGTGCCCACGTTGTGGTTGTAGGGCTCGGTCTTGATGAGGTAGCCCTGCTCCTCCAGGTCCTTGACGATCTGCTTGCGGCACTCGTAGCGGTCCATCCCGTTGTAGGGCCCGCCGTTTTCGTTGATCTTGCCGTCGTCGCCGATGCAGCGGACGGTCTCCAGGTTGTGGCGCAGGCCCACCTCGAAGTCGTTGGGGTCGTGGGCGGGGGTCATCTTCACGGCGCCGGTGCCGAAGCCCAGCTCCACGTACTCGTCGGCCACAATGGGGATCTCCCGGTTCATGATGGGCAGGATGCAGGTCTTGCCCACCAGGTGCTTGAACCGCTCGTCCTCCGGGTTCACGGCCACGCCCGTATCGCCCATCATGGTCTCGGGCCGGGTGGTGGCGATGACCAGATCGCCGGAGCCGTCGGTCAGGGGATAGCGGATATACCACAGGTGGCCGGGCTTGTCCACATACTCCACCTCGGCGTCACTCAGGGCGGTGGTGCAGTGGGGGCACCAGTTGATGATGCGGCTGCCCTTGTAGATCAGGCCCTTGTCGTACAGCTCGCAGAAGGTCTCCCGGACGGCCTTGGCGCAGGTGTCGTCCATGGTAAAGCGGGAGCGGGACCAGTCGCAGGACACGCCCATCTTCTTCTGCTGGGCCACGATCCGGTCGCCGTACTGCTCCTTCCACTTCCACACCCGCTGGAGGAACTTCTCCCGGCCCAGGTCATAGCGGGTCAGGCCCTCCTTGGTGCGCAGCTCCTCCTCCACCTTGATCTGAGTGGCGATGCCGGCGTGGTCCACGCCGGGCAGCCACAGCGTGGAGTAGCCCTGCATCCGCTTGAAGCGGGTCAGGATGTCCTGGAGGGTGCAGTCCAGGGCGTGGCCCATGTGCAGCTGGCCGGTGACGTTGGGGGGCGGCATGACGATGGAGAAGGGCTCCTTCTTGGGGTCCGGGTCGCCGTTGAAGCAGCCGGCCTTCTCCCACATCTCGTAGATGCGCCCCTCCACCTGCTGGGGCTCATACACCTTTGGCAGTTCTTTTCTCATGAGTCGATCCTCCTATGCTCTTGGACCTGGGGTCCTGATTCGTGAAGTTAGATGGATACAAGGCTAAGGCCCGTCTTTTCCCGGAAAAAGTCCGGGAAGGCCTCTGGATCTCCCTGGGTGAAACAGTCTTTGGGCAGCGACTGGTACCGGGTGGTCTCGCCCTCCAGGCCCACTACGTAGCTCCCCCGGCAGAGCAGCAGATGGCTGAAGCTCTCATAGGGGACCGTGGTCACGATGCCGTGGACCGTCTTGCGCATGCCGTCGCCATCAAAGGTGATGCACACCGGATGGCAACTTTTGAGGTCCTTCTTCAACATGTTATCCGCCATGCGGACAGCCATGCGGGGGAGACCGGCTCCCAGGAGCAGCAGCAGTATCCCCATCACCACCGGGGCCAGGGCCAGGACGTCCAGGGAGACCAGGAGGCACAGGGCCCCCACCAGCAATGACAGCACCCCCAGCACCAGGAGGAAGATGCGCCAGACCCGGAGCAGGCGGAATTTTCCCAGCTTTATCTGGAAAAAAGTGACCGCGCCTATGACCGGCGTCCCTGCAGGGATCTGTATCTCGAACAACGCGCTCCCTCCTCCCTCCAAACAAAAACGCCCCGGGCCTCTTCGGCCCAGGGCGAACAAATGTCCGCGGTACCACCTGGATTCGTGCCATGCACGCGCTCAGCGGGCGCTGCCGCGCCCCTCCCCGGTAACGGTGGGATGCCGCCGCAGCCTACTCCTCCTTCGGCTCCGGTGCTCCGGGACGACTTCCCCGGCGGCCTCACGGGCGCTTCCACCATCCGCGCTCTCTCTCGGCTTCCGCCCTCCGGGTACTGCTTCCCATCTCCGCAGTTCAATATACCGCTCTAGTATATCCTTCCCCGCCGGGATTGTCAAGCCTCCTCCCTTTCACCGGATAAATGGAAAGTGCGCTTGACATTTTTCCGCTGCTGTGGTACGCTGATGATGGAAAGCAAACTTTCCATTTCACAAAGAGAGGGGGCGCGCCATGAAAAACCGGCTGGAGCATCTGCGAAAGGCGCGGGGCCTGCGGCAGGAGGAGCTGGCGGAGGCCCTGGAGGTCTCCCGGCAGACCATCGGCTCGTTGGAAAACGGGCGGTACAACCCCTCCATCCTGCTGGCCTTCAAGCTCGCCCGGTACTTTGACTGCGCCATTGAGGACATTTTCATCTACGAGGAGGATGAGGGATCATGAAGCGGACCACCCTTGCGTATTGCCTGGTAATGGTGTTGGGCGTGGCCTTGGTGGCCGTGGGCCTGCTGGATATCCGGGCCCAGTTCCTGCCCACGGCCGTGTCCGAGATCCTTGCCCCTCTGGGGGGCCTCGCCATCGGCCTGGGCATCGCGGGCCTGATCGGACAGAGCATGATCCAGTCGGACCCGGTGCTTCAGCAGCGGGAGAAGGTGCGCAATGACGAGCGCAACACCGCCATCCGCTACCGGGCGGAGGCCTGGGCGGGCAACGTCACCACGGTGCTGCTGGCTCTGGGTGGCGTCGTGTCCAGCTACCTGGACGTGCCGGAATGGATCACCTGGACGCTGCTGGGCATTGTCGCTTTCAACGTGCTGCTGACCGTGGTATTCACCCTGTGGCTGCGGCGGAGAATGTGAGGAGGATCGGACCATGAACAAGAAACGCACGCTGTACCGGACGCTGCTGATCCTGGGCCTTGGGCTGCTGGCGGCGGCACTGGCATTGACGGCCCTGCTGGGCGACGCTCTGCCCGACACGGCGGGCGGGGCCATGGTGGGCGTCAGTTCGGGCCTTGCCGCCATGGGCCTTGCCAACCTCTTGATGCTGCGGCAGGCGGAGAAGGACCCCCGGCTGGCCCGTCAGACGGAGATCGAGGAGAAGGACGAGCGCAACACCGCCATCCGCCGCCGGGCCAAAGCCGTCTCCGGCGAGGTCCTCCAGTGGACGGTGCTGGGAGCGGCGTGGCTGTCCATCGCCCTGGGGGCTCCGCTGTGGGTGACGCTCACAGCGGTGGGGGTGTTCGCAGGCAAGTCCGTGCTGGAGTGGTGCCTCATGGTCCGCTACCAGGGGCAGATGTAAGGGGACGGGCGGACCCGGCCGGGAGGCGCCCCTCCGGGGAGGCCGGGAGGTCTCCCGGCGGATTCCGCCCCCATTTTCTTTTCGAGGCATCGAAAAGAAAACGGCCGCGGCCGGTCAAAAGAAAAGATGCTGAGACGAAAGGACGGCCCGAATGGGCCGCCCTTTCGTATGACGGGGGTCGTGCGAATCGGCGTGGTGAGGGGTGGCTGCACCGTCGGCCCTGCGCCGGACATTGGCGCTGGAAGAGCCTGGTCCCCGCACAACGTCCGCGGGTGGATGGACGGGGTGGCAGACGAATCGACCAGCGCCGATTTCCGCTGCCGCTCCCCCGGCGTTCGACGAAAGTCAGCACCACGGGCGGATCCCCCATCCGCCCCTACCCCCCAATGGGAGGCCTGCATCAACCGCCGGGGCAGCGCGTAACGCGCGGAGATCGGAGCAGGGGCAAATCCGACAACCACCCCGATCACCCGCCGCACCGTCTATGCGGCTCCAAGGTCTTTCGACTGCCGGGGTCCGGCGCAGGGACGATGGGGCCATCGATGCCTGCCGGACCGATTCGCACGCCCCCCCGTTACACGAAGATGCGGCCCGGATGGGCCGCATCTTCGTCAAAAGCGCCTTTTCTCTTGGACCGGCGCAGCGTTAAGAAAACTTGCCGGGGGCAAGTTTTTAGCGCAGCCCCGGCCGAACTTATTTCGGCCGGGGGGAACCACGCTGGTGCTGAAAATGGGGTGCACTCTCCGGGGACCTCGCACCCTCAGGAGGGGCCGCCCCCGCAGGGCCTCACTTGTGGCAGCAGCAGCCCTTGGCCTCCTCGTAGCACTCCGGCGCCTTGACGGTGTTGGGCGGGAAGAACTCGCCCACCGGGAAGTTGATGGTACGGAAGAGGGCGCAGGGATCCTCGCAGCCGTCGCCGCAGGCGCACTCCTTGTCGGGCATGCAGTAGTCGTACACCGGCACCAGCAGCTGGGTGTCCCGCTCCAGCCGGACGATGGAGAACTGGCCCAGGGTGACATAGACCCGGCGGCAGTCATCGCCGCTGGAGAGCTCCCCGGCGAAGCACTCGTTGATGAAGCTGGGCACCTCGCACAGGTCGCAGTCGCACTCCCGGCGGCCGCAGCAGTCCACGATCCGGGCGTCCAGGACGATGGGGTCCACGGCCTCCACCACGGCGATGGGGGCGTTGGCCTGACGGGTCAGCTGGACGTCGCACTCCCCCGCCCGCATCTGGGAGGAGAAGATCTTGGCGCTGCCCTCGCTGCCGAAGAGAATGGCCCGCTTGTCGAACACGCACAGGCCCTCCACAGTGACGGGGCAGGAGCAGTTCAGATAGGCCTGGAGGGTCACCTGGTAGAAAAACCGCATATCCACGGTGTAGAAGCCCCGGTTGAAGCTGACGGGCTCGGTGTCCACGTAGACGTACAGCAGCTTGGCGCTGCCGGCCTTGACGGACTGGGCGCGGTTGAGAGCCTCCACGCAGGACAGCTTCGGGTAGAAGCGCAGATCCTCGATGCAATCCTTATCATAACATGGAGCGGTTTATAACTATTCGCCGGGTCCGGCAGCATCGTCGACATTATTCCTCAGCGCCTCGATCATCTTCGACAACCAGGGCGGAATCGGAGCGCCCAAAGCGCCGGCGTTTTCGATGATGCTTCCGGCCTCGGTAAGAATATACCAAATAACCACCAGGGGGCCGAGGAGCACGCTGTACGTAAAAGGGAGCGTAATATTAGGGATGTTGGCGATAATCATGCCGATAACCATATCCAAAATGGCGGCCACCACCACAGCTACGATAGAGCCGACCTTGTGCCAGATGCCGTCTCTGGCGGTGGAACTGGACCACTCCCCTGCCCGCAGGGCAGCGAAAGAGCCGGTGATGTAGTCGATTGCCATACAGGCGATCCACGCCACCACGATCCATCCAAACCAGCCCCACAAGGCCGTCATAGCGGCCAGGATCGCGGTAATCGCCGCTTTGAACGCATTGATGTTCTCCATGTTGCACCTCCTTACTCAAGGATGATCCAGTCAGCCGCCAGCATATCCGCCTGAGATGCCAGCCAACCCATCTGTACTCCAGAGGTCCCGACAAAGGCAAAGGCTTTGTTCCCGATGGCGGCGTGCTCCGCGTTCACGGTTCTCCCGTCCGGCCCCACATAGCCGATGCCCGATGCCAGTTCCACATACTGGCCCTTGCCGTTCCACCCTTTCCGGGCAATCCGCTTTCCCTTCTTGGCAGCCTCGATTGCAAGCCCAAAACTCAAGGCATCCGTGAGCCGGTATGCCTCCTCGAATACCTCCTTCGGGCTCCAGCTCTCATAGCCGTCGGGATAGCGAACACGATAGCCGTCCTGGGCTGCCGCTTCCGCGCTCAGAATGTGGGGGCCTTTATAACAGTCTCCGCGCAATGCGGGCTCCGCCTGAATAATCTTAGTTCCGATGTATTGTTTCATACTCCCTCCTTATTTCAAACCCGCCGCCTTGATCCGGGCGTCGAAGGCACCGCCGCGGTAGCAGAACACCAATGTCCGAACCTGGTCATGGCTCAGGTCAATGACATCGCCGTTTCCCACGGGATCACTGCCATCCCCCTGGATAATGCCGGCGTTCATAAGTACCTCGATGGTGGAGCGGAACTTCTCCGGAACATCTTTCAGATACTTGTATCTCACCACGTCATCCTCCTCGCTTTCTTCGTCGTAGTTGGGGCGGACTGCCCCGATCACCTGCGAGAGCGACCGTGTCCTCCGCATGACCATGCCGCCGTTTGCGTCGTTGCCCACGGCGGTATTTCCCTCGATGGCAACCAGCGTGGCCGTGCCGACGGTCTCAATGATCCCGCAGTGGTCCGTGGCCGCCCCGCCGGGGAAATCATAGATCACCACATCGCCCGGCAGATACCCGGACGTGACCCACATTCCCGCCTTGATGGCATAATTGCGGAGGACGCTGCACGACGCGGTCCTGGCGGGCAGCGCCACCCCGGCCATGGCAAACACCCACTGTACGAACATCACACACCACGGGTAGCCATTAAGGCCGAACCAGGCCCCGTACTTGACCTTGTTGGAGCCGCTGGGGGTCTCCTTGACCCCCAGCTCCCCCACCGCAGCGGCCAGCAGTTCCTTAGCCGTTGCCATCGGTTGTTTCAGGATCCGCGGCGGGCACCTCCACCAGCGTCACCCCGTCATCGGCCAGCTGGTAGGTCTTCCCGGCGTAGTACACGTAATCCTGGTGAGGAACGCCGCCGGCACCGTTGGTCAGCTTGCCATCCTTGACCACGACAAACTCCGGGCTGCCCACACCGATGTCCAGCAGGGCGTTGCCCATCTTACCCTCGGTCAGCATCTGGGAGGACCCGGCCTCCTTGAGCATGGCATTGATCTCCTCCCGGCTCTTGCCCTCATTGACAGCGTTGTTGATGATTTCAGAAATGTTCTCGATCTTTCTCATGATGAAGTTCCCCTTTCAAAATATGGTGTAACTTCATCATTGCATAAGAAAATGCGGATTGCGTCAAACAATCCGCATTTTTTCTTATTGCCACCAGTATTTCTTGGTTTCTCCTGCAGCCCAGGGGTTATTTTTGTCGCTGTCGTACACGCTGCGGAACAGCTCGCTGCGCTGTTCGTCGGTCAGTCCCTCGATAGACGCAATGCCGGCGATCACCTTATCCTGTTTGGAGCCGGGGATGGTGTTCCCGTCCGCATCCTTGTCGGACGAGGCGGAAGAGTAAATGCTGTTGAACTCCGCCACATCCGCCAAGGGGATGTCTCCGTAGTCGTAATCCTGCACGATGGGAGCTCCGATCCGGCGCAGCACCCGGTTGACAGCCTGTTCCTTGGCAGTGTTTTTCGCTTCCTTCAAAAGCGCGGCCCGCTCCGCTGTACTTCCGCCATCGGAGAGAACATCCTCCGCGAGTTCCCAGTACAGTCCCAGATATTCCGTCTGGAACTCCACATACTGCACATCCGACAAGGTGTGCTGGATGTCGTTCCCGTCTTTCACGGTGATCTGCATGACACCCGGGAGATATTCCGTGCTGTTTTGCTCCTTGCAGACGGCATACACCGCCTCCTGCGCCTGCGTGGTGCTGTTCAGGTCATAGGCTTTCCGGTACTCCCGGATCATATCCAGAACGGTCTGCCGGGTAGAGCGGTGCGTGGTTGTATCCGGCTGGTCTTTGGCGAGGGCGTAATATCTGGAATAGAAGCTGGTCATATTGGCATCCATCTTCTTTTCGATGGCCTTCCCCAGGTCGGATGGGTCCGAATTGGCCGCCTGGGAGGATCTTTCCGCCTGATCGTACAGCCAGTTCACCAGATCCAGGGAATACTGGTTGTCCTTGATGTAGGTGTTCTGGATCCCCAGCGTGAAGTCCACGTTTTCCTTGCCAACGGGAAACAGGGCCTTTTGTGCCTTCCAGAAACCGCCCAAAACACTGTTGAAGAAATAGTCGATCTTCTGGGGGCTGATATTGAACGCCTGTCCCACCGCCCTTGCAATCTGACTGGTGCGGGTCGTATAGCGGTCCTTGGGCTCCAGATTGGAAAGTCCGCTGGATTCAATGGGCCGCCCCAGGAAGTCCCTGTTCGCCATCAGGTAAGCGCCGGTGCCGATCAGACCCAGGGAGCCGATTGCCCCCTCCCAGTCTCCCTGAGAAAGCTCAGAGAGGACCGGAGGCAGACCGTTGTCCAGCACATAGTCTATAAACTCATCAAATGCGTGTGGGTTCTCCCCTGCCAGGGCCTCTGCCGCTGTCTCGAAGAACGAGGACAGCACGGCCAGCTCCCGGGGCTTTGGGATGGCAAAATACTTGCCGTCCCCCAGGGGGATCAGCCAATAGGAGTTCTTTGTATAGTTGGACAGCTGCTGATAATCCGCCTCCTTTTCCTCGTCGCTGTTATTGAGGCCATAGAACGCAGCTGCAAGGGCGGCAGAAGCCACAAGGTAGGAGATCACTCTGGATCTCACGATTTTGAACCGCTGCGCCGGCGGCGCATCGGCCGCCCGGATCCACCGTGAAAACTTGTCCAGGCCCTGCACGCTGGCGTTGAAAAACGGAACTACTTTATTCACTTCCCGGGCCATTCTTCCTCCCCGCCGGAAGTTGACGGTGATGTCCATAGCCTCATAGAAAGCATCCTGCGGGATCATTCCCTTTTCCCGCATCATTTTGTAAGTTGCGAACCGGGGGCCCATCTCGATCATGTCGGACGTAAACGCGATCCACTCCATGGGATTTGCATAGGCGGATCTGCTGCCGGACATTTTCTTACGGGCAGTCCTCGTGAGGTCCCGGTCCGCGGTGTAGACGGAGGTCTGTCCGCCGCCCATGGCCAGGTATTCCATGAAAAGCGGATCTGCGCCGCCGCCTTTGATCTTGTTGGCGTAGGCGGCGCCGATCCCTCCGAACACATGGAGGGGATTTTTGTCTTTGGAGTAGGTAAAGAAGGTCATAAGATCCCGGGGCGCATTGGAGAAGATGGACCACAAGAGGTTCTTTCCCGTGATGTTCCCCGTCATAAACCGGGAGACAACGGCGTAAGCGTCCAGGATCCCGTTCAGCTTTCCAGGGCTCATGTTGGTAACGGACTGGAGAAGAAGCGGATCATTGATCTTCCAGAACTCCTGTGTTCCTCCCTTCATGACCGTAATCACATCGCCGTAGGCCCTTCCCCTCCCATACTGGATCAGGATATTATTCAGGCTGGAGACGATCTCCACCATCAGATCCTTGTCTGCGTCGGAAAGGGCGCTGTCCATGACGGACTCCGTCAGGCCCTTTTTCAGGTCTTTGGCGTCGAATTGCTTCTGCTTGAGCGGAACCGGAACCTTTTCCAGGAACACGGCGTAGTCCTCGGACCGCTCCGCCGCGTCGGTGATCCGGCGCATGACATTGTTCCGGACACCGGCGTTCACCATAGCCACCATATTGGCAATGATGTTGTCCACCGGGTGGATGATGTCCCGCCCGCTGCCCCTGGCCCGCCGGATGGTACTGTTCTGGTTGGCAAAGCCCCGGCGGGCGCCGCGCAGCTGCTGTTCATCCATAGCCCGGTTGAAGGGAACATAGAACTTCCACCGCTCTCCCCACTCCTTGGCGTTTTTGGCGGAGACGAGCCCCGTATTCACGCCCCAGGTCTGAAGAAGCTGCCGCTGGAACGCATAGAGCCGGTCGGAAACTTCCCGGAAATCCGGATACTGCACCTCCAGTTCATGCTGCCGGTTCTGCATCCATTGGGAGCTGTTTTTCCGGTCATCGGCATAAACCCGCATCCCCTCTTTCAGCCGCTCCGGCCCGTGCCGGACGGTCAGATACTCGCCAAAGGCCCTGTACTCCGCCTTGTCCCGGAGGTTGATCCCATGCAGCACCGTGGAAAGGCCGGGTCCTACATAGGCGCCCTCCGCGTCCCGCAGTTCATGCAGGATGATATTTGCCGCCATGGCATCGGCATAGGCCGCATTGGCAGCCAGCTTATAGGTGTCTGTCCCAACGGCCTCGTCAAAGAGTTTGATACCGTGGTTGATATCCACCCACGCCTGATACAGGCCATCCCCCTTGTCCCGGATCTTCTCCGAGAGGGTTCTGGCATCCGGTCCGCGCTCCTCCCGGAGCCGGATGGAACTGGCGGCGGAATCCGCTCCCAGGGAATAGTATGCGTTGATCTCGTCGGCCAGCTGGTCCAGGATCGCCGCGTCCTTGCCGGACAGTTTCCCCATGAAGTACTCTGTAAACCGGGGATAGTCAATGGCGGTCACTTCCCGGTTCTGAAGGAACTTTCGGACATACTCCGCCAGGCCCTCCGTCCCCCACTTCTTCTGCGGATAAGCGTCCCGCATATCAGGGCTTAACCCGTCGGTCAGCTCCCGCAGGGCATCGCGGCCGGCATCCATGGTCAGTCTGTATGTGTTGTCCAGGTGGTGTCCCAGCTCGTGGGAGATGGTCGGCAGGTCGTTGTGGATCTTGGACCGGATCCCCTGGCTCCGTCGGTTGTATGTTCCCAGGGTGCCTTTCCCCCGAATGTGCCCCGTGGTGATATTGAGGCCGAAGGAGTGCCGGATGTCCTCTGCGATCTCAGAGAGGGATTTCGGCGTCTTGTCCCGGTTTCCCACGCGGTCGGCAGACCACTGGCGGTCCCTGCCGCCGGGGGCCGCCATGCGTTCCTCCTCCGGCGCACTGCTGCGGATCTCCACAACAGGGTTATTCTTCATCAAGTCGGAGAGGATCTTCTCTCCGGCCTGTCCCGTTGGAATAAAATACCGGTACTCAAAGTTGATCCGCTCTGTGAGGATCCCCGGGTACTGCCGGGCCAGGTACCAGGTGTTCTGGCCCACGATTTCCATGCGCCATTCCCCACTGACCCGGCGGCGGACGATCCGCTGACGGTTATCCCGGAGGATCGCCTCCCTGCCCTGCCCCAGGACGGCATCTTGAATTTGCCCTGGAGTGTAGGTTTCCTTGGTCCGGTTTGCCCCCAGGTTCCGAAGAACCCCGTCAATCTGGGTGGGGGCGATCACCCGGCCCAGATACTGCCTGCCGTCGGATGTCACGACCCGCATCACGCGGGTGTTGTCCGTCGGCAGCCGGTCCCAGATGGGAAGCAGTGTGCCGGTGAGCATATGGAGCCGGGTCTCGGTAAATTCCGGAACCTTTGCCAACTGCTCCTCCCAGGCCGCTTTCCATTCCTTTTTTGGAATGTCGGCGGTCTTGGTGTTCATGGTATTTTCTGCGTAGATGCTGGTCTTGCCGATTTGGGGACTTTGCAGTTTGAAGCGGCGCTCGATCTCTCCTGCGGAATTGGTCCTGGGGGAGATCTCATAAACCGCCCGCACTTCTCCGTCCTCCATGCGCACCAGCTTTCGGAAGTTGTTGGAGGCCGTGGGAACACGGTCAAAGGAAATGGTATCCGGGCGCTTATAGGCAATCATCTGGACGTACTTGGTGTCAGCTCCGGTGGCATCCTTCCGGATCACCTTCTCATCCACCACGTCCACCTTCTCCGCCCGGTAGTTCTCCAGGCCCATGTCCACGGTACCGTTGGCAATGGCATTGTCCAGCATCCGCTCAAAGGTATCGTAGAAGCCCTGGAACACCTCGTTCTGCTCCTCCACCTCCAAAGAGAGGATCCGGTTGAGGAACTTGCTCACATTCCGCAGGTCCTCGGCGCTGTCGTTGATCCTGCCGTTTTCATCGTAGATCTTATCGTACAGGCCCAGCTTTTTGAGGATGGACCTGTTCACGCTCTTGTAGTACACAGAGAGCGCATCTGCTGCAATGGGGTTTTCCAGGTTATCCTTCTCACTGAACACACCGCTGCCCGCCTGCCGCTGTCCTTTGGTGAGAGCGCCCAGCTGATCCAGACGGCGTGCGATGGTGGAGGTGAACCGTTTTTGCCCCATGACATTGGTTGTCACCAGGCGGAAGATGGGCGCGCTGGCCTGGTTGCTGCGGTGTGTCCGGCCGAAGCCCTGCACAGCCTTACTGGCATTCCACCCGGCTTGCAGCAGGTAGTGGACCCGCTGCTGCTGGTTTTTGGCACGCAGGTCGGCGTGGTAGCTTCTTCCGGTTCCGCCGGCCTCGGAAAAGACCAGGATCCGCTTCTTGCCGTCCTGGAACAGTTTGGTGTCTGCGGTGCCGGACGTGGGTCCCCGCTTTTCGTGGACGCGGCGGAGCACACCGTTGGCATCCCGCTTTTCCACGATCCGCTGCGTTCTGCCGGTGACTTCCGCCACCTGATCCACCCCGAACGCATCAAAGAGCATTTCCAGGGGGCCGTCCGGGACCTTCATCTGAGAGAGCTCCTCAACGAGAGCATCCCGCATTCGCACGGCTTTCCGATCGATCACCGGATCCCCGTTGGCGTCCACCACCATCCTGGATCTGGTCCGTCCCTCATCATCGGTATATTCCTCATATACGGTCGTTGGGAAGGATTTCACCAGAAGGTCCCGAAGGGTCTCCGAGGGCGTCAGGTCGATATCGTCCAGGTCCCCGCCTTCCGCCTCGTTCTTGGCAATGGCCCGGGCAGCCTGGGCCTCGTTGGTGTTGGTCAGCTGAAGGACCACGCTGCGGCCGGCGGCCAGTTCCCGGCGCATATCCTCAATGACCGTTGGCATGGACATTGAGGTCAGGATCTGGTTGTAGAACCGCTGCTGGCCGCTGAAAATCGCGCTGTACGCGGCGCCCCGGGCCTGCCCGTTCTTATCTGCGCCGGTGATTTTCAGCGCCTCATTCACATTTTGAAGGACCTTCTGCCACGCGCGGCTCATGGTATTGTAGATCTCCGTCTGCATGGGCGTGAGATCGTGCTGGATCGTGTCGTACTTCACATCGTCGTAGGAGATGCTGCGGGCCATATAGACGCCCATGGACTTCATATCCCGGGCTACCAGCTCCATGGCGGCAAGCCCCCCATTGCTGATCTTCTCGATGAAGTCGTTCAGATCATTGAACGCGGTCCCCTTCCCCCAAAGGCCCAGCCGCTCCAGGTATCCATACTGGGAAATATCCGTGGCACCGGTGGCGGAGGCATAGACCACCCTGGCGTTGGGGAATGCCCGCTGGAGATCGATGCCCGCAAGAGCCTGGGCCGCCGGTTTGCTCTTTCCGCGCCCTCGCTTGATGGAAACGCTGTTTCCCATGTTGTGGGCCTCGTCCAGGGCAATCACACCGTCAAAGTCCTTCCCCAGCCAGTCCTCCAGCATTTTAAGGCGGGCCTCTTTCTGGGAGCGGAGCGTGGAGTACGGGCCGAATACGATGCCGCTGTCCGCCTGGATCCCGTTTTTCAGAAGATGGGGGTTTTTCAGATCCAGGATCTCGTCGGGGTTCCCGCCGAGATCCTTCCAGTCCCGTCTGGCATCCTCCAGGAGCGAGGCTTTTTCGGAGATCCAGACCGCTTTTCTGCGGCCCTGCAGGAAGTTGTCCATGATGATACCGGCGATCTGACGTCCTTTGCCGACGCCGGTGCCGTCACCAATGAAAAAGCCCTTGCGGCGCCCGTCGGCCAACTTCTGGCTGTGAGCTTGGCCGGCGTATACCACGTTCTCCAGTTGCGCGTCGGAGAGGACGCCTTCCTTTGCGATCCGCTCCGGCAGCGCCGGGGTATAGGCGGGGTCAGGCGGCTCCACGGCGGCCATGGCCGCACTCTCCACCAGCCTGGCCGGGTGGGGCCGGGCGCCCTTGATATGCACCTTGCGGGGTGCATACGCGGCATAGGTGCTGTCGGGGTTCTCCGCCGTTACGGCAGAAGATCCTCCGTCCACACCGGCTCCAGCGCCTCCAGACAGTGCCATCCGAGGTCCTGCATTGCCAGGGACAACTCCGCTTCCGTCTGCGCGCCCTGTACCGCCCGGAACAGGCTTTCGCTCTCCTCCGGGTCCAGAGCGTACTCCGCTGCGCTTTCCTCTCCCTGCCCCGTCAGGAGCGCGGAGACCACCAGCGCCGCCCTGCTGCCCTGCTGCCAGCTGTCCGGCAGCAGATCCCGCAGGATATCCAGAAGCTGTGCCTGCTTGAGAGACAGCTCTTGTTGCGGAAGTTCTCCCAGAGACAGGATCACTGTTTCGTACAATGCCTTTTCGTTCATTTCTGATACCCTCCATCAGCTCAGGGATTTTGGAAAGGTCTTTATAAGTTCCGGTCAATGTCTCCCCAGTGGTGGCCCCGGTCTTGTCGATCACCACCAGCTGCACATCAAAGTTCGTTCCGTACTTCTTATAATTGCTGCCGTCCAGCTGGATATTGGCCAGGACGTTATATTCCTTCTTAAGATCCGCCCACCAGGATTTGAAGGAGGCGGCGTCTTCGCTCATACCGCGGCCAAGGATGGCCACCAAGCGCCCGCGGGGCTCCAGCCGCTCCAGCGCCTGCTCGATATGGCGCTTGGCGTTTGCGGTCTTGTTGGTGCTGGTGCGTCCAGCGGTGGAAGAAAACGGCGGGTTCATGATGATCACCGTAGGCTTGATGGACTCCGGCAGCAGATTGTCGATCTGCTCGGCGTTGAGATTGAAGGTGCCGTCCAGGCCCAGTCGGTTCAGAAAAGCCAGGCGCCGTGTGGAAAGTTCGTTGGCATACACCGCAGCGCCCCACGCCTTGGGCCAGAGCGCAAGGCCTCCGATCCCGGCCGAAGGTTCCAAAACCACGTCGGTGGGCGCCACATTGGCCGCCCAGGCCGCCAGATACGCGATATTGGGCGGCGTGGAAAACTGCTGATAGCTCTCCATTTCCGCCGTCCGCTTCGTCTGGGTGGGCAGAAGGTTGAGCAGCTGCTCCATCCAGGAGAGGAACGCCCTGGCCTGGGCTGCGCTGCCGTTGGCGGACTTCGCCGGGCCGCTCATCAGATACTGATTGACCGCCAGCTCCATGCCGTCATAGGCGTCTTTGACCGTATAAGTCCCCTCCGCCATGGTCCCGCCGTAGGCTTTGTCCGCGATCTCAAACAGCCGCGCCGGGGAGAACTGCGTTCCCTTTTCCAGGTAGTAACGGACCTTGTCCGCGATCTGCTGCTGGGGGCTTACTTCCAGAACAGCTCCTCCGTCACGACCTGCTCCCCGTTGGGATAGTAGGCCATCTCGTCCACCGTCACGTTGTGGAGGCGCTTGTACTCCTCGATCCAATCCTCCATCTCCTGAACGGGAAGTTCTTCCCGTTCCACCTTCAGGGCGATCTGCTTCATTGCCTCGTTGGGGTCTTTGATCCCCATGATCTCCTGCCAATCCATAACTCTCCGCCTCCTGTGCATAAATAATCGGATGCCCGTCATTTGCCGTTCCAATGGAATTAATTTTCAGTTGCGTTCCAGGAAGGAAAATCACTTCCTGCTGCCGTGGAATCCCGTATGTATCCGCAATATCGGCCCCACTGGTTCCCTCGATTACCATATGAACCACATAGTCACCAAACTTCGGATAACCGTTTGGCCGTTTTGAAGTTGATGTAAATGCCTTGAGTGTTACTGTCTCCCCCTGCGCAAATTCAGAAAGGTAGGAGTTGAATGAGAGTTCATCCTGAAAAGACAGATTGCGATAGGTTTTTCCATCAAATGTCGGAAATTTTTTCAGCGCAGAGGTAATCCGGTCAACCATGGGTTGGTCTTTATCGGACATCGTTCCGCTGTAAAGCCGATTATTCAGGACGCGGAATAATGTCTTGACATAGTTTCCAAGAGACACACTTTCTCCCTGATCCAGGCCGAACGTTTTGTCTGCGGCGTCCCGACGCCTTTTCAAATCGGCAAAGTCTGCCGGTTCAATCTGCGCCTGCGCTCTGGTAGTGGCGAAAACAGGAGCTCCACTTTCATCAAACTCCTCAAACTGTTTCGGCGCATCATTCTGCCCGGCAAAATAAGCCGCCACGGCAACGGGTTCTCCGATATACCGGGGAGAGGGACGATCTGCTCCGCTTTTACCTGCATTGTATGCCTTGATGAAATCCTCGGCATAGTCCGCTGCGGGGATATCGCTGTCGTAAAAGGCCGTCATGGCCCTGCGTCCGCTCTGGCCCAGGGTCTTTGCCAGGGGTTCCAGATCCGCCGTGCTTCCGGTGGGAACCGTCATACCCGGCGTCTCCGGCTCCGGCGCCGGTTCCCGCTCGATATTCTCATAATACACCGGGGGAAACGCTTCTTCAACCGGCTGTTCCTGGTTCTGTGCGCCGGTGCCGGCATGGGAAGGAGGCGCTGTCTGCGGCGTCCGGGCGCCCTGTGCAGGCATCGTGGAGGCAGAGGCGCCCGACCCTGCCGGTACCGGAACGGGAGCCGCAGGAGCCACCGCAGGCGGCACCGTCTGCGATGAACCGGGCAGGACGTGGGAACTCCCGGCAGACGGCGCGCCCTGGGCCGCAGCCGGAGCGCGCACAGGCGCAGCCCCGGGAACAATCGCCGTTGCAGGACCGCTCACCGCTCCGGCCGCGGCTGTGGCGCCGTTGGGAAGATACTGGGCCATCTCGGCGTCGATACTGTTCAAAAATGTGCGAATGCTGTCCACCTGCTTCTGCGCGCCCACGAATTGCAAATCGTTCAGGGCGCCGCGCAGGCGCTCCACACCGTCCATAACGGAAGCGGCCCCCTGGGCCCTCTGCGCCGCATTCCCGCTGCGCAGGATCTCCTTTACCGTGGCATAGCGCTGCTGCACCTCCTGGCTCAGCCGCTCGACATAGGACTTGTTCTGGCTGCTGGACCGGGCGATCCGAACGGCGCTGCTGATGGCGCCGAAGGCAAAGGCCGCCACGGCGTCCGTGCTGATCTGTCCCCAGTCCGGCTGGTAGTTCTCGTCCGCCAGGGCCTTGGCAAGCTCACTGCCGCCGGTCATGCCGGCAGCAAATCCCACGCCGGAGAGGCCGCCGGTGATGATATTGGGCAGGATGTTGTTCTGCACGCCCGCGCTGCGCATGACCGAAAGGCCGGCCGAGCCCACCGCCCGGGAAAGTCCGGCCCCCGCCAGATATCCGCCAAGGCCAAGAGCGGCGGCGCCAAGGGCCTTTTGGCTCTCATACTCCTCCCCTGCCAACGCTCGGTACGTGCTGGCCGCAGATCCGGCAGCACCGGTCGCAACATTGACTGTTGGCAGAGGGCTCAGCCGCTCAACAGCATACTGCCCCAATCCGGTGCCAATATCCACGATTTTGGACCCAACGGCGCCAAGGCCATCTTTTGCGGCATCCCGCTGCTGCTGGGAATACTTTGCGGCCTGGTCTGCCGCCTCCACCGCAAGATCTCCTATGCCGCGATTTGCCCGGATTGCCTGCTCATAGGTGTTCTTCTGAGACTGCAGCTGGTCCAGATCTTCCCGGAGGAACTCCCGCATGGGATCATCCGCGGAGGCATCCCGCAGCTGTTTCTCCGCCGCTGCGATCCGCAAGTCGATGGACCGAAGCTGATCCTCATAAATATCCGTCATGGCGCTCCCGCCAGAAAGTTGAAACCATGTGCCCCATGCGCTGGCCGAATTGGATGCCGCTCCCGAAAAAGCGGACTTCGCCGCGCTCCCCAGGCGTTCCAACAAGCCGGGGGCTTCCTCAGAATCCGCTCCGCCGCCTGCGGCTGCCGTTCGGCTTTCCCTTGCCTTTTTGACGGCGGAATCGTACCGCTCCACTGCCTGCTGCCTCTGGGCGGCTGTCACATGGGGGAGGCTCCGTTCCGGGTCCGGGTCATAACTGATCCGTTCCCCGGTATCGATCCGCACAAGTGCACCGCCGCGCTTTGCGGTCTCCTGTCCGGTCTTGTCGGTGCTGGAAGTGATTTTTTTCAGAGTACCCATAACATCCTCCGTCAGCTGGCGCTGTATTGATACCCGTATTGCTTCAAAAGATTTTGGATGCCTGCACGCTGTTCCTCATTCATTTCGTCCCATCTTGCGTCAATATTGCCGATGGCGGCGTTTTCCTTGCCTGCATTCAGCTGCGCCATAATGGAATTTCCGAAAGCCCTGTAATGATCCGGGTTCATGCCGGTATCGCCTCCTGTCTCACTGGGTTCCTGAAAGGGCTCGCCATAGTAATACTCATAGGCGTCCAGCACCTGCTGGTTGCGAAGGCCGTTCTCCAGGGCCGTCAGGGTCTGGGCCGCCGTCAGGCGCGGTTTGGAAGTGCCGGAGGACCCGCCGGAGGAAGAACTGCTCTTTTTTCCGGAGGACTGGGCCGCCGCCTGAGACTGATACGCCGCCCGCATCTGCTGGATCTGTGCATCGGAGTAACCCAGAGCCTTATACCCGGAGAAATCTCCGTAAGCCGCCAGCGTCTCCGCCTGCAAAAGCGCCTGATTATAGTCCGTCTCATCCTGATACCGCTGGTCCTCCACCTGATCCCGGCCCAGCTGATAGAGCAGATTGAGCTGATCCATATACTGGTTGTAATCGAAATCCCGGTCCGTGTTCCACTGGCTCAGCTCATTGAGATACTGGTTGTAGTTTGTATTCTCCGCATCCGTCAGCACGCCCAGGTTCTGGAGCTGCTGGTTCAGCTGATCCTGGTACATGGCCCGTGCCGCTTCCTCCAACGTGGTCATGTAGTCGTTGAAGGCCTGTCCTGCCGAAGCGGAGGCATAGGACGAAGCATAGCCGCCGGTGCGGGCCGCCAGCTGACCCAGGGTGTCCTGCATGGCCTTCTGCCCGTTGGCGGAATACTGGTCATATAACCGGTCGTACTCGTCCCCCTGCCGGAAGTCCTGATAGGAGGAGCCCAGGATCTTTTGGATCAGGGCGGAGATTTCGCTTTCATACATCGGCGTGTACTCCGGCGCATCCGGATACGCCTGGCTCCCGCCCAGCTGGCCCATGTTCCCTAAAGTGCCGCCGGTCAGGCCCATCTGGCCCAGCAAAAGCGCGTTCCAGTCAGAAACGCTCATGCCGGGAGACTGTACCGCCCCCGCCTGGCCCTGTGCCGTATCGGCGGTTCCGGATGCCTGGGGCGCGGAAAGCCCCGCCAGTTGGGAGTTGAGAATGGGATTGATCCCCAGGGCCTGGAGCTGCGGGATCAGGGACCGGGGCGTGAAGTCCTCCTCGTTGAGCTGAAGGATCCCATTTTCGTCGTACTTGGCGCCGTTTCCGACCCGGTCCACGGCGTAGTTGTGGATCGTGTAGTAGTCGTTGAGATCAAATCCATTGGCGTAGTAATCCGCCAGGGCGTCGATCTCCTCCGGGGTATAGTTGACCCCGCTCCGGTCCTGCCAGTTTCCAACCGGGGATGCCAGCACCGGGTTTCCGTTTCCGTCCATGGTCACATAGTACATCACGCCGTCGCTTCCCATCCGCTGGACGGTCTTGTAGGCATTGTGCGACTGGCCGGCGCCGTCATGGGACCTCGCCACCGCCGCAAGGCGCTCGGCGTTTTTCTGTCGGCTGATCTCATACTGACGCTCCAGCTCGCCGGACCGGTCAAAGGCCTGCTGCACCAGCTGATAGGCCTGCGCCTGGGAAGTGCCTCCGCCGGAGCTGCCGGTGTCCGCCATTTTGTATCCGCGCTTTTGAAGGTTGGTGTAGGCGTCGGTGAGATTGCCGTTTCCGGCCGCCTCCAGCGCAAGGGCCAGATAATCCTGCCCCTCGCTCCACCCCTGTCCAAAATAATTTCCGCTCTGCCCAACCAGATTTCCAGCATAGAGCTGAGAGGTCATTTCATCCCGGCTCATCGTTCCCTGAGACGGTGAGCCGCCGGAGGGAGATCCATACTGGGCCAGGAGGCTCTGGTAGATGCTCTGGTTGCTCTGTCCCCGGTCGTTGCCTCCCTGGGCGTTGATCTTCTGCTGGCGGGCGGACAGGGCGGCATTCACCCCGGCCCAGTCTCCCCTGGAAGCGGCGTCAATGGCCTGCTGGTGGTAGTCCACGTTGGAAGAGTAGGACGGGCTGCCGCTTCCACCGCTTCCCCGGACGCCGGCGCCGCTCACGGTCCCGCCGGATGCTCCGCCGGACGTCGTTCCCCCGGAACGGCCCGCATTGGTCCAGGACCCGCTTTCATTTTTGGTGTATCCCTGCGCCTGCATGGCCGCAGCCACAGAGCCATGTTCCTTCACCAGCTGGTCAAAGGATTTTGCCATTATAGTCTCCTTTCCTGCGGGCGCCGTCAGGACGCCCCCTCCAGCGCCGCCACGCGCTCCTTCAGGGTATTGATTTCCCCCGAGAGCGATTGCAGCGTATTGGACATCGTTTCCATGGCGGATTTCCATTCAACAACCGCCGATCCCTGTGAAGCCACTTCACTTTTCAATGCCTGGAGCGCAGCGGCCAGCTGCAAAAAGTTCTCCTCACTGACCGCTCCGTTGATCCGGTTCTTCTGGTTGGACAACGTGAAGTCGATCAACTGAAGCACCTCAACCATGTAATTGCGGAATTCCTCCAGAGACTGGTCCAGCCGGGCGGGATCAATGAGCGGTGCGTTTTTTGCGATAATATCCATGAGCGTCCTCCGTTATTTCGGGGACTTCACGATGAACTCCCGCACCAGGGACTTCACCACGCACCCGCCCCGACCGGAGAGCTTGAGCTGGAACGTATCGCATCGCCCGGGGCGCAGCGGCGCGAAGATCGTCTCCCGGCGGGCATTGCTCCACAGGCCGATCTGCCGGAAGGGTCCCCCGTCCTGGGCCATTTCCGCCTTTACCCAGGCGCCGGGCGAAAGCTCCATCTTGATCCACAGCCTGGAGTACCCGCGCTTTCCGTACACCGTCTCGTCAAAGGGATAGAACAAAGCCTCCCAGGAAACCGCCTGGTCCGTCTCCCGGTCCAGCAGATACACATTGCCGTCGGCGGCATCCAGAGCGTGGAGCGCGGTGTTCTGCCGTGCAAAGTCGATGATGTGGGCATCGTCCTCCCTCAGCCAGATCCCGGTGGCCGTGTCCAGCACAAAAAGGTTCCAGCCGCCGTCCTCGTCCTGCATGGAGACGTAGTAGTTCACGCCGTCGCTGCCGCCGCGGGCATTGTTGAACGTCCGCTCTCCGAAGGCCTCGGTCAGAAGGGTCGGCGCGGCGCCGGTATAGGCATAGATCCCGGCGACGCCTTTGTAGTAGAGCACCTCGTTGATGACCTCCATGGACTTCTGGCTGCCCCTCTGCACCCCCGGAACCGTGTAGTCGTACACCCGGTACTCCGACGGCATGGTGCCCAGCACCTTATGCAGGGCGTTCTCCTTGAAAAACAGGACGTTGGAGGAATACCCGATGCACCCGGTAAAGTCCCCGTCGGTGCCAACCGCCACGGCAAAGGAGTCCGTGGCAAGTCCCTCGTAGTTGTAAAAGGTCAGGGGATCGCCCTGGGCGCTAGCCCAGATGGTTTTCCCCTCCGCCCCCCAGAGGCGGTTGGCGTTCTCACAGACGCACACGAGGTCCGGGATCTTTCGCTCCACTTTCACCGTCTGGGTCTCGCTCTGGGCGGAAAAGGCATTGGCGGAAACTGTCAGCGTGTCCGTGCTCACCTCCCGGATCACCACGGACTTGTTGTTGTCCGGCACGCCGGACCCGCTGATCTCCACGGCCTGCCCGGCGGCAAAGATCTCCGAAAGATCGCCCTTGCCGGTGATTTTGAGGGTGTTGGTCCCCCATGTGACAGCGGAGGCGGCGGCGGACACCTCCGCCGCCATATCCGCGAATTTGTCCGCCTCGGTGTCGTAGTATTTCTTATCCGGGAAAATCAGGATCTTGGAGTTGACGGAGCAGATCATCTTCTCCCCCGCCTCCACCTGTCCCACGGTCTCCCCGTCGTACAGGACGCTCGTCCCATCCACCACCAGCAGCTTCTCTCCCTTGGCGAAAAGGGCAGCGGCGGCCTTGTGGGTCTCCTCCAGCTCCCTGCCCCTCCGCTGGGAGAGGGCGGGATACCGGCGGGCGGAGAGGTTCAGGGTCTGAGAAAACTCCCCGTCGCTGCCGCCCCTTCCATAGCGGAGCCCGCCGAACGCCACCATCTGTTGGGTGGCGGTCCTGGCGGAATATTTCATCATCGGCACAAATGACATAGCCGCCTCCTTTACAGGGTACTGATATAAAAAGGTTCCGGCGGATGCTCCCGGCGGTAGGCCTTACGGAACTCATTCACGGCGTCGTTGTAAGCCGTCGCGGTGTTGTTGTACTGCTCATAGTCCTGCCGGAAGAAATCCATCTTCAGCTGTACATACAGGGTGTAGATCCCGTCATAGGGCGGCGGCGCCGTCAGAGGCACATCCTGGTCCTTCGGCCACTGCAGCGGCCGCTTTGTGTCCTCCGGCATATGTAATTCCCGGAACAGCTTCCCGTCCAGCTCCAACAGCCATCCGGCAAGGTCCCGGTCCTCCAGGGCACCGGGAGACAGCCGGTTCACCTGTTCGATCACCTGATTGATGGTCACGAGACCACCTCCTGTCAAATCAGTCTGTACGTGGGCCTCGGCCCTCTGCCGGACCAAAAGGCCACGAAGTCAAACATCACGATCACCGGCCCGGCCAGGGCCACCCACAGCGCCCAGAACCGGGGGCAGATCTGCCCCAGCAGGTTGAGCGGCAAATCGGAGTAGTCCCAGACGCCCCAGCCCAGCCACAGATTGACCACGCACCCCACCGCGAACTCCGCCGCCGTGATGACGCTGCCGCCGATGACGGCCTGGACCCACAGCGGCGTCCGCCAGGGAATGACGGTGTCGTTGGCGATGTCCAGGGGAATGGAGATCCCCGCCGCCAGCGCCACCATGGTCCAGTGGGTATATCCCCGCCAGAGGATCTCCAGGCCGCCGTACAGGATCCCGCAGCAGCACCAGGCGCAGATCCGCCAGAGGGTGATCTCCACGCCCCGGCCTGCCCGGCGGCCCGCAGGTGCCAATCTTGTATCACGCATCGGCGCCGCCTCCGGCCGCCGCCAGCACCTGGGCCATATTGGCCGCCAGATCCTCCGGCAGGCCCTCCGCCGTGTAGGCGATGCCCTCCAGCTCCTCCGCCGTCTCCGCCCGCCGTGCCCAGGTCAAAAGGTGGTTGCACAGGGTCGTGTGGTACAGCTTGTGCTCGATAGACGCTTGCGCAATGGCCTGGATCTCCGCTGCCGAGAACATGCGGCACAGCTGACCGTCCGCATGATAGGGATACCCGGCGGCCCCGGCCTGCACGGCGGAGAGAGCGGTGGTCAGGTTGATCTGGTCAGTTTCCTGGAGGCTGAAATGCTCCGCCCCCTGGCTGGTCTCCACGTCCATGCCCGCCACGATGGCGGCGTTGCA